>NZ_JBVJOW010000001.1:0-10181 GCF_055582965.1 Amycolatopsis sp. NPDC104863
CCCCCCCCCCCCCCCCCCCCCCCCCCCCCCCCCCCCCCCCCCCCCCCCCCCCCCCCCCCCCCCCCCCCCCCCCCCCCCCCCCCCCCCGCCCGCCGGGTATAGTCCGGCCATGCCGCGCTGGGAACCGGGCAGCAAGGAGCGCATGCAGCAGGCTGCTCTTGAGCTCTTCGCCGAGCAGGGATTCGAAAAGACGACCGCGACCGAGATCGCCGCGCGCGCCGGCGTCACGAGGCGGACGTTCTTCCGGCACTTCGCCGACAAACGCGAGGTCCTCTTCTCCGGCGCGGCGACCGGGATTCCCGAAACCGCGATCGTCGAGGCGATCGCCGCCGCGGACGGCGACCTGATGCCGCTGCGGATGATCGCGTCCGCCGTCGCCGGTTACGACTGGGACGCATTGGCGCCGCGCGCGATGCAGCGTGAGCGCGGCGCCGTGATCGCCGCCAACCCGGAGTTGCTGGAGCGTCAGCTGATCAAGTACGAGACGATCCGGCTCGCGCTCGCCGAAGTGCTGCTGCGGCACGGTTTCGAGGACGCCACCGCGCGCCTGGCCGCCGACGTCGGAATCGCGCTGTGCCGCACCGCGTACGACCGCTGGCTCGATGCCGGCGACGACGTCGGGATGGACCAGGTCGTCGACGACGTTCTCACCACGCTGCGGACCGCCGTCTGAGTTGACGTCACTGAGTGACATCGCTACGGTGATGTCACCCAGTGACATCACTTTGGAGAGGCAAGCCCATGCCAGCAACCCCGGACGCGCCCGCGGCGCAGACGTTCATGGTGGTCGGAGTCCTGCGTGCCGACACGGACATGGCGGAGTTCGCCGCCCTGCGCGACGACGAACAGAAGCAGTTGGCGGTGCTGCGCGCGGAGGGGAGGGTCGGCGCCCACTACGTTTCCCCCGCCCGGCGGGCCACGTTCGTCGAGGTCATCGCCGCGGACGAGAACGGTGCGGCGGAAACGTTGGCAACACTGCCGTTCGCCCGGTTCTTCGAAGCCGACGTCTACCCGACCGCGCCCCCGGACGCGGCGGAGGCCGCCCACCGGGCGCGGGCGTGGCGGGCGTGATGCCCGGCCTCGGGAAGGTCCCGCTCGGCAAGGTGCTCATCTCGCTGTCCGCGGTGGGGACGATGGTCGGTTCGTACGTTGCCGACTGGAACAAGACGCACATCCACAACCCGGCCTGGCCGCCGCACGCCAAGTTCCACAACGCCCAGACGATGAGCATGGGCGCCGCGCTGTCCCTGGCGGCCCTGTACCACTTGTGGAAACCGGGCCGGTCACGTGCGTCAGTGCAAAGCGCGGCGATGATCGCGAGCATGTACGGAGTCACTCAGCTCTCCGCCGGGCTCTACCCGGGAACCGCCAGCGTCGACCCACCCGGCGAAGACACCTGGCCGCAGCTCAAGTACACGTTGCCCAGCCTCGGGCTGGTCCTGGCCGGGTACCTTGTCGAGCGCCACCGGCCGGATCGGTGATTCCCCTGCTGTCGGGGTACTTCATCCGCCACGCCGGAAGGCGGGATCGATGAACTCTCGCACCACAAAGCCATGCTCGCCGCAACACTGACGGTCGCCGGGTTGTCCGCTTCCCGGCTTGCAGTTCCGGGCGGCGGAAGCACGGCGACAAAATCCATTCCAGCGTGGTCTGCGGTGCCGTCCAGACGAAGTGACCCGGCCTACCCGACCCGGACCACGTACTTCCCCCGCACACCACCGGCTTCCAGCGCGCGGTGCGCGTCCGCCGTCTCCGCCAGGGAAAACACCTTGTCGACGGCCGGGCGGAGTTTTCCCTCGGTCACGTGGCGGGCGAGGTCGTCCAGCTCCGTCCGGCGGGGGTTGCCGCTGAACGCGCGGACGCGGCCGCGCCCGTGGGCCGTGCTCGCCGCGATGTAGCCCAGCGAGCTCACCGGCCGGGTCAGGTCGAAGGCGATGGTGACCATGCGGCCGCCCGGTGCCAGCAGCCGGCGGAAGGTCGGCAGGCCGGTGCCCGCGGTGTCCAGGACGACGTCGAACCGGCCCAGCTCCGCGGGCTCGACGGTCCGGTGGTCGAAGACCCGGGTGGCGCCGAGCTCGCGGACGAAGCCGAGGTTGGCGGCGCGCGCCAAAGCCGTGACCTCGGCGCCGTAAGCGTGACCGAGCTGGACGGCCGCGTTGCCGACGCCGCCCGCCGCGCCCCGGACCAGCAGCCGTTCGCCCGGGCGCAGCGCGGCCTTTTCCCGCAACGCCGTCACCGCCGTGGTCGCCACCGGGAGGGCCGCTGCATCCACCAGATCGAGCCCATCGGGAACCAAGCCCAGCCGCCGGGCGGACACCGTGACGTACTCCGCGGCGCTGCCGAAGCCCGAGGTGCGGGCCAGGACGCCCCACACCCGATCGCCGACGGCGAACCCCGTCGTCCCGGTGCCGAGCGCCGCCACTTCGCCGGTCAGGTCGAGCCCCACGCACTGGGGGAACTTCCGGCCGGTGAGCAGGCGGACCCGGCCGGCGCGGGCGGCGAGCTCACCGCCGTTGACGCTGAACGCGCGCACCCGCACCAGGACTTCGCCCGGCGCCGGGGAAGGCCGCGGCACCTGGCCGACGTAGAGCACGCCGGGGTCGCCGTAACGGTCGAAAAGCACTGCCTGCATCGTGGGAGCTCGCTCTCGTCTTGGTCGGTGATCGCGAGCGTAGGCTGGCAAATGGACGAGATCATCTGGTTCTTTCGAGGTGAGAGACAATGCCAGGGGCTTCTTCTCGGATACCGGCCCGCGACGAGTTGCGAGTGGACGCCCGGCGCAACCAGGAGCGCATTCTCGTCGCCGCCCGCGCGGTCTTCGCCGAGCGCGGGATCGACGCGCCGATGGCGACCGTGGCCCGCCGCGCCGGGGTCGGGGTCGCGACCCTGTACCGGCGTTTCCCGGCCCGGGACGCCTTGGTGCGGGCCGCGTTCACCCGGCAGATGGAGACCTGCACCCACGCCTTCGCCGAGGCGCTCGCCGATCCCGATCCGTGGCACGGGTTCCGGCGGCTCGTCGAGACGATTTGTGAGCTGCAGCGCGAAGAACGCGGGTTTCCGGCCGCGTTCCTCGCCGCCTTCCCGGACGCCGCATCGGCGCACGCGCGGTCGCGCGGCCAGGCCGAGCAAGGCCTCGTGGCCCTCATCCGCCGGGCACAGGCGGCGGGGGAGCTGCGGGCCGACTTCCGCCCGTCCGATCTGGCGGTGGTCTTCCTGGCGCACGGCGGGCTCGTGACCGCCCTGCCCGAAGACGCCGCGGCGTCCCGGCGCCTGGTGGCGTACCTGCTCGAGGCGTTCCGCGCCCACCCGGCGAACGGGCCGCTGCCGGCGCCGTCCGCGTTGTCCCTGCTGGGTTTCCTGGCGCCGGCGGACGACGTCGGTCATGGATGACCGCGTCGCGAGCGAGCTGATCGAGCGGGCGCGGGCCGAGACCGCGCGGCTGGCTGCAGCGCTGACCCGGCAGCGGGACGAGATCGTGGCGGCGTCGGAGTTCACCAGCGCCGACGACGAGCACGACCCGGAAGGCGCCACGATCGCCTTCGAACGGGCGCAGGTCCAGGCGCTGCTGCGGCAGGCCCAGGACGACCTCGCGGCGCTCGGGCAGGCGGCCGAGCGCGTTCGCGCGGGGGTCTACGAGATCTGCGAACGCTGCGGCGGCCCGATCGCCGAAGGCCGGCTCACCGCACTCCCGGCGACGCGGATCTGCATCACCTGCGCGAACCGGCGGTGAGGTCCGCTCACACCCCGATGACCGCCACGAGCGCCGCGGCGAACGGCGCCGGGTCGAGGTCGCCGCGCACGGCGAGCTGCTGGGAATAACCGTCGCATAAGGCCACGAAGGCTTCGGCGATCCGCGCCGCTTCAGCCGGCTCACGCTCGGGCAGGAGCCCGGCGACCGCGCCGCGCAGGGCGTCGAGCTGCCGGCGGACGAGCGCGGCGAGCGGCGGGGAGACGGCGGCTTCGGCGTAGATCTGCGCGACCAGCCGGGCGTGGTCCTCTTCGCGCGCCATGGTGCGGATGTGCTCGAGGAACCCGTGCGCGGACGCCGCTGTCAGCTCGGTGGGGAGCGCCTGGCTCGCCTGCTCGCAGATGGCGGTGACGATCTCGTCCTTGCCCTTGAAGTACCGGTAGATCGCGCCGACGAAGAGGCCGGAGGCCTCGACGAGGTCGGTCATGGACGTCCGGGCGAAGCCGTGCGTGGCGAAGCGGGCGCGCGCGGCGTCGAGGATCTGCCGCCGGCGGGCGTCCAGGTCCCGACCGCACCTCACCGCTCGTCCTGTCGGGAGACTTCCTTGCGCTACCAGGTTTTCGGACGTCAGATCGGACTGCGGGCTTCAGAGTACGTGCTGGGCGTGGCGAACTTCGGCTCGGCGCCATCCGCCGCGGGCGTGGCGAGCGGCACCACCTTCGACGTCTCGGACATCTACCAGGACGGCGAGGCCGAGACCGTCCTGGGTGAGCTGCTCGGCCGCGAGCGCGACGACTTCGTGCTGATCACCAAGTACGGCGGAAGCCGGCGGGACGTCCGGCCGGGCACCACCGGCAACAGCCGCCGGACCATGGTCCGCTCGCTGGAGGCCAGCCTGCGGCGCTTGAAGACCGACCACGTCGATGTCTTCATGCCGCACTTCCCCGACGGGGTCACCCCGGTGCCGGAGATCCTGGCCGGCTTCGACGACCTCGTCCGGGCGGGCAAGATCCGCTACGGCGGGCTGTCGAACTTCCCGGCCTGGCGGGTCGCCGGCGCCGCGGTCCGGTCGGAGCTCGGCGGGCACCCGTCGCTGGTGGGCATCCAGACCGAGTACAGCCTGGCCGAGCGGTCCGCGGAGCGGGAGCTCCTGCCGATGGCCGAGGCCCACGGGCTCGGTGTCGTCCTGTACTCCCCGCTCGCCGGCGGGCTGCTGACCGGCAAGTACCGGCGCGGTGAGCGGGGGCGGCTCAGCGGCCGGGCCGGGAGGGAAGCCGAGGGCTCGGCCGTGCTCGACGCGGTCCTGGCGGTCGCCGAAAAGGCGGGGACGGGCCCGGTCCAGGTGGCCCTGGCCTGGCTGCGCCGGCGCGCCGCCGAGGCGCGGACCTCGCTGGTGCCCATCGTGGGGCCTCGCACCCCGGAGCACCTGGCGGGCTACCTCGACGCGCTGGACGTCGAGCTCGCCGACGAGCACCACCGGCTGCTCGACGAGGTCAGCGCCGTTCGGCCGGGCACGCCGCACGAAGACGTGGCGGCCGCGCTGGCGCACGGCATCGACGGCGATCGGCGCCTCCTCGACGTCCCGCTCGTGCCCGCGCAGTGATCGAGACCGGAGATACCGACCGTTCTCTCTGTTAAACTCGAGCGGATGGTGGACAGCACTCGTGGTCAGGTGTCGGAAGCGCGGTCGAGGCTGCTCGCGACGGCCACCCGGCTCTTCTACGCGGAGGGTCTGCACTCCGTCGGGATCGACCGGATCGTCGCGGAGGCGAAGGTCACGCGCGCGACGCTGTACCGGCATTTCCCCGGCAAGGAAGACCTCGTCCTCGCCTACCTCCAGGGTGTCTCGGCGATGGAGCGCGACGGCTTCGAGAAGGCGCTCGCCGGCGACCTGCCCGCGGTCGAGGCCGTGCGGGCGATCGCCCGGTCGATCACCGACGGCATCCGGTCGGCGCACTTCCGCGGCTGCGCCTTCCTCAACGCCGTGGCGGAGTACGCGGATCCCGTGCACCCGGTGCACCAGGCCGTGCTCGCCCACCGCGAGTGGTTCCGCGGGTTGGTCACGGATCTGCTCGCGCAGGTCGGCGAGACGCCGCCGGAGCTGGCGGGGCGGCACTTCGTGATGCTGCGGGACGGCGCGATGGCGTCGGGCTGCCTGGCGGACCCGGCCGAGGTCTGCGACACGTTCCTGCAGGGTGTCGACGGAATCCTGCAGTTCCGGCTCGACTCCGCGGCCGAGTAGCAGTCGTCGTCCCCGAGCGGCTTTCGCGCGTAAGACTTTGGATAGAACGTTCTGTCTTGACAGCGTGCGGCTGGGTCGCCAAGCTGAGTCGAGGTAGAACGTTCTGTCTCGTCGGGGAAAACTCCCCGCAGCTCTGAAGGGGATCATGATGACTACTGTCGACTCGCCCGCCGTCGGTGGGCTCGCACCGGCTCTGCGCCGGTTGTACTTCGTGCGGTTCGCGTTCGCCATCGTGTGGGCGGTCCTGGTGTTCCTGACGACCAAGTCGGGGCTGGGGGCGCTCGGCGTCGCCCTGGTCGTCGTGTACCCGCTGTTCGACCTCGGTTCGGCCGTCGTGGACGCTCGCTCGGCCGGCGGCGGGAGCCCGGTTCGCGGCCTGTACGTGAACATGGCGATCAGCCTGCTGGCCACCATCGGCGTGGGTGTCGCCGCCACTTCCGGCATCCCGGCGGTGCTGCGGGTGTGGGGCGCCTGGGCGATCGTCGCCGGGCTGGTCCAGCTGGTCGTGGGGGTCACCCGGCGCAAGATGGGCGGCCAGTGGCCGATGATCCTCAGCGGCGGCATTTCCGTGCTGGCCGGGGCCAACTTCGTCATCGGCGCGTCGGGGGCGAACCCGTCACTGTCCACTGTGGCCGGTTACGCCGTGCTCGGCGGCATCTTCTTCCTCGTCTCGGCGATCCGCCTCGGGCGCGCCGCCAAGGGGTGACGCGCATCATCTGGACTGTTCGTCCAGGTCCTATACAGTCAGTCTGGTGAGCAACGAGCACCCTTACCCCGCCGCGTTTCGCAGCGGTGACCTCGTCACGGTGTCCGGCCGGCTCGGCGTGACCGCGACCGGCGCGCTGGCGCCCGGCGGGTTCACCGCCGAGTGCGCCCAGGCGTTCGCCAACCTCGACGCCGCCCTGAGGTCGGTGGGGGCGAGCCGCGCGGACGTGGTGAAGGTCGTCGCCTACCTGACCGACATCGCCGACCGGGACGGCCTCAACCGCGTCTACGAAGACTTCTTCGCCGAGCCGCGACCGGCTCGCAGCTGTGTCGGGGCCGCGTCGCTGCCCTACGGCGGCGTGGTCGAGGTCGAAGCGCTCGCCCGGGTGCGCGATGTCTGAGCGCGACGCCATCCTCGCCGCGCTCGCTCCGGTGGCCGACGGCATCGCCGCGACCCTGGGCTCGTTCTGCGAAGTCGTCGTCCACGACTTCCGCCGTCCGGAGGCCTCGGTGGTGGCGATCGCCGGGTCGGTCACCGAACGCGGGGTCGGCGGGGCGATGAGCGAAATCGGCATGGGCCTGCTGGCCCAGGGCGACACCGCCGAGGACCAGCTGAACTACGTCACCCGCACCGCGTCCGGGAAACTCGTGAAGTCCTCGACGATGCTGGTCCGCGACAGCGGCGGCGCGGTGTTCGGCGCCCTGTGCGTCAACCTCGACGTGACGGCCCTGGGGCAGCTGCGGACCCTGGTCGATGAGCTGGCCGACGTCGGGACGGCCGCGGAAGCGCCGACCACGACGTTCGGCGACGACGTCGACGCCGTGGTGGACGCGATCGTCGACGAACACCAGCTGCGCCTGAGCAAGCCGTGGGCCGCGCTGAGCCGCGAGGAACGCCTCGACCTCTTCCGCAGCCTGCACCGGCGCGGCGTTTTCGCCGTCCGGCGGGCGGTGCCGCAGGTCGCCGCCCGGATCGGCATCTCCCGCGCCTCCGCCTACACCTACCTCGCCGAAATCCGCGCCGAAGGAGCACCATGACCCCGCCCGTGACCCTCGACGACATCCGCGACGCCGCCGCCCGGCTGGCCGGGGTCGCCCACCGGACCCCGGCCGTGCGCTCCCGCACCCTCGACGACCTCGTCGGCGCCGAAGTCCTGCTGAAGTGCGAGAACCTCCAGCGCATCGGGGCCTTCAAGTTCCGCGGCGCGTACAACGCCGCGTCCCGGCTCTCACCGGAGCAGCTGGCCAAGGGGATCGCCGCGTACTCCTCGGGCAACCACGCCCAAGCCGTCGCGCTCGCCGCCCGCGAACTCGGCAGCAGCGCGGTCATCCTCGTCCCGGAGGACACCCCGAAGTCCAAAGTGGACGCCACCAGGGGGTACGGCGCCGAGATCGTCACCTACGACCGGTACACCGGCGACCGGGTCGCGCTCGGCGAGGCACTGGCGGCCGAACGGGGCCTGGCGCTGATCCCGCCCTACGAACACCCGCACGTCATCGCCGGCCAGGGCACCGCGGCGCTGGAGCTGCTCGAGGACGCCGGACCGGTGGACACCCTGGTCGTCCCGGTCGGCGGCGGCGGCCTCATCGCGGGCAGCTCGACCGCCGCGAAAGCCCTGCAGCCCGGCATCCGCGTCATCGGCGTCGAACCCGCGGAGGGGGACGACACCAAGCGCTCCCTCGAAGCGGGCGAACGCGTCTCGATCCCCGTCCCGCGGACCATCGCCGACGGCCAGGCCGCTTCGATCCCGGGCGAGCTGACCTTCTCGATCAACCGCACCCTGGTCGACGACATCGCGCTGGTCTCCGACAACGCCGTCCGCGAGGCGATGCGGTTCGCCTTCGAACGCCTCAAGCTCGTCCTCGAGCCCAGCGGCGCGACCGGCCTGGCCGCACTGCTCGACGGCCGGGTGGCCGCGTCCGGCCGGGTCGGGGTGATCATCGGCGGCGGGAACGTCAGTCCCGAGCGGTTCGCGGAGCTGATCGCCTGAGCCCCGGTCAGCCCATCGGGAAGACGCGGCCCACCCACGTCTCGGCTTCCGCGGCCGTCGAGTACGTGGGCAGGTACGGCCCGGAGGCGACCACCACCCCGATGCCGAACAGCAGCTCCGCGTGCGCCTCGGAGAGCACGCCGCGGGCGCCGACCTTGATTCCGAGCTCCTCGGCGCGCTCGACCACCTGGCGGACGGCTCGCACGGCCTGCCGTGGCGGGTCGTCGACCTCCAGTGCGTCGATGATCGCCCCGGTCAGCATCACCGCGGGCGCCGGGACCTCGAGGGCGGGCAGCAGCTCCAGCTCGGCCAGCCCCGTGATGTTGACGATGAACACCACCCCGGCCCCGGCCAGTTCGGCGAGGGAGCCGAGCAGGTCGCCGCGGTCGTCGAGCAGGGACGCTCCGTCCGTGCACAGCATGAGGTGCCGGTGCCGGAGGCCGTTGCGGTCGAGCTCCTGGCCGACGAGGCGCACGAGGTCGCCGTCGATCGCCATCCGCCGCGGCAGGGTCAGGCACACCATGGGCGCGTCGTCGCCGAACCGGGCCCGCCAGTCGCCGGCGGCGCGCAGGCTCTCGGCCAGCAGGTGCCGGCCGAGCGCCACCGTCATGCCGGTCGTCTCGGCGAGCGGGTAGAACTCCTCGGGCCGCAGCTCGCCGAGCTCGGGGTGGCGCCAGCGCAGCACGGCGTTGAGCGAGGTGATGATCGCGCCGTCCGGGAGCACGATGTGCGGCCGGTAGCCGACCGCCATCTCGCCCGAGGCCAGCGCGCCCGCGATGCCGCACGCGAGGCGGTACCGCTCGGCGTCCGCGTGCCCGGCCACCGGGTCGAACAGCACCCACCGGGTCCGGCCGAGCTCCTTCGCGCGGCGCAGCGCGACCTGCGCCGACCGGATCGCCTCCGGCGCGAGCGCCTTCCGGACGTCGACGAGGAAAACACCCACGCTCGCACTGACCCCGACCCCAACTCCGTCTACATAGGACGGACGGCCCAGTGCGGTGATCGCCGACTCCGCGAGCTCTCCCACCGACACTTCGCCGTGTTCGCCGGTCAGCGCGACGGCGAACACGTCACCGGGCAGCAGCGCGAGCACCGCCCGGTGGTCGCGGAAGACGTCCTCGAGCGTTCGGGCCACCCCGGCGAGGAGCTCTTCGGCCGCGTCGAACCCGAGGCCGTCGCGCACCACGGCGAACCCGTCGAGGCCCACCAGCAGCACCACGACCTGGGGACCGGTTTCCGCCGCCAGCAGCCGGGTCAGCTCGGCTTCCAGCACCGCGCGACCGGGCAACCCGGTCACCCGGTCGAGGGAGGCGGAGCTCTCGGGCACCCGCAAGCACCTCCTCGTCCAGCGTCCGCTCCCGCCGGACTCTTCACACCGGCCCCGTCACAATCTACGGGCTCGCCCCGCGCGCCTGCCACTCGCCGCTCGGCGGGGAACCGCGACGGGGCGAGGCTAATGTGTCGGGGGGGGGGGGGGGGGGGGGGGGGGGGGGGGGGGGGGGGGGGGGGGGGGGGGGGGGGTGGGGGGCGGGGCGGAGAGGAGGGGCGGTAGGCG
>NZ_JBVJOW010000001.1:10191-370986 GCF_055582965.1 Amycolatopsis sp. NPDC104863
CGTCTACGGTTTCCCCCCGCGCGCTTCCCGTTCGCCTCTCGGCGGGGAACCGCGGGGGGGGGAGGCGATTTTTTCTTTTTCCCCCCCGCGTCCGCCACACCGACGGAGAGGGGCGATGGTGCAGCTGGATGCCGGTGCCTACCAGCAGATGCTCGGCGAGGAGCTCCGCCGGCTGCGCGAGGAACGCGGCCTGACCCGCCGGGACCTCAACCACCGGCTGCACAGCGACCTTTCGCTGCAGACCCTCGCCACCTACGAGCTCGGCACCCGGCAGTGCTCGGTCGTCCGCCTGGTGGAGCTGTGCCTGGCGCTGGAGGTGTCTCCCGAAGCCCTGCTCGCCCGGGTCGGCGAGCGCTACTTCGGCACCTTCGACGCCACGGAGTCGACCGGGGTCCGGGTCGACCTGCGCCGCGTCGTCCGCGCGCAGCACCAGGACCTGGCGCCGTTCCGCCGCTGGGCCGAGGGCAAGCTCGCCGAGTGCGGCGCCGGCGACGCCCCGCAGGAGGTGCACCTGGACCCCGCGGCCCTGGAGCGGCTCGCGGAGCTCTGCGGGACGACGACCGCGAACCTGCTCACCCGGATCCGCTCCCTGTCCGACCCCGTCGGCTGACCCATCCGGGACGCGCCCGGCGCCGAACTCCCGCGGAGGCGATCGAAAGGACTGTGCGGTGCCGAGGCGGACTTGGTCGGGCCGGCTGCTCGACGTGGCTTCCGTCGTCGTCCCCGGGATCGGCCGGGTCCGGGCGCAGAAGGAGCCGTTCGCGCGGGCCTGGGCGGAGGGCAACCGCACCGCGCTCGGCTCGGGACTTCCACTGTGGGTCGCGCTCGGCGACTCGATGACCCAGGGCATCGGCTCGGCGGAGGTGGGCGGCGGCTGGGTCCCGCGGCTGAACGCCCGGCTCGACGAGCCCTTCGCGGTGGTCAACCTGTCGGCGTCCGGCGCCCGGGTCGCCGACGTCCTCGGCGACCAGCTGCCCCGGCTGCTCGCGCTGCCTTCGCCGCCGGCTCTGGTGACGGTGCTGGTGGGCGCGAACGACATGCTGACCCGGGCTCGCCGCCGCGGAGTCGTGGCCGGCTTCGCCGAACTGCTCGCCCGGCTCCCCGCCGGGCGTTCGGTGGTCGCCACCCTGCCCCAGGGCAACACCGAAGCGCGAGCGGTCAACGCGCTCCTCGACGCCGCGGGAGCCCGGGGCGACATCCGCGTCGCGGACCTGCGCGGCGGGGCACTGGGGCCGCTGCGCGGCAGCCTCGCCGACGACTGGTTCCACCCCAACGACGTCGGCTACGCGCGGATCGCGGGACTCTTCGAAGGCCCGGTGCGCGCCGCGGTGTCCCCAGGCCGGCCGGACTGAAGCCGGCTCAGGCAAAAGAGACCGGTTGTCGTCATGTCAGCGTTCGCTGTACTGTTCTCTGTGTGCTGACCTGTGAGACCCGTGAATCGGCGCTCGCCCGCCTGGGCCGGGCGCTGGCCGACCCGACCCGCTGCCGGATCCTGGTCGCCCTGCTCGACGGCGTCAGTTATCCCGGCCGGCTCGCCGCCGAGCTGGAGCTGAGCCGCTCCAACGTTTCCAACCACCTCGCCTGCCTGCGCGGCTGCGGGCTGGTCGTCGCCACCTACGAGGGCCGCCAGGTCCGCTACGCCCTCGCCGACCGGCACCTGGCCCGGGCCCTGCGCGAACTGGTCCAGGTCGTCCTCGCTGTCGACCCCGCCGAGCCCTGCCTGGACGACGAAGCGGTGGACCGGTGACGTCCGTCGCCGAGGACCGCCGCGTGGTTTTGACCCGGCGGATCCGGCTCCTGGTCGCCGCGACGATCACCTACAACGTCCTCGAAGCGGTCGTCGCGCTCGCCGCCGGCACCGTGGCCTCCTCGACGGCGTTGATCGGGTTCGGGCTGGACTCGGTCATCGAAGTCGCGTCCGCCGCCGCGGTCGCCTGGCAGTTCTCCGGCGCCGATCCGGAAGCGCGCGAACGGACCGCGCTGAGGGTGATCGCGGTGTCGTTCTTCGCCCTCGCCGCCTACGTCACCGTCGAGTCCGTGCGGTCCCTGCTGGGCACGGACTCCGCCGGGCACTCCACGGCCGGCATCGTGCTGGCCGCCGTCTCCCTGCTGGTGATGCCGTTCCTTTCCCACGCCCAGCGCCGCGCCGGCCGGGAACTCGGCTCGGCCAGCGCGGTGGCGGACTCGAAGCAGACGCTGCTGTGCACCTACCTCTCCGGTGTGCTGCTGGCCGGGCTGCTGCTCAACGCGCTGTTCGGCTGGTCGTGGGCCGACCCGGTCGTCGCCCTGGTCATCGCGGCGGTGGCGGTCAGGGAAGGGCGGGAGGCCTGGCGCGGCGACCACTGCTGCTGAGCGGCCGCGGCGTCATCCCCAGTTGTTTCATCACGAAGGCGAGCCACGAGGTGTGCTCCTCGATGGCCACGTCCTTGTCGGTGGCCCAGCCGTGGCCGACGTCGCGCCAGATCCGCAGCAGGACCGGGTTCGGCCCGGCCGTGGCGGCCTGCAGCCGCGCGGCGAACTTGCGGGCGTGCCACGGCGGGCACCGCGGGTCGGTGTCGCCGGCGTCGAGGTAGACCGCCGGGTAGTCGACGCCGTCCCGGACCAGGTGGTACGGCGAAAGCGAGGCGAGCCGCCGGACGTCGTCCGGGTCGTCGAGGTCGGCCAGCTCGAGGTCGACGACGAACCGCCCGTAGCCGTCCCGGGTCGCCCCGATGGCGTCCAGGAACGGCACTCGCGGCACCGACACCGCCCACAGCGCCGGCCGGAGCGTGGCCGCCACCCCGGCCAGCAGCCCGCCGTTCGAGCCGCCGCTCACGGCGAGCAGGCCGGGGCTCGTGACCCCGGTGGCGACCAGGTCTTCGGCGATCGCGTGCAGGTCCTCGTAGCAGTTCTTCTTGTTCTTCTGCCGGCCCTGCTCCCACCACTCGCGGCCGAACTCCCCGCCACCGCGCAGGTGGACGTGCACCAGCACGCCGCCCGCGTCCACAAAGGACGACATCGGGCCGGGGAAGACCGGGTGCCACGGCGCGTTGAACCCGCCGTAGCCGAAGACCAGCGCCGGGCGGGGACGGTTGAGCCGCAGGTCGGTGCGCCGGACGAGGTGGTAGGGGACCCGCGTCCCGTCCGGTGACGTGGTCCAGCCGTCCTCGACGACCGTGTCCGGGATCGTGGTCCGAGGTGCCGACAGTTCGTCCACAGTGGACCCGAGGCGGTGCCGGTAGTAGCCGGCCGACGTCGTCAAGGTCGTGAACGCAAAAGCGTATTCGTCGTCGAGACCTTCGGGGTACAGGGCCATCATCGGGAACGGCAGCTCGACCACGGCGCCGCGGCCGGGCAGCGGCACGTGCCCGGCCAGGGCGCCCTCGGCGGTGAAGATCCGGACCTGGCTGTAGGTGTCGTCCAGCCCGAGGACGTAGAGGTGGTCACCGACCGGCGTCACCGACCTGAGTGCGACGCGGGACTCGGGCACCAGTTCGTCCCAGGTGGACGGATCCGACGGTGTCGGGTTGTCCAGCGCGATCGCGACCACCCGGCCGCGAGGCGCGCCGAAGTCGGAGACGGCGATCCAGCGGTCGCCGACGAGGTGCCCGTACAGGCTGCCCACGGACGCGTCGGTGACGAACGGCCGCCAGACCGGCTCGGGCGACCCGTCCAGGTCGGCCACCGCGACCGGGAGCGGCGCGAGGAGGTGCTGGACGGCGATCGCACGCTTGCCGTCGGTGGAGAACACGACGGTCCGGTAGTCCTGGTCGGGCAGCCACGGCGCGTCGACCGTCGTGGTCTCGCCCGAACCGGGCCGGTACAACAGGACTTCATGGCGCAGGTCGGTGTTCTCGCCGAGCATGGCGGTGTACACGAACCCGCTGGAGTCGGGCAGCCACCGCGCCCCGCCGGTCCAGTTGTCGAGCAGCGGCTGGGAAGGCGCGGGCAGCCGTTCGCCGCTCTCGGCGTCGATCAGGCGGATCGTGTTGCGTTCACTGCCGTCGTCGCAGACGCCGACTGCGATGTACCGCCCGTCCGGCGACGCGGTCACCCAGGAGACGAACGGCGGTTTCCCCGGGTTCTCCTGGGCCGCGTCGAAGAGCACCTCGCCGTCGCCGAAGCGCTCGTCGGAGAGGACCACCCGCGCCTGCGTCGCGCCTTCGGGGATTTCGCTGCGGACCCACCGCCGTCCGGCGGGCGCCGGGTACGACCCGGACCGCGCGGTGAAGAAGTGCCGGACGCTCTCCCGGAGCGTGGCGAAGTGCGGCCAGTCGTGGACGTAGGAGTCGGCGAGGGCGGCCTGCTCGTCCTGCCACTGCCGGACTTCGGTGCTGCTTTCTTCGAGCCACTGGTACGGGTCGGGGAAGTCGACACCGGCGACCCGGACGACGCCCTCCGTCGTGCGGGTCGCGGGGTAGGCGCTCACCGGACGTCCTTGACCACGCGGCCGCGCTGCAGGACGACCTGCACCTGCGAAGGGTCGTCGAAGACGAGCGGGTTCGCCAGGGGATCACTCGCGAACACCGTCAGGTCGGCGAGCTTGCCGGGCTCGATCGTGCCGACCTCGCCGTCGATCCGCAGGACACGGGCGTTGTCCCGGGTCGCCGAGACGAGCGCCTGCATCGGCGACTCGATCTCGCTGCGGAGCACGAGCTCGTGACCGCGGTGGTCCTGGTTCGGCCCGATGTAGTCCGAGCCCGACCCGATGAGCACACCGGCCGCGCGGGCGGCGCGGATGGCGTCGGCCTGGCCGTCGATGACGTCGCCGACGCGTTCACCGATGTGCGCGGGCAGCCCGGCCTCGGTCGAGTCCTTGAGCAGGGCGTGCGCCACGGCCAGTGTCGGCACCAGGGCGACACCCTTCTCGGCCATGTGCGCGGCCATCTCCGCGTCGACCGCCGAACCGTGCTCGACACACTGCGCGCCGGCGTCGATCGCGGTGCGCAGGCCGGCGTTGTTGTGGGCGTGGACCGTCACGTAGGTGCCGCGCGCCCGCGCCTCGGCCACGGCCGTGGCGATCTCGTCGTAGGTGAACTGCGTGTCGCTCAGTTTGTCGTGGCGGGACACCACACCGCCGGTGACGCACATCTTGAGGAAGCCCGCGCCACGGCGGAACGCCTCCCGGGCGTTGCGGCGCACGGCGTCCGGGCCGTCGGAGAGCAGGGACAGCGCGACCAGGCCGGGGATCTGGCGGGCGGCCCAGTCGTCGGCGGAGTCCCACTCCGCGCCGAGGTACCCGTGCCCACCGGTCTGGGCGAGGATCGGTCCACAGTGGAGGATGCGCGGGCCGGGGATCCGGCCGTCCGCGACGACTCGGGCGAGCCCGTCGTCGATGCCGCCGGTGTCCCGCACGGTCGTGAAGCCCGACTCCAGCGTCCGGCGGCAGTTGGCGAACATGTCGGCGGCGATCTCCGCGACCGACAGCTGCCGCGACGTGCTCAGCTTGTCCAGGTCGCTGGACAGGCCCAGGTGGACGTGCGCGTCGATCAGCCCGGGCGTGACGTGACACCCCGAAAGGTCGAGGACGTCCGCGCCGGCGGGTGGTGTCCCGCCCACCGCGGCGATCCGGCCGTTTTCGACCAGGACGGCCTGGCCGGAGACCGGATCCGCGCCGGTCCCGTCGATGACGGTCGCTCCTGCGAGCCACATGCCGTACTCCCGTCCGTGCGTGGGTGACGTCCTCCCACTCTCGGCCGTGACCACCGGCCGGGCCAATTGACATCCGTTGCCCGCTGCAGGCCCGGATCGCGACAGGTGTCGGGCGACGGCGGCCGCCGGACCCCGCACACTGGGTCGCGGGGAGCACCGGGAGGACGTGGACGATGAGCTCGGAAGACAGCGCGGACGTCGTGGTGGTCGGCGCCGGCGTGATCGGGGCGGCGATCGCGCTGGAACTGGCCAGGGCGGGCCGCCGGGTCGTGGTGGTGGACCGCGCGAGCGGCGCCGGGCAGGGCTCGACGAGCGCTTCGAGCGCCGTCGTGCGCTACAACTTCTCCACTCTCGCCGGGGTGACCGCCGCCTGGGAGGCGCACTTCTGCTGGTCGGCGTGGGCCGAGCACCTCGGCCACGACGTCGGCGCCCTGGCCCGGTTCGAACGCAGCGGCCTGGTGATGCTCGACGTCGAAGCCGCGCCGCGGGCCGGCTGGCTGCCGCTGTTCGACCAGGTCGGCGTGCCCTACACGGAGTGGGACAGCGCCACCCTCGCCGAGCGCGTGCCCGGGATCGACACCGGCCGCTACTGGCCGCCCAAGCGTGTCGACGACGAGGCGTTCGGGGCCGACGCCACGGAGACCCTCGGCGGTGTCTACACCCCCGACGCCGGGTACGTCACCGATCCGCAGCTCGCCGCGCTGAACCTGGCCGCGGCGGCCGGGCGGGAGGGCGCGCAGTTCCGGTTCCGCGCGACCGTGTCCGGGGTGGAGTCCCGCAGCGGCCGGGTGAGTGCCGTGGTCCTCGCCGGTGGCACGAAGATCTCCGCGCCCGTCGTGGTCAACGCCGCCGGGCCGTGGTCGGGCAAGCTCAACACCCTCGCCGGGGTCGGGGCGGACTTCACGATCGGCGTGCGGCCGCTGCGGCAGGAGGTCGCCCACGTGCAGGCGCCTGAGGGGTACCACCCGCCCGGCGGTGTCGGCCCGGCGATCGCGGACATGGACCTGGGCACCTACTTCCGCGGTGAGGTCGGCGGCGGCCTGCTCGTCGGCGGCACCGAGCCCGCCTGCGACCCGCTGCAGTGGCTCGACGACCCCGACGACGCCGGCCCGCACCCGACCATGGCCGTGTTCGAAGCCCAGGTGACGCGGGCGGCGCGCCGGCTGCCCGGGCTGCGCGTGCCCAACCGGGCCCGCGGGGTCGTCGGGGTGTACGACGCCGCCGACGACTGGACGCCGATCTACGACCGCACCGAGCTGCCCGGCTTCTACGTCGCGATGGGCACCAGCGGCAACCAGTTCAAGAACGCCCCCGTCGTCGGCCGGCTCATGGCGACGCTGGTCGAGCGGGTCGAGGCGGGCGCCGACCACGACACCGAGCCCGTTCGCTGCAGGGGTGTCCACACCGGCCTGGAGATCGACCTCGGCGCGTTCTCCCGCAAACGCCCGCGCAACACCGGCAGCTCGGGCACGGTGCTGGGCTGAGCGCTCCCCGCTCGGCTACCGTGGGCGGCGGCCGGGAAGGGAGCGCCGTGTCCGATCGCGATCTCCAGTCCATCGTGGACGAACTCGCCGAGCGCCTCCAGCGGTCGGTCGCGATCGACGACCCCGCCATCCGGCTGCTCGCCGCGAGCCGCCACTTCGGGGACGAGGACGCCGTGCGCGTCACGTCCGTCCTCAACCGGTCGGTGCCGCCGGAGATCGTCGACCACATCCTCGCCCAGGGCATCGCGCGCTGGGTCGCGCCCGGTGTGGTCGACGTCGAGGGCGCGATGCCACGGTTGTGCGCGCCGGTGCGGTGCAACGGCATGCTGCTCGGGTACCTCTGGCTGATCGACAAGGACGGCACGTTCACCGACGAGGAGACGGCGGCCGCGGGCGAGGCCGCCGCCACCGCGGGCGCGATGCTGCTGCGCCGGCTGCTGCTGCACGAACGCTCGAAGGCGCGGCAGGAAGGCATCCTGCGCGAGCTCGTCTCCGGCGACCTCGCGGTGCGCACGCAGGCGATCGAAGACCTGCGTGCCGAACAGCTCTTCGGCGCCGAGAGCACCTGCTTCACCGTGCTCGCCGTGCAGGGCCCGGCGTCGGGGACGGCCGCCGCGCCGCAGGAGGTCGCGTTCGAGGCGGCGGTCGAAGACGGGGTCCGCGCGGTCACCGACGACGTCGCGCTGATGGCGGCGAACCGGTCGCGGGCCTGGATCCTGCTCGTCCAGCGCGTTCCGCCGTCCCGCGGCCTGGTCGACGCGGTCGCCGAGCGGATCACCGCCCGCTTCCGGCGCCTCGGCGACGAGACCGCGCGGCCGGTCTTCGGGCTCGGCGGCACGGTGGCGAACCTCGGCGAGGTCGTCACGTCCTACCAGCAGGCGCTGCTCGCCGCACGGGCGGCACTCCTGTTGCCCGGCACCGGGAACCTCGCCCGCTGGGGTGAGCTGGGCCCGTACGAGCTCCTGCTGAAGCTCCCGGCCGAGGACCTGCTCGACGCGTCTTCGGTGCCGGCGCTCACCGCGGTGGAGCAGGAGGACACCCACCACGTGCTGATGACGACGCTGACGGAGTTCTTCGACCACGCCGGGAACATCCAGCGCACGGCCGACTCCCTGCGGGTCCACCGCGCGACGCTGTACCAGCGGCTGAAGCGGATCGAGCAGATCACCGGGTGCAGCCTGGACTCCGGGGACGACCGGCTCGTGCTCCACCTCGGGCTCAAGCTGCGGGTCCTCGCCGCCGCGTACCGCGACCACCCGGGCCGCTGAGGAGCGACGAACGTCGCCTTCCCGTCCCGCCGGACGCGACATCCGGCGATGGCCGGTGACCGGGCCGCCACCGCACACTCGAACGACTCTGGCGAGCACCACCCATGGAGGCGTGATGAGCGTGCTGTCGTCCGATCGGGTCCGCACCACCAAGATGCGGCGAGGAGTCGTGTTCGCCTCGTCGGTGGGGAACTTCGTGGAGTGGTTCGACTTCACGCTGTACGGCTACACCGCCGGGGTCCTCGCCCTGACGTTCTTCCCGCCGGGCGACCGGACCGCCGCGCTGCTCGGCACGTTCGCCGTCTACGGCGTGGCCTTCGTCGCCCGGCCGCTCGGCGCGGTGGTGTTCGGCCGGATCGGCGACCGCCGCGGCCGGCGCAGCGCGCTCAGCCTGTCGATCATCCTCATGGGCGCCGCGACCGCGCTCATGGGTCTCCTGCCGGGATGGTCGTCCGCCGGTGTTCTCGCTCCGGTGCTGCTGCTCGTCTGCCGCCTGGTGCAAGGGTT
Organism: Amycolatopsis sp. NPDC104863; assembly: GCF_055582965.1. Taxonomy (NCBI): domain Bacteria; kingdom Bacillati; phylum Actinomycetota; class Actinomycetes; order Pseudonocardiales; family Pseudonocardiaceae; genus Amycolatopsis; species Amycolatopsis sp. NPDC104863. The sequence continues at coordinate 19,082 of NZ_JBVJOW010000001.1, forward strand.
TTCCGCGGGCGGGGAGTACACCGGGGCGCTGACGTTCACCGTCGAGCACGCGCCCGACGGCCGTCGCGCGTGGTACATGGGCCTGGTCGGGTCGTCCACGATGCTCGGCGCGGTGGGCGCGACGGCGGTGGCGCTGGTGTTCCGGTCGGCGTTCGGCGACCGGTTCGCGACCGACGGCTGGCGGTGGATGTTCGTCCTCGCGGGACTCGTCGCGGTGGTCGGCCTGGTGCTGCGCCTGCGGGTCGAGGAGAGCCCGGTCTTCACGGAGATGCGCGCGCAGGCGGCGCCGGCCAAGCCGTTCCGCGAGCTGGTGCGCGGGCACTGGCGGACGCTGCTGGTGCTGTTCGTGTACTTCGCGGTGCTCGGCCTGCTGACCCACATGTTCCTCGGGTACCTGCCGACGTACCTGAGCGAGGCGATCGGGATGCCGAGCGGCACGGTGCTCGCGCTGACCACGGCGGCGAACCTCGTTTCGGTCCCGGTGACGCTGGTTCTGTGCGTCCTCGCCGACCGCCACGGCCGTCGCGGCCAGGTCCGGCTGGGCGCGGTCGCGGCGGTGGTCCTCGTCGTGCCGGCGTACCTGCTGATCGGCACCGGCAACCCGGTCGCCGTCGTGGTCGCGCTGCTGGCGTTCGTGTTCGCGGTGTGCCTGCTCCAGATGGGCGCGCTGTCGGTGCTCGAGCTGTACCCGGCGAACGTCCGGTTCAGCGGGATGGCGTTGCCGTACAACGTGGCGTACGCGGTTTTCGGCGGCACGGCGCCGTTGGTGAGCGAACTGCTGGTCGACGGAACCGGGGCGCTGATCGCGCCGGCGGTCTACGCGAGCGTCGTGGCGCTGATCGCGTTGCCGGTGCTGGTGAAGGGGATCCCGGAGACGAAGGGCGCGAGCCTGCGCGCGTGAGCGGGCGGGCTACCGGGTCCGGTCGTAGGTGTGCAGGACCATGGCCCGGTGCCCGCCGGGCACGACGTCGAACACCTTGAGGAACGCCGACATCGCGCCGCGGGTGCGTCGTGCCGCTTCACTGACGAGCGAGATCTCGTGGTGGGTGGCGGGTTCCGTGACGGCCCGGGTCAGGTCCACAGTGGACGACCGGAACCCGGCCCCGGCCGCCCGCATCGTCGCCTGCCGCCCGGCGACGCGGGCCACCCAGGGCGCGACCGTGTCCGCGACGACCGCGTGCCGCGGCGCGGGATGGCCGAGGGCGCCGGCGACGGTGGCCCGGACGCCGTCGGGGGAGAGGTACATCAGCAGGCCCTCGGCGAGGACGAGCAACGGCCGTCCGCGCGGGATCCCGGACCACCACCCGGGCTCGGTGACCGACGTCGCGATCGTGGTGACGCCGTCCCGTTCGGGGTAGAGCCGGCGGCGCAGCTCGACCACCGGCTCCTGGTCGACGTCGTACCAGGCGACACCGGGCCCGGGATCGAGGCGCAGCACCCGGCTGTCGAGCCCGCAGCCGAGGTGCAGGACAACGGCGTCGGCGTGCCGGCCGAGGAACGCGCGGGCGGCGTCGTCGATCAGCCGCGCGCGGGCGCAGATCACCGGCAGGTTCCCGGAGAGCTTCTTCATCGCGGCGGGATCGTGCTCGATCTCGCCCAGCAGCCCCGCGGCGTGCTCGTCGCCGAGGATCGGCCACGGCGACGCGGCGTCCTGGGCGTGCAGGTACAGCGTCATGAGCATCGTCTGCTGCTCTTCGCGCAGGGTCACCCGGTCGGCCATGGTCCCGAGCATGCCCCATCCGGCGCGCCCCGGCAGAGCGCCGGACCCGGCCGGGCCGTATTACGATCACCGGATGTCGGAAGGCGGCGGGAGCGAGCGGCGGCCGCTGCGCCGGGACGCCGCCGCCAACCGCGAGCTGCTGCTCGCCGCGGCCGTGACCTCCGTGCTGCGGCACGGGTCCGGCGTCTCCCTGGCCCAGATCGCCACCGAGGCCGGCGTCGGGATCGCCACGCTCTACCGGCGTTATCCGTCGCGGGAGGCGCTGTTCGAGGACCTCCAGAAACGGGCCTTCCGCCTGGTGATCGACCTCGTCAAGGAGATCGAAGCGCGGGACCTCGCCGGCATCGACGCGCTGCGCGTGTTCCTGGAACGCACGGTCGAGCACGGGTCGCAGCTGGTCCTGCCGCACCACGGCGCGCCGGTGTCGCGCTCGGCCGAGACCGCGCGGCTCGAAGGCGAGCTGCACGGGCGGATCTCGGCCATGATCGAACGCGGGGTCCGCGACGGCACCGTGCGGCCGGACCTGGGCCTGCAGGACGTGATCATCTTCGGGTCCATGATCGCGCTCCCGCTGCCCGCGGTCGACGACTGGCCCGCCCGGATGGCCCGGCAGATCGGGTTCTTCATCGACGCCGCGGGCCGCGTCAGCTGAGCATTTCCGTCCGGTAGCGGTCGGCCAGCTCGAGGGCTTTCTCCTGGCGCTCGCGGATTTGAGCGTCGTCCAGCCGAGGCGGCGGCGTCGTCCGGGACTCGAGGCGGTCGCCGACCTCCAGGAAGAACTCCTCCTGGCCGGCCGGGGTGCACAGGCACAGCATGCGGGCGGCGCGGCCGGACTCGTTGCGGAAGAAGTGCGGGGCGTTGGCCGGGATGTTGACGGTCGTGCCCGCGGTCGCGGTGACGGTCTCGCCGCGGAAGGTGAACCGGATCTCGCCGTCGAGGATCGTGAACATCTCCTCGAAGTCGTGCCGGTGCGGCGGGGGCCCGCCGCCGTCCGGGACGTGCATGTCGATCAAGCAGTACCGGCCGCCGGTCTCGGCGCCGGTGACCAGCATCGAGTAGGTGTCGCCGGCGAGGAAGACCTGCGCGACGCCGGGGCGTCGCGGTCCACCACGGTCAGCCGGCGGTCCGGGTCGTCCGGGGGGATCGTCATGAGCGGGTCCTTTCGACCGGGCGAAGTGGAGCCGTGAGTGTCGGATCCGAGCGTAGGCAGATCCGGGAGCCCCTGCAGAACGACGGCGTTTTCCCTCAAGAGAAGTGGAGGAAACGCTATCGTTTGAGCAGTGGACATCCTCGGCCTCGGTCGGGCACGACAACGGCGGCTCGGACCCTTTCTCGCCGCCTGACGGTTCACATGCCGGTCATCGTTGATCTCCTCCCGGTCGGCTCGGGTGCCGGTCGCCGGGGAGCCTGGCAGTGCCCGCTGCAGTCGCACTGCAGTCGCGGGGAACGGGGCCGGTCGAGGTAGTCTCGACCCCGGGAGGAGGGCGTTTGCATGCCCGATGTTCGGTTCGGTGTGCTCGGCCCGCTGACGGTCTGGCGCGGTGGTGACGTCGTCGAAGTGGGCCCCGAGAAGTCGCTTCGGGTGCTCGGGGTGCTGCTCCTGCACGCGAACCAGCGCGTCGACCGCGACCGGATCATCGAGGGCGCCTGGTGCGGAACGCCGCCGAGGAGCGCCGTCAACCTCGTCCAGAAGTACGTCGGGGACGTGCGCCGCTCGCTGGACCTCGACGACGGCTCCCTGCAGACGGTCGGCACCGGGTATCTGCTGCGCGTGGGCTCCGACCAGCTCGACAGCGCCCAGTTCGCCTCCGGGCTCGCGCTCGCCCGCGAGACGAAGAGCGAAGGCGACCTGACCGCGGCCCGGAAGTACCTCGCCGAAGCGATGGCGCTGTGGCGCGGACCCGCCTTCAGCGGCATCGACACCCCCGCGGCGACCACCGAACGCGCCCGGCTGGACGAGTACCGCTTCGGCGCCCTGGAAGACCTCGCCGAGCTCGATTTGCTGCGCGGCGAGCACGCGCTGGCCATCCCCGAGCTGTCCCGGCTCGCCGCCGAGCACCCGTACCGCGAGCGGGTGCGGGAGCTGCTGATGACCGCGCTCTACCGCAGCGGCCGCCAGGGTGACGCCCTCGCCGTGTTCGAGGAGATCCGGCGGCTGCTGGCCGACGAGCTCGGCGCCAGTCCCGGGCACGGGCTGCAGCGCGTCCACGCCCGGATCCTGCGCGCCGACCCCGAGCTCGACCTGGTCACCCCGGCCGCGGACCGGCGGCCGATCGCCCAGCTGCCGGCCGACATCCCCGACTTCACCGGCCGCGCCGGGCCGTTGGGGGAGCTGCGCGGCCTGCTGGCCCAGCGGCGGCTCGCGGTCATCGCGGGCCCGCCGGGCACCGGGAAGTCGGCGCTGGCGGTGCGCGCGCTCCACCACGCGCGGGACGCGTTTCCCGACGGCCAGCTCTACCTCGACCTCGCCGGCACCTCCGAGGTGCCCCGCGACCCGGCGATGATGCTGGCCGAACTGCTGCGCGCGCTCGGCGTCACGGACGCGGTCATGCCGCCCGGCCTGCACGAACGAGCCGCCCTCTACCGGTCGCGGCTGGCCGACCGGCGGATGGTGGTGCTGCTCGACGACGCCGCGGGCGCCCAGCAGGTGCGGCCGTTGCTGCCGCCGTCGGGCGGGTGCGCCGTGGTGGTCACGAGCCGGCAGCGGCTGGCCGGCCTCACCGGCGCCCAGCACGTCGAGCTGGACGTCCTGTCCGCCGAAGACGCGCGCGCCCTGCTGGTCCAGATCGTCGGCGAGGAGCGCGTCGAGCGGGAACCGGAGTCGGCGGCGGCGATCGTCGAGCTGTGCGGGCACCTCCCGCTGGCCATCCGGATCACCGGGGCCAAGCTGGCCGGGCGGCGCGCGTGGACCCTGCGGGTGCTGCGTGACCGGCTCGAGGACGAGTCCCGGCGCCTGCGCGAGCTGAGCGTCGGGGATCTCGACGTGCGGGCCAACTTCGACCTGAGCCTGCGCCTGCTGCCCGACGAGGCCGTCCGGGCGTTCCGGCTGCTGGGCCTGCTGGGGCCGGAGACCCTGCCCGCGTGGGTGGTGGGGGCGCTGCTCGGCGGGCCGGACGCGGACGACGTCCTGGAGCTGCTGGCCGACGCCTACCTGGTGCGGCTCGTGACCACCGACGACGCCGGGCAGCCCCGGTACCGGCTGCACGACCTCCTGCGCACGTACGCGGCGAAGGGCGCGGAAGACCACTACCCGGTCGAGGACCGGCGCGCGGCGGTCGAACGGGTGCTGGCCGCGTGGCTCGCCCTCGCGGAGCAGGCCAGGGATCTGTTCTACCCCAGCCTGTTCCAGCCGACCCCGGGCTCGTCGCCGCGCTGGTCCCCGGACTACAAGGTCGTCGAGGCCATCGCGTGGTTCGACGCCGAACGCGGGACGCTGCTGCGGATGATCCAGCTCGCGGCGGACTGGGGCCTGGCCGGCCTGGCGTGGGAGCTGGCGGCCGCCGCCGTCCCGTACTACGACCACCGCAGCCTCTACCAGGACTGGAACCGCAGTCACCAGATCGCGTTGGCGGCCACGCGAGCGTGCGGCGACGCCCACGGCGAGGCGGCGTTGCTGCAGGGCCTCGGCCAGGTGCACATCTACCTCGACGAGATGGACGAAGCCCGCGACGACCTGGGCCGCTGCCGGGAGCTGTACCGGGACATCGGCGATCGACGCGGTGAAGGACTCGCGCTGGCCAGCCTCGGAACCGTGCACCGGGTTCTCGGCGAGCTCGACGCGGCACTGGCCGTCGACAAGGAGGCGCTGGCCCACCTGGTGGCGTCCGGGCACCGGCAGGCGGAGGCGCAGATCCGCACCGCGATCGGCATCATCGGCTTCGAGCAGGGCACCGAGGACGCGGGCCAGTGGATCGAGCAGGGCCTGCGGACCGCCCGGCAGCTCGGCGACCGGCACCGGCAGGCGGTGATCCTCCGCACGGTCAGCCGCTACCACCTGGGCATCGGCGACACGGCCGCGGCGCTGCACGACCTCACCGAGGCGTTGACGATCTTCACCGAGATCAGCGACGAGCGCTGCGGCGCGTACGCCGACCAACGCCTCGGCGGAATCTACGCGGAGCTCGGCGACCGTTCCCGAGCCGACTCCGCCCTGCAGCGCGCGGCGCACGTCTTCCGGCTCAACGGCGACCGCAGCAACGAAGCGGCGTGCTGGCAACAGCTCGGCGAGCTGGAGAGCGAACTCGGCGACGCACCGGCGGCCCGTCACCACCTGGGCTTGGCGGTAGAGCTGTGGCGGGCCCTCGGGTTGCCCGAGCGCGCGTCAAGTGTGCAAGCCACGCTTGACGCGGTGGCCGGGGGATGACGGAGCTGAAGGCCGGGCTGAACCGGCTGGTTTCGGCCCGGGTGACGGACTTCGGCAGGACGGTGAACATCGCCGAGGTCGGCTTTTCCCGTGGTGGCGTCGAAACCCGGCTGCACGCGCAGTGCCCGTTCCGGCAGGTCACCGAGCGTTTCCAGGCCGTCGAGCACGTCGTCGAGGCGGCGACCCTGGGGCGCGCGGGGACGATGACGCTGGAGTTGACGGACGCCGTCGTGATCGAGGTCTTCCCGGATCCGTGATCCGCTCCGAGCCGCGTTCGCCCCTTCCCGGAGGCGCTACAGTGGCGGGGCAGCTGGTTCGGTCTCCGCGAGCAAGGTGGCGGTGACCGAGGCAAGAGGGAACCCGGTGCGAATCCGGGACTGCCCCGCAGCGGTGAGTGGGAACGACCGCCGTCAGTCTCCGCGGAGACGAGCACTGAGCCCGACCGGCTTGGGAAGCGACGGCCAGTAGGAACCCGGCGCACGCGCCGGACTGCCCGCGAGTCCGAAGACCTGCCCGCTGTGCACCTCACGACCGTGGGGTGCTGGCTGCGACCTCGCGGGCAGGTCATGCCGAGCCGGACCGGAGACGGTCTGGCTTGTCGTGCGCTCCCGCAGGTCCACGCGGACTCGCGAAGGAGAGCCCCCGTGACATCGACCACCCCGACCAGCCGCGCGACCGTGCACGGCTACCCGCGCCAAGGCGCCGACCGGGAGCTCAAGAAGGCGATCGAGGCCTACTGGAAGGGCCGGATCAACGCCGACGCCCTGCTCGGCACCGCCCGTGAGCTGCGGCTGCGGAACCTGACGGAACTGCGCGACGCCGGGATCGACGAGATCCCGAGCAACTACTTCTCGCTCTACGACCACGTGCTGGACACCTCGGTGCTCCTCGGCGCGGTCCCCGAGCAGCACGTCACCGCCGTCCCGGACGCCACGACCCCGGCCGGCCGGCTCGACCGCTACTTCGCCATGGCGCGCGGCACCGCGGACGCGCCGCCGATGGAGATGACGAAGTGGTTCGACACGAACTACCACTACCTGGTGCCCGAGCTCGGCCCGGACACCCGCTTCACGCTCGACCCGGCCAAGCCGCTCGAAGAGTTCGCCGAGGCGCTCGCGCAGGGCGTGACCACCCGTCCGGTGCTCGTCGGCCCGGTCACTTTCCTGTTGCTGGCCAAGGATCCGACCGGCACCGAGGGCTTCCGGCCCCTGGACCTGCTCGACCAGGTCGTCCCGCTCTACGCCGACCTGCTGCGCCGGCTGCGTGAGGCGGGCGCGGAGTGGGTCCAGCTCGACGAGCCCGCGCTTGTCACCGACCAGCCGGCCGAAGTGCTGGCGAAGGTCGCCGAAACCTACGCCACGCTGACCGCCGAGCCGGTCCGCCCGAAGATCCTGCTCGCGTCCTACTTCGACCGCCTCGGGGACGCGTTGCCGGTGCTGGCGTCCTCGGCGGTCGAGGGCCTGGCCGTGGACTTCACGAACAACGCCGCGGCCACCCTCGACGCCCTGGCCGCCGCGCCCGGGATCCAGGACAAGCGCCTGGTCGCGGGCGTCGTCAACGGGCGCAACATCTGGGCCGCCGACCTCACCGCCGCGCTGTCCACCGTCGGCACGCTGCTCGGGCTCGCCGGCTCCGTCGACGTGGCCGCGTCCTGCTCGCTGCTGCACGTGCCGCTGGACGTCGCCCTCGAGACCGATCTGGACCCCGAGATCGCCGGCTGGCTGTCCTTCGCGCGGCAGAAGCTCGCGGAGATCGTCACGCTCCGCCGTGGCCTGACCGAAGACCGCGGCGCCATCAGCGACGTCCTGCAGGTGAACGCCGACCGGCTGGCCGCCCGGGCGGCGTCGCCGATCGTGCGGGTGCCGGCCGTGCGCGACCGGGTCGCCGCGGTCACCGACGCCGACGTGCGCCGCACGAGCCCGTACGGCAAGCGCCGCCAGGCCCAGCAGGACCGGTTGCACCTGCCCGAGCTGCCGACCACCACGATCGGCTCGTTCCCGCAGACCGCCGAGCTGCGCCAGGCCCGCGCGGCCCTGCGCTCGGGCAAGCTCGACCAGGACGCCTACCGCGAGGCGATGCGCGCCGAGGTCCGCGCGGTGATCGCCGAGCAGGAGCGGATCGGCCTGGACGTGCTGGTGCACGGCGAGCCCGAGCGCAACGACATGGTGCAGTACTTCGGTGAGCAGCTCACCGGGTTCCTCGCCACCCAGCACGGCTGGGTCCAGTCCTACGGCACCCGGTACGTCCGGCCGCCGCTGATCGTCGGCGACGTGGCCCGCCCCGCGCCGATGACCGTCGAGTGGGCCACCTACGCGCAGAGCCTGACCGAGAAGCCGGTCAAGGGCATGCTGACCGGGCCGGTCACCATGCTGGCCTGGTCGTTCGTGCGTGACGACCAGCCCGAGGGCGACACCGCCCGCCAGGTCGCTCTCGCCCTGCGCGACGAGGTAGTCGACCTGGAGGCGGCGGGGATCTCGGTGATCCAGGTCGACGAGCCCGCGCTGCGGGAGACGCTGCCGCTGCGCACCGCCGACCGCGCCGCGTACCTGGACTGGGCGGTCGCGTCGTTCCGGCTGTCGACCGCGGGGGTGCGTGACGACACGCAGATCCACACGCACATGTGTTACGCCGAGTTCGGCGACGTCCTGCAGGCGATCGTCGACATGGACGCCGACGTGATCAGCCTGGAGGCGGCCCGCTCGGCCATGGCGATCGTCGCCGACCTCGCGCGCGCCGGCTACCCGAACGAGGCCGGCCCGGGCGTCTGGGACATCCACTCGCCGCGGGTCCCGTCGGTCGAGGAGATCGCCGGGCACCTGCGCGTCGCGGCCGGCGCGTTCCCGGCCGACCGGTTGTGGGTCAACCCGGACTGCGGGCTCAAGACCCGCGGGTACCCGGAGGTGCGGGCCACCCTGGCCAACCTGGTCGAGGCCACCGGACAGCTGAGGGCACGGGCGTGACGAGCACTTCACCGCGGCGGGCGGCCACCCCGCCCGCCGCGGTTCCCGCGCGGGTCCGCGACCGCCTGGCCGCCGGAAAACCGGTGCTCTCACTGGAGTTCATGCCGCCGCGCCCGACCGACGACGCGGAGCGGATCTGGCAGAACGTCCGCAAGCTGGAGTCGCTGCGGCCGGGTTTTGTGTCCGTCACCTACGGGGCGGGCGGGTCCACCCGGGACAACACGATCGCCGTCGCCCGGCGGATCGCCACGGAGACCACGATGCTCCCGGTAGTTCACCTGACGGCGGTGGACCATTCGGTGCGGGAGCTGCGCTCGTTCGTCGGCGCGCTGGCCGACGCCGGGGTGGTCAACGTCCTGGCGCTGCGCGGAGATCCCCCCGGCGACGTCGACGGCGAGTGGGTCCGCCACCCGGAAGGCCTGACGTACGCGAGTGAGCTCGTGACGCTGCTGCGCGAGCACGGCGACTTCTGCGTGGGCGTGGCCGCGTTCCCGCAGCGGCACCCGCGGTCGGTGTCGCTGGAGCAGGACACCGCGCACTTCGTGGCGAAGTGCCGCGCGGGCGCGGACTACGCGATCACGCAGATGTTCTTCGACGCGGACGACTACCTGAGGCTGCGGGACCGCGTCGCGGCGGCGGGGTGCACCACACCGATCATCCCGGCGCTGATGCCGGTCACGACCATGCGGACGATCGCCCGCTCCGAGCAGCTGTCCGGCGCACCGTTCCCCGCCCACCTGGCGGCGCGGTTCGAGGCGGTCGCGGACGATCCCGCGGCTGTCCGTGCGCTGGGCATCGAGCAGGCGAGGCTGCTGGCCCAGCGGCTGCTGGCCGAAGGTGCGCCCGGGCTGCACTTCATCACGTTCAACTTCGCCCTGGCGACCAGGGAGGTGGTCGCCGAGCTCCCGGTGTTCGCGTAGTGCCCTCGTGCGCGGCCGGACCGCTAGCGCACCAGGCCGGATTCCCAGGCCCACACGGCGATTTCCGTGCGGTTGCGGGCCCTGATCTTGCGCTGGATCGAGGCGAGGTGGGTCTTGACGGTCGAGAGCGAGATCGTCAGCTCCTCGGTGATCTCGGCGTTGGTCCGGCCTCTCGCGATCGCCTGGGTGACGTCGAGCTCGCGCTGGCTCAGCGCTGGGTCGGCGCGGCGAGCGCGTCTTCGGGTCGGAGACCCGCTGAAGTGGGACAGCAGCCGCGTGGTGATCGACGGCGAGACCAGCGCCTCGCCGTTGGCGGCCGCGTGCACCGCTTCGACCAGCAGTCCGGGCCCGGCGTCCTTCAGGAGGAAACCGCATGCTCCGGCGCACAGCGCTTCGTGGACCAGCTCGTCGAGGTCGAACGTCGTGACGACCAGCACCCGCAACGGGTTCTCGACATCCGGGCCCGCCAGCCGGCGGGTCGCGGCGAGGCCGTCGACCACCGGCATGCGGATGTCCATCAACGTGACGTCGGGGGCGCAGCTCCTGGGCCAGCTCCACGGCCTGCTGGCCGTTTTCCGCTTCGCCGATGACCTCGATGTCGGCAACGCGCTCCAGGATCAGCCGGAACCCCGTGCGCACCATCGCCTGGTCGTCGGCGAGCAGGACTCGCAGCGTCACCGGGCACCCTCCTCTTCCGGCGGCGAGGCCGCCGTTCCCTTCGGCAGGGGGAGCTCGGCGAGAACGCGCCAGCTGCGCTCCCCGTGTTCCCCGGCCATCAGCGTGCCGTCCAGTGCGGCGATCCGCTCGCCCATTCCGATCAGGCCGTACCCGCCGGGCGCGCGACGCACGCGGCCCGGGCGGAGACCGTCGTTGGTCACTTCGACCCGCAGGTGCCGGCCGTGGTCGGCGGGCTCGACCACCACGGTGACGTGGCGGGCGTCCGAGGCGTGCTTGCGGACGTTGGTCAGCGATTCGAGCACCACCCGGTGGACGGTCGAGACGGTTTCCGGCGTGACGGTGAGGTCCGCCAGGCCGGGCGCGAGCCGCACTGTGACGCCCTCGTCGTCGCCGACTGCGGATTCGATCGTGCCGATCAGGTCGCCGGCGGTGACCGGTGAGGCGTGTCCGGGGCTGCGCAGCATGATGACCAGCCGCCGCACGGCGCCGAGGGCTTCGGTGCCCGCGTGCTCGATCTCCTTGATCAGGTCGCGCTCGGGGCCGTCGGCCAGGATCACGCCGGCGGCCTGGGTGCGGACGACAACCCCGGTGATGTGGTGGGCGACCAGGTCGTGCAGCTCCCTCGCCAGCTCGAGCCGCTCCCGGTTGCGCGCAGCGGCCAGCGCGGCTTCGCGGCGGGCGTCGCCGTCACGGAGGATCAACCCGACCATGACGCTGCACCCCCACAAGAGGGCCCACAGCACCGACACGGTCAGTGACGCGGGCGAATCGCCGTAGCGCAGCAGCGGGGCGAAGGCCATCGCGAGCCCCCCGAGCACCGCGAGCACGGCGGCGAGTGTCCTCGGCAACCGGTGGCACGCCGCCCCGACCAGCAGCATCAAGGCCACGATCTCAGGATCCCCGTCAACCGCGGCGGCCGGTCTGACCAGGAAGCCCACGGCGCTGCCGGCCAGCGAGAGCGCGATCCCCGATGCGGCCAGCACGGCGGTCCGCTCGGGGAAGCGACGCCGCAGCAGCGCGGGCACGGCCAGCGCTGCCCCGATCAGGAAGTAGGAGAGTTCGCCTGCGGGGGCCGGTCCCCGCAGGATCAGGTGGCGCAGGAGCTGGTCGATGTTCAGGCCGGCCAGGACAACGATCTCGGCGATCACCAGACCGCGGACCGGCTTCGGCGCAGTGGTCGGGAGCACGTCGGTGATCGTCCTTCCTGGGTGGATGGCTCGGGTGATCATTCTGACCGGTGGTGGGGAGCGGGACCACCGGCACCCTGTCACCGGCGGGGAGCTCACGCTGGACGGTTGGAGAGTTGGGTTGGGGGTCGTGGTGGTGGGAGTTCGCTGATTCGTTGTGTCACCGGCGGTTCCTGCCTGGAGATGACTGGGTGGGCGGGGTTCAGGGCGGTGGCGGGGTGCGGGACCTGCGGGACCACTCGGCACCATGCCGCCAGCGGCGACTCGGAGCTGGACAGACGGAAGGTCGCCGAGGAGTTCCCGGGGCGGTGGCCGGTGGTGGGCTGCCGGGCCAGCAGCGCCTGCCGCCGGCGGCGACCCGCGCTGGGCGGTGGAAGGTCGCCGATGAGCTGCTATCGAGGGTCGTGGTGATGGGAGTTCGGTGATCTGGTGTGTCACCGGCGGCTTCCTGCTCGGTGATGGCTGGGAACGGTTCGGGCCGGTGGCGGGGCGCGGGATCACTCGGCGCCTTGCCGCCGGCGGTGACTGCGCGCTGGGCGGCCGGATGGTCGCCGACGTGTTGCTCGTCGAAGGTCGTGGTGGTGTAGTCGGCGATTCGTTGCGTGTCGGCGGTTTCTGGCTGGCGATGACTGGGAGCAAGGCGATGGCTGGCGGTGGAGTGCCGGGCCACCGGCACCTGGCACCGGCGGCAGGTGCCGCGCTGGGCGGCCGGATCGTCGCCCACGAGTCCCTCGTCGGAGGCCGCGGTGGCGGGAGCTTGGTGATCCGCGATGCCACCGGTGGCTTCCCTGCCCGGAGGCGACTGGGCGGAAGGGTCCGGGGCGACGGCCGGAGGCGGAGTGCCGGATCATCCGGCACCCCGCCACCGGCGTGCTCACTGAGGTTTGGCCGCGCAAGCCAGGTCGTGGTCTGGGAAGCGGCCCGTGGTCAGGTAGGCCGTCGCCGCGGTGTTGGCGCATTCGTTTGCCACGTATGGGTAGACCCCGTGGCCTCCCGCGTCGACCGTGACCATGCGGGCTCGGTCGCCGAATGCCTGCCGCAGCTGGACTGCGCCTGCCAGGGGTGTTGCCGGGTCTCGCTGGTTCTGCAGCATCAACACGTTTGATGGGCCCTGGTTGCCGATGCGGACCGGTGCTTCGGTGGGTTCCGGCCAGAATGCGCAGGGCTGGACGTTGGCCCCTGCCGCGCCGAACATCGGGTGGCGGAGGCGGTCGACCGCGACCGCGGCCTGGTAGGTGGCCACCGACCTCGGCCACCGTGAGTCGGCGCAGATGGTGTAGTAGCGGCCGGAAATCACGTTGTCCGCGTCGGGGGTGGTGCCGTCGCCGGGCAGCGGGGGGAGTGGACCACCCGTGTCGAGCGCTTGCCAGATCTGGGCCACGAGCGGCATTCCGGCGTTGCTGAAAAGGAAACCGTAGGTGGCCATGCGGAACGACGGGCCGTCGATGCCCTGGGCGGGCGTCTTGTCGAGCCGGGCGGCCAGCGCGAAGTACTTCGCGGTGACCTGCGAGGGTGTGCTGCCCAGGTGGTAGGTGCTGTCCTGGGCGGCGGCGAACTTCGCGAAGTCCGGGAACCGGTCGTCGAAGCCCTGGGCGTAGAGCCGGTCGTTCGCGAAGTCCCACCCGGTCGGGTGCACGTTGCTGTCGAGCACGATCCGGTCGCCGCGCCGCGGGAACAGGGTGGTGTAGACCGCGCCGAGGTAGGTGCCCCACGAGTAGCCGGCGAAGGAGATCTTCTGCTGGCCCAATGCGGCGCGGATGCGGTCCATGTCGCGGGCTACGTCGGCGGTGCTGACGTGCGGCAGCATCCACGCGGTCTTCGAAGCCGCGCATTGACGGGCGATGGCCTGGGACTGCTCGGCCCGCTTCGTCACGTCGGCGGCGTTGCGCGCGTACGGCGGAACGTTGCCGACTGCTTGCTGCTCCGGTGTCAGGTCGCACGTGACCGGGGTGCTGTGCCCGAACCCGCGCGGGTCGAACCCGATCAGGTCGTAGCTGTCCAGCACGCTTTGCGGCAGCTTCGCCGCCGCCAGTTCGGCGGGGAACTTCAGCCCGGCAGAAGGGCCGCCCGGGTTGGTCAGCAGCACTCCGCGCCGCTGCTCCGGGTGCTTGCTCGCCAGCCGGGAGATCGCGACGTCGATCTGCCGGCCGCCGGGATCTGCGTGGTCCAGCGGAACCTTGATCGTCGAGCACTCCAGGCCGGGCGCCGCGGCGTCGGCCGGGCAAGGCCCCCACCGGACCCCGCCCGGCGACGCCCCCGCCGGCACTCCCGCGAGTATTCCGGCCCCCACCACGCCGATCGCGAGCACGATCGACCACGTCTTCCTCATGCGAACCTCTCCTGGCTGCGGGCGGTGAACGCTTTCCATCTTGGTGATCGGGGCTCGGGCGGACATCGATCGCGCGAATGGTTTCGGAGCAGTTTCGTATCGGCCAAAGGGACTAGACACAGAAATCGGCCCGAGTTCCTCCGACAGAACCTCGAATCGTCGCGGCCGGAGAACTACCGTTCGACAGGAAGATCCACGGACGAAGGAGTTCGCATGGACAAGGTGTTCGGCCGTCGCGCCGCGCTGGTCGCCGGCGCGGGAGCCACCGTCGGCCTCGCGGTGCCCGGCCTGGCCCACGCCACCGGAACCGGCCGCGCCGGGTTCACCCTCGACGCGGAAACGCTCGACGGCGGTGAGCAGGTCACGTCGGTCACGCTCGACACGGCCCGCGTCGGGCCGATCGACCCCGCGAGCCTCACCACCGGCACGTTCGGCGTGCACGCCAAGGCCACCAGCCCGATCGGCACCGGCGGCCAGGACATCGGCTACGACCTCGACCGGCCCGTGACGGCCGCGCGGCTCGACCGCCGTGGGAACATCGTGCTCGAACTGCGGCACGGCGAAGGCGAAACCGGCGGCGGAACCCTCGGTTACATCAACAGCAAGAGCCGCAACGTCCGGCTGGACCTGGTCTACACCATCACCCAGAACACGCAGATTCGGCAGCGCCACGGCCGGCCGATCTCGTTCACCGGGTTCACACAAGGCCATCTGGCCAACCCCGAAGTCGACGCTTTCACCTACCACGCCTCACGTTCCGGCATGAAGTACCGGCTGTACTCGCCGCCGGAGCGCCACGGCAGGCGCCCCTTGATCGTCTGGCTGCACGGCGGCGGCGAAGGCGCTTCGCTGCCCGACAACTACTACGACAACGAGACGACCCTGCGCGCCAACCGCGGAGCGCTGGGTTTCGCGACCCGGGAAGCGCAAAAGATCTTCGACGGCGCCTACGTCGTCGCGCCGCAGTGCACGGCCGCCTGGATGGATGACGGCCCGCGTTTCGCCCCGCTCATCCGGGAAATCGCCGGGGACATCCTCCGCACGCGGCCGGTCGACCCGTCGCGGGTGTACGTCGTCGGCTGCAGCAACGGCGGGTACATGAGCCTGAAGATGACCACGGTCTACCCGGGCACGTTCGCCGCGTCGGTCCCGATCTGCGGAGTCGTGGCCGGCCGCGAGGAAGGCGACCCGCCGCTGGTGCCCGACGCCGAGCTGGCCGCGATCCGGACCCCGACCTGGCTGGTGGCCTCCCGCGACGACGACACGGTGGATCCCCAGGCCAACAGCGTCCACGCGCACGACCTGATTCCCCGGTCCGAGCTGACGCTTTACGACCACGTCGTCTGGAACGGCCACCAGTTCCCGGGGCACTGGTCGTGGATCTACGTGGCCCGCAACGACCCGAGCGTCGGCGGCACCCATGTCTGGCAGTGGATGTCGCGCAAGCGTCGCTAGCCGGACAGTCACTGCGCCTGGGCGACCGTTTCCGACGCCGCGACGCGCAACGCGGCGACAACACGCGCAGCCGCGTCCGAGAGGGGCCGCGGCAGGTGGGCGAGCACGATGCGCCGCTGCTCTCCCGGGCCGCCGTGGACCGGCAGCACCCGGACCCCGGGCGGCACCACCGGGTCGAGCGCGCCCGGCACCGTGGTGATGCCGCAGCCGGCCGCGACCAGGTGGAGCTTGGCCAGCCAGTCGCGGGCCGTGTGGGCGATCTCGGGGCGTTCGTCGAGTCCCGGCCACACGCCCAGCACGCGGTCGTCGCCCGAACCCGCGATCCAGCGCTGCCCGCGCAGGTCGGCGACGTTGATGAAGTCGCGGCGGGCCAGCGGGTGGTTCGCCGGCACCGCCACGTGCAGGCTGCGCTCGGTCAGCGTGTGCAGGGCCAGCGCCGGGGTCTCGGTGTCCGGCGGGCGGAACGGCGGCGCCGAAGCCAGCAGGGCCAGGTCGACGGTGCCGGCGCGCAGGGCGCGGACCAGCGCCGGGGTGCCGCCTTCGCGGCTGAGCACCGTGATCGCCGGGTGGGTGCGCCGCAGTGCGGCCAGTGCCCGCGGCAGCAGGGAGGCGCCGGCGGTCGGGAACCAGCCCAGCCGGACCGTGCCCTCCTCCGCGGGCAGCCCGGCGAGCTCGCGGGCGGTCGCGTCCAGCTGGTCGAGCACGTCGGCGGCGCGGCGCACCACGATCCGCCCGGCCGAGGTGAGCCGCACGCCGTCGTGGCGCCGCTCCAGCAACGGCGCGCCGGCCGCGCGTTCCAGGGACGCGATCTGCCGCGAGACCGCGGACTGGGTGTAGCCCAACGCGGCGGCCGCGGCGGTGAGCGTGCCGCGCTCGGCGACCTCGCGGAACACCCGCAGCGCGGTCAGCGACGCATCGGTGAAGGCCATGACGTAACTGCATACCAGGTGTGCGGATCTTTCGCTTTCGGCATGGCCGGACCGGACCTAGCGTGGAGTCATGGACCTGATCAAGACCCCCTTCGGATTCCGCAGCACCGCGGCCGAGGTCGCCGCGGGCGCCGACCTGACCGGCCGGCGGGCCGTGGTGACCGGCGCGTCCTCCGGCCTCGGTGTCGAGACCGCGCGTGCCCTGGCCGCCACCGGCGCCGAGGTCACCCTGGCCGTCCGCGACGTCGAGGCGGGCGACCGCGCGGCCGCGGACATCACCGCGACCACCGGCGCCGCGGTGCGTGTGGCGCCGCTGGACCTCACCGACCCGGCGTCGGTCGACGCGTTCACCACCGCCTGGGACGGCCCGCTGCACGTCCTGGTCGCCAACGCCGGTGTGATGGCCACCCCCGAGAAGTACACGCCGCAGGGCTGGGAGTGGCAGTTCGCCACCAACCACCTGGGGCACTTCGCCCTGGCCACCGGCCTGCACGGCGCGCTGGCCGCCGACGGCGCCGCCCGGATCGTGGTGGTCAGCTCCACCGGCCACCAGCAGTCGCCGGTGGTCTTCGACGACGTCCACTTCGCCTTCCGGCCTTACGATCCGTGGCTCGCGTACGGCCAGTCCAAGACCGCGAACGTGCTCTTCGCCGTCGAAGCGACGCGCCGCTGGGCCCGTGACGGCATCACCGCGAACGCGCTGATGCCCGGCGCGATCTACACGAACCTCCAGCGCCACACCGGCGGCCGCGGCAGCGGCAAGGTCCCGCCCGAGCTGATCAAGACGCCGGAGCAGGGCGCGGCGACGTCGGTCCTGCTCGCGACGTCACCCCTGCTCGACGGCGTCGGCGGCCGCTACTTCGCCGACTGCAACGAGACCGAGACCATCGACCGCCGCGGCGACGCGGCGCCGCTGCACGGCGTCGCCCGGTACGCGCTCGACCCCGCAGGCGCCGAGCGCCTCTGGACCCTGTCGGAAACCCTGCTCGCCAAAGGAATCGCATGACCGGCAAAGTCGCTCTTGTCACCGGCGCCACCCAGGGCCTGGGTCTCGCCCTCGTCGAAGGGCTCGCCGCCCGGCTGTCCACTGAGGACACCGTCTACCTGACCGGCCGCGACGCCGGGAGGGTCGCGCAGTCCGTCGAAGCTCTCCCCGCCGGCGGCGCCCGGGTGCGCGGCGAGGTCCTCGACGTCGCTGATCCGCACGCCACCGACCGGTTCGCCGCGCAGCTGGGGGAGCGGCACGGCGGTGTCGACGTCGTGTTCGGCAATGCCGTCATGCGGGTCGGTCCCGACGACGATCCGCGCGCGGTCGTCGGCGCCTACGCCGAGGTCAACAACTTCGGCACCACCCGGCTGTTGCGGGCGTTCGCGCCGCTGCTGCGGGACGGCGGCCGGTTCCTCGTCGTCGCCAGCTCGTACGGCACGCTGAACCACCTCGCGCCCGCGCTGCACGACCGGTTCGACGGTCTGTCCTCTTTGGACGAGGTCGACAAGCAGGTGGCGGCCTGGCGCGACGCGGTCGCCGACGGCAGTGCCCGCGGCGGCGACTGGCCCGGGTTCGTCAACATCCCGTCCAAGATCGGCCAGGTCGCGGCCGTGCGCGCCCTCGCCGCCGGCCGGCGCGACGACGACCTCGCGCGGGACATCCTCCTCGCCGCTGTCTGCCCGGGCATGATGAACACCCCGACGTCCGCGCTGTGGTGGGACGTGAGTGACGCGCCGAGTCCCGCCCAAGCCGCGGAAACCTTGCTGGACCTCGTGTCCGGGCCGGTCGACCCCGCGCACTACGGCGAGCTGGTCCGCGACGGCGAGGTGGTGCCCTGGGCCCCGTGGCGGTGACGGCTAGTGTCGCGCGTCTGGGGTTCGTTGACGGGTGGTGTGGGGCAGGATCTCGTCGGCGGTTTTGGTCCAGGTGAACGGGTGGCAGCGGTTGTTCCTGCCGTCGATGAAGCTGCGGATCGCGGTGATGAGTTGTTTGACGTTGTCGAAGGATCCGCGGCGGATCGCCTGGCGGGTGATGCCGAAGAAGACTTCGACCAGGTTGAGCCAGGAGCCCGAGGTGGGCGTGAAGTGCAGCGTGATCCTCGGGTTCCGCAACGGCACTCAGTCGAGTAGGTGGCCGCATCGCTCGTAGGTCCACCCGTTCTTCCGGTCCAACCCGCGACCAGCCCAGACACATACTCCCGGGCCCGAGCCCCCTCCCAGTGCCCATCTGGTACAAAGCTACCCATGGACCTCGGGCGCCTGATCCGCGAGTACCCGATCGACAACAGGCGGCGCGGCAAGAACGGGCTTGTCTTACTTGGCACGGGCGTGGTGTTCCTTGCCATCGGCATCCCACTTCTCCTCGCCGACGCCAACCGCACCTACGGACCGGGACAGAGTCCGCCCTCAGGGCCAAACTTCATCGTCGGCGGCCCTCTCGCTCTAGGCCTCCTGGGGATCCTCTTCGGCCTCGTCATGCTGATCCGAGTGCTGCAGACTCGGGGCCACCTGATCGAACTCCACGAGCGGGGCATTGTCCGGCGCACCGGTCGAACCGAGCTGCCGATCCCGTGGGCCGAAATCTCCTCGGTAGCAGTCCAGGGCGAAGAACGGAAAGGACCCGGCCACGCTCTCGGAATCGAATTCCGCTGCGCTGTCGCTTTGCGCAATGGCCAGCGATTCGCATTCACCAGCTATACTGAAAATGCGACCGAGCTGGCAAGGAAGATAGCCTCGGCCGTTCCCGGAGGAACAACTTCGGGATAAGTCACGAGCGCACTCGACCGGCGTCGCGGTACTAGTGTTGTGCGTCGTTAGTTGGTTTATGGTTGCGGGTTTGCGATGATGGTTCATGCCTTCGTCAGTGTTGTTGGTCGGTGACGAGGACCGTGTGGTCCTGGAGTCGTGGGCGCGGTCGCGGGCGATCCGGGCCAGTCATGTCGAGCGGGCCCGGATCGTGCTGGCGGTCGCCGATGGGAACGGGACCGCGGCCACTGCCCGGCTGGTCGGGGTTTCCGTCCGACGGTGATCAAATGGCGCGACCGTTTCGCCGAGCACGGTCTGGTGGGATTGGACGACGAGCCTCGCGCGGGCCGGCCGAAGACCATCGACGACGCCTCGATCATCGCGGCGACGCTCGTGCCGCCGCCGGAGACGTTGGCGGTCACGCACTGGTCGAGCCGGCTTCTGGGCCGGCACCTCGGGATTGGGGACGCGACCGTGGCCCGGGCGTGGCGCAAGTATCACGTGCAGCCCTGGCGACTGCAGACGTTCAAGTTCTCCACCGACCCGGAACTGGAGGCCAAGGTCCACGACGTGGTCGGGCTGTACCTGAATCCGCCGGAGAAAGCCCTGGTGTTGTGTGTGGACGAGAAGTCCCAGATCCAGGCACTCAACCGCACAGCGCCGATGCTGCCGCTGCGCCCCGGGCTGCCGGAGAAAGCCACCCACGACTACAAGCGTAACGGAACCACGATCTTGTTCGCCGCTCTGGAGATCGCCATCGGCAAAGTCACCGACCAGTGCTACGACCGGCACGGCAAAGCAGAGTTTCTCGATTTCCTCAAGAAAGTGGCCAAGGCTTACCCGCGCCGCGAACTCCACGTCGTGCTGGACAACTACCACACCCACAAACACGCCGACATCAACGACTGGCTGGCCAGGAACCCGAGGATCACGCTGCACTTCACGCCCACCTCGGGCTCCTGGCTCAACCTGGTCGAAGTCTTCTTCGGCATCACCCGCCAGGCGATCCGCCGCGGATCCTTCGACAACGTCAAACAACTCATCACCGCGATCCGCAGCTTCATCGACGGCAGGAACAACCGCTGCCACCCGTTCACCTGGACCAAAACCGCCGACGAGATCCTGCCCCACACCACCCGTCAACGAACCTCAGACGCGCGACACTAGAAGCTCTTCACCAGCGCGGTGATGATGCGGGCGGCCGCGTCCTCGGCGGTGGTTCCCCAGTCCCAGTGCGGTTTGTGCAGGCGCAGCGACACGAGGCCGTGGTAGGCCGACCACAGCAGGAGCGCCGAGCTGAACGGCGTCTCCGGGTCGGCCGTCGCGACGAGCTCGACGATCCGGTTCTGCAGCCGCGGGCCGGTGGGCGCGCGGGTTTCCGGGACGGGGTCGCCGCTTTCGAAGAGCAGCTGGTACGCGCCGGGGTGGGCCAGGCCCCAGCGGACGTAGGCCTGGCCGGCCGTCACCAGGCGGTCCGCCTGTTCCGGCGTCGCGGTGATCGCCGCTTCGACGTGCTCGACGAGGTCGGTGTAGACGGCGTCGAGGATCGCCGAGCGCAGGTCGGCTTCCGCGGGGAAGTGCCAGTACACCGCGGACGGCGCGACCCCGCACTCGCGGGCGATGGACCGCAGGGAGGGCACGGCGAGGGCCTGCGGTTCGGCCAGCTTCGCCACGGCGGCGGCGACCAGCTCGGCGCGGAGGTTCCGGGTGACCATCTCGCCATTGAACACGTGTTCAGGTACAGTCCGCTACTGAACACATGTTCAGGAGGTGGCAGTGAAGACGATCTTCGTGACCGGCGCGTCCCGCGGCCTGGGGCGCGCGATCGGCGAGGCGGCCCTCGACGCCGGGCACCGGGTGGCGCTCACCGCCCGCGACCCCGCGTCGGTCGCCGACCTGGCCGCCGCGTACCCCTCGACGGCCGAGGCGCTGGCCCTCGACGTCACGGACCCGGCGGCGGCCGAGGATGCGTTGGCCGCCGTGATCAGGCGTTTCGGGGTGCCGGACGTGGTGGTCACCAACGCCGGCTATTCCGACATCGTGAGCATCGAGGACGCGGATCTGGCATCGGTGCGGGCGGTCGTGGAGACGAACCTCTGGGGTGTCGTCCACGTCGTCAAGGCGGCGCTGCCGCTGCTGCGCGAGGCCGGCCGCGGGCATTTTGTGCAGATCTCGTCGGTGAGCGGCCGGCTGGCGCCGGCGCCGGGGCTGGGCCCGTACGTGACGGCGAAGTTCGCCGCCGAAGGGTTTCTCGAAGCCGTGGCGAAGGAGACCGAGGGGTTCGGGATCCGGGTGACGATCGTCGAGCCCGGCCGGATGGCCACGTCGCTCGCGTCGTCGATGGGAATCCCGGTGGCGAGCGCGCCTTACGCGGATTTGGTCGCGCCGCTCGCGGCGGCCTACGCCGAGGGTGCTTCGGCGGGAACTTCCGCCGCGGCGGCCGCCCGATTTGTGCTCGACGTCATCGGGCTCGACGCGCCTCCGCTGCGGGTGCCGCTCGGGGGAGCGGCGTACGACCGGATTCTCGAGGCCGAGCAGGCCCGGCTGGCCGAGCTGAGCGCGTGGGAGACCTTCACCCGCAGTGTGGACCGGCCGGCCTCGATCGAGTGATTCGCCCGCGCGCGGTAAACCGTGGCTCGGTGATGCGTGTGAACCTCCTGAGTGATCAACATCCGCACACCTCGGGAGGAAACCATGCAGCTACGACGATTCTGCGCCGGCGTGATGATCGGCGGCGCGATGCTGGGAGGCACCGCTGTCGCGGCCCCCGGCGCCACGGCGAGCCCGGTCGAGACGCGGGGACCGGACTCGGTGGCCGGTCAGTTCGAATGCGGTTTCCTCCGGTGCAGCTTCGTCTTCACCAGGAGCCAGACGCGCACCATTTCGACCAGCGCCCTGCCCGGCACCGCGTGCGGCTTCATCCCGTTCCCGGGCAGCGCCGCTTGTGCGGTCAGTTACGCCGTCGCGAACCACGTCGCCAAGCTGGCCATCAGCGAGAACGCGTGCCTCAAGATCACCTACGCCACGGTGGCCCCGTATCCCTCGTGGTACTCCTCGGACGGCGGTTCCCGCTGCAAGTAGGCAGTGGTCCGAAGACGAAGCCCCACGCTGTCCTCTGCGTGAGGGCTTCGCCTTCGGGCTGCAACCGAACCGGCTGCGGGTCAATCGCCGAAGCCGTCCGTTATCCAATGCGACACGACGTTGCCGATGCATCCGCCGGTGGCGCCGACGATCGCGCCGGGAACGCCGCCGGAAAGGGCGCCTCCGACACCGCCGACCACGATGCCGGCGAGGCATGCCCTCGAGGTGTCGGCCGCCAGGCCGGTGGGGTCGAGACGGTTGACGGGATCGCCGCCGACGTACGCATACCGGCTTGCCATGTCGGGCTCCAGGACCAGGCTGACGGGGTCGAGAGCCGTCCAGTTGCCGGTGGCCGGGTCGTGCCACCGGACGCCGTGCCGGAGCCAGCCCGTGGTCTCGTCCAGCAGCCCCTGGGCGTAGCGGAAGGGATTGGCCGCGGAGACCGCGCCGGTGGCCGTGAGCTGCTTTCCGGTGGGGTCGTAGGTGTAAGAGGCCGTTATCGCGCCACTGCTGTCGATCAGGGTGACGGGACTGCTCCGGTTGTCCAGCGCGTAGTAGTGAGTGGTGCCGTCAGGCCGCTGGAAGATGAGCGGTACGCCGGTGGGGTCGGTGTCGATGTAGCTGGTTTGGCCGTTCTTGGTGAACGACTGGAGCATCGGGACGCCGTTGACGTCGCTGCGTCCATAGACGTAGCCGGTCGTGTCCGTCCCGGTGGTGGTCGAGACAAGCTCGTTCTGGTCGCCGCCTGCCCAGGTGTAGGTGCTCGAGGCCGAGCCTTCGGTGTGGGTGGTGGTCTGCCCGGCGGCGTTGTAGGCGAAGGCGCCCTGGGCCGGGTCGGCGGTCCGGTTGCCGGCGGCGTCATGGCCGTAACCGGCGTTCGAGATCTGGTTGCCCGCGTTGTAGGTCAAAGTCTGCGCGGTGGTCCCGTCAACCTTGGCCGTCAGCCTGTTGCCGGCCTTGTCGTAGGTGTAGACGTAGTCGTGACCGCCGTAGTTCGACACCGCTGTGAGCCGGTTGGAGGTGTCGTAGCTGTAGAGCGACACCGCGCCGCTGAGGTTGTCGGTCGACCATCTGATCAGACCGGTGTCGGTGCCGGCCGACGCTGACGGGCACGGTTGTCCCGCGACGCGGGGCGAGTAGCAGAATCCGGTGTCGTAGGCCTTGGTCGCGTCGTTGGACGCCCGCGAGGTCCAGGTCCGCGAAATCCGGCCGCTCTTGTCGAACGCGGTTTTCGTGTGGGCGGCGAAGGTGGTGTGTGCCGCGTTGGTCGTGAACCAGGTGTCGGTGCGCTTGCCGTCGTCGTCGTACGCGAAGGCGGTCTTCTGCCCGTTCGGGGTGGTCATCTCGGTGACCTGGTTCGCCGCGTCGTAGCCGTAGGTGGTGGCGCCGCGCGTGTCGGTCTTCGACGTCAGGTTCCCGGTCTTGTCGTAGCCATAGGACAACGTGCCGCCGCCGGAGGTCGCAGTACGTGAGGTGAGCCGGTTCTGCGCGTCGTAGGTGAAGGTCGTCGCACCCGAGGTGTCGGTGCGGGTGAGGACGTTGCCGGCACCGTCGTAGGTGAACGCCACGTCGGGGGTGCCGTCGGAGTACTGGATGGTCTTGACACGGTCGGCGCGGTCGTAGGCGTAGATGGTGCGCAGCCCGCGGCCGTCGCGGACCGCGTGCAAGCGCCCGAACCCGTCGTAGGAGAGCGCGATCGGCGCGAGGCCCGAGCCGGCCGGCGGGGTCGTGTCGGTGACCTGGTGGTCGGTGTTCGCGGTGTAGTCGGTGACGTTGGTGCGTGGGTCGGTGGCGGTGTCGAGGGTGCCGTCGGTGTTGTAGGCGACCTTCGAAGTAGCGGTCGCGGCCGTGTTGGCCGAGGTGAGCTGGTTCCCGGCGCCGTCGTAGGTGAACAGCTTCGTGTTGCCTTGCCGGTCGGTGCCCCCGGACGGCAGATACTTCGCAGCGCCGGTGTTCGAGTAGGTCGCGGTCGACTTCGCCCCGGTCGGTGTGGTCACGCTGGTCAGTGACTCGCCGGCATTCACCGCCGGGTCGTGCCCGAAGGTGGTGATGCCCCCGGTGCCGCTGGTCGAGGTCGCGATGTCGGTGAACGGGGTGTAGGTCTTGGCACGCCCCCGGCCGAGCGGGTCGGCCACGGACGTCACCAGCTCCTGGGCGTTGAGGAAGTAGTCGGTCTGCGGCCCGGCAGAGGGGATGGCTTCGGTGTTGTTCGGGCTCGCGACCAGTGTCTCGCCTGCGGAGTAGTAGGTGAACCGGGTCGCTGCGCCGCCATCCGGGTTCTCCTGGGTCACCTTCTTGACGCGGTGGGAGGCGTCGTACTGGATCGCGGTCTGCTTGCCGGCTCCGTTGGTGATCGTGGTCAGGTCACCGGTGGTGGGGTCGTAGCCGAACTGCGTGGCCTTCGACGTCGGGTCGGTGATCTTGGTCAGCTTGCCTGCGGTGTAGGTGTAGGTGACGCCGCGCACGGTGCCGTCGTCTCCGGTCTGGCCGATCGTGGCCAGGGCGCCCGACCAGGTGAGGCTCGCCGTCCGGGCGCCCGCGCCGCCACGGGTCGAGGTGACCTGGGACAGCTTCCCGGAGGTGTAGGTGAACGCGGAGGTCTGGGCGTTGCGGTCCTTGATCGTCAGCAGCTGCCCGGTCGTGTCGAAGGTCGACACGGTGTTGGCGTCGTGGTCGGTGATCGTCCAGCCTGACGCGGTCTTCACCATGGCGACCTTGAACTCGGCCGGCGCGGTGTACGCAGTCCCACCGGCGGATTGGAACAGGCCTTCACGGCCTTCGGGCGCGAGGTAGAGCACGGAGTTGTCGGAGTTGAGGACGACTTTGGTGTCCTGACCGACCCTCATCGCCCAGCCGGCGCCCGCTGATCCGGACGGCAGCGCGGCGCCCGAGCCGAGCCGCAGGCTGTTGTAGGTCAGGCCCAGCTGAAGGTCGCCTCGGATCCCCGGCAGGGTCAGGTCGGAGGTGGTGAGCAGCAGGTTGCCGGTGCCGACGTCGACCGACGCGGACACCGTGTCGGAGATCGGGAACGGGATCCGGGTCGCCGACGGACGGGGCCCGGTCATGGTCGGGGTGAGCACCGCGGCGGGACCGGCCTCGGCCGGAGTCACCGCGAGCAGGCTGCCGCACAACAGCAGTGCCGCGGTCGCGGCCGCCAGGGCCGGACGAGGACAAGACGTTCTTCGCGTGGACAAAGGGACTCCTGGTCAGCCGGTGAAGGTCGGGGCTTGCGCGGTCGGCTCACGCCCGGGTGTCCGGGGCGGTTGACGGTCCGACGGGCGATTCACCCGGATGCTCCAGGGCAAGCCCGGCGCCGAAGAGATTCAGCCGTCCCTGAATCCTTTGGTTCCGGGCTCCTCCGCCTGCATGCTGTTCCCCGTGGTCGCAGGGGGCGGCCGCGGCCTGAGGGGGCGGATCCGTGATCGAATTCGGGCTGAGCGTCGACGCGCTGGGGGCCACGCGGCTGGGGTACTCGCCGCTCGGGGAGGTCGCCTGCAGCCTGCGGGCGCTCGGGGACCCCGGCTCCGCGCCGCTGCTGCGGCCGTGGCTGCGGCACGTGCCCGGGCAGGTCGCGGCGGACGACCTGCGCTTGCTGCGGCTGGCCGTCCCCGACAGCGGCCTGGCCCCCGACTTCCTCTACCCGGCCGACGCGGATCCCGGGGTCTCCCTGGACGACCAGCTCGCCGGGCTCGCCGCGTTGCCCTTGACTCAGTACGAAGCCGAGCTCGCGCAGGTGTGGGCGTCCGAGCCCGTTCCGGAGCCGTTGCACGGCGAGAACGGCCGGGCCCGGTTGGTGCAGGCGCTGCGGTCCTACGCCGACCGGGTGCTGGTGCCGGTCCGGCCGCACCTGCGTGCCGCGCTCGACGCCGAGATCGCCCACCGCGCCCAGTGCGCCTTGCGTGACGGTCTCTACGGCGTGTTCACCGACCTGCACCCCGAAATCCGCGTCGACGGCGCGCGGTTGACCATCGCGAAGGGACACCACGCCTGCGCCGGGGTGGCGGAGGCGTCGATCACGCTGGTGCCGTCGGTGTTCGCGTGGCCGCGGCTGGTGGTGGTCAACCGCTCGCCGGACACCGTCCAGCTGCACTATCCCGTGCGCGAGATCGGCCGGGCGTGGCTGGACGTCGGTTCGGCCGGCCGTGGTGAAGACGCGCTGGCCGCGCTGATCGGGTCGACGCGGGCGCGCATCCTGCGTGAGCTCGCGGTTCCCCGCTCGACCAGCCAGCTCGCCCGGCTGCTCGGCGCCAGCCCGGGCGGGACCAGCACGCACCTGTCCACGTTGCGCCGCAACGGCTTGGTCACCGCGGCCCGGGAGGGCCGCAGTGTGCTCTACCGGCGCACCACACTCGGTTCGTCGATCGCCGCCGCGAGCGGCGAAATCGGCGAAGCGCGCTGATTAAACGGAAAACCGGAAAACGACAGAGAGGATCGGTATGCCCTTTTCACGAATTGCCGCGGGACTGACCCTGGCCGCCACGGCGGTGCTGGCGACCGCCGGAACCGCCTCGGCCCTCCCTTACGACGGCACCTGGCGTCCCTACGGCAACACCAACCCGATCACCAGCACGTGGAAGTGCGGTTCGACCTCGGACATCAGCGCGGGCATCAAGGCACAGTCCTGCGCGATCAGGTCGACGGACGGGCGGAGCGTCCAGTCGGCGGTGATCCTGCGCAACAACCGGACCACCGCCTACCGCGCGGACGTGGACGCGCAGCTCTACACCGCCGCGTCCTACCACCCTCTCGGCTCCTGGGCGTGCCGCCCGTCGGGCGTGGCCGCGAACTCGTGGTCGGTCTGCTTCGGAAAGACCCTCGTCAACAACGGACGGGTGTTTTCCGGTGGGCACGTCTACGAAGGCACGGCCACCCACGGGCTCGACCTTTCCCCGAATGTCTGACCCGATGACAAAACCGAAAAACGGAGGTGCCATGAATTCCCTCGTGAAGAAAGCGGCCGTGCTGGTCGGCGCGGCGCTCGCGACGACCGTCGTCGTCGCTTCGCCCGCGTCGGCCGCCGCACCGAGAGCCTTGGCGCGGTGCGCGGGCAGCACTTTTGTGGTCGCGAACTACCCCGCCAACGTCTACAGCGGCTGGAAGAGCTACCGGGTCATCGGCCACGTCGAAAAAGGCGATCTGGTCCGCTGCGCGGAAGGCATCGACCTCGGTCGCCGCTACACGGCGTGCGGCGTGTCCGACGGCAACGGCTGGGTCCGCCTGATCTCCGCCGACAACAAGGTCCGCGGGTGGTCACCGCAGGCGTGCTTCGTCGACCAGAAGTGACCGGCTGATCCTGCGAGGCGCCCGGGAACTCCGGGCGTCTCGCAGGAACGGCTAAGCGGGCCGTGCCGCCGCGAGGACCGCGTCCAGGCTCGGGAGCCAGCGCTGGTGGGGATCCGGCGCCTTGAGCCACTCCGTGGCCGCGTCCGTGCGGTGGGAGCCGGTCGGCAGGGGGAGCAGCGCGCCCCACGCCAGCACCTCGACAGCCTGGGGCAGCGTGTCGCGGGCGGGCACGAGCCCGTCGATCTCCGCGAGCAGCGCCACCCGCCGGCCGCGCTGGGTCGCCCAGGCCAGGACCGGGCCTTCGCAGCCGTTGGCGGCGAGGCGGTCGAGGAGCGGTCCGGTGCCCAGCTTCGGCATCGTCACCGCGCAGATCCCGTTTTCCAGCGCCAGGAACGGGCGCGGGCCGCGCCACTTCACCGACCAGCCGAAGAGACGGCTGTAGTAGGCGTTGACCCGGTCGTAGTCCACGGGGTGGCTCACGGCCGGGTCGAGCTGCTGGTCGAGCGACATCGTCGGCGCCTTCCGCTGGGGTGGGAACCAGCCTAACGGCACTGAGTGCCGCTAGCAACCCCGGCTGCTACCGTCCGGGGATGACCGATACCCCTCGCCGCGTGCCGGCCACCCGGGCCGGGGCGACGCCGGCGGGTCGTCGGCGGCTGCGCCGGGAGCTCGCGGCCGCGGCCGTGGACCTCTTCGCCGCCCACGGTTACGAGGCCACCACGGTCGACGAGATCGCGGCCGCCGCCGGGGTGGGGCGCCGCACCTTCTTCCGGTACTTCGACACCAAGGACGACGTGCTCTTCGCCAACCACGACGAGATCGTGGCGGAGATGGAGGAGGCGTTCGCCGCCGCGGACCCGGCGCGCGACCCGGTGGAGGTGGCCTGCGACGCGGTCGGGCTGGTGCTCGGCTCCTACGCCGCCGAGCTCGACGTGTCGCTCAAGCGGTTCGCGCTGACCCGGACGGTTCCTTCGTTGCGGGACAAGGAGGTCGCGACCGTCGACCGCTACCAGCGCGTGCTCGCCCGCTACCTGCAGGCCCGCTTCGAGGCGGCCGGTGACGAGGCGGCGAGCCTGCGCGCGGCCGTTGCCGCGGCCGCGATCGCCGCCGCCAACAACCATGTGCTCCGGCGCTGGCTGCGCGCCGGGGGCCGGGACGACATCACGGCCGCCGCGACCGAGGCGTTCGCGCTGGTCATGGAAGCTTTCCGGGCGCCCAAAACCGGCGAGGAGGGCACCGTGGTCGCGGTGATGACCACGGCGACGCCCCTGCGCGAGGTCGTCGCCCAGCTCAGCGCGGCGCTGCACGGCGACCGGACGAGCTGACCACTGGCACTCAGTGCCATAGTGGCAAGATCACCCGGCCGGCGGGCAACCCCGGCGACGAGCGGGCGTCCCCCGGACATGAGCCCGAACTCGACGAAGCCGCGCCGCGCCCTTGCCCGGGCCGTCACCCTGCTGGCGGTGGCCGGCGCCGCGGTGGCGGTGGCGGCCGCCCCGGCGACCGCGGCCGGGGACGACCAGGTCGTGACCCGCGTGAGCGAGGCCGACCGCGCCGCGGCGCTGGCCCACTGGACACCGGAGCGGATGCGGCAGTGGGCCGGCGACGACTCCCTGCCCCCGGCCGAAAAGATCGGCCGCGAGTGGACCGGCCCGGTGCCCGCGGGGGTCGGCAGGCTGTTCTTCACCGCCGAACCCGGCGTCGACGAGTCCTGCACCGCGACCGTGGTTCCCAGCTCCAGCAAGGACGTCGCGCTCACCGCCGGGCACTGCGTCAACGGCGGCCTGGACCGCTTCGACAACCCGATCAAGATCGTCAACGTCGTGTTCGTGCCCGGTTACGACCACGGGAAGGCGCCGCACGGGGTGTTCCCGGTCCGGGCCTTCGCCTGGTCCGCCACCTACTCGGGCCCCACCAGCGGCACCGACGACGACGCGGTGCTGGCCCTGGACCCGGTCGGCGGCCGGCACGTCGCCGACGTCGCGGGCACGCAGGACGTCTCCTTCGCGCAGCCACCGTCCCCTGTGGACACAACCCTCCTCGGGTACCCCGTCTCGAAGCTGGCCGGCGGCGAGGCGCTGGTCTCCTGCGCCCGGCCCGCCACCTTCGAGGCCAACTCGGTGAGCTCGGTGTGGAAGACCGGTTGTGACCTCGCCGGCGGCGCCAGCGGCGGCCCGTGGCTGCGGGACTTCGACCCCGCCACCGGCACGGGCACCCTCTTCGGCGTCACCAGCCGCGGCACGATGAACGAGGACCTCGTCACGCTCGACCTCACCAGCGCCGCCTTCACCGATCCGGTGCGGAAGCTCTACGAACGCGCCGGGGAGCTCTGAGCCGCGACCCGGTGGGATAGTGGAGGTCCGAACCTGGGGGAGCAGGGGAGGTCGGTGTGGCGACGCTGGTGCGTCTGCTGGGCGAGGTGGCCGCGCGGGTCGGCGGGCGGGACGTCGAGCTGGGTGGTCCCCGGCAGCGTTGCGTCCTCGCCGCCCTGGCGGTCGACGCGGGGCACGTCGTGCCGGTGGACCGGCTGGTCGAGCGGGTCTGGGGCGCCGACGCGGCGCCGCGGGCGCGGACCACGCTGCACGGCTACATCTCGCGGCTGCGCCGGGCGTTCGGCGACGCGGCCGACCTGGGCATCGTGCGACGCTCGGGGGGTTATGTCCTGACGAGCGGCCCGGACCCGGTCGTCGACCTGCACCACTTCCGCGAGCTGTGCCGGCAGGCCCGCGCGGACGACGGCGATGTCCGGGCGCTGACCGACGCGCTGGCGCTGTGGCACGGCGAGCCGCTGACCGGAGTGGACGGCGAGTGGGCCGACGCCGAGCGCGTCCGGCTGCGCGGCGAGCGGCTGGCGGCGCAGCACGACCTGGCCGACACCCGGCTGCGGCTGGGCCGGGGCGCCGACCTCGTGCCCGAGCTGTTCGCGCGCACCGCGGAACACCCCTTCGACGAGCGGGTGGCGGGGCAGTACCTCTCGGCGCTGCACCAGGCCGGGCGCGTGGGGGAGGCGTCGGAGCACTATCGGCGGTTCCGCGCGCGCCTGGTCGAGGAGCTCGGCACCGACCCCGGTCCCGCGATCCAGGCGTTGCACCAGCGCATCCTCGCCGCCGGCCCGCCGCTGCCGGCCGGTCCCCGCGCGCCGGCCGCCCCGCGGCAGCTGCCGGCGCCGCCCCGGGCGTTCGTCGGCCGCGGCGCGGAGCTGGACCGCCTCGACGCCGTGCTCGGCGACGTTCCGGGCGGGACGGTCGTGATCTCGGCGCTCTCCGGCGCGGGTGGCATCGGCAAGACGTGGCTGGCCCTGCACTGGGCCCACCGCCACGCGGCCCGGTTCCCGGACGGGCAGCTGTTCGTCGACCTGCGGGGGTTCAGCCCGGAGAACGCGCCGATGGCCCCGGCCGTCGCGGTGCGGGGGTTCCTCGACACGCTCGGCGTCGAACCCGAGCGCATCCCGGTCGACCTGCACGCGCAGTCGGCGCTGTTCCGCAGCCTGCTGGCGGGCAAGCGGGTGCTGCTGGTGCTGGACAACGCCGCCGACACCGCGCAGGTCTCGGCGCTGCTGCCGGGCAGCACGTCGTGCTCGGTCCTGGTGACCAGCCGCAACCGCCTGACCGGGCTGATCACCGGCCACGGCGCGCAGCACCTCCCGGTGGACGTGCTGTCGGGCACCGAAGCCCGGGCGCTGCTGACCGACCGGCTGGGCGCGGCCCGCGTGGCGGCGGAACCGGCCGTCGTCGACCGGCTGATCGGGCTGTGCGGCGGGTTCCCGCTCGCGTTGAGCATCGTCGCCGGCCACGCCCACACCCGTCCCGACCTCCCGCTGGCCGCGCTCGCCGCGGAGCTGCACGACCTCGGCCTCGGCGCGCTGGACAGCGAAGACCCCACCGCCAGCCTGCCCGCCGTCCTGTCCTGGTCCCACCGCGCGCTGAGCGCCGCACAGGCGAAGACGTTCGCGCTGCTCGGCCTCGCTCCCGGTCCGGACCTGAGCCTCGCGGCCGCGGCGAGCCTCGCCGGTCTGTCCACAAAGGACACCAGGGCGATGCTGCGCAGCCTCGAACAGGCGTCGCTCGTGGCCCAGGACGCCCACGGCCGGTGGGGGATGCACGACCTGATCCGCCGGTTCGCCGTGACCACCGGCCAGTCCCTGCCCGAGGCCGAACGGGAAACGGCGTTGCGGCGCGTGCTGGACTTCTACCTGCACACCGCGTCCGCCGCCGACAAGCTGCTGTACCCGCACTCGCAGGTGATGCCCCTCGACCCGCCGCTGGCCGGCACGGTGCGGCACATCTTGCCCGACGCGGCGACGGCGTTGGCGTGGTTCGACGCCGAGCACCCGAACCTCCTCACGGCGCAGCAGCTCGCGCGCGGTCGCGGGTGGCACGAGCTCGTCTGGCAGCTGACCTGGGCGCTCAACACGTTCCAGACCCGCCGCGGGCACCGGTACGACCAGCTCGCGGCGTGCCGTGCCGGGCTGGCTGCCACCGAGCACCTGCCCGCCGCCGCGCGGATCCTCGCCCACCGCCTGCTCGGCCGCGCCCACCTCGAGCTCGGCCGACGCGAAGACGCGCTCGATCAGCTGCACCGCGCGTTGGAGCTGGCCGCGAAGCACGACGACCGGGCGACCCAGGCCCACACGCACCGGACCCTGGCGCTGGCGTGGGAGCAGTGGGGTGACGACCGGCGCGCGCTGGAGCACGCCACGCGGGCGCTGGACATCCACCGCACCCTCGGCAACCCGCTGTGGGAGGCGATGGCGCTCAACGCGGTGGGCTGGTGCGAGGCCCGCGTCGGCGAGTACGACCGCGCCCGCGAGCACTGCCGCGACGCGCTGGTCCTGTTCCGCCGCCACGACGACGTCAACGGCGTGGCGGCCACTTTGGACAGTCTCGGGTGGATCGACCACCACACCGGCCGGCACGAGGAAGCCGTCCGGAACTACGAGCAGTCCTTGACCCGGTACCGGGAGCTGGGCGACGGCTACCAGACCGCGACGACCCTGGCCAACCTCGGCGACCCGCTGGTCTCGCTCGGCCGCGTCGGCGACGCGCGGGCGGCGTGGACCGAGGCGGAGGAGCTGTACCGGCAGCAGGGCCGGGACGCGGACGCGGAGCGGGTCCGGTTGCAGCGGAAGGCGGTCGGCCAGCCCGTCTGATCGTGGTCGCTCAGGCGCGCGCCGCGCCGAGGGTGACCGCCGTCAGCAACGTCGTGAGCTGCTCTCGGAAGCGCAGCGCGCTGTGGGCCCAGCGGGGCTCCTCCTCGTACAGCCGGCGCAGGGTCGGGGACGGCCGGGACAGCTGGTACAGGTAGGCCGCGCAGCTCATCGCCGCCGTCAGGACCGTTCGGGCGCCGTCGGGGTCCAGCCCCGCTCCCGTCTCGACCAGGGCCGCCGTCATGACGTCGAACGCCGATGTCGCCGCCGTTTTGTACTGGCGGGCGCGGTCCAGGCGCACCGCGCCCTCCAGGCTGAGGCCGACGTGGGTCTGCAGGTCGCAGAACAGCGGCAGCGCGTCGAGGGACCCGCTGACCACGTCGGCGACCTCGGCGGCGGTCAGGCGGCGGCCGCCGAGGTTGGCCAGGAGGCGGTCCCGCCAGTCGGCCCAGCCCTGCTCGGCCAGCTCGAGGAGGAGCTCTTCGCGGGATTCGAAGTACCGGCGCAGCGCCGACGGGTGCAGGCCGACGCGGTTCGTCACCTCGGTCAGGGTGACCTCGCGCACACCGCGGTCGATTGCGAGCTCGCGCGCGGCGGTCAGCAGGGCGGCTTTGCGGACCTCTTTGTCCTGGTCGGAGCGGGCGCGGCGGCGGGGCTGGGTCACCGCGCCAGGGTAACGCAACGCCTTTGACTTAACTTCGGCCCGGGTCTAGGGTCGAGTTAACGCAAAGACGTTGCGTTAAGAAGGAGCTTTCGATGAGTGCAGTGTTCTTCGTGACCGGATCGTCGCGCGGGCTCGGCCGCCGGATCGTCGAGCAGGCCCTCGCGGCCGGGCACCGCGTCGTCGCGACCGCCCGTGACCCGCGGGCCCTCGACGACGTCGTGGCCCGCTACGGCGACCGCGTCCACGTCGAGCGGCTCGACGTCACCGACGCCGCGGCCGCCGAAACCGCGGTGGCGAACGGGGTCGCCGCCTTCGGCCGGCTCGACGTCGTGGTCAACAACGCGGGCCAGGGCGACCGGGTGTCCCTCGAGGACACCACCCTCGACGTCTTCCGCCGGCAGATCGAGACCAACTTCCTCGGCACCGTCTACGTCACGAAGGCGGCGGTTCCCGTGCTGCGCCGGCAGGGCGGCGGCCGGATCATCCAGATCTCGTCGGTGGGTGGCCGCGTCGGCAGCCCCGGGATGACCGCCTACCAGTCGGCGAAGTGGGCCGTCGGCGGGTTCACCGAGGCGCTCGCCGCCGAGGTCGCGCCGCTGGGCATCAAGCTCACCGTCCTCGAGCCGGGCGGGATGCGCACCGACTGGGGCGGCGTGTCGATGGCGACGCCGGCCATCAGCGAGCCCTACGAAGCGACCGTCGGCGCCTCGGCCCGCGCGATGGCCGACTTCGAGGAGCACGCCAACAGCGACCCGCGGAAGGTCGCCGACCTCGTGCTCACCGTCGCCGGGCTCGACGAGCCGCCGCTGCGCCTGCTCGCCGGGAGCGACGCCTACGAGTTCGGCCGCGAGGCGTGGCAGCACCGCGTCGACACCGACGCGAAGTGGGCCCACCTCAGCAGTTCGACCGACCACGACGAGGCCGGCGGCGCCTGGCGCGGCCAGCGCGGGGTGAGCCTGCCCGACGTGCGGGCGTGACGCCGTCGGGTGGTCGAGGTTCCGGATGGCCCCCGGGTGGGTAGCCCACAGGTGTGAGGCTGCAGGCGCCGCCTGCTGCGACGAGTGAGAGGTGATCACATGAGCCAGGGCGACGCCCCGGTCGGGCGATCGGTGAAGACGGCGGCGGCCGGGGTCCGGGATCTGGCCGCGGAAGCCGCGCGGGTGGGGGCGGCCGCGGCCGCGCGGGCGGTCGAGATCACCGACCGGAAGCTGACCGAAGGCGCGGACGAGCTCGCGAAGGTCGGCCGCGCGGCGACCAAGGACTTCGACAAGAGCACGAAGTCGTCCCGCCGCGAAGTGCGCGCGAACTCCGTGGCCGCGCGCGACGAAGTGCTGTCCCGCGCGGTGAACCTGCGCGACCCGGGCCGGAAGGCGGCGCTGGCGGTCGCGGCCGTGGCGGGTTCGGCGGGCGAGTCCGGCCGCAAGCGGCGGAAGGCCGTCGCGACGGCGAAGCGCGACCTCGCCGTCGCGCTCGAAGAGGCGAAGAGCGCGGCGCGCGGTGAACGCTCCCGCAAGTCCCGCTGGCCGTGGCTGGTGGCGCTCGGCGTGGTCGCCGGCGCTGTGGTGGCCGTGGTGCAGGTCCGGCGGTCGAACCCGTTGGTGGAAGCGGACTCCGTGCCGGCGCCGGCGCCGAACGCGACCACCACGCCGGCCGGGACGACCCCCAAGCCGGCCACGCCGGTGACCCCGGCGGCCCCGGTCGCCCCGGTTGCCGAGAAGCCTGTCGAGCCCGCGAAACCGAAGCCCGCCCAGCCGAACGGCAAGCACACCGAAGGCGCGAACGGCCACACGGCCGCCCGCAGCCAGAACAAGGCCAAGTAGGCAAGCAGGCACCCGCCGACGGGGCGTCGCACCGGGAATCCCGGTACGGCGCCCCGTCGTCGTGCGTGGACCCGGTGTTCCGCCGAGCGGGACGGGGCTCCGGCGAATCCCCTGGTCAGCGTCGTCCCGCCGGTTCGCGGGGCCGGCGACCCGTGCGCTAGGTTGGAAATTCGCCGTTCGTGCGTGCGTTTGAGGGGGCAAGGCGTGGTCTCGATGATGCGCTTGCTGGGGGAGGTCGACCTGCGGGCCGGCGAGGGCACGGTGGACCTCGGGCCGCCGAAGCAGCGTTGTGTCGCGGCCGTGCTGGCCGTCGAGGCGGGCCAGGTGGTTCCCGTCGACCGGCTGGTCGAGCGGGTCTGGGGCGCCGACGCCCCGCCGCGGACGCGGACCACCCTGCACAGCTACGTCTCGCGCCTGCGGATGGCGCTGGCCGGGGTCGACGGGGTCGCCGTCGTGCGCCGGTCCGGGGGTTACACCCTGGAGATCGACCCGGACCTGTTCACCGTGGACCTCCGCCTCGGCCGCGAGCTGCGCGCGGCCGCCCGGACCGACCAGGAGGGGGCGCCGGCGCTGCTCACCCGCGCGCTGGCGTTGTGGCGGGGCGACGCCCTCACCGGGCTGGCGGGGGAGTGGGCCGAGGCCGAGCGCGAACGGCTGGGCCAGGAGCGGCTGGCGACCTGGCAGGACCTCGTCGACGCCCAGCTGCGGCGGGGCCTCGGGGAGGACCTCGTCGTCGAGCTGGCGGCGCGCACCCGGGAACACCCGCTGGACGAGCGGACGGCCGGCCAGTACCTCATGGCTCTGCACCAGGCCGGGCGCACCGCCGACGCGTTGCAGCACTTCCAGGTCGTCCGCGAGCGCCTCGCCGAGGAGCTGGGCGTGGACCCCGCCGCCGCCCTGCAGGAGCTGCACCGGCAGCTGCTGGTCGCCGAGCCGCCGCCGGCCCCAGTCGCGGACGCGGGGGAGGCGGCGCCGCCCCGGCAGCTGCCCGCCGCGCCCGCGTCGTTCGTCGGCCGGAGCGCCGACCTGTCCAGTTTGGACGGTCTGCTCGCCGGTCCCGGCCCGGCCGGCACGGTGGTCATCTCGGCCATCGCGGGCGCGGGCGGGATCGGCAAGACGTGGCTGGCGCTGAGCTGGGCGCACCGGCACGCCGGCCGGTTCCCGGACGGGCGGCTCTTCGTCGACCTGCGCGGGTTCAGCCCGGAGGACGAGCCGATGGCGCCGGCGGTCGCGGTGCGCGGGTTCCTGGACGCGCTCGGCGTGCCGCCGGGCCGGATCCCGGCCGAGCCGCACGCCCAGGCGGCGCTGTTCCGCAGCCTGGTCGCGGGCCGGCGGATGCTGCTGGTGCTGGACAACGCCGCGTCCACCGCCCAGGTCGTCCCGCTGCTGCCGGGCAGCCCGGGCTGCACCGTCGTGGTGACCAGCCGCAACCGGCTCTCGGGCCTGATCACCGGGCACGGCGCCCGGCAGCTGCTGCTCGACGTGCTGACCGACGAGGAAGCCCGCGCGCTGCTGGCCGACCGCCTGGGCGCGGCCCGGCTGAGCGCCGACCCGGCCGCCGTCGAGCGGCTCATCCGGCTGTGCGGCGGGTACCCGCTGGCGCTGAGCATCATCGCCGGGCAGGCCCACACCCGGCCGCGCCTGCCGCTGCCGGTGCTCGCGGACGAGCTGCAGGACCTCGGCCTTGGCGCGCTGGACGACGACGACCCGACGGCCAGCCTGCCCG
This sequence comes from Amycolatopsis sp. NPDC104863, assembly GCF_055582965.1. NCBI lineage: Bacteria > Bacillati > Actinomycetota > Actinomycetes > Pseudonocardiales > Pseudonocardiaceae > Amycolatopsis > Amycolatopsis sp. NPDC104863. The sequence continues at coordinate 56,076 of NZ_JBVJOW010000001.1, forward strand.
CCGTGCTGTCGTGGTCGTACCAGCGGCTGTCCCCGGAGCAGGCCACGATGTTCGCGCTGCTCGCGATCGCGCCCGGCGCCGACCTCACCCTCGCGGCGGTGGCGAGCCTCGCGGGGTGCTCGCCCGCCGGCGCGCGGGCGCGGCTGCGCGGCCTGGAGGACGCGTCGCTGATCACCCAGGACGTCCGTGGCCGTTACGGCATGCACGACCTGATCCGGCGCTACGCCACCGACATCGCGCAGCGCGACCTGACCGGCGACGAGCGTGACGCGGCGCTGCGCCGGGTGTTCGACTTCTACCTCCACACCGGTTTCCACGCCGAACGGGTCCTCGCGCCCTACCGCAGCCCGATCCGGCTCGATCCGCCCGCGCCGGGGACCACCCCCCAGGCGCCGCCGGACATCACCGCCGCGATGGCCTGGTTCGAGGTCGAGTACGAGACGCTGCTGGCGGCCCAGCAGCTGGCCGTCACGCTCGGCCGGCACCGCGACGCGTGGCAGCTGGCCTGGGTCCTGACCACCTACCACTACCGGCGCGCCGACCGGGAGAAGCGGCTGGCGGTGTGGCAGGTCGCCGCGGACGCCGCCCGGCGCCTCGAAGACCCCGAAGCGCACATCGTGACCTTCGCGCACCTCGGCTACGCGCTCGCCGACCTCCGGCACTACGACGAGGCAGCCGACCACCTGCACGCGTCGCTCACCCTGGCCGAGCGGCACGGTGACCTCGCGGGTCAGGCCTACGCCCAGCACACGCTCGCGCAGGCCGCGACGTACCAGGAGGACTACCGGACCGGGATCGAGCACAGCCGCCGGGCGCTGGAGCTGTTCCGGGCCCTCGACGACTCCCTGTTCGAGGCCATCGAGCTCAACCAGCTCGGGTGGCTCTTCTGCTGCCTCGAGGAGTTCGGCCCGGCGCAGGAGCACATCGAGGCCGCGCTCGCCCTCGTCCGGCGGCACCCCGCGCCGTCGAACGAGGCGCACGTGCTGGGCAACCTCGGGTACATCGACCAGCACACCGGCCGCCACTCCGAAGCGCTCGGGCACTACGCGGAGTCGCTCGCCCTGCTTCGGGAGGTGGGTGACTCGAAGAACGTGGCGCTGGCGCTGGACTGGATCGGCCAGACCCACCGCAGCCTGGGCGACGAGGAGCAGGCCCGGGCGGCGTGGCTCGAAGCGCTCGAGCTCTACCGGGAACAGGGCCGTCACCAGGCCGCCGACCGCGTCCAGGACGAGCTCGACGGGCGTTAGCGCGCCGGTGCACGGCGTGCGACGGCGGCCAGCGCGCCGGCGCCGGCCAGGAGCACGAGCGCCAGCAGGAGGTGCCACAACGCGCCGAGCCGGACGGCCAGCACGACGTTGACCAGCCCGAGCACGGCGTACACGAGCGCCAGCACGCCCAAAGCCGGTCTCCTGGCTGCCATGGTGATCCGTCCTGCCGGGGTCCACGGGGAATCGGACCGCCGGGGGCGGGTGTTACCGGGCCGGCGTCAACCGATGCGAGGTCGATGCGGGACGCTCAGCCGGCGGGCAGGTCGATCTCGGTGTGCCGGGCGGCGAGCGTGCCGGCCAGCTCGGCCAGCTTGACGTTGAGGTCCTGCGACGTCCGCCGGAGCACGTCGAACGCCTCGTCGGCCGTCACCCCGCGGCGCGCCATGATGATGCCCTTGGCCTGGCCGATGACGTCCCGGCTGCGGATGGCCTCGCGCAGGTGGGTGGCCGCCAGCTCGGCGCGCGTCACCGCGTCGGTGCGGGCGATGGCGAGGGCGGCGTGCGTGGCCAGCAGGAGCAGGACGTCGCGATCGGCTTCGTCCAGGGCGTTCGGGGAGCGGCCGTAGACGTTCAGCGCGCCGGCGGAGCGGCCGGTCGGCGGCCCGGGAATGAGCGCGGTGGAGAGGACGGAACCGACCCCGAGCTCGACCGCGCCGGGCGCCCAGCGGGGCCAGCGCGGCTCGTCGGTCAGGTCCGGCGCGATCGCCACGGCCGGCCCGGCCGGTTCGGCGGCCTCGACGCACGGGCCTTCGCGGAAGCGGTACTGCAGCAGGTCGAGCTCGACGGCGACCTCGCCGGTCTCCGCCGGGGTGTGGAACCGCCCGTCCGGGCCGATCAGGGTGAAGCTCGCCAGGTCGGCGGCCGGCACCATGAGGGTGGTCGCCTCCAGGACGCGCCGCAGCACGTCCTCGACGGTGGGCGCGGTGAGCAGGCTCGCCGTCAGCTCGGCGAACTGCCGGGCCAGCGGGCCGCTGCCGGGTGCCTCGGCGGCGGCGAAGGCCGCCTTGTCCTGCTGCCATTCGTCATCGGTGGTCATGGCCGTTCTCCCTGGTGGCGCTGCGGGGAAGACGGCTGGCTTCTCAACCATCGCGAGCCCCAACCTAACCCGTCCGGGCTGCCGGTCGCCACGACCCGGGTCCGCCACGGTTGGCAAATCGATGACAAATCGATGCAAGCCGCCTAAGGTCGGGCACCGACCAGCCCGAAGGAGATCTCCTGTGCCCGACGACGCCCCATTCCCGCTGACGGTCAGGGTGCGCACGGTGCCCGAAGCCGTCGTCGTCGCGGCGGACGGCGACCTGGACCTCGGCACCGCCCCGGTGCTGCGCGACCAGGCCCGCGAAGCCCTCGACGGCACCCCGGGCGCGCTCATCGTCGACCTGGGCGGCATCACGTTCTGCGGTTCGGCGGGACTGCAGGTCCTGGCCGAGCTGGTCGCGGCGACGGAGGCGGCGGACCTGCCGTTCGCGGTCGCGACCGACCGGCGCGCGGTGCTGCGCGTGCTGGAGCTCACCCGGCTGGACGGCCGCCTCAGCGTGCACCCGACGGTCGCCGAGGCCCAGGCCTGGATCCGCGGCCGGCGCCGTCACTTTCCCTGAGAAAGAGGCGTTCGAACGCTCGGTGCGCGTCACTTTCCCCAGGAAAGATGCGCCGCCTCACGCGGATTTCACGGCTGGGAGCGCCGGGGGAGGACCAGCAGCGCGTCGCCGACCGGCCGTTCTCCCGTGGCGTCCGACGGTGAGCTCACCAGCTTGCCGCCGATCGCCATCGCGGTCGAGCCGCCGCCGTCCAGGTTGATCGCGGTCACCGCGCCCAGTCGCGCCAGCAGCTGCGCGCCCTCGATCAGCGACAGTCCCTCGCTGTACCCCGGCTGACGGCCGTCGACCGTCACGACCAGCAGGCGGCCCTGGCGGTCGAGCCCGACCATCGTGCGCGGGTTGCGCTTGACCCCCCAGCCGTACACGAAGGACGGGTCACCGGGGTGCACAACCCCGTCCGCCGCCGCGTTCACCATGATCCGTCCATTGTGGACCAGCCATGGGCCGCCGTTGACCACGCCGGCCGGGTGGGCCGGGCGGGCGCCCTCGAACACGCGGGTTTCGACGCGCAGCTTCGCGCCCGGCCGGGCGTGCCCGGTCAGCCACGTCGCCGCCGTGCCGATGCCCTGCACCGTGTGGCCGCCCGCGGGCACCTCGCCGCCGGCCGGGCGCACCGCCGTCACCACGTCACGCGCGTCGAGCACCGCCTCGACACCGTCGCCGGCCGGAGTCGGCGTGCCCAGCTGGGGCGTGAACAGCACCAGCTCGTCCGGGTGGGTGCACGTCGTGTCCTGCAGCGGGCGGTCGGTCGGGACGTCGCCGGGCTCGCCGCAGTTGCGCACGATCCCCGGCTTGCGGTTGACGCCGTTGACCGCACGGCCGCCGACGGTCACCACCGTCCGCGGGACGCCGATCGACGGGCGGTCGCCGAGGAAGAGGGCGGGCCGCCCGGTGGTCGCTTCGCTCTGCAGCCGGCCCTGGTAGACGCCGACGCCGGCCGGCTCGCCGGGGATGCCGTCGCGCGGGTCGATCACGAAGAACCCGCCGTTCGTGCCGACGAGCGCGCCGGCCGCGGCCGCCAGCGCCGACGTCGTCCGCCGTCCCGACACCGATTCGCCGTGGGACGCGACGACACTTCCGGTGAACCGCCGCGGATCGACGACGGCGACCCGCACGTGCTGCGGCCCCTGGGCCTCCGGGCCGTCCTGGCCGGTCCACTCGACCGTGGTGGTGAAGCCGGTCATCGCGCTCGCCGTCGCGGCGGCCTGCGCGCGGTCGGCGAAGGAGCCGACCCGCACCCGCCAGCCGAGGGCGCCCCGCGGGGTGTCGGCGAAGGCAGGCCAGTCGACGCGCTCGGCCCGCGCCGCGAAACCCTTGCCGCGCAACGAGGTCACCAGCGTCTCGGCGTGCTCGCGGCTGCCGAGCGCGGACGGCGGCGCGTCCGGGTCGGGGCTCGACCCGCCGGGGACCAGCACGGTGATCGTCCACGTGTTGTTTCCGGTGCCTTCGCCGGTCACCGTGGTGTGGACGGTGACGCCGGGCGCGAGCGTGTCGTCGCCGGCCGACGCGGGCGTGCCCAGTGCGACGGTCAGCGCGGCGGACAGGGCCAGCGCGGCGGGGAGCTTCGTCTTCACGCGAGGCAAGCTACCCCGGCGGGGTGGACTTCTCCCCGGTTCCGGCCGAACTTCCGGTGTACGGCCCTGGAGGAACTCCAGGTTTACGATCGTGATCATGCGATTCGCCATCAAGACCTCGCCCCAGAACACCGTCTGGGCCGACATGCTCGCCGTCTGGCAGGCCGCCGACGAGATCGAGCTGTTCGAATCCGGCTGGACGTTCGACCACTTCTATCCCATTTTCTCCGATTCGACCGGGCCGTGCCTGGAAGGGTGGGTCACGCTCACCGCGCTGGCGCAGGCCACCAAGCGGCTTCGCCTGGGCACGCTGGTCAGCGGCATCCACTACCGCCACCCCGCGCTGCTCGCGAACATGGCCGCGACGCTCGACATCGTCTCCGGCGGCCGGCTGGAGATCGGCATCGGCGCCGGCTGGAACGAAGAGGAGTCCGGCGCCTACGGCATGGAGCTCGGCACGGTCAAGGAACGCAGCGACCGCTTCGAGGAGGGCTGTGAGGTCCTCGTCGGCCTGCTGACCCAGGAGACGACGACCTTCAAGGGTGCGCACTACCAGCTGACCGACGCCCGCTGCGAGCCGAAGGGCGTGCAGACTCCGCACCCGCCGATCTGCATCGGCGGCAGCGGTGAGAAGCGCACCCTGCGCACGACCGCGAAGTACGCCCAGCACTGGAACTTCGTCGGCGGCACCCCCGAGGAGTTCGCGCACAAGCGCGACGTGCTGCACCGCCACTGCGCGGACATCGGCCGCGACCCGGCGGAGATCACGCTGTCCTCGCACGTCCGCCTCGGCCCGGACGCCGACTACGCCAAGGTCGCCGCGGAAGCGGAGGCTCTCGGCGAGGTGGGCCTCGACCTGGCGATCGTCTACCTGCCGCCGCCGCACACCCCGGCCGTGCTGGAGCCGCTGGCGAAGGCGCTCGAGCCGCTGCGCTGACGCTCAGCCGTTGCCGTAGGTTTCGCCGATCTCGTTGACCTCCTGAAGGCCGACGAGATCGGCGAAACCGGTCAGCCCCGGCAGGTCCCGCACCACACCGGCCGGCGTCCCGTCCCGGGCGATCCGCCCGAGCACAGCGCGCATCGCCTCGGTGGCGGCCAGCAGTGTCGAAACAGGACAGATGACGAGCCGGAAACCCAGCTCCCGCAAGCGGTCCCGGCCCAGCGGCGGGGTCTTGCCGCCCTCGGCCCAGTTGAACAGCAGCGGCACGTCGCGGAAGACGTCGGCAACCCGTTCGATCTCGGCTTCGGACTGCAGCGCCTCGACGAAGAGCATGTCGGCGCCCGCGTCCCGGTAGCGGCGGGCCCGGTCGATCGCCGCGTCGAGTCCTTCGACCGCGCGGGCGTCGGTCCGCGCGATCAGCAGGAAGTCCGGGTCGTGCCGGGCCGCGACGGCCGCCCGCACCCGGTCGGTCATCGTCTCGGCCGGCACCACGCGCTTGCCTTCCAGGTGCCCGCAGCGCTTCGGCGCGACCTGGTCTTCGAGGTGGATCGCCGCGACACCGGCGGCTTCGTACTCCCGCACCGTGCGGATGACGTTGAGGGCGTTGCCGTACCCGGTGTCCGCGTCGGCGATCACCGGCACCTCGACGGCCGAGCGCAGCCGCCCCGCGGCCTGGACCATCTCGGTCATCGTCAGCAGGCCGACGTCGGGCCGGCCGAGCAGCGACGCTGTTGTGCCGAACCCGGTCAGGTAGACGGCGGGGAAACCGGCCGCCTCGACCAGCCGTGCGCTCAGGGCGTCGAACGCGCCCGGCGCCACGACGACCTCGTCACCGGCCAGCAGCTCCCGCAGCCGCGCGGGACCGGGCACCCGCGGCGCCAGCAGATCGGCCACGACGATCACCTCCTGGCGCCACCGTACTCACGTGCCGAGCAGCTCCGGGGTGAACAGCTCCTCGACCGTCCACCGCCGCGAAGACAGCCCTTGTTCGTGGTGGTAGCGCAGGTAAGTCTCCAGCGTGGCGCGGTTGACGGCGACGCCGTAGGGCCACCAGTCCGCGCCGAACTCCGCTTCGTTGCGCTCCACCAGCGCGTTCATCCACGGCACCATGGTCTGCACCTCGTAGAGCCGCCGGGCGCTGCGGTAGCGGTCGGCCGCGGTGTCCTTCGCCGTGGAGAAGACGCGGTAGACGTCACGGGCGAGGCCGGGCACCTCCGCCAGCAGGTCCCGCCGGACGACGATCGTGTGCATGATCGGGAAGATCCCGGTGCGCCGGTGGTAGTCACGTTCGAGCGGCTCGAAGTCGGGGAACAGCCGGACGACGTCCGGTGACCCGTCGAGCACGCACTGCGGGACGTTCGCCGTGAACAGCGCGTCGATCTCGCCGGTTTCGAGCATCGAGTTCAGCGTCCGGCCTTCGGGCGCTTCGGACACGTCGAGGTCGTCCGGGTGCGGGTGGGGGATGAAGCCGAACGGCCGGGACGGGTGCTCGAGGCCGCCGATCACCCAGCGGTTGCGGCGGGGCTCGAAGCCGTGCTCGTCCATGAGGATTCCCTTGGCCCACACGCCGGAATCCTGGCCGTACGTGCCGAACTCGCCGATGGTCCGGCCGACGAGATCACCCGGACCGGTGATCCCGGACCCCCGGTGGACGAAGACGCACGAATGGCGGAACACGCGGTTCGGGAAGATCGGCAGCGCCACGTACGGCAGGTCCTCCTCGAGCAGGCGCAGGTAGAAGGTCAGGCCGAGCTCGGCGATGTCGTACTCGTGCCCGCTGATCGCGCGTTCGAAGATGTCCGGCAGCGTGGGGGCGGATTTTGCGGTGAACCCGGGCTCGGGATCGTCGAAGAGCGCGCGGGTCGTGTCGTACTCGTAGCAGCCGATCGTCAAAGGGGTCATGCCTTCGATCGTCGGCCGCCACGGCCCGGGGTGTCCAAGTCCGGCTCGGTGAACTCGATACCGCGCCGGTATCGTGTTCGGGGTGGACCTGCGCTCGCTCCGGTACTTCGTCGCGGTGGCCGAGGAGCGGCACGTCGGGCGCGCGGCGAGCCGGCTGCACATGACCCAGCCGCCGCTCAGCCGGGCGATCCGGCAGCTGGAGGACGAGCTCGGCGTCACCCTCTTCGACCGCACGCCCAAAGGCGTCACGCTCACACCGGCCGGAGCGGTGCTCCACGACGAAGCCGCGGCGCTGCTGGGGCAGGCCGACCGGATCCGCGGCCGGGTGACGGCGGCGGCCGGCGCCGCGACCCTGGCGATCGGGACCCTGGCCGACGCGGCCGAGCACGTCGGCGGCCGGCTGGTGACGCTGTTCCGGGCCCGCCACCCGCACGTGACCGTGAGCGTCCACGAAGCCGACCTCGGCGACCCGACGGCGGGGCTGCGCGCCGGGCTCGTCGACGTCGCGCTGACCCGGACTCCCTTCGACACCACGGGGTTCGGCACGCACGTGCTGCGCTCGGTGCCGGTCGGCGTGCTCATGCGCGACGACGACCCGCTGGCCGGGCGGGACTCGGTGGCGTCCGCCGACCTGGCGGGCCGCCGCTGGGTCCGGCTCCCGGACGACACCGACCCGGCGTGGACGGCGTACTGGACCGGCGGCGCGCCCGGGGACGCGGCGCCGGTGCTGCGGACCGTCCAGGAGTGCGTGCAGGCGGTGCTGTGGAACGGGACCGCGGCCCTCGCGCCGGTCGACCAGCCCCTGCCGGCGGGATTGCGGGTCGTGCCGCTGGCGGGGCGGCCGCCGAGCGACCTGGTCGTGGCGTGGCCGGAGACCGGCCGCAGCCCGCTGGTGCGCAGCTTCGTCCGGATCGCCGCGGACAGCTACCGGCGCTGACTCACCCGATCGTGGGCAGGTAGGCCGGCGCCCGGCGGGCCGGGGCCGCGCGTTCGAACGCCGCGGCGAGCGCGAGGACCCGCGCGTCGGCCCAGCGGCCGGCGAAGAACGACACGCCGATCGGCAGCGGGCCCGCGAACCCGGCGGGCACCGAAACGTTCGGGTAGCCGGCGACCGCCGCCGGGGTCGACGAACCGAGCACGAACGCGTCCCCGGTGCCGTACGTCGTCTTCCACGCCGGACTGTTGGTCGGGGCGACCACGGCGTCCAGGTGGTACCGGGCGAGCGTCTCGTCGATCGAGCGGCGCGCCAGGTTCGTGGCCGTCGCGCGCTGCTCGCGGTAGACCGGGTCGCTCGGGCCAGGGGCGGCCGCCGCCTGCTCGAACAGCTCCTGGCCGAACTTCGACAGCTCGACCGGGTCACGCCGGTTGAAGGCGATCAGCTCGCTCAGCGTCGCCGGGTGACCCGGCCGGTGCGTCAGGTACGCGTTCAGGTCGCGCCGGAACTCGGTGAGCAGCGCGGGGGACTCCGCCGCGCCGATCCGGTCCTGGTAGGGCAGGTCGACCTCGACGACGGTCGCGCCGCGTGCGGCCAGCGTGCGGACGGAGTCCTGGACGACGCGGTCGACGTCGGCGTCCAGACCGGCCAGCCGCCAGACGCCGATGCGGGCGCCGCTCAGGGCTCCCGGGCGCAGCAGCGCCGCGTAGTCGCGCGGCTGACCGGCGGGAATGGCGGCCGTGGCGGGGTCGGCCGGGTCGGGTCCCTGCAGGACGGACAGCGTGACGGCGGTGTCGACGACGTGGCGGGCCATCGGCCCGGCGGTGTCCTGCTCGGCCGAGATCGGCACCACCCCGGTCCGGCTGACCAGGCCCAGGGTCGGCTTCTCGCCGACGACGTCGTTGGCGCCGGCCGGGCACACGATCGAGCCGTCGGTCTCGGTGCCGATCGCGACCTGCGCGAGGGTGGCCGCCACGGCCGCGCCGGACCCGGAGGACGAGCCGCACGGGTTGCGGTCGAGGACGTACGGGTTGTTCGTCTGGCCGCCGATCCCGGACCAGCCGGACGTCGAGTGCGTCGAGCGGAAGTTGGCCCATTCGGACAGGTTGGTCTTGCCGAGGATGACGGCGCCGCCGCGTTGGAGCCGGTTCACGAGCGCCGCGTCGGCGGCCGGCCGCGTGCGCGGCAGTGCGCGTGACCCGGCCGTGGCCGGCAGGGTCCGCGTGTCGATGTTGTCCTTGAGCAGCACCGGGATCCCGTCCAGCTGCCCGAGCGTGTGCCCGGCCCGGCGGCGGGCGTCGCTGGCGGCCGCCGCCCGCAGCGCGCCGGGGTCGACGGCGACCACCGCGTGGACCTTCCGGTCCACGGTGTCGATGCGCTCGAGGTAGGCCGCGGTCAGCCGCACGGCCGTGAGACCGCCGTGGTCCATCCGCTGCTGGAGCTCGGGAATGGTGGCCGCGTCGAGGTCGAACCCCAGCGCGGGGCCGGCGGAAGCGGAAGCGGGCGCCGGGACGACCAGGCATCCGGCGAGGGCGGCGGTCACGGCGGCGGAGCGCAGGCGCATCACGGCGTCCATGCCACTCCTCGCCCCGGCGGCGGTCAACCCCTCGTTCGTCGGGGGCGTGAGTGGATCAGGACCGCAGCGCGGCGGGCCGCCAGATCATCGTCACGCGGGTGCCGCGCTCGCCGGTGTCGACGGTCGCCTGGTCGGTGACCTCGTCGATCAGGCGCAGCCCGCGGCCGCCCGAAGTCAGCGGCGCCTCGCCGACGCGCTTGACGGCGCCGCCGCGGCCGGTGTCGCTGACGACGACGGTGACCGTGTCACCCGCCCAGTCCGCGTACAGCCGGGCCCAGCCGCCGCCCTCGGGATAGGCGTGCGCGGCCGTGTTGGCCAGTGCCTCGTAGGTGGCCAGGACGACGTCGTAGCTCGTGTCTTCGTCCAGGGGAAGCTCGTCGAGCCAGGCGGTCAGCTTCCGGCGCAGCACCGAGATCTCGCCGGACTCCGCGGGCACGAGCTCTTCGAAACTCGTCCGCACCGCCGGGTCGATCGGCGTGCTCGCGCCGACGCCGGCGGGCTCGCTGTCCGTGTCGCTTCCGGTGCTCGGTTCCGGAGTATGTCGATGCACGATGTACTCCTCCCTGTCTCCGCTCGGACCCCCCATGGCCTCGGGCTTCGTGCAGGCTGGGTACCCAGCGTCCGCGTTTCCCATTCGTGATGTCGGCCGCGTCTCGTCCCTTGCGGAATCAAACCCGGACGTCGAGCGCTTGCACGGTGCGTGAAGAAGATCGGTTTTCTGTCATTCGGCCACTGGTCGGCGGGCGCGTACTCCGAGACGCGGTCGGCGGCGGACTTCCTGCACCAGTCGATCGACCTGGCGGTCGCGGCCGAGGAGCTCGGCGTCGACGGCGCGTACTTCCGCGTGCACCACTTCGCGCGGCAGGCGGCGAGTCCGTTCCCGCTGCTCGCGGCCATCGGCGCGCGCACGTCGAAGATCGAGATCGGCACCGGCGTGATCGACATGCGCTACGAGAACCCGCTCTACATGGTCGAGGACGCGGGCTCGGCCGACCTCATCTCCGGCGGCCGGCTCCAGCTCGGCATCAGCCGGGGGTCCCCCGAGCAGGTGATCGAGGGCTGGCGCTACTTCGGCTACGCCCCGGCCGAGGGCGAGACCGACGCGGACATGGCGCGTGACCGCACCGAGGTCTTCCTCAAGCTGCTCGAAGGCGAGGGTTTCGCGCAGCCGAACCCGCGGCCGATGTTCGCGAACCCGCCGGGGCTGCTGCGCCTCGAGCCGCACTCCGAGGGCCTGCGCGAGCGCATCTGGTGGGGCTCGGGCTCGAACGCGACCAGCGTCTGGGCCGCGAAGCTGGGCATGAACCTGCAGAGCTCCACGCTCAAGGACGACGAGACCGGCGAGCCCCTGCACGTCCAGCAGCGCAAGCAGATCGAGGCCTACCGCGAGGCGTGGAAGGAGGCCGGTCACGAACGGGAGCCGCGGGTGTCGGTCAGCCGCAGCATCTTCGCGCTGACGAACGACCTGGACCGGGCCTACTTCGGCCGGGACCGCAACTCACGCGACCAGGTCGGCATGATCGACGAGAACACCCGGGCGATCTTCGGCCGGTCCTACGCCGCGGAGCCGGACGAACTGGTGCGGGAGCTCGAGGAGGACGAGGCCGTCCAGGCCGCGGACACCCTGCTGCTGACCATCCCGAACCAGCTCGGCGTCGACTACAACACCCACGTGCTGGAAAGCATCCTGACGCACGTCGCCCCGGAGCTCGGCTGGCGCTGAGCGGAATCCCAGCATGTGGTTTCTGTCGGTGGTGCTGGTTAGGGTTCCATTCGTTCGATCCGTGGAACGAGGAGAGTGCGTCGTGAGCTGGAGCCGGAAGATCCGAGCGGCCGTGCTGGTGGGTGTGGCCGCCCTGGGCCTGGCCGCGTGCGGCGGCGGGGGCAGCGACCAGCCCGCCGCGCAGGGCAAGGGCGGCGCGCCGATCGTCGTCGCGTCGTTCAACTTCACCGACAGCCAGATCCTGGCCGAGATCTACGCCGCCGCGCTCCAGGCGAAGGGCTACCCGGTCACGAAGAAGCTGAACCTGGGGTCGCGGGAGCTGATCTACCCGTCGCTGAAGTCCGGTGAGCTCCAGTTCATCCCGGAATACCAGGGATCGGCGATCACCACCGGGTTCGGCGCGGAGCCGGTGAAGGACGCGAAGGGTGAGCACGAGCAGCTGGCGAAGCTGTTCGAGCCGAGCGGCGTCTCGCTGCTGGACTTCGCCGCGGCCGAGGACAAGAACACCTACATCGTGAAGGCCGACCTGGCGAAGTCGAAGGGCCTCGCGAACATCAGCGACCTGAAGAAGCTCGACAAGGTCGTCCTGGCCGGCGGGCCGGAGTGCGAGAAGCGGCTCACCTGCTTCAAGGGCTTCACCGACGTCTACAAGCTGACCAACGCGTCGTTCCAGACCGTCCAGGAGTTCGGGCCGCGGATCCAGCAGCTCGACTCCGGAGCCGTGACGGTGATCCCGGTGGACTCGGTGAGCCCGCCGGCCGGCGACGCGAAGTACGTCGCGCTCAAGGACGACCTCAGCATGGTCCCGACGGAGAACGTGGTGCCGGCGGTGAACAAGAAGGTGCTCGACGAGCGGGGCCCGGACTTCGCGGCCGTGGTCAACGCCGTGAGCGCGAAGCTGACCACCGACATCATGCGCGACCTGAACAAGCGTGTGGACTCCGACGGTGAGCAGGCGGCGGACGTGGCGAAGGACTGGCTGTCGCAGCAGGGGCTGGCCTGAGATGGCGGACGCGGGACAGCTGCACTTCAACGCGTTCATCTGGCCGAACGGCTACCACGAGTCCGCCTGGCGCGTGGTCTCCGACGACGTGCGCGGTGTGCTCGGGCTGCCGTACTACGCCGAGATCGCGCGCATCGCTGAGCGCGGGTTGATGGACACGATCTTCCTGGCCGACAACATCGCCATCGCCGAGTACCGGGCCACGCACCTGCCGCAGACGCAGTTCGACCCGATCTCGGTGCTTTCGGCGCTGGCCGCGGTCACCAGCCACATCGGACTGATCGGGACCGGCTCCACGACGTACAACAAGCCGTGGGAGCTGGCCCGCCGGTTCGCCACGCTCGACCACCTCAGCGGCGGCCGGGCGGGCTGGAACATCGTCACCACGATCACCCCGCTGGCCGCGGCGAACTTCGGCGAGCGCGCCCATCCCGACCACGCGGACCGGTACACACGCGCCCACGAGTTCGTCGACGTCGTGACCCGAGCGTGGGACAGCTGGGACGACGACGCGGTGGTCGGCGACCGCGAGCGTGGGGTGTGGGCGGATCGCGCCAAGCTGCACGCGCCCCGTTTCCACGGCGAGTTCTACGACGTCGAAGGGATCTTGCCGTTCCCGCGTTCCCCGCAGGGGCGGCCGGTGCTGGTCCAGGCCGGCCAGTCCCCGGCCGGGGTCGCGCTGGCCGCGCGTTTTGCGGAGCTGGTGTTCTCCGGGCCGCCGTCGCTGGAGGCGGCGGTGGCGTTCCGAGCGGACCTCCACGCCCAGGCGGCGGCCGCGGGCCGCGACCCGGGCCAGGTCCTCGTCCTCCCGGCGCTGATGCTGACCCTGGGTGGGACCGAGGCCGAGGCGCGGGAGCGCGCGCAGCGGCTGGAGGACCTGTCGAGCCCGGAGTTCCGCTGGCAGAACGTGCTGTACACGGCGGGCCTCGACCCGGACGGCTACGACCCGGACGTGCCGCTGCCGGCGGAGTTGTGGAGGGGCTCGGCGAACGTGTCGAGCCGCGCGGAGCAGCTGTTCGCCGCTTCGCGGGCTCAACCGTCGGCTTCGCTGCGCGAGGTGGCTTCGCAGCTGAAGAGCGGCGCCGGGCAGTTCCATTTCGTGGGGACGCCGGAGCAGCTCGCGACGCACGTGCTGGAGTGGCAGGACGCCGGGGCTGTGGACGGGTTCACGATCATGGGGTCGACGCTGCCGTACGAGTTGACGGCGTTTGTCGATCATGTGGTGCCGATCTTGCAGAGCAAGGGCCGGTTCCGGACGGAGTATGAAGGGTCGACCTTGCGTGACCACTTGGGACTGCAGCGGCCGGCCGCGGGAGGTGCGGGCTAGGGAACGACTTCGGTGGTTGGGCGCGGTTGCCGGGATCGGGTTTGACTGCGCGGGGTGCGCTAGCTGGCTGAGCGCTGAAACCGGCTCGCGACTGCTTGCGGCATGGTGGTCGGGTTGGCTGCTGCCGGGACCGGTTTCGCTGGCTGCGCGCGGAGTGCTGAGCTGTTGGCACCGGGGAACCGCTCGGCAGCCGCGCGCGGTGCGCTGGTCGGTCAGTCGCCGGGATCGGTTTCGGCGGCGGCGCGCGGTGTGTCGATCGGTTGGGCGCCGGGGAATGGCGTCGGCGGCGCGCGGAGTGCCGTTCGGTTAGGCAGCAGGGATCGGCTTCGGCAGCTCCGTGCGGTGCGCTGATCGGTCATGTGCCGGGATCGGTTTCGGCGGCTCCGCCCGGCGCGCCGATCGGTCAGGCGCCGAGAACCGCTTCAGCTACTTCGCGCAGCGTGCCGATCAAGTCATCCCCGAGCGGATAGATCCCCACATGGTCCGCACCCGCGTCGCGATGCGCTGCCACGCCCGCCGCGACCGCTGCCGGGGTGCCGTGCAAAACCAGCGCGTCGATCAAGCGGTCGCTGCCCGTGCCCGCGAGGTCCTCGTCGGTGAATCCCAGCCGCCGGAGGTTGGCCGCGTAGTTCGTCACCTGCAGAGCCGTTCCCGGCGGGGCCGACCGCGCGATCGCCCGGGCGCGCTCGACATTCCCTTCCAGCAAAACGAAATGGCCGGGCAACAGCAGTTTCCCCGCTCCGAGGATCTCCCGGGCCCGGCGGGTGTGCTCGGGGGTCACCAGGCACGGCACCGTCCCGGCCGTCCGGTCCCGGGCCAGCCGCAGCATCCGCGGGCCGAGCGCGGCGAGCACCATCCGCCCGGCCGGCACCCCGGCCGCCGTCAACGCGTCCACATAGGACACCAGCTTCTCGTACGGTGACACATACTCGGCGTGGACCTCGCGGTGACCGATCCCCACCCCGAGCACGAACCGACCCGGGTGGCGCGCCTCGATGCGGTGGTACGAGGCCGCGACGATCGCCGGCTCGGCGGTCCAGGCGTTCACCACGCTGGTGCCGACCACCAACCGGGTGGTGGCGTCGAGCAGCTCCTCCGCCTGCGCGAGGTCCGGCGGGGGAGAGGCGTCCAGCCACAGCGTCCCGTAACCGGCCTTTTCGAGCTCGACGGCGCCGTCCGGCGTGACTTCGTCTTCGCGCAGGTGCGCGCCCAGCACGCCCAATTCGATGGTCATGCCCCGACTTCAGCACGACGCCGTCCGGTGAACCAGATCCGAAACCGACGCGCAGCGATAACCTGATGACATCGTCGAAGCCACGCAGGAGGAACGGTGGAACTTCGGACCCTGCGGTACTTCGTGACGGTCGCCGACGAGCTCCACTTCGGCCGGGCCGCCGAGCGGCTGCACATCGCGCAGCCCGCGGTCAGCCGCCAGATCGCGCGGCTGGAACGGGAGCTGGGCGTCCGGCTGCTCGACCGCTCGCCGCGGCGGGTTCGGCTGACCGCGGCCGGGCGCCGGGTGCTCACCGCGGCTCGGGACGCGCTTGCGGCCGCCGAGCGGGTCAAGGTTGCCGCCGGTCTGCCGGCGGGCGCGTTGCGGATCGGGACGGCCGCCGGGCTCACCGCCCGGCTGGAGCGGGGCATCGACACCTTGCGGCGGACCGTGGCGACCCTCGACGTCGTGCTCGTCGACCTCCCCGTCGCCGCCCGGCTGGACGCCCTGCGCGAGGGTGACCTCGACCTGGCGCTGGCCCGCGGAGTGCATTCGGCGCCCGGGCTCAGCGTGCTGCCGACGTGGACCGAGCCGCTGCTCGCGGTCGTCTCCGCCCGGCACGCCGCCGCGGGCCGCGCCACCGTCGGCCTCGCCGGCTTGGCCGGGAGCGCCCTGCGGATCCCCTCGCGGCAGCTCGACCCGCCCCTGCACGACGCCGTCACCACCGCGCTGCGCGACGCCGGGATCCGCCCGCGGCTCGGCCGCCCGGCCGGCACACCCCGGGACACCGTCGTCGAGGTCGGCTCCGATCCGGACAGCTGGGCGGTGCTGCCCGCCGGGCAGGTGGGGGAGATCGGGTCGGCCCGGGTTCGCGCGATCGAGCTGGAGCCGCCGGTGACGATCACCGGCAGCGTCGTGCTGGCGGACGACGTGCCGGGCCAGTGCGCCTCGGCCCACGTGGCGGCCTTCCGCGACGCCGAGACCGGGGCGGTCAGCCGCGGTCGTGGAGCGTGACGTGGTAACCGTCGGGGTCGGCGAAGGTGAACGTCCGGCCGAAGGGGCCGTCGATCGGCGCTGAGACGATCTTGTGGCCGTCGGCGGCCAGAGCGTCGTGAATGGCCTGGACGTCCGTGGCGTGCAGCCAGATCGCGGCACCGATCCCGGGCTGGGCGACGGAGGCGAGATCGGTGCCGGGAACGACGTCGCGGAGGGCGAACGCGATCGGCTTCGTCTCGAAGACCACGGCGTGGGGAGGTCCGGCCGGCGAGCGGACCAGGCCGAGGTACTGCTCGTAGAACGCCTGCGAGGCGGCGAGGTCGCGTGCTTGGAGCGAGAGGAAGTCGGGGCCGGTGGCGGGCATGGGTGCTGCTCCTTTTCGTCGTGTCAGTCTTCTGACACGGGCGACTCTATGTCAGAATGCTGACATGAGTCAAGACGGTGTCGACCTCGAGACGTCACTGGGCTACCTGCTGAAGGAGGCGTCGAGCGCCCTGCGCGCGGCCATGGAGGCCGTGCTGCGGCCGCTCGGGATGACCGTGACGCACTACTCCTGCCTGGAGCTGCTGGCCCAGCGGCCGGGCCTGTCGAACTCCGAGCTCGCCCGCGGCGCCTTCGTGACGCGGCAGTCGATGAACGTGCTGCTCCAGACCCTGGAGCGGGACGGCTACGTGACCAGGCCCACGGAGGCGCCCGTCGGGAAGGTCCTGCCAACGCGGCTCACGCCCCGCGGCCGGCGGAGCCTCGAGAAGGCGACCGTCGCGGTCCGGTCCGTCGAGATCAGGATGCTGGCCGGGCTGACCGAGGCTGATCAGGCCGGCGCGTCGAAGATTCTGCGGAGCATGATCCATTCCCTGCGCGACGAGAACCGGTGACGCGGGAACGCCGGGTGATCACAGTGCCGACATTCGGGTGCAACGGCGGGCGTGCATTCGGTTCAACGGGAGCTGGGAACATTTTTCCCGGTCTGTCACATCCGGTCGAAGTGGACTGTCCTCTTGCGACGATCCGGAGGCTCCTCATCTCGATAAACGTGCTACAGTAAGGAAAATCGACCCGGAAAACCGGCGGTCGCAAACGACCCGGCGCCGGATCGGTTACGGCGCGAACCGATGTCGATCAGTTGAGATTGCTCACCCGGGTAATTCGCGCCGATCGTGTTTCTCGTCGCCGTTTTGGTGGATCCCTGGAGCGTCCCATTCCTCCGTCGAAGGAGCCCACCATGAGAGTCAAGAACACCGGCCGCGCGGCGATCATCGCCGTGCTCGTCACGGCGCTGGTCGCCCTCTTCACCGGCGCGGGCACCGCGCTCGCCGCTCCCGCCCCGGCCGCGCCGCCCGTTCCGGCGCTGGCCACCCCGCTGACCGGCACGTTCACCGACGCGTCGGGCGGCACCGGCACCGCGGCCGGCACCTTCACCCCCACGGACTTCGTCGCCGACGGCAGCACCCTGCTGGCCAACGGCGTCGCCGACGTGACGATGACGGACTCCGCGGGCCGGCAGGTCGGCACCGAGTCCCGCGCGGTCAGCGTGCCGGTCGGCGTCGCGGCGGCGTCCTGCCAGATCCTCGACCTGGTGCTCGGGCCGCTCGACCTCGACCTGCTCGGCCTGGTCGTCCACCTCAACCAGGTGCACCTGAACATCACGGCCGAGTCCGGCCCCGGCAACCTGCTCGGCAACCTGCTGTGCGCGATCGCCGGCCTGCTCGACCCGGGCCCGCTGTCCAACCTGCAGGCCCTGGTCAACCTGCTGAACCAGATCCTCGCCCTGCTGCGCGGCTGACCACCTCGGCCGCGATGACGGATCGGCTCACTCCAGGTGGGCCGATCCGTCGCAGGCGGGTCAGAGCCAGTCGTGTTCCCGGGCGTAGCGCGCGGCTTCGTGGCGCGTCCGGGTCTGGGTCTTCTGCATCGCGTTCGACAGGTAGTTGCGCACCGTGCCTTCCGCGAGGTGCAGCTGGCCCGCGATGTCCGCGACCGAGAACCCCTCGCGCGTCGCCCGCAGGACGTCGATCTCGCGGTCGGTCAGCGGGCAGTCGTCGACGACGGCCAGCGCCGAGACGTCCGGGTCGATCCAGCGCTTGCCCTCGTGCAGCGCCTTGATCACCGACGTGATGTGCGCCGGTTCCGCGGACTTGCTGACAAAACCCTGGACGCCGAGCTTCAGCGCCTTCCGCAGCACGCCGGGCCGCGCGTGCCGGGTCAGCATCAGAATCACCTGCTCCGGCCGGGAACGGCGGATTTCCGCGACCGCGCCCAGACCGTCCACCCGGGGCATCTCGAGGTCGATCACCAGCACGTCGGGCCGGTGCTCCAGTGTCGCCCGCACCGCGGCCGCGCCGTCTTCCGCCTCGGCCACAACGGTGATCTCGCCTTCGAGCGGCAGCAGGGACGCCAGCGCCTTGCGGAGCAGGACTTCGTCGTCGGCCAGCACCACCGTGGTCATCGGGCCTCCTTCCACCGCGGGAACGCGGCCGCCGTCACGAACCGGCCGTCCCGCTGCTCCACCTCCAGCTCACCGCCGTTGTCGGCCAGCCGCTGCTTCAACGTCGCGAGCCCGTTGAGCTCGGGCGGTCCGGCCTCCGGCACCCCGTCGTTGACGATGGTGATCCCGGACGCGGTGAGCGTGATCCGCACCTGCCGCGCCTGGGCGTGGCGCAGGATGTTGGTCGTCGTCTCGCGCAGGACCTGGCCGAGCAGCTCGCCCGCCCGGGCGTCCACTTCGGCCTCGCGGTCGACGCGCACGTGGATGCCCGCGGCTTCGAAGAGGTTCTTCGCGTTCTCCAGCTCGGCGGACAGGTTGAGCCGCCGTTGGGCGTAGGCGAGCTCCTTGGTCTGCACGATCGTGTCGCCGACGAGGGTGTGCACCTCGCGCAGCTCCTCCTTGACCCGCTCGAGGTCGCTGTCCACCAGCTTTTCGGCCAGGGCGACCTTCAGCTTCACCACGTGCAGCGTGTGCCCCTGGATGTCGTGCAGGTCGCTGGCGAACCGCATGCGTTCGCGGACCACGGCGAGGTCCGCCTCGCGGTCGCGCGACTGCTCCAGCTCCGCGACCAGGTCGTAGAACCGCTGGCTGACGAACATGAACGCGGTCGAGACCACCACGGCGGCGGCGGGGATCGCGACGTACTGCAGCAGCCGTCCGCCGGTCCTGTCCGGGTACATCAACGGGTTCGCGGCGCCGAACGCGGCGACCAGCGCGGCCAGCCCGGCCAGCGACGCGACGCGGTGGCGGGGGAGCGGCGGGATGAGGAACGAGCCCACGATGGACAGCCCGTAGAACGCCGCCGTGTCGTCGCTCAGCGCGCCGGCGAGCCAGACCACCGCCGTCACGGCCAGGCAGGGCCGGGCGACGCGGATGAAGTCGCCCGCGGTCCAGCGCTCCGCCGTCGCCAGCGCGGCCGCCAGGCCCACCCCCTGCAGCAGGACGTGCCACCACGAGCGGGCGGTGAGCACCAGCATCAGCACACCGACGATCGCCAGCGGCGGCACCGTGGTGACGAGGTTCAGCCGGCGCAGCCGCTCCTGGACCGCACCCCCGGTCCAGGACGTGCGGCGCGCGATCGTGGGCACGTCCATGACCCGAGACTAACGGCCTGGGCGGGCGCCACCAGTGACACCGCGTCATGTCTTGGGGTGACGTGGTCACACTGCCGGGCGGGCGGGCGAACCGCTGGAATTCGGGGCATGTCCACGACACCCGTCATCGACGTAGCCCGCCTGAACCTCACCTACGGCGGATTCCACGCCGTCAAAGACCTCTCGTTCCAGGTGGAACGCGGAGAGCTGTACGCGCTGCTCGGCACGAACGGCGCCGGGAAGACCTCGACCCTGGAGACCGTCGAAGGCCACCGCGCGCCGACCTCGGGCACCGTGCGGGTCTTCGGGAAGAGCCCGCGCGACCGCGCCGCCGTCCGGCCGCGGATGGGGATCATGCTGCAGGAGAGCGGCTTCTCCCCGGACCTGACCGTGCGGGAGTCCGTCGCGCTGATCGGGCGGCTCACCGAGCGGACCGACGACGTCGGGCGGGTCCTCGGCATCGTCGACCTCACCCGCAAGGCCGGCACGAAGGTGTCCCAGCTTTCCGGCGGCGAGAAGCGGCGGCTGGACTTCGCCACCGCCGTGTACGGGACGCCGGAGCTGATCTTCCTCGACGAGCCCACCACCGGCCTCGACATCCAGTCCCGCGACGCCCTCTGGGACGCCGTCGACCGGCTGCGCGAAGCGGGCTCGACGATCGTGCTCACCACCCACTACCTCGAAGAGGCGCAGCAGCGCGCCGACCGCATCGGCCTGATGCACCAGGGCGCCTTCCACCGCGAAGGCACCGTCGCCGAGCTGACGCGCACTCTGCCCTCGAACATCCACTTCGGACTCCCGGCCCATGCTCCGGCGCCGCCGTTGCAGGCCACGCGCGGCGAGGACGGCAGGTTCCTCATCGAGACCTTCGCGCTGCAGAAGGACCTCCACACGCTGCTCGGCTGGGCGCGGGACAACGCGCTGGAGCTGCGCGGGCTCGAAGCCGGCCCGACCCGCCTCGACGACGTCTTCCGCGCCATCGGCCACTCCTGAGAAAGGGACCCTTCCCATGCTTTCGATCGCTCGCGGAGAGCTGATCCAGATCTTCCGGAACCGGCTCGTGCTGGTCACCGCCCTGCTGCTGCCGCTCGCCTTCAGCGCGTTCCTCATCTACCGGCACGAGCTGTTCGAGGAGGTCGGGAGCGTCGGGTACATCGCGACGCTGGCGCTGTTCTTCGTGCTCGGCATCGGCCTCTACACGACCACGGTGACCACGCTGGCCTCCCGCCGGCAGAACCTCTTCCTCAAGCGCTTGCGCTCCACCGCGGCGGGCGACACCGGCATCCTCGCCGGGCTGCTGGCGCCGATCACCACGATCACGCTGGTGCAGGTCGCCGTGATCCTGGGGGTGCTGGCCGGCGTAACCAAGCGGCCGGACAACCCGCTCCTGCTGGTCGTGGCGGTCGTCGTGACGGTGGTCATGATGCTCGCGCTGGGGCTGGCCACGGCCGGCCTGACGAACTCGCCCGAGCACGCGCAGGTCACCACGCTGCCGCTCAGCGTCGGGGTCATCGCCGTGGCCGGCTGGGTCGGCGCCACCGGCACGAGCGAGCTGACCCTGCTCAAGCGCCTGCTGCCCGGCGGCTCGGCGACCGAGCTGGTGCTCAACGCGTGGAACGGCGGGGTCGCCTGGAGCGACTCGCTGGTCCTGCTCGCGCCCACCCTGGCCTGGGTCGTCGTCGCGATCACCCTGGCCTCCCGCCTGTTCCGCTGGGAACCGCGCCGGTGACCACCGGCGTGCCGAAGATCGAGGGGAAACCGATGCGAAAAGTGTTGCTGGTGACCGTGCTCACCGCGACCGCGCTGACCACGGCGGTGGTGCCGGGTGCGGCCGCCACGGCCACGGGGCTGAAGTGGGGTGCGTGCCCCGCGGACGTCGCCCCGTTCCCGGGCCTGCAGTGTGCCACGCTGCAGGTGCCGCTGGACTACCGGAACCCGGACGGCCGCAAGATCGACCTGGCGGTGTCGCGCCTGGCTAGCCCGAACCCGGAGAAGCGGCGCGGGGTGCTGCTGACCAACCCGGGCGGCCCCGGCGGGGAGGGCCTGGACTACCCGGGCGTGCTGACGATCCCGCAGCTGCCGTCGCCGCTGCCGCAGAGCGTGCGGGACTCCTACGACATCATCGGGTTCGACCCGCGCGGGGTCGGGCACAGCACCCCGGTGACCTGCGACCTGACCCCGGCGCAGATCGCGCGCGGCAACCTGCCGTACGCGAACGGCCCGGCGGACGTGCTCGAGCAGGCCGAGGTCGCGAAGGCCGAAGCGAAGCAGTGCGCGACGTCGAAGTCCGGCTGGATGCTGCCGTACGTCACCACGGCGAACACGGCACGGGACATGGACCGCATCCGCGAAGCGCTCGGCGAGTCCACAGTGTCCTTTCTGGGCGCGTCGTACGGGACGTACCTGGGTTCGGTGTACACCACGATGTTCCCGCGGCGCAGCGACCGGTTCGTGCTGGACAGCAACCTCGGCCCGGGCGGCTACGACATCACCGCGATGCGCGCGTTCGGCCGGGGCATGGAGGAGCGGTTCCCGGACTTCGCGAAGTTCGCCGCGCCCGGCCTGGGCCTCACCCCGGCACAGGTGACGGCGAAGTACCACGAGCTCGCGGCCCGGCTGGACAAGGCGCCGGTGGCGGGCATCGACGGTTCGGTGTTCCGCGGCATCACCTTCAGCGACCTGTACTCCGACGGGCAGTTCCGGGAGCTGCTGGCGGCGTGGAAGTCGCTGGACAAGGGCGAAGAGCCGAAGCTGACGGCCGAGCCCCCGAAGACGGACAACGTCCTGGCGGCCCGGTTCTACGTGCTGTGCGGGGATTCGAGCTGGCCACGCTCGGTGGCGGGCTACCAGGCCGACGTCGCGGTCGACCGGATCCGCTACCCGCTGATCGGCGCGGCGTCGGCGAACATCGCGGCGTGCGCGTACTGGCCGTCGGCGCCGGTGGAGCCGAAGGTGCGGATCACCGACCGCGGGCCGTCGAACGTGCTGCTGGTGCAGAACGAGCGTGACCCGGGCACCCCGCTGGTCAACGCCCGCAAGCTGCGCCAGGCCTTCGGCGACCGCGCCCGGATGGTGACGATCGACCAGGGCGGCCACGGCGCGTACCTGTTCGCGGCCAACAAGTGCGGGAACAGCGCGGTGACGGAGTTCCTGGTGACGGGGAAGCGCCCGCCGGCCGACCGCTTCTGCGCGGCCGAGGGCTGAGGGTACTGTCGTGCGGACGTCAAGGCGGCCGGCCCGGGGGAGGGGTAACGATGTTGATCGCACTCAAGCGGGACACCATCGGCCGGGAAGCCGCCTTGCCGTCCGCCGCCGGCATGCTGCGCCGGGCGATCGAAAAGTGGGGCTCGGGCCGGGACGGCATCCCCGGCGTGGCGATGTTCGACGTCCACCTGGAC
Organism: Amycolatopsis sp. NPDC104863; assembly: GCF_055582965.1. Taxonomy (NCBI): domain Bacteria; kingdom Bacillati; phylum Actinomycetota; class Actinomycetes; order Pseudonocardiales; family Pseudonocardiaceae; genus Amycolatopsis; species Amycolatopsis sp. NPDC104863. Next base: position 79,107 of record NZ_JBVJOW010000001.1, read on the forward strand.
CGGATCGGCGGGTCCCACCGCCTGGATGCACTGGTGTTCATGCCCGCCCGGGTCCTGGCGATCCAGGTGACCAGGATGACCCGCAGGCAGTCCGGGCCGCTCGTCGTTTCGGAGACGGGGCAGTGGCTGGTGGGGAGCGAGCCGCTCGCGTTCCTGGGGAGCGAATGGGCGCCGAACCCGGCGAGCCGCCTGAAGGCGGCGGTCGGCGCGGTCCGGCATGCCGTCGGCGGACTCACCGAGAGCGGCGCGATGTTCGTGACCGGCGTAGCCGTCCTCCTGCCGAGGGGGACCGGGGTGCAGATGGGAGGCACCCGGCCGCACGGCAGCGCCAAGCTCGTGCTCGGCATCGGACACGACCTCCGGACACTGCTGAGGAGTGGCAACGCCGGGTCGGTCTGGTCGGCCGACGACGTCGTGAAGGCGTGTGAAGCGCTGTCGCTCGGCGATATCGCGCCGTCTCGTGAAGCGCTGATCGCGGACGGGTTTCCGGAGGTCGCGCGCATGCCCGCGCGGCCTCCCGCGAACCCGCGGTCCGGGCGGCCGTGGGGCCTGATCGTCGTGGTCACCCTGCTGTGCGTGGCCGGTCTGGTCGCGGCGATCGTCGTGGGGCAGGTCTTCCACGGGCAGTGAGCGTCCGCGCCGCGAGCGAACCGCTCGCGGCGCGGGCTCGCGTCAGCCGGTGAAGCTCCACAAGATATAACTGTCGTGCAGGTCCATCCCGTGCGTCCGGTACGCCGCGCCGATCGAGACCAGCAGGGTGCGGAGCTCGCTCTCGGAGCGGGCGTCGAACTCGCCGATGTTCGGGTCGAACAGGCGGACGTGACCGCGGCCGTCGCGGTGCAGGCCCAGGGAATGGCCGCCCGAGCCGCCCTTGATCGACAGGATGAAGGCGCTCGACCGGCGGTCGAACGCCGCGCTGACGATCTTCTCGGGCTCGTCGTTCGGCTTCACCGAGGCGAAGCCCCACTGCGCCGACGCCGTCGTGTCGCGGATGACGAACCCGAGGCCCGCCGCGGAGAGCGCTTTCTCCGTCGCCGCGTCGACCACGAACCGCGAACCGGCCACCCGTGCGTACTCCGCCTGCAGGTCGACCGCCTGGGACAACCTCGTCGCCGCGGCCAGCAACGGTTCGGCCACCGTGCCGCGGTTCGTCCAGTAGTCCTCGCCGCGGGCCTTCGCCGCGAGCCACTGCACCACCAGCGCCCGGCAGACGCCGTTGCCGATGGCCACGCGCTCGCGGGCCGCTTCGGCCGACTGGTCGAACTCCTGGACGCCGGAGCCGGCCACCTTCGAGCTGATCTTCTGGTACTCCATGGGTTTCACCTTCCTTGTGTGATGGGCAAAGCAGTTCCCGGGCCGCGGACGCGGGTGCCGGCCGCGACCACGACCGCGTACCGGCGGCGCCGGCGCAGCGGGCAGAACGGCAGTTCCGCCGTCGTGCCGCGGACGACCACCGAGCGGACCGTGACGCCGCGGCGGACGAGCCGGACGACGTAGGCCGCCGCGTCCGGCACCGGCGCCCAGCGAGCCACCAGCCGGCCGGCCCGGCGCCGGACGGACCCGCACGCGGGCGCGGGCACCGGATCGCTGGACACCCGGGCGGCGCCGCCGTCGACCGTGATCCGCACGGCACGGGCGCCGTCCGGCGCGGTGACCCAGAAAGCGGCCTCCAGCACCCGCATCGGGGCCGCGCCGAACTCGCCGTTCAGGTCGCGGAACAGCGTCCGCAGCCCGTCGGCGACCGGGTCCACGGTCATTCCTTCGGCCGCGGGACCGCGGTGACCGACTGGGCCATCAGGTCGAGCACGCGCGCCAGCGCCTCCGACGGCGGAGCCGACGACGCGCGCAGGTCGACCGTGTACTTCGCGGTCTTGTCCGTGTCCCGGGTGTTTTCCCGCTGGGCCGCGGGTTTCGCGAGCACCTGCGGGGTGCCCTCGTCGGTCGGCGCCAGCGACCGGACCTCGAGACTGAAGTGCGTCTCGAAGGTGTCGATCCGCAGGCTGGGCACCGAGACCAGGGCCAGCAGCGGCAGCGAGACGTGGACGTCCTGGGCCACGACCGCCGGCTCGTCCGCGGTGCCCGGCCGCTCGGCCGGCCGGCTGAAGGCGAAGTCGACGGTCCGGACCGCGCCGTGGTCGTCGACGCCGACCCGGCGCACGAAGTCCGCCGACGCGTCGGCGAGCGCCTCGGCCGCCCGGGCCGCCGAGACGACCGGCGCGGCGATCAGCTGGTCCAGGGACAGGGTGTCCGCCGGGGGGGCCGGCGGTTCGGGTGCCGTCACGGCTGTTCTCCTTTCACGGCACGTTGTTCGTGGTCATCCGGTCGAGCAGCCGCGCGAACGCCTCGGGGCGCTCGCCGGTCTCGAAGGTGACCTTGAACTGGGCGAAGTCGCCGTCGTCCCCGGCGCCCAGGGACGCCAGCAGCGGCGCGGTGGCGGCCGGGTCGCCCGGGGTGTCCGGAGCGGCGCCGAGGCCGAGCAGCCGGGCCCGGAAGCTGACGGTCAGGTCGTGGATCCGCAGCGGGTGCGGCGGGGCGAGCGCGAGCACCGGCACCTGGATCTGCTGGTCTTCGGCCTCGGGCAGGGTGCCCGGGATCGTGACCGGCAGCAGCTGCGGCGCCCGGGTGTCCCCGGACGCGTCGAGCGTGTGCCGGCGCAGCTGGCGGACGTGCTCCTCCTCGGCCAGCCGCTGGGCGTCGAGCACCGCGTGATGCAGCGACCGGAGGATGGCCGCCACCGTCGGCTCGCTCATTTCGCCGCGACCGCCTTGTCGGCCGGCTTGTCCGGCACGACCGTCGTCACCGGGGCGATCGACGTCGCCATGATGTCGAAGACCCGGGCGAGGCCTTCGGGCATCGCGTGGTTGGTCGCCTTCACCGCCACGTGGTACTTGGCGGAGTTGTCGGAGCTGCGGGTGTTCTCCTGGTGGGTGGCGACCTTGCCGTGCACCGACACCGACAGGCTGAACGGGCCGATCCGGCCCTCGCCCTTGGCGTCCAGCGAGGCCTCCACGTCCTTGCTGTCCTTCGACTGCTCGGCGGACTTCACCTCCATGTCGAACGCAACGTCGACGGTGTCCACCTGCAGGTTCGGCACCGGGACCATGGACAGCAGCGGCACCGACAGGCTGACGTCCTCGGTGACGGCCTGCCCGTCCCCGCCGGCGTCCCCGGTGGGCGGGACCTCCCGCGGCCGCTGGAAGGCGAACTTGACCGTCCGGAGCCGGGCGAAGCCGGCCGCGTCGGTGACCGGGCCGTCGGCGGGCCGGTCGAAGCCGACGGTGTTGATGTAGGTGGCGGTGGAGTTGGCGAGCATCACCTGGGCGTTGCACGCCGCGGTCAGCGGGCCGCCGATGAGCGATTCCATCGGCAGTCCCTGGAACTGGTCGGACATCTTTTCGAGAGCCATGGTTTCCTCCGTCGAAATCGGGATTGGTAAAACGGAACTGTAAGCGCGAAATCGCGTTCCGCCGCCATTGTTCGCCGTATCGGACCAATTACATGATTGTGTTTGACGATTTCACGTGAAAACGTCAAAGCGCTTTCCTGGTGTCGTTCCAGGTCACCCCCGGTGTCACTCCAATGGCCGTCTGGTCATTCCCGGCCCACATGATCAGACTCGAAAGGTGTGATCGACCGTGCCGACTAAAAGAGGGCGAAATGGCCAGCAGAGAACGGGCAGGCGACGCCGGGGACCCGGCCGCCTGCGATCCGGAGGACCTGCGGATCCTCACGGCCGAAACCGTGGCGGCGCACCGTGTGAGCGTTTATCTGCACCCCGACGACGCCCGGGTGCTGCGCCAGGGCCGCGTCGACGACGGCGCGGACGTCAACACCCGGATCCGGGCCCTGCTGGCGGTCTACCGTGCCGACGACCGGGTCCGCGAGCGGGTCGACGCACTGGCCCGCAGCGCCTCACGCCGCGGACGGCACTGAGCCGATCGGGCCGGACCGACCCGATCGGGTGACGGCCGCGCACCGTCCGTCGTGTTGGTTCCGGGCCGCCTTCGGTGTACTCCTGACGGCGGCGCCCCATTGCGCCGTCCGGAGCAGCACTTCTCGGAGGAGGTCCGGTGGTACCCGCTCGCCGCTGGCTGGTCGTCGCGCTCGTCTGCGTCGTCGTGGCCGTCGCCGTCTATTTGCTCGCCGTCTGGACGGTGCCCGGCCAGGAGCTGGAGAACGCGGCGTTGCGCGGGGCCGACGAGGCCGCCGCGGGGGACCGGGCCGTCGCCGACGAAGGACTGGGCCGGATCACCGTCTACTCGCTCGCCGCCGCCGTCGTGCTGGTCATCCTGGCCGGCCTGGTGCGCCGCCGCCCCGACCTCGCCCTCGCCGCGGCCGGGGTGATCGTCGCCGGGCAGCTCGTGACGCAGGTGCTCAAGCGGTTCGTGCTGCCGCGGCCGCGGCTCGTGCCGCTCACCGGGCACTACGCCGGCAACAGCCTGCCGAGCGGGCACACCACGATCGCGATGACCGTGCTGTTCGCCGCCCTGATCGTCGTGCCCTACCGGTGGCGCGGCGTGGCGCTGTTCTTCCTGCTGTCCTGGGCGGTCGGCATCGGCGCGTACACGGTGACCGCGAAGTGGCACCGGCTGTCCGACACCCTGGCCGCCGACGCGATCGCCCTCGCGCTCGCCTGCCTGGCCTCGTGGTGGCTCGCGCGCCGCGGAGCCGTGCGGCGCCACGAAGGCAAGCGCCGGATCCCGCGGGTCGTCGTCGTCACCTTCGCCGCGCTGGGCGGCCTGGTGTTCCTGGCCCTCGGCGGGGTCCTGCTCGGCGCGGCGCTGACCCAGGGCGGCTACGAAGCGACGTTGCGGGACAACACCTACGTCGTCTACCTGGCCGCGAGCTCGTTCGCGTCGGCCGGTTCGGTGGCGGCGGCGCTGGTGTTCCTGGCGACGTGGCGACGGCTGGAGGCCGGGTGAACCCCGCGCTCTTCCCGCTCGCGGCGGCCGTCTTCTGCTTCGCCGTCTTCCTGGTCAGCTTCCTGCTCGACCGCCGGAAGCTGCGCAACGGCTTCTACCTGTTCTTCGCGCTCGCGTTCTTCGGCCTGGCCTTGCTGGCCCTGCTGGCGTCGATCTCGCCGGAAGCCGCGGCGATCGTCGGGTTCGGCCTGCTCGCCCTGGTGCCGCTCACCGTCGTGGTGCTCGCGGTCTTCCTGATCTGCAACGGCGTGACGATGCTCCGCCGCGAAGGCCGCCGGCCGGCGAACCTGCTGTCGCTGGCGGCCGGGCTGGGCATCGTGGCGCTCGTCGTCTTCGGGGTGGTCGTCGGGCAGCTCGGCTGGGCGCCGCTGGAAGTCGTCCGGGACAGCGTCGACGGCATCGTCGCGTACCTGTCGTTCCTCTTCGTCTGTTTTCTGTTGTACTCGCTCGTCTACGGCCGGGTCCGCAGCCGGCGGCCGCTCGACTTCGTCGTGGTGCTCGGATCCGGGCTGCTCGGCGGCCGGAAGGTGCCGCCGCTGCTGGCCGGCCGGCTCGACCGCGGCCAGCGGGTGCTGGACGCCGAACGCGCGAAAGGCCGCTCGCCGCTGCTGGTCACCTCCGGCGGGCAGGGGCCGGGGGAGGAGGTCCCCGAGTCGCACGCGATGGCGGACTACCTGGTCGACCGGGGCGTGCCGCGCGAGCGGATCGTCCTCGAAGACCGGTCGCGGACCACGCGGGAAAACCTGTCCTACAGCGCGGAAATCATGCGCGCGCGGCACCCGGGTTACCGGTGTGTGGTGGTGACCAACAACTTCCACGTCCTGCGCGCGGCGTTGCTGGCGCGTGCGGTCAAAGTGGACGGTCAGGTCGTCGGCGCGCCGACGGCGTGGTACTTCTGGCCCAGCGCGACCCTGCGCGAGTTCGCCGCGATCCTGGTGGACCACCGGATCCTGAACTCGGTTGTGTGCGTGATGATCGTCGCGGCCAGCGTGCTGAAGGCTACCTAGCCCGCCGCCCGGTCCGGGCGGCGGGCCGGCGGGGTCAGCTGTGCGAGACGGTCAGGCCGTAGAACGCGACCCGGGCGCCCTTCGTCGTGCTGTCCGAAGAGGACTGGTTGTACGAGCCCGCCTTGAAGTACTGCTTGTACGCCTTGAACGACGACGGGATGCCGTAGTGCGTGGTGCTGCCGTTGACCGTGAGGTCGATGGTGTTGCCGCCGGAGATGCCGATCGTGTAGGTCCAGGTCTTGCCGATCGCGACGTGGCCGACGGTGTGCGGGGTCTGGCCGCCGTCGGGGGAGTTCTCCGTGCCCAGCACGATGTCCCCGCTCGCGCGGTAGTACAGCTCCAGCAGGGGCTTGGTCGACGACCCGCCGGTGCCGAGGTGCACCTGGCCGACGCAGACGTTCGACGTCACCGACACCACGCGCAGGGTGGCGCTCAGCTTGTGCGACCCGCTCAGCGACCAGTTGGCGGCCGACCCGCTGCGGTTCATCTCGCGCAGCTCGGAGCGCGCGTAGTTGGAGTTCGGGGTCGTGACACCCTTTTCCGGCGCCCAGAAGGTCATCGCGCCGTCGCGGGTGTCGGTGTAGAAGTAGCTGTCCTGGAAGCCGTTCGCGCCCTGCAGGCGCGAGGAGGAGATGGTGGTCGGCGACCCGGGTGACCCGACCGGCTCCTGCAGCTGCCAGACGCCGAGGTCGAAGTTGCCGCCCGGCGCCTTGGCCGGATCGGCGAGGACGCTCTGGCCGATCGCACCGCCCGAGGGGCCGGCGAGGGCGGGCAACGCGGTTCCGGCGGCCAGGGCCGGAACCGCCAGCAGGACGAGCATGGCACGCACGCGCATCGTGGGTGTCCTTTCGCGACGAGGACCGGAACGGAGCGTGAGCACACTCCGTCCCACCATTCGTTCACGGGTGTGAATAAATGGTCTGGACAACCCGGCGGCGAAACTGAAGGTTAAGAGGCGGCTCGCATCGTGTCAAGCATTGACAGGGTCCGCTGGAAGCGTTTACCGCGCCGGCCGCGAGCGCTCACGGGTTGTCGGGCGAGAAGGTGACGGCGCCCGCGCCGTCGTGGCCGTTGATCTTGCTGTGCCAGGTCAGCGTGTATCCCTCGCCCCGCCGGCCGGTGACGGTGTAGTCGACATCGCCCGCGGTGGACGTCGCGGTGAACGTGCCGGCCGGGGTCCACGTGCCGCGTGAGATCTCCTTGTCGCTGTTCTTGGTGAGCCAGCGGCGGACGTCGTCGGGGGTGGCGGTGAGCGCGACCCCCGCTTCGACCACCGTGTGGTCGGCGTAGAACCGCAGGTACGTCCGGCTGTTGTCGGCCGGGTCGCCGACGTAGAGGCCGTCGGCCCGTGGGCTGAACCCGCTCGCCTCGGTGGGGCTGGGCGCCGACGACACGATCTCGCCGGACGTCGACCCCGGGGCGCAGGCCGTCAGCAGGAGGAGCGCGGCGGCGAGGGCTGGGGTGGCCTTCATGGGTGACCACCCTAGCCCGGCCGCTGGGCGCTCACCGGTCCTAGTGGCGGGTGCCCAGCGCCGCGGGGGTGAAGGGCGTGATCTCGGTTTCGCGGCCGGCCAGGACCTTCGACGCCCACGACGGGTCGGCGAGCAGGGGGCGGCCGACGGCGATCGCGTCGAACTCGTCGGCCTCCAAGCGGTCCAGGACGCCGTTGATGCTCGTCGCCGTCGCGGTTCCGCCTGCCGTGAACTCCGTGTCGAGGCCGATCGAGCCGACCGTGATCGCGGGTTTGCCGGACAGCTTCTTCGCCCAGCCCGCGAGGTTGAGGTCGGAGCCGGCGAACGCGGGCTCCCAGAAGCGGCGGGTCGAGGCGTGGAAGGCGTCGGCGCCCGCGTCGGCGAGCGTGTCGAGGATGACGCCGAACTCCTCCGGTGTTTCGGCGATCCGGGCGGTGTAGTCGTTCATCTTCCACTGGGAAAGCCGGACGACCACGGGGAAACCGGGCGACACCGCGCGGCGGACCCCGGCGACGACCTCGGCGGCGAACCGGGTCCGGGCGCGCAGGTCGCCGCCGTAGCCGTCGGTGCGGTGGTTGGTGCCCGCCCAGAGGAACTGGTCGATGAGGTAACCGTGGGCGCCGTGCAGTTCGACGCCGTCGAAGCCGAGGCGTTCGGCGGCGGCCGCGGCGTCCGCGAACGCCCGGACGACGGCGTTGATGTCGCCCTGCGTCATCGTCCGGCCCGGCTCGCCGGGGCTCCCGTCCGCGGACACCGGCACGCCGGACGGGCCCATGGCGGGCGCGCCGGGGTGCGGCACCGGCCCGGGCCTGCGCGTCATGCCGACGTGCTGGAGCTGGGGGAAGATCACGCCGCCGGCCTCGTGGACGGCGTCGGCGACCCGGGACCAGCCGGCCAGGGCCGCGTCGCCGTAGAAGTGGGACACCTGGTCGTGCTCGCCGGCCGACGGGTGCCCGACGTAGCTGGCCTCGGTGATGATCAGGCCGACGCCGCCGGCCGCGCGCCGGGCGTAGAAGGCGGCGACCTCTTCGGTCGGAACGCCGCCGGGGGACTGCGCGCGGGTCATCGGGGCGAGCGCGATCCGGTTCGGGACGGTGAGCTCGCCGAGCGTGAGCGGGCGGGACAGGAGGTGGTCGGCACGGGTGGTCACGGGGATCTCCTTCAGGTGAGTTCCCTGCTACGCTAAAACCTCACGTGGACGTGAGATTCAACCTCGAGTGCGGCAGATCACTTCGGGAGCGGGGATGCGGATCGGGGAACTGGCCGAGAAGTCCGGCGTGAGCGTGCGGGCGCTGCGGTACTACGAAGAACGCGGCATGCTCGTCCCGGAGCGCAGCGCGGGCGGGCACCGGCACTACACCGACCGCGGGGTGCAGCTGGTCTGGCTGATCCAGCAGTTCTACGCCGCCGGGCTGTCCAGCAAGTCGATCCTGGAGATCCTCCCGTCCGTCGACACGGGCGAGGCGACCCCCGAGGCGCTCGCGGTGCTCGTCGCCGAGCGCGACCGCATCGACCGCCAGCTGGCCGAGCTGACGAGCACCCGGGAGAAGCTCGACCACGTCATCGCGAACGCGTCGGCGGCGTCGTGCTCGCACGAGTGCCGTCCGGAGGAGTGAGCACGACGAGCTTTCCCCGCCGTGGCCCGGTTTCCGCGGCGGTGTGGGCGCCGGCCGTGTCCTCGAGCGGGAAGACCGCCTGCACGGGCACGCGGAACGAGCCCTCGGTGAAGAGCCGCGCGGCGACCGCGAGACCGTGCCGCCCGTCGGGCTGGCCGCCCAGCGCGCCGACCGACATCCGGACGCCGTGCTCCGGCCCGCTGAAGTCGGCGAGCGTGACGACCGACGACGGCGAACCGGTCAGCGCCACCAGTTCCGGGAGCGAGCCCTTTCCGGCGACGTCGAGGGCGGCGTCGACCGGGCCCGGCACCCGGCCGGGCAGTCCCGGGCCGTAGGGGACCGGTGTCGCGCCCAGCCCGGCGACGAACTCCTGGTTGCCCGGCGCGGCCGTGCCGACCACGCGGGCGCCGCGGGCGAGGGCGAGCCCGACGGCGAGGCTGCCGACCCCGCCGGAAGCGCCGTCGACGAGCAGGCTCGACCCCGCGCCGACGCCGAGCAGGTCGAGCGCGCGGGTGGCCGTCTCGATCCCGGAGGCCGCCGCGCCCGCCTGCGCCCACGGCATGGCCGGCGGTTTCGGCGTCCAGAAGGCGAGCACCGCGAACTCGGCCGTCGCGCCACCGAGCCGGGCGAGGTCGACCGAGCCGAAGACCTCGTCGCCGACCGAGACGCCGTCGGCGTCCGCCTCGTCGATCACCCCCGCCGCGTCGACACCGGGAACGTGCGGCAGGGAGAGAGGCGAGCGTGACTTCCCGGCGCGGATCGCCAGGTCGACCGGCGACACACCGGCCGCGCGCACGCGGATCCGCACCTGCCCCGGCCCGGCGTGCGGCTCCGGCAGGTCGCCGACGGACAGGACACCGGGCGGGCCGAACCGCTCGAACCGGGCTGCGAACACGTTTCACTCCAGGGAAGTTCCGGCGGACTGGTGGTGTTGACGCTAGGAGTGACCACCGGAGGCCGGGGCGAAGTGAGAGCCGTGCACGAGCAACTGACGCAGAACCGGCGGGCGGACGCCGAGCGCAACCGCCGTCACCTGGTTTCGGTGGCCCACACGACGTTTTCCCGGCTGGGCACCGAAGTCCCGGTCCGCGAGATCGCCCGGCGCGCGGGCCTGGCCCCCGCGACGGTGCACCGGCACTTCCCGTCCCGCGACGACCTGGTCGCGGCGGTCTTCGCCGAGCAGGCTTCGCGCTGCGCGGGACAACTGAGCGCGGCGCTGGCCGACCCGGACGTCCGGCGGGCGCTGACCCGGACGTTCCACCGGTTCGGCGAGTGGCAGGGCCCGCTCACGGACGCGATGCGGGCGAACCCGGCGTACGCGGTTTTGGCCCGTGAGCACGGTGAGGTTTTCGCCCGGCTGGTGGACCGCGCGCGCGAAGCGGGCATCCTGCGGGCACCCGCCGAAGACGTCCGGCTGGGCCTGCAGGCGTTGACGTCGGTGCGCGCGTCCCCGGGAGACGCGGTGCGACGCCTGACCGGTGTGGTGCTTTCCGGCCTGCTGACCCCCTAAGCCGATTCTCGGCGAACAAGCGCTTCGAGCACCGAACGCGCCGAGGTCGCCGGGCGGCCCAGGAGCGTCTCGAGCGCCGGGTCGGTGACCGCCATCTCGCCGGCCCGGGCGGCGCGGAACATGCCGAGGGTGAACTCGGCCGCGGCCGCGGGCATCCCCTGCCCGGTGACCGCCGCCGTCCACTCCTCGTCGTCGACGACGACGCGCTTGATCGTGCGGCCCGTGTGGTCGCCGACGATGTTCGCGACGTCGGCGAAGTCGAGCAGCTCGGGGCCGGTCAGGGGCGGGGTCGGCCCGTCGAACGCGCCGGGGCGGGTCAGCACGAGCGCGTCGGCTTCGGCGAGGTCGTCGTGGGCCGTCCAGGAGACCGGGCCGTCGGCCGGGAGCCGGAGCTCGCCCGTCCGCAGCGCGTCCGCGAGGTAGTACTCGAACGTGCTCGCGTAGAACCCGTGCCGCAGCGCGGTCGAAGCGACTTTCTGGGCCGCCAGATGGGCTTCCGTGGCCGCGTGCTGCCGGCCGGGGTCGAAGCGGGAGTCCGCCGAGGCCATCTGGTGGCTGGTGTACAGCACGCGCGACGCGCCCGCCCGGACCGCGGCGTCGATCGCGGCCTGGCTCGCTTCGGCAGCCTGCGGGCCGCGGATCGCGGCCGAGACGACGAGCACCTGGTCGGCCTGCTCGAACGCAGCGTCCAGCGTGGCCGGGTCGGTGAAGTCCCCGGCGCGGACGCGGACACCCCGGGCGGCGAGCCCGGCGGCGGCGCCGGGGTCGCGCACGCTCACCCCGACGGTGTCCGCGGGCACGCGGTCGAGCAGGTTTTCGACGATCCGGGAGCCGAGGCGGCCGGTGGCGCCGGTGACGACGATCATGGGTTCTCCTCTGTGAATCACTGGTTCGCTTTCGACGATACCACTGATTCGAACCAGTGGTATCGCGATCCTGATACCATTGGTTCATGCAGGGAGAGTCCGCCGTCGACGTCCGGTCCGGGATCATCGCCGCCGCGGCCGAGCTGCTCCACGACGACGGGGCGCGGGCGGTGACCACCCGCGCGGTCGCCCAGGCGGCGGGCGTGCCGCCGCCGACCATCTTCCGGCTCTTCGGTGACAAGGACGGTCTGTTGCGGGCGGTCGCCGAGCACGTGATGGCCGGCTACGCCGCGGGCAAGGCGGAGCAGGCCGCGGGGGAGAACGGCGACCCAGTCGACGACCTGCGCGCCGCGTGGCGGGCGCACATCGCGTTCGCCCTCGCCAACCCCGAAGTCTTCCTGATGCTCGCCGTGCCCGGTCGCCTGCGGGACTCGCCCGCGACGGCGGCCGGTGCCGAGGTGCTCCGCGCCCGGGTCGCGCGGGTGGCCGCCGCGGGTCTTCTCGCGGTGCCGGAAGCGCGCGCGGTCGACGTGATCCACGCGGCCGGCACCGGCGCCGTCTTCACCCTGCTCGGCCGCCCGGAAGACCGGCGTGACCCGGCGCTGGCCGAAGACCTGCTGACGGCCGTCCTCGCGACCGTGCTCACGTCGGTGCCGGCGCCGCCGGCGTCCGATCCGGGCGCGGTGGTCAACGTGTTCCGCGCGGTGATGCCGGAGCTGGCCGTGCTCACCGACGCGGAACGCGCGCTCCTGGCGGAGTGGCTCAGCCGCTGACCGACCACCGCTGGCCGTCGGCTCCGGCGCCGGCCTGCTGGGTGACGCGGGCGCCGTCGGCGGCGGACGCCGTGGTCAGCGTCAGGCCACTGTGGACGGACGTGAGCGTGACGGTGCCGTCGGCGCGCCGGACGGCGGTCCAGTGCTGGTTGTCCCCGCCGGTGCAGGGCCACTGGATGACGGCCGCGCCGGCCGTCGTGCGCCCGCCGTCGACGTCCGCGCACAGGCCGGACTCGGCACTGCGCAGCTCGTAGGACCCGTCCGGCTGCCGCGTGAAGGTCCAGCGCTGGTTCGTGCCGCCGTTCGGGGTCCACGTGACCAGCTGCGTCCCGCGCGCGGTGCTGTGGCCGGGAACGTCCAGCGCCTTGCCGCCCGCCGTGAGGACGTGGGTGCCGTCCAAGCCACCGGAGGTGCCCACCGGCGTGATGGCGAGCGTCTGCTGCGCCGCGGTGCGGCCGCCGCCCACCGCCGAGCCCGTCCGGTCCGTCCAGTGGCGGACCGGTGTCGTCTCGGCCGCCTGCCCGGTGGTCACCGGCAGGCCCAGCACCAAGCCGCTGTAGCGGTTGACCAGCCGGTAGGCGCCCGACGGGCCGGGAACGACGAACCACTGCTGACCCACGGCCGGGCCGCCGGCGCCGGCCGCCGTCACCGTCGGCGCGGTGCCCCACGCCCGCGTCGCCACGGAGGAGGAACCCACGCCCAGGAGGTGCCCGCTCGCGGCGTTCGTGATCCGGTACGAGCCGTCCCCGTTGCCGGTGAACGTCCACGCCTGCGCCGCGGACCCGTCGCCGGCCGCGACCGACGTCGTCGCGGAGCCGCCGGCGACCTGGGCGAGCACCCGGCCGGCGCCGTCGGCGATCCGGTAGGTCTTCGCCGGGTCGAAGGGGACCGGCGCGCGCCGCGGGTTGTCGATCGAGACGTCCACGTACTCCCCGGAAGCGTCGCCGGAGCAGCCGAACGAGCAGTAGGCGCGGAAGTCCTTGCCGACGATGGTGGAGCTGGTCTTGTTCGCGGAGTCGACGAACCACCGGTACCAGGACGCGGTGTGGTAGCCGCCGGTGGTGCCGATCGGGAACCACTTCTGCGTGGCCAGGTCGTCGGTGGCGTAGTACTGCTGGGGCGCGTTGCCGCTCTGGTCGACCGCCTGCGGCTCGCCGATGTAGAGGCCGAGGTAGGCGTTGTAGGTGATGTCCATGACGAACAGCGGTGAGGTCGCGGGCATCTTGCCCGCCGCGACCTGCTGGTCTGCCGTGCCGGCGTTGGCGGGGTTGTACTCCTGGGCGGGCGGGGTGTAGCCGGCGGGGTTGTCCGTGCCGGCCGGCACCTGGTTGCTTTCCTTGCCGCCCACACCGGGTTCGGTCCAGGCGCCGTCGTACCACTTGCGCCAGGAGCCGGGCGCCATCTTCGAGGCGATCGGCGCGCGGGCGACGTGGGCGTAGAACGCTTTCCAGCTCCCGTTCTTGTCGACCACGCGCGAGCCGTAGAAGACGTAGAAGTACCCGGAAGCCGCGTCGACGTAAAGGCGCTGGTCGCCGTCGCCGTAGTAGTAGGTCTGGTTCGGGAACGCCGTGGTGTCGCCGCGCCGGGTGCTGTGCGGCGAGGTGAGGACGTGGGCCTTGATCGTCCAGGTCCGGCCCCGGTCGGTCGAGACCGCGTAGTCGATCGCGTCGTAGTGCAGGCCGTCGCCGAACGGCTGCGGCGTGAACTCGTTGTGCACCAAGCCGTACCAGTCGCCGGTGTCCGGGTCGACCCAGGTGCCGACGAGGTCGCAGTAGTTCTTCTGCGCGTACCGCGACCCCGAGGGCGCGGCGGTCGACTCCGCGCCGGTGGGGCTGGTGTTGCAGCGCCAGGTGGTGTTGTTGTTGCGGTCGTCGGGGTTCGCGGGGTTCACCGCGTCGCTGACGGCGTTCCTGGTGAAGCTGTCGAAGTCGCGGCCGCTGTAGAAGTCCCATTCGCGCGGGTCCGTGGCGCCGTAGAGGGCGGCGGACTGCTGGAAGTAGAACGTGCCGTCACGGTCCACGTACGGGGATGCGGGGGAGTCGGTCGGGGTTGACCACGGGTGCGTCGCGCCGACGGAGACGGTGTAGCCGTCGGTGGGCGGTGTGGCGGTGGGCGGTGTGGCGGTGGGCGTGGCGGCGGCGGGTGTGGCGCCGCTGACCAGCGCGGCCGCGGCGACGGCGGCCAGGAGGGCGTGCGAGCCGCGCCGCGCGCGGGACGACCGGTCAGGACGCATCGGAACTCCTCGATCTCCGCACGGGCGGGTGGTCGGCGTGCTCGCAGTCTGCACGAAGATGCACAAAGTCGCAAGAAACTACTCGCAATCAATCAACATCAGTCATGGGGCGTGATCGGCGCGCCGGTCGTCGAGGGTGGGGTGTCCGCTGCGGGTGCCCGGACGTCGGCCCGGGGGAAATCGCCGATTTTCTTGGTGGAAAACGAAAGTCCGGCTATTCGTGTCGCGTCCTGGTCGCGGGTGGATGTCCGGTTCGACGAATTCGACAGTGGTTCCCGGCTGGCCGGCGTCTGGCTCCCGATCGCTTGCCTGGACTGGGAATGTGAAGAAGTTTTTGGCGTCGGGACAGTTTTACGAAGGGGCACAAAAAGGCAACAACTGTGCATCTCACTCTTTCGAGTGGATTGATGTTCACGGCGAGTCAGAGGTGGTCAAACTGGTAACTCCGATGGCGGATTTCACGACTGTCGGGACGTCTCTTGTTCGCGATCGGTCACCGGGTGTGGCTGGTCCCAGGCGGAAGGGTCGGTGTCCGTGGGAGCTCATGGTCCGATGTCCCTGGTCACCCGGCAGCGGGTCGCCGGCGCGCGGGTCCGTCCCGCCGTCCGCAACCGGTGGCTGCTGTTCGCCCTGGTGGTCCTGGCCGTCGTCCCGGCCGACGAGGGCGGCGGCGCGTGGGCGATGGCGGGAGTCTTCGCTGTGGCGGTCGCCGTGGCGCTGGCCCACCGCGCTCTGACTCGGGCGGCCGCGAAGGTGCAAGCCGCACTGGACGACGAACTCGACACGCGTTAGCCCGGCGGGGCGGGGCGCCTCTGGTCGCGAGGCTGAGCCAGGTTCCGGCGCGCCCGGTCCCGACCCGGCCGACCTGGCCGACTCGGCCGACTCGGCCGGCGCGGCTCCGGTGGGATCTGTTGCGAGGCCCGGCCGACCCGGCACCGGGGCGCCGCGGTCCGGTGGTGAGGCTGATCCGGCCGGCGCGGCTGCAGCGCGCTCCGGTCCCGGCTCAGCCGATGCAGCTCCGCCGCACCCCGATCCCAAGTCAGGCCGCCCCGGCCTGACCCGCCTCCACCGAAACGCGGGGTGCGGCACCCGACCCGCGTGGTGCTTTCCGGCCCACTGCCCCATTAGTCACAAAACGGTAAATATGCCCGATCAGGTGCAACCGGACTACCCATTCAGGCGATAAACGACCGCCTGGAAGGGGGCCGGTATGACTTTGGGAAGGCTCAGAGCGCTAAGACACACTGTGGTGGCAGCCCTGCTGACCGGGGCGTTACTGCCCGTCATGTCCACCGGGGTCGCGGACGCGGCCCTTCCGCAGGGATTCGTGCTGAGGGACACCGACACGGGGCTGGGGCAGTACCAGCTGACCGACTTCGGGTACCTGCCGGACCAGTCCGTCGTCGCCACGGCGAAGGACGGGCGGGTCCAGTGGGTCCCGGCCACCGGGACACCGCGGACGCTCGCGACGCTGCCGACCCGCGTCATCGGCGACCTCGGCCTGGTCGGCGTCGCCGTCGCGCCGGACTACGCGACGTCGCGCAGTGTCTACCTGACGCGGTCGCTCGACGTCGGCAGCGGTTTTGTCATGCGGCTGTCGCGGTTCACCGTGACCGTGGACGCGGCGGGCGCGCCGACCGGGCTGACCGGTGAGCAGTCGCTGTTCGAGGTGCCGGGCATCCACAACGTCCACGGCATCAACGGCGTCATCGCCGCCGCGGACGGCACCTTGTGGACGTCCATCGGGGACAGCGGTGACTTCACGCAGGTCGACCCGGGCGCGCTGCGGGCGCAGGACGTCAACCAGCCCTACGGCAAGATCCTCCACTTCACCCCCGACGGCAAGGGTGTGCCGGGGAACCCGTACTACGACGCCGCGAACCCCTCGTCGACGGCGAGCAAGGTGTACGCGCGCGGGTTCCGCAACCCGTTCCGGTTCAGCATCGACCCGAACCTGGGCCTGCCGGTCGCCGGTGACGTCGGCTGGAACACCTGGGAAGAGGTCGACGTCGTCCAGCGCGGCGCCAACCAGGGCTGGCCGTGCTGGGAGGGCAACCACCCGACGCCGGGGTACACCAGCCTCGCGGGGTGTGCCGGCGTGGCGAACCAGCCGCCGATCTTCGAGTACCTGCACGGCACCGGGGCGATGCAGGGCAACAGCGTCACCGGCGGCATCGTCTACAACGGATCGAGCTACCCGGCCGCCTACCGCGGCTCGTACTTCTTCGGCGACTACGTGACGCACAAGATCTGGACGATGAGGTACGACGACCAGGGCAAGCTCACGCAGGCCCCGCAGAACCCGCCGCCCTTCACCGACATCGGTGGTCCGACGAGGTTCGCGGCCGCGGCCAACGGCGACATCGTCTACTCGGACATCCTGACCGGGAAGCTGCGGCGGCTGACGTACACGGCCGGCAACACCGCGCCGGTGGCGAGCGCGTCGTCGACCACCGACCCGGACACCCGCACGGTCTCCTTCGACGGCTCCGCGTCGGTCGACTACGACAACGACTTGCTGAAGTACGACTGGGACTTCGGGGACGGGAGCACCGCGGCCGACGCCGGCCCGAAGGTGAACCACACCTATGCAGCGGGCACGGAGTCGTTCACGGCGAAGCTGACGGTGCGCGACCCGCTGGGCGCCACCGGCACGACCACGGTCGTGGTGGCGCCGGGCAACCACAGCCCGGCGCTCACGGTGACCACGCCGGGGGACACTGCGACCTTCGCGGTGAACCAGCAGGTCGGCCTGAGCGGCACCGCGACCGACGTCGAAGACGGCGCCTTGCCGATCACGTGGACCACCGCGGTCCGGCACTGCCCGAGCGAGGCGACGTGTCACTCGCACCCGGGTGTCGGGGGGACGGGCGCGAGCTTCGCGCAGCCGTTCACCGATCACCCGGACTCCCGCATGGAGTTCATCGCGACGGTGACCGACAGCGCGGGTGTGGTCACGTCGAAGACCTACGTGGCCCGGCCGCGTGAGCACCGGATCACCTTGGTCGGCACGCAGCCCGCGGCGCTGAGCATCCCGGTGGAGGGCGGGGTCAGCTCCGCCATGGTCACCGAAGGCGCCACGTTCGACGTCGAGGCCGCACCGCTGGGCACCGACGGTGTCTCGAAGTTCACCGGCTGGCAGGGCGGTCCGACGAGCACCACGTGGGTGGTCACCGTCGGCACGACCGACCTGACGCTGACGGCGAACTACGCGACGCCGATCGACCAGCGCTACGACGGCGACGCCGCGTTGCGGACCAAGCTGGGCGCGCCTACGGCGGCCGAGGTCACCGACGGCACGGTCCACTACCGCACGTACGTCAACGGCCGGTTGTACTGGAGTGCCGTGGGAGGCACGAAGTTCATCACCGGGCCGGTGCGGGACAAGTACCTCACCTTCGGCGGGCACGCCAAGCTGGGGCCGCCGACGACTGACACGGCGTCCACTCCGGACGGTGTGGCGCAGTACAGCCACTTCACCAACAACGGGAACATCGGTTCGATCTACTACACCGCGGCGACGGGTGCGCACGCGGTCTACGGCGAGATCCGGAAGCGGTGGGCGGCGCTGGACTACGAGCGCGGGCTCGGCTACCCGACCACGGACGAGGGCGGCACGCCGGACGGTGTCGGCCGGTACAACCACTTCGTCAAGGGCAGCAACGTCGGGTCGATCTACTACACGGCCGGAACCGGCGCACACGCGATCTTCGGTGAGATCCGGAAGAAGTGGGCGGCGCTGGACTACGAGCGCGGCCTCGGTTACCCGACCACGGACGAGGGCGGCACGCCGGACGGAGTGGGCCGGTACAACCACTTCCGGCTCGGCGCGTACGAGCACTCGATCTACTACACGGTGGCCACGGGTGCGCACGCGGTGAAGGGCGAGATCCGCAAGCGCTGGGCGGCGCTCGGGTGGGAGCGGTCCTACCTGCGCTACCCGACGACCGACGAGTACGTGTCGGGAGGGGTGTACCGCAGCGACTTCCAGGGCGGTTACATCACCTACACCGTCGCGGGCGGGGCAGTCGACCGCCCTTGGTGACAGCTGAGTGAACGAAAGGCGGCCCGCCTCCGGAGGTTCGGAGGCGGGCCGCCCTCAGCTTCGCGGCCAGATCTTGACGTTCCAGACTTCCCGGTAGACATCGGGATCGCCGTCCTCGGCGATGTTGTGGGAGCCGATTCGAGACGCGCGAAGGCCGTAGTCGCCCGGCTTCGGGAGCGCGACGGCCTTGTCACTGGGCGACGCGTTGATACAAGCGATCATGACTCGGCCGTGGGTGGTGTGGAAGACGCGGTCCTCGGCCGACTCCGGTGCTTCGCCGGGAGCATGGGGCCAGATCTCGAGGGTGACCTCGACGGAAAGCGCTCGGTCCGAGGTGTGGAACAAAGCGCCGCCCGGTCCGGCGACCACCAGCCAGTCCGAGCCGGGGAGGGGCAGATCGCTGTAGCGGTCGTCACCGAACACGTCGAAGACGGCGAACTGCGAGTGGTCCACCGGGATCGTCACGGTGTGCACCTCGGACGGTCCTGGACCGGACATGCACCCTCCCCGTTCGCCTGGCTCGAGAGCCAGGATAGAGCCGCCTCCCAGGGACCCCGGTGACACCCGACCTCCCCGCGCCGGGGGATGATCTCGTGCCGAACGGGCACCCGTTCGTGGCACCCGGCGAGGAGAGGCATGCTCGACGACGTGATGGGGGCGCTCGACACCGTCCTGCCCCGGCTGGCGGCGGTCACCGGCACGCCCGGGGTGGCCGTCGCGGTGGTGACCGGCACCGAGCTGCGCACCGCCGCGACCGGGTTCGCGGACCTCGGCGCCGGCACGCCGATGACCGGCGAGACGGTGGCGCCGGCCGGGTCGCTCACCAAGCCCGTCACGGGCCTGGCCTTCATGCAGCTCGTGGAGGCCGGCGCGCTCGGCCTCGACACGCCGATCGACCAGGTGCTGCCCGCGGGGCTGCGCGGCCCCGACCCCGCGCCCGTCACCGCGGCCATGCTGGCCGCCCACCAAGGTGGTTACTACGGCGACATCGTCACGGCCACGGCACACGCGGCACCCGCCGAACCGGTCCTCGACTACGTCCGGCGCCGCCACGAAGCCGGGCGCGCCGTGGAGTACGGCGGCGCGCTGCCGCTGGTGACAAAACCGGGCCCCTACTCGTATTCCAGCTTCGGTGTCGGGGTGCTCGGCGGCGCCGTCGAGCACCTGACCGGCGAACCCTACGGCGCGCGCGTCCACGAGCACGTGTTCGCGCCGGCCGGGATGACCGCCACGAGCGTCGAGGACGGCACGAGGAACCCGTGGGCGACCGGCGCGGCGGACCGGACCGGCGACCGGGCGACCGGGTACATGGCCTTCGGCGACTGGTGCCTGCCGAGCCCGCCGCTGCGCACCTCCGCCTACCCGGGCGTCGGAATGCACACGAGCGTCGCGGACGCCGGGCGGCTGCTGCAGTCCTTGCTGCGCACCGCCCGCGGCGACCACGGTCTCGTCCGGGCGGAGTCGCTCGCGGCCATGGTGACGCCGCGGGTCGCGCGCCCGAGCCACGGTGTCCGGTCGTTCTCCGGCCTGACGCTCGAGCTCGCCGACCCGGAGCTGGGGCCGGACTGGTGGTGGGGGCACACCGCCGCGTTCCCGTGGGGCTTCTGGTGGGAGGCCCGGGTCTGGCCGCACCGCGACCTCGCCGCCGTCGCGGTCGGCAACCGGTGGGACATGGCCCGGTTCCACAACCCCGCCACCCGCAGCGCGCCGGGCCTGGCCGTCGAGTGGGCGGGCCGCTGGGCCGTGTCCGGCGTCCCGGAAAGCCTCCCGGACATGGACGGGCGGCCGCGCTGGACCGGGCCCCGGCCCACCCCGGAAACCTCGCGCTGGATGGGCATTCTGGCCGGGGAACGCACCCACGGCCTGCTCGGCGTCACCGACCCGCTGCCGCCCGCGACACTGGCGGCGATGACGGACGGGGCGCGTTGCCTCGGCGACGCCGCCCCCGGCGGCTGGGACCCGGACGCGTTCGCGCGCGGGCTGGAGCAGGCGCGCGCGGTCGCCCCCGATCCGGACGCGCTCGGCGCACTGGGCCGCGACCTCGGTCCCGCCGCGGCGCTGTGGATGCTCGAGTGCGGGGCGTCGAGCGCCGACTTGACGATGCCGGTCGGCGCTTTCGCCCGCGCGCCACGCTGAGCGCTCGTCCGCTACCCGCGGGTCCGGCGATCGACCGCCAGCCAGTTCGTTTCCCACGTCGTGCCGCCGTCGGCCGAGAAGGCCTGCTCGAACCGCGCCTCGTCCGGACCCGGCCGGAAGATCAGGAACCGCACCTTGATCGGGCGGCCGGCGAGCTGGTCGTCGCCGTAGAACTCACCCGTGCCGTTGTGGAAACCGCCGTACACCGCCGGGGTGAGGAGGCCGTCGCGGAGGTTGACGAAGGTCAGGCTCCACCGCTGGGCCTGTGGTTCGTACAGGCGCATGTTGAGCGCGTTGATGCTTCCGTCCGGCCCCGAGACCGCGAACTCCACGACGTTCGCCCGCCGGTCCATGAGCGGGCGTACGGTGCTGGTGCCCGCGAACTGCAGCCACGTGTCGGCGGATGCGGAGAGCGGCTCGGCGAGGACCCGCACCGTGCTGCGCCAGGCGCCGATCTCCCAGTCGAAGTCCCGCTGGCCGCTGGGCGGTGTTGCCGCGCCACCGGACGCCGCGGTCGCGACCAGCAGGAGGGCGGAAAGGACGGCGATCAGGATTCGCTTGTATGGCACGGTCATGGTCCGACTATCGGAGGGGAGCACCGCCGTGGACAAGAACGCACCTTCAGGTAACCCCGCACGCCCGAACCCGCTGCCCGGCTGCCCGATGGCCGCGGCGTTCGCGGCGGTCGGCGGGAAGTGGAAGCTGACTCTGCTCTACTGGCTCGCCCACGGCGAGTCCCACTTCGCCGGCCTCCGCCGCCGCGCCACGCCGATCACGCCCAAGGTGCTCGCCGAACAGCTGCGCGAGCTCGAAGCCGACGGGCTCGTCGAGCGCGTGGTGACCGGCCCGGTCCCGGCCCGCGTCCTCTACCGGCTCACGCCGTACGGGACCACGGTCCTGCCGGTCGTCGAAGAGGTCCGGGTGTGGGGCGAAGCGCACCTGCGACACACCCGGAGCGAGGCCGCCCCGGACCCGGCGATGAGCTGCGCCGACGCGGTCGTGTTCGCCGGGTAGGCTGACCCGTCGTGATCAGGGCTGGGCTTGTTGTGGTCGTCGCGGGCATCGCCGGGTTGCTCGCGCACCTCGTTGTCACCGTTCCGCCGGGCAGCACCGGGGTGGTCACGGGCGGGTCGTGGGCCGCCATCGGCATCGGCGGCCTGCTGACGCTGGCCGGGATCGCCGACTTCTTCGAGCTCGGCTTCGGCGTTTTCCCCCTGGCCATCGGGATCGCGGGGATCGTCGCGCAACGCGTAACGCACTTCACCGATGCGATGAAAGCGCCGCAGCCGCTGCTGGGGATCGCGGCGGCGACGCTGATCGGCGTCGGGGTGCTCGCCGTGTCCTTCTCCGAAGGCGTGGACGACGCGATCGTCCGGCTGCCGTTCTTCGCCGCCGCCTCACTGCTCAGCGACATCTTCGTCGACTTCGGTCCGGGCTGGGACGAGGTGCTGAACCTGAGCACCGCGGTCCTCGCCGTCGCCGCGGCCGTCACCGCGGTGGTGCTCTTCACCGAGGACGGCTTGCGCGACGTCGACCTCGCGGTCGACCACTACAGCAGCCGGCTGCTGTCGGCGGCGGTGGGCGGGGCCGGCCTGGCGGCGGTGCTGATCACCGTCATGGCGACGTTCGATCTTTCCGTGTTCGCCGACGTCCTGCTGACGGCGGTGGCGGTGGCCGGCGGGTACCTGGTCGTGCCGCTGCTCGTGGCCTTCGCGCTCTACTGGCTCGCCGGGAGCCAGCTGATCGAAAGCGTCCCCGTGAGCGCGGTCGAGAACGCGGTGGGCGCCATGAAACGCCGGGGTGCGGGGATCGGCGCGCTGGCCGCCGGGCTCGTCGCCGTGGCGGCGCTGGTCACGCTGTTCTTCTGGGGGCCGCCGGGCTGGCTGCTGGTCGTTCTCCTGGTCACGGCGGTCATCGCGGCCGCGGCCGCCGGTTGGGGCGGGTATCGGGCCGTCACCGAACTGGCCCCGCTCATCAGGTCGGCGGCGACCCCGGGCCGGATCGCCGTGGTGCTGGAAAATCTGCGCCGGTCGGACCCGGTGTTCCGCCTTCTTCCCGGGGCAGGAAGGCCCTGACCCCGGCGGCCAGCGCGGGATCCGCCCGCCGGTCGCGGAGCACGCCCCGGGCGATCAACTCCGCCTGGTCGTGGTGGCCGAGGCCGGCGAGCTCCCGGACGGCCTGGACGCGCAGCGCGGTCGGCAGCTCCGCGGCGGCGAGCAGCATGGCCATCGCAACGCCCCAGAGGTGCCGGGCCTGAACGTCGGTGACGTCGGTGGTGGCGCCGACCAGGTCGTCGGTGTCCCACGTCGGGTCGTCCCACGCCCGGCCGCTGTCCAGGTCGGTGCGCAGGCGCTTGACCGCGGTGAGCGCGCGGGCGATGTCGGGTACCCGCAACTCCCGCAGGGCGCTGTGGGCGAAGAACGCCTGACCGGCGCGGGCCAAGTCCGTCAGGAACCGCAGCCGGGCGAACACGGGCCAGCTCGGATGCCCGGCCGCCGCGGCGAGCGCGGTGATCGTGGTGCCACCCCGGGGAAAACCGCTCGCGAGCGCGTCGGCTTCGGCGATGGTGTGCAAGGGCGACGGGGTGCTCCGGGGCTGCGGCGGCGGGGTGGCCGGCGGACTCGGCGTCGGCGCCGGCGGGGTGGCCGCCGGACGGTGTGCCCGGTTGCGGACCAGGGCGAACTGCCCCACCGAGTCGCTGTGCACGATCTTCGGCTCGGGGTGGTCGCGGTCCCGCATCCGGCGGCGCAGCTGCTGGTAGACCGTGAACACCGGCAGCACGGGCCCCTCGCCGGGCAGCCCGTCCCGCAGCACCTTGATCAGCTCACCCGAGAAGACCGTGTGCCGCTCGCCTTCGACGAACAGGGCCGCCAGGTGGCGGGGCGCCGAGGCGAGGCCGCACATGCCCCTCGTCTCGATCTGCTCGAGCACCCCGGACGCCTCGTCCGACATGACCTGGCCGAAGGCGCGGCCGGAGTAGCAGCAGTCCACGATGAAGATCTTGATCGGGGCCGGGCTCTCCTTGACGGCCCGGCGCAGCAGGTCGACCCGCAGTGAATGGTGCTCCTTCTCGGCCTCGAAGGTGTCACTCGTGGCCAGCAGGAGCTCGCCGTTGACGTCGACCAGTCCGTGGCCGGCGTAGTAGACGAACAACGTGTCCTCGGCGGTGCGGCACCAGCGCGCGATCTCCAGCCCCGCGTCGTCCTTGTGTCGCGGGTCGACCATCGTGCGAACGTGCTCCGGCCGGAAGCCGCCGAGCCCGGGGTCGGCCAGGACGGCGGCGAGGTCCTCCACGTTGGCCCGCGCCTGCGTGATGTCGGTCAGCCGCGGATCGTCGTACCGGGCGGCGCCGATCAGGATCGCCTTGGACTTCTCGGGGTCGGCCAGGCGCATTCATTCCCCGCCGAGCTGCTTGGCCAGGGCCGCCGCGGTGTCGTTGAGGTCCTTCAGCGCGCTCTTGTGGACGTGCTCGCCCTTGAGGACGACGGTCTTGTCACCGGCCTTGACCGTGATGTCGACCTTCATGCCGCGCGTTTTGAGGTACGCCACCAGCGCCGTGGTCATCCCGGTGAACCCGCTGGTGACCACGAGCGACACGGTGTCGAGCGCCGGACCCATCGTGCCGGCGCCGCCGGCCTGGTCGTGCAGGCGCACCTGCCCCGGGAAGTCCTCCTCGAGCCAGCGCTGCAGGCCCAGCGCGTCGTCTTCACCCTCGACCGTGAGCAAAACCGTGGTCCCCGTCACGCCTCGTATCCTAGTGCGGCTCAGCGGAGGTGGACCTCCAGGTCGACCCGGTGCCGCCCGCGTGGCAGCGGTACCCACTTCGGCTCGGCCACCGGGGTCACCGCCGGGAAGCGGTCGAACAGGCTCCGCAGCGCCACCTCCGCCTCCACCTTCGCCAGGGCCACGCCCAGGCAGAAGTGCGGTCCCCAGCCGAAGCCGACGCCGCCCTCTCGGCCGCCGTGCTGGGCCTGCCAGCGCACGTTCGCCGTGTGCGGGTTGGCGAACTGCGCCGGGTCGCGGTTGGCCGCGCCGAGCACCACCTGGACCGCGTCGCCCGCGGTGATCTGCACGCCGGCCACCTCCAGATCCGTTGCCGCGTAACGGAGGCGGGCCAGCTGGACCGGGCCGTCGGTGCGGACCAGCTCGCGCACCGCCGCCGGCCACAGCTCCGGCTCCGCGCGCAGCAGCTCGCGCTGGGCCGGGTCGCGCATGAGCGCGAGCGCCGCGTTGGACAGCATGTGCGCCATCGTTTCGTGGCCCGCCAGCACCAGGAACACCACCAGCGCCACGGCGTCGACGTCGGTCAGGTCGTCCTGGGCGACGACCTGGCTGAGCAGATCTTCCCGCGGTTCGGCGCGGCGCCGGTCCACCAGCGCGTGGCAGTACGCGAACATCTCGCCCAGCGTCGGCGTGATCCGCGCCGGGTCACCTTCGACCAGCACCTTGCCCCAGCGGTACCAGTCCGCCCAGTCCGCTTCGGGCACCCCGACCATTTCGCACACCACGGCCATCGCCAGCGGGTACGCGTAGTCGGCGAGCAGGTCCGTCGTCGCGCCGCCCAGGCCGTCGAGCAGGCCGTCGACGATCTCCTGCACCCGGGGACGCAGCGCGGCGACCCGCGACGCGCTGAACGCGTGGCTGATGCTGCGACGCAGGCGGGTGTGCTCGGCGCCGTCGAGGCTGAGCAGGCTCGCGCGCAGGTACGGCAGGTGCTCCGGCGGCGTGCCGAGCGCGAGGAACGCCTCCTCCTGCGTCTGCGCGCCCTGGCCCGGCAGGCCGGTGGGATCGTTGCGCACGGCGGGATCGGACAGCACCGCGCGGGCGGCGGCGCTGCCGGTCACCAGCCAGCCCTCGCCGCCGCCGGGCAGCCGGGCCCAGCAGACCGGCGCCTCGGCGAGGACCCGGTCGTACCCGCACATCGGGTCGCCGAGGACGGCCGGGTCGGCCACGTCCACCACAGGTTCGGACGACATGTCAGCCTTTCAGCGGGCCGCCGTTGATCGCGACGCGGTGGCCGAAGCGGGTGTGCGGGTAGTAGTCGTACGTCGCGTGGTGCTGGACGCAGCGGTTGTCCCAGAACACCAGCGTGTTCGGCTCCCAGCGCACGCGGCAGGCCAGCATCGGCCGGTTCGGCACCATCGAGAACAGCAGGTCGAGCACGGCCTGGCTCTCGTCGGCCGACAGCTGGGGGATGCGCGAGGTGTAGGCCGGGTTGACGTACAGCAGCGGCCGGTCGGTTTCCGGGTGCCGCACGACGATCGGGTGCTCACTCGACGGCGGCTCGTAGCCTTCCGGGATCTTGTGGCCGCGGAAGGCGTGCGCGCCGTCGTGGATCGCGGTCAGGCCCGCCAGCAGCTCCTTCAGCTTCGGCGACAGCATGTCGTACGCGAGGTGCATGTTCGCGAAGAGCGTGTCACCCCCGCTGCCCGGCTCGGGCATCCGCGTGATGTGGAGCATCGAGCCCAGGGACGGCTCGGCGTCGGCGGTGCCGTCGGCGTGCCAGCCGTTGCCGAACACGTTGGCCGACTCCGGCGCGGTCGCGACCTCGAGGATGTACGGGTCACCGTGCTCGGGCGGCGGGTTCACCGGACGCAGCTCGCCGAAGCTCGCGGCGAGGCGCTTGTGGTCCTCCACCGTGATGTCCTGATCGCGGAACACCAGCACGTGGTGGTCGAGGAACGCCGTCTTCAGCTCGGTGAGCTGCTCGTCGGTGAGCTCCCGGGTCAGGTCGAGGCCGGTGACCTCGGCGCCGATGATCGGGGTCAAGCCCCGCACCGCCAACGTCCGGAAGTCGCGCGCCGGCCGCGTCGTGATCCGCTTGACGGCGTCGAGTTCGTACTGCTCCATGGTTTCCTTTCTTCCCTGTGGGTCTCACAGTCCGAGGGCCGCGGCCACGGCGGTGACGTGCGGCGCGCGCACGATGCCGTAGTGGGTGGCGGGCAGGGCGTGCCAGCGGCTCGGTTCGGGCAGCAGGGGGCGCCAGCCTTCGCGATCGCCGACCGGCAGGCCGGGCTCGGGTTCGGTGGCGAGCCAGACGTGGCTCGGCGTCGCGGCCAGGCGCGGCAGCTCGTGCCCGGCCATGCTGCGCAGGTTGGCCCGGCACGCGCGGGCGAGCCGCCGCGCGTGCTCGCCGGCGGTGCCGCTCGAAGCGCCGAGTTCCCGCTCGAACACCGCTTCCAGCTGCGTGTCGCTGTAGTCCGCGGCGCTCGCGCCGGGCGGCGGCGGGTCGATGAGGTGCAGGGCGCGCACCGGCTGCCCGGCCGTCTCGGCTTCGGCGGCCATGCCGGTCGCGACCCAGGCGCCGAACGACCACCCGGCCAGCTGCCAGGTCCGGCCGGGGAAACGCTTCTGCAGCGCCGTGTAGTAGCGGCGGGCCCGGTCCGCGATCGGCCAGCCGGGCGGTTCCGGCCGGCTCAACGCCGGGTCGGCGATCACGCAGACGCCGAGCTCGGGGTCCAGGGCCTCGACGAGCGGGCGGTACGCGTGGACGTCCCCGCCGACCGGGTGCACGAGGCACACGACTTCCGGCTTGGTCCCCTCGCGCCAGACCTGCACCACGACTTCGCCGGTGTCGCCGGCTTCGGAAAGCTTCGCGAGCAACGCCGTCATCGTCACCTCGGGCCCGAGCCACGCGAGGTCGAGGTCGACGCCGTAGAGCCGTTTCACGGAGTCGATGACGTCCAGCAGGGTCAGGGAGTCGGCGCCGAGGTCGTACAGCGGCACGTCCGGGTCGAGCTCGGCGACACCCAGCAGGGCGCGGACTTCCTCGGTCAGGTCGGCTTCCGCCGGTTTCGCCGTGATCTCCCGCTCGTGGAACCTGCGGGCCGTCTCGAGGCCGGTCGTCGCGACGAGGACCTGCGGGAGGCCCGTGGTCAAGGCGCGGGCGAAGGTGCGGCGGCCTTCTTCGTCGCTCAGGCCGACCGCGAGGTGCGCCTGGTGCTGTATGTCGGTTTCCAGTGCGGTGACGGCCATTCCGGTGTCACGCCAGACGTCCCAGTCGATCGAGAGGCGGGCGGTGGGGCCGTCGCGGTGGGCGAGGGCGTCGAGGAACCCGTTGGCGGCGGCGTAGTCCAGCTGGCCGGTGCCGCCGAACCGGGCCGACAGCGACGAGCAGTAGACGGCGAACGCGGGCTGGTGGTGTTCGATCAGCTGTTCCGTGAGCAGGGCGCCGGCGAGCTTGACGTTCTGCGTGCCTTCGCCGCGGGTGGCGATCAGGCTGCCGGTCGGGACGCCGGCCGCGTGGACGATCCCGGTGAGGGGTTCGCCGAGTGCGGCGTCGACCTCGTCGGCGGTGATCGTCGTGACGTCGGCGGCGAGGAGCCCGACGCGGTCCGCCCAGGGTTTGAGCGCTTCGGGCAGGAAGGGGTTGCGCGCCAACAGGACTACCCGGCCGGTGGTGCGGGTGAGCAGCTCTTCGGCGACGGCGGTGCCGATGCCGCCGGTGCCGCCGAGGACGAGGTGGGTGCCGTCGCCGTGGCCGGGTTCGCCGGGGGTGACCGGCGTGCTTTCCTCCGTCCACCAGAAACCGGCCCGGAGCGCGACCCGGTCCGGCGGGGGCGGGCCGGTGAGGAGGTCGGCGAGGCGGTCCAGGGTGGGGTCGGGCAGGTCGACCCAGTGGCCGGGGAGCCCGCTCTCCTGCGGGCCGATGGCCGTGATCCCGGCGAGCAGCCCGGCTTCGGGCCGCGTGACGGCGGTGTTGGCGGGCGCCGCGCCGTTCGAGATCCACCAAGTCCTGAGTGGACGGTCGTGGGCGGCCCGCACCAGAGCGGCGGGGGTGTCGAGACAGGCCCAGGTCGCGCGGGCCAGGGAGTTCTCGCCGAGGGGGCCGGTGATGGTGAGGGGGAGGGTGTGGAGCCAGTCTATGCCGGTGTCCGGCAGGGCGGCCAGGACCTGACGGAGGTCCGCGACGTCGGCCGGGTCGGCCTCGAAGGTGTCGGGCCCGAGGCGGGCGAACGCCGCCGCGGCGTGGACCCGGACGACACGCGGGTAGGCGGCGTCGAGCGCGGGGGCGGTCAGCGGTCCTTCGCCGGAGATGACGAGGACGCGATCGGTCGTGGCTGCGGTTGTGGCTCGCCGGAGACGGACCCAGGTGGGCTGGTGGAGCCAGTCGCTTTCGGGCAGCCGCGAGGCGGCGGCTCGCCGCGGGAAGTCGAAGTCGCGGACGGCGAAGGCAGGCGGCGGGAAGTCCCACGGCGCGGGCGCGGAGGAGCGGCCCCAGTCGACGGCCGCCCCGGCCACCCAGGCAGCGGCCAGCTCGGCCGCACCCGGGGCCGTCCCCGAGCTTTCACGTGAAAGCTCGGCACCGAGAGCGGAGCTTTCACGTGAAAGCTCGGAGTCGGGCACCTCCAGGGGCTCGGCGGTGCGCAGCCAAGCCACCGCCGCGGTCGCGTCCTCGCACACCGCCGCCATGCGCCAGCGAGCCTCCGGGCGGCCCGACTGCAGGTGGCGGAGAACGTCCACATAGGACTCCGGGTGCGCGGTCAGGTAGTCCGCCACCCGGGCCGCCGTCAAGCGGAGCGCGGACGCACTGCGTGCGGAAAGCACCAGGCACCGCACCGGTTCGGGCGCCGGAACCGCCGCCGGGCGGACCGACTCCAGCACCACGTGGGCGTTCGTCCCGCCGATGCCGAAGCTGCTCACCCCGGCCACCCGCGGGCCCGCGGGCCACGGCTCCGCCCGCGTCGGCACGCGGAACGGCCCCAGGTCCAACGCCGGGTTCGGCGCCCGGAAGTCCACCGTCGGCGGCAGCACGCCGTGGTGGAGGGCGAGGGTCGCGCGGATCAGGCCCACCACGCCCGCCGCCGCGCCGAGGTGGCCGATCTGGCTCTTCACCGACGACAACGCGCAGCCCGTCGACTCCGGCATCGCCTCGCGCAGCGCCGCCACCTCGATCGGGTCGCCGAGGCGGGTGCCGGTTCCGTGCGTCTCCACGTACCCGACGTCGGCGCCGGAGCGTCCGGCTCGCCGGAGCGCGGCTTGGACGGCCGCGCGCTGCCCGGCCGGCGACGGCGCGCTGTAGCCCTGCTTCACCGCGCCGTCGTTGGTCAGCGCCGAGCCTGTGATCACCGAGTACACCGTGTCGCCGTCGCGGCGGGCCGCCGAAAGCGGCTTCAGCACCACCACACCGACGCCACTCCCGCCGACCGTGCCGTCCGCGTCGTCGCTGAACGGCCTGCAGTGCCCATCCGCCGAGAAGATGTGCTGCGGCCGGTACCGGTACCCCTCGGCCAGGGTGACGTCGACGAGCACGCCGCCCGCCAGCATCACTTCCGCCTCGCCGCCGCGCAGCATCCCCGCGGCCTGGTGGACGGCCACCAGCGAGCTCGAACACGCCGTCTGCGTCGTCAGCGCCGGGCCGGTCAGATCCAGGTGGTACGCGACCCTCGTGGCCAGGAAGTCCTTCTCGTGGTGCAAAGCGAGCTGAAAACCGTCCGGCAGCGCGGCCGGGTCGGCCGAGCGCAGCATCTCCTGGAAGTACGTGTTCTCCCCGCACCCCGCGATGAGCCCGACCCGGTCCGACCGGGTGACCCCGGCGTGGGCCAGCGCTTCGACACACGCCATCAGCAGCTGCCGCTGCTGCGGGTCCATCAGCGCCGCGTCCCGGTGGCTGATCCCGAAGTGCTCCGGGTCGAACTCCAGCGGCCCGTCCAGCAGGCTGCGCGCGCCGACCAGGCCGTCGGCGGCCGGGAACTCCTGGATGCCCCGGCGGCCGGCGACGACCAGGTCCCAGAACGCCGCCAGGTCCGGTGCGCCGGGCAGCCGCACCGCCATCCCGACGACGGCCACCGGCTCGTCGGCCGCGGCCTCGGAGACGACCCGGGCCGGGGCCGGGCTGCTTTCGAGGTGCCGCGTCAGGTCTCGCAAAGTGACGTGCTCGAAGAGGTCGGCCGCGGTGAACCGGTACCCGGCTTCCGCGCAGCGCAAGTGGAACCGCATCAACGAAAGACTGGTGGCGCCCGCGGCGAAGAACGTCTCGTCTGGCCCGATCGACGCGCCCGTCACCTCCTCGAACAACGCCGCCAGCTCACTCGACGGCGGTGAGGCTCGGCGCAGATCCGTGCCCGGCGCGAGGGAAGCGGCGTCCCGGTCGAGCTTCCCGCTGGGTGTGCGCGGCAGAGCGTCGACAACGCGGAAACGGTCCACTCGCGCGTGCGGCGGCAGCAGCGGCGCCAGATGATCAGCCAGCTCCGAAGCGGACGGCGTCCGGCGGCACTCCAGGAACGCGGCCAGCCGGTCGCCCTCGGGCACGACCACCGCGTTGACGACGTCCGCGTGCCGCAGCAGCGCGGCTTCGACCTGCCCGAGCTCGAGGCGGTACCCGCTGAGCTTGACCTGCCGGTCGGCCCGGCCGTCGAAGTGCAGCAGCCCGGCGCGGTCGAAGTGCGCGAGGTCGCCGCTGCGGTAGTACAGCTCCGGCAGCTCGGCGAACTTCTCCGGAGCCGCGTCGCCGAGGTAACACCGGTTCGCCGCGAGACCACCGATGAGCAGCTCGCCGACCTGCCCCGGCGGCAGCGGCGCGCCCGAGGCGCCGGCGACCCGCAGCACCGCGTTCGCCACCGGACGCCCGATCGCGGGCCGCTCGGGCCATTCCGCCGGGTCGCCGTCGAGGGTCAGCGCGCTCACGACGTGGGTCTCGGTCGGGCCGTAGTGGTTGTGCAGCCGCGCGCCCGGCAGCCCGGCGAACCAGCGGCGGATCGCCGGGGTGCACACCAGCTGCTCGCCGGCGGTGACGACGTCCCGCAGCCGCGACGGGAACCGCCCGAGCCGGACGCCGTGCTCGGCCAGCAGCTGCAGGGCGACGTACGGCAGGAAGATCCGTTCGATCCCGGCGGTGTCCAGCTGGGCCAGCAACGCCGGGACGTCGTGCCGCCACTCCGGACGGACCAGGTGCAGCCGCCCGCCGCCGCAGAGGGTCGTGAAGATCTCCTGGAACGACACGTCGAACGACAGCATCGAGAACTGCTGCGTCACCGCGGGCGGCGCGTCCTGCCACTGCAGCAGGTTGGCCAGCGTGCGGTCCGGGACGCGCACCCCCTTCGGCACGCCGGTCGAGCCCGAGGTGAACAGCGTGTAGAGCGGCCGGCCCGCGTGCCGGGCCGGGACGTCCGGGACCGGCCCGTCGGTGAGCGTGACGAACCGCCGCTCGACGTCGGTCTCGAAGTCCTCACCCGGGGCGAGCAGGACGCAGCGCGGCCGGACCTGGCCGAGCACGTCCCGCAGCAACGCCGGCGGGTACGCGGGATCCAGCGGCACGGCGATGATGTTCAGCCGGGCGAGGGCGAGCAGCGCGACGACGTGTTCGGCCGACGGCCGCAGGTACAGCGCGATGTCGGTGGCGTCCGTGGGCAGGGTGGCGGCCAGCCGGGCCGCGTGCGCGTCCAGCTCGGCGTAGGTCAGCGTGGTCTCACCGGTCAAAGCCGGGGCGTCGGGCGTCCGCGCCACCTGACGCGCGAAGCCTTCCGCCACGGTCTCCCACGTCAGCTCCGCTGTGTCGCCACGGCCGTGGTCGCGGTGGTCCGGTGTCTGCGCGTCGCCGTGCAAGGCGCGGTCGAAGACGTCGCCGAGAGCGGTGATTTCGGCTTCGGTGAAGTGGCCTTCGCCGTACTCCCACAGGCAGTCGAAGCCGCCGGGCCGTTCGACGACCGACAGCGTGAGCGCGCACTTCGCCTCGGCCGCCTCGATCCACTGTGGACTGACCGAGCAGCCCGGCAGCCGCAGCGCGCCGAAGTCGGTGTTCTCCAGGACGAACAGGTAGTCGAACGCCGCGTACCCGGGATCGAGGTCGGCGAAGGCGACGTCCTGGCCGTCCAGAGCCGCGCCGGACGCTTCGCCGAGCCGGCGGAGCTGGGAGCCCAGATCTTCGTCCGGGTCCACCGTCAGCGGCAGCCGGACGGTGTTGGCGAACATCCCGACACTGTCTTCGAACTCCCGCACCGGCCGGTTCGCCACCGGCGCGGCGATCCGCGGCCGGGTCCGCCCGGTCACGGCGTAAAGGCTCCAGGCGAACACACCGAGCAGGAGCTGGAACCGGGTCAGGCCCAGCTCGCCTGCCCATGCGTCAACACGCTCGTGGTCGATCCGGGTTGTGTGCAGCCGCCCGGCCAGGGACGCTTCGCCGAGTGGCTCGGCGTCGTCGGTCCGGTCGGTCAGCCGGTCGCGATAGCCGGGGGAGGCGAACCAGCGGGACTGCCAGGCGGCGAAGTCGAGCGGGGTGTGCGTGTCCGGTCGTGGCGGTTCGCCGGACAGCTCGCGGAACAGGATGTTGAGCGACCAGCCGTCGACCGCGATGTGGTGCAGGCACAGCAGAAGCGTGCCCTCGGGCCGCCAGGCCGCGCGCAGCAGCCGGCCGGAAGCGAGGTCGAACGGCGCGGTGAAGAAGTCGCCGGAAGGCTCGGTCCACGGGTCGTACGCCGGGTTCGGCACCTGGCGCAGGCCGTCGGGGGTCGCCTCGAACGCGGTCCGCAGCGCCGGGTGCCGTTCCACGAGCGCCCGGACGTCGCGGCGCAGCGCCTCGACATCCGGTGCGCCGGTGACCTCGAAAGCCAGCGGCACGTGGTACGCCGTCGAAGCCGGATTCCGTTGCTGCAGCAGCCAAAGCCGTTGCTGTTCGCTGGTGGCCGGGGCCGTCGTCGCGGTTGTCGGCGGTCCCACCGGGGGATACAACACGTGCCCGGCGGAGGAGACGGCGGCGGCGAGCTCGGCGAAATTTCCTCGCTGCACCAAGGAAGGCGGGAGGTCCGCGCCCCAGCGTTCCCGGATCGCGAACCGCAGCCGCAACGCCTTGAGCGAGTCGCCGCCCGACCGCAGCCACGTGTCGCCGGGACGAAGATCCGGGATGCCGAGGACGTCGGCCACGACGTCCAGGACTTCGCGCTCCCACGCCGTCGCGTCGCCGCCGGTGTCCGGTCGCCACGGCGGGAACCCGCCGGCCAGCAGCGCGGCTTCGTCGACCTTGCCGTTCGCGTTCCGGGGCAGTTCGCCGAGGCGGAAGACGTGGTGCGGCCGCATGTAGACCGGCACGGTTTCGCTCAGATGAGCGTCGAAGGCGTCGAAGGACAGGTCTCCCGCCACGACGAACGCGAGCAGCTCTGCGGTGGCCGCGCGACGCACGGCGACGTGGGCCTGCCGGATCTCGGGGTGCGCGAGCAGGCGCTGCTCCAGCTCACCCGGCTCGATCCGGAACCCGCGGACCTTCACCTGCCGGTCGGTCCGCCCGGCGTAGGCGTACCGCCCGCCCGGCAGCACCCGCACCAGGTCGCCGGTCCGGTAGAACCGCGCACGGCCGTCGTCGAACCACGGCAGCCGGACGAACCGTTGCCCGGTCTCCGTGGGCAAACCGCGATAACCGAGCGCGACGCCGGCGCCGGAGAGGTACAGCTCGGCGATCTCGCCTTCGGTGGCGACCCGCTCGTCCGGCGTCACGGCGACCGCGCCGGTGCCGGGCAGCGGACGGCCGATCGGCACCACGTCCCCGTCGAAGCCGCGCGGGATGGCGTAGCTGAGGGCGAACGTCGTCGTTTCCGTGGGCCCGTAACCGTTCTGCAGCCGGGTCGGCGAGTCCGGGTTGGCCCGGTACCAGCGGCGGATCAGGGGCGCGTTGAGCTGCTCACCGCCGATGACGACCCGGCGGACGGTCGCGAAGCTGCCCGGTACGGTCTCGGCGACGGCGTTGAACAGCGTCGCGGTCACGAACATCGTGTCGACGCGCTCGCGGACCAGCGCGTCGGCGAACGCCCGCGGGTCCCGCACGGTCTCGTCGTCGAGGATCACGCAGGTGCCGCCGGTCAGCAGCGGGACCCACACCTCGAAGCTGATCGCGTCGAACGCCGGGTTGGCCAGGCAGGCGAACCGGCTGCCGGCGTCCAGCCAGCCGGGTTCGGCGAGCCGCAGGACACCCGCGTCCCGCACCTCGACGCCCTTGGGCCGCCCGGTCGTGCCGGAGGTGTAGAAGAGGAACGACGCCGGCGCGGGTTCGGCGGGCAGGCCGGGCGACACGGTCGTGGCCAGGAGTTCGGCCGGTGTGACCCCGGGCAGCTCGTCGCTGACGACGGCGGCCGCGCCCGCGTCGGCGAGGATGACGTCACGGCGTGCGGGCGGGCTCTGCCGGTCCAGCGGCACGACCTGCGCGCCCAGGCGCAGCACGCCCAGCATGACCTGCACCAGCTCCGCCGAGCGCGGCAGGCCGACGGCGACCGCGTCACCCGGGCCGACCCCGAGGCGCGACAACGACTCCGCGACGGCCGCGGCGCCGGCGTTCAGCTCCGCGTAGGTGAGCCGCCGCGCGCCGTCGGACACGGCGACGGCGTCCGGGTGCCGCAGGGCCCGGTCGTGGACGCGGCGGGCGAGCGACGTCATCGGGCCGCCAGCTCGGCCGTGATCACCTTGGCGACCAGCGGCAGCGCGTCGCTTTCGAGCATGTCCCAGTGCCCGCAGCCGGCCGGGACGACCTCGAACTCCCCGCGGACGCGGCGGCGCCAGAACTCCGCGGTGCCGGGGATGGTGTCCTCGCCGACGGCCTGCACGAACACCACCCGCGCGCCCGATTCGCCGGGGTCGTGCTCGCGCGCGGTCAGCCGGTTGTGGTTGTACGTGCGGTGGTAACGCTCGATCTGCGCGTCCTCGATGCCCGGGTACATCCCGTTGAACCGCACCAGCTTCTCGCGGAACTCGGCCGCCGGCACCGGCTCGATCGCCGCCTTCGCGGCCGGGTCGTCGGTGGCGGTGGTGTCGAGCAGGACAACGCTGACGCGCGGGTGGTGCTCGGCCAGCCGCCGTCCCATCTCGTAGGCGACCAGGCCGCCGTAAGACAGTCCACAAAGGACCAGCGCCTCGCCGGGCCGCGGGTCGACGAGCCGCAGGTACTCCTCGGCCATCGCCTCGACGCTCGGCAGCAGCTCTTCGCCGGGATTGAGCCCGGGCGACTGGATCCCGGCCACGCCGGCGTCCTCGGGCAGCTCGGCGCTGAGCGGCAGGTAGCAGAACGCCGTCCCACCGGCCGGGTGCACGCAGACGACGCGCGCCTGACCGGCGCCGCGGCGGAACTCGATCAGGCTTCCGCCCTCCGGCGGGGTGTCCGCACGCAGCAGCGCGGCCTGCGCCTCGATCGTCGGGTGCACGAGGACGTCGCGGATCGGCAGCTCACGGCCGAACTCCGCGCCGATCGCGTGGGCCAGCTTGATCGCCGAGATGGACGTGCCGCCGACGTCGAAGAAGTCGTCCGAGACGCCGATCGCGGGGTGCAGCAACAGGGTCCGCCAGATCCGGAGCAGCGCCAGCTCGACGTGGTCGCGCGGAGCGGCGGTGTTGACCGCCGCGGGGGCCGAAGCCCGGGCGTGCGCCAAGACGGCGTCGCGGTCGAGCTTGCCGCTGCGGTTCAGCGGCAGCCGGTCGAACTCCGCGAACACCGACGGGATCATGTAGTCCGGCAGCCGCCCGGCCAGCGCGGCTCGCCACTCGTGCGGGGTCTGGGCGCCGCCCACGACCCCGGCGACCAGCCGGGGCTCGCCTTCGCGGTCCACCAGCACGGCGGCCTCGCGGACGCCGGGGACGGCCAGCAGCGCGGCCGTCACCTCGCCGGGCTCGATCCGGAACCCGCGCAGCTTGATCTGGTCGTCGCGGCGGCCCGCATACTCGGCTTCGCCGTCGGAGAGCCAGCGGGCCAGGTCGCCGGTGCGGTACATGCGCTCGCCGGGGACGAACGGGTCCGCCACGAACCGCTCGGCGGTCAGCCCCGGCCGGTGCAGGTAGCCGCGGGCCAGGCAGTCGCCGGCCAGGAAGACCTCACCCGCGACGCCCGGCGGCACCGGCCGCAGCCGCTCGTCCAGGAGGTACATCCGCGAACCGGGCAGCGGCCGGCCGATCGGCGCCGGGCGCTCCAGCGGCCGCGGGTCGAAGTGGGCGGTGGCGTAGAGCGTGGCTTCCGTCGGCCCGTACCCGAAGCAGATCCGCAGCCCGGGAACCGCTTCGGCGAACCGCGCGAGCGCGGCCTCCGACAGGGATTCGACGCCGGTGAGGACCTGCCGCAGCGCGAGCCCGGCGACGCGGGTTGGGTCTTCGTCGATCCAGCGGACGTACGCGGGCGGCAGGAACGCCTGCACCACCCGGTGTTCGCGCAGCCACGCCATCAGCGCCGCGGGGTCGGCTCGGACGTCCTCGGGCACGACGTGCAGCACCGCGCCGGTCGTCAGGGGGAGCAGCAGTTCGTGCACCGAGGCGTCGAAGCCGATGCTCGACCACGCCGACGTCGCCTCGCCGGGCGTCGGGCCGAAGCGGTCGAGCCACTGGTCGAACAGGGCGAGGACGCTGTGGTGCGGCACGGCGACACCCTTGGGACGCCCGGTCGAGCCCGAGGTGTAGATGACGTAGGCCGTCTCCCGCGGGCCGGTGGCCACCGGGGTCCGGGTCTCGTCGCCTTCGGCTTCCAGCGCCCGGACGTCGTCACCCAGGACCAGCACCGGGCGCGCGTCCTCGAGCATCGCCGCTCGCCGGGCTTCGGGCTGGGCCGGGTCGAGCGGGAGGTAGGCGGCGCCGGTCTTCAGCACGCCCAGCACGGCGACCACCAGCTCCACCGACCGTCCACTGAGGACGGCCACGACCTCGCCCGGTCCGGCCCCGCGGGCCCGCAGGGCGTTCGCCAGCTTCGTGGTGCGGCGGTCCAGCTCGCCGTAGGTGAGGGTCCGGCCGTCGCAGACGAGCGCGGGGGCCTCCGGGGTCGTACCGGCGTGACTGGTGAACCGGTCGACCAGCCCGCCGGGCCGGCGGTTCGGCCGGGGGCCGGTGCTCCAGGCGGTGAGGATCTCGTCGCGCTCGGCGTCGTCGAGGAGCTCGTAGCTCGTGACGTCCGCGTCCGGCCGGGTGGTCAGCTGGTCGAGCAGCCGGACGAGGTACCGGGCGTAGCGCTGCGCGGTGGTGGGGTCGAAGAGGGCGACGGCGTAGTCGAGGTGCCCGGCGACGTCGCCGTTTTCGTCGGCCAGGCCGAGCGCGAGGTCGAACTTCGCGGGCGCGTGCTCGACGTCGACCGAGGTGACAGCCACGTCCGGCAGCTCCAGCAGGTCGTGCATCGTCGGCACCCAGGCGAACATCGTCTGGAACAGCGGGGTGTGCGCGGGGCTGCGCGGCGGGTTGACCAGCTCGACGACCCGCTCGAACGGCAGGTCGACGTGGTCGAGCGCGCCGCGCAGGGCCGCGCGGACCTGCCGGAGCAGGCCGGCGCCGGTGGGGGAGCCGCCCAGCTCGGCGCGCACGGCGATGGTGTTGACGAAGAAGCCGAGGGTGGCGGGGTGGTCGCCCCCGCCGCCGCCCCGGTTGGCGGTGGGGACGCCGACAACGATGTCAGTTTGGGCGGAAAGCCGGGAGAGCAGCAGAAACCAGCAGGTCAGGATGGCGGAGTAGAGCGTGCCGCCGTGCTCGCGCGCCACCGCCTTCACCCGCGCGGTGAGCTCCGGCCCGAGTGCCAGCGGCACCCGGCCGCCGCGGTGGTCCTGCCGCGCCGGGCGCGGCCGGTCGGCGGGCAGCTCCAGCACCGGCGGGACGCCGTCGAGGCGGTCCCGCCAGTACGCCTCGTGCGGCGCCGGGCCGGGGCCGGCGAGCCAGTCCTGCTGGGCTTGGGCGTGCTCGCGGTACGGCCGCGTTTCCGGCAGGGAAGCCGGTTCACCGCTCATCTGAGCGGCGTAGAGGATCCCGAGCTCACGCAGCATGAGCGTGCGCGACCAGCCGTCGAAGACCGTGTGGTGGACGGTGATCAGCAGGACGTGGTGCTCGGCGCCGTCGGCCAGCAGCCGCGCCCGGCCGAGCGGCGCGCGGGTCAGGTCGAACGCCTCGAACGGGTCGGTGCGCCGCAGCTCGGCCGCCCGCTCCGGCCGCCCGGTCACGTCGGTGACGGTGACCGGGAAGCCGTGGCCGGCGGGTTCGACGATTTGCACGGGCCGGCCGTCCTCGACGGCGAACCGGGTGCGCAGGGCTTCGTGGCGGTCGGCGAGAGCTTCGAACGCGCGGCGCAGCGCGTCGCGGTCCAGTGGGCCCCGCAAGGTGAACGCCATGGCCTCGTTGTAGGCCGGGCCGGCCCCGTCCAGCTGGGAGACGGCCCAAAGGCGCTGCTGACCGGACGACAGCGGTGCGGTCACCTGCATCGAGGACGGCCTTTCCGGGCAGGGCGGGCAGCCGAGGTCGGGGAAACGCTCTCTGTCTGTCCGGACCGTTGCCAATCCGGCCAAAAGCAGGCCGATCCTCAAGCGGTACTCGACTATCGTTACGAAGCCATTCGGCCGTGGCTGTGGTCGGATTGGCAACGAACGGCAGAGTAACACCACACCTTCGGGTGATCACGAGTCGTGGCGCAAGTCTGCCCGGAAGTCTCCGCCGGAGCGTCAGCCCGCGACTGTGTTGTAGTTCACGATCCGCTCCACCATCAGCGCGACCGCGCCGGCCAGCGGGCTGTCCGCGTCCCGGCGGGCCACGTCGGGCAGCCGGTGCGCCTCCTCCGCGGTGACCGCGACCATGCCCCAGCACGCGTTGAAGCCCGCCGGGTCCGCCGGCTTCTCGGCGGCCGCCGCGACGGTCGCGGCGTCGCCTTCCCCGCTGACGGTGAGCGCGCCCGTCAGCCGCAGGGCGTCGGGATCGCGCTCCTCGGTGGCCACCACACTCCAGCCGGTCTCCTTGGCGCGCTCCACCGCGGTGCCGAGGCTGCCGGTGCTGCCCGCGCCGCTGACAACGATGTCAGGGAGCACGAGGGCCACCGGTCCCGCCGTCATCGGCAAGGCCGACCGGATCGCTCCGTCGAGCCCGGCCTGCAGCGATTCGTCCTGGTAGACGAAGACGATCTGGAAGGTCTGGGCGTACCGCTCGAGGTAGCGGACGGTGTCGAGCTTGTGCGCCCGGAACACGACGACCAGGCGCACGTCGAGCCCGTTTTCGGCCAGTTCGACGGCGGGCGCCAGGCTGCGGTCCAGCACCGTGACGCCGGGGGTCAGGCAGTGCAGCTCCTTCGAGTAGGGCGCTTCGAAGCGCGTCGCGAATCCGGCGCACGGCAAGACGATCGAGACATCGGGGGTGGTCACGGACGAACTGCGCATCGAGGACTCTCTCCGTGAGTGGGATCGGGAACCGGGCGGGGAGCTCCGTACACTCCTGCCGCACCGTAAGGGAAGATCGGCGGAAGTGGGGCGGAATGCGGGTGCTGCTGGCCACGTACGGGACCCGGGGCGACGTGGAACCGCTGGTGGCGCTGGCGGTCCGGCTCCAGGAGCTGGGTGTCGAGACGCGGATGTGCACCCCGCCGGACGAGGAGTTCGCCGAGCGGCTGACCGGCCTCGGGATCGAGCCGGTGCCGGTCGGGCTGTCGATGCGGGCGTTGATGAGCGGGGAGCAACCGCCGTCGGCCGCCGAGCTGTCCCGCTACCGCAACGCCGTTGTCGAGGCCCAGTTCGAGGCGTACCCGAAAGCGGCCGATGGCTGTGCCGCGCTGGTGGCGGCCGGGCTGGCGCAGGTCGGCGCGCGGTCGGTGGCCGAAGCTTCGGGCATCCCGTACTTCTACGCGACCTACGCGGCGGTCAACCTGCCCTCGCCCCACCACGCGCCGCCGCCGCGGCCGGGCTGGCCGGAGCCGGAGACCACCGGCAACTGGGCGTTGTGGGAGCGCGACGCCGACCACGCGAACACGCAGTTCCGCGAAGCGCTCAACGGCCACCGCGCGGCGCTCGGCCTGCCGCCGGTGGACAACGTCCGCGACCACGTCTACAGCGAGCGGCCCTGGCTCGCCGCCGACCCGGTCCTGGGGCCGTGGCCGGATACCCCGGGGCTCGACGTGGTCCAGACCGGCGCCTGGTACCTGCCGGACGACCGCCCGCTCCCGGCCGACCTGGAGAGCTTCCTGGCTGCGGGCCCGCCGCCGGTCTACGTCGGCTTCGGCAGCATCCCGCCGGCGCCGGGCATCGTTTCCCGGGCCGTCGAAGCGATCCGCGCGCTGGGGCACCGCGTGCTGGTCTCCCGCGGCTGGGCCGACCTCGACGTGCCCGACTGCTTCGCCATCGGCGAGGTCAACCACCAGCGGCTGTTCGGTCAGGTCGCCGCCGTGGTGCACCACGGCGGCGCGGGCACCGCGCAGACGGCCGCCCGGGCCGGCGTGCCGCAGCTGGTCGTCCCGCTGCCGATCGCGGACACCCCGTACTGGGCCGCCCGGGTGGGGGAGGCGCGGGTCGGCGTGAACCTCGACGGCGCGACCGCCGACACCGAGTCGCTGACGGCCGCCCTCGAAACGGTCCTGGGAACCGAAACCCGGGCGCGGGCCACGGCTTTGGCCGCCCGGATGCGCACCGACGGCGCGGCCGTGGCCGCCCGCCGGCTGCTCGACACCGTGGGGTGAGCGGTCACCGGGTGAAGGTGAACCAGTTGATGTTGACGAAGTCCGCGGACCCGCCCCCGAACGTCAGGTAGAGGTCGTGCACCCCGGTCGCCGCGCCGACGACGTTGGCCGGGACCGTCTGCCACTGCTGCCAGCCGCCGTTGTTGGCGAAGTCGATCTCGGCGATGACCGGCCCGTTCACGCTGTCCAGC
Organism: Amycolatopsis sp. NPDC104863; assembly: GCF_055582965.1. NCBI lineage: Bacteria > Bacillati > Actinomycetota > Actinomycetes > Pseudonocardiales > Pseudonocardiaceae > Amycolatopsis > Amycolatopsis sp. NPDC104863. Next base: position 120,240 of record NZ_JBVJOW010000001.1, read on the forward strand.
CGGGCGAGGATCGCGCCGCTCACCCCGGCGGCCGCGCCGGAGGCCAGGCGGGCGACGAACTGGCGTGGTGAGCCCGAGCCGAAGTCGACACCGGAGTACTTCAGCCAGTCCCCGCCGGCGATCCAGCCGACGTCGACGCCGCCGCCGGTGTCGCCGCACGCCTCGTTCTGCGTGCCGCTCTGCGCGCTGTAGGACTCGGCCTGGATCGTGGAGTACGCGCCCACGCCTCCGCCCGGCGGCGGTGTGGTGCCGCCGCCCGCGCCCGGGCCTAGAGCGACGGTCCAGGACGTCGGCGCCGGGTCCTGCAGGTGGCCGTCGACCGGCTGGGCGCCGGTCGGGCCGACGTCGTCGTACGGGAAGGCGTAACCGATCGACGCGTGCTGGTGGACCAGCCGCGCGTAGTGGTTCGTCGTCGCGTCTTGGTAGTACTGCGAAGGAGCGACGCCGTCGGGCTGGTTGTTGCCGCCGCCGACCAGCAGGCTGCTGCGGTTGAGCGCGGCGGCCAGCCGCGCGGCGACGGCCCCGCGCGCGTCCCCGCCGGAGTTGTACAGCGGCCCGCTCGCGCAGCCGAAGATGTCCACCGCACTGGGTTTCGTGAACGGGACGCCGTTGGTGTTGAGACCGGCGAACACGAGCGTGTCCCCGCTGACCGTGCCGGTGTAGGAGCCGATGGCGCCCTGGCCGTTGACCGTCAGCGGCGTCGAGCGGTAGTGGTCCCAGACCGCGTTCAGGTAGTTGTTCCAGTAACCCCCGAAATCGACGGGGGAGTGCCCGGGCGCGAGCAGCCGCACCACTTTCCCGGACGCGTCGGTGACGACCAGCCGGTCCCACGGCGCGCCGTCGGTCGAGTGCTGGGCGCGCAGCCCGTCGGCGATGGCGGCGAGCGCGCCGTCCGGCAGCGGGCTGACCGACTGCGCGCCGGCCGCGCCCGTGGTGGCCATGGACACCGGCAGCGCGACCATGTCGACGTAGCTGATGTTGGCGTAGAGGTTCGCGCTGTTGTAGGTGAACTCGCAGAAGGTCCAGTTCGTCTGCCAGTTCGGGTCCGAGCTGGTGAAGCCGGGCTGCACCAGTCCGGGCCCGGGGTTGACGAAGAACTGGATCTTCTTGTCCGCCGAGAACCAGACGCGACCGCCGATGATGTAGTCGTTCAGCATCACCGTGACCTGGGATCCCGAGCCGCTCAAGGGAATCGCGTAGTCGGGGATCGGCGTCACCGGTGAAGAGGGGTTGGGCAGCCGCTGGAACCGGCCGTCGGCGGTGACAAAACCGGGCCAGCCCGAGGTGTCGGCGCCGCTGACGTAGGCGTAGACGGTGCCGTTGCCGGAGTTGTTCTTCAGGGTCAGCGGCAGCGCGGCGGCGGCCCGCGCCCGCGGCGCGGCGAGGGCGGACCAAAGCGGTGTGCCGGCCGCGGCGGCCACGAGCCCCGCGGTGACGAAGGTACGCCTGGAAAGCATTGGCACCTCCTGGGAAGGGGCGGATGCCATGTGGTCCAGACCCTTTATCCGCCGGTGGCCGAACGGTAGGTACGCGCCCCGGCGCGGTCAACGCCCGGCGGGCCGGGTCGGGTACGAACGTCCCTCGAAGCTGCCCTTTCGGCGCAGCGGGGCGCGGCCGCCGGTGTTCGGACGTCCCGGCGGCGGACGAGCTCGGCTTGCTGCCCCTGTCACGACGCTCAGCGACCCGAGGCAGGCCGTCCGCCGTGCTCGCGAGTGCGTGATCGTCGCTCCAAGCGATCAGCATCGAGCACTTGACATGCGCGGACTTGCTGGTTTTACTTCTCGGCACGTCGGCGTGGTTCTGTCCCGGCGTGAGAGGTACGCCCAGCCGGTATGTCGGCCGCCGCCGCGAGCCCGGACTGAGTCGCCAGGACGTGCACGGCGTCCGAGGCGGGGTCGTGCCCACCATCATCCGGAGACCGATGATGCCCTTCTCCCGCACCCGGTTCCTGACCGTCGCCGCGTGCTCGGCCGCGATCCTCGGCGGCAGCGCGTGCTCGGCCGCCGCCGCGCCGGCCGCGGCGCCCACGCCCCCGCCGGTCAAGGCGGGCTTCGACTACCAGATCGGCGGCGCCTACACCCCGGCCGCCGACGTCAAGGTCGTCAGCCGCGACCACACCGCCCAGCCCGCCGCCGGGCTCTACAACATCTGCTACGTCAACGCTTTCCAGGCCCAGCCCGGCGCCGAAGGGGAGTGGAACGACCTCCTGCTGCGCGACGCCGGCGGCAAGGTGGTCGTCGACGAAGACTGGGGTGAGGCCCTGCTCGACCTCCGGACCGCGGACAAGCGCACCCGCGTCGCCGCGAAGGTCGACACCTGGGTCGACGACTGCGCGGCCAAGGGCTACCAGGCGATCGAACCCGACAACTACGACAGTTTCACGCGCTCGAAAGGACTTCTGTCCGACAGCAACGCCCAGGCCTACATCCGCCTGCTGTCCGCGCACGCCCACGAAAAGGGCCTCGCGATCGCGCAGAAGAACACCTCCGAGCTGGCCGGTCAGCGCCAGGCGAACGGGCTCGACTTCGCCATCGCCGAAGAGTGCGGGCAGCAGAAGAACTGCGGTGAGTTCACGCCCGCGTTCGGCGACCACGTGATCGTCATCGAGTACATCGACAGCGGGCTCAAGACCGCCTGCAGCCGGTGGAGCTCGCTGAGCATCGTCCGCCGCGACCTCGACGTCGTCCCGAAGGGCGAGTCCGGCTACGTCCGCAAGACCTGCTGATGGACCGGCGGAGCTTCCTCCGCGGGGTCGGCGGCCTCACCCTCGGCACGGCGGTGGCCGGGTGCGGCGCGGCCACGACGGGCGACGGCGGTCCGGTGACGGTCGAGGTCTGGCACGGCCAGACCGACACCGGCAAGAAGGTCCTCGACGCGCTCGTCGCGGACTTCCACCGGACGCACCCCGGCATCCGGATCGACCTGGGCGGCGGTGTCCTCGCCGACGCGATGCTCCAGAAGATCACCGCGGCGCTCGCGTCGGGGTCGTTCCCGGACATCGCCTACGTCTTCGGCTCGGACCTCGCCAGCGTGGCGCGCAGCCCGAGCGTCGTCGACGTCACCGGTCTCGTCGACGCGGGCCCCGGCTTCTGGGCGCCGGCCCGGGAAGCGGTCACGGTCAACGGCCGCGCCCGCGCGGTCCCGGCGCTGCTCGACTCGCTGGCCGTGGTGTGCAACAGGACGTTGTTCGACCAGGCCGGGATCCCGCTGCCCGCCGCGGGCTGGACGTGGGCCGACTTCGTCGCCGTGGCCGCGAAGCTCACCGACCCGGGCAGCGGCACCTTCGGCACCGCGTGGCCCGCCACCGGCGACGAGGACACCGTGTGGCGGCTGTGGCCGATGGTGTGGGACCTCGGCGGCGACGTCATCGGCGCCGGCGGGCGTGGCATCGGGTTCGAAGGCCAGGGCGTGCGCGCGCTCGAAGTCGTCCGCGACCTCGCCGCGGCGAAGTCCGTCTACCTCGACCCGAAGACCGGCAGCGAGCAGATGTACCAGGCCTTCGAAGCCGGCCACATCGGCATGGTCCCGACCGGGCCGTGGCAGCTGCCCGACATCACCGACGCCGGGATCGACTACGCGGTCGTGCCGCTGCCCAGCTTCAGCGGCCGCCCGGTGACCATCTCCGGCCCGGACACCTGGACGCTCTTCGACAACGGCGAAGCCCGGGTCGACGCGGCGCGGACTTTCCTGTCCTGGCTGGCGGACCCGGCCCAGGACGTCCGCTGGGACGACGGCGCGGGCAGCCTCCCGCTGAGCCGCCGGACGCAGCAACTGCCCGCGTGGCAGGCGAAAACCGCCGAAACACCGGGCCTGCCGGTGTTCGTCGACGCGCTGGACCACGCCCGCGTCCGCCCGGTGCACCCGGCCTATCCGCAGGTGTCGGCGGCGCTGGGCACCGCGATCGTCGCCGTGCTGCTCGGCCAGGCGTCCCCGGCCGACGCGCTGCGCGACTGCGCCGCGGCCGCGAACGCCGCCCTGATCATTCCGCGATAGGGAGCCGCCATGCCCGGACTGCCGAGGCCCATCACCGTCACCCCCATTCAACGCAGGCGGCGCGAAACCGCCGCCGCCTGGGCTTACGTCTCGCCCGCTGTCCTCATCATCCTGGGCCTCGGTGTGGTGCCCGTGGCCTGGTCGCTGCTGCTGTCGTTCCAGGTCGACGACCTCGTGACGCCCAGCCGGTGGGTCGGCGGGGACAACTACGCCGCGCTCGCCCAGGACCCGCACTTCGCCCAGGCGGTCTGGAACACCGTGCTGTACACGGTGCTCTACGTCCCGCTGAGCATCGTGTTCGGCTTCCTGCTGGCGCAGGCGCTGAACCGGCGCATCCGGCTGATCGGCGTCTACCGGACGCTCGTGTTCGTCCCGTTCGTGCTCTCGGCGACGGCGCAGGGGGTGCTGTTCTCGTTCATCCTCGACCCGCAGTTCGGCGCGGCCAACTCGCTGCTGCACCACCTCGGCGTTTCCCCGCAGGGTTTCCTGACCGATCCGGGGCAGGCGCTGCTGGTGCTGGTCGGCATCACGCTGTGGAGCGGTGCCGGATTCTGCGTCGTGGTCTACCTCGCCGCGCTGCAGGACGTCGAGCCGTCGCTGGTCGAGGCCGCGCGGCTGGACGGCGCGGGCACCTGGCGCGTGCTGCGGCACGTGACGCTGCCCGCGGTCACCCCGGTGACGGCGTTCCTCGTGCTGTGGCAGCTGATCACGTCGCTGCAGGTGTTCGACCTGGTCTACGTGACGACCAAGGGCGGCCCGCTCGGCTCCACCACGGTGATCGTCTACTTCGTCTGGGAGCAGGCGTTCAAGAACTTCACCGCCGGGTACGGCGCGGCGTCGGCCTACGTGCTCGCGCTCGCCCTGCTCGTCGTCGTGGTGGCCGTCCGCCTGCTGCGCCGCCGGCGGGAGGTGCTCCGATGACCACCCGGATCGGCAGTGTGCCCGCCCCGCGCGTCCTGCCCGTGCTGCGGCGGCCGCGGCTGCCCTTCAGCCCGTGGCACCTGCTGCTCGTGCCGCTGGCGCTCGTGTTCGCCGCGCCGCTGGTGTGGCTGCTGCTCAGCTCGGTGATGAGCAACGCCGAGATCAACCGCTTCCCGCCCGCGCTGTGGCCGTCCCGGGTGGACTTCTCGGGCTACCGCTACGTCCTCGACAACGCGCTCTTCGTGCGCTGGTTCACGAACTCGCTGATCGTCTCGGCCGTGACGGTCGCGTCCAACCTGCTGTTCGGCACGCTCGGCGGGTACGCGTTCGCGCGGATGCGCTTCGCCGGGTCGCGGGTGCTGCTCGGGCTGATGGTCGCGACGATGGCGATCCCGTTCCAGCTCACCATGATCCCGACGTTCCTGGTGATGAAGCAGCTCGGCCTGATCGACAGCCTGGGCGCGCTCATCGTGCCGTCCCTGGTCACGCCGTTCGCGGTGTTCCTGCTGCGCCAGTTCTTCCTGTCCCTGCCCAGGGAGCTCGAAGAAGCGGCCTGGATCGACGGCTGCTCGCGGCTGCGGGTGCTGGTCACGATCGTGCTGCCGCTCTCGCGGCCCGCGCTGAGCACGGTGGCCGTGCTGACGTTCCTGAGCACCTGGAACGACCTGACCTGGCCGCTCATCGCGCTCAACCACGACACGACGTACACACTGCAGCTGGGCCTCACCACCTTCCAGGGCCAGCACCACACGAACTGGGCCGCGGTGATGGCGGGCAACGTGATCACCGTGCTGCCGGTGCTGCTCGCCTTCCTCGGCGCGCAGAAGACGTTCATCCAGTCCATCACCACCAGCGGGCTCAAGGGCTGACCATGCACCGTTTCGACCTCCTGGTCGTCGGCGACGCCAACCCCGACGTCATCCTCGGTCCACTTCGGACGGACCTCGCCTTCGGCCAGCGCGAACAGCTCGCCCCCTTCGGCACGCTCACTCTCGGCGGCTCCGGCGCCATCACCGCCGCCGGCGCCGCCCGGCTGGGCCTGAAGGTCGCCCTCGCCGGCCGGGTCGGCGCCGACGAAGGCGGCCGGTTCGTCCGCGCCGCGCTCGAGGAACGCGGTGTCGACACCACGGCGTTGCGCACCGACCCGGACCTGCCGACCCCGCTGACCACCGTCCTCACCCGCGACGGCGACCGGGCGATCGTCACCGCGCCCGGCACCCTCGCCACGACGTCCGCGGCCGACGTCCCGCCGGAGCTGCTGGCCACCAGCAGGCACGTCCACGCGTCGTCGTACTTCCTGCTGCCGAAGCTCGCCGCCGATCTGCCCGCCCTGCTGCGCACCGCCCGGGAGCACGGCGCGACCACGTCCGTCGACACCAACGACGACCCGGCCGGGACCTGGGACGTCGGCGGCCTCCTGGCGGAGACGGACTTCCTGCTGCCCAACGCCGCGGAGGCCGTCCGGCTGGCGGGCGTGCCCGACGCGCGGCGGGCCGCCGCGATGCTGGCCGCCCGCGGCCCCGCCGTGGTGGTCAAGGACGGCGAGGCCGGGGCCTTCTGCTGCCAGGGCGGCGAATTCGCCTTCGCTCCCGGCGCTCCGGCGGCCGCCGTCGACACGGTCGGCGCCGGGGACAGCTTCGACGCCGGGTTCCTCGCCGGCGTCCTGGCCGGGCTGCCGCTCGCGACGGCGCTGCGCTGCGGCGTCGTCTGCGGCGGCTTCTCGGTCCGCGCCCGCGGCGGCACCGCGGGCCAGGCCACGTGGGACGACGTCCTCGTCCACCTCGAACGCACCGGATCGGACCCCGCATGACCCCCAAGATCACCTTCGTCGGCGCCGGCAGCGTCGTGTTCACCCAGGGCCTGCTCGCCGACCTCTTCGCCTACCCCGAGCTGGACGGTGTGCACGTCGCCCTGCACGACATCGACCCGGACCGGCTCGCGACCGCGCTCGCCGCGGCGCGGCGGATCGCCGCCGTCCGCGGGGTCAAGCCGCTGCTCACCGCGCACGCCGACCGCCGGGAAGCGTTGTCGGGCGCGGACTTCGTCGTGGACATGGTCCAGATCGGGATGGGGGCGGCGACCCGCGTCGACTTCGAGGTCCCGGCGCGCTACGGCCTGCGCCAGACCATCGGCGACACGCTCGGCATCGGCGGGATCTTCCGCGCGCTGCGCACGTTCCCGTTCCTGAAGGCGCTCGGCGCGGACATCGCCGACGTCTGCCCGGACGCCTGGCTGCTCAACTACACGAACCCGATGGCGATGAACGTCCAGTACCTGGCCGAGGCGACCGGGCTGACGCGGGTCGTCGGGCTGTGCCATTCGGTGTACTGGACCGTGCACGGGCTCGCACAGCTGGTCGGCGTGCCGTTCGAGGAGGTCACCTACGTCGCGGCCGGGGTCAACCACCAGGCCTGGGTGCTGCGCTTCGAGCACGGGGGCGCCGACCTCTACCCGCGGCTGGCCGAGCTGGCCGCGGCCGACGAGCAGCTGCGGCGGCGCGTCCGGTTCGACATGTTCCGGCGCCTCGGTTTCTACCCGACGGAGACCAGCGAGCACTCCGCCGAGTACGTGCCCTGGTACCTCAAGCACGACAGCGAAGTCGAGCGGCTGCGGCTGCCGATCGGCGCCTACCTCGACATCGTCGCGGAGAACGAGGCCGAGTACGAGCGGACGCGGCGGGCGGTCGCGGCCGACGAGCCGCTGCCCGTCGAAGGCACCGAGGAGTACGCGCCGCAGATCGTCCACAGTGTCCTCACCGGGACCCCGCGCACGGTGTACGGCAACGTGGTCAACCACGGCCTGATCGAGAACCTGCCGGCCGGCGGGGTGGTCGAGGTGCCGTGCCTGGTCGACGGCACCGGCGTCCGGCCGACCCGGATCGGCGCGCTGCCCCCGCAGCTCGCCGCGCTGAACCGGACGTACCTGAGTGTCAACGACCTCGTCGTGCGCGCGGCCGTCGAAGACGACCCGCGGCACATCCGCCACGCCGCGATGACCGATCCCGCGACCGCCGCCGCGCTGCCGGTCGAGCGGATCTTCCAGCTGTGCGACGACCTCGTCCGCGCGCACGGCGACCGCCTCCAGCCCGCCCTGCGTGCCGTCCTCGGCCACTGACCCCAGGAGAACCATGTCCCACACGCTCGACGAGATCACCAGCCAGCCGGAGTGCTGGGCGCGCGTGCTGCGCGAACTGCCGTCCCACGCGCCCGCGCTGCCCGCCGCGGGGGAGCGCGTCGCGGTGGTCGGCTGCGGCACCTCGCTGTTCATGGCCCAGTGTTACGCCCAGCTGCGCGAGGACGCCGGGCTCGGCCTGACCGACGTCTTCCCGGCGTCGGAGGCGAAGCTCGACCGGCCCTACGACCGGCTGCTGGTGATGACCCGCTCCGGCACGACGACGGAGATCCTCACCGCGATCGGCCGGGCCCGCCCGGGAACCCGCGTCACGACGATCACCGCGGTCGCCGGCTCCCCGGCCGCGGAGCTGTCCGACGACGTGGTCGCCCTGCCGTACGCGGACGAGCGGTCGGTGGTCCAGACGCGCTTCCCGACCACGCAGCTGCTGCTCCTGCGCGCGCACCTGGGGCTGCCGGTCGACCGCGCGCTGGCGGACGTCTCCCGGGCCCTGGCCGAGCCGCTCGAGCCGGAACTGCTCGCCGCGGCCCAGATTTCCTTCCTCGGCGCGGACTGGCACGGCGGGCTGGCGAACGAAGCCGCGCTGAAGGTCCGTGAGGCGGCGGCCTGGTGGACGGAGTCGTACTCGGCGATGGAGTACCGCCACGGCCCGATCGCGGTCGCGGCGCCGGGCCGGGCGGTGTGGAGCCTGGCGCCCCTGGACGCGGGCCTGGTGCGGCAGATCGAGGCGACCGGCGCCCACCTCCGTCAGGGCCGGCTGGACCCACTGGCGGAGCTGGTCGCCGTCCAGCGGCTGGCGGTCGAGCTGGCGCTGGCGGCCGGCCGGGACCCGGACCGCCCGGCGCACCTGACCCGGTCGGTGGTCCTGGCCGGCTGAGCGGTCACGCCGGGTCCGTGAGGTAGTGGCGGATGACCGGCGTGACCCAGGCTTCGAGCTCCGCGCGTCCCATGTCCGCCAGCGGTGGCACCTTCAGCACGTAGCGGGACAGGGCCAGGCCGAGGATCTGGGAGCCGAGGAGCGCGGCGCGCTGCGGGGCCCGGTCGGGCACGACCGCGGCCACCGCCGGGGTGACCTGGGCGGTGAACAGCTCCAGCATCTTCTCGGCCGCGGCCGCGCTCGTCGTGGCGGCGCGCAGCAGGGACAGGAAGCCGGCGTTGCCCTCCCAGACACCGAAGAAGCGCGGCATCAGGACCCGCGCGAGGTCGTCCGCCGACACCCCGGTGAGGTCGGGCAGGTCCAGGTCGAACTCGGCGGCCGCGGCGAAGAGCCCTTCCTTCGTGCCGAAGTAGCGGATCACCATCGCCGGGTCGACGCCGACGTCGGCGGCCACGTCGCGCAGCCGGACGCGGTCGAACCCGTGGGCGCCGAAGCGCGTCCGGGCGGCCTCGAGGATCGCGGCACGGGTGGCGGGGGCGGAGCGGCGGCGCGGTGCGGTCACGCCGCCAGCATAAGTCACCGACGGTTGACTTGACTTCGGGGCGCCCGCTACCGTCTAAGTCACCCGCTGTTGACTTAGGAGGTTCCGGTGGAGACCGTGGATGTCGTGGTGGTCGGGGCCGGCCCGGCGGGCTGCCTGCTCGCCGGGGAGCTGGCGCTGGCCGGCCGGTCGGTCGTGGTCGTCGAGAAGCACGTGGAGGCGTCGCCGCTCAGCCGGGCGTTCGGGACCCACGCCCGGACGCTGGAGGTCCTGGACAGCCGTGGCCTCGCCGACGCGCTCGTCGCGACGGGCGCCAAGGCGGGCAGCCTGAGCTTGTGGAAGAGCGCGGGGCTCGACCTCACGCGGTTGCCGTCCCGCTTCCCGTTCCTGCTGGTCACCCCGCAGCGCAACGTCGACAGCCTGCTGGAGGAGCGCGCCCGGGAGCTGGGCGCGCGGATCGTGCGCGGAGCCGAGCTCACGCGGCTGGACCAGCGGGACGACGGGGTTCTGGTGCACCTCGGCTCCGCCGGGAAACCGGCGCTGAAGGCGTCCTACGTCGTCGCGGCCGACGGCGCGCACAGCACCGTCCGGCGGCTGACCGGCACGGCGTTCCCCGGCAAGGTGCTGCTGGACTCGATCATGCTCGCCGACACGCGGCTCGCCGACCCGCCCGGCGACGTCGTCACGGTGGACGCCGTCAAGGACAGCTTCGCGTTTGTCGCGCCGTTCGGCGACGGGTGGTTCCGCGTGATCGCCTGGGACCGGCGCCACGAAGGCGACCCGGCGTTCCGCCCGGAGCCGGCCGTGGTGCGCGACATCCTGCGGCGGACCATGGGCACCGACTTCGGCATGGGGGAGACCCGCTGGATCTCCCGGTTCCGCAGCGACGAGCGTCAGGTGGGCGCCTACCGCGCGGGCCGGGTGTTCTTCGCGGGCGACGCCGCGCACGTCCATTCGCCCGCGGGCGGGCAGGGCATGAACACCGGCATCCAGGACGCGCTCAACCTCGGCTGGAAGCTGGCCGCCGTCCTCGGTGGCGCCGACCCCGCGATCCTCGACACCTATCAGGAGGAGCGGCACCCGGTCGGCAAGCTGGTGCTGCGCACGAGCGGCGCGACGATCCGCCTGATGACGGTGCGCTCGTGGCCGGCCCGGCTGCTGCGCAACCACGTCCTCGGCGTGCTGCTGCGCAACGGCCGGGTCTCCGGCAAGGCCGCGGGCATGTTCACCGGAACCGGCATCCGCTACCGGCGCCCGCCGTCCTCGCACCGGCTGGTCGGCCGGCCCGCGCGCGAGATCCCGTTGCGGTCCGGACGGCTGGCCGAAGCGTTGCGGCACGGCGGGTTCGTGCTCGTGGCGGAGCGGGACGCCGGGCCGGTGCGGGCGCTGGTCCCGGTGGTCCACCGCACCGACGACGGCCCGGGCCTGCTGGTCCGCCCGGACGGCTACATCGCCTGGGCCGGCAACGCCGAGTCCGGCGACTGGGCGGCGGTCCTCAGCCGGTGGACGGCGCCGGTGCGCGAACGGAGTGCCCGCTGATGCAGGTCGTCGTGATCCGGTTCACGGTGCGCGAAGAGTGGGCGGATCGCTGGCTCGGGCTGGTGGAGGAGTTCACCCGGGCCACGCGTTCGGAGGACACCAATCTCTGGTTCTGGTGGGCGCGCAGTGTGGACGAGCCCGGGGTGTTCTTTCTGCTGGAGGGGCATCGGGAAGAGGGGGTCGAGCGGCATTTGAAGTCGCCGCTGATCCCGAAGATCCAGCGTGAGTGGCCGGCCGCGTTGGCCGAGACGCCTCGGGTGCTGATGACGAGGATGCCGGGGGAGGAGTGGGCGGAGCTGGCGCTGCTGCCGGTTCCGGCGGACGACCTCGCTTGAACTCCACCCGACGCTCACCGGTTCAGACCAATTCCGCCCGAGCTGGATCGAGCAAGTCCCCCGCGCGCTACCGGATCCCGCGTCCTCGGGTGATCCTTCCGGGAGGGCCCGCTTCGCCGGGACCACGACCGAGCAAGGGATGTGGTCATGAAGCTCTCCCGATGCGTCGCCGCTCTCGTTCTGCTCCTCGCCGTGGCTCTCGGTGGCGCGCCGGCCGCCGTGGCGGGGCAGACCTCCTTGCGGGCCGCCGATCCGGGTGTGCTCCGGGTCGGGTCCACCTATGTCGCCGTGCAGTCCGCCGGGGGCGGGATCGTCGTGCGGCAGGCCGCTTCCACCGATGGGCTCGCCGGCGCGCCCGCGCGGCGGATCTGGAGTGACAGCCGGGGGCTCGGGGAGGTGTGGGCGCCGGAGATCGTCACCGACGGGGGCCGGTTCTACGTCTACTTCTCGGCCGGAACCGGGGCGGCGCACCGGATGTACGTGATCAGCTCCGCCACCGCCGACAGCGGCTACACCGGCGAGACCCAGCTGGCGCTGCCCGACGGGAAGTGGGCCATCGACGGCACGCAGTTCACCTTCAACGGGCAACGCTGGTTCGTCTGGTCGGGCTGGGCCGGGGACACCAACGTCGAACAGAACCTCTACATCGCCAGGATGAGCACCCCGACGACGCCGACCGGCGCGCGGTACATCATCTCGCAGCCGCGGGAGAGCTGGGAACGCGTCGTCGGCAACCCTTACATCAACGAAGCGCCCGTGCCGATCAAGGACCCCAACGGGCAGCTGCACATCGCCTACTCGGCCAACGGCAGCTGGAGCGACCAGTACTGCATCGCCGAGGTCCGCCTGCGCGCCGGCGGTGACCCGACCTACGTCTGGGACTGGTACAAGTCGAACGGCTGTCTCTTCGGCTCCCACCGCGAAACGATGATGGCCGGCTGGGACCCGACGCTGTACGTCGACGGGCCGGGCAGCCACAGCTTCGTCCTGCTCAACGGCGACATCGCGACCAGCCCGCCCGCCGGGCCGAAGTTCCCGCTGATGTTCCACGCCGTCGCCAAGGGGACGCCCTACTCGTGGGCGAACCGGTACTGGTACACCGGAACCTTCTGCTGGTGGGGCTCGACCACCTACCGCCGCGCCAACGTCCCGGGCGCGACCACCGACACCGGCTGGAGCCTCAAGTTCTTCGAGTGACCGGCCGGCGGGCCGCCCGGAGCAGACCCGCCGACCGGCGTCTCACACGAGCGACGCGGTCAGCCCGCCGTCGAGGACGTAGTGGCTGCCGGTCACCCAGCTCGCGCGGTCGGACGCCAGGAACGCCGCCACCTCCGCGATGTCCTGCGGGGTGCCGAGCCGGCCCTGCTTTGCCGCGACGAGGTCGCCGAACGGGACCTGGGTTGCCGCCTCGAAGTCGGGGACCAGCCGCTCGACCATGGCCGTGTCGGCGAAGCCCGGGCAGACCGCGTTGACGCGGATGCCGGCCGGGCGCATCTCCACCGCGGCGACGCGGGTCAGCTGGATGACCGCCGCCTTCGTCGCGCAGTAGGAGCCGAGCAGCGGGCTGCCGCCGACGCCGGCGATCGAGGAGATGTTGACGATGTTGCCCTTCGACTCGACCAGGTGCGGGGTCGCCGCCTTCATCGCGACGAACGTGCCGCGCACGTTGACCGCGAAGATCTTGTCGAAACTCTCCGTGGACTGCTGCAGCAGCGGCGACGACACCTCGATGCCGGCGTTGTTGACCAGGACGTCGAGGCCGCCGAGGATCTCGACCGCCTGCTGGATCGCGGTCTGGACCTGGGTTTCGTCGGTGACGTCGCAGTTGGCGACGCCGGCCGCGCCGATCTCCTCGGCCGCCTGCTTGGCCGAGAGGGCGTTGAGGTCGCTGACCACGACCTGGGCGCCGCGTTCGATGAACAGCTTCGCGATCGCCTTGCCGATGCCGGCGCCCGACCCGGTGACGAAGACGCGCTTTCCCTCGAGTTCGGACATGGTCTTTCCCTTCACATCGCTTCGATCTTGGGCAGGATTTCTTCCTTGAGGCGCTTCAGGTCGTCGAGCGTCTTGGCCACCGGCACGTCCTGGAACGGCGGCCACAGGAAGGGCATCGTGAGCCCGGCGTCCTGGTAGCGCTTGAGCTGGTCGGTGATCTGCGCCGCCGACCCCACGAGCAGGTTGGTGCCCTTGCCCCGGGGGGTCTGGTCCATGTCGCCGTCGGTGATGACGAACCAGATCATGCTGGAGATCTCGAGGTCGTCGACCGACCGCGGGGTGTCGAGCGCGTCGAGCTCGCGCTGGATCTCGGTGCGCCACCGCCGGATGTCCTCGGGCGAGTCCTGGATCCCGATCCAGCCGGAAAGGCCGTACTTGGCGATGCGGGCGGCCGAGCGCTTCGGGTCCTTGAGGCCGCTGAAGAAGATCGGCGGGTGCGGCTTCTGCACCGGCTTGGCCCCGAAGCCGGCCGACTCGAAGTCGGCGAACTCGCCGTGGTACTCGAAGACCTCGTTCGTCCAGATGCCCTGCATGATCTCCAGGGTTTCGCGGACGTGCTTGTGCCGCTTGGGGAAGATGTGCGCGGCGCTGGCGGCGGCGAACTCCTCGGGCATCCAGCCGGAGCCGACGGCGACGTTGAGCCGCCCGCCCGAGAGGTGGTCGATGGTGGCCAGCTCCGCGGCGAGCACACCGGGGGACCGGTACGGCGTGTCGATGATGCTCATGCCGATCCGGACCTTCGAGGTCTTCGCGGCGAGCCAGGGGAGCAGCGGCATGCCCTGCAGGAACTCGCCCCGCGAGCTCACCGGGAGCTGCTTGCCCATTTCGTCCAGCATCCCGAAGGGGTACTGCATCTCCCCGCGGTCCGAGGACTCCGGCACGATGATCCGGTCGAGCGTCCAGACGGAGTCGAAGTCGAGGTCTTCCGCGAGGGCGGTGAGGTCTTCGAGTTCCCGGACGGTCACCTTGTCCCGGAAGTTCGGCAGGTAGAGCGCGAGTTTCATGGTCGGACAGCCTCCTTGCTGTTCTGCGTGAAGGTGGAACGGATGTCGGCTTTGAGGACCTTGCCGACGGTGGAGCGCGGCAGCTCCGGCCAGATCTCGATCTGCTTCGGCGCCTTGACGCTGCCGATGCGGTCCTTGACGAACGCGATCAGCTCGCCCGTGTCCAGCTCGCGGCCGGGCTGGAGCTGGACGACGGCGGTGACACGTTCGCCCCACTTGTCGTCGGGCAGGCCGATCACGGCGCAGTCGCGGACGGCGTCGTGGGCCATCACCGCCTGCTCGACTTCGGCGGAGTAGACGTTGAAGCCGCCGGTGATGACCATGTCCTTGGCGCGGTCGACGATGTGGAGGAAGCCCTCGTCGTCGAGGAAACCGATGTCGCCGGTGTGGTGCCAGCCGTGGGTCGACGCCTCCGCCGTCGCCTCGGGGTTGCGGTAGTAGCCGGCCATCACCAGGGAGCCGCGCACGCAGATCTCGCCGCGTTCGCCGCGGGGCACGGGCCGGCCCTCGTCGTCGAGGATCGCCACGGTGACCAGCGGCGACGGCCGGCCGGCGGACGACAGCCGTCCCGTGTGGACGGTCCCGTCGGGACGGCGATGCTCGGCGGGGGACATCGTCGAGATCATCATCGGCGCCTCGGACTGGCCGAACAGCTGCGCCATCGGCCCGATGCGGTCGAGAGCCTCGGTCAGCCGGGCGGTCGACATCGGCGCCGCGCCGTACCAGAAGCACTGCAGCGACGAGAGGTCCGTCGTGGCGAGCGCCTCGTGGCCGAGCACCATGTAGATCAGCGTCGGCGGCAGGAACGTGTGCGTGACGCCGTGGCGCTCGATCAGCTCCAGGAACCGTCCGACGTCGGGCTTCGGCATGATCACGATCTCGCCGCCGCGGGCGAGGACCGGGAAGCAGAGCACACCCGCCGCGTGGGTCAGCGGTGCCAGGGCGAGGTACACCGGGCGCCCGTCGAAGGGGTAGCTCATCAGCGTGATCGCCGACATCACTTCGAGGTTGCGGTCGGTGAGCATGACGCCCTTGGGGCGCCCGGTGGTGCCGCCGGTCCCGACGAGGGCGACCACGCCGTCGGGCTGGTCCGCTTCGGCCGAGGGATCGTCTTTCGCGGCGCCGAGCCACGTGTCGAAGCCGGGGGCGAAGTCGTCGCCGTCACCGAGCCGGACGAGCGTGGTCAGCTTGGGGAGCTTCGGGGCGATCTGGCGGACGAGGTCCTCGAAGCCGGGCTGGAAGATCAGCGTGGCGCAGTCGAACAGGTCCAGCAGCTCGGCGTTCTCGCCGGCGGCGTTGCGCGGGTTGATCGGGCACCACACCGCGCCGGCCCGGGCGACGCCGAAGACGCACGTGAACGCCGTCGGGTCGTTGGCCGAGAGGATGCCGACCTTGTCCCCGGGCCGCACGCCGGACCGGCGCAGGGCGCGGGCGACGGCCTGGGCGAGTTCGACCACTTGGCCGTAGGTCCGGGACACCCCGTCGAGGGTCAGGCAGGGCGCGTCCGGGTCCAGGGAGGCGCCTTTTTCCAGGTAGAAGTACAGAGACATCGTCGTCCCTCCCGAGCTCCGTCGGTCGCTGGACACGACCTTGGCCGCCGTTTGGACGAATGTCAAGATTTTCTTGGACGATTGGTCAGAGAGTGGCTCGATGGTATCTTCGGGCCCGTGACCAGCGCAGCCGCCGTCAGGCACCGGAGCCGGGCCGACAAGTTCGAGGAGCGCCGCCGCGAGCTCGCCGACGCGGCGCTGCTGGCGTTGGCCGACCTCGGCTACGCCCGCACCAGCCTGCGCACCATCGCCGAGCACACGAAGTTCTCGCACGGGCTGCTGCACTACTACTTCGCCGACAAGGTCGAGCTGATCACCTACTGCGTGCGGCGGTACAAGGCGTCCTGCGTGACGCGCTACGAAGGCGGCGTCGCCGAAGCGGCCACGCCGGCCGGGCTCGCCGCCGCCTGCGCGGACGGGCTGGCCGCCACCCTCGGCGACGCGCCCCTGATGCACCGGCTCTGGTACGACCTGCGCACGCAGTCGCTGTTCGAGGCGGCCTTCCGCGACGACGTCGCCGAGATCGACGAGAGCCTGCGGGACATGATCTGGCGCAACGTCCGCGCGTACGCCGACCTCACCGGCGCCGAGCCGAACTGCGGCCCGGCCGAGGCGTACGCGTTGTTCGACGGCCTGTTCCAGCAGGCCCTGCAGCACCACCTCGCGGGCGCCGAAACGGCCCTCGGCGACCTGCGGCAGCGCGTGCGCGACCTGTTCCCGCGCCTGGTCGGCTGACGCCTACGCGGGCACGTCGTGGGTCGAGCAATGGATCCCGCCGCCCCCGGCGGCGATGGCGTCGATCCGCACCGGAACCACCTCGCGGCCCGGGAACTGCTCACCCAGGATGTCCTGGGCGCGCGCGTCGGCCGCCGCGTCCCCGAACTCCGGCAGGAACACGGCGCCGTTGGCGACGTAGAAGTTCGCGTAGGACGACACGAACGCGTCACCCTCGCCGGTGATCCGGTCGGGATCGGGCTGGGGCAGGTCGACGATCCGGAACGGCCGCCCGGCGGCGTCGGTGGCGCCGGCGAGGACGGCACGGGCCTGCTCGGCCGAGCGTGACCAGACGTCCGGCGGGGTGCCCGGGAAAGCCTTGTCCAGCAGCACAACGCCGGGCGCGGTGTAGCGGACCAGGCAGTCGACGTGGGCGTCGGTGATGTCCTGCCCCTTCACACCCGCGAGCCAGACGACCTTCGTGACGCCGAGGGTCTGCTTGAGCTCGTCTTCGATCTGCTGCCGGCTTTTGCCGGGGTTGCGGTTGTCGTTCACGATCGAGCTTTCGGTGACCAGCAGGGTGCCTTCGCCGTCGGTCTCCAGCGCGCCGCCTTCGGCGACCAGTGGCGCTGTGACGCGCGGGAGCCCGGCGGTCTCCAGCACCGCGCGGGCCACCCGGGCGTCCTGGGTGTGCCGCTGTTTCCCGCCCCAGCCGTTGAAGTTGAAGTCGACGCCGGTCAGTTTTCCGTTGTCCCGCACGAAAACCGGGGCCGTGTCGCGGGCCCACAGGTCGTCGGCGGGGATGTCGACCGTCTCGACGCCGGTGCCTGCGGCCTGCCGCGCGCGGTCCCGGTCGCCGGACCCGGCCAGCAGGACCACGTGCTCGAACCCGGCGATGGCCCGCGCCAGCCGCACGATGTCCGCCTGGACCGCGGGCAGGTCGGGGCCCCAGATCCCGTCGGAGGTCGGCCACGCCATCACTGTCCGGGCGTGCTTTTCCCACTCGGCGCCGAAGACCCGGCCGTCCGGGGCGGGGGCGCTGCTGCTCTCGGGCGCGGCGGCCGAGCCGGGGGAGCTGCACGCCGAGATCCCGAGCGCGGCGCCGAGGCCGAGCGCCGTGGTGAGGGCGCTGCGGCGGGAGAAGGGTGCGGAGGGCATGGGGTGGGTGCTCCTGTGCGGCCGGGGTCGGTCACCCCAGCCTGACACTGACTGAAAATTCAGTCAAATCGAGTCGCGCTTCGGGTGACTTGGATGACACGCAGACGTCAGGAGCCGAGCTCGGCCGCGACCGCGCCGAGCAGCAGGCCGCGGGCCCGGTCCACGGTGAGCGTCCCCGACAGCCACCGCTCCGACAGGCCTTCGACCAGCGCGGTCAGCCGCTCGGCGACGTCGTCCGGCTCGGCGGCAGGGCCCGCGGCGGCGACCAGCTCGGCGATCTCGGCCACCCAGATCCGGGTGGCCTCGTCGAGGCGCTCGCGCAGCTCGGTCTCGAACACGGCGCTGGCGCGCAGCTCACCCCAGGCGATGCTGTTCTCGCGGACCTCGTCGACGTCCTGCAGCTCCAGCAGGAGCCGCTGCTCCAGCAGCGCCCGCGCGTCCCCGCCGGCCGGCAGCGCCGCGGTGGTGTACCGCGCGGCGCGGTCGTTGACGTGGTCCAGGGTCGCGCTCAGCAGCCCGGCGCGGTCCTTGAAGTGGTAGTAGATGAGGCCCGTGGACGTCCCGGCTTCGGCCGCGACCTCCTCGACGCGCAGCCCGCGGACCCCGCTGCGGGCGACGAGGCCGGCCGCGGCCCGCAGGATCAGGTCGCGCTTGCCCGCCACACCGCCGCCCTCCGCCGCCCGAAAGTTCCCGGCCCACCGTATCCGGCTGGTTCGGGGGCAGCCGGACGAGGCCGAAGGTGACGTGGCCTGGTCGCCGGCAACCTCGACGGGTTTACAACCGGGCCGCGGGCAGTCCGAGCCGGGCGCAGGTGCCCGGGTCGCCCGGGAAGACCCCGACCGCTCCCGCCACCACGCCGGCCGCTTCCGGCGTCAGCACACAGGCGACGAGCGGTTCGCCGTCCGACGGCCGGCGGTCACCGCAGATCTGCATGATTTCGCCAGTGACGTCGACCCGGCCGGCGCGGCCGCCGACGCCGATCGCGACGTGCTGGTCCGGCGCCGTGCTGCCGATGTCCGCGGTGCGGTAGCAGTAGCCGATCTCCCGCTCGGTGGGGGCGACGAGGCTGCCCGGTGCGGCCTCCCGAGGCGCGGACACCAGCATCGCCGCGCCGGAGACGACGGCGACCCCGGCCACCACCGCGGCCGCGCCGAGCCGGCCGTGTGCGCGACGGCGGGCCCGGCCACGCGCCTCGAGCGCGTCGAAGTCGAGGCGCAGCGGCGGCTCGCCGTCGCCGAGGGCGCGGACCAGCAGGTCCTTGGCGTCCGTCATCAGCTGCTCCTCTCGGTCACCGCGGTGGTTTCGCCGAGCAGACGGCGGAGCGTGGTGAGGCCGCGGGCGGCCTGCGACCGCGCGGTGCCCTCGGAGATGCGCAGCACCTTCGCGACTTCGATGCTGGTGAGATCGCTGAAGTACCGCAGCACCAAGACGGCTCGCTGCCGTGGCGGCACACGCTGCAGCGCGGCCCGGACGTCGAGCGCGTCCGCCGGCTCCGCACCCGCGACGGGCGTGTCCGGGAGCTCGTGACGCAGCTCCGCGCGCCGGTACGGGCGGCGGGCCTCGTCGATCGCCAGCCGGGAGATCACGCGGCGGGCGTAGGCGTCGACGCCGGCCGGGTCGATGCGTTGCCAGCGGGTGTAGAGCCGCAGCAGGGCCGTCTGGACCAGATCCTCGGCCAAGGCCCAGTCCCCGCACATCAGGAACGCCTCACGCCGCCAGATCGCCGCGCGTTCCCGCGCGACCCGGCTGAATTCCCCTCGATCGGCCACGACCACCCCTCTCGCAGGGACATACGAGAGCGCACCGGCGGAGCGTTGCACGCCCGCCGTGAATTCGGTGGCCGGCTCAGAACAACGTCGCCTGCTGTGGCTCCGCCTCCGGCTGGTTCCGCCGCCCGTTCAGCGCGAACTTGTCCTCGATCGACTCGTCCGGGTCGGGGAGCCCGTACCGCGCGATGATCGCCCGGATCCGCTCGCTCACCTCGCGGCGGTACGGGCGCAGCGTCTCCGACCCCGACGAATACAGCGTCGTGTAGTCCGGCACCAGGTGCGGATGGTTGCGCCGCAGCCAGGAGAAGAACACGTCCTTCACCCCGGACGACAGGTACAGCGGGTGGAACAGCACCGTCGTCGCGCCCGCGGTGGCCACCGCCGACACCAGCTCCTCCAGCTGCTCCGGGGAGTCGGTGAGCCGGGGGAGGATCGGCGACAGGAACACCGTGCAGTCCAGGCCCGCGTCGCGGATCGCGCGGACCGTGGCCAGGCGCGCGGTCGTCGTCGCCGTGCCGAACTCCACCGACTGCTGCAGCTCTTCGTCCATGATCGAGATCGACAGCCCGAGGTGCACCGTCGTCGCGCGGCTCGCCTTGACCAGGCGGTCGAGGTCACGGCGGATCGTCGTGCCCTTCGTCAGGATCGAGAACGGCACCCGGTGGCCCGCCAGCGCGTCGATGATGCCCGGCATCAGCTCGTAGCGGCCCTCGGCCCGCTGGTACACGTCGGTGTTCGTGCCGAACGCCACCCGCGGCGGCAGCTTCCGCTTGCGCGCCAGCTCGTTGCGCAGCACTTCGACGATGTTCGTCTTGACGATGATCTCGTTGTCGAAGTCGCCGGCGGCGTTCAGCCCGAGCCGGGTGTGGGTGGGACGCGCGAAGCAGTACTGGCACGCGTGCGTGCAGCCGCGGTACGGGTTGATCGTGTACTCGCCGGGCAGCATCCGCGCGTCCGCGGGCACGTGGTTGAGCGCGCTCTTCGCCAGCACCTCGTGGAACGTCACCCCGCGGAAGTCCGGGGTCCGGACGCTGCGGACGAACCCGCTCATCCGCGCCAGCCCCGGCAGGGTGCCGTCGTCGACGCGGTCGGTGCGCTGGCCGCTCCACCGCATCGCGCTGTCTTCGCTGCTCGTCAAGGATCCCCCTTTGTCCGGCCCGAATTTACACCGCCTCACCCCAGTGCCCCGGCCCCGACAGATCGAGCGTCGCGGCCGGCGGCCGGCTCACGGCGTGGTACTCGCCGTGCACGAACACCAGGGCCGGCGTCCTTCGATCGTGTCCGGTGGCCAGGACGTTTCCGACGACCAGAGTGTGGTCGCCGAGGTCGAACCGCTCCTGGAGCACGCATTCGAGCCAGGACGCGCCGTCGAGCACCAGCGCGCCGGTGTGCGCGCCGGGCCGGGCGGCGAGTGTGGTGAGGTGCTCGGCCCGCCGTTCGCGGGGTCCGGCGAAGCGGCCGGCGAGCTCACGCGCGTCGGCGGGCAGGATCGACACCACCCACCGGCCGCCGGCCAGCAGGTCGGTGAGGAACGCCGAACCCTTGCGGAAGCACAGGGAGATCAACGGCGGGTCGAGGGAGATCGAACTGAGCGAGTTGACGGTCACGGCGTCGTGGTGGCGGCCGTCGGGGGTGTCGCGGTACGTGCTCGCGACGCACACCCCGGTGGCGAACGCGCGCATGGCACCGCGGAGGTCGGGCGGCATTCGGCTGCTCCTGGGTCGGGGGCCGGCCCGCGCGGGACGCGGGCCGGCCGGTGGGGTCACAGGGCTTGCGGGAAGCGGAAGAACCGGTCGGGGTCGTACGTGCGCTTGACCTCGGCGAGCCGGCCGGCGTTGGGCCCGTAGTAGGCCCGCGGCCAGTCCTCGAGGTCCGGATCGGTGAAGTTGACGTACGAGGCGTCGGGCGCGAACTCCCCGGCCTCGGCGTGCAGGGCGTGCAGCCAGTCCAGGTTCGCCCGGACGGTCGTGGCCGGGTCCTGCTCGGTCCACGACGTGTCGAGGCTGAGCAGGAACTTCGTGTCCCGGTGCGGGAACGCCGTTTCCGTGACGAGGACGCGGTTGATCGCCCCGCCCCACGCGAACAGCGCGGCCCCGGCGCCGTCGGGGTTGCCGCTGCCCGGCCACTTGTCGACGGCGCGCACGAGCGCCGCCAGCCCGGTGTCGCCGATCGCGTGCGGCGTGCACCGCGTGCGGGCGGCGAACGCCCCGCCTTCACTGCCGTGGTGCAGGTACCGCGCGGCTTCCCAGAAGTCCCGGTCCTCGATGTCGGCGCGGTCGGGGACCGCGACGGCGAAGACCGGCGCGAGCAGCTCACGCAGTTCCTCGGCCGGGCCGAGGTGGTGGCCCACCACGGAAACCACGCCGTCGTCGCCCGCCGAGCGGGCGATGCCGATCCGGGCGGAGAACCGGTCCGGCGCGGTCAGCATGATCTCCTGCATCGTGGCCAGCACCTCGACCGCGTGCGGCCACGACCAGAGCAGCAGGCACGTCGAGCCGGTGGGTGCCGGCCGCGCCTGGAACGTGAAGCTCGTGTTCACGCCGAAGTTGCCACCCCCGCCGCCGCGGCACGCCCAGAACAGGTCCGGGTGCTCGGTCGCCGACGCCGTCACGGTCCGGCCGTCAGCCAGCACGACCTCGGTCGACACCAGCGCGTCGCAGGTGAGGCCGAACGCGCGGGAGATCGTCGTGACCCCGCCGCCGAGGGTCAGGCCGCCGATGCCGACGGTGTCGGAGTTGCCGAGCGGGAAGGTCAGGTCCCACGGCCGCAACCCGGCGTAGAGCGCGGCCATCGGTGTCGCCCCGCCGACCGTGACACGCCCGGTGTCGCAGTCGATCCGGATGCCGGCCAGCCGCCGCAGGTCCAGCACCAGGCCGGTGCCGGTCGAGTGGCCGGCGTAGCTGTGCCCGCCACCGCGGACGACCAGCGGCACCGACTCGGTGCGCGCCCACTCGATCGCCTTCGCGACGTCGCCGGAGTGGGCCACCGAGAGGACCGCCGCCGGGCGGGTGGCGGCGAACCGCCGGTTCTCCGGCGCGGTGGCTTCGTCGAAGCCCGGCTCGCCGGGGAGCCGCAGGTCGCCGTC
This sequence comes from Amycolatopsis sp. NPDC104863, assembly GCF_055582965.1. NCBI lineage: Bacteria > Bacillati > Actinomycetota > Actinomycetes > Pseudonocardiales > Pseudonocardiaceae > Amycolatopsis > Amycolatopsis sp. NPDC104863. The sequence continues at coordinate 142,853 of NZ_JBVJOW010000001.1, forward strand.
CACCCGGCCGGCCAGCGAAGACCACGCGGTCACGACGCCGCTCCGACCGGGACCGCGGCGGGAATCTCCTCGAGGAAGGAGACGCCGGTTTCGGCGTGCTCGCCGTAGCGTTCCCAGACCTCGCGCAGCACCAGGGTGCCGCCGTGCCGCTGCGGGCTGTTGGTGCTGTGCCCGGCGATCACCTCGCCGCTGTCGAGCACCATCGTGTAGGCCAGGCGCAGCACGCCGGCCGCGTCGCAGGTGCCGGTGATCGTGCCGCGGCGGACGCGGCCGCCTTCGAACACGGCCCAGACGAGGTCGCCACGCTGGTGGTACTCCGCGCAGGTGCCGTCCCCGCCGCCGAGCTTGCGGAACCGGCGGCCGTCGTAGTCGATGGTCATTCGTCCACGTCCAGGAGTCCGGCCGGCATCTCCAGCGTGGTGCCGGCGGGCGGCGGCTCGATCTCTTCGGTGTCGATCTCGACGAGCGACGCCGCGTGCGCCAGCCGCCGCGAGACCTCGTCCGGGCCGGAGCCCTCGCAGACGACCAGGGAGTGCCGGGCGATGTAGCCGCCCGGCGGCAGCCGCAGCGTGGTGCCCGGCTCGGCCATCGGCGACGCGAGCACCAGTCCGGGCGCCTCCTCGGGGACCTTGACCGAGTGCAGGATGCAGTCGTGTCCGGGGTAGCCGAAGCGGATGCCGGCGGTGCCGCCGCGGGTGTGCGCGACGTCGGGACGCTGCCCGGTGGCGACGTCGAACAGCACCCCGCCGGGGTCGATGCCGGTCGCCGTCTTGCCGAGGAACGGGATCAGGTCCCCGCCGAGGCGGCCGTTGACCTCGATGATGACCGGGCCCTTCGCGGTCAGCCGGACCTCGGTGTGGGTGATGCCGTTCTCGATGCCCAGCACGTGGTGGGCGCGGGTCAGCACGTCCAGCAGGGCCTCGTCGCGCAGCAGCGGGTCGGCGGAGTCGACGACGTGGCCGGTCTCCTCGAAGAACGGCGGCATGCCGGTGCTCTTGCGGGCCAGGAACATCGGCAGGTACTCACCCTTGTAGACGGCGCCGTCGATGCTGATCTCGGGACCGTCGGCGAACCCCTCGATGAGCGCGCCACCGCGGTACGGCTCGTCGCCGACCAGGCTGGCCTCGTGGGCGACGCGGTAGGCGGAGACGAGCTCTTCTTCGTCGGCGGCCAGGGAGACACCCATGCTGGCGCCCAGCGCGCGCGGCTTGACGATCACCGGATAGCCGATGCGCGCGGCGGCCGCCTTCGCCCCTTCGAGGTCCGGGACCAGCTCGAAGCCCGGCTGCGGCAGGCCGGCCGCGGTGAGCCGGGTGCGGCAGCTGTGCTTGTCGCGGCAGCCGTGCACGCCGGGGATGCTCAGGCCGGGGACGCCGAACTCGGCGGCCAGCTCGGCCGCGGGCATCACGAGCGGCTCGTCCCAGCACAGCACGCCGGTGACGGCGTAGCGGCCGGCCAGCTCGCGGGCGGTCTCGGCGAGCAGCGTGTGGTCGAAGACGTTGACGACGGTGATGTCGTCGAAGTACTCGTGCTGCCAGGTGGGCTTGAGGTTGTTGACCAGCACCAGTTTCAGGCCGGCCTCGCGGGCGCGGGCGGAGACGGTGCGGACGATGTACTCGCGGTAGAGCTTCAGGCCGCTGCCGATGACGAGCAGCGCCCCCGGGGCGTTCGTGGTCATGAAGGTCGTCCTCCGGTCGGATGGGTGGTTCGCGGTCAGGCCGCGGCTCGGACGGTGTGGCGGGCCAGTTCGGCGACAACGGCGTCGGCCGCCAGGGGAGCGGTGCGGAAGCCGTCGCCGCCACTGGCCGCGCGGGCCCAGACGGCGGGCCCGACGCGGACGAAGCCGGTTTCGCCGCCGTCGGTGGTGGTGTAGTGGCAGTGTTTGACGCGGTCGACGGCGTAGGTGTCCACTTCGGACACGATGCCGGCTGCGAGCACACGCCCGGCCCAGTTCGTGCCGTCGTCCGATGTGGACAGACCGGCGACCTCGCGGCGCGCCGCGTCGGTGCTGATCTTGAGCAGGGTGCCCGCCACCGACGGCAGCAGCCAGGCCCGGCCGTCGGCGCCGATGCCGCCCGCCGTCGGCGTCGCCGCCCACGCGCGGGCGAGCTCGGCCGGCGGGCGCAGGTACACCATCGTCTGGCGGTGCACGGTGACCGGCCGGTCGACCAGCGCCGACGACCACGGCCCGGCGGCGACGAGCACGACGTCGCCGTGCTCGGTGGTGCCGTCGGCCAGGTGGACCCGCCCGCTGCCGGCGTCGACGTCCACCGCCTCCCGGCCGGGCCGCAGCTCGGCCAGGGGGTGGTGGCGCAGCCAGCGGGCGGCCGCGTGCAGCACGCGGTCGGCCAGCAGGGTGCCGGCGTGCGGCTCGAGCACCGCGCCGGATCCCGCCGGGAACCCGATCAGCGGCAGGCTCGCCGGGTCGGCGACCCGGACCGGCACCCCGGCGGCTTCGGCCGTCGCGACGGCTCCGGCCACCTCGCCGGCGGGCAACGCGGTCAGCACGCCGACGCGGCGGTAGAGGCAGGCACCCGGCAGGTGGTCGCACAGCAGCGCGTCCAGCGCCCGCCACCGGCGGTGCAGGTCCGCGCTCCGGCGGGTGGCCTCCGGGTCGCCGGCGACCAGCGCGCGCAACGCCCGGTGCTGGTCGAACGACGTCGCGCCCGGGTGCGGGACCGGGCCCCGCTCCAGCAGCACGACGCGGTGCCCGGCCCGCACGCAGCCGATCGCGGTGAGCAGCCCGGTGATGCCGCCGCCGACCACCACGACCCGCAGGCCGTCCTGCCGGGTGCCCGCGCTCATCGCGCGGCCCGCGCCGGGCTCAGGCGGGGCAGGGCCACCGGCGTGACCGACCCGGTGGCGGCCGGCGCCGGACCCGCGTCGGGCCCGAAGACCTGCGCCGCCAGGTCGATCAGCACCGGCGCCGCCGCGCGCAGCAGCCGGTCGATCTCGAAGCAGAAGTCCCCGGCGTCGGCGCCGGTCACCTCGTGCCCGTCCAGCCGCGCCAGCTGCTCGGTGATGGCCTCCGCCGCCCGGTTCAGGCTGAACCCGGCCAGCTCGTAGGAGGCCGCGAACCGCTCGCCCATCCGGGCCGCGGCCCGGACGGCGCGGTCCGACACCGGCAGCGGGCCGAGCCCGACCCAGCGGTTCACCTTGTCCGCCACCCGGTTCCAGGGGCCGACCAGCCGGGTCTCGGTGACCTGCGTGAGCGCGTCCCGGCTGAAGCTGGTCCGCTGGTGCTCGGGGCTGGTCGCGGCCAGGTGGAACCGGATCAGGTCGCGCGGCACCTCCTCGGCCAGCTCCCGGCTCCAGATCACGTGCCCGCGGCTGGTCGAGAACTTCCGGTAGTCCAGCTCGTAGAACTCGTTGGTCAGGTACCGGGTCGGGAGCTGGTACACCCCGCCGAGCGCGAGCAGCATCGCCGGCCCGGCGATCGCGAACGGGTAGATGTTGTCGAACCCGAGGAAGTACACGATCTCCGAACCCGCGCCGGCGAGCCAGAGCGCGTCCTCGGTGCCTTCCGCGACCCCGCGGGCCTCCGCCGCCAGCGCCGAAGCGTGCATGCTCCACGCCATCGGCTCGGCGTTGGGGTTGACGACCTGCCCGGAGACCTCGGGGAAGGGCACGCCGATGCCCCACGAGATCGGGTAGGTGACCGGGAAGTCCGGCAGCGGCCGCGCCAGCATCGCGGCCAGCGCCTGGGCCATGTGCGGCCGGATCCCGTCGGCGTGCGCCGCGAAGTGCGCCCGCAGCTGCTCCCGGTAACGCTCGACCGGGAGCACGAGCACGTCGGCCTCCCGCAGCTCCACGACGTCGTCGGGGTCCAAAGTGGACCGGACGTCGATGAGCTCGCCCGCCGCCACCAGCTGCCCGCAGCTCTCGCAGAGCCCCGCGCAGCCTTCGGACAGGCACTCCGGACAGTTGCCGGAGGCGAACCCGTCGACGAGGAACTGCCCGGTCCGCGTCGAGAACGGGAACTTCATCGTGCGCAGCTCGAGCTTGCCCGCCGAGTACAGCCGGCCGATGAAGTCGACGACCCACTTGGTGAACCGGTCGTCGTCGCCGGTGTAGCCGTCGACGCCGATGCCCAGCGCGGCCAGGCTGGCCTCGATCTGCGCCGCCGAGTTCGCCACCAGCTCCGCCGGAGTCACGCCGCGGCGGTGCGCGGTGGTGACGACGAACGTCGAGGTGTCCTGGAACCCGGTGCCCAGCAGCACTTCCCGGCCCTGGGCCCGCGCGTAGCGGGTGTGCACGTCCGCGGCCAGGAACGGCCCGGCGATGTGCCCGAGGTGCAGGTCCCCGTTCGCGGTCGGCGCCGGGGAGATGATCACGGTCCGGGTGCTCATGGCGCGCTCGCTTCGTGCCGGGCCACGAACCGGGCCGACATCTCGGGATCCCACCAGACGCCGAAGTACTCGAAGTCCGCGTCCCCGGCGTTGACGACGCGGTGCGTCGAACCCGGCGGCAGCCGGACGACGTCGCCGGCGGCGAAGGAGCGCCGCTCGTCGTCGACGACCAGCTCGGCCGAACCGCTGATCGCGATGAAGATCTCGTACTCGTGGTGGGCGTGCGGGTCGGACTCGGTGCCGGCGCGCAGGACGCACCAGGCTCCTTCGAAGGGGGCGTTGAGCTCGGGCCAGGGCAGCAGCCGCTGCCCGTCGAGGCCGTAGGCGCGTTCCAGCCGCGCGCGGTCCAGCGGACGGACGTCGATCATGCCGCCACCACCACGGACTGGTCGTTCGAGCCCGGCGCGGCCGCGGGCCGGGCGCCCCGCCGGTCGAAGATGTCGCCGGAGATGTCGCCCGAACGCTGGGCCAGCACGCTGATCAGCGAGTCGGAGATGCCGTGCGTCGCCTCGTTGACCCCCTGCAGGTACAGCGCGCCGCGGGCGTCGTCGCCGAGGTCCGCGCGGTACTGCCGGTTGACCGTCACCTCGGGCAGGCCGATCGCGTCGGCCAGGTCGCGGACCATCGCCGGCATCCGCGGGTCGAAGCCGGTGCCGAGGAACACCGCGTCGCAGTGGAACTGCTCCTTTCCGCCGGTCTTGAGGTCGTGGACCTCCAGCACGACCTCCTCGCCGCCGCCGGGGCGGTGCTCGGTCCACGCGCCGGTGACCTCGGTCAGGCCGCGGATGGTCGAGACGGGCTCGCCGAGCATCTTCTGGCGGTAGATCATCGTGTACAGCTCCTCGAGGAACGGGGCGGCCAGGCCGGCGTAGTTCGTCAGGTGCATCTCCTCGAGCACCTTCGCCCGGACCCCGTCCGACATCCGGTAGAACTCGTCCACGAAGGACGGGTAGAACAGCTCGTTGACGAACTTGCTGGTCTGGTAGTCCTTCAGCGCGATCGAGCGCAGCAGCATGGTGGGCGACGAGCCCGGCGCGTGCTGGTGCAGCGCCATGAACATCTCGGCCGCGCTCTGCGCGCCGCCGACGACGACCGGGCGCAGCGGCTTGCCCTCCCGGGCCAGCCCGACGGTGGTTTCGACGCGGCTGCTGTACTGCGTGCTGTGCACGACCCGCTCGGCGGGCAGGTGCTTGAAGACGTCCGGCACGTGGGCGTCGCGGCCGCCGCCGACCACGAGGTCGCGGCAGAGCACGGTGTCGCCGTCGGACAGCGGGACGGTGAAGCCGAGCACCGAGCCGTCCTCGGAGTGGATCGGCAGGATCCGCTCGGCACGGGCGTTGTAGCGGATCCGGACGTGCTCGAGGGAGTCGGCCACCCACTGCTGGTAGGCCGAGACCTGCCAACGGAACGGGTTGAAGGTGCCGAGGTTGACGAACTCGTCGAGCTCACCGCGCTCGTGCATGAAGTTCAGGAACGAGAAGCGGCTGCGCGGGTTCCGCAGGGTCACCAGGTCCTTCACATAGGACACCTGGCTGCGGGCCCAGGGCAGCAGCAGGTTGCGCTGCCACACGACGTCTTCGTACTGCTCCAGGATCATCGAGCCGCGGGCCAGCTCGGTGTTCCCGCTCTCCTCGAGCGCCACGGCCAGGGCGAGGTTCGCCGGCCCCGCGCCGATCATCAGGACATCCACCTCGTGGACGGTCACGTCGGTACCTCTTTCGGTTCGGGGTGCGGCGCGCCGGGGTTCCAGCGCGCCGCACAGGTGTTACTTGCTGACGGTGACGCTGAACAGGTCGAGCTCGCGGAACTGGGTCGGCTGGACGTTGTGCAGGCGGGACGCCCAGGCCGCGGTGCCGGACTGCCACCAGATCGGGATGGTCGGCATGTCCTGCAGCACCAGCTTTTCCGCCTGCTGGTACAGGGCCTGGCCCTGCTTCTGCGACGGGGCGGCGTCGGCCTGCTTGAGCAGGTCGTCGACCTTCGGGTTGGAGTACTGGCCGACGTTGGAAGCCGCGCCGGTGCGGAACAGCGGGTTGAGGAAGTTCTCGATCGACGGGTAGTCCGCGACCCACGCCGAGCGGTAGATGCCGGTGACGCTGCGGTCGTTGAGCTTCTTGCGGAAGTCGCCGAGCGTGGTCTGCGGGGTGAACTTGCAGGTGCGGCCCAGCGAAGCCTGGATCTGCTTGCAGATGACCTCCATCCACTCCTGGTTGCCGGAGTCGATGTTGGACGTCAGCTCGATGTCACCCTGGAAGCCCGAGGCGTCGAACAGCTGCTTGGCCTTCTGCGGCTCGTAGGTGCACAGCTCGCCGCACTGGTTGTCCAGGTGGCCCTGCACGTTCGGGGCGACCAGGCCGTCGGCCGGCGTGCGGCCGCCGTTGAACACCTGCTGGATCAGGGCCTTCCGGTCGATCGCCATGGAGATCGCCTGGCGGAACTGCGGGCTGTCGTAGCGCTTGTCGAACAGCGGGAACGCGATCGCCTGGTAACCGAGGTAGGTGTAGGTCTTGCGCCGGTCCTCGGGCAGGTCCTTCTTGATCTTGCCGCCCTGGGTCGACGTCCACGGCGTGAACGACAGGAAGTCGAGCTTGTTCGCGATGACGTCGGCGTAGGCCTTGTCCAGGTCGGTGTAGAAGCGGAAGTCGATGCCGCCGATGTTCGGCTTCTGCGAGCCCGAGAAGCCGTCGAACCGCTTGACGACGAGGTCCTTGCCCGGGGTGTAGGAGTCGAACTTGAACGGGCCGTTGCCGACCGGGTGCGCCTCGAAGGCCTTGCGGTCGGCGAAGAAGCTCGCCGGCATCGGGAAGAACGCGGCGTAGCCGAGCTGGACGCCGAACTCCGAGAACGGCGCGTCGAGCGTCACGGAGAAGGTGCTGTCGTCGACCAGCTTCAGGCCGGACAGCTCCTTGGCCGCGGGCAGGTTCGCCGGCTGCTTGCCGTCGGCGGTCGCGTTGTTGACGTCCGCGAAGCCCACGACGTGCGAGAAATAGCTCGCCCCGGCCATCAGGTTGGGGGAGTAGGCGGTGTAGTTCCACGCGTCGACGAAGCTCTTCGCAGTCACCGGCGTCCCGTCGTGGAACTTCCAGCCCGGCTTGAGCTTGATGGTCCAGACCTTCGAGTCGGTCGTGGTGATCGAGTCCGCGACGGCGTTGCGCGGCTCGGCGGTCTTGGCGTCGTACTCGATCAGGCCGCGGAAGAGCGTGCCCAGCACGCTGATCCCGCCGACCTCGGTGGTGTTGCCGGGCACGAGCGGGTTCGCCGGCTCGGTCTCGCTGTAGCTGATGACGGCGTCGCGGTCGATGTTCGCGTCGGTGGCGGCGGCCGGGGCCGCGGCCCCGACGTCCTTGGGCGGTGCGGTGGTGTCGCCGGTCGGGGTGCTGCACGCGCTGAGCGTCACGGCCAGCGCGGCGGCCGCGCACAGGGCGGCCCGGAACTTTCGCATCGGTCTCTTCCTTCGGTGGGGGCGGATGTGCTTCAGCGCTGCGCCGAGGTGATGCCGAGCGCCAGCGGGAACGCGGGGCGGCCACCGAGCAGGTGGGCGCCGGCGGTCTGCAGGATGCGGTCCTGCGCCACGATGTGCTGGCACATCGTCGTGGTGTCGCGCAGCCAGCGGTCCAGCGGCGAAGGCCGGTAGATCGCCGACGTCTGCAACAGGTCGTACAGGCGGGTCACGATGGAGCGCGCGGTGCGGAACGCGTGCCGCCGCGACAGCGGCAGGGCGGCCCGTTCCGCCGGCGTCAGGTCGTCGAGGGAGCCGCCGGCGGACAGGACTTCGTGCTGGCGCCGCAAAGCCCCGTAGACGCCGTGGCGCGTGGCGGCGAAGTCGGCTTCGCAGTCGGCCAGGGTGATCTGCGTGCGGTAGTCGTCGGCCCGGCCGGCGGTGACGGCGGCGTCCCGGGCGTGGTCGAGCGCCGCCCGGGCGACCCCGAGCGCGACCCCCGGCATGTTCCGCATGTGCACCTCGGGCTGGGCCAGCGGACCCGTGCCGCCCCGCACTTCGGCGAACGTGAGCGCGCGTTCGGCCGGCACGAAGACGTCGGTGATCGTGTAGTCGCAGCTGCCGCTGCCGGCCAGGCCGGTGGTGTGCCAGGTGTCGACCACCTCGACGTCGGATTTCGGGACCATCAACAGGATCGAGTCGTGCGCCGAACCGTCGGCGCCGGGCTCGGGCCGGCCGTCGCGGTAGAGGAACGCGCCGGAGATCACCCAGTCCGCGTGCGTCACACCGCTGCCGAACTGCCAGCGGCCGGTGAGCCGGTAGCCGCCGGGCACGATCTCCGCGCGGCCGTTGGGAAAGAGCAGCCCGGCGGTCACCATGTCGAGGTCGGGGAACATCTCGTCGGCGACGGCCCGGTCCAGGAACGAGGCGTACAACCCGGTGTCCGACCCGATCATCGCGCACCAGCCGGCGCCGGTGTCACCGTAGGCGAGGGCTTCGACCACTTCGGTCTGCTCGATCGACGTGAGCTCGGGACCACCGCGGTCCCGCGAGAACCCCATCCGGAACACCCCGGTGGCGCGCAGCAGCTCCACGACGTCGGCGGGCAGCCGGCGGGCCTGTTCGATCTCGTCGGCCCGCTCGCGCAGCACCGGGGCGAGCGCCTTGGCCCTGGCCAGGATCTCGGCGGCGGTCGAAGGCGCGGCCAGGTCGTCGCCACCGGGGCGGGCGGGCAGCGGCTCAACGACGGTCATCACATCACTTCCTCACGGGGGTCGAGTTGCTGGTCGCGGACTCGGTCCGTACCGCGTGGAAGTCATTCAAGCCACCGGGTGGATTGGCAGAAACCCTTGTCCACCCTGGAAAATCAATAGCGCATGAATCAGGTTGACAGCGGGACCCGCACACAAAAAAGAGCCGCGACGGGACCGGGAGGTCTCGTCGCGGCTCTTGCGACCCGCTGGGGGAAGGTCAGCGGGTGACGGCGCTGTTGACCGCGCCGAAGTCCAGGCCGCCCTCGAGCGCGCCGTAGGTGCCCTTCTCGAGCAGCTCCGCCGCCGCGCGCTCGGCGACCGCGTACGCGGCCTGGGCGATCGCCGTGCCGACGCTGATGCGCCGGACGCCCACCGCCTCCAGCTCGGCCACCGTGGGCGCGCCGGGCCACACCATCACGTTGACCGGCAGCGGGCTCTGCTCGACCAGCGTGCGCAGGACCTCGAGGTCGATCAGCCCGGGGACGAACAGGCTGTCGGCGCCCGCCCCCGCGTACGCGCCGGCGCGGGAGAGCACCTCGTCGAGCCGGCCTTCGGGCTCGCCGATCCCGAAGAGGTAGACGTCGGTGCGGATGTTGATCCACAGCTCGGGCAGCCCGGCCTCGGTCGCCGCGGTGCGGGCGGCGCGGACCCGCTCGACCTGGGCGCCGACGTCGAACAGCGGGCCGCCCGGGGCGGTCGAGTCCTCCAGGTTGACCCCGACCGCGCCCGCCTCGACGACCGCGCGGACGGTCGCGGCGACGTCTTCGGCGGACGGCCCGTAGCCGCCCTCGATGTCCGCCGTCACCGGGACGTCGACCACCCGCACGATCCGGGCGACCAGCTCGGCCATCTCCTCGCGGGTGAGGCCGTGGCCGTCGGGGCGGCCCGCCGACCACGCCAACCCGCCGCTCGTGGTGGCGATCGCCGGGGCGCCCGCCCGCGCGACGATCGCCGCGCTGGCCGCGTCCCAGGCGTTCGGCAGCACCAGGGTGCGGTGGTCGTGCAGGGAGCGCAGGGTCTCGGCGAGGCCGCGCTGGGTGCTGTGCATGGATCTCTCCTCAGTGTTCTTCGTCGGTGCCGAAGTCAGGCGACCGGGACGGGCACGCCCGCCGCGATCAGGTGGGACGCGGCGAACGCGCGCCACGGCTGCCAGCGGGCGGCCAGCTCGACGCTGTCGTCGAGGATGCCGTTGTCCAGCAGCGCGGTGCAGAGCGTCCGGTCGGCGCCGGGGAACGCGTCGGGGTAACCGCGCCGCAGCGCGATCTGGTGGGCCGTGCTCTCGCCGAGCCCCGGCACGCCGGTGAGCGCGGTGACGAAGTCCGCGAGCGGCGGCCCGGCGTCGAGCAGGGTCTCGTCCGCGGCCACGGCTTCGGCGAACGCGCGCAGCGTCCGGGCGGTCGTCGCCGGCAGCCCGGCGGCGGCCAGGTCCGCGGCGGCGAGCACCCCCGCGGACGGGAAGAGGTGGGTCAGGCCGTCGTCGAGCCCGGACACCGGCTTGCCCGCCACGGTCACCAGCGCGGCCAGCTGCCGCCGGACCCGCGGCCGGGCGCTGTACTGGCTCAGCACCGCTTCGACGGCGACCTCGAACATGCCCCACGCGCCCGGCACCCGCAGCCCGGGCCGCGCTTCGACCAGCGGCGCGATCACCGCGTCCCCGGTGAAGGCCGCCTTCGCGGGCCGGGTGTCGGTGTCGACGCCGAACATCGCCCCGACCCGGTCGACGACGTGGATCAGGCCCTCCCAGAACGGCAGGTGCGCCCGCAGCAGCAGGTGGTCGTCACCGCCCCGCTCGACCTCGATGACGCCGGCCTCGCCGTCGAGGCTGATCGTGCGCCGGTAGACCCCGTCGCGCACCGACTCGACGCCGGGCACTGCGTGCTCGTCGAGGTAACAGGCGAGGGTGTCCCAGTCGAGCGGCGGGGAGAACGGGAGGCGCATGGCCAGGCCGCCGTCGGCCGCGAGCCGGTCGGCCCGGCGGCGCCGGTTGCGCAGCTCGACCGGGGAGGCACGGAAGACGAGCTTCATGTCGCGGTTGAACTGGCGCAGGCTGCCGAACCCGGACGCGAAGGCGACGTCGGCGACCGTGAGGTCCGAGTCGTCGAGCAGACGCCGCGCGAAGTGGGCCCGGCGGGAGCGGGCGAGCTGGTCGGGCGTCACGCCGAGGTGGTCGTTGAACAACCGGCGCAGGTGCCGGGGCGACACGGCGAGCCGCTCGCCCAGCCCGGCTTCGGTGCCGGTGTCGAGGGCGCCGGCGATGATCATCTGCACCGCGCGGCAGACGAGCTCCGGCGCGTCGGCGCCGACCGGGCCGGCCACCCGGTAGGGCCGGCAGCGCAGGCAGGCGCGGAACCCCGCCGCTTCGGCCTCGGCCGCCAGCTCGAACGTCCGCACGTTCTCGGCCAGCGGCTTCGCGCCGCACCCCGGCCGGCAGTAGATGCCGGTCGTGACGACGGCCGAAAAAGTTGTCATGCCCCAGATCTAGGGGATCCGGGGCCGCGGCGCTAGCCACATCCGGACATGACAGCAAGCAACTCGATGACCGGCTTTCCGGTGACCAACTCCCGGCGGCATCGTGTCCGGATCTGGCGAGACCGTTCCGGCGGATCTCGGCCAGAGTTCCCTCGAGCCGCGACGCGCTCCGGCGTCGCACTACAGAGAGGTTTCCCCATGCTGGCGAAGGTGTTCCCCATCCCCCTCAAGCCGGGCAAGCAGGCCGAGGCCGAGAAGCTCGTGGAGGAGTTCGCGCCGCTGGGGCCCGGTCAGGAAGAGGGCACCGTCTCCTTCCGCGTGTACCGCGACCCCGCCAAGACCGACTACCTGCTGTTCGTCGAGCACTTCGTGGACCAGGCCGCCTACGACGCCCACACCGGCTCTTCGGCCTACCAGAAGCTGATCGCCGGCCAGTTCGCCGACCTGATCGTCGAGTTCGTCGAGATCGACCACGAGCTCGTCGTCGCCCTCTGACCCGGGCCTCCCGCGCGACCCACGGCCGGATGCAGCAACCGCTGCGTCCGGCCGGTCGCATGCACGGCGGATTCCGCGGTATTACCTACACGTTTCGGGTGAACTCGCAACTCGGAGCGGGCTGAGTTTGATTTTCCGGTACAGACAAGTCTCCCGGTCAACTCCCGCGGCGGCTGGAATGGGCACGTCCGCACTCCGGTGAAGCCGAATCGGTGCGGCACAACCCATCCGCTAGCCCTGGAGGCACGGCCGTGACCGAGACCATCAACAAACCCGCCGGTGTGCTGGCGGTCCTCCGCCGCACCCCCACGCCGGTCCGCTACCTCCTCGCCGGGGTGCTGGTCAACCAGCTCGGCGCGTTCGTGCAGACCTTCATGGTGCTGTACCTGACCGTCCGCGGCTTCTCCGCGGGCCAGGCCGGGGTGGTCATCGCCGCCTACAGCGTCGGCTCGATCCTCGGCGGGCTCGTCGGCGGCGAGCTGGTCCACCGCGTCGGCCCCCGCGCCACCATCACGACGGCCATGGTCGGGTCGGCCGTCGTCCTCGCGCTGGTGCCGCTGTTCAGCCGCCCGGCGCTGTTAGGCCTGCTGATCGCCGGCCTGCTGCTGGCCGGCCTCGCGACCCAGAGCTATCGCCCCGCCGCGGCCATCCTGCTCAGTGAGATGATGCCCGCCGACGACCGCGTGATGGCATTCTCCATGATGCGGATCGCGCTCAACCTGGGGGCGGCGCTCAGTCCGCTGGTCGCCGCGGCGCTCATCCTCGTCGACTGGAACCTGCTGCTGTGGTTCGACGCGGCCACCGCCGTCGTCTACGGGCTGATGGCGGTCCGGTTGCTGCCCTCGGTCAAGATCGAGCGGGAGGTCGTGGAGCCGGGTGAACGCCGGTCGAGCGGAACGCGCCGCGCGTACGCCACCTTGTTGCGGGACGGGCGGTTCGGGTTCTTCCTGGCCTCGGTCCTGCTCGGGTCGATCATCTACGTCCAGTACACCGTCGCCCTGCCGTTGAAGATCAGCGCCGAGGGGCACTCGACCGGGCTGTACAGCGCGGTGCTCGTCACCGCGTCGGTGGTGCTGATCCTGTGCGAGCTGAAGATCACCGCCTACGTCACGCGCTGGCCGGGCTACGTCGCCGCGACCGCGGGCACCGCGCTGATGGGCCTCGGGGTCGCCGGCTTCGGGATCAGCGGCGGCTCGGCCGTGGCGCTGGTGGCGTGCACGATCGTCTTCGTCTTCGGGATCATGGTCAACGGCCCGACGATGTTCGCTTACCCGTCGTCCTTTCCCGCCGCGGTGAAAGCGCGGTACATCAGTGCCCACCAGGCCACTTTTGGATTGGGAATGGCGCTGGGTCCGCTGTTCGGGGTCACCGCGTGGGTTGCGCTGGGTAACGGCGTGTGGTGGTTGTGCGGAGCGCTCGGGATCGTCGCCGCCCTCTGCGCGTTCCTCGGCATGACAGCGTCGCGTACGCGGGTTGTCACGGCCTGAGCAAGGCCCGGTTCCCTGATGGAGTAACCGGGTCATCGGCCGTTCGGGCTCACCCGGCGGCCGGTGACCCGGATGGTCTCCGTTCACCGCAACCATTCGGACGTAAATTCGGCCGCCCCAAGAGGCAATTGTTGCGCTTTAAAGAAGCATGAAACTGGCAACGTCTTAACTCTGCGTGCAAGTCGTTCACACGAAAAGCCTAACGTGACCCCCGAACGGCGGTAGAGACCGGACATCGATTCGGAGACGCTAAGTGAGTTAGGGGAAGGAAACGTCATGGGCAGACCCGAAAAGCCGGTCAACGCAGCAGGTGGTGTCGCAAGCCAATTCGCACAGGAACTGAGGGCCTTGCGCGCACAAGCGGGAAATCCGACATATCGTGAAATGGCACGATCCGCGATGTTCTCATCGTCTGTTCTCTCGAGCGCGGCGAGCGGCAACCGCATGCCGTCGCTGCAGGTCGCGCTGGCGTTCGTCGCGGCGTGCGGCGGAGACGAGCAGACCTGGCGGCAACACTGGTACGCCGCGACGGGAAGCTATCCGGAGCCCTCCTCGAGAGGGCGGAAGGAAAGACAGCCGTGGCTGCGCTGGCGCGGGGGCGACCTGCCCCACCCGGCGCAGCTGCCCCAGCGGCCGCGGGGGTTCACCGGCCGGGCGGCGGAGCTGGCCTGGCTGAGGACTCCGGGGGACACCCCCGTGGTCATCAGCGGGCCGGCCGGGGTGGGGAAGAGCGACCTGGCCCTGCACTACGCCCACGCGGCCGCCGCCGAACGGGCCGACGGGCAGCTCTACGCCGACCTGGGCGGCCCCCGGCACGGGGGAGCGGCGCCGCCGGCGCCGGCACTGGCCGACGTCCTCGACGGACTGCTCCGGGCACTGGGGGTACCCGACGAACAGCTGGGAGGGAGCTTCGACCACCGCGCCGGTCTGTATCGCACACTGCTGGCGGAACGGCGGTTGCTCGTCCTCCTCGACAACGTCAAGGACGAGTGCCAGGTGCGGCCGCTGCTCGCGGAGACCGCGACCAGCACGACCCTGCTGGTCAGCCGCAACCGGCTCCTGGGCCTGAGGGACGTCCGGCGCCTGCAGCTCGCCCCGCTCTCCCGCGGTGACTCGATCGCCATGATCACCGCCGCGGTGCCGCACTTCGCCCTCGCCGGCGGCGCGGAGCGCGACCGGCTCGCCGAGTTCTGCGGCGACCTGCCGCTGGCGCTGGACATCGCGCTGCGCAAGATGGCCTCCCGCCCGCACCTGACCCTGCGGGGCGTGGTCGAGCAGTGGTGCGACCACGGGCAGGCGCTGGACTGGCTGAGCATCGGCGACCTGTCGGTGCTCGAGACGCTGCGGTCGGCGTACCGCACGCTGAGCCCGGCCGCCCGCGTGATGCTGTGCCGGCTCGCCCGGTCGCCGGCGGGGGACCGGATCGCCGTCGCGACCGAACGCGACGAGCAGCTGGTGGAGGAGATAGCCGACGCCGGCCTGCTCGCCCACTGGCACCACGGGGCCGACGAACGGCTGCTCTCACCACTGGTGCGGGCGTTCGTGCTGGGACCGGCCGAAACCGTGGACCACGAGCTCACCGTCGCCGGCTCCGCGCCGGCGGCCTGACCACAAGGGGGCGGGGGCGGCCGGGCAAAGGTGCCTGCCGCCCATCCTTCCGTTCCCCCTTTTGCCGCCGCAAGAATCGCGTTAATTGTCCTCCGTGGCCAAGGGTCGCCACCAAGGCCCGCGATGACCTGTAATACCGGAAGAAAGAACGGCGCCGCGCGATCCGTTCGCCGAACCCCCCTGCGGTTCTCTTCCGGAAGGACATGGCCATGCTCGAGGACCGGATTCCGGTACGTGTCACCGAACCCGAACGGCTCGTCGCGGCCGGCCCGCCGGTACGCGGAAGCCTGGCCTGGCAACGGATCCGGAACTGCTCGACCTATCTGGTGGCGGCCGCCGCGACCGCGTTGCTCGCCGTGGCGATCTGGCTCTCGGCCCACGTGGACCCCGGTCCCCGCTGGCACGAAATCGCGTTGTTCGCCCATCTCGCGTCCCTCGTCCTCGGGCTCGGCGCGGTTCTGGTGGCGGACTACTTCTTCGCTCTCTGGCTGTTCCGCCGCGTGACGTTCGCCGAGGCGGTGCGCAGCACTTCGCAGCTGCACCTGCTCGTGTGGTCCGGGCTGACCGGGCTCGTCGCGAGCGGTGTCCTGCTCCAGCCGGACCTGCGTTCCCCGGCCACTTTGCTGAAGCTCGGGCTGGTGCTCGGGCTCACCGTCAACGGCGTGCACACGGCCGTGCTGGGCCGTCGGATGGCCGGCGTCACCGGCACCCCGGGAACCCGGCTGCTCGTCCGCGGCGCCGTCACCACGGCGGTTTCGCAGATCTGCTGGTGGGGTGCCGTGGTCATCGGTTTCCTGAACGCGACCCGCTGAATTCGCCCGCCCTTCGTTTCCGTGTTCCGGAAACGCCACACCTCCACAGGATCGAACACGTGTTGTCAGCCATTGTTTCCGCCGCGCCCGCCGAGCTGTCCGGATCTGGCCAGACGAGCGGGGCCCGCGAACGCCACTCTGAGAACACCCGGCCCCCCGAGCGGAATGCGGCCGGGAAGTCCACGAAAGGAAGGAACCATGATCACCAAGGTCTCGCGCGTCCTGGGTCAGGCCCGGCGGGCCGCCGGCGCGCTCAACCGGTCGAGCAGCATCGGCCAGCGGCTCGACGAAGCCCGCTCCACCACGGACTACCTGCTGACCATCGAACTGTTCCGGCTCCGCGGCCTGGGCTGACCGGCGTCGCGTTCGCCGGGGCCGCCCGGTCGGCTCCGGACGCCCAGTGCCGTGCGCCCGGACTCGGTGCGGCGGTGGAGCCCGGGACCGGCCGGGCCCCGCCGGCGGGGCCCGCCCTCCGTCCCGCCCGCCCGACGAAAGAGCCACGATGACCAGCACCGTTCCCGCCGTCACCGCACCGGCCGCCGCCACCCGGGAAAAACAGTCCCACCGCAGGCTGCTGATGTGTTCGGCGCAGCACTTCCGCATCGACTACGAGATCAACCCCTACATGCACGCCGACGTCCAGCCGGACCCGGCGGCCGCGGCGGCCGAGCACGACGGCATCGTCGCCGCGCACCTCGCCGCGGGCCGCACGGTCGAGTTCGTCGAGGCCGACCCGGCCTGCCCCGACATGACGTACACGGCGAACGCGGCCGCCGTGCGCGGTGACCGGGCCGTGCTCGCCACCCTCCCGCCGGAACGCGCCGCGGAGACCCCGCACCACCGCGTCTGGTTGGAGGCCAACGGGTTCGACGTCGCCGACACGCCGTACGCGTTCAGCGGCCAGGGTGACGCCCTGGCGTGCGGGGACCTGCTCCTGGCCGCGCACGGCCAGCGCACCGACGTCCGGGCCCACCGCGTCCTGGCCCGGCACCTCGGGTACGAGGTCGTCGCGCTGCGCACCACGAGCGCCCGGTGGTACGACCTCGACCTGGCGGTCGCGGTGATCCACCCGGGCCGCACCCTGGCCTACAACCCCGAAGCCCTGGACCGGCCCAGCCTGCGGACGCTGCGTGGGCTCGGCCTGGAGCTGATCGAGGTCCGCCCGGCGGAAGCGGCGCGGTTCGCGCTCAACCTCATCAGCGACGGCCGCACGGTCACGATGACCACGGGCGCGCCGCACCTGGCGGCGGACCTGCGCGCGCTGGGCCTGACGGTGGTGGAGCTCGACACGACCGAGCTGCGCAAGGGCGGCGGTGGCATCCGCTGCACGGCGTTGACGCTCGACAACCCGGCCTGACCGGCCCGGCCCGCGGACTGGCTCGTCCCTCCCGGCGCGTCCACAGTGGACGAGTCAGTCCCCGGGCACCTCGACCGGCGACCAGAGGCTCGGCAGGTTGACCACGATGCCCTCCTGGCTGCTGCGCGCGATGATCACGACGGCTTCCTCGTCCGTCGGGTTCTCCTCGCGGTGCGGCACGTACGGCGGCACGAAGATGTAGTCGCCGGGGCCGGTCTCGATGCGGACCTCTTCGTCACCGTCGGCGAAGACGAACACCGGGTGCCCGGACTTGACGTAGATCGCGGTCTCGGCCTCGCCGTGGTGGTGGTCGCCCGAGTTGGTCACCGGCGCGACGTGCGTCTCGCCCATCCAGACCTTCGACGACCCGACGGTCTTGCCGGAGATCGCCTCGAGCCGGGTCATCCCGGTCGTCTGGTTCGTCTCGCCGGTCAGGTCCGCCCCGCGGACGTGGCGCAGCGGCTGGTGCCAGAGGTCGCTCATCGGGGAATCGTAAGCGCTGCGGCCCGAAACCGCGTCCGGCGTAGCCTGGCGGCCTGACCGCCGGGAGGAGTTCGTGTGGACGAGAGTGCGACCGCCCTGCTCGCCGGGTTCCCGCCGGGCCTGGCCGCCGGGCCGGTCTACCTCGACTACAACGCCACGACGCCGGTCGACCCCCGGGTCGGCCAGGCGGCTTCGCCGTACTGGGCGGGCTTCTTCGGCAATCCCTCCAGCGACCACCCGTTCGCCGTCGAGCCGCGGCGCGCGCTGGCCGCCGCCCGGGCGCAGGTCGCCGCGCTGATCGGGGCGCGGCCGGGGGAGATCGTGTTCACCGCGTCCGGGTCGGAGGCGAACCTGCTGGCGCTGCGGGGCGCGGTGCTCGCCGCCGGTGACCCCCGCGCGCACCTGGTCGTCCAGGCGACCGAACACCCGGCCGTGCTGGAGACCGCCCGCGCGCTCGAACGGCTGCACGGCGTCCGGGTCACCGTGCTTCCCGTCGACCACGACGGGCTGGTCGCCCCCGAGGCGCTGGAAGCGGCGCTGCGGGACGGCGAGCCCGCGGTCGTGTCGATCATGGCCGCCAACAACGAGACCGGCGTGCTCCAGCCGATCCCCGAGCTGGCCGCGCTCGCCCACCGGCACGGCGCGGTTGTGCACTGCGACGCCGCCCAGGCGTGCGGGAAGATCCCCGTCGACGTCGGCCGGTGGGCGGTCGACCTGCTCACCGTCGTCGGGCACAAGATGTACGCGCCGCGCGGGGCGGCCGCCCTGTACGTGCGGGAAGGCGTGGCGCTCGAGCCGGTCGTCTACGGCGGCGGGCAGGAGCGCGGGCTGCGGGCGGGCACCGAGAACGTCGCGCTGGCCGTGGCGCTCGGGACCGCCGCCCGGCTGGCCGCCGACGACCTCGCGGCCGGCGGCGCCCGGCGCATCGCGGGCCTGCGGGACGACCTGCACCGGCGGCTGGCCGCGGCCCTGCCGGGCCGGGTCCACCTCAACGGCTCCGCCGAGCGGAGGCTGCCGAACACGCTCAACGTCAGCATCGACGGGACCCGGGGCCACCGCGTGCTCGAGAACGCACCGGCGCTGGCCGCCTCCACCGGCTCGGCGTGCCACAGCGGCGTCCACCGCCCGTCGCCGGTGCTCACCGCGATGGGCCTCGACGCCGACCGGGCGCTGAGCGCGGTCCGGCTGTCCCTCGGCCGCTGGAGCACCTTGTCCGATGTGGACACGGCCGTCGAAGCGCTGAGCGCGGGTCAGGAACCGGGCTGAGCCTGTCCCTTGTGGACGATCCCGGCCACCCGTCCGTCCACGAGGACCCAGGCGTGCTCGTGCCGCTCCGCCGTGTGCTGCTCGCCGACGCCCACCGCGGGCAGCGGGCCCGTGACGTACCCGGAGATCGGCTCGTCCGGCTTCGCCACGCCGTCGGCCACCAGCTGCCGTAGCGCCGGGACGTCGAGCGCGCCGGTCACCTCGGCGTACGACGGCGGTCCCGAGGCCCCGGGGCGAGCCGGGCCGACGGGCCAGAACGAGGCCTCGGGGTGGTGGTCGGCCAGGGCGAGCGCCTCACCGACCGACGCCGTCCCGGCCAGGCCGGGCACGGCGGCCGGCACGGGCTCCTCGCCCACCTCGACGCCGGTCGGGAAGCCGAGGTGCCCGAGCCATTCGTCGTCGAAGTACTTGGACAGGTACGACCGGCCGGAGTCGGGCACCACCACGACGACCAGGTCGTCCGGCCCGAGGTCACGCGCGACACGCAGCGCGGCGGCGACCGCGGTGCCCGCCGACGCCCCGAGCAGCAGCCCTTCTTCGCGCGCGAGGCGTCGGGTGACGAGCACGGACTCGCGGTCGCTGACGGCTTCGACCCGGTCGAGGACACCGGGGTCGTAGGAGCGGGGCCAGACGTCCTCGGCGGTGTCGGGGTGCCGGTAGTGGCCGATGGCCTCGACCACGTACGGGCTACCGTCCCCGCCGGAGTACACCGAATGGTCGGGGTCGGCGCCGATCACCCGCACCCGGCCGTCGCTGACCCGCTTGAGGTGCGCGCCGGCGCCGGTGATCGTGCCGCCGGTGCCGATCCCGGCGACGAAGTGGGTGAGCCGCCCGCGGGTCTGCCGCCAGATCTCCGGCCCGGTGGTCGTCTCGTGGGCGGCGGGGTTGGCCGGGTTGTCGTACTGGTCGGCGAGCCAGCCGTCGTTCTCCTCGGCGAGGCGCCGGGCCGTCCGCCGGACGTGGGCCGGGTCTTCGAGCGCCACGGCGCCCTCGGTGACGACGACCTCGGCGCCGTAGGCCCGCAGGATGGCCGTCTTCTCCCGGCTGGTCTTGTCCGGCACGACGACGGTCAGCCGGTACCCGCGCTGCGCGGCCACGATCGCGAGCCCGATCCCGGTGTTGCCCGACGTGCCCTCGACGATGAGCCCGCCGGGCCGCAGCGCGCCGGACCGTTCGGCGTCGAGCACCATGGAGAGCGCGGCCCGGTCCTTGACGCTCCCGCCCGGGTTGAGGAACTCGGCTTTGACGTAGATCCGCGGCCCGTCCACCGGCGCGACTCGCGCGAGCCGGATCAACGGCGTCTCGCCGATCGCGTCGAGCACGGAGTCGAAGGCTTCGACGTCGTCGGATGCCATGCGGGGGTCCCCTCGTCGGCCGGGTGGCGGGCACCTCCAGTGTGGCCCGCGACCCGCCCGAGCCGCAGGTCATCTCAGCGGTAGACCTCGAACCGGGCGATCTGACCCGCCGGCCACCCGGTGTTGCCGGTGCAGGTCAGCCGCAGAAAACGCGCACTGCCAGCCGGAACACTGAGAGTGACGCTGTTCCCGCGAGCCGGGTCGAACACGTACCCCGCCGACGGAACCAGCGTCGTGAACGAGCCGCCGTCGGTGGAGCCGGAGAGGGTCAGCGTCTGCGTCCGAGCACCCCACGCGCTCGACGGCGGCACCGCCACCACCACTCGCGTCACCGAAGCCGCCGCGCCGAGGTCGACCTGGAGCCACTGCGGGAACGCGTTGTTCGCGCTTTCCCAGTAGCTGTCCGGGTTTCCGTCGACGGCGTTGCCCGATCCGTAGTTCTGGGTGTGGCTGCTCTCGGCCGTCGCGTGGCCGCGGGCCAGGTCGGTCGAGCCGCCCGTGGTCAGCGTCGGTGACGTCGGGCGGGTCGCCGTCAGCGGGAGCTGGCCCTTGAGCATGCGGCCGCCGTCCGCGGTCAGCCGCAGGTAGTAGTCCGACGAGCACGCCGTTCCGTCCTCGTCGAGGGCGAGCAGCCCGGCTCCGACGGGGGACATGGACGCGTTTTCGGCGGTCTTCGCGATCTGGTTGCCCTCGCCGTATTCGTCGAACATCGAGATGTAGATGCCCTGCACCCCGGCGCGCACCATGTTGTAGAACTGGCGCCACATGAAGTCACCGTGGGCGCGTTGCCGCCCGGAGACGTCGCCTGGCAGCACGCACGGCTGGTAGTCGATGCCGTGGGCGGTGCAGTCGGCCTGGTCCGGCACGGTGAGGTTCTGGTACATCCAGTCGGCGCCCGCGACGTCGCTCACCGCGCCCACCATCCACGGCGAGATCATGTTGAAGGAGCGGTAGACGTCGCCGAAGCCGGGCCGCGAACCGCCGTCGCTGGTCCGCCATTCGCGGGGCACGCCGCCGATGACGTAACACCCCTGGCCCTTGAACCAGTTCACGACGTCGAGGCAGGTGCCCGCGTCCCACGGGTGGTTGCCGTCGTTGTACCCGAACCCCCAGATGCAGACGACCGGCTTGCCGTTCTGGCGCGCGTAGGCCGGCGACGCCGTGTGCGCGGCCATCTTCGCCGTCCAGTCCGCCTTCATCTCCGGCTGCATGTTCGCCCAGCCGGTCGCGTCGTACATGATGTAGAACTTCCGCCCGTGCGCCTCGGCGGCGCTGCGGACCTTGGCGGCCATCGCGTCGCGGGTCGGGCCTTCGCTGCTGTTGGGGTTGAAGCGCTGCAGCGCGGCGGTGTCGCAGCCGTTCTGCTGCATCCACAGGAAGTGCGTGTCCACGGTCTGCTGGTCGTAGGAGGAGAACAGCGTCGCCGGCTGGCCGTTGCCGAGGTTGGCGTACGCGGTCTGGTACGTGCGGGTGTACTCGCGCATGTCCGGCCAGGCCTTGATGACGTTGTTGGACGGCGACGGCGTCCGCCCCCAGTCCTGGCCCCAGTGCCACCAGCCGTTGATCGGCGCGCCGTCGCCGGCGCAGGCGAACCAGCCCTGGTACCCGACGGTGATCTTGCCGACGACGTCGCCCGGCGGGCTCGCCGCGGCGGCGGTGCGGGCCCCGGCGAGGGAAAGCGCTCCCCAGGCCGAAGCGGCGGCGGCTGAACCGAGCAACGTCCTGCGCGAGATCGCCATGCCGGAACTGTAGGCTCTGAGACAAAGAGTGGCAATAGTCATACATTTTTCAGAAATTTTCGTACATATGCCTGCAAAGACAGTAGGGCCCCGACGTCGCTATCGTGGCGTCCATGGGGGAGGTTCAGCACGATCTCGTGCGGCCGTTGCCGGTTCTGCTCGCAGGACGGCGTGACGACCGGCCGGCGTTTTCCGACGGCACGCGTGCGGTGACGCACGGGGAGCTGGCCGAAACGAGCGGACGGCTCGCCGCCGCGCTCGGCGTGGCCCGCGGGGACCGGGTGCTGCTGCACGTCGGCGGCCGGGTCGAGTTCGTCGAGTTCCTGCTGGCCACCGTGCGCGCGGCCGCCGTCGGGGTCCCGGTGAGCGTCCGGGCCACCGAGGCGGAGCTCGCCGCCGTCGCCGACGACTCGGGTGCGGTCCTGCTGGTCACCGAGGCGCGGCACGCGGACCTGGCGCGCCGGCTCGTCGCGAGCCGGCCGCACTTGCGGGTGCTGTTCGTCGAAGACCCGCCCTCGGCGTCCGGGGCGCCGCGCGACGACCTCGGGCTCGACGAGCCGGCGTGGCTGCTCTACACCTCCGGCACCACCGGCCGCCCGAAAGGCGTGCTGACCACCCAACGGTCGATGCTGTGGTCCACCGCCGCGGCCTACGTCCCGATGTTCGGCCTGAGCCGGGACGACACCGTGCTGTGGCCGCTCCCGGTGCACCACGCCTACGCGCTGTCGCTGGCGGTGCTCGGGACGATCGCCACCGGCGCGCACACCCGCTTCGCCGGCCGGTGTTCGGCCGAGCTGCTGGCCGAGCACCCCGGCTGTGTGCTCGCCGGCGTTCCCGCCACGTACGCGGGGCTGCGGCAGGAGATCCGCGGCGCGGTGGTCCCGCCGCGCCTGTGCCTGACCTCGGGCGCGCCGTGTGGCCCGGCCGCGCGGGCCGCCGTGCGCGACCTGTTCGGCGTGCCGCTGCTGAACGGCTACGGCGCCACCGAGACCGGCGGCAAGATCGCCGTCGAGGTGCCCGGAGAGGCCGGGCTGGTCCCGTTGCCGGGCAACGAGATCCGTGTCGAAAGCGGAGAGATCCTCTTTCGTGGCCCGGGTTTGATGCTGGGTTACCACGGGCAGGCCGGCTCACCGTTCGAAGACGGCTGGTACCGCACCGGCGACGCGGGCCGCCTCGAGGACGGCAGGGTCGTGCTCCAGGGCCGGGTCGACGACGTGATCGTCTGCGGCGGCCAGAACGTGCACCCGGCCGAGGTGGAGGCCGTGCTGGCCGAGTCGCCGTCCGTGCGGGACGTGCTCGTCGGCAGCCGGCCGGACGAGGTGGTCGGCGAGGTCCCGATCGCGTTTGTCGTGCCGGCCGGCGACACCGTCGATCCGGCGCAGCTGCGGCGGCTGTGCCTGGAACGCCTGTCGCTGTACAAGGTCCCGGTGGCGTTCCACCGGGTCGACACGATTCCGCGGACGGCGTCGGGTAAACCGCGACGCGGGATCCTGGCAGCTCCGGAAACCCTTTCGCCGCAAGGAGATCTCGCGGACGTCGTGCGCGCGGAAGTCGTGGCGCTGTGCGGGCACGACGGCGGGGACGGCTGGCGCGACCGGCCGTTCACCGACCTCGGGCTCTCGTCGCTGGCCGGGGTGCAGCTGCGGCACCGGCTCACCGAGTTCGCGGGTGTGTCGCTGCCGGCGTCGCTGATCTACGACTTCCCGACGCCGGGCGAGGTGATCGCGGAGCTCACGCGGCTGACGTCGGGCGCGCGGTCCGCGGCCCCGGTGACCGCGGTGACCCCGGCGGCGGAACCGATCGCCGTCGTCTCGATGGCGTGCCGGTTCCCCGGCGGGGTGCGGTCCCCGGAGGACCTCTGGCGGCTGGTCCGCGACGGCGTCGACGCGACCGGGGAGTTCCCCGCCGACCGCGGCTGGGACGTCGAGGCGCTGCACGACCCGGACCCCGACCGGCTCGGCACCTCGGTCACCCGCCGCGGCGGGTTCCTCTACGACGCCGGGGACTTCGACGCCGGGCTGTTCGGCATCTCCCCGCGGGAGGCCCTGGCCACGGACCCGCAGCAGCGGCTGCTGCTCGAAACCACGTGGGAGCTGTTCGAACGCGCCGGCCTCGACCGCGCGGCGCTCCGGGGCAGCAACACGGGTGTGTACGTCGGGGTCATGAACGAGGACTACGCGAGCCGGTTCGACTCGCACGAGCTCGAAGCCTGGCTGGGCATCGGCTCGTCGCACGCGGTCGCGTCCGGCCGGATCGCCTACACCTTCGGGCTGACCGGGCCGACGCTCACCGTCGACACGGCGTGCTCGTCGTCGCTGGTGGCCCTGCACCTGGCGGCCCAGGCCCTGCGCGCGGGGGAGTGCTCGCTCGCCGTCGCCGGTGGCGCGACGGTGATGGCGACCCCGCGGACGTTCCTCGCGTTCAGCCGCCAGCGCGGGCTGTCCCCGGACGGCCGCTGCCGGCCCTACGCCGCCGACGCCGACGGCACCGCGTGGGCCGAAGGCGCCGGAGTCGTGCTGCTGGAACGGCTTTCGGACGCACGCCGGCTCGGGCACCCCGTCCTGGCGGTGCTGCGGGGATCGGCCGTCAACTCCGACGGCGCGTCGAACGGGCTGACCGCGCCGAGCGGGCGGGCGCAGCGCGCGGTGGTCGCCTCGGCGCTCGCCGACGCGGGACTGGCGCCCGCGGACGTCGACGCCGTCGAAGGCCACGGGACGGCGACCCCGCTGGGTGACCCGATCGAGGCGGAAGCCTTGATCGCGGCGTACGGCCGGGACCGCGACCGGCCGCTGTGGCTCGGTTCGGTGAAGTCCAACCTCGGCCACACCCAGGCCGCCGCCGGTGTCGCCGGGGTGCTGAAGATGGTGCTGGCCCTGCAGCACGAACAGCTGCCGCCGTCGCGGTACGCGGACAACCCGAGCCCGCGGATCGACTGGTCGGCCGGGAGCGTCGCCCTGCTCGACCGGGCGCGGCCGTGGCCCGCCGGCGACCGGCCGCGGCGGGCCGGGGTGTCGGCGTTCGGGATCGGCGGCACCAACGCCCACGTCCTGCTGGAGGAACCGCCACCCGAAAAGCCGTTGGCGCGCAACGGCTTTCCGGCAGCGCCGTGGCTGCTGGCCGCGGCCGACGAGGCCTCGCTGCGCGCCGTCGCCGCCGGGCTCGCGGACGTCCCGGACAGCCTCGACGTCGCCTACACCCTGGCCACCCGTCTGGCGCCCGGGCACCGCGTGCTCGTGCCCGCCGGTGACCGTGAGGCGCTGCGAGCGGTCGCCGAGGGACGGGTCCGCGGCCGCACGGTCCGGAGCGCGCCGCGGCTGGCGTTCCTGTTCTCCGGCCAGGGCGCCCAGCGGGCGGGCATGGGACGTGAGCTCGCCCGGTCTTTCCCAGTGTTCGCCGACGCCTTCGACGCGGCCTGGGCCGCGCTCGGCGCGGAGCCGGCCGACGCCGATCCGGACCGCACGGACCACGCCCAGGCCGCGCTGTTCGCGTTCGAGGTCGCGCAGTTCCGGCTGCTCGAGTCGTGGGGTGTCCGCCCGGATGTCGTCGTGGGGCACTCGGTCGGCGAGATCGCCGCGGCCCACGTCGCCGGGATCCTGTCGCTGCGCGACGCGGCCACCCTCGTGAGCGCGCGCGGGCAGCTCATGGCGGCGTTGCCGGGCGGCGGTGTCATGATCGCCGTCGCCGCGAGCGAGGACGAAGTCACGCCGTTGCTCACCGGGTCCGTCGCGATCGCCGCCGTCAACGGCCCGCGTTCGGTTGTCCTCTCCGGCGGAGAGGCCGCGACGACGGCGGTGGCCGAGCGGCTGGGTGGCGGGTCCCGCCTGCGGGTCAGCCACGCGTTCCACTCACCGCTGATGGACCCGATGCTCGGCGAGTTCGCCGCCGTCGTCGCGTCGGTGCGCCACGAACGCGCCGAGATCCCGTTCGTGTCGAGCCTGACCGGCGCCCGGGCCGACGTCCTCGAGCCCGGGCACTGGGTGCGGCACGTGCGCGAGACCGTGCGGTTCGCCGACGCGCTCGCCACCGCCGCGCCCGACACCGGCCTCGAGCTCGGCCCGGCGGCCGTGCTCAGCCGGCTCGCGGATTTTCCCGCCGTGACCACAACTCTGTCGGGCGAAGGGGTGCTCGCCGCGCTGGGCGCGGTGCACACTTCCGGCGTCCCGATCGACTGGCGGACGGTGTTCCGCGGCAGCGGCGCCCGGACCGTGCCGGTGCCCACCTACCCGTTCCAGCGGACGCGGTACTGGCTGGAGCCCTCGGCGCCGGTCGTCACCGGGCCGGGACACGCGCTGCTCGGCCCGGCGCTGGAAGCCCCGGACTCACCGCGGGTCGTGCACGGTGGTTCCCTCGACCCGCGCGTGCACCCCTGGCTGGCCGACCACACGGTCGGCGGCACCCCGCTGGTCCCCGGCGCGCTGCTCGTCGAGCTGGCGTTGCACGCGGGGGAGGCCGTCGAGGAGCTCGCCCTGGAGGCGCCGCTGCCGTTCGACGCGACCGAGGACACCCACCTGCAGGTGGTCGTCGACGGGCCGCGGCTGGACGTCTACGCCCGGCGGCGGAGCGAAAAGGACTGGCGGCGCCACGCGACGGGCCGGATCCGGCCCCGCGGCCCGTTGCCCGGCACGTGGACAGGGGAGTGGCCACCGGCGGGCGCGACGGAGGCCGACGTCACCGAGGCGTACGGGTTCCACACCTACGGGCCCGCGTTCCGGGCGGTGAAACGGCTTTGGCGGCGCGAAGGCGAGGTGTTCGCCGACGTCGAGCTCCCGCCGGGCGCCGCCGGCCGGTTCGGGCTGCACCCGATCCTGCTGGACGCCGCCGTGCACGCCGTGGCGCTCACCGGTGACGCGGCCGTCGAGCCGCGGCTGCCGTTCCTGTGGGGTGGCGTCGAGCTGTACACCCCCGGCGCCCGCCGGGCCCGGGTGCACGGCGTGCTCGACTCCGGCGCGCTGCGCGTCGAGCTGTTCGACACGGATGGTGAGCCGATCGCGCGGGTGGCGTCGCTGCTCACCCGGCCGGTGCACCCGCGTGACACGATGCTCTACCGTCCGAAGTGGACACCGGTGTCGCCGGTCGCCGCCCGGGAGCCGCTCGCCGTCGTCGAAGCCACGACGGGTGATGTGCGTGAAGCGACCACGGCCGCCCTCCGGCTCCTCCAGGAGCGGCTGCCCGAGCGGCTGGCCCTGGTCACGCGCAACGCCACCGGCCCGGAGCCGGACCCGGCCGCGGCGGCCGTCTGGGGCCTCGGCTGTTCCGCGGCCGCCGAGTACCCGGGCCGGCTGACCATGGTCGACGTCGAGCCCGGCTTCCCGCTCGAGCGGGTCCCGGACTTCGCCGGGGACGGCCGGGAGCCGCAGATCGCGATCCGCGACGGGGTGCCGCACGTGTTCCGGGTCGCGCGCGCGACGCCGTCCGGCACGCGGCAGATCGACCCCGCCGGGACGGTGCTGGTCACCGGCGGCACCGGCGCTCTCGGGGGACTGCTGGCCCGCCATCTCGTCCGCGGCCACGACGTCCGGCACCTGCTGCTGGTGAGCCGTCGCGGCCCGGCCGCGCCTGGCGCCGAAGAGCTGCGCGCCGAACTGGCCGCGCTCGGCGCCGACGTCCGGATCGTCGCCGCGGACGTCGCGGACCGGGCCGTGGTGTCCCGGCTCGTGGACACCTGCGACCCGCCGCTGACCGCCGTCGTGCATTCCGCGGCCGTGGTCGACGACGGTGTCCTCACCGCCCAGACGCCAGAGCGCTTTGCCACGGTGCTCGGCCCGAAGGCGGACGCCGCCGTGGTGCTGGACGAGGTGACCCGGCACCGGCCGCTGACGGCGTTCGTGCTGTTCTCCTCCATCGCCGGGACGTTCGGCAAGGCCGGCCAGGCCAACTACGCGGCCGCCAACCGGTTCCTGGACGCGCTGGCCGTCCGGCGGCGGGCGGCGGGCCTGCCGGCGTTGTCCCTGGCGTGGGGCCTGTGGGACGTCGGCACCGGGCTCGGCGACCGCATCTCCGCGACCGCCCGGCAGCGGATCCACGCTTCCGGCGTCGCGGGGCTCACCGCCGAGCAGGGCCTCGAGCTGTTCGACGCGGCGCTCGGGTCGGCCGAGCCGGTCCTGATCCCGGTCCGCTTCACCCCGGTGGCCGTGGAAACCCCGCCGGCGGCCCGCGGAGTCGTGCCGTCGGCGACCGGGGAGCGCAGCTGGCCGGCCCAGCCGTCGGAGGCCGAGCTGCGGGAGCTGCTGCGCGTCGAGGTGGCCGCGGTGCTCGGCCACCCGGACCCGCGGGCGGTCACCGACGACCGGCCGTTCCCCGAGCTGGGGTTCGACTCGTTGACCACGCTGGAGGTCCGCGCCCGCCTGACGACGCTGGCCGGCCGCGACATCCCGGCGGTGGCCCTGTTCGACCACCCGACGGTCGCCGAGCTGGCGGCGTACCTCCACGGTGCCCGGCCCCGCTCGTCGTGAGTGGTAATTAGGGTTCTAACCCTAAAAACCACTCACGACCAGCCGCGGCAGACCGGCGTGCCCGGCCTCGAATCCGGCTCAGGGCACGACCAGCACCGGCCAGTGGCCCGCCCGGATGAGCTTGGTCGCGACCGAACCCGCGAAGCGGTGCCCCGCCTTCTGCGACGCGCCGACCACCACCGTGTCGACCTGGCAGCGGTCGGCGGTGTCGCGCAGCGCCGTGTACGGGTCGCCGAACATCTTGAGCAGCGTGACCGGCACCTCGAGCTCCTCGGCGCCGGTGCGGATCTGCTCGCGCAGCTCGGTGTAGAGCTGCAGGGTCGTGTCGTGTTCGGCCGCGGCCGCGATCGGCGGCCCGAGCGTGGTCAGGGCCGAGCGGCCGGCGATGAAGGCGACGATCAGCCGGCCGCCCTGGCGGCGGGTCAGGCCGAAGGCGTAGGCCGCCGCGCGCATCGCAGTGTCGGAGCCGTCGACGCCGGCGAGGATGGCCCGCGCCGCGGTCTCCCGGCGCGGGCCGAAACGCTCCACTGTGGACTCGAAGGCGTTGAGCCCGGCCGCGCTGCCGCTCACCCCACCCACCTCCTACCGGGCGACGGGTTCGGTCGTCGCCGGCTCGCCGGCCGGCTGCTCCAGGTCGATCGTCGTGCGCAGGGTGATCGGCTTGAGCAGCAGCGCCGCGATCACCCCGACCACCGCCACCGCCGCGGAGATCAGGAAGATGTGCGCGGTCGCGTCGCCGTACACGGTGTGCACGACCGTCTGCACCTGGGGCGGCAGCGCCTTGAGGTTGAGCGCGCTGACGCTGCCCGTCGACGCCTGGCCCGCCGGCGCGTGCAGGGCGGCCGAGAGGTCGGCGGTGACCCGGTTGGCGAGCACGGCGCCCAGCACCGAGACGCCGATGGTGCCGCCGAGCGAGCGGAAGAAGGTCACCGTCGCGCTCGCCGCGCCGAGGTCGCGCAGGGGGACGTCGTTCTGCACGGCCAGCACGAGGTTCTGCATGGTCATGCCGACACCGACGCCCACGACGGCCATCGCGACCCCGACGATCCACAGCGGTGAGGCGTGGTCGACCAGGCCGAGCCCGAGGAAGCCGAGCACCAGGATGATCGTGCCGGCCACGATGTAGGGCTTGATCTTCCCGGTGCGGCTGATCAGCCGCCCGGAGACGGTCGAGGAGACGAGCACCCCCGCCATCAGCGGCATGGTCAGCAGGCCGGCTTCGGTGGGGGTGTACCCGCGGCCGATCTGGAAGTACTGGCC
This sequence comes from Amycolatopsis sp. NPDC104863, assembly GCF_055582965.1. NCBI lineage: Bacteria > Bacillati > Actinomycetota > Actinomycetes > Pseudonocardiales > Pseudonocardiaceae > Amycolatopsis > Amycolatopsis sp. NPDC104863. The sequence goes on from NZ_JBVJOW010000001.1 coordinate 172,677, forward strand.
GAGGAACACCGCGCCGCCGAACATGGCCATGCCGACCGCGAGGCTCGCGATGATCGCCAGCGCCGGGGTGCGCTGGACGACGATCTTCAGCGGCACGACGGGTTCGCGCACCTTCGTCTCCACCAGGACGGCGAGCGCGAGCAGCACCACGCCGCCCGCCACCATGACGCCGGTCTGCCACGAAAGCCAGCCGAACGAGTTGCCGACGAAGGACACCCAGATCAGCAGGACGCTCACGCCGGCGGCGATCAGGCCGGAGCCGAGGTAGTCGACCTGAACGTCGTCGCGCCGCACGGTCTGCAGCTTGAGGGTGCGCTGCAGCACGACGAACGCGATCACCGCGATCGGCACGCCGACGAAGAAGCACCAGCGCCAGCCGAGCCACGGCACGTCCACGATGAGCCCGCCGAGCAGCGGGCCGCCGACGGTGGCGACCGCCATGACGGCGCCGAGGTAGCCGTTGTACCGGCCGCGTTCGCGCGGCGGGATGATCGCGGCGATCACGACCTGGACCAGCGCCTGCAGGCCGCCGACGCCGATGCCCTGGAACGCGCGGGCGGCGATGAGCTGCCCGGTGTCCTGGCTGAACCCGCTGATCATCGACCCGGCCACGAAGATCACGATCGCGACCTGGACCAGCGTCTTCTTGTTGAACAGGTCGGCGAGCTTGCCCCAGATCGGCGTGGTGGCCGTCGCCGCCAGCAGGGTGGCCGTGACCACCCACGTGTACTGCGTCTGGCTGCCGTTCAGCGAGCCGATGATCAGCGGCAGCGACGTCGACACGACCGTCGAGCTGATCATGGCCACGAACAGCGCGAGCAGCAGCCCGGACAGCGACTCCAGCACCTCGCGGTGCCGCATCGCCGCGTCCGCCGTGTTTCTCTCGGTTTTCACAGCACCCCTTCACGTCCGGGTAAATTATTGCCCACTGAGCAAACTTGCGCAATGGGCAGTGTATTCCCGTCGCTAGGCTGGCGGCATGGACACCGTCGACACGCTGCGCACCCGCAAGAAGGCGGCGACCCGGCAGTCGCTGCACGAGGCGGCGCTGCGGCTGGCGATGGAGCGCGGGCTCGACGCCGTGACGGTCGAGGACATCGCCGACGAGGTGGGGGTGTCCCGCCGGACGTTCTCGAACTACTTCGCGAACAAGGAAGACGCGATCCTGCACGGCGACCGCGAGCGCACCCGGGTGCTGGTGGCGCTGGCCGCCGGCCGCCCGCCCGCCGAGCAGCCGTGGACGGCCCTGCGCGCGGCGAGCCGGGAGCTGTACCAGGACCGGACCGTCCCCGACCCGGAGTGGGTGGCCCAGCTGCGGCTGCTGCGCCGCCACCCGTCCCTGCTCGCGCAGCAGGCCAGCGACCAGATCGCCCTGGAGCGCGACCTGGCCGGCGTCCTCACCGCCCGCGGCGTCGACGACGAGCTGGCCCGCCTCATGACAGCGACGTTCCTGGCGGCCACCCGCACCGGCATCCTGCGCTGGCTGGAGGGCTCGGGCGAGCAGCCGCTGCCCGCGGTGGTGGACCGGCTGCTGGGCCGCGTCTCCTTCAGCTAGTGCTCCCACTCGCGGGGCGATAGCTCGGCGTAGGCAAGCGGTAGCGCTGTGAAGATCACAAACTGATCCGTTTGGATTCCATTGTCATTACCGGACATTGCAGGTGGCAAAACTGCTCGGCACGCTGATACGAAGAACATTGGGAGGTGTTCATGGCGCCGAGACCGCGGTGGTGGCATACCTTGACGGAGGCTCGCCGCCAAGCTTGCGTCGCGATCGACTTCTACAACAGGTCGGGCGACAAGCGGAGCTACTTGGACTTCGTTGTTCACATGCACTTGGCCTGGCAGAACCTTCTGCACGCCGACTTCGAGCGCAGAAGTGTCAACTTCTTCCACCGCGACAGCCGTGGTCGATACGTCAAGGGCAAAGATGGCCAGCGACGATCGTGGGAACTGCAGCACTGCTTGAAGGTCGAGTTCTCCGACGGTGATCCGGTGCGCGCGAACGTCGAGTTCTTCATTGGGTTGCGCAACAAGATCGAACATCGGTTCGAGGCTGCCTTGATGGTCGCTACCGCTGCGCACGCCCACGCGTTGGTGATCAACTTCGAGGCGGAGTTGGTAGGCCGATTCGGTCCCGAGCACAGTCTTGCCGACGAGTTGCGCTTCCCGATCTTTGTTCAGTCGTTCACTCCTGCCGGCATGGAGGAGCAGCGGAAGCTGCGTCGTGGCGTCCCTGCTGCAGCAAGGACTTACATCACCAGTTTCGAGGGCGCACTCGACCAGTCGGTCCGAGACGATGAGCGGTTCGTCTACCGGATCCGGTTGACTCCGGTGAAGGGGCCGACGTCCGAGGCCGACTTGGCGGTCACGTTCGTGCGAGCCGGTGACTTGTCGGAGATGGATCTTGAGCGAATCCAAGACCAGGCGAAGGCTGGTACCGTCGTGGTCGCGGAGAAGCTGCGAGATGTGGGGCTGAAGGACGAATTACTCCCGGCGCAGGCGATGCACGCGATCGCGGATCAGTTGCCGTTCAAGTTCAACCAGGTCCACTTCACCACGATGCGCAAGAAGCACAACGTTCGCCCGCTGGAGGGCGAGCCGCCTGAGAAGACCGACGCCAGGTACTGCATTTACAGCGCACCGCATCGGAACTACCTGTACACGCCCGCCTACGTCAAGAAATGCGTCGCGGAGATCAACACTCCGGAGAAATTCCGCGCGATGTTCGGCAAGGATCCCGAGCTTCGTGATGCCGACGCGTCATTGTCGGTGGCGTCATGAGGTCGCTCCTGTGTGCTGACAGTGCTCGCGAATCGTCCTGCCAGCTCGTTCGCTGGCTGCTGTGAACAAACCCGCCGACCAAGGTCAGCGCCCACGCCGTATCCTCGTCCGGCACCTGGGCTCGCCCGCCTCGGGAGCCGAGGCAGGCGAGCCGCGTGAGCGCGACCTCGATCGGAGGTCTGCGATGCTGACGGCCCCGGTCAGGGCCTCACTTTCCGTGGGGATCCGTCTGGTTCAACGCCGCGACCACCTGGGCGTAGTCACCACGCGCCTCGCCGTACCGCAGGAACTTGACCCGCTCGACCTGGATCTCGGTCGCGTCCGGCTGGGTTTCCAGCAGTGTCACCACTTCGGTGATGAACTCGGCCAGCGGCATGGCGTGCTCGTTGTCGGCCTGGCCGGGCATGAGGTCCGTCTGGACCGACGGCGGCACGAGCTCGAGCACCTTCACCGACGTGTCGGCCAGCTGCAGCCGCAGCGACTCGCTGAGCATGTGGATCGCCGCCTTGGACGCGTTGTAGCTCGGGGTGACCTTCAGCGGGGTGAAGGCCAGTCCGGATGAGACGGTGACGATGGTGGCGTCCGGCCGGCTCTGCAGGTGCTCGACGAACGCCGCGATCAGGCGGATCGGGCCGAGGACGTTGGTCGTCACGATGTTCTCGGCCGACTCCAGGAACGTCTCGGGCCGGTGCCAGTCCTCCGCCCGCATCACGCCGGCCATGGTGACCAGCACGTTCAGCTCCGGGTAGCGGGCGAGCACGTCCTTCGCGGCGGCCTCGACGCTCGCCGCGTCCGCGGTGTCGATCGCCGCGGTGCCGAGGCCGGGGTGCTCGGCGGCGATCGTCTCCAGCCGGTCGGTGCGCCGGCCGCCGACGACCACGGTGTTGCCGCGCTCCCGGAGGGCGAGTGCGAGCGCCAGGCCGATGCCGCTGGTGGCGCCGGGGATGAAGATGGTGTTTCCGGTGATGTCCATGTCCTGAGCTTCGGCCACCGGCGACGGCGCCGCCAGAGAGCGGCTATCGGGGGACCGGCGATCCCTGGCTGGCCGCCGGGAAGGCGGGATACTGGGGAGCATGGATCGAGCGGAGCTGGCGGCCTTCCTGCGTCGCCGCCGTGAGCAGCTGCGGCCCGAAGACGTCGGCCTCCCGCCGGGGGCGCGCCGCCGGACGGCCGGGCTGCGGCGGGAAGAGGTCGCGTCGCTGGCCGCGATGTCGACCGACTACTACACCCGCCTGGAACAGCAACGCGGGCCGCAGCCGAGCGAGCAGACGCTGGCCGCGCTGGCCCGCGCGCTGCGGCTGCGCGACGACGAACGGGACTACCTGTTCGTGGTAGCCGGCCGCAACGCTCCTTCGCCCGCGGTGACGGCCACGCACGTCGCGCCGGCGTTGCTGCGGGTGCTCGACCGGCTGTCGGACACCCCCGCGCTGATCCTGTCCAACCTCGGTGAGGTCCTGGTGCGGAACCGCCTCGCCGAAGCGCTTTACGGCGGCCGGACCGACCACAAAGGACTGGCGCGCAGCGAGATCTACCGCTGGTTCACCGAGCCGGCGGAACGGCTGATCTACCCCGAGCACGACCGCGACCGGCAGAGCCGCGCGCTGGTGGCGAACCTGCGCGCCGCGCACGGCTCGATGGGCCCGAGCTCACGGGCGGGGGAGCTGGTCCGGGCGCTCAAGCGGGAGAGCGCGGAGTTCGCGGCGCTGTGGGAGCGGCACGAGGTCGCGAAGCGCTTCGAGGACCACAAGGTGCTCGTGCATCCCCAGGTCGGCGAGATCGAAGTGGACTGCCAGGCGCTGTTCACCGAAGACCAGTCGCAGGCGTTGCTGGTGCTGACCGCGGCTCCGCGCACGGAGGCGTTCGAGAAGCTGCAGCTGCTGGGCGTGCTGGGCAACCAGCGGTTCGAAGACGCTCGTTAGCGCGCGGCGAGGCGGTCGCCGGCCAGCAGGGTGCCGGACTGCTTGAGCTGCCGGAGCACGGGGGAGATCTCCATGCTCTGCAACCCCGGCAGCGACCCGACCCGGTCGGTGGTGAACTCGAACAGCTCGTCGAGATCGTGGCAGTGCGCGACAGCGTGGATGTTGTGCGGACCGGAAATGGCGGCGGCAAAAGCGATTTCCGGTTCCCGCGCGAGCGTCCGCCCGACGCTCTTGACCGCCGACGGGTGCACCCGCAGCCAGAGCAGCGCCCCGGCGCGATAGCCCAGCGCCGCGGCGGCGAGCTCGACGTCGATGTGGACCACGCCGGTCCGGAGCAGGGTTTCGAGGCGGCGGGACACCCGCCCGGGCGTGAGACCGGCCGCGTCGGCCAGGTCGACGAGGCTGGCGCGGCCGTCCTCGGCGAGGACGTCGAGCAGCTTCTCGTCCTCGGGCGTGAGGTCCAGCGGCTCGCGGCTGACGACCGGGACCTCCGGAAACGGGCTGCCTTCGGTGCCCAGCGCGGCTTCCTGGGCGGGCGTGAGGATGCCGCGCAGCGCGGCCCAGTAGTGCCCGCGCCCGCCGACGAACTGGCGCAGCATCGCGGCCGCGTGGATGTCGAGGACCGCCGCCGTGCGCGGGAGCCGGTGCCCGAGCAGGTCTTCACGCTGCTCCGGCGTGCGGGAGCGCACCGCGCAGGTGATCTCGGAACCCGCGGCGCCGAGGGTCACCCAGCTGACGTCTTCGCGTTTCGTGAGCGCGTCGGCGATCGCCGTGACGCTGCCCGGGCGGCAGCGCAGCCGCACCAGCCACCGGCTCTGCCCCAGCGCTCCCGGGTTGAGGATGCCGGCGACCCGCACGACACCGTCGGCGCGCAGCCGCCGATATCGACGGCTGACGGCACCCTCGGTTGCCCCGAGCACGGCCGCGATCGCCGCGAACGAGGCACGCGGGGCGACCTGCAGCGCACGAATGATTCGCACATCTTCGGGAGCTACTTCGCCGGATTCGCTCGTCTGTGACGCTGTCATCGAGGTGATCCTACGAACCGGCGTCTCGGACGAGCAAGCCGGCGAACACCGGAGGCAGACTGCGAGCATGAACGAACTCCCACAGACCGCCCTGATCGTCGGGGCCTCACGCGGCCTCGGCTGTGCGCTGGTGGCGGAGCTGCTCGACCGGGGCTGGGACGTCATCGGCACGGTCCGCGACCCCGCCGCCCGGACGCCCCTGCACGAGCTCGCGGACCGCTCCGGCGGCCGCCTCACGATCGAGCACCTCGACGTCACCGACCCGGCCCAGCTCCCGCCGCTGCACGAACGCCTGTCGCCGCGGAAGCTCGACCTGCTCTTCGTCAACGCGGGAACCACGAACAACGTCGAGACGCCGATCGGCGAGGTGCCGACCGACGACTTCGTGGCGGTGATGGTGACCAACGCGCTCAGCCCGTTGCGCGTCATCGAAGCGCTCGAAGACCTCGTGACGCCGGCCGGGCTGATCGGCGCGATGTCGTCGGGGCAGGGCAGCATCACCAACAACACCACCGGGCTGCGCGAGCTCTACCGCGGCAGCAAGGCGGCGCTGAACATGTTCATGCGCGGCTTCGCGGCCCGGCAGGCCGGGACGGAACGCGCGATCGTCCTGATGGCGCCCGGCTGGATCCGCACCGACCTGGGCGGGCCGGACGCGCCGTTCACGCTCGAGGAAACCGTCCCGCTCGTGGTGGACGTCCTGGTGTCCCGGCTGGGCAAGCCCGGGCTCGAGTTCCTGGACCGGTGGGGCGAAACCGTGCCGTGGTGAGGCGCTCTTAGCTCGGCCCGCCCCGGTTGACGCAGGCTAGAAGAGGCACTTGACGAGCGAGCTCGTCGTGTTCCGGTCCGGGGTGTCGAGGTTCGTGCCGTTGCCGTAGGGGTAGATGGTGGCGGAGCCGTTGTAACCGGCGTCGGGGAAGAGGCACCAGACCTCGCCGGAGCGCCGGTTCCAGACGCTTTCGATGGTGTTGTTCATCCCCTGCGGGCCGGAGGAGTCGGCCAGGTTGCCGTCCCCGCTGGTGAAGTAGGCGATCACGCCGCCGCCGTTGACGCCGGAGAAGACGCAGAACTTGGCCGCGGGGCACCGCGCGTACCCGGTGGCTTCGGTGGCCGCGGCCGCGGTCCCGGTCACCGTGACCGCGGCGGTGATCGTGGCCAGCGAAACCGCGGCGAACCGGGTGCGCAGCGCTGAGGCGAGCTTCATGGGTGCGACTCCTCGACGAGTGGTCAGGCAGCTGGCGGCTGCTGCCGCCGTCTGCCTCACTCCTCACCCCGGCGCCGGTTGATCGCCGGCGCTGGCTTTCACCCGGATGGCCGCCGGGCCCGGCCGCCGCCATCGAATCGAAGAGAGCCGGCCGCAGTGATAACTTCGCGGCGTGAGCGATCCGGCCGGCCCCTCCCCGTCCCGGCGCGCGTACGAGTCGCCGCTGCGTGAGGAGCGGGCCGTCGCGACGCGGGCCCGGATCGTCGACGCCGCGCGGGAGCTGTTCGCGCAGCAGGGGTTCGCCGGGACGACCGTCGCCATGATCGCCAAGCACGCCAAGGTCGCGACGCCCACGGTCTACGCGACCTTCGGGTCGAAGGCGGCGATCGTCGGCGAGCTGATCGCCCGCCTGGAGGCGGAGGCGGACCGCGAGGAGTGGGGCGCGCGCATCCAGGCCGAGCCCGATCCGCACCGCAAGCTCGGGCTGTACGCGTCGTTCCTCCGCAAGCTGTACTCGAACGGCCGGGACATGTGGGCCGCGGCGGTCAACGCGTCGAGTGATCCCGCCGTGGTCGAGCTGAAGAACCACGGTGAGCGCGAAGCGCGGGAGTGGCTCGTGCCGATCATCGCGTCGCTGGACGAAGCCGGCGTGCTGCCCGCGAACGTCACCCGCGAAGAAGCCGTCGAGCACGCGTGGATGCTCAGCGCGCTGGAGCTCTACTTCCGCGGCACCACCGGGCTCGGCTGGACCGACGACCGGTACGAAAGCTGGCTGACCGAGATCCTCGGCCGGCAGCTGACCCGCTGATCTTCGAGAACCCTCGTGACGGGGGTCACTGTCGCCTCAATTGAGTAGATCTGACTATATTGATTATAGTGAAGTCTGACCAACCAGTACTCAGTGAGGAACAGTCATGCGAGTCATCATCATCGGCGCGGGCATCGGCGGCCTGACCCTCGCCCAGGCCCTGCGCACCCACGGGATCGACGTCGCGGTGCACGACCGCGACCCCCGCGCCGAGGCGACCGGCGGTTACCGGCTTCACATCGACGACGCCGCGTGCCGGGTCCTGCGCAGAGTCCTCCCGGCTGCGGCGTACCAAGCGTTGCTGGCCAGTTCGCCGAACCGGGCGGCCCACCGCGGGATCACGTTCGCCGACCACCGGCTGCGCCCGCTCGCCAAGGCGACGATCCCGCTCGAGGAGGAGATGCTCTTCGTCGAACGCCTACCGCTGCGCGTGCTACTCACCCACGGCCTCGATGACGCGATCCACTGGAAGAGCGAGTTCGTCCGTCACGAAACCCACCCCGACGGCACGGTGACCGCGCACTTCGCCGACGGCTCGACCGAGCACGGCGACCTGCTCGTCGGCGCGGACGGCGCCACCTCGCGGGTGGCCACGGCGCTGGCGGGCAAACCCACGTCGACGCCCGTCGGCATCGGCGGTGTCGCCGGCCGCAGCCCGCTCACCCCGGAGATCCGCGAGCAGTTGCCGAAGCGGCTGCGCATCGGCTCGATCCTCGCCCTCGGCCCCGGTTCGACGAGCGCGTTCATCACGGTGCAGGACACCGAAGCCGGCCCCATGCTCGACCCGGAGCTGTGTGTCGACGTGCCGGCGTTCCCGGAGTCGCCGGTCGTCTACTGGGGGATCAACGTCCCGCTCGACCGGTTGCCGAACGTCCGCAAGATCGGCGCCGAGGCCGCCGTGCGCGCCGCGGCCGGCCTGGTGCACGCGTGGTCACCGGTGCTGCGGGAGATCGTCGCCGGCGCCGAGTTGAGCACGGTGGGTACTTTTCCTTACCACACAAGCGATCCGCGTGCGCACCTCACGCCGTGGGCCTCGGGCACGGTCACCGCGCTCGGCGACGCCGTGCACGCCATGCCCCCGACCGGCGGCCGCGCGGCCGCCACCGCCGTCCGCGACGCCGACCTGCTGGCCACCCACCTGGCCGACGCGGTGAAGGGCCGCACGACGATCCCGCTCGCCGTGCACGAGTACGAGCGCGGCCTCAACGCCTACGCCGCCGAAGCGGTGCGGGTGTCGCTGAAGCCGATCGTGTGGCAGCGACGCCTCGCCAACCCGGCCTTCGGGCTGCTTTCCCGCGTCGCCACCACCCTCGCGGCCCCGGTGACCGCCGCGCTCCGCTGAAGCGTCAGAGGGTCAGGCAGATCGCCGCGTCCGGTTCGGTGACCCGGAAGCTGAAGCTCTCCTCCAGGTACAGCGTCACGTTCTCGGCGTCGTGGTGGCTGTAGCCCACCGCGAGGTCCTGGCCCAGCTCGAGGACGAAGTCACCGCCGTCGAGGCTGACGACCAGGGCGCCGTCCAGGCCGGGGGAGCGGACCACCTTGCCGCCGCCGAGGACCCGGCGGATGTGGTCGAACACCAGCTGCCCGCCGTGCTCGGTGCTCTCCACGATCCGCGTGTACCCCGCCGGGCCGATGGCCAGGCCGTACGGGCCCTTGATGCCGGCCTGCCGGAGCTTGTCGACGGCGCGGGCGACCCCGCCGGGGTAGGCCTCGGGCTCGTCGCCCAGCGGCGCCGCCGGGTACGGGCACGTCTCGGCGATGCCGGTGATCCCGGCGGCGGACCAGCCGTGGAAGACCGCGCGGTTCTCGATCATCGCGATCTGCTTCGCCGCGCGGTCGAGGTCGTCGAACTCCAGGTCGTCGGCGCCGCGCTCGGCGTCGTCCAGCTCGGCGCGCGACACCGTGAACGGCACCCGGACCTCGGCGAGCGGCAGGACCCGCCGCTGCCGCACCACGACGCCGTCGTCGACGTCGGTCAGCGACGCCGACGCGAGCGTGGTGGTCCGGCCCAGGTCGGTGGCCGAGTGACCCCAGCCGTGCGGTCCGGCGACGTCGACCAGGCGCCGGGCCGCCAGGTGGGTCTGCAGCCGCTCCTTGGCCTCGGCGTCGACCTCCTTCCAGCCCGCGTCGGAGATCGGGGCGAGGGCGCGCATCAGGTGGTTCATGTCAGTCCTGCTCCTTGAGGCTGCCGATGCCGAGGGAGTCGCCGGCCGGGCGGTCGCCGCGCTCTTCCTCGACGTACTCCTGCGGGTCGATGTCGCTGACGTCGAGGTCGCGAGCGCCTTCGTGCTGCTTCTTGAAGGCGGTGAACTTGCGGCCGAGCTCTTCGCGCAGACCGGGGTCGGCGTGGCGGCGGAAGTCGGCCAGCCCTTCGTCCTCTTCTTCGGCCATGTGCTCGCTGTTGGCCAGCCGGGCCTTGCGCACGGCGGCGAACCACGCCGTGCTGCCGACGGGGTGCAGCGCGGCTTCGTGCACGCCGTCGCGGATGTCGTTGTGGTCGCCGATCGCGTCGAGCGTCTCCGCTTCGGCGTCGTCGCCGCGGCGCAGCAGGTGGGGGTAGAAGATCTCCTCCTCCGCGCGGGCGTGCACGTCGAGCAGGTCGGCGAGGGGCTGCCAGACCTCGGCCAGGTCGGCGGCGTCGGTGAGGTCGTCGAGCCGGGCGAACTGGCGACGGAACCAGTCGTGGTCGTCCAGGATCAGGCTCGTGATGTCGGCCATCGGCGCTCAGCCCGGGAGGAGGGCCGGCTCGTGGCCCGCTGTGGTGGAAGGTGCCATGCCGCTTTTTACCCCAACCCGGGGCGGGGAAAACACGCCTGCCGCGGGGTGATTCACCGAAAGAGGTGAGGAGAGTTCAGCGCAGCCGCGGCAGCAGCGAGAGCCAGGTCTCGGCGTCGGCGCGGTCGGGGTGGATCGGCAGCACGCGGTCGAGCCGCAGGAGCCGGATCGGGCGCACCACACTGCGGTGGGTGGCGATGATCGCGCACGGCAGCCCGCGGGCGTGGGCGGTGGTGACGGTGTCGAGCAGGACGGCGAGGCCGCCGGAGGAGCAGAAGGTGACGCCGGTGAGGTCGATGACCAGCGCGGCGGGGTCGAACCGCAGCTCGTCCCGGAGTCTGTCCTGGACCCGCTCGGTGCTGGACAGGTCGATCTCGCCGGTGACGGCGACCGTGGTGTGCTCGTAGGTCGTGGTCACCGTGACGGTCGTCGGGCCGGGATGCGCCGGGGCCAAGTGGCGGGGGCTGGGGCTGGTGGCGGTGTCGAGCATGCGACGGCCTCCTCGTAGACGCGGGAAGCCTGCGCGGTCACGGCCGCCCGCGGTGCCGGCCGCCCTGGGCGGGCGAGGCCGTGCGGTTGCGGGGGCGGCTGCTGGTCTCAACCGCGGTACACGATCGGGTTACTGCCCAGCCCGCGGCGAGTTCAACCGTCCCGGGCTTCCGGGTGACGCCGCAGGCCGCGGATCGCCAGCGCAGCGAAGCGTCGTGAAGCCGCGACTCGGGTGGCCGGTGACGACGCGTGGATGCCGCTGTTGGCCGTGAGCACCAGAATGACGTCGTCCGGGACGACGTCGGGGTGCAGGTAGCCGGCTTCCTTCGCGCGGTGGGTCAGCTCCGCGAGGGACTTCGCCCCCTGCGCGCGGTCCGAGGCGAAGTCCATCGCGTGCGGGAACGCCGCCACGAAGGCCGACGTGAAGCCGCGGTCGCGGGCGTGGAGCTCGAAGAGCCGCTCGATCACCTCGCGGAAGCCGCGCCCGGGGTCCGGGTCGGCCAGGCCGTCGTCGACGATGGCGTAACAGGCGCGCATCTGCTCGGCGAAAGCCTCGGTGACCAGGTCCTCCTTGGTCGGGAAGCGCCGGTAGAGCGTGGCGGGCCCGACCCCGGCGCGCCGGGCGATCTCGCGCATCGGCACGTCCAGGCCGTCGACGGCGAACACCTCGCGCGCCGCCTCGAGGAGGCGCGCGCGGTTGTCCCGGGCGTCGGAACGCAGGATGTGAGGCAACCGGTCGGGCACCCTCTCACTTTAGCCAACCGGACGCCCCCGTCCGTTACGGTCCGCCGCGTGAAAGCGATTGCGGTACAGGAGTTCGGCGGCCCGGACGGCCTCGCGGTGGTCACCCTCCCGGACCCGCGCCCGGGCGGCGGGCAGGTGCTCGTCACCATCGAGGCGATCGGCGTCGGCGGGGTCGACGTCCTGGTCAGGAGCGGCGCACTCGCCGCGTACGGCTTCACCGAGGGCCACGTCCTCGGCGGCGAGGTGGCGGGCACGGTGACGGCCGTCGGCGACGGTGTTGACCCGTCCTGGGTGGGCCGGCGCGTGTGGGCGTTCGCCGGGGTGGGCGGCGGGTACGCGGAGCAGGCGGTCGCCCCGGCGGCGACGTTGGTGCCCCTGCCGGAAACCCTGTCCGCTGTCGACGCGGTGACGCTCGGCAGCTCCGGGATGGTGGCCCACTTCGGCCTGCGCCACGCGCGCTTCGCACCCGGCGAGTCCGTGCTCGTCCGCGGCGCGGCCGGTGGCATCGGGATCATGACGGTCCAGCTCGCCGCCCGCGCCGGAGCGGGCGCGATCGCGGTCACGACGTCGTCCGCCGAGCGCGGCGCCCGCCTGCGCGAGCTCGGCGCCACCGAGGTGCTGGGCCGCGACGGCGAAGGCTCGGGCTACGACATCGTGATCGACGTCGTCGCGGGCGCGGACCTGCCGTCGTACTTCGCGAAGCTGAACCCCAACGGCCGCCTGGTGGCGGTCGGCGCAGTGGCGGGCGACCCGCCGGCGGACTTCGGCACCGCGATGTTCGCGGCGTTCCAGAAGTCCTTGTCGTTCGCGACGTTCAGCACGAACACGGTCCCGGAAGCCGACCGGCGCGCGGTGACGGCGGAGCTGTTCGGCTCGGCCGTCCGGGGTGAGCTGAAGGCAGTGGTGCACGAGGTGCTGCCGCTGGCGGAAGCCGTGCTGGCCCACCGGAAGCTGGCCGGCGGCGAGGTCTTCGGACGTCTTGTGCTCGTGCCCTAGCCGGTCAGTCCTCGTCCGCGCCCGCGTGGTTGCGCTGGTGCACGGTGATGTCGGTGAACATCCGCTTGAACCGCGCGTAGTCCTCGGCCCCGACCCGCTCGGCGTGCCGCCGCTGGATGGCGGCCATGATCGTGTCCGCGGCCCGCATCTGGGCCAGGCCGCGGACCGTCGGGCAGATCAGCTTCGCGCGGCGGTCGCTCGGGTCGGGGCGCCGCTCGACGTACCCGAGGGACTCGAGCTCGTCGATCAGCGTCCCGACGTTCTGCTTGTGCTGGCCGGAAAGCCGGGACAGGTCGGTCGCCCGCACGCCGTCCGGGTCGAGGTAGGCGAGCACCGCGCCGTGGCGGGGTTTCAGGTCGGCGAACCCCTCCTCGGCCAGCGTCGAGAACAGCTCACGCTGCACCGCGAACAACAGCCGGCCCGCCAGGACACCCAGGTCGGGGTCCGTCGCGTTCCGCTCCGCCCGCGTGACCATCGCCGCTCCTTCCGCTCAGCTGCCGCCCCACCCTAACGACCGGCCCCTCAGCGCCGGACGAGCTCTCGCCCGAGGTCGTCGCGCAGGTGGACCTCGACGAACACCCGCAGGTACCGGTCGTTCGCGAGCGCGTCGAACGCGTCCACCAAGGACTGCTCCGGCATTTCGGTCAGGTGCACGATCCGCCAGAGGTTGAGCGGGTCGTCCTCCGGACCGCCGACCGAGTGCTCCACGTGGAAGATCGGCTGCCCTTCACCGGCGGTGAAGACACGGCCGTCCGGCGCCTCGAAGCGTTCGGCGCCGAGGAAGAACGCCCGCCGGTTCTCGTGGTCGAGGCGCACGTGCTCGATGATCGTCGCGAACCGGTCCGGGTCGGCCCACAGCCGCTGGTCGGACACGCGGGTGAAGTCCTCGAACCGGCCGCGGCGCACGCTCGGGAACTTCTCGGCGCTGCCCGCCTTCACGACCGTCGGGATGTACTTGTCGGGCGCCGCGGCCTTGCGCACCTCCATGTCCCACAGCTGCACGCCGGTGTAGGCGAACGGCGGCCGGACGTCGTAGCGCTCGCGCAGCACGGTGTTGACCCGGACCGGCGGAAGGTCGACCTTCGTGGCGCCCGGCGCGGCCCAGGCCTGTTCGAAGACCGCTTCGTGGTCGAGTGTCATGCCCGCTCCTCGTGGCTGGTCACGGTTTCCTGCAGCCAGCCGGTGACGACCGGCCAGACGGGGTGGTCCGGGTGCACGACGTCGAAGTGGGTGCCGCCCTCGACCTCGACGTACCGCGCGGTGCCGCCTTCGGCGTTGATCTTCTCGGTGTAGCGACGGCTCCACTCGGCGGGAACCGCTTCGTCGGCCGTGCCGTGCACGGCGAGCACCGGGACACCGGCGCCGGCCAGTTCGAGCGGGGACGTCCAGGCGTAGTGCTCGGGCCGGTCGGCGAAGTGCCCGCCCAGCAGGAGTTTCACGATCCCGCCGCCGACGGCTTCGGCGACCGCGGGCCACGCTTCGGGCCGCGCCGGCTCGGGCGCGTCCTTCGGCGGCTCGGCCGCCGGGTCGGCGAGGACGGCGCCGAACCCGGTGCTGTCGGCGGTCTTCAGGTCGAGCGCGCCGGCCAGCTCGACCACGCCGACCGGGGTGATCTTCGGGTTCGCGCCGGGGGCTTCCGGCGGCAGCACACCGCGGTGCGCGGCCCAGGTGGCCAGGGTGCCGCCGGCGGAGTGCCCGAGGAGCACCACGCGACCGGTGTCGAGCGCCGGGTCCATGCCTTCGAGGGCGTCGACCGCGGCGGCGACGTCGAGGAAGGTGCCGGGCCAGCCGCCGCCCGGCTCGCCGATCCGCCGGTACTCGGCGTTCCACACCGCGTACCCGCGCGCGACGAGGTCGTCGACGACGTCGGTGATCTGGCGGCGGTCCCACATCGCGGCCCAGTAACCGCCGTGGAGAACGGTCACGACCGGGAACGGGCCGTCGCCTTCGGGCAGGTACAGCTCGCCGACCTGCGACGGCTCGGGTCCGTAGGCGACCGTGCGGACGGCGCGTCGGCCGTCCTCCGCGTCGTCGTAGCGCGCGCCCCGCTCGGCGCCGACCAGCGCTTCGATCGTGGCGAAGAACGCCCCGATCGCCGGCAGGTTCGCGCCCTTGGCCTTCGACTCGTCCCACGCGGCGTCGTCGGTCCACTCGACGAAGTCGAGCCAGGTCTGCTCGTCGAGGCGGACGAGGCGCGCGGACCGGAACCCGCGCCGGTCGGCCCGGAACGCCGCCACCATGCCCGGACGCGCGTCCAGCATCGCCTGCGTCTTCTCCGGCGCCACGGTGAACGTGGTCAGCTCGATGACCGACATCCTCAGCTCCTCACTTGGTCCAGATTCATGATAGTCATAATACATGACTAACTTGACGGGTGCACCGAGGTTCGGGGTCTCCCTGACGCCGGCCATGGACCTGGGGCGGATCCGCGCCTGCGCCGTGGCGGCCGAAGAAGGCGGGCTCGACATGGCCGGCGTCCAGGACCATCCGTACGTGCCGACGTACCTGGACACCTTCGTGGTGCTGGGCCAGCTGCTGGCGGCCACGCGCACGCTCCGCGTCTTCCCGAACGTCGCCAACCTGCCCCTGCGGCCGCCCGCGGTGCTGGCGAAGACGGCGGCCGCGCTCGACGTCGTGTCCGGCGGGCGGTTCGAGCTGGCCCTCGGCGCGGGCGGGTACTGGGACGCCATCAGCCGGCTGGGCGTGCCGCGGCGCAGTCCGGGGGAGGCGAACGCCGCGTTGCGGGAGGCGATCGCGGTGCTGCGCGGGCTCTGGGCGGCGGGCTCGGCGCCGGTCGAGCTGGCGGGGGAGTACTACCGCGTCGACGGCGTGCCGCCCGGGCCGGCGCCCGCGCACCCGATCGAGATCTGGACCGGCGCCCAGGGGCCGAAGGCGCTGGCCCTCACCGGCGAGCTCGCCGACGGCTGGGCGGCGCCGATCGCCGCGTACCTGCCCTACGAGAAGTGGGCCGAAGCCCACCGCCTGATCGACGACGCGGCCGTGGCCACGGGACGCGACCCGGCGTCGGTCCGCCGGATCGCGCAGGTGGTCGGCACGATCACCGGGACAACCGGCCGGTTGTCGACCGAAACCGGCGCCGCGCCCGTCCGCGGAACCGCCGATCAGTGGGCCGAACTGCTGGTGCGGCTGGGCACCGAACAGCCCTTCACGTCGTTCGTCTTCTGGCCGGAGGAGGAGTCGGTGGAGCAGATCACGGCGTTCGCCCACGACGTCGTCCCCGAGGTGCGGAAGCGGCTGGCGTGAGCCGATCCCGCCGGAAATCGAGCCGTTCGGGCCTGTCCGCGGCGCACCGCGCGGTGGAGCATCGGCACGTCCTGTCGGCACCCGGAAGGGAGAACTGAGATGCCGGTGCTCACCACCGACGACGGTGTGGAGATCTTCTACAAGGACTGGGGTTCGGGGCAGCCGATCGTCTTCAGCCACGGCTGGCCGCTGTCCGCGGACGACTGGGACGGCCAGATGCTGTTCTTCGCCCGGCACGGCTACCGCGTCATCGCCCACGACCGCCGGGGCCACGGCCGCTCGGCGCAGGTCGGCGACGGCCACGACATGGACCACTACGCCGACGACCTGGCCGCGGTGACCGCGCACCTCGACCTGCACGACGCCGTCCACATCGGACACTCGACCGGCGGCGGCGAAGTCGTCCGCTACCTCGCGCGCCACGGCGAGTCGCGGGTGGCCAAGGCCGCCCTCATCAGCGCGGTCCCGCCGCTGATGCTGCAGACCGACGCCAACCCCGGCGGCCTGCCCCTGAGCGTCTTCGACGACCTGCAGGCGCAGCTCGCGGCGAACCGCTCGGTGTTCTACCTTTCGCTGGCGGCGGGCCCGTTCTACGGCTACAACCGGCCCGGCGCCGAAAAGTCCGAGGCGATCGTCCGGAACTGGTGGCGCCAGGGCATGGAAGGCGGCGCGAAGGCCCACTACGACGGCATCGTCGCGTTCTCGCAGACGGACTTCACCGGGGACCTCGGGAAGATCACCGTGCCGACGCTGGTCATGCACGGCGACGACGACCAGATCGTCCCCTACGCCGATTCGGCGCCGCTCACCGCCGGGCTCCTCGCGAACAGCACGCTCAAGACCTACCCGGGCTTCCCCCACGGCATGCCGACCACCGAGGCCGAGACGATCAACGCCGACCTGCTGGAGTTCATCCGGTCCTGACCCCCGGGCGCCGGACACGCATCGGACAGAAACAGCCAGACATCGGATGTCTGGGTTGACCCGCTCGGCTCGCTCGGCCAGGGTGCTGGTGTCAGCGTGGCACGGCCGAAGGGCGGGACGGCATGGCGGAGCAGCCGGGTTCTCTTTCCAGGCGCGGGTTTCTGGCCGGTGCGGGCGGGGTGCTCGCCGCGACCGCCGGGCCGGGGACGGCGGCCGCGGCGCTCGCCGGAACCGGAGGCCGTCCCGCCTCGGTCAGCGAGATCGATCCGATGATCGGGGCGGTCACCACGGCGGCCGACACGGCGTGCGGGAAGACGTTCCCGGGCGCGGTCGCGCCGTTCGGCCTGGTGCAGCTGAGCCCGGACACCGTGTCCGGCGGGGACAACGGCAGCGGCTACTCCGCCGAGATGACCACCATCGAGGGGTTCAGCTTCCTCCACATGTCCGGCGTCGGCTGTTACGGCGACCTCGGCAACCTCCAGGTCCTGCCGCAGACCGGCCCGCTGGTGACCGGCCGCGACGAGGCGAAGAGCCCGTACCGCAAGGAAACCGAGGTCGCGCGCGCCGGGTACTACGCCGTCGAGCTGGACCGCTACCGCGTCCGCGCCGAGCTGACCGCCACCGAGCGCGCCGGGCTCCTGCGGTTCACCTTCCACGACGCCGGGACCGGCCGGGTCAAGGTCGACCTCACCCGCCGCATCGGGCCCGACGGCTCGCATTCGATCGCGCAGCACGTCCGGCAGACCGACCCGACGACCGTCGAAGGGTGGCTGCGCTGCGACCACACCGGCGGCGGCTGGGGCTGCGGCGCCCAAAGCCCGGCCTACACGGTGTACTTCGTACTGAAGTTCGCGCAGCCGGTCGCCGTCTTCGGCACCTGGGACGGCGCCGACGTCCGCACGGACCTGACCGAGCGCGACGGGACCGCACTGGGCTTCTTCGCCGAGTTCCCCGTCCACGCCGGCCAGCAGGTGCCGGTCAAGGCCGGCGTCTCGTTCGTCGACCTCGACGGCGCTCGGCGGAACCTCCAGCACGACCTGCCGGGCTGGGGCTTCGACGCCGCCGCGGCCGGCGCGCGGCGCACGTGGGCGCAGGCGCTGGACAAGGTCGTCGTCGAAGGCGGCACGGCGCAGCAGCGGCAGATCTTCGAAACCGCGCTCTACCACTCGATGATCGACCCGCGGCTGTTCGGCGACGTCGACGGCCGCCACCGCGTCGGCGACACCGCGCCGGTGCGCGACGGCGTCACGCATCGCACGTTGTTCAGCGGCTGGGACGTCTTCCGCGCGCAGTTCCCGTTGCTCACCATCGTCAACCCGGCCGTGGTCGAGGAGACGATCGCGTCGCTGGTCTCGCTCACCGACGCCGGGCACGTGCGCGGCCTGGCGCGCTGGGAGCTGCTCGGCAAGGACACCGACACCATGCTCGGCGACGCCGCGGTGAACGTGATCGCCGAGGCGTACCTCAAGGGGCTGCGCGGTTTCGACGTCGAGAAGGCTTACCGGTTCTGCCGCGAGGTGGCGCTCGGCCCCGCGGCGCGCTCCAACCGCACGGACTTCGGGAACTGGTCCACGCTCGGCTACTGCGTCACCTACAGCCTCTCGGCGACGCTCGAAAACGCGTACACGGACTACGCGCTCGCGCGGTTCGCGGAAGCGCTCGGCAAGCACGACGACGCTGCCCGGCTGTATGCGACGTCGCAGAACTACCGGCGCCTCTTCAAGCCGGAGGCCGGCTGGTTCCGCGGCCGCAACGCCGACGGCACCTGGATGGGCGACACCGACGGCTGCATCGAGAGCAACCCCGAGCAGCAGGGCTGGTTCGTGCCGCACGACGTCGGCGGGCTCATCGGCCTGGCCGGCGGGCGCGCGGCGTTCGTCGAGCGGCTGAACGGCATCTTCGAGCGGACGCCGCCCGAGCAGATGATGAAGTGGAACGAGAACTACAACCACAGCAACGAACCCGTGCAGCAGATGCCGTTCATGTTCACTCACGCGGGCGCGCCGTGGCTGACGCAGAAGTGGTCCCGGTACGTCTGCGAAAACGCTTACCGCACGGGCCCGACGGGGCTGGCCGGCAATGACGACGCCGGGCAGATGTCGGCCTGGTACGTCCTCGCGGCGGCGGGCTTCTACCCGGTTTCCCCGGCGAGCGGGGTGTACGTCCTGGGCAGCCCGGTCTTCGACCGCGTCCGCCTGGCGACCGGGCGGGGGCGGACCTTCACGGTGCGCGCGATCGGGAACGCGCCGGACCGCGTGTACGTCTCGGCGGCGACGTTGAACGGCAAGCCGTTGCACCGTGCGTGGCTCACGCACGACGAGGTGGTCCGCGGTGGTGAGCTGGTTCTCCGGATGAGCGCGACGCCGGACCGGGCGTGGGGCGCGGCGACCCCGCCGCCGTCGCTGACCGCCGGCTGAGGTCGATCACCAGGCGCAACTCGCCCTTGACAACTCCGCGGGCGCCGTTCAATCTCTCTAATTAACCGTACGGTTCATACCGGACTGGTTAGTTACCTGGACTGCGACGGCGCACCCACGGAGGAGACTGACGTGACCGATCGTCCGAACGGCACCGCCCCGCCCGTGGGCCGGCCGGCCAAGGCGGCACTGGCCGCCTGGATCGGCAGCGCGCTCGAGTACTACGACTTCTTCATCTACGGCACGGCGGCCGCGCTGGTCTTCAACAAGATCTTCTTCCCGGCCTCGTCCCCGGCGACCGGCACGCTCCTGGCGTTGTCGACCTTCGGAGTCGGGTACGTGTCCCGCCCGCTCGGCGCGCTGCTGCTGGGGCACCTCGGTGACAAGTTCGGCCGCAAGCGGGTCCTGCTGGCCACGCTCCTGCTGATGGGGCTGTCCACGGTGCTCGTCGGCTGCCTGCCCGGATACGGCACCGTCGGGGTCGCCGCGCCGATCCTGCTGGTCCTGCTGCGGTTGCTGCAGGGCCTGTCCGCCGGGGGTGAGCAGGCCAGCGCCAACTCGATGAGCCTCGAGCACTCCCCGGAACACCGGCGCGCGTACTACACGAGCTTCACCCTCAGCGGCACGCAGGCCGGGCAGATCATCGCGACGGCGGTGTTCCTGCCGGTCGCCGCGCTGCCGCAGGAAGCGCTGCTGTCCTGGGGCTGGCGGGTGCCGTTCTGGCTCAGCGCCGTCGTGGTGCTGGTCGGGTACTACATCCGCCGTTCGCTGGAGGAAACCCCGGTGTTCCAGCAGGAGGTCGCGAGCGGCGAGGTCGCCAAGATGCCGCTGGCCGTGCTGCTGCGCGACCACTGGGCCGACGTCCTGCGCGTCGTCGTGGCGGCGCTGATCGCCTCGGTCAGCACGATCTTCACCGTCTACGCGCTCAGCTACGCCGTGAACACCGTGGGCCTGAGCCGGACGCCGATGCTGTGGGTCGGCGTGCTGGCCAACGTCGCCGCCGTGGTCACGATCCCGTTGTGGGCCAAGTTCTCCGACCGCGTCGGGCGCAAGCGGATCTTCGCCGCCGGGTCGCTGGGCTGCGCGATCCTGATCTTCCCGTACCTCGGCGCGATCGCGGCCGGCAGCTACCTGTGGATCTTCGTGGTCGGCATCGGGATGTTCGGCATCGTCTACACCGCGACGAGCGCCGTGTGGCCGTCGTTCTACGGCGAGATGTTCCCGGCGCGGGTGCGCCTGTCGGGCACCGCGATCGGCACCCAGATCGGGTTCGCGATCAGCGGTTTCCTGCCGACGATCGCCGTCGGCGTGGCGGGGACCGGCCGGGGCGCGTGGCTGGGTGTCGCCGTCTTCACCGCGGCGCTGTGCCTGGTGAACGTGATCGCCGTGGCCACCGGACGGGAGACCTACCGAGTGCCGACCGCGCAGCTGGGACTCAAGGACCCGGTCCGGAACGAGGTCAGCGTCCCACAGTGAGCGAGTTCGAGGTCTACGCGCTCTGCTACGGCAGGCGGAACGGGTTCCGCGGAGAGCACTTCCTGGGCTACGACGGGAGTTCCGCGGAACCCCACCCGACCGCCTACTACGTCTGGCTGGCGGTGTCGCCGGAGCACACGGTGCTCGTCGACGCGGGCATCCGGGCGGCGCGGGCGCGGGAAGTCCCCGGGCTGGACTACGTCGAGCCCGGCCGGCTGCTCGCCGGGCTCGGGGCGGCCCCGGACACCGTCGTCCTCACGCACTTGCACTACGACCACTGCGGCACGGTCGCCGACTTCCCGGATGCGCGGTGCGTGGTCCAGCAGTCCGAAGTGGACTACTGGACCGGCCCGTGGGCGAAGCGGATCGCGCGGGAGCGGTGGTTGCTCGACGAAGTGGCGCTCGAGGACCTGCGCGCCGACCCGGTCGACGGCGACGCCGAAGTGGTGCCGGGATTGAGCGTCCACCTCGTCGGCGGGCACACGGCCGGGATGCAGGTCGTCCGGGTCGAGACGGCGGGCGGCCCGGTCGTGCTGGCTTCGGACGCCGCCCACTTCCACGAGAACCTCGAAGACGACCGCCCGGCGCCGCTGCTGCATTCGATGCCCGGCATGTACGCCGCCTTCGACCGCGTCCGCGAACTGGCCGGCGCCGGCATCGTCGTGCCGGGCCACGACCCCGGGGTGCTGAGCCGGTACCCGCCGGTGGCGGACCGGGTCGTGCGGCTCAGCGCGTCGTCAGGTAGCTGACGAGCAGGTCGGCGACCATGCGCCGGTGGTGGTCGCGGTGCGCCGGGTCCAGCATGTCGCGCCCGAAGATGGCGTTGAAGGTGTAGCGGTTCGCGGTGCGGAACACGCAGAACGCGCTGATGGCCATGTGGACGTCGAGCGCGTCGACGTCTTCGCGGAACTGCCCGGCTTCGCGGCCGCGGGCGAGGATGCGGGTGAGCACGTCGAGCGCCGGGTTGGCGAGGTTGGACAGCGCGGTCGAGCGGGCGATGTGCTCGGCGCGGTGGATGTTCTCGATGCTGACCAGCCGCACGAAGTCGGGGTGGGACTCGTGGTGGTCGAAGGTGAGCCCGGCGAGCTGCCGGATCGCCTCGGCGGGGTCGAGGTGGTCGACGTCGAGGTGCTGCTCGAGCGACCGGATGACGGTGTAGGCGCGTTCGAGCACCTCGACGAAGAGCTGGTCCTTGTTGGTGAAGTAGTAGTAGATCATCCGCTTGGTGGTGCGGGTCTTCGCGGCGATCTCGTCCACCCGCGCGCCGTCGAAGCCCTTTTCGGCGAACTCGCGGGCGGCGGTGTCGAGGATCTCGGCGCGGGTGCGGTCCGCGTCGCGGGTGCGCTTCGCCACCTCTTCCGACGATGGTGCTGCCACGGGCGTCCTTCCTCGCTTCGGCTGGTCGTGCCCACTCTAGGACGTCCGAGCTCTTCACGGCGGGAGCCGCGTGAGGTAACGTACTGGTTCGTACATTAAGGGAGGGCCGGTGTCTTTGTCTTCGGCGATCGAGGCGATCCACGCCCAAGCGGCCCGCGCAACGCCGGCCACGGTGCTCACGGGCCTGATCGGCACGGGCATCGGGCCGTCGCTGAGCCCACCGCTGCACGAAACGGAGGCCCGCCGCCTGGGGCTGGATCTGGTGTACCCGAGGTTCGACCTCGACGAGCATGGCGTCCCGGCCACGGCGGTGGGTTCATTGGTGGCCGCGGCGCGCGACGCGGGGTACCGCGGGCTCAACATCACGCATCCGTGCAAGCAGGTGGTGCTGGAGTCGTTGGACGAGCTGTCCCCGGACGCGGCCGCCCTGGCAGCGGTGAACACGGTCGTCTTCCGCGACGGCCGGGCGATCGGCCACAACACGGACTGGTCGGGTTTCGCTCGTGGGCTCCGGGTGGGGTTGCCGGGGGTGGCGTTGGAGTCGGTGGTGGTGCTCGGCGCGGGTGGCGCCGGCGCGGCGGTGGCGTACGGCCTGTTGACGGCTGGAGCTGGGCATGTACGAGTGTTCGACCTGGACGGTGCGCGGGCTGCGGAACTGGCGGTTGCGCTCGCCGGTCGGTTCGGGGTGGATCGGGCGTCCGCGGGGGCGGGGCTGGCGACCGGCGGTGGTGGGGGAACGGGTTCTGCGGCAGCGGATCTCGCGCCCGCAGGCCGCTTCGGCCCGGACCGGGTGTCCGCGGGAGCGGGGCTGGCGGCAGCGGATCCCGCGGCCGGCGGTGGCGAGAGGGCGGCGACCGGCGGTGGCCGCGGCGGAATGGGTTCTGCGGCAGCGGATCTCGCAGCCGGCGGTGCCGAGACCGCGGTGAACGGTGCTGGGCGCGGTGACATCGGTCCTGCCGCAGCGGATCCCGCGCTCGCGGGCCGCTTCATCCCGGACCCGGTGTCCGCGGTGGCGGGGCGGGCGGCAGCGGCGCCCGCAGGCCGCTTCGGCCCGGACCGGGTGTCCGCGGGAGCGGGCGCGATCTCGACCATGGACTTCGCGACCGCGGCCACCGCCGCCGACGGGCTGGTGCACGCCACCCCCACCGGCATGGCCGCCCACCCCGGCCTCCCCTTCCCCTCCACGCTTCTCCGCCCCGACCTCTGGATCGCCGAGGTCGTCTACCGACCCCTCGAAACCGAGCTCGTCCGCACCGCCCGCGCCCTCGGAGCCAGGGTGCTCGACGGGGGCCGGATGGCCGTCTTCCAGGCCGCCGAGGCCTTCACCCTCTTCACCGGCGCCGAACCCGATGCCGCGCGGATGCTGCGTCACCTCGGCGCCCTCACCGGAACTCCCGAAAGGCAGCCCGCCGATGTCCTCGACTGAGCCGCGCCGTTCGATCGCCACCGTCTGCCTGTCCGGCACCCTCGAAGACAAGCTGACCGCGGCCGCCCGCGCCGGGTTCGATGGTGTCGAGATCTTCGAAAACGACCTCGTCGCTTCGTCGTGGTCGGCCAAGGAGATCCGGGACCACTGCGCCGAGCTGGGTCTCTCGATCGACCTCTACCAGCCCTTCCGCGACTTCGAAGCCGTCCCGCCCGCCGTGCTGCGCCAGAACCTCCGGCGCGCCGAGCTGAAGTTCGACGTCATGGCCGAGCTCGGCGCCGACACGATGCTGGTGTGCTCGTCGGTGTCGCCGGACGCGGTCGACGACGACGATCTCGCCGCCGAGCAGCTCCACCTGCTCGCCGAGCACGCCGCCGCCCGCGGGATCCGGATCGCCTACGAGGCCCTCGCCTGGGGCCGGTTCGTCAACACCTACGAACACTCGTGGCGCATCGTGCGCCGCGCCGCGCACCCCGCGCTCGGGCTGTGCCTGGACAGCTTCCACATCCTCTCGCGCGGCAGCGACCCGGCCGCGATCCGCACGATCCCCGGCGAAAAGCTCTTCTTCCTGCAGCTGGCCGACGCGCCGCGGCTGCAGATGGACGTCCTGCAGTGGAGCCGGCACCACCGGCTCTTCCCCGGCCAGGGCGCGTTCGACCTGACCGCCTTCACCGGGCACGTGCTCGCGGCCGGTTACTCCGGGCCGCTGTCACTCGAGGTGTTCAACGACGTCTTCCGCCAGGCCGACCCGGCGCCGGCGGCCGTCGACGCCATGCGATCCCTGCTGGCGCTGCAGGAAACCCTCGGTGTCACCGTCCTGCCGCCCGCCCCGGCGCTCGCCGGGCACGCCTTCGTCGAGCTGGCCGTCGACGACACCACCGAGCCCGAACTCGCGAAAGCGTTGCAGGGAATGGGTTTCACCGAGACGGGCGCGCACCGGTCCAAGCCCGTCCGGCTGTGGCAGCAGGGTGACGCGCGGATCCTGCTCAACGGCTCCGGGGCCGCGGGTGCGTCGGTCGGCGCGGTCGCCGTCGAGAGCGCGGACCCGGTCGCCTCGGCCCGCCGGGCCCAGCGGCTGCTCGCCCCGATCCTGCCGCGCAGCCACCGCGCGGACGAGGCGGACCTGGCGGCGATCGCCGCCCCGGACGGGACGTCGCTCTTCTTCTGCCGCACCAGCAGCAAAACCGGCTGGCTGGGCGACTTCACTGTGACCGAGACGCCGGGCCCGGGCGCCGGAGTGACCGGGATCGACCACCTCGCCCTGACCCAGCCCTTCGACCACTTCGACGAGGCCGCGCTCTTCTACCGCGCCGTCCTCGGACTTGCACCCGAGTCCGTGACGGAGTTCGCCGCGCCGTTCGGGCTGGTGCGCAGCCGCACCGTGACCGACACCTCCGGCCGCGTCCGCATCGCGCTCGAATCGGCCCTGCTCCGCCGCGGCGACTGGGCGCCCGGCGTGCGCGAGCCGCAGCGCGTCGCGGTGACCACCGGTGACGCGCTGGCGAGCGCGCGCCGGATGCGCGAGCTCGGGGCGCCGCTGCTGGACATCCCCGGAAACTACTACGACGACCTCGACGCCCGCCTGGCCCCCGATCCCGAGCTGCTCGCCGCGCTACGGCAGCAGTCCGTGCTCTACGACCGTGACGAACACGGCGAGCTGCTGCACTTCTTCACGGTCGTCCTCGGCGGCCGCGTCTTCTTCGAGGTCGTGCAGCGGATCGGCGGGTACGCCGGTGACGGCGCCGTGAACTCGCCGGTCCGGATGGCGGCGCACCGGCGGCAGCGCAAGGCGGCCGCGTAACCCTCAGTCCAGCATGGAGTTCTTCGTCTCCGGCGCCCACTTCACCGACACGACCAGACCCACGACCAGCACGAGCGTCAGGATCAGCATCGTCGGGGAGAACCCGATCCCGTCCAGGGCCAGCGGGAGCAGGAACGTGCCGATGGCCGAGCCGATGCGGCTCAAGCCGTTCAGCAGCCCCACGCCCGAACTGCGCAGGTCCGTCGGGAACAGCTCCGGCGGGTACACCTGGTCGAGGTTGACCGCCGCCGACATGGTGAAGGTGAACACCAGGAACAGCGGGAACAGCAGCGCCGTCGGGGCGTCCGGCCAGACCGCCATCGGGGCCATCGACACGATGAGCACCACGAACGACCAGATGGTCAGGCCGCGGCGGCTCATCTTCGCCACCAGCCACAGCCCGCCGAGGCTGCCCAGCAGCAGGAACAGGTTGAGCAGGCCGTCGCTGGTCGTGTCCTCCTCGCCGATGCCGATCTTGAGCAGCACCAGCGGCAGGAACGTGTAGATCGCGAAGTACGGGATCACCTGGGCGTTGTAGAAGATCGCGCCGAACGCCGTGGCGCGCCGGTACTTCGGGCCGAACAGCTCGCGGTACTTCGCGCGCCGCTCCGGGCGGTGCGTGGCCACGAGCTGGTCGAACGCCGCTTCGTCGCCACGCAGCCGGCGCACGACGGCGCGGGCCTGTTCGAGGCGGCCCTGCGTGAGCAGCCACCGCGGCGACTCCGGGACGCCGATGCGCAGCAGCACCACGGCGATCGCGGGCACACAGCTCGTCGCCAGCAGCCACCGCCACGAGTCGTCGCTCAGCGAAACCAGGTAGTTGCCCAGGAAGAACGCCGCGACGTACCCGACGGTCCACAACACCGTCAGCGAAGCCAAGAGCCCGCCGCGGTACTTGCGCGGCACGAACTCGGCGACGAGCGTCGGCCCGAGCGCGTAGTCCGCGCCGATGCCTATCCCGATCAAGAGCCGCAAGATGAACAGCTGCACCGGGTCCTGGACGAAGAACTCCGCGGCCGAGGCGACGGCGATCAGCAGGAAGTCCAAAGTGTACAGCCGCTGCCGGCCGATCTTGTCCGCCGCCCAGCCCACGAGCACACTGCCGAGGAAGATCCCGATCAGCGCCGACGCGCCGAGCAGGCCCTCCCACACCGTGCCGAAACCGAGCCGCGAGGCGATCACGGGCAGGGCGATGCTGATGATGCCCAGCTCGTAGCCGTCGGAGTAGTTGGCGCAGAACGTCAACGCCGTGATGCGCAGGTGGAACCGGTTGAGGGGGACGTCGTCGAACGCCGTGACCTCACTCTGGGACGAAGAGGTCGTGCTCTGCGGCATAGTCTTCGAAGCCTTCCAGTCGTTGCCGGGCCGTGGCGCCGGCCGCGTCGGCCATCGCCTCGACCAGCGCCACGGTCAGCGAGACGACCGCGGCGTGGGAGTCGAACACGAACTCCGACGCGACACCCGCGCTCAGCACGTCGTCGGCGTGCGGGGTGAGCGCCGTGACGGGCCGGTCCGTGATCAGGAGGGTGCGCAGGCCCAGCGTGCGGGCGTCGTCGAGCGCGGCCAGGCTCTCCCGCGGGTAGCGGGGGAGTGCGACCAGAACGAGGGACCGCGCGCCGCACCGGTGGGCGTGGCGCAGGGAGTCGCCGAACACGCTGCCGGAGTCGGTCAGCAGCCGGACGTCCGGGTGGATCTTCCGGGCCAGGTAGGCGAAGGACGCCGCCTGCGCCGAGGAGACGCGATAGCCCGCCACGACGAGCGGGTCCGAGTCCATCAGCCCCGCCGCGATGGCGCGCAGCCGCGTGTCGTCGGCCAGCTGCGCCCGCAACGCCGCGAGGGTGCGCAGGTCGGCGTCGATGGCCTCCTGGAACTTGTTGCCGCCCGGCTCGGGCGCGGGCTCGGCCGAGGCCTCCCGCAGGTAGCGGCGGAACCCGGCGTACCCGTCGAACCCGAGGAGCGCGACGAACCGGGTGACCGACGGCTGGCTGACCTGCGCGTACTCGGCGAGCTCGGCGCTGGTGAGCGCCACGGCCTCGGCCGCGTGGTCGGCCAGGTAGCTGGCGATGCGCCGCTGCGCCGGGGTCAGCCGGTGGGCGGTGAGCAGCTCGTGCAGCGACCGGGACACCCGGGTCTCCTTGTGTGAATGAGTAGTTTCATGTCACCTTAAGAATGAATGAAAACTTGTCAAGAGAGGTGGCGATGACCGACACCAACCGCATCGAGATCACCGGCGCCGGCCTCCGGTGCGCCGACGTCGTGCGCGTGGCCCGGCGCAGCGCGTCGACCGAGCTCGGCGCCGACGCGGTGCAGCAGGCGGAGTCGAGCTACCAGCTGGCCGTGGAGCTGGGCGCGAAGCGCGCGGTGTACGGCCGCACGACCGGCGTCGGCGCCAACCGGCACACCGTCGTCGACCCGGAGTCCGCCGACCACCACGGCCTGCGCCTGCTGCGCAGCCACGCGGGCGGCACCGGTGAGCCGCTGCCCGACGACGCCGTGCGCGCGGTGATGGCGATCCGCCTCAACCAGCTCGCCGCCGGCGGCAGCGGCGTGCACCCCCGGCTGCTGGAGGTGCTGCAGACGGCGTTGCGCGTCGGCGCGCTCCCGCACGTCCACTCCCGCGGCGCCATCGGGACCGGCGACCTCGCCCAGCTCGCCGAGATCGCCCTGACGCTGGCGGGGGAGCTTCCGTGGGCGGCGGGTGACCTGGACCCGGTCGCGATCAGCCCGGGCGACGCGCTCGCGTTCATCTCCAGCAACGCCGCCACGCTCGGCGAGGCGGTGCTCGCCTGGCACGACCTGAGCCGGCTGCTGGCGGCGAGCCACGTCGTCACGGCGTTGACGTTCTGGGCCCTCGGCGGTTCGGCCGAGGCGTACTCGGAGCGCGTGCACGCCGCGCGCCCGCACCCCGGCGCCGTCCGGTGCGCGGCGGAGTTGCGCCGCCTGCTGACGGGCGTCGCGGAGGGACGGCGGCTGCAGGACCCGTTCGGGCTGCGTGCGTTCCCGCAGGTGCAGGGTCCGGCGCTGGACGCCGCGGCCGCGGTCGAGCGGGTGCTGGCCATCGACATCAACGCCGCCGCGGAGAACCCGCTGATCGACGTCGAGACCGAGCAGGCCTACCACCACGGCCAGTTTTCGACGGCCCACGTGGCGCTGGCCTTCGACCAGCTCCGGGCGGCGCTGCACCACGTCGCGGAGCTGTCCACCGCCCGGCTCGGCGACCTGGTGGAGCCGGACCTGAGCGGCCTGCCGCCGTTCCTCGCGGAGGGTCCGGCGGGCAGCTCGGGGATCATGATCCTCGAGTACGTCGCGCACGACGCGCTGGGAACGCTGCGCCACGCGGCCTCCCCGGTCACCCTCGGCACGGCGGTGATCTCCCGTGGGCTGGAGGACCACGCGAGCTTCTCGACGCACGCGGTCCGCAGCACGGTCGCCGCCACGGCGGCGTACCGGACGGTGCTGGCGTGCGAGCTTCTCGGCGCGGTGCGGGCGTTGCGCCTGGCGGGGACATCGTTGCCCGACACGCCGTTGCGGGAGGCGTTCCGCCTTGCCGATGGGGGCCTTCCGCACATCCCGGAGGACCACCCGCTCAGCGCGGAGGTCAAGCAGGCAGAGCGCCTTTTGGACCGGCTCGCGGTGCTGTGAGCAGCGTCCGGGAGGCCGAGCGACGTCATGGGCGCGCGGCGCCGTAGTCGTGTGGATCAGACGACCACGTCTCGTCCTCGCTCCGGCGCACCGACTCGAGGCCGGCGCAGAACCCGTAGCGGAGCAAGTCCCCACTCGGGCGCGGAACGTAGAGGTACACCAAACCCGCGTACTCCTTGATCCGGACCTGGGCCGGCACGAGGCTCGACGGCGGCAGTTGTGCGTAACCGGTGGTCACGACGTCGTCGAAGACCCGCTCGGAGAGGGCGACCGACAAGAAGGTCCGTTCGGGGTCGGAGTGGTCGAGGAGGCGGCGCACCGCGGGTGTGTCGAGGATCCGATGAGCTGTGACGACGGCGCTTCCGATGGCCGCGGCAGAACCGCGTTGCGGGTTGTCGGCCAGAACCGGGCCGACGTGGAGCCCGGCACGTATTCGTAGTCGTGCGTGACGACCCTCGGAACGTCGCCGGCTCTCCCGGTCGGCCAGCACGTCTTGGAGCGCGTCGAAGAACCGCGTGACGACGGCCGGCAGGTGGCGGGGCTCGAAACCGATGCCGACACCGTCGCCGGTCGTGTGCGGGAACAGAGCGGTTCGCCACACGTGGCCGAGCCCGGCCCGGGCGAAGGCCGCGGTGAGCGCGTCGAGGATGTCGGTGGACAACAGTGCCTGACCGACGTCGGAATTGCTCCCGAAGTTCTGCGTGTCGACGGCGAGGACGGCGCGGTACGCCGGCAGTTCGCTGATGCTTCTGTCCATTGAATTCTGGCCTCCTCATTGGTGTACTAGTGCACGGTAGAGCGGTTTGACCAGGTGATTCGTGGCAGGAGCTGATCTTTTGTGGTCTGGGAGATTCTTTCGTTGTCGCGAGTCGGCCTGGGGTGTCGGGCATTTCTTGATCTTGTCGTCGATTGTTGATCAATGCCGGTGGTTGCCGAGGTGGAGGATTGTCTGTGAGCATCGAGATGAGTCGGCTCGAAGTGGGGGCTTCATCGTCGCCCGCCGTGGTCGAAGCGGCGTTGCGCTGGCTGGCCACCCGTCGGGACGGTTGCCCGCTGAGGTACCTGCGCTACGCGTTGGAAGACCCGTCGAGCGAATCCGCGTGCGTGCTCGGTGCTCTGCTCGAGCCGACGTCCTCGGTGCCGGCGGCGAACCCGGAGATTCGCGCGCTCGCAGCCTGGGGTCTGATCGCCGACGAGATTCGCCAGGTCGGGTCGGCCGGGGAATCGCGACGCCGGACCGCCTTGGTGGCGGCCTTCCGGCTGCCACCCGGTCCGGGGGTCGAAGGGCCGTGGCGGGCGACGCTCGATGATCGGTTCAAACAGCTGAAGGACTGTGCTGCCTTTCGCAATCCGACGCCCAGCACGACAACCCCGATGCACAAATCCTGGAAACGTGCGCTCTCGGAAAAGCTCGTGCCGTGCTTGCTCCAGCGCTTCGAGCTGCTCAATGGCGACGGGGAGGCTTGGCGCCGCTACGTCGAGATCGGCCGGGCGGCCGACGATTCGGTCTCTCGAGTCCGGGCGCCGGGATTCAGAGTGCCGTCGAAGGGTGCCCAACCGGTGTTTCTGGAGCGCATGGTCGTCACGGTGGAGATGCACCGGCGGTCGATCTGCCGTCGGATCACCGAACGCAAGGTGACCGCCTGTGAGGATGGTGTGGACGGTTACGTCGTTCACGCCTTGAACGGCTGGAGTGATCGGCTCGCGCCGGTTCCGGTAAAAGCGTTGTGGCAGTGCCGCGTCGAGACGCTGCCGAGAGAACACCCAGGTGATCCGGTGCTGGCGAAATTGTCTTTTGGCAGGCCACTGGCCCGGGGGCAGCGGCTGACCTTCAGTTCGGAGGCCATCGAGGAGCGGACGGAGATGGAGCATCGTTGGGTCAACGTCGACGTTGACCACCATGGCATTGCTCCCGGAGGGCTCGACGTCGACGGTGAGCCGGCGGTGGGGCTGACCATTCGCATCAACTTCGACGAGCGGCCCGAGTCGTGTTGGTGGTACGCGGAGCAGACCGACCACGAGCGGCTGCGGAGGCCGCCGGATGGTGACCAGCACCTGTTGCGGGTGGAAAGGGGGTTCGTCCACCACACCTTTCGAGGGATATGTCAGCCGCGCGAAGCATATGGATTGGGTTTTCGCTGGGAATCGCCCCGATGACGATCCTTGCCTTATCCTTCGGTGGCCATGTGCTATGCTTCGTCGGATGGGAGCCAATGGAGTACGAATCGACTGACTCCCATCCGCTGACTAGGCGTGATGGTGGCCTAGTCAGTTGTTGCCGGTGGATCCTCCGTCGCCGTCTCCGCCGGCGGCCCGAGTGGACACAGGTGAATCTCCTTTCTGTTTCAAGGGGAGGACGAAAGAATTAATTCGTCCAGGTGAAAACAAGCTGGCCCCGTCCGTACGGGGCCAGCTTGCTTGCCGAAAAACCTACCGCATCACTCGAACGGGGAACGAACTTGGGGTTCTCTTCCGACGGTTTTGAGCTTGTTGCCAACCGGCGGAGCTGGTCGCTCGGCAGGGGAGCGGGAGTCTCGCCGGGCGCGATGGTGGCCTTGCCGGGTGCGCTGGAGCTGGTCGACCGCGATGGCAGTGGAGCGGGTGACGGTGGGACCGGTGAAGTGACGACGCCCGTGCGCGCTGGGCGTCGCGCACGCTTGTCTCGGGTGCTGTCGACAACTGCGTCGAGCGGGTGCTTTTGCCGTGCGTGCCGAGTGTCTGCTTCCTCGGCGGGCGGAGCAATGTTGAAACGTAACAACCATGGATTGACCAGGCCATAGATCCTCGGATACCTGGCATGTCCTCGTCATTGACTTCGACTTCAGCTGCATAGTAGCGTCGCCGCATCAGGATTGTGAAACCTTTCAATCACGAGGAGGTGCCGTGAAGGTCGCCGTGCTGGTCACGTGCGTCAACGACGCCCTCTTCCCGGACACCGGCAAGGCGGTGTTCCGGCTGCTGCGCCGGCTCGGGGTTGACGCCGACTTCCCCGCCGCGCAGACCTGTTGTGCCCAGCCGATGGTCAACACCGGCTACCTCGACGAAGCCGTGCCGGTGGTGCGGACCTTCGTCGACGCCTTCGAGGGGTACGACACGATCGTCACGCCGTCCGGCTCGTGCGCCGGTTCGGTGCGGCACCAGCATTCGATCGTCGCGCGCCGCGCCGGTGATGAGCGGCTGGCCTCGGCCGGGCCGCGGGTCTACGAGCTGAGTGAGTTCCTCGTCGACGTCCTCGGGGTCACCGACGTCGACGCCTACTTCCCGCACCGCGTCACCTACCACCCGACCTGCCACTCGCTGCGGATGCTCGGCGTCGGCGACAAACCCCTGCGGCTGCTGCGGAAGGTGCGCGGCCTGGACCTCGTCGAGCTGCCCGCAGCCGACGAGTGCTGCGGTTTCGGCGGCACGTTCGCGGTGAAGAACGCCGAGACGTCGACGGCGATGGGCGCGGACAAGGCCCGTCACGTCCGCGCCACCGGAGCCGAAGTGCTGGTGGCGGGGGACAACTCGTGCCTGCTGCACATCGGCGGCCTGCTCTCGCGCGAACGCGGCGGCGTCCGGGTGATGCACCTGGCCGACGTGCTCGCCTCGACCGAGGAGGACGCGTGAGCGCCACGTTCGTCGGCATGCCCGCCTTTCCCGAAGCGGCGCGGAAAGCGCTTGCCGACACCCAGCTGCGCCGCAACCTCGCCCACGCCACCGGCACGATCCGCGCCAAGCGCGCGGCGGTCGTCGGTGAGGTCGGGGAGTGGGAGGAGCTGCGCCTGGCCGGCGCGGCGATCAAGGACAACACGCTGCGCCGCCTCGACGAGCACCTGCTGAAGCTGGAGGAGTCCCTGCAGGCCCGCGGCGCGACGGTGCACTGGGCGCGCGACGCGGCGGAGGCGTGCGAGATCGTCGCGAAGATCGCGCACACCCACGGCGTCGACGAGGTCGTGAAGGTCAAGTCGATGGCCACCCAGGAGATCGGCCTCAACGAGGCGCTCGCCGAGCGAGGCGTGACGGCGTGGGAGACCGACCTGGCGGAGCTGATCGTCCAGCTCGGCGACGACCTCCCGAGCCACATCCTGGTCCCGGCGATCCACCGCAACCGAGCGGAGATCCGCGAAATCTTCCGCCGCGGCATGGCCGGCGCGGGCCGCCCCGCGCCGGCTGATTTGTCGGACGACCCAGCAGACCTGGCCGCGGCGGCGAGGCTGCACCTGAGGGAGAAGTTCCTCCGGGCCCGCATGGCGGTGTCCGGCGCGAACTTCGCGGTGGCCGAGACCGGAACGCTCGTGGTCGTCGAGTCCGAGGGCAACGGCCGCATGTGCCTGACGCTGCCGGAGGTGCTGGTCTCGGTGGTCGGCATCGAGAAGCTGGTGCCGACGTGGGCCGACCTCGACGTGTTCCTCCAGCTGCTCCCGAGGTCGAGCACGGGCGAGCGGATGAACCCGTACACATCGACGTGGTCAGGAATAACACCGGACGACGGCCCGCAGGAGATGCACGTGGTGCTGCTCGACAACGGCCGCACCCGAGCCCTGGCCGACGAGGTGGGCCACCAGGCCCTGCGCTGCATCCGCTGTTCGGCGTGCTTGAACGTCTGCCCGGTGTACGAACGCACGGGCGGCCACGCGTACGGATCGGTCTACCCGGGACCGATCGGAGCGATCCTCAACCCGCTGCTCAAAGGCGTCGGCGTCGACGACCAGACGGATTCCCTCCCGTACGCGTCAAGCCTGTGCGGCGCGTGCTTCGAGGCGTGCCCGGTCCGCATCGACATCCCCGAGGTCCTGGTCCACCTGCGCGCAAAGGTGGTCGACGCTCACCGCGAAGGCGTCCCGAAACCCGAAGCGGTGGTGATGAAGTCGGCGGCATGGCTGCTGTCGGACGCCCGACGTCTGACCCGCGCCGAACGCGGCCTGGGCATCGCACACTCGTTCCTGACCCGCCTCGGACGGCGAGTGCTCCCGGGCGGCCGCCGAGCCGTAGGCCGCCTGCCGTGGCCGGGCTCCCTGTGGACCAATGCCCGCGATCTGCCCGCACCACCCAAGGAGTCGTTCCGCTCATGGTGGCGAAGGGGAGGCCGATCGTGAACGCACGCGAGGAAATCCTGGCCGCGGTCCGCGGAGCACTACGAGAAGCGGACCGCACGGAAACCCCGGTCCCGCGCGCCTACCGATCGACCACGACGCCGGACATGGTGAACTTGTTCGCCGAGCGGGTGGCGGACTACCGCGCAACGGTGACCCGTTGCACAACGCCCGAACTCTCAGAGGCAATCCGCACGGCACTGGGCCCGGCAAGCAAGGTGTTACTACCCGAGGGTTTCCCGATCAAGGTAGAGGGCACCACGGACCTGGACACGTTCGACGCGGTCGTAACCACGGCAACGTTGGGCATAGCAACAACAGGAACGTTGGTGCTGGACCACGGCCCCGGCCAGGGCAGACGAGCATTGACCCTGCTCCCAGACGTGCACGTGTGCGTACTGGAGGAGGACCGAATAGTGCCAGGAGTTCCGCAGGCGATAGCGGCACTGGACCCAGGACGCCCCCAGACCTGGATCAGCGGCCCAAGCGCAACGAGCGACATAGAGCTGACGAGGGTGGAAGGCGTCCATGGCCCAAGAACCCTCCACGTGATCATCGTCCAAAAGTAAGAGAAGACGCGAGGAACCAACAAAACCCGGGAAGCACCCACCCCCACCCCAGCACCCCGATCCGAAGCCAGAACACGGCAGGCAAGGGCGTGTCAAGGCACGCTTTCCCGCCTTGACACGCCCTTGCCTGCCGTAGTCACAATCCAGCTTCGGGGTGCAGCCACCACAACAAGGAATCACTGACAGAACCGGACAGATTCCCGACAACACCTAGAACCCCATGGTGCAATGATCTCCGGCCCCGGAAGCCTCCCGGAGCCGGGAGAGGCCCCCGGCATGAGTCGACGAATAGCGCTCGTCCTCCTAGCCTTGTCCACGACGGTAATCGCCGCGGCGCCGGCGAAAGCGGAGCCCACCACACCGTCCCTGGAGTTCACGAACCCCAACAGTCAAACGCTGTTCGCCACGGCATACAACACCGCCCTGAACAACCTCCTGACCACGAACACGATGGCCTACGACGCCACGTACAACAGATCCGGCCTACTGGACCCCACAGCCGGCATCATCCGAGCAGGCGGCGGATACAACCAGCCGTGGACCCGAGACGCATCGATCAACAGCTGGAACGCAACAAGCCTCCTGTCCCCACGGACGGCCCAGAACACCCTCTGGGCGGTAGTGGACAAGGACACCACCGGCTCCCTCCAGGTCCAACAAGACGACCAACAGTGGGACCAGGTCATCTGGGTAACGGCAGCCTGGAACCACTACCTGGTCACCGGCAACCGCGAGTTCCTCGACAACGCCTACCGCACCGCAGGCAACACCCTGGCCATCCGCGAACACGCCACCACAGCGGGGTTCAACCCGAAGTACGGCCTGTTCACCGGAGCATCGTTCTTCAACGACGGAATCGCGGGCTACCCCGCACCGCCCGCGGACGCGACCGAGTCGGTGAGCACCGGCAGCATGCCCTGGCCAGGAGTAGCAACCGGCATGTACCTGAGCACGAACGAGGTCTACTACGCGGCATACGTGAACGCGGCGAACATGGCCGACCAGCTGGGACAGCGGAGCGAAGCCTCGGCCTACCGGACCAAGGCGGCAGCACTGAAGACCGCCATCAACCGCAACTTCTGGAACCGCACCACCGGCCTGTACGACTACCAGCTGCTGGCGGACGGCACCCGAGGCGCCTACCAGGAGGGCACCGGACTGTCCTTCGCGATCCTCTTCGGCGTAGCAGACCCCACCCAGACGCGGTCGATCCTCACGCACACCCGGGAAATGCCCTGGGGCATCCCCGACACATACCCGAACTGGGACCGCTACTCCGACACGCAACCCGGCCGGCACAACGCGATCGTCTGGCCACTGGTCCAAGGCCTATGGGCAAAAGCACTGGCCAAACAAGGCGACCAGAGCTCCTTCGCATCGGAAACAGCACGCCTGGCGAAACTCGCGAACAACAACAGCGGCTTCTGGGAGATCTACAACGGCACCACGGGGGTAGTGGACGGCGGCTGGCAGCGCCTCGGCGACACGGTGAAGTTCCACTGGGGCTCCCAACCCGACCAGACCTGGTCGGCGACGGCGTTCCTCGACATGATCCACAGCGGGCTGTTCGGCCTGACGTTCACCGACCACGGCCTGACGCTCGCACCGGACCTGCCCGCGGGCTGGGGCGACGTCACGCTGCGGAACCTGCGTTACCGCGACGCCGACCTGACGATCACCCTGCGCGGCGCGGGCACCAGGATCCGCTCGGTGACCCTCGACGGCCGGCCGTCCCACGCTGAGATCCCGGCAACGCTCAAGGGCGCGCACACCGTCGAGATCACCCTCACCGGCGCGGCCGGCGGTGACCGCGACGGCGACCAGGTGCCCGACGCGAGCGACCGCTGCGCCGACACCGCGGGCACCGTCGCCGGCTGCCCCGCACCGGCCCACCTCGAAGCCGAAGACGCCCGCAACACCGGCGGGGTGAAGACGAACGACAACCACACGGGCTACTCCGGGCGGGCGTTCGTCGACGGGCTCTGGGCCGAGGGCGCGGCGTCGTCGTTCACGCTGCACCGCGCGTCGGCCGGTCCGGAGTCCGGCGCGCTGACCCTGCGGTACGCGAACGCCAACGGCGACGCACGCACGATGACGCTGTCGGTCGACGGGCGGCCCGTGCGGCAGGTGAGCTTCCCGAAGGTGTCCGACAGCTGGGACACCTGGGGCACGGTGACCGTCGGCGACCTGCCCCTGAGCGGCCGGGACCCGGTGGTCACGCTCTCGTACGCGCCAGGGGACACGGGCCGGATCAACCTCGACTGGCTCGAGTACCGTCACCCGGTCCGGTGAATGCGGGCACCCGGCCGTCATTCCGGCGGCGGGGAGCCCTCATGTCGGGTGTTGCGGTGGCCGGGCGGCACGCCCCCCGACCGGCCGGCCACCGCGCACGCATACTGGAGGGGTGAGCGAACCGATCCCGCTGTTCCCGGTCACCCGGGTCGACCCGGAGCGGTTCGCGGCCGCGCAGCACCGCCTGTTCACCGGCATGCGCCTGCACATCGGCCGGTCGGGCATCGCCCACCGGGTCGCGTGGGTGCCCTGGCTGGACGAGCTGACCCTGCCGGCGCCCGCGTGTCACCAGGGCTGGTCGGGAGTCGGCGCGGCGGGGGAGATCACCCCGACCCACGACCCGGTCAGCTGCCGCAAGTGCCTGCGCCTCGGCGGTGAGCCCGACGATCCCGGCCAGCACACCCTCTTCGCGCTGCCGGAGTCTCAGCGCGCCGGGGAGCCGGTAAGCACCGCCCAGCCGGCCAAGCCGAAGTAGGCCAAGCCCTCGAACCGCGGTTGCGCGGCGCCGATCCGGGGCCGACGGCGCAGCCACCCGCCGATCGCGCCCGACGCGCACGCGAACGCCAGGTCCCAGGCCGCTCCGAGGACCCAGAACACCGTGCCCAGGACCAGGATCTGGCCCGCCGCCGAACCGCGGTCCGGGTGGATGAACTGCGGCAGGAACGCCAGGAAGAAGACCAGCATCTTGGGGTT
Source organism: Amycolatopsis sp. NPDC104863 (assembly GCF_055582965.1). Classification (NCBI taxonomy): domain Bacteria; kingdom Bacillati; phylum Actinomycetota; class Actinomycetes; order Pseudonocardiales; family Pseudonocardiaceae; genus Amycolatopsis; species Amycolatopsis sp. NPDC104863. Next base: position 210,377 of record NZ_JBVJOW010000001.1, read on the forward strand.
CGCCAGCCCGACGACCAGCCCTCGGCCGATCGACCCGGCGACCGCCGTGCCGGACGCGGTGGGCGGGCCCGCACGCCAGGCCTGGACACCGAGCACCACCAGGTAAGCGGCGCCGGCCCAGCGGACGACGTCGAACGCCACCGTGGACGTCGCCACCAGCGCGGACAGGCCGGTCGCGGCCAGCAGGACCCGGACGAGCGACGCCGTTTCGATCCCCGCGGCGGCGGCCAGCGCGGCCCGGCGGCCGTGCCCGACGCCCTGCGCGAGCAGGAAGAAGTTCGACGGGCCCGGCACGAGCACGATGCCCGCCGAGACGAGCGCGAACGCGATCAGCGTCTGCTGCGTGGGCATTCCCGGAAGCTCCGTTCGTCACGTCGGCGAGCGCCCTGCTCGCCGACGCCCACGGTCGCGCGCCGGTCAGTGCAGCACAAGCGAATGTTCCTACCGGATCGTTAAGTGACGCTGTACGCTCCCCGCATGCTGGACATGCGGCACCTGCGGGCCCTGCACGCCGTGGTGGCCACGGGGTCGGTCCGCGGCGCGGCCGCGCGGCTCGGCTACACGCCGTCGGCGATCAGCCAGCACATCACCGCACTGGAACGCCAGACCGGCACAGCGTTGCTCGAGCCCGCGGGCCGGGGCGTGCGGCCCACCGCGGCCGGGGAGCTGCTCGCGCGGCACGCCGGCGGCCTCCTGGACCAGCTCGCCGAGGCCGAAGCGGCGCTCGCCGCGTTGACCGCGGGGGAGCTGGGTGTGCTGCGGCTCGCGTCGTTCGCCACCGCCGGGGCGGAGCTCGTGCCGCCCGCGCTCGCGCGGATCCGGGCCGAGCTACCCGGTCTGGAGATCAGCCTGCGCAGCGCCGAAACCGAGCACGCGCTCGGGCTCCTGCGCCAGGGTGAGCTGGACCTGGCCGTGATCGAAGCCCACGACTTCCCCGAGCCGGACGGCGGGCTGACCTACCACCGGCTGTGCGCCGACCCGTTCCGGATCGTGCTGCCCCGCGGCCACCGCCTCGCCGCCAAGCGCACCGTCAGGCTCGCCGACACCGCCGCCGAACCGTGGATCGACATCAGGTGTGAGATCGGCTGTTGCCGCGAGGCCACCACGGCGGCCTTCGAGACGGCCGGCTTCGAGCCGCACCGGGCGATCGAGGCCGACGAATACTGGCCCGCGCAAGGGTTTGTGGCCGCCGGGCTTGGGCTGGCCCTGGTCCCCGCGCTGGCGCTCGGCGTGCTCCACACCGGCGTTGTCGTGCGGCGGCTGGCGCACCCGGCCGAGCCCGTCCGGCACGTGCTGGCCGCCACCCGCCCCGCGGTCGACGGCACGACGCCGGTGCGCACGATGGTCGCCGCTCTCCGCGCCGAAGCCGGGGCGCCTACCGCGCAGGCTGGACCAGTTCGATGAGGTTGCCTTCCGGGTCCTTGACGTAGCCGAACCGCGCGCCCGGCTGGACGGCGTCGGCCGGCGGCCACACCGCTTGCGCGCCCGCGCCGGTCAGGCGGCCGTACGTCGCTTCGAGGTCGTCGACTTCGAGGGCCCAGTGGCCGTAACCCTGGGCGCGCAGGGCGTCCATCGGGTCGGTGAACGTCTGCGCGCGCCCGGAACCCGAACGGGCGATCAGCTCGATCCGGAGGCCGCCGGCGGCCTGCAGGACGGCGGTCCGGACACCCGCCTCGGGCACCTCGAACTGCTCGACGACCTCGGTGAAGCCGAGCGCGCCGGCATACCAGCGCTGCTGCGCGTCGAGGTCGGCGACGGAAAGGCTGACGTGGTGAAAACGGAAGGTCATGGCTCCGAATGTAGGCAGTGACCACAATGTTGTCAACGCCTACATTGTGGCCGGTGACTACACTGCGGCCATGGTCGACACGGCGCCGTACCACCACGGCAACCTGCGCTCCGAGCTGCTGGACCTGGCGGAACGCGCGCTGGAGGACGGCGGCGCCGAGGGGTTGTCACTACGCGGCCTGGCCCGGGAGCTGGGGGTCAGCCACAGCGCGCCCCGACAGCACTTCGCCGACAAGCGGGCCCTGCTGGACGCGCTCGCGTTGCGCGGGCTGGAGCGGCTCGGCACCGAGCTGGACGACGGACTGGCCCGGGCGCAGGGCGGCTTCGAAGAGCGGCTGACGGCGTTCGCCCGCAGCTACGTCGGGTTCGCATCCCGGCGTCCGGCGTTGCTGGCGCTGGTGTTCGCGCACAAGGACAACCCGGCCCGCCCCGAACTGCGGGCGGCGAACGAGCGGACGTTCGCCGCCCCGGTCGCCCTGATCGACGGCGCGCGGGAACGCGGCGAGATCGTCGCCGACCACCCCGACCGGGTCGCGATGGCCGTACTGGCCGTCCTGCAGGGCCTCGCGTCGGTCGTCACCGGCGGCCTGATCGGCGACCGTTCGCCGGACGCCGTGGTGGCCGGGACGGTGCACACCCTGGTGTCCGGCCTGCGGCCCCGGGACTGACGCTCAGAGGTCGAGGAGCACGTCCCGGGTCAGCTCGAGCTGGCCGTGGTGCTGGGCCAGCTCCTCGTACACGTGCTGCAACGCGCCGCCCTGGGAACGGCCCGCCGGGGTGTCGCGGTACTTGACCGGCACCGTGCCGCGAAGCGGTTCGTCGGGCGAAGCGGCGGCCACGTCCAGCGGGAGCTGCGCCTTCGCGGCGGCGACCCGGTCGAGCAGCCCGGCGACCGGGCCCGACGCCGTGAACTCGGCCTCGCGGTCGCGTTCCACCGAGCGTCCCGCGACCAGCGCGCCGGCCCAGAAGTCCAGTACTCCCAGGCAATGCGTGACGATCGCGTACGGCGTGTTGGCTCCCGGCAGCGGTGGCCGCCGGTTGGCGAGTTCGTCGCCGAGCTCGGTGAGGATCGCGGCCAGCCCGTCGAGGGCGCGCCCGCAGAACCAGAGGTAGTCCTCGTCGGTGATCCGCATCGGGCGCTCAGCTCGCGGAACCGACGCGGGTGACCAGGTCCCGCACCGTGGTGAGGACCTCGTCGGGGTGGTCGAGGTGGACGCTGTGCGTGGAGCCCGGCCAGTTCACCAGGTCCCCGCCGAACGCGGCGGCGAGCCGTTCGTGGGCGCGGCGGACGGCGTGGTCCGGCTTGCGGTCGGCGGTCACCACCACGGCCGGAAGGCGCGGGAGGTCGGCTTCCCTCACCCCGCGGGAGAGTTCGGTGATGCCGCGGACCGCGCGGGCCAGCGTCGGGATGTCGAGCTCGGCGGTGCGGGCGAGCGCTTCCGCGCAGTCGGGTCGCAGGTCACGTCCGCGCGCGGTCCGCAGAGCGGCGGAGCGGACGGCCGCGCTCAGCACCCGGCGCAGCCCGGGCACGGCCGCGAGCGCTCCGAGCACGCGCGTCATGCGTTCCAGGCCCGCGCAGGTGCGGGCGTCGTTGATCGGCGTCGGGTCGAGCAGGACGAGCCCGGCGACCTGGTCCGGGTGGTCGCGGGCGAGCAGCACCGCGACGGCGCCGCCGAGGCTTTGCCCGACCAAGACGGCCGGGCCGTGGCCGAGGCGGTCGACGAGCGAGCTGAGGTGAGCCGCGGCACCGGCCAGTGATCCGTCCACAGTGGACGTTTCGGTGCCCGGGCGGTCGTGCACGACCACCCGCGTGGAGAGTCCTTCGACCAGGCCCGGGAAGAAGCCGTCACAGGCCTCGGCGCCGCCGGGCAGGAGGATGACCGGCGGGCCGGACTCGCCGTGCACCCGGACTCCGTCGATCTCCATGCGCGCCCCTCACCGTCGGTCCGTCCCGCAGAGCGTACACGAAGATTGTGACACAATCTGCCGGTGTACTGTGACGCGATCAGCGAGACGAGGGGGAGCCATGGTGGTGCCCGCCGCTCCGGAGCGGATCGCCGCGGCGGTGCGTGACGAGCTGCTCGACGGGGCGCACCCGGTCGGCACCCGCTTCCGCGAGGAGGACCTGGCGGAGCGCTTCGACGTCGGCAGGCACACGGTTCGCTCGGCGCTGCGGCTGCTCGTCGAGCGTGGCCTGGTGGCCCACGAACGCCACCGCGGCGCGGTGGTCGCTCCGCTGACGAAGGCCCGCATCGACGAGGTCTTCGACTACCGCAAGGTCCTCGAGCTCGGCGCGTTGCGCCTGGCGCTGGCCGCGGGCGCGGACCTGACCCCGGTGGTCACCGAGGTCGAGCGGCTCGAAGCGCTGGCCGAGCGCACGCCGCGGCCGTCGTGGCGGGAGCTGACCGGCGTGCACAGCGCGATCCACCGGGCGATCGTCGCGGCCGCGGGCAACCAGCACGTCCTGGACGGCTACCGCCGCTGCGAGGACGAAGTGCGGCTGCTGCTCACGTTCGTCCGGCCGGACTTCGACGCCGCGAGCCTGGCGGCGGTGCACCGGGGCCTGGTCGACAAGCTCCGCCTGGGCGGCGAAGCCGCGACGGACGCGCTGACCGAGGACATCGACCACACCGGCCGGGCCGCGCTGCTGACGGCGTTGCGCCGCGCCGAGGAGAGCGCGCGCCTGCTGGGGCACTGACGGGCCCCGGCCGCTTCACCCGGACGGCGCAAAAATTTCGTAAATTCCCGCTCGACGCCCGCTCTGCCGCGCCCGACCTGCCCTGTCCGGCCACAGTGGACCGGTAGGGTCCGCCGCGGGCCGGCCTGCCGGTCGCCCGGGTGGAAGGGGGAGCGGTGCGCGCGGAAACCAAGCCGGTGCGGGACACGGTGCGGCCGGCGCTGGTGATCGGCGCGCTCGGGGTCGTCTTCGGCGACATCGGCACGAGCCCGATCTACACCCTGCAGACCGTCTTCAACCCGGCCGACCCGCACCCGGTGCCGGTGACCACGCAGAACGTCTTCGGGGTGGTGTCGCTGATCTTCTGGTCGGTCATGATCATCGTGACCGTCACCTACGTGCTGCTGGCGATGCGCGCCGACAACAACGGCGAGGGCGGCATCATGGCCCTCATCACCCTGCTGCGGCGCTGGGGCGCGCAACGTGGCAAGCGCGCCGCTGTCGTCCTGGCCGGTGTCGGCATCTTCGGCGCCGCGCTGTTCTTCGGCGACAGCATGATCACCCCCGCGATCTCCGTGCTCTCCGCAGTCGAAGGGCTGAAAGTCGTTTCGGACGGGCTCGACGCCTGGATCGTGCCGATCACCGCCGTCATCATCATCGGGCTGTTCCTCGTGCAGCGGCGCGGCACCGCCGCGGTCGGCCGGGTGTTCGGGCCGGTGATGATCGCCTGGTTCGTCGTGATCGGCGCCGGCGGCGTCGCCGGGATCGCCGGGAACCCGGCGATCCTCAAGGCGCTCTCGCCGACCTACGCGCTCGAGTTCCTGGTGGGCCACTTCGACATCGCGTTCTTCGCCCTCGCCGCCATCGTGCTCGCGGTCACCGGCGCCGAAGCGCTGTACGCCGACATGGGCCACTTCGGCCGGCGGGCGATCACGCGCGGCTGGCTCTTCCTGGTGCTCCCCGCCTGCGCGCTCAGCTACCTCGGCCAAGGCGCGCTGATCCTCGAGGACCAGGCGAACATCAGCAGCCCGTTCTTCCTGCTCGTGCCGGAGTGGGGCCGGCTGCCGATGGTCGTGCTGGCGACCGCCGCGACCGTGATCGCCTCCCAGGCGGTGATCACCGGGGCGTACTCGGTCGCGTCACAGGCCGCCCAGCTCGGGTACCTGCCGCGGCTGCGGATCGCGCACACGTCGGAGACCGAACGCGGCCAGATCTACGTCCCGTGGATCAACTGGCTCCTGCTGGTTTCGGTGCTGACGCTCGTGTTCGCCTTCCGCAGCTCGACGGCGCTGGCGTTCGCCTTCGGCATGGCGGTCACCGGCACGATCACCATCACCACCCTGCTGTTCTTCTACCTCGCCGGGTCGAAGTGGGGGACCCCGCGCTGGCTGATCGGCATCGGCGCGACCCTGCTGCTGACCGTCGACCTGCTCTTCGTCGGCGCGAACCTGACCAAGCTCGTGCACGGCGCGTGGCTGCCGCTGCTGATCGGGCTCACCGCGTTCACGATCATGACCACCTGGCAGCGCGGCCGGCAGATCGTCACCGCCGAACGCGAACGGGACGAAGGCTCGCTGACGGAGTTCGTCGAGGAGCTGCGCGACCGCGACCTGCCGATCCAGCACGTGCCCGGCACGGCCGTGTTCCTCAACCGGGGCAACCGGACGGCGCCGCTGGCCCTGCGCGCCAACGCCGAGCACAACCACGTGCGCCACGAGCACGTCGTGATCCTCTCGCTCGAAACCGAGCCGATCCCGCGTGTGCCGCCCGAAGAGCGCGTGACGGTGGCGGATCTCGGGCACAAGGACGACGGGATCATCTTCGTCACCGCCCGCTACGGCTACATGGAGACCCCGGACGTCCCGGGCGCACTGGCGCGCCTCGACCCGGCGGTCACCGAAGGCCGGCTGCAGCTGGACGAGGCGTCGTACTTCCTGTCGAAGATCGAGCTGCAACGCGGCAAGCAGCCGACGATGGCGGGCTGGCGCAAGCGTTTGTTCATCGCGACGTCGTACATCACCGCGGACGCCGCGGAGTACTTCGGCCTGCCTCGCGACCGCACGGTCATCATGGGGTCGCACATCGAGGTCTAGTCCGTCATCACCGCGCGCCGGACCGTCTCGCGCAACCACGCGCGGCGCCCGTCGTGGTGGTCGGCCGGCTCGTCCGCCGTCGCGGCGTAGACGTTGCTGACCGGCGACCACGCCATCGACATCGCGATGACCATCGCCATCACGTCGAACGGGTCGCCGGGCCGCACCAGACCGGCGGCCTGGGCCTCGGCGATCGCGCGCAGCTTGTGGTCGTCGACCCGGTCGGCGTCCGCGACCAGGTGGCCGGCCGGGCGCCGTTCCAGGCGGGCCCAGGTGGCCAGCCGGATCAGGTCGGGGCGGCGCAGGTACTCGTCGTAGAGGCGCACCGCCCAGTCCGCGAGGTCGGTGGCGTCGATCGGGACGACGTTCATGATCCGCTCGAGCGAGGCGAAGAAGATGGCGTCGAACAGCCCGTCTTTGCTGCCGAAGTAGGCGTAGAGCTGCGCCTTGTTGGTGCGCGCGGTGCTCACGATCCGCTCGACTCGCGCTCCGGCGATGCCGTGGTCCGCGAACTCGCGGGTCGCCACCTCGAGGATGCGGTCACGGGTGGCGGTGCCGCGAGACGTCAGGGGCCGGTCGACCATGGCGGCAGCTTACCAAACAGAACAGTCGGTTTGCTTTTCGGGTCGGGCGTGGCTACCGTGGAATAGACCGAACAGTCTGTTTGAAGGAGCGGCATGAGGACGACCACGGCCTGGGGAGTGGACGGCGACGCGGACACGCTGCGACAAGTGCGTCTCGACCGGCGCGACCTGCGCGGCGACGACATCGCGGTTCGCGTGGACTACTGCGGCGTCTGCCATACCGATCTTCACTCCGTCGGCGCCCACACCGGCGGCCTGCTCGTGCCGGGCCACGAGTTCACCGGCGTCGTGACGGAGGTCGGGCCGGCGGTCACGACGTTCGCGGCCGGCGACCCGGTCGCCGTCGGCAACATCGTCGACTCGTGCGGGGTGTGCGTGATGTGCGAAGCCGGGCAGGAGAACTTCTGCCGCGACTTCCCGACCCTGACCTACGGCGGCACCGACCGTGTCGACGGCTCGACGACGGCGGGCGCGTACTCGCGTGAGTACGTCGTCCGTGACCGCTTCGCCTACCGCCTCCCGGCGGGTCTCGACCCGGCGGGCGCGGCGCCGCTGCTCTGCGCCGGCATCACCGTCTGGGAACCGTTGCGCAGCCTCGGGGTCGGGCCGGGCACGCGGGTCGCGGTCGCCGGGCTGGGCGGGCTCGGGCACCTCGCGGTCAAGTTCGCCGTCGCACTCGGCGCCGAGACGGCGGTCATCAGCCGCTCGGCGGACAAGACGGCCGACGCCCGCCGGCTGGGGGCCGGGGACGTGGTCGTCTCCACGGACGAGGATGAGATGGCCGCCGCGCGCGACCGCTTCGACGTCGTCATCGACACGATTTCGGCGCCGCACGACCTAGGTCCTTACCTGGGACTCGTCGCGATGGACGGCACGCTCAGCCAGGTCGGCCACCTCGGCCCGGTCACCGTCCGGACGATGGACCTGTTGGTGGGACGCAAGAAGCTCACCTCCGCCGGTAGCGGCGGCCGCCCTTCGACGGCGGCGATGCTGGCGTTCTGCGCCGAGCATGGAGTGACCGCCGACGTCGAGGTGCTGCCGTCGGCTCGGGTGAACGAGGCGTTCGACCGGTTGCGGCGTAACGATGTCCGCTACCGATTCGTGCTCGACCTGGCCGATTTGTCGTGAGGGCGCGGAGTCAGCTCGGTCCGCGCCGAAGGCCGGCGCGCGTTCCTCGGCGGCCCGCATGATCGCCGAGCCGTAGCCGCGGCCGCGCGCCGGGGGGTCGATCTGCACGCTCTTCGGCCGACCGCTCCCGCGCCCCGTCGGCCACCCAGCCTCCGGAGCCGACGTGGGCTTCGGCGTAGGTCTCGACGGCGTCGCGCAGGAATGCCATGAACTCTTCGCCGGTGCTCCTCCCTGGCGAGGCGCGCCCGAAGTCGATCTTGGTCCCGAACGCTCGTCACGTCCCCAAACTGAACCGCTGCGCCGCCGTCGCGTTGCAGTCGTGGATCCGCAGCCGGTCACCCGCGCGGCCCGCGTTGTCCGGATCGTCGAGGCAGCGGCCCGAACTCACGTTGCGCAACGACCCGTCCGTCCCCGAAACCCACTGCTGCGCCGCGGTTCCGTTGCAGTCCCACAACTGCACGGGCGTGTTGTTCGCGGTCGCGCCGTTGACGACGTCGAGGCACTTTCCTAGCGTCCGCAAGGAAGTGTCACCCGGTGCGGACCAGCGCTGCGCGTCGGTGCCGTTGCAGCCGTAGAGCTGCACCGCCGAACCCGACGCGGGATAGCCGTCGACGACGTCGGCGCACAGCCCGGCCGGGCCGGTGACCGGCGCCGGGGGGAAGCGCCACGTCTGGTCCGCGGTCCCGGCGCAGTCGGCCAGGCGCAGCCCGTCCCCGGCCGCGAGGCAGCGGCCGGAGTTGACCAGTGTGCCCGCGGTGGTCAGGCGCCACGCCTGCGCGGCCGTGCCGTTGCACGTGTAGAGCTGGACCGGCGTGCCCGCGGCCGTCGAGCCGCCCGCGACGTCGAGGCACTTGCCGAGGACGTGCACCGCACCCGCGGTCGGCGGGGTGAACTGCTGGCCCGCCGAGTGGTCACACGCGGCCAGCTCCAGCGGCGTGCCGTCGGCCGTCTGTCCGTTGTGGACGGCCAAGCAGAGCCCGTCGCGGCCGTTCACCTGACCCGCCAACGGATTGTCGGCGGCACTGCCGGTCAGCGTGACCGTGTGCCGGGCGTTCGATGGCAGGCTCGCCGTGGTCACCGTGACCGTGCGGGAATGGGCGTTGTACGCCCACGCCGTCTCGGGCAGCCGCTGGCCGTCGACCGACACCGCGGTGGGCGCGGCGGAGTTGGCCAGCCGGAGCGTGTAGGCGCGGGCCGGGCCGGACGACGGGTCGACGGTCAGGGTCTTCGCCGCGTCCTGCCAGCCGAACCGGGTGGTCGTCGACGCCCCGGAGCCTTCACCGGCGTCTTCGTAGAGCGAGAAGCTGCCGTCGGCGCCCGCCGTCACGGTCAGCGTGAGCTGGTCGAGCGGCGCGGTGGTGTTGTCGACGTAGTTGGTGCGCAGCGGGACGATGCCGCCGGCCTTGACGAGCACCGGCATCTCCGACAGCGGCTTGGTGATCGTCGCGGTCGACGGTCCCGTGTAGACGGTGCCGGTGAAGTAGTCCGTCCAGGTCCCCGGCGGGATCCACGCCGACACCGAGCCGCCGGCCGCGGTGATCGGCGCGACCAGGACGTTGTCACCGTAGAGGTACTCCTGCGGGTGCGTGTAGGCCGCGTCCTGGTCCGGGTAGTTCAGGTAGAGCGGCCGGGTGATCGGCACGCCGGTCTGGTTCGCCTGCTTGGCCAGCGTGTAGGTGTAGGGCACCAGCGATTCGCGCAGCCGCAGGAACTTCTCCGCGCTGTCGCCCGCCGCGCCGGGGTAGTCCCACGGCAGCCGGTCGCCGTGGTCGGAGTGCAGCCGGTCGACCGGCTGGAACGTCCCGAGCTGCAACCACCGCGCGTAGAGCTCGTCGGGCAGGTGGCCGCCGTGGAAGCTGCCGATGTCGTGGCTGACGTTGCTGAGCCCGGCGGCGGCCTCGTCCGGCGTGAAGCGGGCTTCGTAGGCGAGCATGTCCCAGCTCAGCGGCGTGTCACCGGTGAACTGGAGCGTGTTGCGCCGCTCCGACCACGGGCCGAGCGGATAACTGCTGTGGATGCCGCCCTGCTCCGCGCCGCCGATGCGGCCGAAGGAGAACCCGCGCAGGCCCTGCGCCGCCGCGTGGTCGGCGTAGGCCTGGTTGATGAAGTTGTCCGGCGCGATCCCCGAGTCGGACGCCGTCGAGCGGCCACAGCCGGAGCAGTAGTCCAGCCACCACGTCCGGACACCCTGGGCGTCGAACGGCTTGTGCAGGTCGAAGTACGACCGCAGGTGCGCCGGGTTCGACCAGTCCCAGACGTAGTTCCCGCCGTCGGGAACCAGCCCGCCCGCCGTGGTGTTCGCCGCCGCGAACCGCGGGTCGTTGCCCGCGATCGAGGTGTGGATGTTCAACGACACGGCCAGGTTCTGCTGCTTGGTCCAGTTCAGGAATCCCTGCGGGTCGGGGAAGAGCCCGGTGTTCCAGTTCCAGCCGTTCCACTGCGAGGGCGACTTCCAGTCGGTGTCGACGACCAGCCAGTCGATCGGGGTGAACGTCGAGCGGAACTTCGGCAGCAGCGACGTGCGGTAGTCGTTGTCCGAATAGGCGAAGTAGCGGGAGAACCAGACGCCGTAGGCGGACCGGGGGAGCAGCGCCGTCCCGCCGGTCAGCGAGTTGAGGTCGGCCAGGCCTTGTTTGAAGTCCTTGCCGTAGCCGAAGAAGTAACCGTCCTGATAGGGCTGCGCGCCGTGCGAGGGCCGGTCGGTGACCGTGCGGTCGGCGTTGAGCAGCGCCGCGCGGGTGTCGTCGAGCAGGTACCAGCCGTCGCGGTCGAGCAGGCCGGGGTGCTGCGGTGTCGGGACGGCCTCGGGGTTGTCCAGCGAACGGTCCCAGCCGCCGAGCACGGACTTCGGGCCGGCGCCGTAGGCCGTGGTCAGCAGCGAGGTGTCGGCGGCGGGAAAGCCCGCCGTGGCCGTGGTGACGGCGACGCTGTCGACGTTGACATTGCCCGAGTCGCCGGACTTCCGCTCGACGCGGACGGAGTTCGTCCCGGCGTTGAGGGGGATCGTCACCGAAGCGGTCGCCCAGGTGTCCCAGGATCCGGTCGCCGGCAGGGTGAACCGCGGCCCGGGCGCGCCGTTGACGGTGGTCGACAGGGTGCGCGTGGTGTTCTGGCCGTCGCCGCCCTGTGCGTTCGCGTACCGGACGGTGAGCTGGTACTGCCCGGCCGCCGGCACCGCGGAGACGTCCTGGGCGAGGGCCGACCCGGTCGCGCCGAACCCGGCGAGGAAACCCGAACCGGTGTACCCGCCGTGGTCGTAGGCGGTCGACGTCGACCCGATCGGCACGCCGTTCTCGGCCTCGCAGGCGGTGCCGAAGGCGCAGTACGACGGGAACAGCGGAGCCGCGGTGACGTTCGTCGTCGTGAGCTGCACGGACGTGTTGTCCCGGGTGAACGGGCCGCTGTTCTGCCGGTACCGCAGGGTGAGGTTCGCGGTCCGGATCTCGCGGACGCCGCCGGTCACGGTGGTCGTGTAGGCCGGCGCCGGCTGCGACCGGTTGACGGCGGTGAAGGTGGTCTGGTCCTGGAAGCGGTCGTCACCGGCGTACTCGAGCCGGATCAGCGTCGGGGTCAGGACCTCGAACCGCGCGTGGCCGTCCTGGACGACGGCCTGGTCCGCGCGCGGGGCCGGCGGGGCCTTCGCGGCGGCGGTTCCGGTGATCGTGACCAGGCCCGTCAAGAGGGCCACCAGCGTCTTCGACGACTTTGATCGGAACACGCGCACTCCTCGTCCACGCCCGAGCCGGAACCACCACTGTCAACGTTGTCCACAAGACATGTCAGCCGCCGAATGCAGCAGCATTTACCTCCGGGGGAATTGGTTCGCCGCCGCGGCCGCCGCAGACTCGTCGGCATGACCCAGTACCCGATCCACACTGTCGACACCGCGCCCGAAGCCGTGAAGGAGCCGCTCTCGGTCCTTCAGGAGGCGTTCGGTTTTGTCCCGCAGGGGGCCGGCCTGATGGCGAACTCCCCGGCGTTGCTGAACACGTTCTTCGCCGCGTTCGGGCACTTCCGGGGCGGTGGCACCTTCACCCCCGAGGAACGCCAGGTCCTGCTGCTGTCCAACGCCGTCGCGAACGGCTGCGAGTGGGCGGTCGCGTTCCACACGCTCGAGGCGCTCGCCGACGGCGTCGAGCCGGCCGTCGTCGAGGCCATTCGTCACGGTGAGCGGCCGGACGACCCGCGGATGGCGGCCCTCTCGGCGCTGACCCGCGCGTTCATCGAGCACCGCGGGCACCTCGACGAGGCGGCCGTGACGGCGTTCACGGCGGCGGGCTTCACGACGCAGCAGCTGTTCGAGGTGGTCACCGGCGTGGCGATCTCGGTGATGACGAACTACGCGGCGAACGTCGCCCGGCCGCCGTTGGAGGCGGCGGTGCGGCCGCACGCGTGGCGCGCGGGATACTTGAGCGGTGTCTGACGTCGGCTCGTTGCTCAAGCATTGGCGGAGCGCTCGGCGGCTGAGCCAGCTGGCTCTGGCCGCCGAGGCCGCCGTCTCGATCCGCCACCTGTGTTTCCTCGAAACCGGGCGCGCGAACCCCAGCCGGGCAATGGTGCTGAAGCTCGCGGAGGTGCTCGACGTGCCGTTGCGCGAACGGAACACCCTGCTGCTCAAGGCCGGGTTCGCGCCAGAGTACCCGGAGTCCGCATTGGACGAACCCTCGCTGGCCGCCGTCCGCGACGCGCTCGACACGATCCTCGCGCAGCAGGAACCGTTTCCCGCGCTGGTGATGGACCGGAGCTGGGACATCCGGCACACCAACACCGCCGCCCGCCGGTTCTTCGCCTACCTCCAGGACGGGCAGGCGGCGGCCGCGCCCGGCCCGGCGAACGTGCTGCGCCGGATGTTCCACCCGGACGGCGTCCGCCGGCACGTGACGAACTGGCCGGAGGTCACCGAGGCCCTGGTCCGGCGCGTGCGCCGGGAGGCGCTCGGCGGTGTCACCGACGAACGCGCCCAGCGCGTCCTCGACGAGGTGCTGGACTACCCGGGCGTGCCGTCGTCACTGCGCTCGCTCGACGCGGCGGTCCCGGTGCTGCCGATCGTGCCGATCCGTTACGCGTTCGGCGACCGGCGGTTCGACTACTTCTCAACCGTGACGACGCTCGGCACCCCGCAGGACGTGACCCTGCAGGAGCTGCGCATCGAGTGCTTCTTCCCGATGAACGACGAGACGCGGGAACACGCGCGTCAGCTGGCGGAGGCCGGTCAGCCGAGCTCCTGAACCGCGGCCCGGACCCGGTTCCGCAGCCACCGGTGCGCTTTGTCGTTTTCGTACCGCTGGTGCCAGCGGACCACGAGCGGCGCCGGCGGCGCGGGCAGCGGCAGCGGCACGGTCACCAGGCCCAGCGCCTCGACCATGCCGCCGCACATCCGCTCGGGCACCACGGTGACGAACTCGCCGAGCCGGACGACCCCGAGCGCCGCCGTGGTCGTCGGCGTCGTCGCGACCATCCGGCGTTCGAGCCCGTGCTCGGCCAGGACATCGTCCAGCGGATCGCGGAGCTGCCCGTGCCGGGTGACCCGCACGTGGGTCGCCTCGGCGTAGCGGCGCATGCTCGGCTTCCGCCGGGCGAAGGGATGATCCGCGGCGACGGCGAGCACCAGCCGGTCCTCGAAGAACGTCTCCGAGTGGATCTCGGGGGACTCCGGCGCCGCGCTGCCGAGCTCGAGGTCGACCTGGCCGCGGCGCAGCTCGTGGGTCTCCGCTCGGCCCTCCGCGAGCAGCCGCACCCGCGCGTTCGGCGCTTCGCGGTGGACCGCCGTGATCAGGCCGGGGCCGAGCGCGGTGCTGATCGCGTCGTGGCAGATCAGGGTGAAGACGCGGTCGAGCGCGGCGAGGTCCAGCTCGCGCGCCGGCGCTAGCACGCTTTCCGCCTGCTGCACCAGATCCCGGACCTGGGCGCGGATTTCGAGCGCGTACGGCGTCGGGGTCATCGTCCGGCCGGTCCGGACCAGGATCTGGTCGCCGGTGACTTTGCGGATCCGCCCGAGCGTCCGGCTCATCGCGGGCGACGACAGGTGCAGGCGGTCCGCGGCCGCGGCCACGCTGGTCTCCTCCAGCAGCGCATCCAGTGCTGTCAGGAGGTTCAGGTCCAGGTGCATGCCGGGATCCTACCTTCAAGTGCGTCTGGGTAAATCATCAAGTGCAAAAGATGCATTTGAAGTCAATGGCATTTCTGCCTACCGTCGAAGACATCAGCTTTCCTTAGACGAACGGGGCACACCATGACCGCCACCACTCCTTTCCCGCAGACCGGAACCGACGACGCCGCCGTGCTCGCGGGTGCGGTCGAAGCGGTGCGGGCCGCCGGCCGCCGGCTGCGCGCCCGCTACTCCACCGACGCGCGTCCGGCCGACTGGGCCGGGCTGGTCGCCGCGGGCGAGGCGAACGAAAAGGCCTCGGGTGAGGACCTGCAGCCCGCCCTCGCGCGGGCCCGGCCCGAAGCGAATTGGGTGACCGACGAGCTGGAGACCACCGAGCTGCCGCCGGGGGAGTGGTGGTCGGTGGACGCGGTCGAGGGCAACGTCAACCACGTGCACGGGCTGCCGGAGTGGTGCGTCAGCGCGACCCTGCTCCGCGACGGCGTCCCGGTGCTGGCGGCCGTGTACCAGCCGGTCGGCGACGTGCTGCACACCGCGGTCCGCGGCGGCGGGGCGTTCGTGAACGGGCGGCGCCTGAGCGTCTCCGCCAAGACCGACCTCAGTGTCGCCGTCGCCACCACCGGGCAGGCCGAAGCCGGCCAGAGCGAGACCTACCGCCGGATCGGCGAGTCGATCACGGCGATGCTGGGCAACACCCTCCTGGTCCGCGCGACCGTGCCGTCGACCTTCCCGATGCTGCTCGTCGCGGCCGGGCACGCCGACGTCTTCTGGCAGTACGAGCCGACGCTGCCCGGGGTCGCCGCCGGCGCCCTGCTCATCACCGAGGCCGGCGGGACCGTGACCGACCTCGCCGGCGCGCCGTGGCACCCCGGCAGCACCGGCATCCTCGCCGCCCCGCCCGCGCTGCACACCGCCGCGCTCGGCGTTCTGTCCACAGTGAACTGACCGGGGAAGACCATGGAAATCACGATTCTCGGCGCCAGTGGTGCCACCGGAGCCGAACTGACGCGCCAGGCGCTGGAACGCGGGCACAGCGTCACGGCCGTCGCCCGCAACCCGGACCGGATCACGCTGCCGGTGACCCGGGTGGCCGGCGACGTCCTCGACCCGGACTCGATCGGCCGGGCGCTCAAAGGCGCACGGGTTGTCCTTTCCGGACTCGGGATCAGCGGCAAGGACGCGCCCGGCGCGCTGACCGCGGGAGCCCGGGCGGCCGTCGAAGCCGACCCCGAGTTCATCGTCTGGCTTGCCGCCTTCGGCACCGGCGAGTCGGCATCACAGGCCGGCGCCTTCACCCGCGGGCTGCTGAAGACGTTCATGAAGAAGGAGATGGACGACCGCGCCACGGCGGACACGATCGTGCGCGCCGCCGGCGGCACGGTCTTCCACGCCGGGCCGTTGTCCACCGGCGACCTCAGCCCGGCCCGGCGCACGGTGCCGCTGGCTTCCGCGCCGCGGCGGTTCTTCCCGGCGCGGGTAAGCCGGGCCACGGTGGCGGCGGCGATGCTTGACGAGGCCGAGCAGCGGCGTTACGGCGGTGGCATTGCGGTCCCGCTCGAGCGGTAGTGCGGGTGTTCAGCCCGGCGAGGCGCACGGGTGCCGCACGGCGGGGGTATCGCGGTCCCGCTTGAGCGGTAGCGGGTCCTCAGCCCGGCGTGATCGCCTGGGTGCCCAGCACGGACAGCAGCGCGAGGCGCTCGGCGTCGTCGGTGCCCGGCTCGGCGGTGTAGACCATGATCCGCTGGTCGCTGCCCGCGACGGTGAGCATGTCGCAGTCCAGCAGGAGCGCCCCCACCTCGGGGTGGTCGACGGTCTTGCGCGCGCTCTCGTAGTGCTCGACCGCGCCCGAGTCCCAGAGCTCGCCGAACCGGTCGCTGTGCGCGCGCAGCTCGGCGACCAGCCGCCGCAGCTGCCGGTCGGCGGGGTACCGGCCCGCGGCGGACCGCAGGTCGGCGACCAGGCTGTGTTCCATCGCCCGCCGCGACTCCGGCGTGTGCCGGACCCGGGTGCCCGGGCCGACCAGGTTGCGCCACACGGCGTTGCGTTCGTGCGCGCGCCACCCGGTCGGGTCGCCCATCAGGGCCGCGTACGGCGGGTTGGCGACCAGCAGCGTCCAGCACGCGTCGAACACCGCGACGGGGGTGCCGGTCAGCCGGTCGAGCAGGCGCTGGACGCTCGGGGTGAGGTAGGCGGGCACCGTGTCCGGCCCGGGCGGGGCCAGCTCGGCCAGGTGGAACAGGTGCTCACGCTCGATGCGGGACAGCCGCAGGGCCCGGGCGAGGGTCTCGACGATCTGGACCGACGGGTGCGACGCCCGGCCCTGCTCGAGCCGCGTGACGTAGTCGACCGAGATCCCGGCCAGCAGGGCCAGCTCCTCCCGCCGCAGCCCGGCCGCGCGCCGCTGCCCGCCGGCCGGCAGGCCCACGGCGTCCGGCGAAACCCGGTCCCGCCAGCGCCGCACCGCCTGCCCGAACTCGGTGTCCACCATGCCGTCCAGTGTGCCCCGCACGGACGGGCGCTGCCTGGTACCGCCGGTCCCAGGAAGGCGGGACGGCTGGCAGTCGCCGTCGCCCGGCGCGAACGTGGGTCGGGCAAGCGGAAACCGACACCGAGGAGTCCTCATGACACTCACCGCCGCCCCCGTCTGGTTCATCACCGGGTGTTCCACCGGCCTCGGCCGCGCCCTCGCGACGCACGTCCTGGACCGCGGCTGGCGCGCCGCCGTCACCGCCCGCGACCCGGAGACGGTCGCCGACCTCGTCGCCCGCCACGGCGACCGGGCGGTGGCGCTGCCCCTCGACGTCACGGATCCCGCGCAGGTCGCCGAAGCGGTCAAGCGGGCCGAAGCGGCGTTCGGCCGGATCGACGTCCTGGTCAACAACGCCGGGTACGGCTACCTGGCCGCCGTCGAGGAAGGGGACGACGCCGAGGTGCGCGCGCTGTTCGACACCAACGTCTTCGGGCTCGCCGAGGTGACCAAGGCCGTGCTGCCGGGCATGCGCGCCCGGCGGTCCGGGCACGTGGTCAACATCTCTTCGCTCGGCGGCCTGGCCGGGTTCGGCGCGACCGGTTACTACCACGCGACGAAGTTCGCCGTGGAAGGCTTGTCCGAGTCCCTGGCCGCCGAAGTCGCGCCGCTGGGCATCGGAGTGACCATTGTGGAGCCCGGCGCCTTCCGCACGAACTGGTCCGGACCGTCGATGAAGCAGTCGCCGAACCACATCGACGACTACGCCGAGACGGCCGGCCAACGCCGTGCGGCGACGCTGGCCACCTACGGCAGTCAGCCCGGTGACCCGGCCCGCGCCGCCGAAGCGATCGTCACGGTGCTGGAAGCCGACGAGCCGCCGTTGCGCCTGCTCCTCGGCACGGCCGCGCTGAAGGTGGCCCGCGGCAAGCTGGACGCCCTCCAGCGCGACTTCACCCGTTGGGAAGACCTGAGCAAGAGCACGGAACTGGGCTAGTCCGGGTGCCGGTGGAAGGATGCGGTCCATGACCGACGCCAGACCGCCGGGTGCCGACGAGGCCACGTTCATCGCGGCCGCTCGTTCCGGCGACACGGCGGGCTTCGCGCTGGTCACCGAGCGCCACCGGCGTGAGCTGCAGGTGCACTGCTACCGGATGCTCGCCAACTACGACGACGCCCAGGACGTCACACAGGAGACGTTCCTGCGGGCGTGGCACAAGCGGGAGTCGTTCAAGGGTGACGCCGCGCTGCGGACCTGGCTGTACCGGATCGCGACGAACGCCTGCCTCGACTTCCTGGAGAAGCGCGACGACCGGACCCCGGTGCCGGCCGGGCTGTCGGAACCCGGCTCCGAGCTGCTGTACCTGCAGCCGTACCCCGACCGGATGCTCCCCGAGGACCCGCAGGAGTCGGTGGTGGCGCGGGAGACGATCGAGCTCGCGTTCATCGTCGCCGTCCAGCACCTGCCGCCGCGGCAGCGGGCGGTGCTCGTGCTGCGTGACGTCCTCGGCTGGCCGGCGCCGAAGGCGGCCGACGCGCTCGAGCTGACCGTCGCGTCGGTGACCAGCGCGCTGCAGCGGGCACGGGTGACGATGCGCGAGCAGCTGCCGGGCCGCCGCCTCGACTGGCGGAGCCCGGCGACGCACGAGCTGTCGGACGACGAGCGCGGCGTGGTGAAGTCCTACATCGACGCCCACGAGCGCAACGACCTCGACGCGTTGATGTCCCTGCTGCGCGCCGACCTGCGCTTCGCGATGCTGCCCGATCCGGGCACCGTGGTCAGAGGGGCCAAGGACGCGGCGGACGGCTGGGTCTCGGGCGGGCTCTTCCAGCCCGGCCACGACGACTGGCGCGGGGTCATCACGACGGTCAACCGCATGCCGGCGGCCGGGCTGTACGTCCGCACCGCCGGCGACGCGGAGTACCGCCTGCTGAACATCGCGGTCCTGCACATCGCCGACGGGCAGATCGCCGAGCTCACCGGGTTCGACGCCACGGACAAGCCGTGGCTGGGCCTGCCCCCGACCTTGTGATTGGGGGCAGGGCGCTCATCGCCTCGTCTCGTACCGGGTCAGCACCGCGCCGCCGGGAAAGGCCCGCGTTTCGACGAGGTTCAGGTTCACCCAGCTGTCCAGCGCGGTGAAGAACGGCGTGCCGCCGCCGACCAGGACCGGATGGGTGACGATCGTGTACTCGTCGACGAGCCCGGCGCGCAGGGCAGCCCCGGCGAGCGTCGCACCGCCGACGCTCATCGGGCCGCCGTCCTCGGCCTTGAGCCGGGTGATCTCGGCGACCGCGTCACCGGTGACCAGGCGGGTGTTCCAGTCGACCTTGTCGACGGTCGAGGAGAACACGACCTTCGGCGTGTCCCGCCAGTTGCGCGCGAACGCGATCTCCGCCGGGGTGGCGCCGGGCTGCTGGTCGCCGGTCGGCCAGTAGGAGCTCATCGCCTCCCACAGCTTGCGCCCGTAGAGGGAGACGTCGATCGCCAGTTCCTGCTCGAGCCAGAACCGGAAGAGCTCCTCGCTCGGCTGCCCGCTCCACCCAATGTCGTCTCCGGGCGCGGCGATGTAGCCGTCGACGGTCACGTTCATCCCGAAGATCAGTTTCCGCATGTTGCCAGCCTCTCGTGAGTGGGTCTCGTAGGTACAGACGAGCGCGGCGCGGAAACCTAATCGGTCCTCGGTGGGGCTGCCGGTGCCAGGTTCGAGCCTGCCGCGGTGCGAGTCAGCCGACCGCGGCGAGGTAGTCCGTCACCGCCGAGGCATCACCGGCGTCCGAGATCAGCCCGACGTAACCGTCGGGCCGGATCAGCACAAGACTTCGCTCCGTCGCACCGTACGCAGCCGCCAGCTGCCCCTCGGTGTCGGTGACTTCACCAGGCCCGGAAGGCGTGCCGACGACACGCACGGTCTTCACCTCGACCGCCGCCGCGGAGCCGAAGTCCACCAGGGTGAAGTGCCCGCCGCGGGTCAGCTCGAACAGCCGCCGGTCGCCCTCCGCCGTCCGCAAGCCTGTCGCGTCCGGAGCGCGGTCCCCGGCGCGGAGTGAGGCCGTCTCCTCACGGTCGTCGCGAGCCAACGCCGAGCCCCGGTAACCGAGGGAAAGCTGCATGGTCTCCGCGTCGCGGCGGAGCGGGATTCCCTTCTCCTCGATGGCCTGCGCCAGCCGCGCGTTCGACAGCGCGAGCACACCCTCCGCGATCGGCCGGCGCTCGGCGCCGTAACTGTCGAGCAGGGCGGGTGTGCCCCTCGCGAGCTTCCAGGCGAGGTTGTGCGCGTCCTGGATGCCGGTGTTCATCCCCTGGCCGCCGGCGGGGGAGTGGATGTGCGCCGCGTCGCCCGCGAGGAACACCCGGCCTTCGCGGTAACGGTCGGCCAGGCGGATGTTGGCCCGCCACAACGACTTCCACTCCGGGCTGTGCAGCCGGAGGTCGGTGCGGCCGGTGCGGCGCTCGAGGATCGCCTGCAGGTTCGCGAGGCCGAGCTCCGGATCCTGGCCCGGCGCGAGGACGGCCTGGTACTGGAAGACGCCGGTCGAGGGCAACGGACACAGGCCGACCATGCCTTCCTCGTGCTGCCACAGGTGCCACACGTCGCGGTCGAGGCCGTCGACCGCGAGGTCGGCGACGATCATCCGCACCTCCTCGCGGGTCTCACCCTCGAAACCGATCCCGGCCTGTTTGCGGACGACGCTGTGGCCGCCGTCGCAGCCGACCAGCCAGCGTGCGGTGATGGTTCCCGTCGAGACCGTCGCCGTCACGGAGTCGTCCGACTGCTCGAAGCCGATGAGCTCGGTGCCGAACTCGACCTTCCCGCCGAGCTCCTCCAGCCGCAGCCGGAGTGCCTCTTCGACCCGCCATTCGGGCGTGATCAGGCTGGCCCGGTAAGGGACGCCGGGCCGCGACGGCTCGGCGCCGGTCAGCGTCACCCGGCCGTCGGGCGCGGTCGACCGCATCGGCATCGCCGGCCGGCCGTTCGCGAGCACGCGGTCGACGACCCCCAGGTCCTCGAACACCTCCAGCGTCCGCGGCTGGACACCCTTGCCGCGCGAGCCGGGCTGCGGGCCGGGCGCGGCCTCGACCAGCCGGAACGGGACACCGAGCCGGGCGAGCTCGCACGCCAGCGTCAGCCCGGTGGGCCCGGCGCCGGCGATCAGGACCTCGGTCATCATGCACTCCCGTCAAGAAAGGAATCACTTTCTAACGACGGTAGCCGCGGTTGCGGAGAAAGGCAAACCTTTCTATCGTGCCGAGGATGGTCACCGAACCCGCCCGCCGCCGCCGGCACGGCAAGCAGCTCGAGGCGGAGCTGCTGGCCGCCGGCTGGGAAGAGCTGGTCGAGGCCGGGTACGCCCGCCTGACGATGGAGTCGGTGGCCGTGCGCGCCCGCACCAGCGAGCCGGTCCTCTACCGCCGCTGGGCCAACAAGGACGAAGTGGTGCTCGCCTCGATCGAGCACCACCGGAGCACGCACCCGGTCGAGGTCGCCGACACCGGCTCACTGCGCGGCGACCTGCTCACCCAGCTGACGGCGTTGAGTGACGCCTTGGCCGGCTTCTTCGCCGTCGCCGCGGCCGCCGCCTTCTCCGGACTGCTGGCCGACACCGGTCTCACGCCCGCCCAGGCCCGCGACAAAGTCCTGGCCCAGGACCGGCTTCCCCCGCTGCGCGCCCTCTACCGGCGGGCCCACGACCGCGGCGAGCTCGACCTCGGCCGTGTTCCGGCGGCGGTCCTCGCCATGCCGTTCGACCTCGTGCGCCACGACCTGCTGATGAACCTCGAACCGCTGAAGCCCGCGCGGATCCGCTCGATCGTCGACGAGCTCTTCCTGCCCCTGGTGCGGGACGCTCAGCCGCCTTCGTAAGGGCCGGGCTTCGGCCGCGGCCGCCCGCCCGGGAACGCCAGCCGCAGGATCGTGCGGTGCACCGTGCCGAGCTGCCGGGACAGCGGCCCGGTGTTGTACGGGAGGCCGTAGCGGCGGCAGATGTCCCGCACCTGCGGCGCGATCTCGGCGTAGCGGCTGCTGGGCATGTCCGGGAACAGGTGGTGTTCGACCTGGTAGCCGAGGTTTCCGCTCAGCAGGTGGAACAACGGCGACCCGGTGATGTTCGCCGCGCCGACGAGCTGCCGGACGTACCAGCCGCCGCGGGTTTCGTCGCGCACCTCGTCCTGGCTGAACGTGTAGGTCTGGTCGGGGAAGTGGCCGCAGAAGATGATCGAGTGCGCCCAGAGGTTGCGGATGATGTTCGCGGTGAAGTTCGCCCGGAACGTCGCGGCGAACGTGCCGCCGCCTTCCGTGCGGGCGGCGTCGAGCTCGCCCCGCGGCGCGCCCTTCCGGAGCCGGCCCACGGCGAGCGCGGCGAGCGCGCTGACGAGCGGCCAGCCGACGTAGTCCTTGAGGACCTGGTCGCGGGCCTTGCCGGAGATGCCCTTGAGGTCGTGCCAGACGTCCTTCATCGGCTTCTCGCCGGCGCGGATGGCTTCGACGTCCAGGTCGTGCACCGCGACGCCCCACTCGAAGAACGCCATCAGCAGCAGGTTGTACAGCGGCTGCGCCAGGTACGCCGGGTGCCACTTCTGGTGCGGGTCGATGCGCATGATCTCGTAGCCGAGATCCTTGTCCTTGCCGCGGATGTTCGTGTACGTGTGGTGGATGTAGTTGTGCGAATGCTTCCACGCCGTCGCGGTCGAAGCCGTGTCCCAGTCCCAAGTGGACGAATGGATGTCCGGGTCGTTCATCCAGTCCCACTGGCCGTGCAGCACGTTGTGCCCGATCTCCATGTTCTCCAGGATCTTCGCGACGGCCAGGCAGCCGGTGCCCGCCGTCCAGGCCGCCTTGGACCGGGAGCCGAGCAGCAGCGCCCGGCCGGCCACCGCGATCTGCCGGTGCAGCCGGATGACGCCCTTGATGTACCGGCGGTCGCGGTCACCGAGGTCGGCGCGCACCCGGTCGTGGATGGCGTCGAACTCGCGGGCGAGCTCGGCCAGCTGGTCCGCGCTCAGGTGGGCGAACGGGTGTGCGCTCTTCGGGGGCGGCGTTGTCGTCGTCGAGGACATGGGTTCCCTTCTCCGCTCAGAGTTCGACCGTGACCCGGCCTTCGGCGCCGTGCACGCAGGTGCGCACGATCTCGTTGTGCTTCTCGCTGACGGCGTTGGTGCGCAGGTCGCGGATCCGGCCCTCCCGGATCGGCAGCACGCAGGTGTGGCAGACCCCGACCCGGCAGCCGAACGGCATCTCGACTCCCGCGTTCTCGCCCGCGACGAGGATCGGGGTGCCGGGCGGGCAGTCCGCGTCGAGGTTCCGGTGCGCGAACCGCACGGTGCCGCCCGTCCCGTCGGCGGTTTCGCCGCCGACGATCGGCTGGAACCGCTCGTGGTGGAGCCGGTCGACGTCGCCGTGGCTCTTCCAGTGCGCCTGCAGGGAATCCAGGAGCTCGCCGGGCCCGCAGCCGTAGGTTTCCCGCTCGCGCCAGTCCGGGCACAGCGTGTCGAGCTCGGCGGGGGAGAACCGGCCGTCCAGGCTGGTGATGCGCAATTCGAGCCGGAAGCCGTCGTGCCGGTTCTCCAGCGCGGCCAGCTCTTCGCCGAAGGTGACCCCGTCGGCGTCCCGCGCCGAGTGCACGTGGACGACGTCCCGCAGGCCAGGGCCCGGGTCGAGGTGCCGCAGCATGCTCATGACCGGCGTGATGCCGCTGCCCGCGGTGACGAACAGCAGCCCGCGGTCGAGGCGCTCCGGCAGGGTGAAGGAGCCTTCGACCTCACCGAGCCGCACGACCTCGCCGGGGTGCGCCCGCTCGACCAGGTACGGCGAGACGACACCGCCGTCGACCTTCTTGGGGGTGACGGAGATGAGCCCGTCCGCGCGGTCCGGGCTCGACGTCAGCGAGTACGCGCGCCAGTGGTGGACGCCGTTGATGACCACGCCGAGCCGCACGTACTGCCCGGGCTCGTGCCCGACCCAGTCGAACCCGGGGCGGATCAGCACGGTCGCCGCGCCGCCGCGTTCGGGCCGGACGTGCTCGATCCGCCCGCGCAGCTCCCGGGTCGACCACAGGGGGTTGATCAGTTCCAGGTAGTCGTCCGGCCGCAACGGCGTGAACAGCCAGCGCAGCGCGCGCAGGGCCCGCCGCCGCAGCGGCGACGCCGGCGGCCGCATCCCCACTTCGGCCATCAGGCGTCACCCCGTCCGGGACGGGTGGTCACGACCTCAGTGTGCACCATGCTTGTTGAGTGTACATGCGTGCACTCAATCCGCAGTGCGAGTCAGCGGGCGGGTGGGCCGGCCGTGCACCTGCTTGCACCAGTGAGCCGCGCGCGACGACCTGCGAAGCTTCCCGCTGGGGGCGTTCGCTGCCACAGGCCGGCGAAGGAGAGAATCGTGCTCGGTCTCGGCATCGTCACCGCTTTGACCCTGGCCGCGGCGCCCGCCGTCGCGGTCCCGGTGCTCCACCTGCCCGAGCCGACCGGTCGCCATGCGGTCGGAAGTGCGTTCCTGTACCTGAAGGACACCACGCGCCCGGACCCGTGGGTGCCCTCGGTGCCCTACCGGGAACTGATGGTCTCGCTCTTCTACCCGGCAGTCCCTTCGAACGGGCCGAAGACGCAGTACGTGACCCCGGCGGAGTCGGCCGCGCTGCTCGCGACCAGCGGTCTCACCGGCCCGCCCGACCTGTTCGCGACCACCCGGACGAACTCCGTGGCCGGCGCGCGGCCCGCCGGTCGCCCGCGCGGCCTGCCGTTGATCGTCCTTTCCCCGGGCTACACCAAACCGCGGGCCACCCTGACCGCGCTGGCCGAAGACCTGGCCAGCCACGGCGACGTCGTCGCGCTGGTCGGTCACACCTACGAAGACGTCGCCACCGGCTTCCCCGACGGCCGCCTCGTCGGGTGCGTCTCCTGCGGCGGCGAGCGGCCCGAAGGGTTCGAAGAGAAGCAGATGCGCAGCCGCGCCGCCGACGTGTCGTTCGTCCTGGACGCGCTGACCGGACCACAGCCGCGGTGGCGTGGCGCCGGCCTCATCGACCCGGCGCGGATCGGCATGGCGGGGCACTCGGTCGGCGGCGCGGCCACGATCGCCGCGATGGCCGCCGACCCGCGGATCAAGGCCGGGATCAACATCGACGGCGCGACGGCGGTTCCGCTGCCCGCACCGGGGTTGTCCCGGCCGTTCCTGTTCGTCAGCCATCAGCTCGACCCCGCGACCCGGTGCGCGCCGCTGCGCGCGGACTGGGAGCGGGACTGGGCCCGGATGACCGGCCCGAAACGCTGGGTCGAGGTCGCGGGCACGGTGCACCCGTCGTTCACCGACGTCGCGCTGTTCGCCGACCAGCTCGGCGTCGGCCTCCCCGCAACCACCACCGCGGAACGCGCCCAGGCCATCACCCGGGCCTACGTCGGGGCGTTCTTCGACCGGCACCTGCGCGGAAAGCCGTCGCCGCTGCCGGACCGGCCGTCGGCGCGGTACCCGGAGGTCGCGATCTGTCACTGAGGCGGCCGGTCGCGGCCTTCGGGAGCCGCCGGTGTTTTGTCCGGTATCGCCGGCCGTTCCCGAGGAAAACCACGCCGATCCACGCCCCGTTCAGCCGGCGGCTCTGTGCGTGTCATCTCGAGTTAGAACGGCGCTGATTGACTTCTCAGCACTCCAGATCTTTCTCGCGACGAGGACAAATTGACACAGTCAGTGCCCCCCGGCGGCGGTGACGGCGACCCGCTGGCCGCGTTCAACGCCGAGCTCGAGCAGATTCAGGCCAAGGCCGCGGCGGCCCAGGAACGACTCCAGTCCGCCGTCGCCACCGTGCAGGCGCCGGACGGGGCGGTCCAGGTGACCGTCGGCCCGAGCGGGGTCCTGCAGGACCTCCGGTTCGGCCCCCGCGCGTACGAGCGGTCCCCGCAAGCCCTGTCCGGCCTGGTGATGCAGCTGATCGGCCGCGCGCAGCAGAAGGTCTCGGCCCAGGTCGCCGACGCGTTCGACGGCATGGTCGGCGAGAGCTCCGCGGCGCGCGAGCTGCTGTCGGAGTTCCTGCCGGCGCCCGAGCCGGACGAGGGAACACCGCCGGACGCCAACGCCAAGTTCATGCCGGAGGGCGGCGACCGCCCGCCCCCGCCCGCGCGCCCGCAGCCGCCGAGCCCACCGCAACCGCAGCGTGGTCAGCCGCGCCGCCGTCCCCGGCCCGAGCCGGAGGACGACGGCGAGAGCAACCCCTGGTAGGAGGAGGAGAACCAGTGGTTTCCGGAGACGGTTTCACGGTCGACCCGAACGAGCTGCAGAAGTTCAGCCAGTTCCTGTCGGGCACCACACAGCCGGCGGTGCAGGAGGCCGCGAACCGGATGCAGGCGGCGAACGGGTTCGACAACGCCGCGTTCGGCATCCTGCTCGCGCAGGTGCTCGCCGTGCCCTCGCGCATCACCATGGGTGTGATCGCCGGGGAGATCGGCAAGCTCGTCGGGGACATCGGCAAGTCCGCCGACGACGTCAAGAAGGCCGCCGACACGTACGCGACCCACGACTCGAACACCGCCAAGGGTTTGAGCACCTTCGAGACGGAGCTGGGCAAGTGACCGTTCCCATCACGGCATCGAACTCGACGACCGGCGCCGGCGTCTTCGACAGCTGGAAGCAGGTCGGCGACTCGATCGGCAAGGTCCAGACCGAACACGGTGGTGACCTCGCGGCCGTCAGCGTCGAGCTCGGCATCAACGTCATCAGCGCCGTGCTCGACACCGTCGCGTTCGCCATGGACCCCCTGGCCAAGCTGATCGCGGCCGGGCTGGGCTGGCTGATCGAGCACGTCTCGTTCCTGAAGTGGCCGCTGGACCAGGTCGCGGGCAACCCGGCCGAGGTCACGAAGGTCGCCAACGAGCTGCACAAGATCGGCGAGTCGCTGCGCCACACCGGCACCGAGCTCGACGAGACCCTCAAGGCGACGATCACGCAGTGGCAGGGCAAGGGCTACGACAGCTTCCTGAAGTCGATCAACGACCGGAAGGGCTGGATCGACGCCAACGCCAAGGCGGCCGACGTCGCCGGCTACATGGTCGAGACCACCGGGGCCCTGATCGGCGCGGTCCGCTCGCTGCTGCGCGACATCATCACGACCATCCTCGGCGACATCATCTCCACGATGCTGATCGCCCTCGCGCTCGCGATCCCGACGTTCGGCGCGTCGATCGCGGTCGGCGTGACCAAGTGCGTCGCGACGGTCTCGGTGCAGGTCGCGGCGATGATGGCGAAGCTCGCCAAGGTCATCTCCTACGCCGGTCGCACGCTGGCCCGGCTCACCGGGCTGTCGAAGCTGGTCAAGGGGAAGCCGGGCTCCTCCGGCGCGGGTCACGAGATGACGCCGATGCCGCCGCCGGGCACCGCGATCACCCACAACGGCCCGCCGACCACCGGCGGCGCGACGCCCAGCACCCGGCCCCCGGGTGACGGCACGACCCCGAACTTCTCGCGGCCGCTGCCGCCGCCGGGCACCGCGGTCACGCACGACGGCCCCCCGGCCACCGGCGGCGGCACGCCGAGCACCCGGCCGCCGGGTGACGGCACCACGCCGAACTTCTCGCGGCCGCTGCCGAAGCCGCCGGAGCCCCCCAAGCCGACGCCGCCGAAGTCGCACCTGAGCGACCACGACGTCTCGACGATCAAGAAGCACGAGGACTGGCTGAAGACGAAGTTCGGCGACAGCTACAAGAAGATGAAGTTCGTCGACGACTGGCTGAAGGCCAAGCACCCGGACTACTACCCGATGCTGAAGTCCCTCTCCGACGCCAAGAGCTCGAAGAACTTCGTCGGCTGGGCGGGCAAGGACATCGTCCAGGTCGACCGCGGGCTCACCGACATCCAGATGCAGGCCGAGGCGGCGTGGGCCGAAGAGGACAAGAAGGAACAGCAGCAACAGCCGCACTAGCACCGCGCGGCCGGTCCGGTGGGCGGCGCCCGCCGGACCGGCGACGCGGGGTCAGCCGCTGGGGTTCTCGGCGTAGTTCACCGTGATGTTCTTGAACCCGAGGGACTGCAGCAGCCCGGTGAGCATCGTCTTCGTGTTCCGCTCGGCGTCGGCCACCAGCGTGCTCTTCGCGGCCGCGCCCTGGATCTGCTTCTGGGCGAGCTCGTACAGCGCCTGCTGGGAGTTCGGGTTCCCGCTGAGGAAGTCGTTGATCTTGGTGAACAGGCCCTGCCGCTCCGCGTACACGTGCGACTGGTGGACGTCCAGGGTGGCCGGCTCCAGCTGCGCGTGGCCCAGGGTGACCGTGGCGGACTGGCGGTCGTCGGAAACCTTGACCGCGTCACCCTTCAGCTTGGAGAAGTCGACAAAGGCGTTGTCCGTGCCGACGCCGATGAACAGCGTGTCGCTGCCCACCAGGAAGCTGGGCAGGACCGAGCTGGTCGAGATGTCGACAACCACCTGGAACGAACCGCTCGCCGCCTCGTAGCGGGAGAGCTCCACGATCGACTGCAGCAGCACCGGTCCTGAGTGCTCCTCGGTCTTCTCGGCGAACGGGTTGCGCAGCTGGGGCAACAGGTGCACGGCCGAGGCGACGAGTGCCGCCGCCGCCAGGACCACCACCGCCACAGCCAGAACGACGAGCCGCTTGCCCCAAGTTCCCATACCGGGAGGAATACCCACGCCGCCGCCGGGCTAAGCGGCTCCGTAGGCGGGCGGCCGGTTGCGCCGGACGGCCTAACGCCGGGAAACCCGTTGGCCTGCGGCGAAAGTCGTCCACAGAGGACGCCCGTGCGGGTGGGCGGGGGAGCGCTCCGGGCTCCGACCGGCCAGAATGGCCGCATGGGAGACTTCGGGATCGGCCGCGTCGGGGTGGTGGCGCACCCGCGGAAGCCGGTGCGGGATTCGGTCGAGGTGCTGGTCTCGTTCGCCGAACGGCACGGGGTCGGGCTGCTGGCGCGGGAAACCGACGCCGCGCAGGTCGGAGCCGGCGTGCCGGTGGTGTCCGACGCCGAGTTCGCGGCCGGGGTGGACGCCGTGGTCAGCCTCGGCGGGGACGGCACGATGCTCGGCGCGATGCGGCTGGCCGTCGAGCGGCCGGTGCCGGTGCTCGGGGTGAACTACGGCAACGTCGGCTTCCTCGTCGAGATCACGCCCCCGGAGCTCGCCGGGGCGCTGGAGCGGGTGCACGCCGGGGACTTCGAAGTCGAGCCGCACAGCTGCATCGTGCTGGCGGAAGGGGACGCGACGGCGGTCGCGTTCAACGACGTGGTCGTCGGCGGGGCCACGCCCGGCGCGACGGTCGAGGTCGACCTGCTCGTCGACGGGGCCCAGTTCGGCTACTACCGCTGCGACGCGCTGATCCTGAGCACCCCGACCGGCTCCACGGCGTACAACTACGCGGCCGGCGGGCCGGTGATCTCCCCGGCGGCCGAGGTGCTCGCGGTGACCCCGGTCGCGTCGATGTCCGGGGTCAGCCGTTCGATCGTGCTGCCCGCCCGCGACGTCGTCACGCTGCGCGGGGTGGCCCGCAGCGCCGCGCCGATGCTGCGCGTCGACGGGAACGCGTGGCGGCCGCTCGAAGCCGCCACCCCGCTGACGGCGACGCTGCGCCCGGACGCGGCCCAGGTGGTGCGCCTGGACCCCGGCCGGCACGCGCAGCGCAGCCGCGTCAAGCTCAGCCTGCTCGACCTGCCGCTGCGGCCCGAGCAGATGGCCGAGCTCCTGCCCACGGACATGCGTGAGGACCTCGCCCGCCTGCGCGAACGCCGTCAGCTACCGGAACGCCGGGGTTAGGGTCACCGGGTGGTCAAGTCACGCAGTGTCCTTTTCGCCGTGCCGGGGCTCCTGCTCGCGGCTTTCGGCGCGGTCCACCCCGGGGTGCTCGACGCGGCCACCGCGCCCTGGTGGATGACGCTGCACGTCATCCTGCTCCCGGTCTTCCCGCTCCTGGCGGTGGCGCAATGGGTCCTGCTGGCTCCGGCGCCCCGGTGGCTCCGGTGGCCCGGCCGCCTGGCGGCGTACGGGTACGCGGCGTTCTACGGCGCGCTCGACGCGGTCGCGGGCATCGCGGCGGGCACGGTGGTCCACGCCCAGCACGGCGCGACCCCGGTCGTCGGCGCCCTGTTCGAGATCGGCGACCTGCTCGGTCTCATCGGGGCGGGGTGTTTTCTCGTCGCCAATGGGTTCGTCGTGGCCGCGGTCGTCGTGCGCGCGGGGTGGTGGGCGGCGGTGCCGGGTGGCGTTGTTCTCCTGGTCGCGAGTGTGTCCTTTCTCGACAGTCACATCTTCTGGCCGCGGGGCGTGCTCACGATGATCGGTGTGGCGCTGGGGATGTCCTTGTCGGCGCTGGCCGGGTCGACCGCAAGGGATCTGTAACTGTGCTGCGCCAACTTCCCGAAGAACCGCGCGACATGCCCGGTGACCAGATGACCGCGAAACGCGTCAACACCGGTGTCGGGGATCTCCGGGGTGAACCGACCCTCACTCACGGGACCGTCACCACGGTTCCGGGCAACACCAGCCGCACCTTGATCTCCGGGGCGAGGCGGGCCACCGCGTCCGCGTAGTGGCGTGGGTCCTGGTCCGCCTTCGTGAGCATCCGGTCGCCCAGCCGTCCACTGTGGAACGCGTAGTGGTGCGGCACCGCCAGCGCCGGCTTCAGCGCGGCCGTCAAACCCGCTGCTTCCTCGGCGTCCATGACCACCTGACGCAGGTCCAGCGGCCGGACGCACAGGCCGTTGGTGGGCAGGATGGCCAGGTCGACCGGCCCGAACCGGTCGGGGATCGTGTCCAGCTCGGGCACCCGCAGCGAGTCGCCGCCGAAGAAGACCGTGCGGTCGTGGGCCTGGATGACGAACGTGACCTCGTGGACGCCGTGCTTGCCCGGCGCCGCCGTCACGGTCAGGTCGCCGACCGTCGTGGCCTCCCACGCTTCGATGGCGCGGACGTCGCGAAAGCCCTTGTCCCGTGCGATGGCCGCGACCGTGCCCGGCCCGACCAGGGGCGTGCCGAGGTCGAAGCCGCCGGCGACGAGCGCGTCGAGGTCGCAGTGGTCGTAGTGCTCGTGGCTGACCACGACCGCGTCGACAGCACCGAGGGATTCGACACTCGAGGCCACCGGCTCGCCCTGGTGGTAGGTGGCGGTCTCGGTGAACCACGGGTCGGTCAGGACGCGGATCCCGCCGACGTCGATCAGCTGGCAGGCGTGCCCGATCCGGGTCACGCTCAAGGGAGTGCTCACGGGGTTCTCCTTCGGGAAAGGATCAGAGGTCGAGCAGCGCGCCGAGCAGCTCTTCGGGTGTCTCCACCTGCGGCAGGTGGCCGGTGCGGGGCAGCAGCGTGAACTTCGCCAGCGGGATGGCGTCGGCGAAGGCCCGGCCGTACCCCGGGCCGGCGATGCCGTCGCTTTCGCCCCACAGCACGTGGACCGGGATGTCGATGTCGCCGAGCCGCTTGGCGAGCGTCGGGTCGGCCATCGCCGGTCCGGTGTAGCCGATCAGCGCGCGCACGTCCGGGCTCGGGCCGGTGCCCCCACCCGGCGGGACCGGCGCCTTGCTCGGGTCGTGGAAGGAGAACGCCCGGAGCTCGGCCGGGGAAAGGCCGCTGACGTCGGTGATCGGCTGGCCCTCGACCTCGATGCCGATGCCGTCGACGAGGACCGCGCCGCTCACCCGCGGGCTCTTCCGCAGGGCGATTTCGGCGGCCAGCCAGCCGCCGAAGGAGTTGCCGAGCACGGTCACGTCGGTGAGGTCGAGCCGCTCCAGCAGGTCGACGTACACCCCGGCCAGGTCGGCGACGCTGTTCAGGCCGTCCGGCTTCGGGGTGCCGCCGAACCCGGGGTGGGTGGGCAGCAGCACGCGGGAGTGGGTGCGCTCGGCGAGCAGGTCGGCGAAGCCGGCCATCGTCGCGACGCCGCCACCGCCGTGCAGGAGCAGGAACGGGCGGGTGCGGTCGCGGTCCTGGACGGTCACCTCGACCGGGCCGAGGGTGTGGGTTTCGGTGCGGGTGGGCCGGAGCGAGCCGGCGGCGGGGAGGGTCGTCATGGTTCCTTCTCGGGATCGGCGGGGACTTACCTAAGGAACCTTATATAAGCTTCTTTAGATAAGCAACCTGTCTTCGATGAGCTAGGCTGGGCCGCATGAAGTACCGCCCTGGTGACGTCGGCCTGGCCGTCAAACGCCTGCAGTACCGCCACCACCGCGCGCTGAGCCGGGCGCTCGCGCCGCTGGGGCTTTCGCTCGTGCAGTGGGACACGCTGCGGCACCTGCACCGCGAGCCCGACGCGTCCCTGCACGAGCTGGCGGTGCTGACCTTCCAGACCGACCAGTCCTTCGGCTCGCTGGCCACCCGGATGGCCGACCGCGGGCTGATCGAGCGGGTCCCGGGGCCGGGCCGGGCCGTGCGGCACCGGCTCACCGGCGAAGGCGCGCGGCTGCGTGCCGAAGGGCAGTCGCTGGTGGACGACGTCATCGAGTCCTCGTTCCGGAACCTGTCCCCGGCCCAGATCGACCAGCTGGGTGAGCTGCTCGACCACGCCCTCGGCGACGACCCCGCCGCGGGGTGGTGATGCGCGTCCTGTCGGAGGCGCAGCTGGGCGCCGTGCTGGCCGGGGTGCCGGCCCGGCGGCCCCGGGTGGTCGTCAGCGGGAACTTCGCCACTCCCCGGCGGGCGCTCGCCGTCCTGGACGCGGCGCTGGCCGAATACCGCCTGTTCGCGCTGAACGCGCAGACCGGGATGCCCGACCGCGACGGCGTCCTGCTGGAAACGCCGTTCGTCGGCCCGGGCATGCGCGGCCGCGCCGGGCTCCGGTACTTCCCGGCCCGGCTGTCGCTCGTCCCGCAGCTGCTCAAGGAGTCACTGCCGCCGGACGTCGTCGTGGTGCACACGTCGCCGCCCGTGGACGGCGTGGTCTCCCTGGGCACGGAGGTGAACATCCTGCCCGCGGCAGTCGAAGCGGCCCGGGCGCGGGGCGGTCTGGTCGTCGCGCAGGTCAACGCGCAGATGCCCTTCACCCACGGCGACGGCCTGCTGCCGGTCGAAGAGATCGACTACGCGCTGGAGGCCGACGAGCCGCTGCCGTCGCCCGAGCCGCGGTTCCTCGGCGACACGGCCCGCACGATCGGCGCGCGGGTGGCCGAGCTGGTCACCGACGGCGCGACGCTGCAGCTGGGGATCGGCGGCATCCCGGACGCGACGCTGGCCGCGGTCACCGGCCGCCGCGGGCTCGCGGTGTGGTCGGAGATGTTCAGCGACGGTGTGCTCACCCTCGACCGGGCCGGCGCGCTCGACCCGGCGGTGCCGGTGACGGCGTCGTTCGTGTTCGGCAGCGCCGAGCTCTACCGGTGGGTGGACCGCAATCCCCGGGTCCGCCTGCTGCGCACGGAGAAGACCAACGACCCGGCCGTGATCGCCCGGCAGCGCGGCCTGGTTTCGGTGAACAGCGCGCTGGAGGTCGACCTGTTCGCCCAGGCCAACGCGAGCCGGGTGCGCGGGGAGATCTACTCGGGTTTCGGCGGGCAGACCGACTTCGTGGTGGGAGCCCTGCACTCACCCGGCGGCCGGGCGGTCATCGCGCTGCCGTCGTGGCACCCGAAGGCGGACGTCTCGACCGTGGTGCCGCGGCTGGCGGGGCCGGTCACGTCGTTCCAGCACAGCTTCATCGTCAGCGAGCACGGCGTCGCGGCGGTGTGGGGGCACGACGCGGGTGAGCAGGCTCAGCAGATCGTCGACCACGTCGCGCATCCCGACGCGCGGGAGGAGCTTCGGGCGCGGGGCGGAGAACTCGGTTTCACGCTCCGGAAGTGACCGCGGACCAGGTCCTCAGTGCCGGCAAGAAGCCGTCCCGTGGCAGGAGATCATGGCCTGCAGGGTGTCGTGCAGCTTCTTCGCGGTGTCCGGGGGCAGCTCGGCCGCGGTGTTGTGCAGCTGCAGCGGGTCCTTCGTGCGGTCGTAGTACTCCTTCGCGCCGTCGGTGTACTCGACGTAGGTGTAGGTCGCGCTGCGGATCGCCTCGTACGTGACGGGGTTGCCGCTGTTCTTCTTCGGTTTGTCCGGGTCGGCCCGGTCGAAGTCCGGGCCGTGGTGCTCGACCAGCCCGACCTCGCGCCACGCCGGCGGAGTCGCGCCGCTCAGCAGCGGCACCAGGTTCTCGCCGTCCACCTCCGGCGGCGTCCGGGCGCCGGCCAGCGCTTCGAACGTCGGGCGCAGGTCGATGTTCTCCACCGGCTGGTTCACGGTCGCGCCGGCCTTGACGCCGGGCCCGGTGACCACCAGCGGCACGTGGACGTCGGTGTCGAAGGCCGTCTGCTTGCCGGGGGTGAGCCGGTATTCGCCCATGTGGAAGCCGTTGTCGGAGGTGAACACGATGTCGGTGTTCCCGCGCACGCCCGCCTTGTCGAGCGCCTCCTGCACGGTGCCGAGCATCTTGTCCACCGACTGCACGGCCTGCGCGCGCTTGCGGAAGTCCCGGTCGATGGTCTTCTTTTCCTTGTCCGTCAACGGGGTGCGGGAGGCGAGCCACGGCGGCGCGGCCGAGGGCAGGGTGTCGAACGCCGGTCCGCGCGGCGCGGTGAGGCCGGGGAACGCGTCGGCGTCGCGGGGCGCAGGGGTGAACGGGCCGTGCGGGGCGAACGTCGCGAGCTCGATCGCGAACGGCGTGTGCGCGGCCGCCGAGCTGGTGACGAACTGCGCGGCCTTGCCGGCCATCACGTCGACCAGGTAGTCCTGGGGCGTCTTCCCGTAGTGCTTCACGGTGCCGTTTTCGTTGAGGTCGTAGTCGAACTCGCCGTAGCCGTTCCCGGCGACGTCCCATTCGCTCCAGCCCGGGGGCACCCCGTCGGCCTTCGGGTCGTAGCCGTTGAGGTACTTGCCCAGCATCGCGGTGCGGTAGCCGGCCTGCTGCAACGACGTCGCGTATGTCGACTTGTCGTCGCCGCGGCCGTGGAACGCGCCGTAGCCGCCGTCCGCGCCGCCGTTGGTGAACACGCCCGTGTTGTGCGGCAGCATGCCGGTGAACAGCGACGAGCGCGACGGGCAGCACAGCGAGTCGGTCACCGTGTAGTTGGCGAACGTGGTGCCGGTCTTGGCCATGTCCTGCACGTGAGGCAGGTACGGCAGCAGGTTCGTCGAGAGGTCGTCGGTGAGGACGAGGACGATGTTCGGCTTGCCGCCCGCGGCCTGCGGGGACGCCGGGGCGTCCGCCGTGCAGGCGACGGCGGTCGAGGCGACGGCCACAGCCAGGGCCGAGGTCAGGAGCAGACGGGCGCGAGAGGACATGCCCCGCACGCTAGGGCCGGCACGACAGAGCCCGATCAGCGTTGTGTTCGGGTTCGGTAATGGACGTCCGGGCCCGGCCGGTGCCAGACGGGATCGGCGCCCTCGAGTCCCTGCGCGGCGAGGGTGCGCTTGAGGACC
The DNA here is from genome assembly GCF_055582965.1 of Amycolatopsis sp. NPDC104863. Lineage (NCBI taxonomy): Bacteria > Bacillati > Actinomycetota > Actinomycetes > Pseudonocardiales > Pseudonocardiaceae > Amycolatopsis > Amycolatopsis sp. NPDC104863. The sequence continues at coordinate 245,580 of NZ_JBVJOW010000001.1, forward strand.
TTGTACGTCGCGGTGCGCGGCAGGGCCTCGGTGATCCGGACGTAGCGGGGGAGCTGCTTGGGGCCGAGATCGGGCTGCTCGGCGAGGAACGCCGCGAAACCGGCCGGGTCGAGCGTCGCCCCGGCCCGGGGCACCACGGCGGCCATCACCTGGTCGCCCACGGCCGGGTCGGGCACCCCGTACACGGCGACCTCGGCGACGTCCGGGTGGCGGGTGAGGATCCGCTCGATCGGCGCGGTGCCGAGGTTCTCGCCGTCGACGCGCAGCCAGTCGCCGGTGCGGCCGGCGAAGTAGCAGTAGCCGTCCTGGTCGACGTAGCCGAGGTCGCCGCTGTGGTACCAGCCGTTGCGCAGCCGCGACGCGTTCGCTTGCTCGTCGCCGTAGTAACCGGCGAACCAGCCCGCTCCGGCGGTGTTCACCAGCTCGCCGACGGCCTCCCGGGCGTTGCTCAACCGGCCGTCCGGGCCGAACTCGGCCGGGGGACAGGGTTTTCCGGTGTCCGGGTCGAGCACCACGGTGCCGTCGGTGAGCTTGCCGAGCGCGCCCGGCGGGGTGTCCGCGCCCCGGGCGATCGACACGCCGCCTTCGGTCGAGCCGAAGCCGTCGACGACCCGGCAGCCGAACCGTTCGGCGAACCGGGTCAGGTCCGCTTCGGCGCCCTCGTTGCCGTAGACGAAGCGCAGGGGGTTGTCCGCGTCGTCGGCGTGTGGCGGGGTGGCGAGCACGTAGGACAGCGGGCGGCCGACGTAGTTGGCGTAGGTGGCGCCGAACGCGCGCACGTCGGGCAGGAAGCCGGACGCGGAGAACCGGCGGCGCAGGGCGAGCGTCGCGCCGGCGGCGAGGCCGACCGACCAGCCGGCCATGATCGCGTTGGAGTGGAACATCGGCATCGCGAGGTAGACAGTGTCCGATGTGGACAGTCCAAACCGGTCCGCGAGCATCCGGCCGGGGAAGGCGATCTTCCCGTGGGTGCAGCGGACGGCTTTGGGGTCGCCGCTGGTGCCGGAGGTGAAGATCAGCATCAGCAGGTCGTCCGGTGTGGCCGGCACGGGCGCGAGCGGCGCGTCCGCGTGCGCGGCGACGAGGTCGTGCCAGGTGGGGAAGTGCAGGTCGAGGACCCGCTCGGGGCCGAGGCCGAGCTCCAGGCCGGCCAGCAGGCCCGCGTGCCGGGGCTCGGTGAGGACGAGCTGGCAGTCGGCCAGCCGGACGTCCCGGGCCAGTGCCGTCCCGCGCCGGGTCGGGTTCAGCCCGACCAGGACCGCGCCGGTGAGCGCCGCCCCGCCGAGGGCGAAGGAGAACTCCGGCAGGTTGTCGGTCAGAACGCCGATGTGGAACGGGACTCCGGGCCGCCGCAACGCCGTGAAGGCCGCCGCGTAGGTAGCCGAGGTCTGGACGTGGGCGCGCCAGGACCAGGTTTCGTCTTCGAACCGCAGACCGGGGTGATCGTCGGCCGCCCGGGCCAGCAGCAGGTCGGTGACGGTCGACGGGTCGGCTCCGGCCATGGCACGAGAATACGGAGTCGGGACCTCCGGTGCGGGATGGATTCCTGAGGGTGTCGTTTAGATTCCGAACGATCGGTTGCTATATTGGCGGCCGACCCCGAGGAGGGACAGATGCCCGGCTCCCGTTTGACCGCGCTCGGCCACCACCAGCCCGGCCGTGTGCTGACCAACGCCGACCTGGAAGACCTGGTCGACACCTCCGACGAGTGGATCCGCCGCCGCACCGGCATCGTCACGCGGCACATCGCGGACGGCTCGGTGACCGACCTGGCTACCGAGGCTGCGGCGAAGGCGCTGGCCGCGGCCGGTCTGGAGCCGGGCGAGATCGGCATGGTCGTCGTCGCCACGTGCAGCGCGATCGACCGCTGCCCGTCGATCGCCGCCCAGGTCGCGGGTCGGCTGGGCATTCCCGCCCCGGTCTGCTTCGACCTCAACAACGGCTGCGCCGGCTTCTGCACCGCGCTGGCCACGGCCGACCACGCCGTCCAGGCCGGCGCCGCGCGGCACGCGCTGGTCATCGGCGCGGAGAAGATGTCGGACGTCACCGACTGGACCGACCGCGGCACGTGCGTCCTGCTCGGCGACGGAGCGGGCGCGGCGGTCCTGAGTGCGGCCGAGACCGCGACGGTGGGCCCGGTCGTCTGGGGCTCCGACCCGGCGCGCGGACACCTGGTCCGGCTCGTGGACGAGTGGCAGCCGTCCTTCGCTCAGGACGGCCAGTCGGTGTTCCGCTGGGCGACGCAGGAACTGCCCGCCGTCGCGGCGGAAGCCTGCCGCCGCGCGGGCATCGCGACGACGGATCTTGCGGGAGTCGTCACCCATCAGGCCAACCTGCGGATCATCGAGGTGCTGACCAGCCGTCTCGAGCTACGCGACGACGTAGTGATCGGGCGAGACGTCGTCGATTCGGGGAACACCTCGGCGGCGTCCGTTCCGCTCGCACTGTCCAAAATGGTGTCTCGTGGGGAGTTGCCGTCCGGGGAACCGGTGCTGTTGTTCGCTTTCGGCGGTGGGCTGTCCTGGGCAGGTCAGGTGGTGACGTGCCCGTGAAGTTCTACGACTAGGTAGAAGTTCTACACGAAGGTAGATTAAGCTCGTGTCCGCGACCGGCTCGCCGCCGGCGCGGGACCGGGCATTTGTCCGAAACGGGCGAGTGGTGTCACGGTCCATCGTCGTGTCCGCCAGTATGTCCACTGTGGACAATCAAGACCGGCAGTTCACCTGCTGTTCGAGCGGAAGCCTCCTTTTGGCCGGTTCGGTGGCGTGGGATTCCGAACGCCCGTCCGGGCGTCACCGAGGAGGAAACCTTGCCCCCGAAACGAGTTCGCGCCACCGTCGTGCTCGCCGCGATGGCACTGCTGCCGGTCGCGGCGCCCGTCGCTTCAGCCGCGGCCGAGCACGGTAGCTCCCGCCATGTCCTGCTCATCTCCGTGGACGGCCTGCACCAGGCCGACCTCACCGCCTACGCGGCCCAGCACCCGGGCTCCGCGATGGCGGGCCTGCTGGCCCGGGGGACCGCCTACCGCGACGCGCTCACCCCGGTGCCGTCGGACTCGTTCCCGGGGCTGATCGGGCAGCTCACCGGGGGCACCCCGGCGTCCACCGGCATCTACTACGACGCCACCTACAACCACGGCCTGCTGCCGGCGGGCACGACCTTGTGCGCCGGCGTGAAGCCCGGTGCGCAGGTCGACCTCACCGAAAACCTCGACCGCGACCAGACGCGCCTGGACGCCGGGCAAGGGCTCGGCGGGCTGCCGGGCTCGATACTGGGCATGACCGGAACCCCGCAGACACTGCTGAACCCGGCACTGCTGCCGGTCGATCCGCGGACCTGCCGCCCGGTGCAGCCGCACCAGTACCTGAAGGTCAACACCGTTTTCGAGGTCGCCCGCCAGGCCGGTCTGCGGACCGCGTGGTCGGACAAGCACCCGGCCTACGAGATCCTCAACGGCCCGTCCGGCACCGGCGTGCAGGACCTGTTCACCCCGGAGATCAACAGCACCGGTCCGGCCGGCAGCGGGGACTGGACCACCGACAACGCCGCCACCCGGCAGTACGACGGCTACAAGGCGCAGGCCGTCCTCAACGAGATCGACGGCTACGACCACAGCCGCGCGCACCGCGTCGGCACTCCCGCGGTGTTCGGGCTGAACTTCCAGTCCGTGTCGACCGCCCAGAAGCTGCCGGCCTCGGGTGGCGAGCCCGGCGGCTACCTGCCCGGCGGGGTCCGCCCGGGGCCGGTGCTGGCCGCCGCCCTCGACTTCGTCGACGCGCGGATCGGCGCGTTCGTCGCGGAACTGCGCCGCACACACCTCGACCGTTCGACGACGGTCATCCTCTCGGCCAAGCACGGCCAGTCGCCGACCGATCCGAATGCGCTGACCCGCGTCGACGACGCCAAACTGCTGGCCGGACTCGACGCCGCTTGGCAGGCCGCCCATCCCGGCGCGGGCGCCCTGGTCGCCCACTCGACCGACGACGACGCGATGCTCCTCTGGCTGACCGACCGGTCTGCCGCCGCCACCGGCTTCGCGAAGCAGTATCTGCTGGCACAGAACGGAACCGGCACCGACCGCACCGGAGCGGCCAAGACGTTCACCCGGTCCGGGCTCCAGCGGGTGTACGCGGGCGCGGACGCCGCGCACTACTTCGACGTTCGCGCCGGCGACAGCCGGGTGCCGGACCTGTTCGGCGTTGTGCAATACGGCGTCGTCTACACCGGCGGCACCAAGAAGATCGCCGAGCACGGTGGGGTCGCGCCGGACGACCGCGCGGTGCCGCTCGTGGTGAGCGGCCCCGAAACCGAAGCGCGCACGGTCGCCGCGCCCGTCGTCACGACCCAGATCGCGCCGACCATCCTGCGGCTGCTCGGCCTGCGGCCGCAGGCGTTGCAGGCTGTTCGCGAGGAGGGAACGCGGGTGCTGCCCGGCCTCGGCTGAAGGCCGCGCCGCGGCGGTTTTCTTGCTGGACGTTAACCCCGTCCTTGCCGGGGCCGAACGCGGAAGCGGATAGCGTGACGGCACAAGCCCGGCAGCCGACAGGACCACCATGACCGATCCCGAGGGGGCTCCGAACACGATCCGCTGCTCGGACCGCGAGCGCGAAGACACCAGGCAGCACCTGGCCGAAGCGGCGGGTGAGGGCCGCCTCACCGTCGACGAAGCCGAAGAGCGGCTGACGCGGGTCGCCGCGGCCCGCTTCCGGCACGAGCTCGACGAGGTCACCGCCGATCTTCCCGGACGTTCCCACCCGGCTTCCCGGACTGCCGGGTGGTCTCCGGTTCTCGCCTCGGCGAAACGTCAGCTGGGCGCCGACCTCGGCGTGCTGCTCGGCCGAGGCGCCGAGGTCACGGGCGGCCGACGCCGGGTGGCGGTGGCGCTGGCCGTGCTCGCGGCGGTCCTGGTCCTCGCGGCGCTGTTCGTGGCCGCGCTCCACGGCTTCGGCGACGACGGGTTCGAGCACCACGGCATCGACCGCGGCTGAAGATCGCACAACCCACCTCCCGACTTGGCAGGCACCCCCCGGGGCATCCCCCCTCCCCACCCCGGGGTGCCTGCCAACCTTTTGTGAAGGACCAGCTTCTTGAGCATGATCGACCTCGGACAGTCCGTGATCCTCGGTGTGGTGGAAGGGCTGACCGAGTTCCTGCCGGTCTCGTCCACCGGGCACCTGAAGATCGCCGAAGGACTGATGGGCATTCCCGTCGACGACCGGTCCGTCGTCGGGTTCACCGCGGTGATCCAGGTCGGGGCCATCGCCGCCGTCCTGGTCTACTTCTTCAAGGACATCGTTCGGATCGCCGGAGCGTGGGGCCGTGGCCTCGCGCACCGCGAAGCCCGGCAGGCGTTCGACTACAAGTTCGCCTGGTGGGTCATCTTTGCGACCCTGCCGATCGTCGCGGCCGGACTGCTGTTCCAGTCACTGGTCAAGGGACCGCTGGCCTCGCTGTGGGTCGTCGCCGCGTCGTTGATCGCCGGGAGCGCGATCATGGCGGCGGCGGATCGCTTCGGCTCCGGCAAGCGCACCGAGGCCGACAGCACGCTGTCCGACGCGATGCTCGTCGGCTCCTCGCAGATCCTGGCCTTGTTGTTCCCCGGGTTCTCGCGGTCGGGCGCGACCATCTCGACGGGTCTGCTCCGCGGCCTCGACCGGGTCGCGGCCACGCGGCTGTCGTTCTTCCTGTCGATCCCGGCGCTGACCGGCGCGGGACTGTACGAACTGAAGGACGCCCTCGGCGGCGGTCTCGACGTCGTGCCGCTGCTCGTCGGGACCGTGGTGTCCTTCGTCGTGGCGTACGGGGCGATCGCCTGGCTGCTGAAGTTCGTTGCCGCACATACGTTCACGGCCTTTGTCGTGTACCGGCTCGTCGTCGGGGTAGCCCTGCTCGGCCTGCTCGCCGGTGGCGTCCTCAACGCGTGACCTCGGGGTAGGGCGACCGGCCGGTGAGCAGGGGTTCCTCGCGGCCACGGGTCGCACGGTCGGCGAACGCGCGGAGGTAGGCATCGGTGATGTCCAGTCCTCGGGTGCCGTCGATCGGTCCGAGCGCGACCAGCAGCTCGGCGGGTGCGGCGAGGTAGTACGCGCCGTAGTCGGTGAAGTTGAAGTGCTCGCAGCCGGAGACGCGGAACCGCCAGGCCGGTCCGGTCGAGGCCGTCAGCAGTGACGTCGCGGTGTTCTGATCGGCTTGGTCCGCGGCGGTGGCGGGCCGGCACGTGCCCGTCACACAGGAGCTCTCACCGCCGATGATCATCAGCGGCCGGTCGAGTCCGGAGTGGACGACGTCGCCGTACTGGGTTCCGTCCAGGTCCGCGGCGCCGGCGCAGTGCGGGTCGCGGTGGCAGGCCTGCAGGGCCGCGGCGCCGCCGAAGGAATGACCTATGTAGACAGTGCGCGCGGTGTCCGTGTGCCCGGCGAGCTTCGGTTCGGTCGTGACCCGGGTGGCGGCGAAGCGGGCGTCGTCGGCCCACACGTCGACCAGCCGGTCGCCCGCTGCCTGGGCCGCGCCCTCGTGGAGGTTCTCCGCGTTGGCCGCGGCCGGGTTGCCCGCGCCGGTCGCCGTGACGGGCATCCCTTGCAGGACGGTCAGGTTCGCGCTGTCGGTCGGGGTGACGCCGACGACCACGTAGCCGTTCGAGGCCAGGTTCTCGGCGAGCGTGGTGTACTGGGGCGCGGCGAAGCCGAGACCGGGCTCGAGGACGACGACCGGGAACCGCCCGGCCGCGACGGGGGCGTCGGCGATCGCGTGGACGCGCACCCGGTCGAAGCCGGTTTCGGTCCAGGCCGCCGCTCCGCCGAAGTGCAGCCCGGCCCAGGCGCCGGGTGTGTAGGCGGCCGGAGCGCCGCGCGCGTCCGGGGTTGCGGGGTACCAGAGCCAAGCCGACAGCGCCCGCGGTATCCCGGGCCGCGGCGCGAGCGGATCGGTGCGGGCGTGGTCGGTCCACTCGGTGATCGCGCGCCCGACGGGAGCGGGGCCGGTCGGGGCGGGCAAGGAGATCGGCTGGGTCGCCCGCACCGCCGCGTACCCGACGTAGCCGCCGGCGGCCACGAGCAGCGTGAGGACCACGACGAGCGAGATGCGCAGGATCCGGTGCCGGCGCGGGGCAGGTTCGGTCACCGGGCAACAGTACACGGCGCGTACTACGTGATGCGTACTACACGTCGGGTACAGTGACGCTGCCCGAGGGGAAGGTGACCATGCACAGCAAGGACGCTCAGATGCTCGTCTTGACGGCGCTGGCCGCGGAGCCGATGCACGGCTACGCGATCAACACCGCCATCGAAGCGCTGACCGGCGCGCGGCTGGGCCCCGGCAGCCTCTACGGAGCGCTCGCACGGCTGGAAGCGCGCCTGCTGATCGAGCCGTCCGGCGACCAGCCCGAGCCACGGCAGCGCACGCTCCGGATCACCGCGGCCGGGCGCGAGACCCTGCGCTCGGAGCTCGAACAGATGAGCCGGGTCGCGCAGGCGGGCTTGCGTGCTCTCGGGAGCGCGCCGGCGTGAGTGTGCCCGAAGCGCTGGTGAGGCTCTACCCGCCGGAGATGCGCCGGCGGTGGGGACCCGAGATCGTCCACGAGGTCCGGCTGGCCGGACCTCGCGCCTGGTTCGACACGGCGCTCGGAGCCGTGAAGAGCTGGTTGAGGCCCGGCGACTGGCCGGAGCCGGTTCCCGGGCACACGAGCCGCTCGGTGCTCTCGGCGCTGGCCGTGGTGCTCACGGCTTCAGTGCTGGTGGTGCGTGCGTTCGGGCCGATTCAGCCTGGTGTGCAGGCGAATCCGATCGTCACCGGTGGCTGGCTCGCCCCGATCGTCGTCGGGACGATCTTGTCGTCGCCGCTTCCCGGCACGCGCTGGAGTGCGCTGTTCAGGGTGATCGCCCGCACGGGTGCGAGTCCCGCGCTGGCCGTCGTGGCCTTGGTGTGGCTCGCCCACTCCGCCTTCGCCGAGGACGCGCGAGGCGCGGTCCACGTCCTGCTGGCCGGGTACTACTGGGCGACGGTCGTGTTCGTCGGCCATCGTGTGTGCCTGCTCGTGCGGCGGCTGGGCCGGGTCGCCGTCGTGCCGAGCCGGCGGCGGCTGCGGGGCGCAGTGCTCTGCAGCGGGGCCGGACTGGCGGTCGCGGCCGTGGTGGCCGGGTTCGGCAGCGGGGCCCGCCCGGAGCTGCTCGTGGTGTCCGCCGTGCTCGGGATGTTCGCGAGCGCGCTGGTCGTCGCCGGCCGGGACCTGGGGCCTGGTGGCCGGTCGACGCGGTGAGCAGGACAGGTCCGGTATTGCCGCTCACAGGTCCCGAAGCTCCTCTACCGCGGGCCGCGTGGACGCACGGGCACTGGTCAACGCCGCGACGACCAGCGCCGCCGCGACGGCCACCACCGTCACCGCGAGGTACGTCCACGGCACGGCGACCGAGTCCGGCGGTGGGTCGAACACTCCCGTCAGGACCTTGACGAGCATCCGGGACAGCCCCCACGCGATGAGGCCGCCACCCAGCAGGCCGCCGGTGAGCACGACCAGCCCCTCGCCCAGCACGAGGCCGCGCAGCTGACGTCGCCTGGCGCCCAGCACCGCCATGATCGCCAGGCTGCGCCGGCGTTCGGCCAGCCCGACCGCCAGCACGATGCCGCCGGCGCCCGCCGCGATCAGCACGGCGAACGTGAGCTCGAGCCGGGTCAAACCCCGCAGGTTGACCGAGGTCAGGCTCGAGCCGACCTGGGCGCGGGTCTGCGTGAGGTCGGTGACGGTCGCGTCGGTGCCGACCCGCGCGCGCAGCGCCTCGGCGACTCCCGGCTGGCCGCTTCCCCCGGTGTCGACGAGGAACGCGCCGACCGCGTCGGAACCGGTGACCTGGGTGACGTACGCGGCGTTGGCAACGAAGAAGCTGTCCTTGGGCGCGGTCGGGAACTCCTTGACGATTCCGCTGTAGTGGAAGGGCACGGTCCGCAGCTCCTTGGTGCGGGAGTCCTGGATCCGCAGGTTGAGCGGATCACCGGGGGAGAGCTGGAAGTCCTTGACCGTCTCGGCGCTGACGAGGATCGAGTCGGGCCGGCGGGCCAGCGTCGCCAGCAGGTCCGCGGCGGTCCCGCCCTGGAAGTAGCCGTCCTGCAGCGCGGTGACCTGCCGGATGGTGTCGGGCCGGATCCCGTACAGGTCCTGGAGATCCGCACCGACGTAGGCGAACCGGTGCTGGACGGGCTCGACGTGCCGCACGCCGCCGACGTCCGACAGGCTGCGGCCCGCGGCGGGGGAGACCTGGGCGGCGGGTGGTTCGGTGACGGTGACGTCGGCGCCGTTGGTGAGCTGGGCGTCGGCTTCGGCCTGCTGCTGGTAGGTGCTGTTGAACACCGCCGTCGACGCCGCGAACGACAACGCGAGCGCGAGCAGGACGATCGCCCGGGCCAAGGGCCGGCGTTGCCGGGCCAGGCCCGCCGCACCCGGCAGGGCCAGCCGGCCCGACAGCGGTCGCAGGAGCCGGCCGAGCGGGCCCCGTCCGTGCTTGAGCGCGAGCGTGGTCAGCCGCCACAGCAACGCCGCGGCGCCCAGCCACAGGAAGGCCGGACCGAGGAACGCCCAGTAGGACACCGAAATGGTCGCGACTCCTTCCGGCGCCAGCACGAGCGAGTAGTCGTTGCCGCTCGAAGCCCAGAACACGACGAGCGCGGCGGCGATGAGCAGCACGTCGATCCCGGCCTTGGCCCACCACGGCGAGCGATGCGCGCCGATCACCTGCCGCCCCTGGGCGACCGTCCGGCTCCGCAGCCCGACGACGGCGGGCACCAGCACCGTGACGGTGGTGATCACGAGCCCGGCCGCGAACGCGATCGCGTACCAGGCCACACTCCGGCCTTCCGGTGCCGCGCCGAAGGCGAGCCGGCCGGCCAGATCCGCGACGACCAGCCCGGCGACCCCGCCGACGACAGCGACGAACGCCGCCTCGCTGGCCGCGATGGCGAGCACCGTCCGCCGGGTGTGGCCGCGCGTCCGGAGCAGGGCCTGCTCGGCCCGGCGCCGATCACCGCCGGCCTCGACGAGCGCGCTGGTCAGCAGCGCGGCGAGCACCACGCCCGGCAGGCCGAGGAAGAGGAACAACATCTGGGCGTACGCCGCGTCGCTGCGTGCTGCGTCGAGAGCCGCGCCGACGTTGTTGCCGACCAGCGCCGCGCCCGAGACCTGGGCTTCGAAGTTGTGCGCGGCGGCGACCTCGGCCTGGAATGCGGTCGCCGGATCGTGCGCGGCGGGTGCGTCCCGCCGGACGTGGAACTGGGTGACCGGGACGGGCGCGCCGGCCTCGCCCGTGAGGCCGGCGAACGTGGCCTCGGGAAGCAGCAGCACGTTGTCCGGCGGCGCGCTGGGCTGGGACTGCGGTGGTGCCCCGACTTTCTGGAAGAGCGAATCGGCCTGCGGGAGATCGGCGACACCGCCGATGGTGACCGGCCGCGATGCGGTGCTGCCGAGCCCGACCAGGACCTGGTCGCCCGGGCGGACGTGGAGGTTCGACGCCGTCTGCTGGGTGATGAGGACGCCGTCGGGCGAGCCGGCCAGCAGCCGGACCTGGCCGGGGAACGCGTCCGCGTAGCCGGGCGGAATCCCCAGCACCACGCCGGGTCCGGTCGTCTGCGTGGTGCCGTCTGCCGTGGCGCGCAACCCGGTGGTCGGCACGACGTGGACGGTGCGGATCCCGGTTGTTCCCGGCGTTTCCTGCAGCCGTTGCAGCACGACGTGGGCATCGCCGCCGGGCTGGACCTCGACCTGCCAGTCCACCGCGACCGAGCGCAGGGCCCGGGCCGTCATGGTGGCCTGTGCGGACGCGAGGAACGAGCCCAGCGCGGCGGTCAGGGCGACGGCAAGCGCGATTCCGGCCGCCGTGGCCAGCAGGCGTCCGGCCCGCCGCCGCAGCAGCCCGCCCAGCCAGAGCGTGATCATGACGGCACCGCCCGCGGAGTAGTGGTGTGCAGCCGGCCTTCGTGCATGGTCCAGCGCGTTTCGAGCCGGTCGATCACGGCTTCGTCGTGGGTGGTCACGACGAGGGCGGCGGCCAGGCGGTCGGCGACGGTCAGCACCGCGTCCATCAGCCGCCGGCCCGCGGCCCGGTCCAGCTGTCCGGTGGGCTCGTCGGCCAGCAGGAGCCGCGGCCGCTGGGCGAGCACCCGGGCGACCGCCACGCGCTGCGCCTGGCCGCCCGAGATCTCTTCGGGCAGCTTGGCCGCGAGGTCGTCGATGCCGAGCAGGGCAAGCGCTTCGGACACACGCCGGCCCCGTTCGGGTTCGTCGACACCGGCGATGACGAGCGGGAGCGCGGCGTTCTCGTGGACGTCCAGGGCCGGGATCAGGCTGGGGCTCTGGAACACGACTCCGACATGCCGGGGGAGGTCCGCGGCCTCACCGAGCGCGGGCCAGCGGACGGTGCCGCTGGTCGGCGTCTCCAGCCCGGCCAGCAGGTGCAGCAAGGTCGACTTCCCGGAGCCGGACGGCCCGGCGATGGCGACGCGGGCTCCGGCGTCGACGCGGCAGCTGGATCCGTGCACGGCGACGACCGCCGACGGGCCGGCGCCGAACGTCCGGGCGACCTCGTCGCAGACGACGAACGGTTCGGTGCTCACGCGGCCACCACCCCGTCCTGGATGGTGAGCACCCGGTCCGCGATGGCCACGACTTCGGCGCTGTGGGTCACGATCAGCAGCCCGGCGCCCTGGCTGGCGCGAACGCGGAGCAGGTCGAGGATCTCCCGTTCGGTGTGCCCGTCGAGCTCGCCGGTGGGCTCGTCGGCCAGCAGCACGGACGGCTCGTTCGCCAGTGCGACGGCCAGGCCCGCGCGGGCCAGCTCACCGCCGGACAGCTGCGCGGGTGTCGCTCGCGCGCGAGGGCCGAGACCGACCTGGTCCAGCAGTTCGGCGACCGACGGCCGGAAACCGGTGTGCCGCCAGGCCCGGCGAGCCAGCTGCACGTTGCCCCGGACATCGAGGTGGGGAAGCAGGTTGCGGGACTGCGTCAGCACGCCGATCCGGTGGGCGCGGATCTTCGCGCGCACGGCTTCGGGGCGGTGGCTGAGGCGTTCACCGCCGACTTCGACGCTGCCGCCCGCGGGTTCGTCGAGGCCGGCCAGGCAGGCGAGCAGCGTCGACTTCCCGGAGCCGGAAGGGCCGACCACGGCGACGGTTTCGCCGCGTGCGACGGTCAGCGAAACACCGCGCAGGGCCAGGGTTTCGTCGTCGCCGGCGCGGAAGAACCGGTACAGGTCCCGGGCCCGCAGCGCCGGGGTCGACCAGTCGTGGGTGTCCATCACGACCACTGCAGGGAGTCGGTGACGATCTTCCAGGGATCGACGTTGTCGGCGTTCGCCGGCCCCGACAGGGTCAGGTCGACCCGCAGCCCCGCCCGGAAGAAGCTGTAGCGCTCGAACGCGTCGCGCACCACCTTGCCCGTGACCGGGTTCGGCGCGGAGTCACCCTGGTAGGTGAGCAGGATTCCCGGCCCCGCCGCCCGGGTCACGGTCGAGACCTGGCCCATGGCGAAGTTCGGGGTCTTCCCCTTCAGCGCCGCGACGTCGGTGGTGGAGACCGACGCCGTCGTCGGTGCCGCGCCGACGTGGGACGCCGTCACCTGCACCTGGTTGAGCTTGTCGGTGAAGGTGGTCGTGGCGCCCTGGGGCGAGGAGGCCCAGCCTTCCGGGATCTTGACGGTGAAACCGCCGCCGGGTGGGGCGAACGGCACGTAGGCCTGGTTGTCGGGGATGTCCCCGGCGGGTTTGGTCTCGGTTTCCGCCGCCCCGCTCGCCGAGGTGCCGCCGGAGACCGGGCCGGCCGAGGTCGGAGCCGGTCCCGGTGACGCGGTGCTGCCGCACGCGGCGAGCGCCGCCGTGAGGAGCGTTGCCAAGACGAGCCGGACCGGCGTGGCTGTGGACATGGGTTCTCCCTGCGCTGCCATCTCCCGCACGCTAGGACCCGGCGCGGAAGCGGACTGCTGGCGCGAGGTTCGAGAACGGCAAAGTGGTACCGCGGTACCACGCGCCGCGCCGGATTCCCGCCCTCGGTACGACGTTCCGGCGCGGTTCCGTTCCTACCGTGGGGGACGAACGGGCCGGGGTGACCGGACCGCGGATCCAGGGGATGAGCGATGATCGAAGCACACCAGCTGACCAAGCGGTACGGGGAGAAGACGGCGGTCGACCACCTGGACTTCACCGTCCGGCCGGGCACCGTCACCGGGTTCCTCGGGCCCAACGGCGCGGGCAAGTCCACCACCATGCGGATGATCGTCGGGCTGGACGCGCCGACCAGCGGGTCGGTCACGGTCAACGGCCGCCGCTACGCCGAGCACACCTCGCCGCTGCAGGAGGTCGGGGTCCTGCTCGAGGCGAAGTCCGTCCACAGTGGACGCTCGGCGTTCGACCACCTGCTCGCGCAGGCCCAGACCCACGGCATCCCGCGGCGGCGGGTCGACGAGGTGATCGAGCTGACCGGGCTGCAGTCGGTGGCCAAGAAGCGCGCGGGAAGCTTCTCCCTCGGCATGGGCCAGCGGCTGGGGATCGCCGCCGCGCTGCTCGGCGACCCGGCCACGATCATGCTCGACGAGCCGGTCAACGGCCTGGACCCCGAGGGTGTCCTCTGGATCCGCAACCTGCTCAGCGGGCTCGCCGCCGACGGCCGCACGGTGTTCGTCTCCTCGCACCTGATGAGCGAGATGGCGCTGGTCGCGGAACACCTCATCGTCGTCGGCCGCGGCCGCCTGCTCGCCGACACCACCGTGCACGACCTCGTCCGCGACGCAGGCGGCGACACCGTCCACGTCGCCACCGCGGACCCTGCACGCCTGCGTGAGGTCCTCGCCGGTCCCGGCGTCGAGATCGCCGGCCGCACGGGCTCCGAAGAGCTGCAGGTGAAGGGCCTCTCCGCCCGCGCCATCGGCACCACGGCCGCCGAGCACGGCATCGCCCTGTTCGAGCTGTCCGCCCGGACCGTCTCCCTCGAGGAGGCCTTCATGGACCTGACCCGCGACGCCGTCGAGTACCACGGCGTCACCACCGGCATCGACGCGCTCGGGAGGGCGGCATGAGCACCTTGACCCCGGAAGCCCCCGCCCGCGCCGTCCGCCCGGTCTACCGGGTGACCGGTCGGCACGTCCTGCGCTCGGAGTGGACGAAGCTGTGGTCCCTGCGCTCCACCTGGATCACCCTGGGCCTCGGCCTGGTGTTCCTGGTCGCGTTCGGGCTGATCTCGGCCGCGCGGTACCAGTCGAACATCGGCTCCGGCGAGCGGCTGGACCCGGACTTCGCGCACGCGACCGCCCTGAGCCTGTCGCTGTTCGGCACGAACTTCGCGCAGCTCGCGCTGGGTGTGCTCGGCGTGCTCGTGACCGCCGGCGAGTACTCGACCGGCATGATCCGCTCGACGCTGACCGGGGTCCCGCGCCGGCTGCCGGTGCTGTGGTCCAAGTCGGCCGTGTTCGGGCTGGTCGCGCTGCTCGTCGGCACGGTCGGCGCGTTTGTCGCCTTCGTCTTCGGCAACGCCATCGTGGCCGGGACGCCCGCGGCGATGTCGCTGTCGGACGCGGGCGTCGTGCGCAGCCTGCTGGGGACCGGGCTCTACCTGGGCCTGGTCGGCGTGATCGGGGTCGCGCTCGGCGCGCTGCTGCGCTCGGTCGCCGGCGGCATCTCGGTCCTCGTCGGCGCGCTCATGCTGATCCCGGGCCTGATCTCGCTGCTGCCGGCGTCGTGGCAGGGCGACATCAGCCCGTACCTGCCCAGCAACGCGGGGCAGGCGATGTTCGCCCTGACCCACGACGCCACGACGCTCTCGCCGGTGGCCGGGCTGCTGGTCTTCGCCGGCTGGACGGTCCTCGCGCTCGGCGGCGCCGCCTACCGGCTCGCGCGATCCGACGCCTGACCCCCGCCGCCGGCGCGGCCCTGGTGCCGCGCCGGCGGTTTTCCGCGACGATGAGCAGGTGACGCCCGTGCCCGACGACCTCCCCGCCGCGGTGCTGCCGTGGACCGGATCGCCGCTGGTCGCCCGGCTGACCGGGTACGGCCAGCGGCTGCGGCAGGCCGACCGGCGCCACCCGTGGGTGCTGGACCTGGCGGTGATCGCCGGGCTGTTCCTGCTGTTCTGCGTGCCGGACCTGGTCCCGCACGACGAAGGGCGCGGTCCCGAGGAGCTGCGGCTCACCTTCGCCCACCTGCCGGCGGCCGGCACCCTCGCCCTGCAGGCCGGGCTGCTGCTGCCGCTGCTCTGGCGGCGCCGGGCGCCGGTGGTCGCGCTGGGCCTGGTCGCGGCCGCGTTTGTCGTCCAGTGGTCGCTCGGGGTGTTTCTGCGCGCCGACGTCGCCCTGCTCGTCGCGCTCTACAGCGTCACCCTGCACGGCCGGCTGCGGCACCTGCCGTGGGCGTGTGCCGGCGTGGTCACGCTCCTGTTGCCGGTGGCTGCCCGGGTATCGCGCGCGGTGTCGTTCTGGGAGGCCCTGTTCTTCCTGCTCACCGCGGTCACCGCGGCCGTCGCGCTCGGGCTGGCCGTCCGGATCCGCCGGGCCCAGCTGGCGAGCCTGCGCGACCGCGCGCGGCAGCTGGAGATCGAGCGGGACCAGCGCAGCAGGCTGGCCGCCGCCACCGAACGCACCCGCATGGCCCGCGAGATGCACGACATCATCGGCCACAACCTGTCGGTCATCATCACGCTGGCCGACGGCGGCGCGTACGCGGCCGACGTCACCCCCGAACGCAGCAAGCAGGCACTCGAGCTGGTCGGCGACGCGGGCCGCCAGGCACTGGGGGAACTGCGGCGCATGCTGGGCGTCCTGCGGGAGAAGGCGGACGCCCCGGAGCTGAACCCCCAGCCGGGGATCGGCGACCTCGACGCGCTCTGCACGCGGATCCGCGCGGCCGGACCGGAGATCTTTCTCCGGTCCGCCGGCGAGCCGGCCACGCTCGACCGCGGCGTGCAGCTGATGACCTACCGGATCGTCCAGGAGGCGCTCACCAACGCGCTCAAGCACGCCGGGCCGCGCACCCGGATCGACGTCTCGGTCGCCGCCGAGGGGCGCGTCCTGCGCATCGGCGTCCAGGACACCGGCCCGCCCGACGGCCCCAAGCGGGCCGAGCCACCCGAGGAAGGGCACGGGATCGCCGGGATGCGCGAACGCGCGGCCCTTTACGGCGGCAGCGTCACCGTCGGATCCACTCCCGGCGGCGGGTGGGCCGTGCAAGCCGTCCTGGATCTGACCCCGATCGCCGTCTCGCCCGGGGGTGCGCCGTGACGACCGTCCTCATCGTCGACGACCAGCCGTTGCAACGGTTCGGCTTCCGGATGCTGCTCGACGCGACGCCGGACACCGAAGTCGTCGGCGAGGCCGCCCACGGAGCCGAAGCGGTGCGCCGGACGGCGGAACTCCGTCCCGACGTCGTCCTCATGGACATCCGCATGCCGGGCATGGACGGCATCGAAGCCACCCGGCAGATCCTCGCCGCCGGTGGCCGGTCCCGCGTGCTCGTCCTGACGACCTTCGACCTGGACGAGTACGCCTACGCCGCCCTGCGCGCCGGAGCGAGCGGGTTCCTCCTCAAGGACGCCCATCCCGAAGAGCTGCTGGCCGGCATCAGGGCGGTCGCGGGCGGTGACGCCGTGATCGCCCCGGCGCTGACCCGGCGGCTCCTCGACACCTACGCCCAGCGGCTCCCGGCCGACAGCGCCGGCCCGCCCGAGGATCCGCGGTGGCTGTCGCTGACCGAACGCGAACAGGAGATCCTGGTCGCGATCGGCAACGGGTGGACCAACGGGGAGATCGCCGAGCGCTTGGTGCTGTCGGAGTCCACGGTCAAGACCCACGTCGGCCGGGTGCTGGCGAAGCTGGGGGCCCGGGACCGGGTCCAGGCGGTGATCTTCGCCTACGACCTCGGCCTGACCCGGCCGAACCCGCGGAGCTGAGCTACCTCGTGCCGGATTCGACGGTCCGGGCGAGGATGCCGAGCGTGGCCCGGAGCGCGGCTTCGGGGATGACCGGGAAGATGTCCTTCTCGCGGTAGCGCTGGTCGATCTCGCTCCAGTCGTAGTACGACGTGAGCAGGGTGCCCGCGCCGTCGGCTTCGAGCCGGTAGCCGTAGAGGTGCTTGATCGGGGGCTGGATGGTTCCGGAGATCGTCCATTCGATCAGGGCGTCCTGCTCGAAGCGGGTGATGATCACCGTGACGTCGTACTTGCCCATCGGGAAGTCGTTGAGGGCTTCGCGGTCCATGTGGACGACGAACTCGTCGCCGGCCGCCCGGACCGGTTCGCCGTCGGCGGACTGGAGCATGCCCGAGCTGTCGATCGCGACGTGGCCCCGGGGATCACAAAGCACCCCGAAGATCTTCGACGGGGTCGCCGCGATCCGGCGCTGCACTTCGAACCGTTCAGTAACCATGGTCTTCAGCATGCCTCAGCGGACGGTGGGCCTCCCGGCGAACCGGGAGGCCCACGCCGGATCAGTGGGGGAGGTGCACGTCGTTGCCGGAGCCGATGGACAGGTGGCTCAGGTCGGCGCCGATGTTGCCGCTGAGGGCGCCTTCGCCGATGTTGCCGACGACGTCGTGGACGTCGGAGACACCACTGGTGTGCGAGGCGATGTCGCCGACGTGGCTGGTGACGTCGCCGAGGGTGCCGTTGTGCGAGATGTCGCCGAGGTGCGTGGTCACACCGGTCGCGTGGCTCGCGATGTCGCCGACGCCGTGCGCGGTGACGTCGCCGATCGTGTGCTCGAGGCCGGTGCCCACGCCCAGCGAACCGGTGAGGTCGCCGATCGTCGAGCCGACACCCTGGGCGCCGTCGACGCCCGAGGTGACGCCGGAGACGTGCTCCAGGCCGGACGTGAGGTCGAGGGCGCCGGTGGTGTCGCCACCGGTGACGTCGCCGACCGCGCCGGTGACCGCGGTGACCGGGTCGAGCTGGCCGCCACCGACGTGATCGATGCCGCTGGTGAGGTCGCCCGCCGCGCTGAACGGGTCGGTGATGTTCTGGGTGAGGGCGGTCATCCCGCTGACCGCGCCGAGCACGTTGTTCTCGGAGGTGGCGTCGCCGAGCGCGAGGTTCTGGGTGAGGGCCTGGAGCTGCTCGATGGCGCCGGCCTGGCCGGTGGTGATCGAGTCGAGGTTCAGGCCGTTCTCGCCGCCCAGGTTGCCGACGTGGGCGAAGTCGAGCACGAGCGGGAGGATGTCGTGCAGGTCGGCGCCGGAGATGTCGCCGAGGCCCGCGTCGTTCAGCGTCTGCTGCGGGTCGCTGCCGAAGGCGCCGCGGGCGGACGGGTCGTTGAGCAGGTTGAGCGTGAATTCGTACAGCGACTGCGCCGGGTTCATGGATCAGGCTCTCTGGTGGGGGACGTCGGCGATCACCGACCTCCCCGACGTTAGGGCGGTCGCGGCCGGGCGACATCGGGGTTGACGCCTAGCCACGATCTTGGTCATCCCTGAGGGGGAAGCATCACCCGTTAGGGGATCGACCCCGAGTGTGGCGTGGGTCTCTTCCCGAGAACGGGGGCCCGAACTCCCATCTGTGGTGCCGCGTGGGCTCGAACCCGTACGGGTGACCAGAGCGGATCACCGCGTTCGGAGGTGCCGGCCGTCATGAAGGAGCTGCTGCCCGCGCAGCTGCACGACCTGGTGACCGGGGTCGACACCCGTCCCGCCGACCCGGTCCGGGTGATCCTCGCCGGCCCGCCCGGACACGGGAAGTCGACGCTGCTGGGCGCGATCGCCCGGCACTACCGCGCAGCCGGCGTGCCCGTGATCGGCCGTGACGAGCTCGCCGGGGACACCTCCGCGGCCGGTGCGGCGATCCTGCTCGACGACGCCGACACCCTCACCGGCGCCGCCCGGGAAACCCTCGCCGGCCTGGCCGGGCGCACGCCACGGCTGGTGCTCACACACACGCCCGGGGCGAGCGGGTCCCTGGCCGCGGGGCTGGTCGGCCCCGGGGTCCGGCACATCCGGCTCACCTCGTGGACCGTCGCCGACATCACCCGGTTCGCGCAGGGGGTGCTCGGTCGTGCGGTCCCGCCCGAGCAGGCCGCCTCCCTGCACCGGGCGACGGCGGGAGTGCCGCGGCTGGTGACCCGCTGGCTGCGCGCGTCCGGTCCCGGCGAACTGGTCGACGAGCTGCGCGCCCGGCTGGACCTGCTCGGCGAGCCGGGACTGACCTACCTGGTGGCGGCCGGCGCCGGGGGCAGCCGGGATCTCGAGGTCCTCGCGGCGGCCCTGGACCAGGACCGCGACGACGTCTCCGCGGTGGTCGCCCAGGTCCGTGCCGCCGGGCTCCTGGCCGCCGACGACACCGTGCCGCCGGTGACGGCGCGGGCGGTCCGGGACCACGTCGGCGTGGACCGCGCGCTCACCGTGCTGGTCCGGATGCTCGACGTCCTGCTGGCCGCCGGCCGGCCGGTGCTGCCGGTCGCCCGCGAGCTGCTGCGGCTGGGGGCCGCCGGCGAGACCGTCCGCGCCGGGCTCGAGGCGGCGGCCGCGGAAGTGCTCACCGGCGAGCCGGCGCTCGCCGCCGACCTCTACGCGGCCGCGGCGCGGGGCGGCAGCTCCCGGACGCGGCTGGCCGCCGGCTGGGCTGAAGCCGCGGTGCGGTCGGGGCGGCCCGGCACGGCGCTGCGGCTCGCCGACGAGCTCCTGACCTCCGAGATCCCCGAAGAACGGACTCGCGGCGCGGTCGTCGCGGGGACCGTCATCGCCCGCCGCGGCGACCTGGCCCGGGGCGCCGAGCTCCTGCGCTGGTCGGGCGAGCCCGGGGCGAGCCGGCTGGCGGACCTCGCCGGCCTCGCGCTCGGCGAGGACAGGCCCGGCGCGCCAGAGACCGGGACGCCGCTCCCGGCCCACGGCCATCTCGCCGGGCAGCTGCTGGACGGGATCCGGGAGTCCGTGACGGGCCGGGCCGAGGCCGCGCTGGCCACCCTCCTGGCCGCGGCCGACTCCGCGGCGGCCGCCGGCGCCGGGCACCTCCTGCCGGACTCGCCCGCCGCGCTCGCCGCCCTGGTGGCGGTGCACACGGCCGAGTTCGACCTGGCGCACGGCGTCCTCACCCGCGCCACCGGTGGCGAACGGCACACGCTCCTGCTCGGCTGGACGGCGATGCTCCGCGGCGACCTCGCCGCCGCGGAAGCCCACCGGGCGGCCGTGCACGGCCTGGACGTCGAGCTGGCTCCCCGCGACGAGCTCTTCCTGCGCACCCTCGAGCTCGGGCTGGCCCGGCGCGGCGAGACCCCGGACGCCGTCCGTACGGTCTGGCCCGCGGCCTACGACGCGATGATGCGCCAGCCGGTCGACCTGTTCACGCTGCTGCCCCTCGGTGAGCTGCTCGTCGCGGCGGCGCGGGTGGACGAGAGCGCCCGCGTCACGGCGCACCGGGCTCGTGCCGTGGCGCTGCTGGACCGGCTCGGCTCGCCGCCGCTGTGGTCGACGTGGCTGAACTGGTCGATGTTCCACGCCGCGGTCCTGGCCGGTGACCACCAGATCGCCCGCGACGCCCTGCACCCCCTGACCGCGGCGACCGGACGTCCGGCGCCGGCCCTGGCCGCGGCCGGTGCCGAGTGGCTCGCCGTCGTCGAGGGCGCGGTCGACCCCGGCGCCGTGCTGGCCGGCGCCGAGCGCTTGCACCGCGCCGGGCTCCGGTGGGACGCCGCGAGGCTGGCCGGGCAGGCGGCGATCCGCGCGACCGACCGGACCGCGATGGTGACGTTGCTGCGGGCCGCCAAACGCTTCTCCTCCGGGGTCACCAGCCGGCCGGCCACACCGGGCCCGTCCGCCTTGCCTGCGCTGACCCCGCGTGAACGCGACATCGGGCGACTGGTCGTCGAGGGGCACACCTACCGCGAGATCGGGGAACGGCTCCACATCTCGGGCAAGACCGTCGAGCACCACATGGCACGCATCCGCGGCAAGCTCGGCGTCACCGATCGCCGCACGATCGCGACGATGCTGCACGGCCTGCTGGGCGAGGCGGTCTGACCGCGGCCGGATCGGCGCGGCCGGGGTGACGCGGCTACCGTGGCGGACATGGAGTCCTCGGAACCGGACCTGATCCGGGCGCTGGAGCGCGGGCTCGGTGCGTACGTGCAGGCGGTGGCCGCCGCGATCGGCGTCCCCGCGGAAGGCACGACGGTGGAGATCAGCGACACGGCCACGGCCTACCTCGGGCTGTCCCGCCCGTGGCCGGGCCGGCCCCACCACGACGTGATGCTGCTGTGGAGCGAACGCCGCGGCTGGACGGTCGCGATCGAGACCGCGCCCAGCGAAGAGCCCGACGTCGTCGCGAGGTGGACGGGCGACGAGCTCGTGCCGCCGCCGAGCGAAGTGCGGGCGTTCCTCGATGCGGCCGCGGCGGGCGGGCCCGGGGGACAAGCGGGCCTCGAGCCGGCCGCCCTCAGCCGCCGGGTGCTGGCCCGGCGGCTCGACGAGTACGTCCCCGCCCGGACCGGCGAGCCGTAACCGGTCAGCTTTCCGGCGTCGTCGCGGGGCGTGACCACTTTTCCTCGACGTGCCAGAATCGCCAGATCGCGAGCGCCGCCAGCCACGTGCCGACGAAGAGCCCGACGATCACAAAACCGACGTGGTCCAGGTCCACCTCGGCGACGGCCGCGAGCGGGCCGGTCGTGATGCCGAGCTCGGGCACGAGGATGGACAGCAGCTCGATCGTCCCGATGATCAGGGCGATCGCGACGGACAACGCGGTGATGGTGATGTTGTAGAAGATCTTGCGCACCGGCTTCGCGAACGCCCATTCGTAAGCGAAGTTCATGAAGCACCCGTCGGCCGCGTCGAAGAGGGTCATGCCGGCCGCGAACAGGATCGGCAGCACCAGGATCGCGTACCAGGGCAGGGAAAACGCCGCGGCGCCTGCCGCGAGGACGAGCAGGCCGATCTCGGTGGCGGTGTCGAACCCGAGTCCGAAGAGGACACCGACCGGATAGATGTGCCAGGGCTTGCGGACGGCTTTGGTGACACCGCCGAGGATTCGGTTCATGAAGCCGCGCTTGTTCAGCTGAAGCTCCAGTGTGGCCTCGTCGAAATCGCCGCCGCGCATGTCGCGGAAGACCCGCAGGATCCTTACCAGGACGACAAGGTTGACGATCGCGATCAGGTACAGGAAGACGCCGGACGTCGAGGTGCCGATCAGCGTCGTCGCCTGGTGCAACGCCGATCCGTCGTCGGTCACCTGACCCGCGAGCGCCCGGATTCCCAGTGACAGCAACAGGCACAGCAGGAAAACGACGGTCGAATGCCCGAGGGAGAACCAGAAACCGACCGAAAGCGGCCGTTTTCCCTCGGCGAGCAGCTTGCGGGTGGTGTTGTCGATCGCGGCGATGTGGTCGGCGTCGAAGGCGTGCCGCATGCCGAGCGTGAACGCCGTGACCCCCAGACCCACGCCGAAAACGCCGGTGGAGCCCAGTGCGTAGTGCTGTGGTGCGACCACGAGTCCGAGCACACCCCAGCCGACCAGGTTGAGCGCCAGGATGACCGTGGCCATGCCGGCGATGGACCGCCAGTCGCGGCGGGACAGCGTGCGGCCGCCGGTGGGGGAGGCGCTGGGGATGGTGTTCATGGCCGCCTCGCGTCCGGGGAGTTGGTGAGCGGAATATCTGCGACCCTAGACAGATGAACAGGCTGAAAGCAATGCCTTTCCGGTTTCACCTGTTCGGTGGTGAACCGGACCGCGGACGTCTCCGAATGGTTCGTGCTCGCCCGGAAAACGGGAGAGCGAGGGCACTGTTTCCGCATCGGGCGGGAGCGACCCGGAACGGCGCCGGCGACGGTGCCGTCTGCGAAAGGTCTGCTGCATGCCAGTACAGCTCCCGTCCCGCCGGACCCGGCGTGTGGGCCTCTCCCTGCTCGCGGTGGGGAGTGTGGTGCTCACGAGCGCGCTGGTCGGCCTGGGAACCGATCTCGCCGCCGCCTCGAGCCACCGCGAAGCGCCGCTCATCGCCGGCGACCCGCCGGTCGACAACACCGACGTCTACGCCTTCGTCAGCCCGGACAAGCCGGACACCGTCACGCTGGTCGCCAACTGGTACCCGTTCGAGGAGCCCAACGGCGGCCCGAACTTCTACCCCTGGGCCACCGACGCCCACTACGACATCAACATCGACAGCGACGGCGACGCCAAGCCCGACCTGACCTACCGCTGGACGTTCAAGACCGACGACCGCCGCGGCAAGTCGACCTTCCTCTACAACAACGGCCAGGTGACCTCCCTCGACGACGAGAACCTGCTGTTCCGGCAGAGCTACAACCTCGACGTCATCGACAAGTACGGCCGCTCGAAGAGCCTGGTGCGCTCGGGCAAGACCGCGCCGTCGAACACCGGTGCCGCGTCGATGCCGAACTACGGCGCGCTGCGCGACCAGGCCGTGACGAACCTGCCCGGCGGCGGCAAGAGCTTCGCCGGCCAGGCCGACGACTCCTTCTTCCTCGACCTGCGGGTCTTCGACCTGCTCTACGGCGGCAACCTGTCCGAGGTCGGCCAGGACACGCTGCGCGGGTACAACGTCAACACCATCGCGCTGCAGGTCCCGAAGTCCGCGCTGGCGCTGAACGGCAACGCCACCCGCAACCCGGTCATCGGCGTGTGGAGCGACACCGAACGGCAGTCGCTGAGCATCAAGACGCCGGGCAAGGACACCCAGGCCGGCCCGTACGTCCAGGTCTCGCGCCTGGGCAACCCGCTGGTCAACGAGGTCGTCGTGCCTGCCGGGCTCAAGGACAAGTTCAACGCGCTCACCCCGGACCAGGACCACAACGTCCCGGACCTGGTCAGCCGGGTCACCGACCCCGAGGTGCCGAAGCTCATCCAGGCCATCTACGGGATCCCGGCCCCCGCGACCCCGCGCAACGACCTCGCGGAGATCTTCCTGACCGGCGTCACCACCAAGGCCGGTGGCCCGATCAAGGCCGATCTCAACTCGCAGCTGAACAACGCCGACGTCAACGCCAAGAAGTTCACGCCGTCGGAGATGCTGCGGCTCAACACCGCGGTGCCGGTCGCGGCGAACCCGAACCGGCTCGGCGTCCTCGCCGGTGACCTGCAGGGCTTCCCCAACGGGCGCCGGCTCACCGACGACGTCGTCGACATCGAGGTCCAGGCCCTCGAAGGCGCCGCGCAGACCGGCGTCATCGTCCCGGCGCTCGCGACCGGGGACAAGGTCAACGCCAACGACGTGCCGTTCGGGAGCGCCTTCCCGTACGTCGCGCTGCCGCACAACTCCGCGGTGAACGCGGGCGGTGGCGGCGGAGGCGGGGCCGTCGGCGGGAGTGCCACGTCAGGAGGAGCCGCCGGTCCCGCTGCCGGCGCCTCGTTCCCGGTCAAGCCCGCGCTCGGCGGCCTGGCCGCCGCGGTGCTGCTGGGATCGGGCGTGTGGCTGCTGCGCCGCCGTCCCGGGACCGCGGCCGAATAAGTCCACCGACGCCGGTGGCGGGTGTTCGGCACCCGTCACCGGCGTCCGGCCGTGAGGTCTCCGCATGTCCGAACGCTCCACCCGCCCGCGCCGGATCCTGGCGGTCGTCGTCCTGGTCGCCGGTGCGGTGACGCTCGTCGCGAGCGTCTCGGCCGGGCAGTCCGCGCCCGCCACCGGGCCCGCGCCGGTCCCGGTCGCGCAGGACACGCTCACCCACAGCATCAGTGTCGCCCAGGACAAGCTCCGCCGGGCGCCGCAGGACCCGCTCACCTGGGCCCAGCTCGGCACGGCCTACGTCGAACAGGCCCGGATCACCGCCGACCCCGCCTACTACCCGAAGGCGCAGGGCGCGCTCGAGAAGTCCTTGCAGCAGCAGCCCGACGCGAACGGCGCGGCGCTGATCGGAATGGGCGCGCTCGCCAACGCCCGGCACGACTTCGCCACCGCGAAGACCTGGGGCGAACGCGCGGAAGCCGCGTTGCCCGACACCGCCGAGTCCTACGGCGTGCTCGCCGACGCCCTGACCCAGCTCGGCGAGGCCGACGCGGCCACCGACACGATCCAGCGGATGCTCGACCACAAACCCGGCGTCTCCTCCTTCACCCGCGCCTCCTACGACCTCGAGCTGCACGGCCGGATCGACGACGCCCGGGCGGCCCTGCAGCGCGCGGTCGCCGACGCCACCAGCGCGAGCGACGTCGCGTTCTGCCGCTACTACCTCGGCGAGCTCGCCTTCAACTCCGGCAAACTGGACGACGCCGCGAGTGAGTACGACCAGGGGCTGGCGGTCGACGCGCAGAACGTCTCGCTGCTGGAAGGCAAAGCCAAGGTCGCCGCCGCGCGCGGCCGGGTCGACGAGGCGCTCGCGGGCTACCGCGACATCGTCGCCCGGGTGCCGTTGCCGCAGTACCTGCAGGAGTACACCGACCTGCTCGTCGCGGCCGGGCGCAAACCCGAGGCCGAACAGCAGTACGCGGTGCTCGACAGCCAGCAGCGGCTCTTCGCCGCGGCCGGCGTCACCGACGACCTGACCGCGTCCGCCGTCGCCGCGAGCCGCGGGGACAACGCCGGGGCGCTGACCCACGCGCAGGCGGAATGGGGACGGCGGCAGAACGTGCTCGTCGCCGACGCGCTCGGCTGGGCCCTGCACCTCAACGGCCGCGACGCCGAGGCGTTGCCCTACCTCGACCGCGCGGCGTCCCTCGGCGGACGCACCGCCGCCTTCGCCTACCACCGTGGTTTGACCCTCGCGGGTCTGGGCCGCAAAGCCGACGCCGTCGCGGCTCTCGCGGAAGCACTCGACATCAACCCGTACTTCTCTCCGGTCGGCGCGCCCGACGCGCGGCAGGCGCTCGAAAAGCTCAAGGCGGCACGATGAAACGGCTCGTGGCCGTCCTGTTCGGACTGCTGGCGCTCGGGTTGCTCGCCGCGCCCGCCGCGGAGGCCCACCCGCTCGGGAACTTCACGGTCAACCACTACGACGGCCTGACCCTGCGTCCCGGCGGGGTCGACTTGCTGTCCGTTGTGGACAGTGCCGAGATCCCGACCGTGCAGGACAAGCCGTCCATCGACACCGACCACGACGGAATCGTCAGTGCCGCCGAGGCTGGTACTCGCGCGGCCGCTGACTGCGCGGCCCTGCTGTCGGCCACACCCGTCACGGTCGACGGCGGGAACCTGGCTTTGACACTGCGGTCCAGCACCCTCGAGTTCCCGCCGGGGCAGGCGGGGCTCCCCACGAGCAGGCTCACCTGCGCGATGTCGGCGCCCGCCCGGCTGGACCGGGCCGCGACACTGGTGCTCCGCGACGACTTCCGCACCGACCGGATCGGCTGGCGCGAGATGACCGCCGTCGGCGACGGCGTCCGGCTCCCGGCCGACGGACTGCCGACCGCCAGCGTCAGCAACGAGCTGCGCGCCTATCCCGACGACCTGCTGGCCAACCCGCTGAACGTCCGCGAAGCCACCCTGCGCGTCGAACCCGGCATCGGCGGTGGCGCTGCGGCCGACGTCGCCCCGCACCTCGGCCCGCTGGACGCGGTGGTCGGCACGGTCACCCGGACGTTCACCGACCTCGTCGGCGCCGACGACCTGACCCCGGCCGTCGGGCTGCTGGCCGTGCTGCTGTCGCTGGTGCTCGGCGCGTCGCACGCCGCGTTGCCCGGGCACGGCAAGACGTTGATCGCCGCCTACCTCGCGGGCAAGCGGGGTTCTACCCGTGATGCGCTCGTGGTCGGCGCCACGGTGACGGTGACCCACACGGCCGGGGTGCTGGTGCTGGGGTTGCTCATCAGCGGGTCGAGCGCGCTCGCGGGGGAGAGCGTGCTGAGCTGGCTCGGTGTCGCAAGTGGACTGCTGGTGACGGGCATCGGCGTCTGGCTGCTGGTGTCCGCGGTGCGCAACCGCGCGAAGCGGGTCGTCGAGGAGCCGGTGCTGGTCGCCGTCGGAGCCGTGGCGGAAGCACACGGACACGGGCATGGGCACAACCACGGGCACGGACACGGACACAGCCATGGTCATGGGCATGGGCATGGACACGGACACGGCTTCGGGCGTGGCGGGCTGATCGGGATGGGGGTCGCCGGTGGGCTGGTCCCGAGCCCGTCGGCCCTCGTCGTCTTGCTGGGCGCGGTTGCGCTCGGCCGCACCTGGTTCGGTGTCCTGCTGGTGCTCGGGTACGGGTTCGGCATGGCGGCGACGCTGACCGCCGTCGGCCTGCTCCTGGTCCGGCTGCGCGACCGCCTGGAAACGATGCGCCGCATGGACCGCCTGCGGGCCCGGGCGGCCCGGCTGTCGGGCTGGATGCCGGTGCTCACCGCGACACTGGTGCTGGTGGTCGGGCTCGGCCTGGCCGTCCGCGCCGCGACGGGAAACGGATGACGATGCGCACGACCCTCGCCCTGGCCTGCTGTCTCCTGGTCGTCTCCTGCTCGGCCGCCGCGCCGGATCCCGGGCCGGTGTTCGACAACGAGGGCAACCAGGCGGTCGGCTGCATGAAGCACCAGCCGACCGGTCCGGGTGCCCGCTACCGCGACCCGGCGCGGGTCCGGACGGACGAAACCCTTCCGCTGCTTCGGTATTACACCGCCAACGGCCGCAAGGCCTACTGCGACCGCGCCGCGCCGTCGGACGCCGACCGGGCGTGGGCAGGTGTGTACGTCAGCCTCGGCGCGGACCGCGCGAACGTCGCGGGGATCCTGGCCTAGCGCGTGATCAGGCCGCGGAGCTTGGCCGCGGCGAGCCGGACGCGCGACTTCACGGTGTTGACCGAAACTCCCAGTGTGGCGGCGATTTCGCGGTAGGTCACCTGGTCGACGTAGGCCTGGGTCAGCAGAGTCCGCTGCTCCGGCGGCAGCTGGGCCAGCGCCTCCCGGATCCGGCCGGCCTCGACCCCGTCCAGGACATGCTCGCCCGGGTCGGGTTCGGTCGGGATCAGCGCCTGCCGCGCGATCAGGGTGTCCCGCTCGCGTGCGGCCTGGGCCGACCGGACCCGGTCGACCGCCCGGCGCCGCGCGATCATCGTGACCCACCGGGCGCCCGTGCCGTGCGTTCCGTCGAAGCGGGCGGCCGTCGCCCAGAGCTCGAGGAACGTCTCCTGAGTGACCTCTTCGGACTGTGCGTGGTCCTGCACCACCGCGAAGACGGTGTGGAAGACGAGCCCGAAGAACTCGCGGTACAGCAGCTCGAAGGCGGACCGGTCGCCACCGGCCACCCGTTCGAGCAACTCTTCCATGGACCTGTCCCTGCTTCGGCTGTCCTACCGGAAAGGCGAACGACTTTCAGCAGCGAGGTCCGGGCTGCCTCTTCACGGAACGTTCGAGGCACAGCCGGGGGGAGCTTGGTCAGGCGGCGGGGGAGCGGTGCAGGGTGCTGCCGTCGCGGAAGCGGACACCGTCGGCGCAGCGGACTTCGATCTTGCCGCCGGCGAACTGCTCGGTGTAGAGCTGCGCGTACAGGCCGTCCTGGGCGAGGAGCTCCGCGTGGGTGCCGCGTTCGACGATCCGGCCGTCCGCGACGGCGAGGATCAGGTCGGCGCCCAGGATCGTCGAGAGCCGGTGGGCGATCGCGATGGTCGTGCGGCGGTGGGTGGCCGCCTCGAGCGCCTGCTGGACGAGCCGCTCGCTGGTGGTGTCGAGGGCGCTGGTGGCCTCGTCGAGGATGAGGATGCGCGGGTCCTTGAGCAGGACACGGGCGATCGCCAGCCGCTGTTTCTCCCCGCCGGAGAGGCGGTAGCCGCGCTCGCCGACGAGGGTTTCGTACCCGTCGGCGAAGCTCATGATCCGGTCGTGGATGTTGGCGGCGCGGGCCGCCTCCTCGAGTTCGGCGTCCGTGGCCTCGGGTTTGGCGTAACGGAGGTTGGCCGCGACGGTCGCGTGCAGCAGGTAGGTGTCCTGGGTGACCATTCCGATCGCGTCGGCGACCGAGGTCTGGGTGAGGTCACGGACGTCCTGCCCGTCGAGCAGGACCCGGCCGCGGGTGGTGTCGTACAGGCGGGGGACCAGGTAGGACATTGTGGTCTTGCCCGAGCCGCTGGGTCCGACGACGGCGACGAGCTGCCCGGGTTCGACGACGGCCGAGACGTCCTGCAACGCCCAGCGGCGGGTCTCGGTGTCGGTGGTTTCCTCGGTTTCGTCGGAAGCCGGGTAGGCGAACCAGACCTGGTCGAACTCGACTCGTCCCGTCGGGTCGTCCAGGGTGCGGGCGTCCGGCGCGTCGACGATGCGCGGGTTCAGGTCGAGGTAGGC
Source organism: Amycolatopsis sp. NPDC104863 (assembly GCF_055582965.1). Lineage (NCBI taxonomy): Bacteria > Bacillati > Actinomycetota > Actinomycetes > Pseudonocardiales > Pseudonocardiaceae > Amycolatopsis > Amycolatopsis sp. NPDC104863. The sequence goes on from NZ_JBVJOW010000001.1 coordinate 274,728, forward strand.
GAAGATCCGCCCGAACAGCGCCAGCGAGGTCTGGACGTCGAGCGCCACCCGCAGCAGGTTGACGGTCGGGAACAGCAGCCGGGTCTGCAGGGTGGTGAACGCGACGATCGTGCCGGCGGTGACCGCGGCGCCGCTCGCGTTGGCGATCAGCAGCCCGGCCACGAGGTAGACCAGGGCCGGCGTGATGCCGAGGAACGTCTGCACCACCGCGAAGAACGACTGGCCGGTCATCGCCTGGCGCACCTGCAGGTCGACCTGCCGGGCGTTTTCGGCGGTGTAGCGGGTGACTTCGTCGGCCTGCCGGTTGAACACCTTGGCCAGCAGCACCCCGGACACCGACAGCGACTCCTCGGTGATCGCGGTCATGTCCGACAGCGACTCCTGGGTGCGCCCGGCCAGCCGGCGGCGGACCCGGCCGACCCGCACCTGCAGCAGCACGAACAGCGGCACCAGCGCGACCGCGACGATCGTCAGCTCCCACGACAGCAGCACCATCGCCACCAGCGCGGCGACGACGGTGACGACGTTGCCGAGGATCGAGGTGGCCGTCTCCGACAGCACGGTCTGCACCCCGCCGACGTCGTTGGCCAGCCGCGACTGGATCGCCCCGGTGCGGGTCGCGGTGAAGAACGCCAGGTCCATGCGCTGGAGGTGGGCGAACAGCCGGGTGCGGAGATCGGCCATGACGCGGTTGCCCAGCAGCGTGGTCTGCCAGGTCTGGAACACGCCGATCAACGCGCTCACGAGGGGGATCGCGATCATCCCGGCGACCAGGAGGACCAGCAGCCGCACGTGGACGCCGCTGCCGTCGGTGGGGAACAGGGCGCGGTCGAACGTGGCCTGGGTCAGGAACGGGGTCAGGATCCCGAGCCCGCTGGACACCAGCACCGCCAGCACCGTCGCGACCAGCGCCGTCCGGTAGGGGGTGAACAACGCCCAGACCCGCCGGCCCAGCCGTGCCGGCGCCGGTTCCTCGTTCGTCATCGGTACCTCCCGCCCAGCGGACGGTACTGGAACTCCCGTTCGACGGCGAACCAGCTGCGGCGCGACGCGTCAGATGCGTTTGGCCGCGCGGAACGCCTTGGCGTAGGTGCCGGACCCGTCGATCAGCGACACGCCGCCCGCGTCGCCGAAGGTCGGTCCGTTGGCGACCTTCCGGCTGGACAGCACCCGGTGGTGACCGTCGCTGTCGATGCCCAGGTAGATGCCGGTGTGGGAGACCTGCGAGCCGAGCTGCGGCTCGAGGTTGAAGAACAGCACGTCGCCCGGCTGGAGCGTGCTGAAGTCCGTGGCCTGCTTCTTCGCGTCGTGGACGACTTCGGTGCCCGGCCCGAGCTCCGAGAGCGCCCACGCCCGGCGCGGCAGGCCCGGGCCCTTGGTGTTCGTCCCGAGCAGCGGGTAGCCCGACCGGTAGCCGTACACCATCCGCACGAAGCCGGAACAGTCCAGCGACCGCGCCCGCGCCGGCTCCGCGGCCTCGTGGACGCCGCCCGGGAAGTCCCAGCCGATGCCCAGGTAGTCGTAGAAGTCCGACTTCTCCAGCCGGCCCTCGGCGCTGTCCGGGCCGAAGTTGGCGTCCCCGCCGATCCGCAGCTTCTTGGCGATCTGGTCGGCCGCGCCGTCGGTGTACTGCAGGGCGATCGCGAGGATGTCCGGGTCGGTGTCGCCGATGGCCTTGGGCAGCCAGTCGGTGAACCACTGCTGCTTTTCCGCACCCGCCTGCCACACTTCGGGCGCGAGCCGGATCCACGCCGTCGAGGTGATGCTGACCTTGGTGAACTTCGGCTCGGTGAAGGTTCGCGAGCGCCCGGTGATCATGACCGTGCGGGAGCCGTCGGTGAAGGACGCCAGCTGTGCGCCCGCCGCGTCGCGGACCACGGTCCGGGCCGGGCCGTCCAGCCGCTCGTAGGTGTACCCGCCGGTGACCGCCGCGCCGGACGGGGCGGCCGACGCCGAGATCGCCGTGATCTCCTGTTCCCGGTCTTGTGCGAAGTACAGCGCGGCCGCGCCGGACACGCCGATGACCGCGGCCAGCACGCCGATGCGGATCGCCCTGCGCAGTGCCATCTCCTCAGTCACCTCATACGGTCGGGACCAGCCCGATCAGCACACCGCTGATCAGGACCGCGTAACTGGCCAGGCTGACGCCGCCGGTGGCGAGCATCGTGGCCACCGGCTTCTGCCGGACGAGCTGGTAGGCGACCAGGCCGGGCACGACGAACCCGAGCGTCTGGTGCACGAACAGCAGCGGGAAGTCGGCCTGCAGGACGAGCAGCAACGTCGTCTGCAGCACGACGCCCAGCAGCACGACCGCGGCGAACAGCCGCTTGCCGTACAGGATCACCATGCGCTGCAACAGCTTCGTGCCGCCGAAGGTCAGCGCGGTCATGGCCGCGATGATCGCCGCGCGGCGGTAGTCTTCGACCATGGTCAGCGCGATCCAGCCGGGCGTGATCATGCCGCCGGGGGACAGGTTCGTGGTCAGGTAGCAGACCAGCGACAGCAACAGGCCGATGGCGAGCCCGACGGTGGCGACCTCGGGGGCCAGGGACGTGGTGAGCATCAGGCGACCGGTTCCAGTTTCGCGAGTTCCTCGATGAGCAGTTCCCCCTGGCCGTGGATGTTGCCGATGGCGATCAGCGACGCGTGCCGCTCGACCCCGCCGACGATCCCGCGCAGCAGCTCACGCGGGGACCGTGAACCGCCGAGGTCGACGACGCGGTCGTGCCACTCGCTCGGGATGGCGGCCCGGGCGCTGCGTGTCGGGTCGCCGATGAGCACCACGCGTTCCGGCGCGATGCGGGGGATCAGCGCGCCCATCTGGCCGTTGCGCTCGACGCGGTCCGGGCGGCAGTTGATGATGACGTGCAGCGGGTCGGTGATCGCGCCCTGCGCGCGGAGCTGGTCGATGTTCATCAACGTCGATTCGGGGTCGTTCGCCGCGAAGACGTTGGCGAAGCGCAGGTGACGGCGGCCGGCGCGGTACTGGTGGACCTGCAGCACCCCCGGGTCCGGCGGCGCGGCCCACATGCCTTCCAGCGCCAGCTGCCGGTTGACGTTCAGCAGGTCCGCGACGGCCAGCGCGATCGCGACGTTCTCCTTGAACGTGATCCAGCCGAAGCCGCGCATCTCCTCGTCGGTGACCGTTTCGGGGTCGACCGCGATCAGCTCGCAGTCCCGCTTGTCGGCCTCCTGCTGGAGGATGTGCAGCCGGTCCCGCTCGGCCGTGAGGCAGATCCCGCCGACCGGCATCGACCGCGACAGCGACCGCGCGACGTCGTCAAGGGTCGGCCCCATCTCGGCGAGGTGGTCCTCGCGGACGTTGCACAGGACGCCGATGGTCGAGCGGATCAGCTTGCTCTGGTTGATCTCCTGCAGGTCCGGCATCACGGCCATGCACTCGATGACCAGTGCGTCGGGCCGGTAGGCGGCGGCGCGGCGGACGATCCCGATCTGCTCGACGACGTTGGCGATGCCGAACTTGCGGTAGACGGGTTCCTCGCTGCCGTCGGGGTGGATGAAGCGGGCCGCGGTGCCGGTGGTCTTGGCGGTGGTGACGAGCCCGCCGCCGCGCAGGGCGCCCGCGCAGAGGCGCGTGATCGAAGACTTGCCGCGGATGCCGTTGACCAGCACCCGGGTGGGGATGCTGTGCAGGTGCCGGTAGTGCTGGCGCTGTTCGGTGATGCCGGCGACCAGCATCGTCGCCGACGCCAGGACCAGCACGACGTAGAGGAACGTCACGTCAGACCCCGGCCCCGTCCAGCCAGCTCAGGTAGTCGCTCTTGGCCTTCTCTTCGGGCGTCCGGGCCGGGATCCGCGGCGGGGTCTGCGGCGGGGTCTGCGGCCGCGGCCGGCCCGCCGGTTTCCGTTGCGCGGCCGGGGGCTTGCGTTCGACCCGGGGTTCGGGCTCGTCGACGATCTTCTGGAGCAGTTCGGTCTCGTCGGTCGCCGCGCCGGTCGGGCGCCGGACCTCGCCGAGCCGGTCGCGGCCGTCGAGCAGGGCCTGGCGGCAGATCTCGACGCAGGAGGCGATGGTGCCGATCTCGTCCTGGCGCTGCGGGTAGACGACGGCGCCGGTGTGGCCGGCCGCGATCCGCCGCGCCTCCTCGCCGACCCGCCGCAGCGGCCGGACGACCACCAGGAAGTGCCAGGCGAACAGCATCACCGCGACGACGGCGGTGAGCAGCGCGGCGACCCGCGCGCCCGACCGCACGGTGTTGTCCGCGACCCCGAGCGAACCGATCGGCTGCTCGGCGACGACGACCCACTTCAGCGACGCCGCGGTGCCCTTGTCGGCCAGGCGCTGGGCCGCGACGAGCGCCGCCGGCGTCGTCTCGCGGGCGTCTTTGCCCGACTGCGCCGCGTCGACGTTCTTGATCAGCGTCGCGTCGGTGAGCGAGGAGAACGCGAGGTACCCCTGGGTGTCGGCGATCGTGCGCTTGCCCTCGTCGACCACGCGGACACGGCCGCCCGCCGCGCCGAGCAGCTCGGCCATGCGCGGCACGTCGTACTCGCCGACCAGGACGTTCTTCGAGTCCGGCAACGGCGTGAAGGCGTAGACGACCGGGACGCGGCCGCTGGTGTTGTGCTGGCGCAGGCCTTCGCCGTCGGGCAGTTTGCCGGGTTCACGCAGGGAGTCGCGCCCGGCCAGCAGCCGGACCGCGCCCTGGGCGTCGGCGACGTAGATGCTGCGGAACCGGCTTTCGGTGCCGGCGAGCCGGTCCAGCATGCCCCGCAGCTGCTCGGGTTCCTTGCCCTTGCCCAGCTGGGCGACCGACTTCAGGTCGGTGAGGCCTTCGGTGAGGCTGCGGCGCAAGGTGTCGGCGGAGCGCGTGACGCGGACCCCGTGCTCGCTGAGCATGGTCGGGGAGACCTCGGCGTGCTGCCGGCCGAGCGTCGCGGCGACCACGCCCGACCAGCCGAGCAGGGTCAGCGCGACCGCCGCGATGATGAGCTGCGCGGAGAGCAAGGCGCGTACTCCGGGTGCGGGCTTGCGGCGCCGCAGCTTCGAACGCGACCGCTCGAGGGCGGCGGTGACCCGGTTGACCTCGCGGATCCGTGACTGCCGGACCGGCTTGCCGAGCACACCGGCGGCGACGGCGAGGGCGTCGGCGCGCAGCCTGCGGATCGGCGCGACGACCGTGCGCCGCAGCAGGAAGAAGCCCGCGGCGGCCAGCACGAGCAGGGCGGCGGCGGGGATCAGGCCGGGCCAGCGGGCCGGCACGGCCTCGACCGGGAAGCGGCTGAACGCCACGACCGACAGGCCGAGGCTGCCGCCGATGCTCGTGGGGGACACCGGGGCGTAGGAGACGACCGGGGCGCGCTGCTTGCCCTTCTCCGTGACCGCCGAGCCGGTGAGCACGCCGGACTGCCCGGCGGCGGCCGCGGTGGCGGCCTGGGCGAGCAGCTGCTGCGCGGGCGTGTCGGTCGCGGCGACGTCGGAGCCGTGGGTGTGCAGCACGGCGCCGTCCGCGGTGACCAGGCGGACCTGCTGCTGGGTGTCCTTGTCGAGGTCGCCGGCGGTGGTGCGCAGCGCCGTCGAGACGACGAGGAGCTTGCCGGCGCGTGCGCCGGAGAGCGGGAGGGCGGTCAGCACGAGCGGGGTGTCACCGGGACGGGCGACCGGGCGGACCGTGAGGTTCGCGACGGCGACCCCGCGCAGCGTCTCGACCGGCACCGGCTCGCCACGGGTGGCCAGGACCTTCTGCGCGGCCGGGTCGTAGACAGCGGCCCCGCGCCAGTCTTCGTAGGTCTCGCCCAGCCGGGCGAGCAGGGCGGTGTCGTCGGCGACGTCGAACACCCCGGAGCCGGCCGCGACCTGGAGGTCGCCCGCGGCGGCCGTCGCCGAGGTCGCGACGCTTTGGGCGAGGCCGGCGGTCGTGCGCTGCTGGCCGGCGGTCACCTCGTCGGGGACACGGCCGGAGGCGTCGTTCGCGCGGATCAGGGACAGCGGGCCCGCGGTGGACAGGTACAGGGCGGTGAAGGCGGCGATGACCAACAGCAGGACCAACGCGGTCGCCGAGGCGACACCGGCGCCGCGGGGGAAGCCCGCCTCCGGAATCTGCGCGCGCAACCGCGCCGTTCGCTCTTCGTGCTGTTTCAAGAGGGTCTCCCCAGGCCCTTCCAGTCACATGTCCCGATGGACCACCGGCCACCGCGGCCGCTAGCAAAGAACCCACCCGTTCGGGTTACATGACGGTATCAATGACGTCGTCGGTGACGTTACAGCTAGCCCCATCGGGGGACAAACGACGGCTAAGTCTAACTATCGGGTGATATCGGTACACTCCGGGTTGTGATCACCCGACCGCGGATGTTGCTCAGCGTGGCCGGCGTGGCCGTCGCTCTGGCGTTGGCGCTGACCTTGGTGCTGACCCTCGGTGACGACGCTCCTCCGACGTCCGCCCCGGAAGCCGGTCCGGAGCCCCTGGACTCCCTGGTGACCGGCTTCACGGCCAAGTTGTCGGCCGACCAGGTGTACCGCTCACCGAAATCCGACGAACGTCGGACCGCGTCCGCGGGGTTCGCTGCGGTCCTGGACCGCCGGGGGACCGCGGATCTCGGGAAGCTCGGTTTTTCGGTGCACGACGGCGTCGACCCGGCGACCGGGCGGCCTTACACGATCGTGGTCAACGAGCCCGGCACCGAGCGGGCGTGGGGCCTGTACGTCATCGACCGGTCGGCGCCGCCGTCGCTGGCGGTGGAGGTGCCGCACCCCGCGTTCGACCTGCGGACGGAGCTGTTCGGCGTCGACCTGTTCCGCCGGACCCCGGGCGCGGTCCTCATGGTGGCCGGCGCGCACCGGAAGGCCGACGACAGCAAGGCCGACGTCGCGCACGAAGAGGATTCGGTGTTCCACGTCGTGGCTTCGGTGCTGGCCGCGCGAAAGCTCACGCAGGTCCAGCTGCACGGCTTCCACGACGAAAACCTGCCGTCGAAGGACATCGTGCTGTCCTCGGGGGCTTCGGCAGCGGGCGACGCGGTTCGCCGCACGGCGACGCGCCTGGAGGCGAACGGGTTCGCGGTGTGCCGGGCCTGGGAGGAGCGCTGCGGAGCGCTCGAAGGGACGAAGAACGTCCAGGGCAAACTGGCAGCGGCGGACGACACGGTGTTTTTGCACGTGGAGATGAGCCGAGCAGTCCGGGAATCGCCCGAACGCCGAGCCGGCGTCGTTCAGGCGCTGAGTGACGCCGATCTCGGCCACTCGTGATTCAGGTGGCGTTTTTGGTGCGCCGCAACGCCTTCGACGGTGGCCACACGGAGAACTCGGTGCCATCCGGATCCGCCAGCACGACGGTGCCGTCGTCGCGCGCGGCGACCCGAGCGGCGCCGAGGGAGATCAGCGCGTCGACTGCATCCTTCTGGTCGCCGTCCGGGAGCAGTTCGAAGCGCTGCCGGGGCGGCGCCTCGGGTGTGCCATCCCAGGTGTCCCAGGCGATTTTCGTGCCGCCGCGCGGGGACTGGATCGCGGTCTGCTCGCCCTGGTCCCACACCAGGGGCCAGCCCAGCGCCCGGCTCCAGAACGAGCCGACCTGCCGGGAGCCGGCACAGGTGAGCTCACCCAGCGGCCCGCACCCGGCGAGGTAGCCGTTGCCGGGCTCGATCACGCAGAACTCGTAGCCCGCCGGGTCGGCCAGGACAACGTGTGTCTCTTCGGGTTGCTGTCCGACGTCGACGTGACGGCCGCCGAGTCTTATGGCCGTGTCCACGGTGTGCCGCTGGTCGTCGAGGTCGGCGCTGGTGAGGTGCAGGTGCATCCGGTTCGCGCCGATGCGGCCGTCGCGGCCCGGTACGAAGCGGAGGCCGAGCTGGGTGTCCTCGCCTGGTAGCAGGACGCCGTCGGCGTCTTCGATGATCTCCCGGTCGAGGATCCCGGCCCAGAAGCGTGCCGGTTCGGCTGGGTTGTTCGCCTCGAAAGTCACTGCCAGGAGTCGCGAAGGCATGACCGGAAGGTAGACACCGCCCTCGTGGCGCGGCAAGGCAATACCTCCGGTCAGCGCGACCAGCGCACGGCCGCGTCGACGCAGTCCTCGGGGTTGCTGTCGAACGCGATGGCAGTAGCGCCGGGTTCGAGCTTCGCGGGGTCGAGACCGACCGTACGTCGAATCGCGTAGTCGGGTGTCGCTTCCGAGCCGACGCGGATCGCGGGGCTGTCCGGAAGGCTCGGGAAATCCCGATTCCGGGTTTTCCAGCCGACAAGGAGTTCTGATGACACCGCTTTCCGCCGGACCCGCCGCCGTGCCCGCCTGGGTCGTGCCACGCCGGGCCGTCGTGGGGTCGATCGTCTTCTTGGTCGCGTTTCTCTCCGTCGGTTTTGTCGATGGGTTGCTCAGCGATCGCCCATTGCCGTTGCCCGATGCGCCCACGGCCGATGTCGTCGCGTACTACACCGCCAATCCGGCTGCGGCTTTGGTGGCCGCCGGCTTGCAGGTGATCTCGGTCCTCGGGTTCGCTTTGTTCGCCCGCACGGTGAGCGGGGCGGCCGGCGATCCTGCCACCGCGCGGCGGCTGAATGTCGTGGGAATGGTTTCGGTGGGGGCCATGCTCGTGTCGTCCGCGCTCTCCTGTGCCGTGGTGATCGCGGCTCCCGCGGCGGCGCCGCAGACGGTCGTGGCGCTCCGGATGGCGAGTTTTTACGCCGGTGGCGTGGTCAACGTCGTCACGCTGGGAGCGTTTGTGCTCCTCGCCGCGCCGGCCACGGCGTGGCTGCGGAAGCCGGCTCGGACGTTCGGCCGTGTGGCGGGTGGGCTGGCAGTCCTGTCCCTGCTGTCACTGTTTTTCTATTACGCCAGCGTGCTTCTGCCGGTGGGCCGGGTCCTTTGCATGGTGTGGACCATTGTGGCGGCGGTGGCCCTGACCCGCGCAGCCGCGCGAACCACGGAGTGATCTGCTTCGCCGGACACCACTGTGGACTGCCGTATAGTGATCGGCAAGGGGTGGAGCACGTTTGTCCAGGTCAGCGGGCTGTTGAGCCGGGCCGACCGGGCGCGGGCGGCGGAGCGCGCGGGCGCGGTCGGGCTGGGTGCGGTGCGGCGGGTCCACCGGCAGCGCCAGTCGTCGGCGGGCTGGGTGGTGGGGGTCGGCGCGTTGGTGTTGGCCGGCGGCCTGGTCGCCGCGTTCATGGCGCTCTCCCAGTCCGTGCTCTGGCAGATTCCGGTGTTCGTCGTGTGCGTGGTGGCGTGCGCGGGCTGGCTGACGACCTTGCTCGGGCCGGTGGCCGGGGGCCGGCAGTTCTTCGTCGCCGCCGAGCGCGGTGTGCTGCGCTGGAGGGCCGGCGCGGCCGGGCAAGACGTTCTTCACTACGACGACATCGCCGTGCGCAGTGGGCCGTGGCGGACGTTCCGGATCACCGGGACCGGCCCGGACGCCGGGAGCGTGCCGGACATCGTGCTGCCGCCGATGTCGGCCCGCTCCGCGCTGGTGGCCGCGATCCGGCACGGCCGCGCCGGATCGGGCGGCGTGGTGGCGCCCGCCGCGGCGGTGCTCGGCGCGGCCGTGCTGGCGGCGGCGACCGTGTTCTCGGGCGTGCCGGTGGTCGCGGACGTGCTGATCGGGCCCCCGGTGACCCGCGAAGATCTCGCCGGCGTGTGCGAGGACGGCGCCGGGCTCGGCCGCGCGGCCGCCTACGAAGGTGCCGGCCCGCACCCGATGGTGGTCACCTCGGAGTTCGCGCCGGGCGAGCCTCCGTCCGAGGGCCACGGGTATTCCGTCCGTCCCGACTTCACGTTGCCGGAGACGATGGACGTCGACAGCGGCTCCGTGCACAACGACGTGCAGCTCGTCGGCTGTCTCCGGCTCGTCAGGCAGGCCGATGAGAAGCTCCTGAAGGAGTGCGCGTACGAGGGCGGCAACCAGGACACCGTGTACCAGGGGCACTACCGGCTGGACGTGCTCGAGGCGCACACCGGGCGCGTCGTGGCCTCTCCTCCGGTCGAGGGGGCCACCGAAACCGGCGGCGACTGCATGCGGATCACCTTCCGCGCCGAGGGCGGCGACGGCACCGAATCCAGGGTTTTCAGCTCGCCGGACGACGCGACCTACCGGCGGCTGCTCGGCCCGCTGCACACCGGCCCGAGCCACTGACCGTGCGGGGCAGGGGCGCCGAGCACGCAGGGTGGCAATCCGGTGTGACGGAGGTCGGCCTTGAGAGGATGGCCTCATCGCGCATAATGGGCCGGGTAAGCGACTGCTTGGTATGTGCCGCGCACCACAGCGAAGGAGACACACTGTCGTGAACTCGTTCAAGGATCGCGTCGCGATCGTCACCGGGGCGAGCCGGGGCATCGGGCTCGGGATCGCGAAGACGCTGGTCGAGCGCGGGGCGAAGGTGTGCATCACCGCGCGCAAGCCTGAAGCCCTCGAGGAGGCCGTCAACTCCCTCGGCGGCCCGGACGTCGCCATGTTCGTGCCCGGCAAGGCCGACGACACCGACCACCAGGACGAGGCCGTCGCGAAGACGGTCGAGACCTTCGGCCGGCTCGACTACCTGGTCAACAACACCGGCATCAACCCGGTCTACGGACCGACACTGGACATCGACCCCGGCGCCGCGGCCAAGATCCTCGGGGTGAACGTGCTCGCACCGCTGGGCTGGACCAAGCGCGCTCGGGACGCGTGGATGGGGGAGCACGGCGGCGCCGTCGTCAACGTCGCGTCCGTCGCCGGCCTCGGCGCTTCGCCCGGGATCGGCATGTACGGCGTCAGCAAGGCCGCCCTGATCCGGCTGACCGTCGAGCTCGGCGCCGAGCTAGGGCCGAAGATCCGCGTCAACGCCGTCGCGCCCGCCGTCGTCAAGACGAAGTTCGCCACCGCGCTCTACGAAGGCCGCGAGGAGGAGGTCGCCTCCGCGTACCCGATGAAGCGGCTCGGCCTGCCCTCCGACATCGCGGGCGCGGTCGCCTTCCTGCTGTCCGACGACGCGGGCTGGATTACCGGCCAGACCATGGTGCTCGACGGCGGCGTGACCCTGGGTGGTGGCCTGTGACCGGCGTGGTCGTCACCGGGGGTGGCGGGGGCATCGGCGCCGCGCTGGCCCGCCGCTTCGCCGCGGACGGCGCGAAGGTGCTCGTTGCCGATCTCGACGGTGACAAGGCCTCGGAGATCGCGAAGGAGGTCGGCGGGACGGCGTTCGTCGGTGACGTCGCGAGCGTCGACGGCGTCGCGAAGCTGGTCGAGAGCGCCCGCGAGACCCTGGGCGAGATCGACGTCTTCTGCGCCAACGCGGGCATCGCGCCCTTCGGCGGCCCGGAAAGCCCCGAAGAGGTCTGGGCGCGCACCTGGGACGTCAACGTCATGGCCCACGTCCGCGCGGCCAACCTGCTGCTGCCCGCGTGGCTCGAGCGCGGGAAGGGCCACTTCATCGCCACGGTCTCCGCCGCCGGCCTGCTGACCAGCCTCGGCTCGGCGCCGTACTCGGTGACCAAGCACGGCGCGCTCGCCTTCGCCGAATACCTGGCCGCCACCTACAAGCACCGCGGGATCACCGTCCAGGCCATCTGCCCGCAGGGCGTGCGCACCGCGATGCTGGAGAGCACCGGCGCCGCGGGCCAGCTGCTGATGGGCGCGTCGGCGATCGAGCCGGAGCAGGTCGCGGACGCGCTGTTCACGGCCATCGAGGAGAAGCGGTTCCTGGTGCTGCCGCACCCCGAGGTCGCGGGGTACTACGCGGCGCGGGCGACCGACACCGACCGCTGGCTCGGCGGGATGAACAAGCTGCAGCGCAAGGTCGAAGCGGCGTTCGAGGCGGAATGACCTGGCAGCCGGAGGTCGACGAGATCGCCCGGCGGCGGGCGCTGGCCGAACGCATGGGCGGCCCGGACAAGGTCGCCCGCCAGCACGCCGCCGGGCGCTCGACGGTCCGCGAGCGGATCGAGGCGCTCGCCGACCCCGGCAGCTTCGACGAGATCGGCGCGCTCGCCGGTACGGCGTCCTATGTGGACGGATCGCTGGAGTCGTTCACCCCGGCCAACTTCATCGTCGGGACAGCGAAGCTCGACGGGCGGCGCGTGGCGATCGGCGGGGACGACTTCACCGTGCGCGGCGGCGCGGCCGACGCCGCGATCATGGAGAAGCAGGTCTACGCCGAGCGGCTCGCGAACGAGCTCGGCCTGCCGATGGTGCGCCTCATCGAGGGCACCGGAGGCGGCGGCAGTGTCAAGATGCTGGAGCAGCACGGGTTCACCTACGTCCCGGTCAACCCGGGCTGGGACCTGGTGGTGGACAACCTCTCCACGGTGCCGGTGGTGGCGCTGTGCCTCGGCCCGGTCGCCGGGCTCGGCGCCGCGCGGGCGGTGATGGCGCACCTCAACGTTCTGGTCGAAGACGTCGGGCAGCTGTTCGTCGCCGGGCCGCCGGTGGTGAAGCACGCGACGGGGGAGGACCTCACCAAGGAGGAGCTCGGCGGCGCGGACGTCCACCGCCGCAGCGGCGCGATCGACCGCATCGTGGCTTCGGAGGCCGAGGCTTTCGCGGTCCTGAAGCAGTTCCTGTCGTATCTTCCGTCCTCTGTGGACTCACTGCCGCCGGTCGGGTCCACTTCGGACCCGGTCGACCGGCGCGAGGAGGCGCTGCTCTCGCTGGTGCCGCGCAACCGGCGGCACCCCTACCGGCTGCAGCCGCTGCTCGACGGCGTCTTCGACGAAGGTTCGGTGTTCGACTACGCCGTGTCGGGCGGCTCGGCCTACGCGGGACTCGCGCGGCTGAACGGCCACCCGGTCGGGGTGCTCGCCACCGACCCGTACCGCGGCGCGACGCTGACGCCCGAAGGCGCCGACGTCATGACCCGCCTGGTCGACCTGTGCGAGACGTTCCACCTGCCGCTGGTGTCGCTGACCGACCAGGCGGGCATGGTGATCGGCGCCGCGGCCGAGCGCGCTGGCGCGATCCGGCACGGCGCCCGCGCGGTCACCGCCGTGTACCAGGCGCGGGTGCCGATGGCCGAGGTGATCGTCCGGCGCGTGTTCGGCGTCGGCGGCGCGGGCCAGGTCAACCGGCACCGGCTGGTCCGCCGCTGGGCGTGGCCCTCGGGCGACTGGGGTTCGCTGCCGGTCGAAGGCGGCATCGAAGCGGCGTACCGCGCGGAGCTCGACGCGGCCGGCGACCGGGCGGCGCGGATCGAGGAGATCCGCGCGCGCCTGGACGCCGTGCGCTCGCCTTTCCGCACCGCGGAACGGTTTTCCGTCGAGGACGTCATCGATCCGCGCGAAACCCGGGCGCGGCTGTGCGACTGGGTCGGCGACGCCTACGCCGTGCTGCCGAAGCTGCTCGGCCGCCCGTCGTTCGGGATGCGGCCTTAAAGCACGCGGTACCAGTTCGGCCGCAGCGGCTCCAGCCCGACCGGTTTGCCGCCGGGGTGGTCGAACATCCGGACGCCGTCGCCGAGTAGCACCGGGACGGGCATCGCGAGGATTTCGTCGAGAACGCCGGCTTCTAGGCACTGCCGAGCGACGTCGGCGCCGAGGACGTTGACGTACTTCGGGCCGGCTGCATCCTTGGCCGCGGCGACCGCGTCGACAAGGTTGTCGACGAACGTGACGCCGGGCGCCGGCGCGGCCGGGCGGTGGGTGAGCACGAACTGCGGCCCCTCCCAGCCGCCGCCGAACGCCTTGCCCTCGCCTTCGGTGCCGCGGTGCGGGTCGTCCCCGCCGTAGGTCCGGCGGCCGACGAGCAGCGAGCCGATCTCCGGGATCAGCTCGTCGACCAGCGGGTCCGGGCCCAGGTACGGGGTCAGCCAGGACATGTCGCCGCCGGGGCCGGCGACGAAGCCGTCGACCGAGCAGCTGAAGCCGTAGAGCAGTTTTGCCATGATGTCTCCTTTGGGGCGGTTCGCGGACTTCAGTACTGACGGCGGGGGCCGGGAAAACTCATCGGCTTCACCCGGTCGTGTCCGGAACGCGACAGGTTCACCACGGACCGTTGACAACGGTGTCAGCCCGCGAGGACCGTTCCGATTCGCATCGGCTGAACTTGTGCTCAACGGCGAAGGACAAGTGACATGGTGTTGCGTTCCCTCACGCGGCTTTCCGCCGCCACCGCCCTGGCCCTGGCCGGGCTGATCCCCGTTCCCGCGTCGGCCGCGCCGCTGGTCACCGACCCGGCGTCGCTGGTCAACCCCTTCATCGGCACCTCCAACGCGGCCGACGACTTCCCCGGTGCGGACGTCCCGTTCGGCATGCTCCAGTGGAGCCCCGACACGCCCAGCCGCCCCGACGGCGGCGGCTACGAGTACAAGGATTCCTCCGTCACCGGGTTCAGCCTGACCCACCTGTCCGGTCCGGGCTGCGGCGCCGACGGCGACGTCCCGATCCTGCCGACGGTCGGCGCGGTGAACACCGGTGCGACCGTGCCCTTCAGTCATAGCAACGAATCCGCGAGTCCGGGCGCGTACTCGGTGAACCTCGGCAACGGCGTGAACACCGAGCTGACCGCCGCGCTGCGGTCCGGGATCGGCCGGTTCACCTTCCCCTCGACGTCCCAGGCGAACCTGCAGTTCAAGCTCAACGGCAGCCAGAACGGCACGTCGAACCAGGCGTGGACGGTGGTCAGCCCGACCGAGGTGTCCGGTTCGGTCACCTCCGGGCACTTCTGCGGCGCGGGCTTCACCTACACGCTTTACTTCGACGTCGTGTTCGACCGGCCGTTCAGCTCCAGCGGCACCGCGGCCGCGGCGGCCGTGACCCCCAAGGCGTCACCCGGGAAACTGCACGGGGAGGCGGCTTCGGCGGCGGCACCGGCCGCGGGACCGGGCAGCGCGTACGTCCGCTTCGACACGACCACCAACCGGACCGTGCAGGCCAAGGTCGGCATCTCCTACGTGTCGGTGTCCAACGCGGTCGCGAACCGAGCCGCGGACATCCCGGCGTTCGACTTCGCCGCGACCAAGCAGGCCGCGCACGACAGCTGGAACTCCCTGCTCGGCCGGATCCAGGTCGCCGGCGGCACCGCGGCGCAGCAGCGCGTCTTCTACACCGCGCTGTACCACTCGCTGTTGCACCCCAACGTCTTCTCCGACCGCAACGGCCAGTACATCGGGTTCGACAACCAGGTGCACACCGTCGCGAGTGGACATTCGGCGCACTACGCCAACTTCTCCGGCTGGGACATCTACCGCACGCAGGCGCAGCTGTCGGCGTTGGTGGCCCCCGCGCAGACGGGCGACATCGCGCAGTCGATGATCGCCGACTACGCGCAGGGCGGCGGGCTGCCCAAGTGGTCGCAGAACAACGGCGAGACGTATGTGATGGTCGGCGACCCCGGCACCGCGATCTTGGCGAGCTACTACGCCTTCGGGGCGCGGAACTTCGACACGTCGGCGGCCTTGCAGGCCATGCTGAAGGAAGCGAGCGTGCTGAACAACGTCCGGCCGGGGCTGAACGCGCTGAACGCGCCGGGGTACCTGCCGGCGAACGGCACTTACCAGTGCTGCAACTTCTACGGCCCGGTCTCGACGCAGCTGGAGTACAACACGGCGGACTTCGCGCTCTCGGCGTTCGCCGGGGCGCTGGGGGACACCGCGAACCAGCAGTTCTACGCCGGCCGCGCGCAGAACTGGAAGAACACGTTCAACCCGGCGAGCGGTTTCATGCAGCCGCGCGACGCGGGCGGCGGCTGGACCGGCGGCTTCAACCCGGCGAGCGGCTCGAACTTCGTCGAAGGCACGTCGTGGCAGTACACCGGCATGGTGCCGTTCAACGTGGCCGGCCTCGCCGCGGCACGCGGCGGCAACGCGTCGCTGGTCAGCTACCTCGACAGTGTGCTGGCCGGGTTCCACGGCGCGGGCGGGTCGCAGGCCGACCTCGGCAACGAGCCGAGCCTGGAGCTGCCGTGGGAGTACGACTACGTCGGGCAGCCGTACAAGACGCAGAAGGTCGTGCGGCAGGTGCAGGACCAGATCTGGACGGACGCGCCGGGCGGGCTGGCGGGCAACGACGACCTCGGCGCGATGAGCGCGTGGTACGTGTTCTCGGCGCTGGGTTTCTACCCGATGACGCCGGGAACGGCGGATCTGGCGCTGGGCAGCCCGTTGTTCACGCAGGCGGTGGTGACGCTCCCGAGCGGCAACACACTGACGCTGAACGCCCCGGCGGCGGCCGACAACGCCCCGTACGTCCAGAGCGCGTCGTGGAGCGGCTCGGCGTGGAACAACGCGTACGCGCCGACGTCGGCCCTCACCTCGGGCGGGACGTTGTCGTTCGTCCTCGGCACCGCCGCGAACACGGGCTGGGCGGCGTCGAACCCGCCGCCGTCGTACGACGGGACGTTGCCGCACCTGGGGCCGTTGACCTCGGGGGTCGCGGGCAAGTGCGCGGACGTGGCCACCAGCGGCACGGCGAACGGGACGCACGTGCAGCTCTACACGTGCAACAGCACCGGAGCGCAGAAGTGGTTCTCCGGCCCCGACGCAACCCTGCAGGCCCAGGGCGGCTGCCTCGACGTGAGCAACAGTGGAACGGCGAACGGCACGAAGGTCCAGCTGTGGCAGTGCAACGGCTCGGGCGCCCAGACATGGCAGCCGGGCACGGCCGGCGCGCTGGTGAACCCGCAGTCGGGGCGGTGCCTGGACGACCCGGGCAGCACGACGACGGACGGGACCCAGCTGCAGATCTACGACTGCAACCAGAGCGCGGCCCAGAAGTGGACCCGAGGCTGAGGTGCGGTGAGCCGGGCTTCGGTCCGGCTCACCGCACTCGCGAGCTTCATCGAACTGAGATCGACTCCGCGTAACCCGCCGCCCCGCAGAGCCGACTCCCGGGGAGTGCACCCCTGGTGGGGTGCGGATCCCGGAGGCCGGTTGTGGCGCTGATCAAGAAGAAGACGCCTGACGAGGTCGCGGCCGACCTCGCCGCGAAGGAACGCCAGCGCCGTGAGCTGGAGGAACGCAAGCGTCAGCAGGAAGCGGAGCGGGTGCGGGCGGCGTTCGAGCGGTCTCCGGCCGGCCAAGCGCGAGCGGCCTTCCATAGCGGCGATCACGTGTTTCAGTACTCGATCGACGTGATGAACCAGAAAGCCATCATCGCCGCGATGGTCGGCAGCACCACGAGACAGCGGGTAAGCGACCCGACCGCGGTTCTCAACTCGGTCTGCCATGAGGGCTGGGAGCTAGTGAACGGCTCGTTCGTCTTCGTCGAGCAGGGACAGCAGAGCCGGGACAAGTTCCTCGCGTCCGGTCAGAACGTCGCCATCAAAGGCGAAGTCGTCGGCTACTACCTGTTCAAGCGCTGTGAGGCGAACCGTCGAGCTCAGCCCGCCGGATAAGGCGGGAACTTCGGCTCCCGGCGCTCGTTCCAGCTGGCCAGCCCCTCGGCCAGCTCGGGCCGCCCGAACGACTCGATCATCAACGCCGTCGCCTCGCGAGCCGCGTCCTCCAACGACAGCGCGGCCTCGCGGGCGAACTGCCCCTTCATCACCGCCATCGACCGCGGGGCGCTGTACGTCGCCAGCTCGGTCGCGTAAGCGTGCGCGCGCAGGGGCAGCTCCTTCGCCGGGACCACCTCCTGGACCAGGCCGTACTCCAGCGCCTGCTCCGCGGTGAACGTCCGCCCGGACAGCAGGAGGTCGCGCGCCCGGCCTTCGCCCACCAGCAGCGGCAGGAGCTTGGCGATGCCGTACTCCGCGATCAGGCCGCGGCGGGAGAACGCCGTGGTGAACTTGGCGCCCGCCGCCGCGAAGCGGACGTCGGCCGAGCACGCGATCACGAATCCCAGGCCGGCGCAGCCGCCGTTGATCGCCGCCACCACCGGGATGCCCACCGAGGACGCCGCCAGGACGTCGCGGAAGTTCTCGTGGCCGCCGCCCGTGGCCGGGGGCGCGGCCACGATCGTGTCGAGCAACCCCAGGTCCGCGCCCGGGCAGAATGCCTTGCCCGCGCCGGTCACGACCACCGCGCGCACCGCCGGGTCCGCGTCGGCCTGCCGCAGCAGCTCGCCGTAGCGGGCCTGCATCGGCACGTCCATCGCGTTGGTCCGCTCGGGCTTGTCGAAGGTCAGCGTGGCGACCGCGCTGTCCGCCGCGTACCGGACTCCGTCCACAGTGGACATGACTGCCTCCTCGGGGTCGGAGACCATACTAAGCGGTCGCTCGGCGATTCGTCACGGGCCGGCGCGGTCAGATGCTGCAGGCGGCCAACGCGTCGAGCCCCTGC
This sequence comes from Amycolatopsis sp. NPDC104863, assembly GCF_055582965.1. Classification (NCBI taxonomy): domain Bacteria; kingdom Bacillati; phylum Actinomycetota; class Actinomycetes; order Pseudonocardiales; family Pseudonocardiaceae; genus Amycolatopsis; species Amycolatopsis sp. NPDC104863. The sequence goes on from NZ_JBVJOW010000001.1 coordinate 292,867, forward strand.
GGTTTCTCGCCCTGACGGCCGATGGCGGTGGCGATCCGGTTGATCGTCGCGAACCGCTTGTCCTCGAGCGGGCCGAGGATGGCGTTCCGGACGAAGTTGGCCCCGCCTTCCCCGGCGCTGGTGACGAGCCGGTTGTTCGCTTCGGCGAGCTGCGTGTCCAGCAGGTCGAGGTTGCGCTGGACCTCGGCCTGCGCCGAAGCGGGAACCGCCGGGAGCCGGCTTTCGACGTCGGGGCAGCTGATCCGGCCGGCCGCCGCCGTCGCGGGCGCGGTGGTCGCCGGCGGTTTGGTGCCGGCCTGGCCGCCCAGGCTGCACACGGCCAACCCGCCGAGGCCCTGCGGTTTCTCACCCTGACGGCCGATCGCGATGGCGATGCGGTCGATCGTGGCCGCCCGTTTGTCCGCCAGCGGGCCGAGGATCGCGTTCTGGACGAAGTTCGGGCCGCCCTGCCCGGCGCTGGTGACGAGCCGGTTGTTCGCCTCGGCGACCTGCGTGTCCAGTAGCGCGAGGTTGCGCTGCACCTCGGCCTGCGCCTGGGCGGGCACCGCGGGAAGTCGGCCGGCGACGTCCGGGCAGGTGATCCCGGCGCCCGAAGCGGCGTTGGCGCTGCTCGGGTCGCCCACCGTCGTGGCGATCACCAGTGCGCCGGCCGCGAGGGCCAGGCCGAGGACGGCGGTCGTGATCTTCGTGCGCCGGGAGAGGCGATGACGTCCTGTGGCAGCAGGCATGAATCACTCCAAGTTAGCGTGAACATAGAGAGAGCACACCGGAAGCGCGCGGTTTTCCGAATGAGTGCGACCGAGGCGGTCGCGGAGGTCATCGTGTCCGTGGACCAGCGATTTGTCCAGCAAAATGCGGTGAGCGGAACAAAGGTGAACCGCGGTGAACCGGCGTCCGTGTTCACTGGTGAAACACGACCTCCGCCCATTGTCGCGCGAGCCGGGTCTTGACGCGGACCGCGTGGCCTCCTAGCGTCGGCATACCGACCGGTCGGTGTCCAAAGGAGGTCGCTGGAGTGAGCTGGTACGACACAAAACCCTGGCTCGCGAGCTACGACGAACGGGTGCGGACCGCGGAACCGGCGAAGCCGACCACGCTGCCCGAGACGTTCCGCCGGGCCGCCGACCACGTGCCCGACCGGGACGCGATCGCCTACTTCGACGCGCGGCTCACCTACCGCCGCCTCGACGAGCTCTCCGACGGTGTCGCCCGCCACCTCGCCGCGCACGGCTTCGCCCGCGGCGACCGGCTCGCCCTGGTGCTGCAGAACATCCCGCAGTTCGTCATCGCGCTGCTCGGCGCGTGGAAGGCCGGCGGGATCGTGGTCCCGGTCAACCCGATGTACCGCGAGCGCGAGCTCGCCCACGTCCTCGAAGACGCTCGCGTCACGGCGATCGTCTGCTCGCAGCGCGGCTGGAACACCTACATCGCCAAGACCGCGGTGGGGCTCCCCATCGCCCTCACCACCAGCGAGCTCGAGTTCCAGACCCGCGACGACGAGCGGGTGCTCGGCAAGGTCACCCGCGAGGAAACCCCTGGCGCCATCGAGCTTCTCGACGCCGCCGCCACGCCGGGCCCGAAGCCGCCGGAGCCCGCCTTCGCGCTCGACGACGTCGCCCTCATCAGCTACACCTCCGGCACCAGCGGCACCCCGAAGGGCGCCACCAACACCCACGGCAACCTCGGCACCAACGCCGCCGGGCTCGGCTCGTTCAGCGGCCTCCCCGCGGGTTCGACGCTCTTCGGGCTCGCGCCGCTGTTCCACATCACCGGCATGGTCTGCGAAGTCGGCTCCGCGATCGACATCGAGGGCACGCTCGCCCTCGCCTACCGCTTCGACGCCGGGGTCGTGCTCGACGCCTTCCTCGAACACCGGCCGTCGTACACGGTCGGGCCGTCCACGGCCTACATGGCGCTGATGGCCCACCCGTCCTTCAGCCGCGACCACTTCGCGTCGTTCGCCCTGCTCTACTCGGGCGGGGCCGCGCTGCCGCCCGCCGTCGTCGAGGCCTTCCGCGCGAAGACCGGGCACTACATCCACAACGGGTACGGCCTCACCGAGACCACCGCCGGCTGTGTCGTCGTGCCCGGCCACCTGGAAGCGCCGATCGACCCGGGGTCGGGCACGATCTCGATCGGGCTGCCGGTGCCGGACACGATCGTCCGGATCCTCGGTGAGAACGGGGAAGAGCTGCCGGCCGGGCAGCCCGGCGAGATCGCCGTCGAAGGCCCGATGGTCGTTTCGGGGTACTGGAACCGCCCGGACGCGACGGCCGAGGCGCTGCCCGGCGGGCGGCTGCTCACCGGCGACATCGGGTTCATGGACGAACGCGGCTGGGTCTACGTCGTCGACCGCAAGAAGGACATGATCAACGCGTCCGGCTTCAAGGTCTGGCCGCGCGAGGTCGAAGACGTCCTCTACACGCACCCGGCGGTCCGCGAGGCCGCCGTGGTCGGGATCGCCGACGAATACCGCGGCGAGACGGTCAAGGCCTACGTCAGCCCGGCGCCGGGCTCGACCGCCGACCCGCAGGAGCTGGTGGCCTGGTGCAAGGAGCGGCTCGCCGCCTACAAGTACCCGCGCACCATCGAAGTCCTCGACGAGCTGCCGAAGACGACCAGCGGCAAGATCCTCCGCCGCGAACTGCGGGCCCGGGGGTGACGACGTGGTCGAGACCGTCCGCGGCGCGATCGCGCCGGAAGCGCTGGGCCGGGTGCTGATGCACGAGCACCTCTTCGTGCTGAGCCCCGAATTCGCCGAGAACTACCCGGAGCACGAAGGGTTCCGGGAGGACGAGCACGTCCCCGAGGCGATCCGGCGGCTCAAGGAGCTGAAGGACGCCGGGATCGACACGATCGTCGACCCGACGGTGATCGGCCTGGGCCGCTACATCCCGCGCGTGCAGCGGGTCGCCGCCGAGGTCGAGGTCAACATCGTCGTCGCGACCGGGCTCTACACCTACAACGACGTCCCGCACTACCTGCACTTCCGCGGGCCCGGCACGATGCTGCAGGGGGAGGACCCGCTCGTCGGGATGTTCGTCGGGGACCTCCGCGAGGGCATCGCCGGCACCGGCGTCAAGGCCGGGCTGCTCAAGTGCGCCACCGACGAACCCGGCGTCACCCCGGGCGTCGAACGCGTGCTGCGCGCGGTCGCGAAGGCGCACGTCGAAACGGGCGCGCCGATCATGACCCACACCCACGCCGGCACGAAGCGCGGTCTCGAACAGCAGGCGATCTTCGCCGACGAAGGTGTCGACCTGAGCCGCGTGCTGGTCGGGCACTCCGGCGACTCGACCGACCTCGGGTACCTGACCGAGCTCGCCGACCGCGGGTCGCTGCTGGGCATGGACCGCTTCGGCCTCGACCTGCTGCTGCCGTTCGAAGAGCGCGTGAACACCGTCGCGGCTATGTGCGAGCGCGGGTACGCGGGCAGCATGGTGCTTTCGCACGACGCGTCCTGCTACATCGACTGGCTGCCCGAGGATCAGCTCCCGGTGCTCACGCCGAACTGGCACTACCTGCACATCACCCGCGACGTCCTGCCCGCGCTGCGGGAGCGCGGGGTGTCCGAAACGGACATCTCGACGATGCTCGTCGACAACCCCCGGCGGTTCCTCGACTGGGCCCGCTGAGCCGTTATCCTGTGCGTTCGACTGCGGAGAGGGGTACTGGCCGTGACCCGAGCGAGCACCCGTAAGCCCGGCGAGGCGGGTGGCGACGAGCAGGCCGCCGTGCCCCGGCGGCTGCTGGAGCACGCCACGAAGCTGTTCGCCAAGAAGGGCTTCGACCGCACGTCCGTCCAGGAGATCGTCGAAGCCGCGGGGGTCACCAAGGGCGCGATGTACCACTACTTCGGCTCAAAGGACGACCTGCTCTACGAGATCTACGCCCGCGTCCTGCGCGAGCAGACCCGGCAGCTGGAGAGCGTCGCCTCGTCCGACGCGCCGCTGCGCGAACGGCTCGGCGCCGCCGCGTCCGACGTCGTGGTGTCCAGCATCGACAACCTCGACGACAACACGATCTTCCTGCAGTCGATGCACCAGCTCTCGCCGGACAAGCGGAAGGCGGTGCGCGCCGAGCGCCGCAAGTATCACGAGCGCTTCCGCGGCCTGGTCGAAGAAGGCCAGGCGTCGGGGGAGTTCCGCACGGACAAGCCGGCCGACGTGATCGTCGACTTCTTCTTCGGCTCGGTGCACCACCTGGGCTCCTGGTACCGCCGAGGCGGCACGCTCTCGGCCCGCCAGGTCGGCGACCACTACGCGGACCTGCTGCTGGACGCCCTGCGCCCGCCTGGTTGATTGGGAGCGTGACGCTCCCCGTTCTCGACAAGCTGACCGGGGCGGAGCGCGAGCTGCTCGACGCGGCCCGCCACGGCCTCGCGTACGTGACCGACGCCCCGGTGCGCGCCGCGGTGCTGCGCGAGCTGCTGCTCGGCCTGCGTGGCCCGCTGGACCCGCGCGGGGTGCGCGTCGGCGGCGCCCGGATCGCCGGAACCCTCAACCTCGACCACGTCGAAGCCACGGTGGGTCTCGCGCTCGTCGACTGCGTGGCCGTGAACGAGATCAGCGCGCGGCAGGCCCGGCTGCCGTGGCTCGACCTGTCCGGCAGCCGGATCGCGGGTTTCGACGGCACCGGCGTCCGGATCGGCCACGACCTCGACTTCAGCGGGGTCCGCGCGACCGGCTCCGGCGACTTCGGCGTGATCTGCCTGCGGGACGCCCGCGTCGACGGCCTGGTCGTCTTCGCCCAGGCCGAGATCCGCAGCGGCGATGGCCCTGCGCTGTTCCTCGACGACCTCGAGTGCCGGGGTTTCAAGGGACGCGCGCTGCGGGCCACCGGCGCCGGGGACAGCGGCGCGATCCGCCTGCTCGGCGCCCACGTGGCCGGGGAGGTCGCTTTCGACGACGCGGTCCTCGGCAACGAGTCCGGGCCCGTGGTGCACGCCGACAGTGCGGTCGTCGACGGTGACCTGCGCCTGGCCGGGGCCACGGTGACCGGGGCCGGCGCGGAGGGCGCGCTCCGCCTGCTCGGCGCGCGGGTCGGCGGCCAGCTCGACCTCGGCGACGTCGTGCTCACCAACCACAGCGGCCCGGCCGTCGGGGCCGACCGCCTCCGCGCCGGTGGCCTCTACGCCAAGGGCGTCACCGTGACCGGGGCGAGTGAGACCGCCGCGGTTTCGTTGCTCGGCGCCCGCGTCGAGGGGCAGGTCAACTTCGGCGGCGCGGTGCTCGACAACCCTCGCGGCCGGGCGCTGAGCGCCGACAACGCCCGGATCGAAGGCAGTGTGCACGGTGCCGGGCTGCGGGCGAGCGGGTCGGGGGAGTACGGCCCGGTCTGCCTGCAGAACACGCACGTGGGCGGCGAGCTGTATCTGGAGGACGCCGAACTCGTCAACCAGACCGGACCGGCCTTCAGCGGCGACCGGCTCCAGGTGGGGGCCGGCCTGCGCCTGGCCCGGCTGCGGGCGACCGGCACGCTCGACCTCGACGGCGCGCGGGTCGGCGGCCACGCGGACCTCGGCGGCGTCGAGGTCACAGCGGACAACGGCCCGGCGCTGTCCGCCGACGGCTGCGTGGTCGGCGACACCCTCGACCTCACCGGTGCGCGGCTGACCGCCGCCGGCCCGTGGGGTGTGCTCCGGCTGCGCCGCGCCGACATCGCCGGCCGGGCCCTGCTCGGGGACGCCGAGCTCATCGACGGGTCGGGCCCCGGCCTCGGCGCCCACGACATCCACGTCGGCACGCACCTGGATCTCGCGCGGCTGAAGGTGACCTGCTCGGCCGAGGCCGGCGCGGTGATCCTGCCGGGCGCCCGGATCGACGGCCCGTGCACCCTCGAGGACGCCGTGCTCGTGAACGACGCCGGTCCCGCGGTGGCCGCCGACCGGTGCCGGATCAGGGAGAGCCTGGAGGCGGCCGGGCTGAAGGCGACCGGCGCCGGCCCGGCCGCCACGGTCGGGCTGCTGGGCGCCCAGGTCGGCGGCCGGCTCGACTTCACCGGAGCGGAGATCGTCAGCACCGGGACTGTCGTGAGCCTCGAAGACGCGGCGGTCGACGGACCGGTCTTCTTCCCGGCCGAGCTGGTGGGCTCGAGCGGCCTGGTGGACCTCGACGGCTTCCGGTTCGGCTCACTCGGCGGCGTCACCTGGAGCGAGTGGCTGGAGCTGGTCCGCTCGCACACGGCCGCGTACCGGCCCGGGCCGTACCAACGGCTCGCCGCATCGGAGCGGGCCGCGGGCCACGACGGCAACGCGCGCCGGATCCTCATCGCCCAGCAGCGCGACCTGCAGCGTCGGGCGCCCGAGGCGATCGGCGGCTGGCCCGCGCGACGGTTCCACGGGCTGTGGGGCGCACTGGCCGGGTACGGCTACCGCGCGCGTCGCACGGCCGCGGCGTTGCTGCTCGCGGTGGTCGCCGCCGGCGGACTGGGGCTCTGGGCCGGGCACGTCGGCGACGGGAGCCACCGCGCCGCCGAGCGGACGTCGGACCTCACGGCCGCGCGCGGCACCCCCTGCACGACCGTGGAGCTGGTCGGCGTCGGCCTGGACCGCGGGCTGCCGTTGTCGCCGGGGGTGCGCGGGCGGTGCGACCTCAACACCGGGATCTCCGCCGGGCAGTGGTTCACCGTGGCGATCTGGCTGGTCCAGGCCGCGATCTGGGCGCTGGCGACGCTCGCGCTCGTCGGGTACACCAGGCTGGTGCGCAAGACCGGTTAGTGGCGGTGGAGGTGGTCCAGGAGCAGGGCGCTGACCTCGTCCGGCGTCTCCATCGCCATCCACTGGCTGGCGCCCTCGATGATCTGGAAGCGGTACTCGGCGTCGATGTGGTGCACGGTCAGCTCGGCGGCGCTCTGCCCGAGGTAGGGGTCCTCGCGGCCCCAGAGGTACAGGGTCGGCACGGTGACGCGGCCCGCCGGGATGTCGTAAACGTCGTTCGTGGCGCCGCGGTACCAATTCAGCGTCGCGGTCAGCGCGCCGGGCTCCGAAAGGCGCGCGACGGTGCGTTCGAGGATTTCGACCGGTATTCGCCGGTCGTAAACCGCGCGTAGTTGTGCGGCGTCGTCGCGTAACAGGAATTTCTCCGCTTTTCCGGCCTCGTGCCGGAAGAATCGGACGTAACCGAGGTCGTGGGCCTGCCCGTCATCGATCGCGATCGCCTGCTGCAGCGCCGCCGGGTGCGGCGTCCCGAGCACGGCCAGCGAGCGCAGCCGGTGCGGGTGGGTCGTGGCCAGCGTCCAGGCGACCATGCTGCCCCAGTCCCGCGCGACCAGGTGGAACCGGTCGGCGCCCTGGCTGTCGGCGAAGGCGAGCGCGTCGGCGACGAGCAGTTCGATGCGGTAGTCCTCGACCCGTTCGGGCCGCGCTTCCCTGGCGTACCCCCGCTGGTCGACGGCCACGGCGCGGTAACCGGCCTCGCCGAGCGCGTGGAGTTGCTCGGTCCAGGCGTCGGCGAACTCGGGAAAGCCGTGCAGCAGGAGGACGAGCTCACCCGACTCGGGCCCGGCCGCGAGCGCGCTGTGCCGATGACCCCCGACCACGACGGTCAATTCCTCCAGCGAGCCGGCGACACCGGCATCCGTCGGCGCGACGGCGAATTCCATGGCGCCCAGGCTAGATCCCGGCGGGTGCGGAAAACCATGGGAAGAAGGGCACTTTTGCCACCCGTTTGCCCGAAAGGTGGTCTGGCTCACAGCATTCTCGCTCAGATGAGCGAAAAGTCGGGAGGAAAATGAAGAGTTTTCATGAACCGGAATGGGTGAGGGGTGGGCCGGGGTGGCTGCGCGGGTGGGTTGGCGGCGGGCGGCGCGGTTGCGGACGGCTGCCGCGGGGCGGCGGCGGAAGTGGCCCGCCGGGCGGCAAGGAGCGGGGGTGATGGCGATCGGAGCGGCCTCCGCGCCAGCCGAGGAGTGACTGGGCGCGGCCGCCGGGCTGGCTGAGGAGTGGCTGACCGGCCCGCACGGGGCGGGCGTCGGCGATCGGCGCGGTCGCCGGGCTGGCTGAGGAGCTGCTGGCCAGGAGGCCAGGGTCGCGTGTGGGCTGGGCACGGTCGCCGGGCTGGCTGAGGAGCTGCTGGCCGAGCGGCGAGAGTTGCGTGCTGGCTGGGGTGGGCCCGGCGCGGCGGCCGGGCTGGCTGAGGAGTGGCTGACCGGCCCGCACGGGTCGGGTGTCAGCGATCGGCGCGGTCGCCGGGCTGACTGAGGAGCTGCCCGCCAAGCGGCCAGGGCCACGTGCTGGCCGGAGCAGGCTCAGCGCGGCCACCAAGCCAGCTGAAGAACGATTCGCCGTCGCGCGCGGCCCATCCCGCCCGCCGGGTTTTACCCGGCTTTAGCCGCCACCCGGCAGGATCGACCCCGTCAGACGGTCGGCCGTGCAAGCTGGGGGCCACGGCGCGGGGGTGCGCCCGTGGACGGCGGCCGTCTGGCATCGGGGGGCTTCGGGGGAACCATGTTCCGCGTTGCGGTCGCGACGCGCACTGCCGGGCTGGGAACGCGCAGTGCCGCCCCTCGGGCACACCTGGGGGAAAGGGGAATCCAGTGCACAGCACAGTCAAGCGCGTCCTGGTCGCGGGAGCCATCTCGGCGAGCGCGCTCGCCGTCGTCGCGCCCGCCGCTGCGGCGGCCGAACAAGGGGGCATTTCGCGCACCTGTCCCGACAGCGCCTGCAGCACGCCGCCGATCTGGTTCCCGGGCGGGACCCTGTCGGTCGACGCGGACGTGCACGGGAGCGGACCCGCCGAATGGGTCGTCCGCGGCCCGCGCGGCGTGGTCTGCCGGACCGGTTTCGCCGCCGAAAGCGGCCCGCAGTCGTGGGTCTGCCGCGGCGTTCCGGCCGGCGAACTGGAAGCCGTCGTTTCCGGGCCCGCGGGCCCGTCGAACATCGGCCTCCGCTGGTAGTGAACACCCACTGGGAAAGAGGAGAACAGCCATGACGACGATCCGCTTCTTCACCCGCTCCGTGGTGCGCAGCGTGCGCAACCGCCGGCTCGGCAACACCTGGGTCATCTACTACGAAATCTACTGATCACCCCCGTGCCCGCGGCGGCTCCCGCCGCGGGCACGGCCCGTCCGGGGAGACTTCCGTGCGCACCTCCGCCACCCTCGCCGACCCGTTGCCGACGCTCGCCGGCTGGGCGGCCGACCCGCTGCCGATCCGGCCGTTCGGACCGGGAAAGTACCTGATTTCCGGGGACGAGCTCGTCCGCGCCGCGCTGGCCTCGACCACCCGCCCGTTCGAAGCGAAGGCCGCGACCTTCGGCGCCGTCGCCGACTGGGTGCCCGGGTCCGACCGGAGCCGTCCGGTCAACGCCGCGCTGGGGCGAGAGCTGGACCGGGCCTGGCAGGCGGTGCCCGACGACACGATCCGGGCCGAACTGGCGGCCGCGCGGGACCCGTGGCCCGGCGCGCTCGCCGGCAGCTACCTGCGGTTGTTCGGCGAGCAGCTCTTCCCCGGTCTCAAGCACCAGGCGTTGCACGACGCGCTGGCCGCGTCCGACGGGCTCGACCGGGCCGGCTCGACACTGCGGCGGCTGCGTGGCCGCCTCGCGCACAGCCGGGCCGACGCCGCCCTGCACCGCTGGGCGGCGGGCAACAGCGCCGCGGTCCCCGAGGCGCTCCGGGCGACGCTCGGCGCGTCGGACGACGTCGCGCTCGCCCTGCACGGCCTGGTCGGCGCGGTCTGCCGGGCCGCGTCCCTGGTGGCCGCCTGGACCGTCCTGCTCGACCGCGGCTGGCGCCCCGGCACGCCGGCGGGCACCGTCCTGCGGCCGCGGGAGAGCGCGGCGCCCGCCGACCACCGCGTCCGCGAGGCGCTGCGGCTGTGGCCGGTCGCCTGGCAGCTCGCCCGCACCGTCACCGAGGCGACCGAGCTGGGCGGGGTCGACCTGGTCCCGGGTGACCGGCTCTACCTGTGCACCTACCTGCTGCACCGCGACCCGGGCTTCTGGGCGGAGCCGGGGGAGTACCGCCCGCAGCGGTGGGACTCGCCGCCCGAGGGGTACAAGTCCCGCTACCTGCCCTACGGCTTCGGCAGCGCCGCGTGTGTCGGCTCGCGGTTCGTCAACCGGGTGAGCGCCCGGGTCGTCGCCTGCTCGGACGCGCTCGACGACCGTGGCCTGCTGGTCGTCGACCCCGAGCCCGTGTTCGGCTCGCTGCTCGCCCCGCCGGTGGTGCGGCCCGTTCCGCCCGGCTGATCGTTTCCCGCTACCCTCACGACCGGGAATGACCGGTTTGCCCGGTCAGCGGGGGGTGCGGAGAGGTGCTCGAGTTCGGGGTGCTCGGACCGTTGCGGGTCCGGCGGGACGGCGTGCCCGTGCCGGTCAACGGGCCGAAGGTGCGGGCACTGCTCGCCGTGCTGGCGCTGCGCGCGAACAAGACCGTGTCGTTCGACCGGCTCATCGACCTGCTCTGGGGCGGGGATCCGCCGGAGACCGCCCGCAAGAGCATCCAAGTGCACACCGTCCGGCTCCGGCGGCTGCTCGGCGACGGCGTCGTCGAGACCGGGCCGACCGGGTACCTGCTGCACGCCCGGCCCGAGGGCCACGACCTGCTGCGCTTCCGCCGGCTGCTCGCCGACGCCCGCGCGGAGGCCACGCCCGAGGCCGAGCGCGTGCTGCTCGCCGAGGCTCTCGCCTGCTGGCGCGGCCCGCTGCTCGCCGACCTCCCGGCGGACATCCTGAGCCGCGTCGACGCCGGGCCCGCCGAGGAGCGGCTGTCGGCCCAGGAGCGCTTCTTCGAGGTGAGCCTGGAGCTCGGCCGGCACACCGAGGTCACCGCCGAGCTGGGCCGGCTGACCGGCGAGCACCCGTGGCAGGAGGCGTTCTGGGCGTTGTACCTCGAAGCGCTGCACGGCTCGGGGCGCCGCGCCGACGCGCTCGAGGTGTACCGCCGGGTGCACCGGAGGTTCGCCGACGAGCTGGGGATCGGCCCCGGCGAGCGGCTGCGCAACGCCCACCAGGCGGTGCTGGCCGGTGCGCCGGCCGCCACGCGACCGCGGTTCCGGCCGCGCCAGCTCCCGCCGGACGTCGGGGCGCTCGCCGGGCGGGCCGCGTTGCTGTCCACTTTGGACGCCGTGCTGGGCCCGGACCGCCCGGCTGCCACGCACCCGCCGATCGCGCTGCTCGTCGGACCGGCCGGCGTCGGCAAGACGACGGCCGCCGTGCACTGGGCGCACCGGGCGGCCCGGCACTTCCCGGACGGTCAGCTGTTCGTCGACCTCCAGGGCAGTTCGACGGTCCCGGCGCTGTCCGACGTCGAGGTGCTGACCCGGTTTTCGCACGCGCTCGGCGTCCGGCCGGGCCAGGTCCCCGCCGAGGCCGCGGACGCCGCGGCGCTGTACCGGTCCGTGCTGGCCGACCGGCGGGTGCTGATCGTGCTGGACAACGTGGCCGGGCCGGAGCAGGTCCGCGCGCTGCTGCCCGGCAGTCCCGGCTGCGCGGTGCTGATCACCAGCCGCGACCGGCTCGGCGGCCTCACCGCCACGGTGGACACCCGGCGCGTCGAGCTGGCCGAGCTGCCGCCGGACGACTCGCTGGCGCTGCTGGCCGCGGTCGTCGGCCCGGACCGGGTGCACGCGGAAGAGGACGCGGCGCGCGAGCTCGTGCGGCTGTGCGCCGGGCTGCCCCTGGCGCTGCGGATCGTCGCGGCGAACCTGGCGCTCTGGCCGGACCGGTCGGTGCGCGGGTACCTCGCCGAGCTGGCCGGGCCCGACCTGGTGACCCGGCTGGCGGTGCCCGGCGCCGAGCAGTGGGGCGTGCGCCGGGCCTTCGACCTCTCGTTCGACGCCGCTTCCCCGGCCGCGGCGGGGTTCTTCCGCCTGCTCGGGCTGGTGCCCGGCGCCGACTTCGACGTGCCGAGCGCGGCGGCGCTGGCCGGCGCCGACGAGGTCCGGGCCGGCTCGCTGCTGCGGGAGCTGGCCACGAGCCACCTGGTGCAGTCCCGGGGCGACGACCGGTTCGGGCTGCACGACCTGCTGCGCGGCTACGCCGTCGCCCGCGCCGGCGACGACCTCGCGGAGGCGGACCGGGCGGCGGCCCTCGACCGGCTCCTCGAGCACTACCTGCGCACCGGGGCCCGGGCGGCGGCCGCGCTCTACCCGGACCTGCAGCGGCTGGCCGGCCCGCCCGGCGCCGCCGAAGCCGTCGAACCGGCCGAGGCCCGCCGCTGGCTGCTGGCCGAGCACGCGAACCTGCTGGCGGCGATCCGGCAGGCGACCGGGCCGTTCGCCTGGCGGGCGGCGGACCTGCTGCGCGGGTTCTTCCACTCCCACCGGCTCGACGCGGAGTGGCAGGCGGCCGCGACCGCGGGGCTGACCGCGGCGCGGCGGGCCGGGAACGAGCAGGCGGCGGGCGCGATGCGGCACAGTCTGGGCGCGCTGGCGTGGAGCCGCGGCGACTACCCGGCGGCGCTGGTCGAGCTGGAGGCCGCCCAGGAGTCCTACCGGGTCGCCGACGCCCGCGACGGCGCCGACTCGGTGTTGCACGCCCTCGGCGTGGTGCACCTCGACCTGGGCCGGCTCGACCGCGCGATCGAGCACTTCACGGCGGCGCTGGCCGGCGCCCGGCGGCACGGCACGACGATCCGGGCCGCGAACGGGCTGATCAACCTGGGCGCGGTGCTCATCGAACACGGCAGGCTCGCCGAGGGCATCCGGCACAACGAGCAGGCGCTGGAGCTGTGCCACGAGCTCGGCTCACCCCACGCGGCGGCGATCGCGCGGTGCAACCTCGGGTACGGCTACCGCGTCACCGGCGACCTGTCCCGCGCGCTCGTGGTGCTGACCGAAGCCCTGGAGGCGTTGCGGGAGCTCGGTTCCCGCGACGACGAGGCCGACGCACTGGTCCGGCTGGCGGCGGTCCACCGGGTATCGGGCGACGTCGCGCGGGCGTGGCCGGCGGTGCGGCTCGCGGTGACCGTGGCGCGCGAGGCGGGCAACCAGCGGTTCGAGGTGGACGCACTCTGCGCGCACGGTGACCTCCACCGCCAGGCGGGTGACGCGGCCGCGGCGCGGGCGGACTACGGCCGGGCGCATGCGCTGGCGGAGAAGATCTGCTATCTCCGTGGTGAGCTGACAACGCTGATCGGAATGTCCACTGTGGACGGCACCGCGGCTGACGCGGAGACCGCGCTGCGCGCTGCGGAGCAGGGAGGGTTCCGGCTGCTGGCCGAACAGGCCCGCACGAGCCTGGCCGAAGCGGCCCTGGCGGCTGGGCAGCCGGAGGAGGCGGAGACGTTCGCGGCCGCGGCGGTCGCCGGGTTCCGGGAGGCGGGGCATCGTCTGGGCGAGGCGCAGGCGTTGCTCACGCTGGGCCGGGCTCGAGGCGGGAGTTCGCAGGCGGCGCGGGAGTGTTGGGGTGCGGCGGAGAGGCTTTTGGCGGCGGCCGGGGCGGTTCCCGCGTTGGCCGAAGCCCGGCGGTTGCTGTCTGAGTGACGGCCGGAACGACTACGGCCGCCGACCCCTGCGGCGGGACCGGCGGCCGTGGTGCGCGGCGCGCGGTGCGAACGGGTTCGCGTGAGGTGGCCGGGAGCGGGGGCGCTCCCGGCCGACAAGCTCGAGGACCGGCGCTTGCTGGGGTCGGGCGGGCAGGTTGACCAGGTCGGCCAGCCGGGCCCGGGGCTTGTTGGTGTCAGGCGGGCAGGTTGACCAGGTCGGCCAGGCGGGCCCGGGGCTTGTTGGTGTCAGGCGGGCAGGTTGACCAGGTCGGCCAGGCGGGCCCGGGGCTTGCTGGGTCAGGCGGGCAGGTTGACCAGGTCGGCCAGCCGGACCCGGGGCTTGCTGGGTCAGGCGGGCAGGTTGACCAGGTCGGCCAGCCGGGCCCGGGGCTTGCTGGGGTCTGGCGGGCAGGGTCACCAGGTCCGCCAGCCGCGCCCGGCGCCTGGAGGGTCAGGCGGGCAGGTTCACCAAATCCGCCAGCCGCGCCCGGTGCTTGCCCGGTGTCCCCAACGCCAGCTCGTCCGCCTTCGCCCGCTTCAAATACAGGTGCGCCGGGTGCTCCCACGTCATCCCGATGCCGCCATGAAGCTGGACCGCCTCCTCCGTCGCCTTCACCGCGATCGGGGCGTTCCGGGCCTGCGCCACCGCCACCGCGATCGGGACGTCCGTACCCGAGGCCAGCGCGTCCGCCGCGTTGCGGGCGGCCGCGCGGGCGAGGACCAGGTCCGTGTACAGGTTCGCCAGCCGGTGCTTGAGGGACTGGAACCCGCCGACCGGGCGGCCGAACTGGTACCGGCCCTTCAGATACCGCACCGTCTCCGTGAGCGCCCACTCGGCGACGCCCGTCTGCTCCGACGCCAGGATTCCCGCCCCGAACAGCAGCGCGTCCTCCAGGGCCGCGGCCGCGTCCGGGCCCGAGGCCACGAGCACCGCCGGCGCGTTGTCCAGCACCACGTCGGCCACCCGGCGCGTCAGGTCGAACGACACCAGCTCCGACACCGTCGCGTCGGCCGCCGAGACCACGTACAGCGCCGGGCCGTCCGGGCCCGCGGCCGGGACGACCAGCAGGTCCGCCACCGACGCGTCGGCGACCGTGCCGACCCGGCCGCTCAACGCGCCGGACTCGGACGCCGTCACCGACGACGGGAAACCCGCGCCGGGCGCCGTCGACAGCGGCACGGCCAGCGCGCCGATCGCCGAGCCGGACGCAAGCCTGCGGACGAAGTCACCGGCGGATGCCCGGACCAGCGCCGTCGTCGCCAGGACCACACTGCCGAGGAACGGCACCGGCGCCACGCTGCGGCCCAGCTCCTCGGCCACCACCGCCACTTCGCGGGCCGACGCGCCGTGCCCGCCGAGGTCCTCGGGCACCGCCAGCCCGGCCACGCCGACCTCGTCGGCCAGCGTGCGCCACAGCTTCAGGTCGTAGCCCTCGCCCGTCTCGACGCGGGCCAGCAGCGCCGCAGCGTCGGCTTTGGCGGAAAGCAGGTCGCGGACCGAAGCCCGGAGGTCTTCCTCGACGTCTGAGTAGAGCAGGTCGGTCATCGGGGGAGGTCCTTCCAGGCGACGTCCTTGTCGACGCGCGGCTCCGACGGGAGACCCAGCACGCGCTCGGCGATGATGTTGCGCAGGACCTCCGAGGTGCCGCCCTCGATGGAGTTCCCCTTCGCGCGCAGGTAGCGGTAGCCGGCCTCGCGGCCGAGGAAGTCGACGATCGCCGGGCGCCGGAACGACCAGTCGTCGTAGGCCAGGCCCTCTTCGCCGAGCAGCTCGACCTCCAGGCCGGTCAGCGCCTGGTTCAGCTCCGAGAACGCGACCTTCATGGCCGACCCCTCCGGGCCGGGCGCGCCCGCGGTGAGCTGCTGACGCAGGCGCGTTCCCGCCAGCCGCAGCGTCTCCGCCTCGACCCAGCGCTGCACCAGCCGGTCACGCAGCTCCGGCGTGCGCAGCTCGGGACGCTCGCGCCACGTCTTGGCGACGATCCCGATCAGCCCGCCTTCGCGCGGCAGGACGTGCCCGCCGATCGCGACGCGCTCGTTCATCAACGTCGTCTGCGCGACCTTCCAGCCTTCGCCGACGGCGCCGAGCCGCTGCGTGTCCGGGATCCGGACCTCGGTCAGGAAGACCTCGTTGAACTCGGCCTCGCCGGTGATCTGGCGCAGCGGCCGGACCTCGACGCCGGGTGCGGTCATGTCGCACAGGAAGTACGTCATGCCCTGGTGCTTCGGGACGTCCGGGTCGGTGCGGGTGACCAGGATCGCCCACTGCGACTCGTGCGCGCCCGACGTCCACACCTTCTGGCCGGTGACGATCCAGTCGTCGCCGTCGCGCACCGCGCGGGTGCCCAGCGCGGCGAGGTCGGAGCCGGCGCCCGGCTCGCTGAACAGCTGGCACCACACCTCGTCACCGGTCCACAGTGGACGCAGGAAGCGCTCGCGCTGCTCCGGGGTGCCGAAGGCGAGGATGGTCGGGGCGGCCATACCGAGGCCGATGCCGATCCGGCGCGGGTTGTTGTCCGGCGCGCCGGCTTCGGTGAACACACTGTCCACAGCGGACTGCAGGGCGCGCGGCGCGTCCTGCCCGCCGAGCCCGGCGGGGAAGTGGATCCAGGCGAGCCCGGCGTCGAACCGGGCGCGCAGGAAGTCCATGCGGTCGGTCGTGGCCGGGTCGTGCGCGGCCAGGAACTCGCGCGCCTGGCGCGAAAGGTCTTCGGCGGTGACAGTCACTTCGCGCCCTCCGAGAGGTACTTCTTCAGTTCACGGCGGGCCAGGGACCGCTTGTGGACCTCGTCCGGCCCGTCGGCCAGGCGCAGCGTGCGGTTGCCCGCCCACATCGCGGCGAGCGGGAAGTCCTGGCTGACGCCGCCCGCGCCGTGCACCTGCACGGCCTTGTCGAGGATCCACTCGACCGCGGACGGCGTCGAGATCTTGATCGCCTGGATCTCGGTGTGCGCGCCCTGGTTGCCGACGGTGTCCATCAGCCACGCGGTCTTGAGCACCAGCAGCCGCTGCTGCTCGATGCGCACCCGCGACTCGGCGATCCAGTCCTGCACGACACCCTGCTGCGCGATCGGCTTGCCGAACGCCTCGCGCGAGATCGCGCGGCGGCACATGAGTTCAAGCGCCCGCTCGGCCATGCCGATGGCCCGCATGCAGTGGTGGATCCGGCCCGGGCCCAGCCGCGCCTGGGCGATCGCGAAGCCGTCACCCTCACCGGCGACCAGGTTCTCGACCGGCACGCGGACGTCCTCGAACAGCACCTCGGCGTGGCCACCGTGGTCGCTGTCGTCGTAGCCGAAGACGTGCATGCCGCGCTTGACCGTCAGCCCCGGCGTGTCGCGGGGGACCAGGATCATGCTCTGCTGCTTGTGCGGCGGACCGTCCGGGTCGGTCTTGCCCATCACGATGAAGATCTTGCACGCGGGGTTCATCGCGCCGGAGATGTACCACTTGCGGCCGTTGATCACGTACTCGTCGCCGTCGCGGCGGATGCTCGTCTCGATGTTGCGGGCGTCGGAGGAGGCGACGTCCGGCTCGGTCATCGCGAAGGCGGAGCGGATCTCGCCGTTCAGCAACGGGTCCAGCCACTGCTTCTGCTGCTCGTCGCTGCCGAACATGGAGAGCACTTCCATGTTCCCGGTGTCGGGCGCGGCGCAGTTGACCGCGGTCGGCGCCAGCCGGATGCTGCGGCCGGTGATCTCCGCCAGGGGCGCGTACTGCAGGTTCGTCAGGCCCGCGCCGTGCTCGCCGGGGAGGAAGAAGTTCCACAGGCCGCGTTTGCGCGCCTCGGCCTTGAGCTCGTCCATGACCGGCGGGATCGCCCACGGGTCGTCGCGTTCGGCGAGCTGCTGCTCGAACACCGGCTCGGCGGGGTAGATGTGCGAGTCCATGAACTCGAGGAGCTTCCCGCGCAGCTCCTCGGTCTTCTCGTCGAACGCGAAGTCCATTTACTTCTCCTCTTTGAGAATCTCGTTGCCGTGCGTGATGAGCAGCGGGACGCCGGCCCCGACGCCCTCGAAGCCCGCGCCGACCGTCTTGCCCTGCGTGTAGCGGTAGTAGATGCCTTCCAGGATCACGGCCAGCTTGAAGAACGCGAAGCTGACGTACCAGCCGAGCTGCGAGACGTCGCGCCCCGAGCGCTCGGCGTAGCGCGCGATGACCTGGTCGGTGGTCGGGTAGCCCGGGGCCGAGCTGGCGTTCGATACGAACTGCAGCGACACCTTGTCGCGCTCGGCGTAGGCCACCAGCAGCGCGAGGTCGGTCAGCGGGTCGCCCAGCGTCGACATCTCCCAGTCGAGGACCGCGGAGATCTTGTCGTCGCCGTCGACGAGGACGTTGTCCAGGCGGTAGTCACCGTGGATGATCGACGGCTTCCCCGAGACGGGCACCGCCGCGGCGAGCCGGTCGTGGAGCTCCTCGATGCCGTCCAGGTCGCGGCTGCGGGAGCCGTCGAGCTGCTTCTTCCAGCGCCGCAGCTGCCGCTCCAGGAAGCCCTCGGGCCGGCCGAAGTCGCCCAGCCCGACGGCGGCCGGGTCGACGGCGTGCAGGTCGACGAGCGTGTCGACCAGCGCGTCGGCGATGGCCCGGGTGCGCTGCGCGCCGAGCCGCGCGAGCTGGTCCGCGGTCCGGTACGGCGTGCCGTCGATGAAGCTCATGACGTAGAACTGCGCGCCGACGACGTCGGCGTCTTCACACAGCAGCAGCGCTTCGGGCACCGGGACGGCGGTGTCGCGCAGGCCCGAGATCACCCGGAACTCGCGCGTCATGTCGTGCGCGGTGGGCAGCACGTGCCCGAGCGGCGGGCGGCGCACCACCCAGCGCGACCGGCCGTCGCCCACCACGTAGGTGAGGTTCGACCGGCCGCCCTCCACGACGTCCGCGGTCAGCTCCCCGGCGACCATCCCGGGCCGCTGCGCGTCCAGGTGGGCGCGCAGCCGGCCGAGGTCGAGTCCTGGCGGGTTCATCCAGCCTCCTCAAGCTTCGTCCGGGGAGAATACCGACTAGTCGGTATGTCGTACAGGGGCGGGTGGGACGGAGCTTTCCCGGGAAAGCTCCGTCCCGGCCTCACGCGAAGAATCGGGTGACCCATTCGGCCACGCACGCGGGCTTGGCCTCGCCGTCGATCTCGACCGTCCACTTCGAGACCGCCTGCTTGCCGCCCTCGATGTCGGTGATCTCGACGAGCTCGGCCCCGGCGCGCACCTTCGAGCCGACCTTCACCGGCTGCGGGAAGCGGACCTTGTTGAGGCCGTAGTTGATGCCCATCCGGATCCCGTTGACCTTGTAGATCTTCGGGCCGAACGCCGAGAGCAGCGACAGCGTCAGGAAGCCGTGGGCGATGGTGCCGCCGAACGGGCCCGCGGCCGCCATCGCCTCGTCGACGTGGATCCACTGGTGGTCGTCGGTGGCGTCGGCGAACTTGTTCACCCGGTCCTGGGTGATCGTGTGCCACTCGCTGTACCCGAGGTGCTCGCCGACCGCCGCGGCGAAGGCGTCGAGGTTCTCGAATTCGCGCATCAGCCTCAGTCCTTCGGTCCGCCGGCGACGTAGATGACCTGACCCGAGACGAACCCGGCGCCCTCGCTGACCAGGAACGAGGTCAGGTGGGCGATGTCGTCGGGCGTGCCGACGCGCTGCACCGGGATCTGCGACGCGGCCGCCGCCTTGAAGTCCTCGAACGACATGCCGATCCGCTCGGCCGTCGCCGCCGTCATGTCGGTGGCGATGAAGCCCGGCGCGATGGCGTTGGCCGTGACGTTGAACTTGCCCAGCTCGATCGCGAGGGTCTTGGTGAAGCCCTGCATGCCGGCCTTGGCCGCGGAGTAGTTGACCTGCCCGCGGTTGCCGAGCGCCGAGGTGCTGGACAGGTTGACGATCCGGCCCCACTTCTGCTCGGTCATGTGCTTCTGCACCGCGCGGGTCATCAGGAACGAGCCCTTGAGGTGCACGCCGAGCACGGAGTCCCAGTCCTGCTCGGTCATCTTGAAGATCAGGTTGTCGCGGGTGATGCCGGCGTTGTTGACCAGCACGACCGGCGGGCCGAGCTCGTCGGCGACCCGGGCGACGGCCGACTCGACCTGCTCGGCGTCACTGACGTCCAGCGGGACGCCGACGGCCTTGCCCCCGGCGGCGATGATCGCCTCGGCGCCCTGCTTGACGCCGGCCTCGTCCAGGTCCAGCAGGCCGACGGCGAACCCGTCGGCGGCCAGCCGCGCCGCGACGGCGGCGCCGATGCCGCGGCCGGCACCGGTGACCACGGCGACACGGGAAGGGGAATCGGTCACGGGGGACCTCCTCGTCGTTGAGAAAGCGGGCACGTGCCCGCGAGCCTACTAAGCGGTTGGTCACCCAGCCTACGGCTTCGACCTGGTTTTCCGGTGCCAACGTACGCAGATTTCGGGGCTCCCGCCTGCCCTGACCGGGTTTGCCGAGGAAGTCCGGGGTCCCCGGCGGGCGCGGTGGCCAAGGTCACACCCGGCTCCCGCCGCCGCGGCCCCGCCCGAGGGCGCCGAGCGGCCGGCCGGCCCGACGGGCCTCCGGCGGGGCCGGAGGAATCGACGGAATACCGCGCGCCACACCGATGAATCGTCTGAAAATCGGCCGAAAAGCGCGGCCGCTGTCTCCGCAGAACGGACTTATACTCTCTCGATGCGCGAAAAGTTCCACGGCGAATTGGCCGAGCTGGGTGAAGAGCTGAAGTTCCTGTGCCGCCTGGCGGCGGAATCGATGCGCCGCGCCAGCGCGGCGTTGCTGACGGCCGACTTGCCGTTGGCCGAGCGGGTTCTCGGCGCCGACGACGATCTCGACCGGGCCCGCGTCGAATGCGAGTCGCACGCCCAGTCGCTGCTGGCGCTGCAGGCGCCGGTCGCCGGCGATCTTCGCACCGTTCTGGCGGTGATCTATTGCGCCGAGAAGTTCGAGCGAATGGGTGATCTTGCCGCGCACATCGCCGACACCACCCGTTTCACCCATCCCGAGCGGGCCGTTCCGGCCGAGCTGGAACCCGTGTTTTCGAAAATGAGCGACACCGCGGCGGGGATGGCCGACCGGCTGGCCGAGAAGATCTCCGGCGAGTCGGCGGGCGCGTTCACCGAACTGGACGAGACCGACCAGGTCGTCGACGCGCTGCACGCCGACGTCCTGCACCGGATCACCGAGAACGAGTGGCCGCACGGCGTGCAGACCGCGACCAGCCTGGCCCTGCTGGCGAGGTTCTACGAGCGGTTCGCCGACCAGGCCGTCTCGGTGGCCAAGCGGCTGGAGTTCGCCGAGTCCGGGGACATCCCCTCGCTCCAGGGCTGAGGGGCGCGCACTTCGCGGAAAGCGCCGCACCGGCGGTGGCCGCCGCCTAGGATCGGCACGGCTCGGGCCGGAGGTGCCGGCGGAACGCCGTGGAGGGCAGGCATGACACCCTTTGCCGTGACGACCATCGAGACCGCCCCGCGGGTGCTGCTGCTCGTCGTGGGCCTGCTCGGCCTGGTCTTTTCGATCAAGGGCCGCGCCCGGGGCGGCTCCGGCCTGCTGGTCGGCGCCTTCGTCGTCCTGCTCGTCACGACGGCGGCGGGCATCGTGTGGCGGTTCGTGTCGCTGGACGCGGCGTCCTGGATCAGGTCCGGGAACCTGACGGCCAGTGACCTCAGCTTGATCTTCATGGGGGTGGCCGTCCCGCTCGACGTCGCCACCGTGCTCGCCTGGCTCCTGGTCGCGCTCGCGGTGGTCAAGAGCGGTCGCCTGACCCGGCAAGCCGTCGCGCCGTACCCGGGTCCGGCCGGCTACCCGATGGCCCCGCAGCCCGGCTACGTCCAGCCCGGTTACGCCCAGCCTGGCCAGCCGTACCCGGGCTCGCCGACCCAGCCGCCGGGCTGACACCGGAAAGCGGGCCGCCTCCCTCGGATCGGGGGAGACGACCCGCCCGTGCTCAGCCGCGAGCGGCGGCCACCGCGGCCGCGGCCGGCTGGCCGGTGGCCGACGGCATCAGCTTCGGGTACTCCTTCTGGAACTTCTCGATCATCGTCGCGGTCGGGACGATCCGGTTCGGGTTGCCCTGGCTCGTCGCCTGCTTCTCACCCCAGGCGCCCGCGGCCTTGCGCTGGTCGGGGGTGCCGTGGCTGTGGAAGCAGTCGCCGATGGAGGCGTCCAGGTAGGTGACCTCCTGCTGGGTGCGGGCGTCCCACGCGAAACCCTTGGCGTGCGCGACGAAGTAGCCGCCGTAGGCGTCCGGGCCCATCTCGGCGGACTCGTTGCGCGGGTAGTTCTCGTGGGCGAAGTCGACCTGGTGGCCGTACTCGTGGCCGACCACGGACTCCACCGAGACGTCGTCGAAGCCGAGGAGGTTGACGGTGTCGAGCAGGCCGTCACCCAGCGCCACGCGCTTGCCGCCGAGGCTGTCGGCCGGGGCGGAGAACGCGTTGAGCGTGATCAGCGGGTTGCGGCCGCCCTGCAGCGCCGGCACTTCGTAGAGCACCTTGGTGGCGAGCGCGGCGGCGGCCTTCACCTTCGCCGGCGCGAGGCCGAGGGCGAAGGTCTGCGCCATCTTCGCCTGGCTGCCGAGATCGGTGCCCTTCCAGGCGACGAGCTGGATGTTCCAGCTCTCGATGTCCCAGAAGCCGCGCAGCTTGTCGATCGTGGCGGTGGCGCGCGGGGTGTACTGGCCGTCGGTGCCGAAGACCTGCGGGGTCTTGTCGGACGCGACACCCTGGACGTAGAGCTGGCTGAGCCCCGACAGCGCGTCGAGCGCCTGGCCCTCGAGCGGGGTCAGCTGGGAGGCGAGCTTGTTCGCGTAGGTCAGCAGCGAACCCTCGGTGCAGCCGGGGATCGGGCCCGCCGCGGCGCGGTTCTGGGGGCCGTGCTGCGGGATCGGCGACTCGATGAGCCGGTCGACGCCGCGCAGCGCGTCCGCGGGCAGGCCCCTGTAGAGGTCGATGACGTTCTGGTAGAGCTGCGCGACGTCCTGCTCGACGGTGGCCGGCGCGGCCGCGGCCGGAACGGCGGTCGCGAGCGCGAGCGCCGCCACGGTGCCTGCCGCCGCGAGTGTTTTGCCGAGGAATCTGGTCCGGTTGGGCAAAATGGGTCCCCTCTTCGGTTCCGGTTCAAGATCACGAAGCACCGCCACAGTAGGGCGGTGGTTGGCGGCCGAACCGGCGCCGGGACAAGAACCCCGGAATGGCCCACGCCGTTCGAAGGGTTCTCGCCCTGCGGACATCGGCCGAAAGTACTAGGCGGTCCGGACGGCGTTCCGGCCTACGATGGCGCCATGACCGGTGGGGGCCAGGCGTCCGGCGAGCCCGGGCTGCGGCGGCTGCGCGCCCACGGCCGGCGCTGGACGTTCGCCCTGCTGGTCGCCGCCGGCCTGATCGGCGGCGCCGTCGTGCTGGAGACCGGGCTCGGCCGGGCGGCCGAGGAGTTGCTGCGCACCGGCGTCCGCACCGACGGCGTGGTCCTCTCGATCGAGCGGCCGCGGCGAAGCCCGACGGTGCTCGAGGTCGAGTACGACTTCGGCGGTTTTGCCCGGCGGGGCATGGTGGACCAGTCTTCGGACCGCCGCTACGCGGTCGGCGACCGGGTCGTCGTGGTCACCGATCCCGCCCGGCCGGACCGGTTCCGCACCGTCGACGAACCGAACGTGGACCGGGGCGCGGAGGCCGTCGGCTGGGTCGCGGGCATCGCGGGGGCCGTGCTGGTCCCGTTCGCGGTGCTCCGCCGGGCCCGCTGGGCGCGGCGCCTCGCCGCCGCCCGCCGCACGGGCTGGCGTCCGGCCGTGGTGACCGTCGCCCCCGACCGGCGGCTGGCCGCTCCGCCGGACCTGCTGATCCGCTACCGCGACGGGACCACCGTCAGCGCTAGGGGTGCGCACGCCTACGGTGTCGCCGAGCTCGCCGACCGGCCCCGCCGGGACGCCTGGGTCGCCGGCGCCGGTGCGGATCTGGCCGTGCTGTTTCCCGTTGGGGTCAAGGGAAAGCGGCCTTACCTCGTCCCCGCCGAAGCCGTCGGGGGAAGTCCGGCCGACCGCTGATCACGCGGACGTCAGGTCTTCGGGCGGGACCCACAGCGGCGCGGTGTCCGCGTGGTCGGGGTGCAGCCACCGCCGCTGGTCCGCGGTTTCCCGCGCGCTCCGCAGGTAGGCCTGGACGGCTTCCGGCTGCTCACCCTCCCGCCAGGCCAGCGACCACGCGTAGACGGGCTGGAGCTCCCGCGGCCGGTGGATGGGAATGCCGCGGTCGGCGTAACGGCGGGCGTAGCTGTCGAACTCGAGCAGGTACGCGCTGTCGCGGGCGCGGCCCAGGGCCGCGTGGCAGTTGTCGAACGTGCCGGGGTTGCCCAGCCAGCGCAGGGCGAGGCCGGTGTGCTGCTCCCACGAGCTCAGGTAGCGCCCGTGCACGTTGTACAACGTCGTGCCGGGCGCGTCCGCGAAGACCTCGAGGGGCCGCTCGTGCACCGACGCGGTTTCCCGCCTCGGGTCGCCGGGGCGCCCGACCAGCCAGAACGGCTCGAGCCGGAGCAGCGTGTGCCGCCATCCGGCCGGGTGGTCGGCCTTGAGGGTGGTGGTGACGCGCAGGACCGCGATGTCGAGGTGACCCTCCAGCAGCGCGGCGAGCTGGCGGGCGCTGTCCATCTGGCTTTGGACGAGCCGGACGCCGGGATGAGCGGCGAGGAACGCGTCGGCGACCACCCGGCTCGTGTCGAGCTCGAAGATGTGGGCGATCCGCAGGTGGTCCGGGGCGGGCTCGTTCAGCATGTGGTCGGCCGTGGCCAGCAGCTGCCGGGCGAGGTGCAGGAACCGCTCGCCGCGCGGGGTCAGCGCGACGTGCCGGCTGTCGCGCACCAGCAGCGGCGCGCCGACGTCGGCTTCGAGCTTGCGGATCTGCTTGGACAGCGTCGGCTGGCTGATGAACAGCCGGGTGGCGGCCCGGCCGAAGTGCAGTTCGTCGGCGACGGTGACGAAGTACCGCACCAGCCTGAGATCGAGGTCCATCCGGGCCTTCCCGCGCACGAAGGGTGAAGCAGTGCGTCAACGATGCCACTGCGGCTATCGATGTGGACCCGACAGGTCTTGGACGCCGGGGCCGCGGGTCGTGTTGGCTTCGGGAAAGCCCCCCGAACTGGAGGATCCGATGGCCGACCCGGGCACCCCCGTCGTGTTCATCCACGGTCTGTGGCTGCACGCCACCTCGTGGAACCCCTGGATCGACCACTTCCGGGCGGCGGGGTACGCGCCGGTCGCCCCCGGCTGGCCGCACGAGCCCGCTACGGTCGAGCTGGCCCGGGAAAACCCGGACGCCGTCGCCGACACCTCGATCGACGACGCCACCGCGCACTTCGCCGAGATCATCGCCGGCCTCGACCGGCCCCCGGTGATCGTCGGGCACTCCTTCGGCGGCCTGATCACCGAGAAGCTGCTGGGCCAGGGGATCGGGCTGGCCGGCGTCGCCATCGACCCGGCCCAGATCAAGGGCGTCCTGCCGCTGCCGCTGGCGCAGCTGCGCGCCGGGCTGCCGGCGCTGGGCAACCCCGCGAACCTCCACCGGTCGGTTTCGCTGACGGAGAAGGAGTTCCGGTTCGGCTTCGGCAACACCCTGACCGACGAGGAGTCGGCGCAGCTGTACCAGCGCTGGACGATCCCGTCCCCGGCCCGGCCGCTGTTCCAGGCCGCGGCGGCGAACTTCGTGCTGCATTCGCAGGCCCAGGTCGACACCCACCGCGCGGACCGCGGCCCGCTCCTGCTGATCTCCGGCACCGCGGACCACACCGTGCCGGACGTGGTGACCCGGTCGACGCTCAAGCAGTACCGCGACTCCACCGCCGTCACCGAGCTGAAGCAGTTCGTGGGCCGGGGCCACTCGCTCACGGTCGACAGCGGCTGGCGCGACGTCGCCGACGCCGTGCTCGCCTGGCTGCGCGAGCACGGGCTCTGAGCCGGTGGACCTCGGACTGGACGGCGCGGTCGCCGTGGTCACCGGCGCCGGCCGCGGCATCGGCCTCGCCGTCACCGAAGTCCTCGTCGGCGAGGGTGTGCGCGTCGTGGCCGGGGCCCGCCACCCCGGCCCGGACCTGGACGCCCTCGCCCGGGCGGGGAAGGTGCACACCCTGGCCGTGGACCTCGGCACCGCCGACGGACCGGGCAAGCTGGCGGAGCTGGCCCTGACCGAGTTCGGGCGGATCGACATCCTGGTCAACAACGTCGGCGCGGTCACCCCGCGGCCGAACGGCTTCCTGCTGGTCACCGACGACGAGTGGACGCGGTCGGTGACGCTGAACCTGCTCAGCGCGGTCCGCGCCACGCGCGCGGTGCTGCCGACGATGGTGACAGCCGGCCGCGGCAGCATCGTCACGATCGCCTCGGTGAACGCGATCCTGCCCGACCCGGGTGTGATCGACTACAGCGCGGCGAAAGCGGCTTTGGTCAACTTCACGAAGTCGGTGTCGAAGGAGTTCGGCCCGCGGGGCATCCGCGCCAACGCGATCAACCCGGGCCCGGTCGCGACGGACTTGTGGCTTGGCAGCGGAGGTGTCGCGGAAACGATCGCTGCTACGACGGGCGCGGATCCTGAGGCTGTTGCTGCCGAAGCCGCAACGCATGCGGTCACCGGACGCTTCACCCGGCCCGCGGAAGTCGCGAACCTGGCGGCTTTCCTGGCGAGCGATCTGGTGGCGGGCAACATCACCGGGGCGACGGTGGCCATCGACGGCGGCTACGCGACTGAAACGCACTGAGCCGGCCCGGCAGCGTGACCTTCCGGTTGGCCGATACCAGTCTGCACCCGGTGATCGAACAGCTGGGACAGCTGGAGCGGCACGACTTGTCGCCGTGGGCGGGAGATCTGCCGGGACCTGCCGGTCTGTTCGAGTTCCCGCGACTGTCACGGTTCTTCACCGACGCCAGGTGTCGGCCTGGCAGCCGCCACCGACCTGATGCGGGCACGTCGGGGACACGTCGATGTCGACCACACCCGGGCGTAGCCTTTGCGAGATGCGGATCGGCGAGCTGTCCCAGCGCACGGGCGTGAGCCCGCGCTCACTGCGCTACTACGAAGACCAGGGTCTGCTGACCAGTTCACGTTCCGACGCCGGGCAGCGTCACTATCCCGAAACCGCCGTCCAGCGCGTGGCGCTCATCCGGCAGCTGTTCGACGCGGGGATGTCCAGCCGGGTGATCGCGACCGTGCTGCCGTGCGTGGACGTCCCGGATGACCTGGGCGTCGCCGAAGAGACGTTCGCGGCGATGATGCGCGAGCGCGACCGGATCGACGCCGACATCGCGCACCTGGTCGAGACCCGGGATGCCCTCGACGTCGTGATCAGCGCCAACCGCAGGCACCGGGCCGCCTTGACGCTGTGACCCGCGCCTCAGCCGGTTGCCCCTCACATCGATGTCAGCGGTGAGGATGGCGGCAGCGCCCGGAACCGCCGGGCCGGTCCGGCGAGAGGTGGCAGGAAATGGGGCAGGCGTGGGGTTTCCGCGGGCATGGCGGGCCCGAGGTGCAGGAGTTCTTCGATCGTCCCGATCCCGCACCCGGTCGCGGCGAGGTGTTGATCCGGGTCGACGTCGCCGGCGTGAACCCCCTGGACCACCTCGTGCGTTCGGGCCTGGTCCCCGGGCTCGACGGCGGACGTCCGTTTCCCCGCGTGCTGGGCATGGAGGCGGCGGGAACGGTGCTCGCCCGCGGTGAGGACGTCGACGGGCTCGAGGTGGGTGACGCGGTCTTCGGCTTCGCCCTCACCGGCGGCGGCGCCTACGCCGAGACGACGGTGCTGTCCGCGCCGAACACCGCCCGCATCCCGGCGGGCCTGTCCGCGACCGTGGCCGCGACGCTGCCGGTCGCCGGAACGACCGCGGTGGACGCGCTCGACCAGCTCGGCCTGCCGGCCGGGGCCACGATCCTGGTGAACGGGGTCGGGGGCGGGGTCGGCCTCGCCATCGCCCGGCTGGCCGTCACGCGTGGGCTGCGGGTGATCGGCACCGGGAGCACCGCCAAGCGCGAGCACGCCGAGGCCGTCGGGGTGCGGTTCCTCGACTACACCGCCGGGGACGTCGTCGCCGCGGCCCGCGAGCTGGTTCCGGACGGCTTCGACGGGATCGTCGACCTGGCCGGGGGCGCTTCGCTGCGGACGGTCGCCCCGCTGTCCCGGGACGTCATTTCCGTGGGGGACATGTCCGTGGCCGAGCTGGGTGGGCGGTTCGTCGAGCGCCGCCTCGACCGCGAAAGCCTGGAGCGCGCTGCCCGGCTGGCCCTGGACGGTGTTCTTGCCCCGGTGATCACCGCGGTCCATCCGCTTTCCGACGCTCCGGCCGCCCTCGCCACCGTCGAGAACGGGCATGCCGCGGGCAAGGTGGTCGTCAAGGTGGCCTGAGTGCGCCGGCCACCGGTGGATGCGCGCCGGCGGGATTCGGGGGAGACTGTCGGCATGGCCGAAATCGAGGGAATCGACGTCGCGGCGCCGCCGAGCGGCACCGGGTGCGCGGAATGCCTGGCCGCCGAGGGCTGGTGGTTCCACCTGCGGCGCTGCGCCCAGTGCGGCCACATCGGCTGCTGCGACAGCTCACCGGCGCAGCACGCGACCGCGCACGCCAAGGAGAGCGGGCACAGCCTGATCCGCAGCTTCGAGCCGGGCGAGGACTGGTTCTACAGCTACGAGACGGGCGAGGCCTACGACGGCCCCGCCTTGGCGCCGCCGCAGCACCGCCCGGCCGAGCAGCCGGCCCCGGGCCCGGCGGGGCGCGTGCCTGCCGACTGGCAGACCCACCTGCACTAGGCGGCAAGGCTGCGGGCTCGGCGGGTCGGGCGATCCCGCGAGGTCGGATGCCGGGCACTCGCATGCCTGGGCGTTGGGCGAGCCTGCAGCATCGTGCGGCTGACCAGGCTGGTCGGTGGTGCGGCGCCGCCAGGTCGAGCGCCATTGACCTCGCCGGGGCTGGGGGCGTTGGGTGAATCCCCAGCCTCGCGTCACCGACCAGGCACGCCACCCCCACCCGAACAAACCAGTTTCGAGTTTGACTACTTGCTAAAGTGCCCCGATGGAAGCGGAGCTGGACTTCTGGTCCTTCGTCGAGCTGGCCAACCGCCGGCTCGCTGCCGAGTACGGCTTCCGGCACCAGCTGGCCACCGAGGTGCTGCTGACCCTCAACCGGGCCTCCGACCTGGTCACCTACGACCTCGAGGCCGCGGTGCACCGGCCGCGTGGCCGGTCGTGGTCGGCGTTTCGGCTGCTGTTCGTCGTCTGGCTGGCCGGGCCCCTGGAACCGAAGAGCGCCGCGCGGCTCACCGGGATGAGCCGGGCCGCTGTGTCGAACCTGATGAAGCCACTCGTTGCCGACGGCCTGCTCGACCGCGTTCCGGACGAGCACGACGGCCGCTCGGTGCAGCTCTCGCTCACCGACGCCGGGCGCGAAGAGATGGTTTCGGTCTTCCGGGACCACAACGAGCGCGAGTTCGGCTGGACCGACGCCCTCACCGAGACCGAGCAGCGCATCCTCGTCATGCTGCTGGGCAAGCTGATCACCAGCCGCGCCGAGTTCGATCCCCGCAGCCGCCGGTGACCTCTTCCCGTGCCGGGGGACGGGGACTACGCTGCCCAGAAGATAGTAAAAGGGTGAACTAGTTCGGCCGAGGAGGAGACGACCATGGCGCAGACCGTCCCGAAGACCACCGGGCCGGCGGCATGATCCCCGCCGTCTTCGCCGGGCTGTGCGACGACGCCGCGGTCTTCCCGCCCGGGCTCGCACCGCTGCCGGACGCCGTCGCCGCGCACGACCGGTACCGGACGGCCTGGTACACCGACCTCGTCGGCCCGCTGGTCGTCGCCGCTCCGGCGCTCGCGGCGCTGAAGGACGTGCTCGGGTCGCGGGAGACGCCGCTGCCGCTCGCGGTGACGCTGCCCGGCGGGCCCGCGCAGCTGGCCGGGGTGCTCGACGCCGTCCCGGCGCTGCCGGTCGACCTGCGGGCGCTGGAGATCGCCGTGCCGGACGGGATGGGCCCCGGCGAGGTGCTCACCGCGATCGCGCCCGCCACCGCCCCGGTGTACGTCGAGATCCCGCGGGACGACCGGCGCGTCCCCCTGCTGGAAGCACTGGCCGGGACGCCCCACCGGGCCAAGTTCCGGACCGGCGGTGTCCGCGCCGAGCTCTACCCGGACGAGGCCGAGCTGGCCGCCGCGATCCGGGCCGCCGCCGAGGCCGGCGTCCCGTTCAAGGCCACCGCCGGCCTTCACCACGCGCTGCGCAACACCGACCCCGAGACCGGGTTCGAGCAGCACGGGTTCCTCAACCTGCTGCTGGCCGCCGGCGCTCCCGAAGACGCCGAAGCCCTGCTCGCCGAGCGGGACGGATCCGTTGTCGCCCAACGGGTCCGTGACCTCGACGCGGCCGCCGCCCGGACGCGCTTCACGTCGTTCGGCACCTGCAGCGTCAGCGACCCCCTGACCGAGCTGGCCGAGCTCGGCCTGCTGCCCCGAGGAGAGGCATGACCACGATCGACATCCCCGCCGGCTCGCCGTTCGGGACCGACAACCTGCCCTACGGCGTGTTCTCCGTCGGCGGTGACACCCCGCGGGTCGGCGTCCGCGTCGGCGACTCCGTGGTCGATCTCGCCCTCGCGCTCGAGGACGACGTCTTCGCCGCGCCGGCGCTGAACCCGTTCATGGCGCAGGGACACGACCGCTGGGTCGCCGTCCGCGAGCGGATCACCGCGCTCGTCGCCGGAGACGTCCCGGACGCCGCTGTGCACCCGATCGACGCAGTCGCGATGCACCTGCCGATCGAGGTCGCGGACTACGTCGACTTCTACGCGTCCGAACACCACGCGTCCAACGTCGGACGGCTGTTCCGCCCGGACGCGGAACCGTTGCTGCCCAACTGGAAGCACCTCCCGGTCGGCTACCACGGCCGCGCCGGGACGGTGCTCGTCTCCGGCACGGACATCGTGCGCCCGAGCGGCCAGCGCAAGGGCGACCCGGCGCCGGTGTTCGGCCCGAGCACGCGCCTGGACATCGAGGCGGAGCTGGGTTTTGTCGTCGGCACCGGCACGCCGCTGAACACCCCGATCGCCCCGGACGATTTCGCGCGCCACGTGTTCGGCGCGGTGCTGCTCAACGACTGGTCGGCGCGCGACATCCAGGCGTGGGAGTACGTGCCGCTGGGCCCGAACCTGGGCAAGAGCTTCGCGACGTCGATCTCCGCGTGGGTGGTCCCGGTCCTGGCGCTGGAGGCGGCGCGGGTCCCGCTGCCCGGCCAGGACCCGGAACCGCTGCCGTACCTGCGGGAGAGCTCGCCGTGGGGGCTCGACGTCGAGCTGGTCGTCGAGTGGAACGGCGAGGAGGTCAGCCGCCCGCCGTACCGCGAGATGTACTGGTCGCCGGCGCAGATGCTGGCCCACCTGACGGTCAACGGCGCGTCGTCCCGCACCGGCGACCTGTACGGCTCGGGCACGATCTCCGGCCCGGAGAAGCACCAGCGCGGCGCGTTCCTCGAGCTGAGCTGGGGCGGCAAGGAACCGCTCACGGTGAAGGGGGAGGAGCGCAGTTTCCTCCTGGACGGCGACGAGGTCGTGATCACGGGCACGGCCCCGGGCGCGAACGGCGGCCGCATCGGTTTCGGTGAGGTCCGCGGCCGCGTTTTGCCCGCCGACCGGGGCTGAGCCCGCCGGTCAGCGCGCTTGGGCCGGCACTGAGACCCGCGGCACGAGCTCCTCGTAGACCCGGACGGTGTCGGCGGCGACGCGCTCCCAGGAGTACCGGGCTTGGGCGCGGTCCCGGCCCGCGGTGCCGAAAGCGTGCCGCAGCCCGGGATCCTGGATCAGCCCCCGGAGCCGGGACGCCAGCTCCCGCGGTTCGCGCGGCCGCACCAGCAGGCCCGTGACGCCGTCGACGACGGTGTCGGCGAGCCCGCCGACCGCGGCCGCGACCACCGGGACGCCGCAGGCCATCGCCTCCAGCGGCACGATCCCGAACGGCTCGTACCAGGGGGTGCAGACGACGGCGTCGGCCGAGCGCAGCAGCGCGGGCAAGTCCGCCCGCGAGACCCGGCCGGGCCAGCGGACGCGGTCGGCGACACCGAGCCGCTCGGCAAGCGCTCGCAGGCGGCAGGCCTCGGGTTCCTGGGACAGGCGCTCCCGCTCGGGACCGCCGGCGATGACGAGCTCGGTGCCGGGCAGGTGGGGGAGCGCCGCGATCGCGACGTCGAAACCCTTGCGGGGCACCAGCCTCCCGACGGCGACGAGCCGGTTGTCCGCGCCCCGTTCGGCGATCGGGCCGTCCGGGGTGAACCGGCCGAGGTCGACGCCGCAGGGCACGATCGAGATCCGGGACCGCGGCACGCCGAGGCGCGCCAGCTCGAACACCTCGTCCGGGCAGGTGGCGACCACCCGTCCCGCCTGGCGGCCGACGATCCGCTCCAGGCGGATGCGGTCCGCCGGGCTGGTGTCCTGGTCGGCCTGGAAGCGCTTCTCGACCACGCCGAGCCCGTGGAACGTCTGCGCGAACGGCGTTCCGGTGGCGCCCGCCGCGAGCGCGGTCGCGACGCCGGACATCCAGAAGTGCGCGTGCGCGACGTCGGGCCGTTCGTGAGCCCACCGGTCGCGCAGGAACCCGCCGAACTCGCCCATGTACGGCAGCAACCGGTCCTTCGGCTCCGGGTGCGCCGGGCCCGCGGGGACGTGGACGACGCGGTAGCCCCGCGGGGTCGTCACCTCCGGCGGCTCGTCGCGGCCGGCCCGCCGGGTGTAGACGGTGACGTGGTGGCCGGCCCGGGCCAGCTCGGCCGACAGCTCCGCGACGTGCACGTTCTGCCCGCCGGCGTCGGCTTCCCCCGGCGCGGTCAGCGGGTTGGCGTGCTCCGAAACCATCGCGATCTTCACGTGATCCCTTCCGTCGGCGGGGGTGCCTGGAAGGTTTCCCGAAACGCGCCGGCTAAACCCGGGTGATGATCGTGAACCTTCCGCGTGCTTTCCCGACTGAACGTGGTGCAGGAGGTGTGGCTCGCGGTGTTCCGGGGACTGCCGAAACTGCGGGAGCTCGAGCGGTTCGCGCCGTGGTTGCTCACCATCGCCCGCCGGGTGACGCCCTTCGGACCGGTCACGGCCGGCGGAAGATCGTGATGGAGTGGCGTCGATCCCGTAGGACGACGGCACCCCGCTGCCCTTGTAGACGAGCCAGACCCGCTCGCCCGGGTGGCGCTGCCGCAGGCGGTCGGCCAGCCGGCCCGCCGAACGCCTCGTTGGCGTAGGGCAGGTAGTAGGGGAACGTCCACAGTGAACTGATCGCGGCGGACGCGACCAGGGCCGCCGCCAAGACGTGCACCCGGCGCCGGGGCACGGCGAGCACCCCGGCGGCCACGATCGCCAGGAACATCGGGACGAAGATCGCGTACCGGACGCCGAAGTCGCGGTGCCCGGTCATGGCCGCCGCCAGCAGGACGGCCGGCGGAACGAGGACGTACGGCGCCGCCGGGCGAAGCCGGGGGAGTGCCACCAGCAGGACGGCTCCGGTGAGCCCGAGGGCCAGCAGGGCCAGAGGTGTCTTCACGAGCAGCGCGACGGGCAGGTAGTACCAGAGTGAGCCGAAGTAGTGGCGGCCGAGCAGGAACCCGCCCCACACCTGGTCTTCGAAGCCGAACTGGACGCGCATCCCGTCCCGGTACGGCTGCGGGAACGGCAGCAGGTTCGCGAGCGCGCGCAGGCCGTGGAGGGTGGGCAGCCCCGGCGGTGTCTCCCACCGCAGCGCCGGATCCACGACGAGGTAGGACGCCCACACGACGGCGGTCGCGATCAGCGCCACGCCCACCGCCGCGGCCACGCCGAGCCCGAGCAGCCGCAGCGGCTTGCCAGCGTCACGCGCGCGGCCGGCGTGCCACACGGACAGCACGACCAGGGGCAGCAGCACCGGGACCACCGCCGGCGCGGTCATCTTCGTGGCGACGGCCGCGCCGAGGGCGAGTCCCGCGAGCGGGAGGTAGCGAGCGGGACGCCGCCGGGCGCGCCACACCAGCCAGGCCGACGTCAGCAGGAACCCCGCCACGGGCACGTC
Organism: Amycolatopsis sp. NPDC104863; assembly: GCF_055582965.1. Classification (NCBI taxonomy): domain Bacteria; kingdom Bacillati; phylum Actinomycetota; class Actinomycetes; order Pseudonocardiales; family Pseudonocardiaceae; genus Amycolatopsis; species Amycolatopsis sp. NPDC104863. Next base: position 326,311 of record NZ_JBVJOW010000001.1, read on the forward strand.
GAGCGTGGCCAGCGACCCGTTCGCGATGACGTCGGGGGAGAACGCGTACAGGGTCAGCGCCGCCAGCCCGCCGGCCGGGCCGGCGACGTCACGGGCGAACGCGAGGACGACCAGCCCGAACAGCAGGGTCAGCACGATCACCGGCAGCCGGGCCAGCAACAGCAGCCGGGCCGGGTTGGTGCCGGACTCGTACAGCACGTGCCGGCCGAGCTGCGTCTGGTCGCCGGTGAACGCGGGGTCGAGGTGGACGTCGGCGAAGGCGAGCCCGGTCGCGATGACCAGCTTGCCCAGCGGCGGGTGCTCGGGGTTGTACCGCAGGCTGTGCTGCTGGAGGTAGACCACCGCGGTGCCGACGTAGACCGGCTCGTCGATGGTCGGGCTCTGTTCCACGGCCGTCGTGACCATCGCGACCGCCAGCTCCGCGAGCAGGGCGGTCACGACGAGCGCGAACCGGGACCGGCGGTGGCGCAAGCTTCGGCGAGCCCGAATATCGCTTGCGGCCGGACCCGGCGTGCCGGACAGTGGGCCGCCGATGGCAGGACCTGCGGAAACGGGTGGTTCATGTTCGATGTGATCATTGCCGGGTGCGGGCCGGCCGGCGCCATGCTGGCGGCCGAGCTGCGGCTGCACGACGTGCGGGTGCTGGTGCTGGAGAAGGAACCCGAGCCCGCGTCGTCGTTCGTGCGTGTGGTCAGCCTGCACGTGCGAAGTCTCGAGCTGATGGCGATGCGCGGGCTGCTGGACCGGTTCCTCGAACGCGGCCGGCAGCGCCCGGTCGGCGGGGTTTTCGCCGCCATCGCCAAACCCGCGCCCGCGGACCTGGATTCGGCCTATCTGCTGGGCATTCCGCAACCGGTTGTCGACCGGCTGCTGGAGGAGCACGCGACCGAACTGGGCGCGCAGGTCCGGCGCGGCTGTGCCGTGGCCGGGCTCGAGCAGGACGACGAAGGGGTGACCGTCGAGCTGGCCGGCGGGGAGCGGCTGCGGTCGCGCTACCTCGTCGGCTGCGACGGCGCGCACAGCACGGTGCGCAAGCTGCTCGGCGTCGGCTTTCCCGGCGAGCCCTCGCGGAACGACACGCTGATGGGCGAGCTGGAAGCAGGGGTGCCGCCGGAGGAGATCACCGCGAAGGTGGCCGAAATCCGGGAGCGGCACCGGACGTTCAGCCTCGGGCCCTTCGGCGGCGACGTCTACCGCGTGGTGGTCCCCGCCGTGGGAGTCACGGAGGATCGCGCGGAGCCACCCACTCTCGAAGACTTCAAGGAAGCGCTGCGCGCCATCGCCGGCACCGACTTCGGGGTGCACTCGCCGCGCTGGCTGTCCCGCTTCGGTGACGCAACCCGGCTGGCGGAGCGCTACCGGGTCGGGCGGGTACTCCTCGCCGGCGACGCGGCGCACATCCACCCGCCCGCCGGCGGGCAGGGCCTGAACCTGGGGGTGCAGGACGCGGTCAACCTCGGCTGGAAGCTGGCCGGGCGGATCCACGGCTGGGCGCCGGAAGGCCTGCTGGACACCTACCACGCCGAGCGTCATCCGGTCGCCGAAGCCGTCCTGGACAACACTCGCGCCCAGGTCGAGCTGGCCTCCGCCGGACCGGGCCCGCGGGCCGTGCGCCGGCTGCTCACCGAGCTGATGGACTTCGACGTGGTGAACCGGCACCTGATCGAGAAGATCACTGCGATCGGCGTCCGCTACGACTTCGGCGCGGGCCCGGACCTGCTCGGCCGACGCCTGCCCGACGTCGAGCTGAAGCAAGGACACCTCTACGACCGGCTGCGCCGGGGCCGCGGCCTGGTGCTCGACCGCACCGAACGGCTGACGGTCGAAGGCTGGGCGGACCGCGTCGACCTCATCGCGGATCCCGTTGCGGCACTGGACGTTCCGGCCGTCCTGCTGCGCCCCGACGGGCATGTCGCGTGGATCGGCGAGGACCGGCAGGAGCTGAACGGGCACCTCGCCCGCTGGTTCGGCGAGCCCGTGGGCTGAACTCCGGGCCACCACAGGCATCGGGAGAAGCACCGTGACGATCCCCCAGGTACCGTCACGGTGCTTCCCGGGGCGAACCTAGCCGCCCGCCGCGTTTCGCGGCGAGTCGCAGAGTGCACAGTGAGGGGCCGCCGCGGTTTCCCGGTGACCAGTGACGCGGGTTAGAGCGAGCCGAGCGCCCGCAAAGCCAGCCACAGCTCGTGTTTGGCGCTGGGCAGGTGCAGCAGGGACCGCCCGAGCGCCTGCTCGATCCGGGCCAGCCGCTTGCGCGCGGCCGGCGCGGAGATGGCGAGGGCCGCCGCGGTGGCCGGGAGCCGGGTGTCGGCGCGCAGCCAGGCTCGCACCGTCTCCAGGCCGGCGGGTTCCAGGGGACGGACTTGGGAACGGGCCCAGACGGCCGCCGCCGGGGTCGCCAGCAGTGCGTCGAGGGTGCGCGGCCGGTCCGCCCCGGCCGCGGTGGGCTGCCGGGCGTGCAACCGCAGCGCGAGCCACGCGGCCGACTGGTCGGGAACCCGGGTGAGGTCGACGCCGAGCAAGTCGTCGAGCAGGCGGACGCGGGCCGCGAGGGTGTTGCGGTGGATCTTGAGGTGCCGGCTCGCGCCGCTGCCGAAGGTGAGCCAGGAGGTCAACGTCGCCAGGAGCTCTTCGGCGCCGGGATCGGCGCGCCGCGCGGGGGTGTAGGACAGGCACGGCGTCAGGAACCCCGCCGCCCAAGCGTATCCGGCGCCGCCGAGGAACGGCGTGAGGTCGGTCTGCCGGTCGAACCGGGCGAACCCGCCGGGCACCCCGCGGGCCACCGCCAGGGCGTGGAACGCTTGCTCGTAGCCGATCGCGGTCTCGCGCAGCGGCATTTCCTCACTCGCGCCGATCCGGGCTTCCGGGGCATGCTCGGCGATCAACCGGCCCAGGGACCGGCCCGCGCGGCGGTCGCCTTCGGCTGGCACGAGCGCGATCAGGTGGTGGGGCTGGACCGGGCACGGCACGATCCACGCCCGCCCTCGCGCGAAGCGCTCGATCCGGTCCGCGACGCGGTGGCGGCGCCCGCCCGGGCACTCGACGACGTAGACGCGGGAAAGCTCGGCCAGCCGCGGCCCGAGGGTCCCGGCGATCCGTTGCGCGGCCGCGACACTGCCGACGATGAGCAGGTGCAGCACGGCTTCGCGGCTGTGCGCCATCGCCACGGCGACCCGGCCGCGGGTGTGCTCGGCCTCTTCCAGCCGCAGGCAGAGGTCCAGCACCCGGGCGGCGTCGGTGAGCAGGACACCGTGCGGGCGCGCCGAGGGGCCCGCGACCATCAGGTGCGGCGGATCGTCCGCCGTGCCGACGCGGACGAGGTCGAGGGTGCCCGCTTCGTCGTCGAGGACCGCGGAAAGCGTTCCCCGGAGGCGCATGCCGGCCAACGCGGTGACGGCCGCGGCGGGGACCGCGGGACGCGGGCGGCCGGGCGGCGCGGCCAGCACCCGGCCGCCGGCGCCGAGCAGGGCCACCGAGCCGCCGGTCCGCTCGGCGAGCCGGCCGAGGATCGCGCGCACCGCGTCGGGACCGGTCGACAGCCGGACGAGCGCGGCCAGGTCGTCGGCGCGGCCGGATGCCGGCGTCGTCCGGACTCAGCCCACTCCTCGACCACCCTTCGGCTGTAAGGGCTTTCACGGTAGCCCCCGGGGCGCCGGAGCACCGAAGCCGGTGTGCCGGGGCCCTGTTCCGCTCGATCCCGCGATCCCGGTGGCCGCTTTCCGGGAAATCGTCGGCGGCAGTTCTTTCGACACGCAGATTCGTAAAAAGATCTCGCTCCCGAACGCCCGAATGGAGATCGTGGATCAAGGATTCGCGCTGTCATCTTGGTGAACTCCCGGTTTCGTGGAACATGATCGCATTGTCAGCCGATGTGACGGTGCCTACAGTGGCCAGCTTGATTCGGTCCACCCATCGGCACTTTTCGCCTAAGGAGCAGGCCTTGCCGGGAATCGCCAGTAACAGTGATCGGGTTCTTCCTCGCCGCGCCGCCATCGGGCTCGCCGTCGCCGCCGTCATGGCCGCCACCGGCTGCGGCGCGCTCGGCATGAACGCCTCGAACGCGGCGGCGAGCGGCAGCGGCCTGGAAAAGCCGACGCTGAAGGTCTCGATCCTGCCGACCACGGACCTCGCGCCGTTCTGGCTGGCCCAGGACGAAGGCTACTTCAAAGCCGAAGGTCTCAGCGTCGACTCCGTGGTCGCGGCGAGCGGCCAGGCCTCGCTGACGAAGGCGATCTCGGGGGAGGCCGATATCGCGTTCTCGACCTACCCGCCGTTCTTCATCGCCCGCAGCACCGGCGCCGCCGACATGCAGCTGGTCGCCGACGCGACGTCGGTCAACGCGAAGTCCAATGCGATCGTCACGGTGCCGAATTCGCCGGTGAAAACGATTCAGGACCTGGCCGGGAAGAAGATCGCGATCACGGCCAAGAACACCGCTTCGGATCTGCTGACCCGGTCGGTGATGCAGGACCACGGCGTGGACTTCGGCAAGGTGAAATGGGTCCTGATCCCGCTGCCGAACATCGCCGCGGCCCTGCAGCAGGGTGAGGCCGACGCGGCCTACCTGCCCGAGCCCTACGTCACGCAGGCCGCCAAGACGGCCGGCGCGATCCCGGTGATCGACATCAACACCGGTGCCACGCAGGACTTCCCGCTCACCGGCTACGGCGCGACGAAGACGTGGGTGCGGGAGCACCCGAAGACCCTCGCCGCGTTCCAGCGGGCGATGCAGAAAGCCACCCACGCGGCCACGAACGACCGCGCCAAGGTCGAGCCGCTGCTCGTGCGGTTCGCCAAGATCGACGAGGACACCGCCAAGCTGCTCACCCTGCCGGGCTACGGCTCGAGCCTGGATTCGCGGCGCCTGCAGCGGGTTCCGGACCTGCTGCTGCAGCTCGGCGCCATCCCGCGCCCGATCGACGTGAACGCGATGATCGGACCGCAGGCCGTCGGCTGACCGCGGCCGGTCAGCGGTGCCCGGCCCGATCCCGGGCCGGGACGAGGGCCGCGAGTTCGGCTGCGTGCGTCAAGGGCAGCAGGTGGTTGGCGCCGCCGATCGTCGCCACCCGCGCGTCCGGCGCGGTGGCGGCGAGGGCGGCGACCAGCCGGTGGGTCACCGCCGGGCTTTCCCCGCCCTGCACCAGGAGAACCGGTGCGGTGACCCGGGCCAGGTCGCTCGGCGGCCAGAGACTCATCGCCGGGATTTCGTTGCTGAAGAAGAAATCCGCGTCACGCTCGGCGCGACTGAGCCCGGCCGGACCCAGGACGTCGGTGAGCACCGCGCGGTAACCGGGACCGCAGACGGCAGCCATGAAGGCGTCGAACGCCGCCGGCACGTCACCGCGCCCCGCGGCGGCCATGGCCGCGCCCAGCGCCGGTCCGAGCAGGGCGCCTGCTTCGGGCCGGTCGGCCGGGTCCAGCAGCGCGTCGATCAGCGGCGGTTCCGACAACACCAGCCGCGACACCAGGTCCGGCCGGTCGAGCGCCAGCTGGAGTGCGATCACCGAGCCGGACGAATGGCCGACGACGGTCGCCGACGGGATGTCCAGGAGATCGAGCACGGCGGCGGCGTGGGCCGCGTGGCCGGCCATGCCGATCGGGCCGGGCGGGACGTCTCCTTCGGTGTATCCCGCGCGCAGCAACCGGATCACGCGGCCGGGCAGGCGCTCGGCGAGCGGGTCGAACCACGCGCCGAAGACGCCGGCGTGCACGAGCAGCGTGACCTCCCCGGTTCCGGTGTCCGTCCAGCCGACGGTGGCGCCGTGGATCGTCGTGGTGGGCATCTGGTTCTCCTTCAGTCCGCGTAGAGCCGGATTTCGACACCGTTGGGGTCGTGCAGGCCGACCAGGACGCGGCCGCCGCCGTGGCCGGTCACGACCCCGCCGTGCGGCTCGCCCGCCGCGTCCAGCGCGGCCTTCCACGTCTCGACGTCCGCCCGGGCCGGGACGAGCAGCGCCAGGGCGTCGAAGCCGGACATCGCCTTGGCGCGCGCGGGATCGTGCCGCAGCGCGAGCTGGGGCGAGCACCCTTCGTGCTGCAAAGCCGCTCCGCGGACGACGCCGTCTTCGACGAACTCGATGGCCACTTCGAAGCCGAGAACCCGCTCGTACCAGGCCCGGCTGCGGGCGACGTCGCTCACGGGCAGCTTGACGTGGTGGATGCCGGCGATCTCCACGGCGACCCCATTTCGTTGTAGTCCAACTCTAGAGTTAGAATGCAACCGATGACCGGGAACGTCAAGCCCCGCGCCGCCCGCACCCGGGCGACCCGGCGGCGCATCGTCGAGGCGGCGAGCGAGCTGTTCGTCGCGAACGGCTATGCGGCCACGAAGCTCGAAGACATCGCCGTGCGCGCGGAAGTGGCCGTGCAGACGGTGTACTTCCACTTCGGCAACAAGCGCACGGTGCTCAAGGAAGCCGTCGACCTGGCCGTGGTCGGCGACGACGCGCCGGTCGGCATGCTCGAGCGGCCCTGGCTCGAGGAAGCGCGCGCCGAGCGGGACCCGCGGCGGGTCCTCGAGCTGTGGACGGCTTACGGCCGCGGCATCCTGACGCGGGTCGGCCCGATCATGCGGGTGGTGCAGGCCGCGGCCGTCGTCGACCCCGACATGGCCGCGCAGTGGCAGGCGAACGAGGCCCAGACCGCGACGGCGTTCCGCGTGCTCGCCGGCCAGCTCGACGGCCTGGCCGCGCTGCGCGTGCCGGTCGACGAAGCCGTCGACATCCTGTGCGCGCTGTCGGGCCTGGAGATGTTCCTCGTGCTCAGCGCACGCGGGTGGAGCCCGCAGCGGTGGGAGACGTTCGTCGTCGACGCGTGCGCGCACGCGCTGCTGCGGGTCAAGCCTTGAGGTAGGCCAGGACGGCCAGCACCCGCCGGTGACCGGCGTCGGAGGCCGGCAGGCCCAGCTTCGCGAAGATGTTGCCGACGTGCTTGTGCACCGCGCCGTCGCTGACCACCAGGAGCTTGCCGATGGTGCTGTTCGCGTGGCCCTCGGCCATCAGCTCCAGCACCTCGCGCTCGCGGGGGGTCAACGCCTGCAACGGGTCGTCGGCGCGGCGGCGCACCAGCAGCCGGGCGACGACTTCGGGGTCCATCGCGGTGCCGCCGGCGGCGACCCGCTCGAGGGCGTCGAGGAAGTCGGTGACCTTCCCGACGCGCTCCTTCAGCAGGTAACCGACCCCGCCGGTGCCGTCGGCGAGCAGCTCGGTGGCGAACCCCTCTTCGACGTGCGCGGACAGCACGAGCACGGCCAGGCCGGGCCAGCGCCGCCGGGCCTCGACGGCGGCGCGCAGGCCTTCGTCGCGGAACGTCGGCGGCATCCGGACGTCGACCACGGCGACGTCCGGCAGGTCGCCGGCCAGGGCTTCCAGCAGGTCTTCGGCGTTGTCGACGGCCGCGACGACCTCGATGCCTTCGGCCCGCAGCAGGTGGGTCAGGCCCTCCCGCAGGAGGGCGTCGTCCTCGGCGATCACGATGCGCACCGGGTCATGGTCCCGCAGGGATCTCCACGTGCACCGCGGTGGGTCCGCCGGGCGGGCTGTCCAGCCGGGTCACGCCGTCGAACGCGGCGACGCGGTGGCGGATCCCGGCCAGGCCGCTGCCGCCCGCCTCGTCCGCGCCGCCGTGGCCGTCGTCGGTGATTTCGAGGACGACCCGGTCGTCCTCCGCGCGCAGGCTCACGGTGATCTGTTGTGCCCCGCTGTGCTTGACGGCGTTGGTCAGGGTTTCGGCCACGACGAAGTAGGCGGCCGCTTCGACCGCGGCGGGCAGGCGCGGCAGCGGCCGTTCGTCGAGCTCGCACGGGATGGCGCAGTGCGACACCAGCGAAGCCACCGCGCCGGACAGCCCGCGCGCGGCGAGCACCGGCGGGTAGATGGCGCGGACGACCTCCCGCAGCTCGGCGAGCGCGTCGGTGGCGGCGGTCTGGGCGGTGAGCACCAGCGGCAGGGCCGTCGCCGGGTCGCGGTGCAGCGCCCGTTCGACCATGCCCAGGTGCATCACGACCGCGACGAGCCGGTTCTGCGTGCCGTCGTGGAGGCTGCGCTCGATGCGCCGCAGCTCGGTGCCGTGCGCTTCGAGCGCGGCCGCTCGCGTCGCGGTGACCTCCGCGAGGCGTTCGACGAGGGAAGCCCGGGGCGGCGCGAGCTTGTCCGCGCTGAACCGCGCGTACCACCGGGCCAGCGACGGCACGAGCAGCAGCAGGGCCGCGTACCCGGCCGCGGTGAGCACCGCCCAGCCCGCGCCGCCCCAGGAGTCCACCGCGAGATCGAGCGTGGTCGAGACGCCGGGGAAGAGCGGCCAGACCGCGGCGACGACGAGGTTCTCGAGCGTCCCGGTCACCGCCCCGATCGCCACCATGCCCGCCAGCAGCCCGGCGGTGGCCTGCAGGGCGAGCCACCGCAGGTTCCGGCGCGTCTGCGGGCTCCCGGCCACGGCGACGAACCCGCCCTCGACGGCGGGTGGCGCGGGGACCGGCGTGCGGAGGAACCGGCCGACCCGGCGGCGTTCGGCGTCCGCGAGCCGCCCGGCGCCGTGCACCACGGACGGGAACAGCGGCAGCGTGACGACCAGCGCGACCGTCACGAACAGGCCGAGGAAGAGGAGCAGTGCCAGCAGGCCGGTGCCCGCGGTGACGGCGAGGAACCGCCACGCGCGCAGCTTCGGCCGCGGGGTCGCGGGTTCGGTCACGGTGAGCGCTCTCCTGGTGGACGGGGCCGGGTCGCCGCCCAGGTTAGGGGGCGCCCGTGGGCGCGAACCATCCCACGGAGGGGCCTGCGGGGGTGGAGGCGGCCCCCCCCCCGAGCCGGTCACTGGCGGGATGTCCGCGCCGGCCCGGTTCTCGCAGGATTCGGTCACCGCTCGCCGGAGCACCGGCCGGGCCCGAACCCCAGGAGAGCATCGATGCGCCGTCCGCCCACCACCCAGTCCCCGTCACCCGCCGGCCGGGCCGTGAAGACGGCTGGCACGCTTGTCGCCCTGTGCGCACTGGCGGCCGGAGCGACCACCACCGCCGCGGCGGCCACCGGCGGCGACCGCCCTTCGCACGACGTCGTGCAGAACGACCTCGACAACCTCGTGCGCGCCGACGGTTTCCCCGGCGCGCTCGCCGCCGTGCGGGACCGCGGCGGCCGCACCCGCTCCTACACCGCCGGTCTCGGCGACCTCACCACGAAGACGCCGGTGCCGGTGGACGGCCAGGTGCGGATCGGCAGCAACACCAAGACGTTCACGGCGGTGGCCGTGCTGCAGCTCGTCGGCGAGGGGAAGATCGACCTGGACGCGCCGATCGAGCGGTACCTGCCGAACCTGCTGCGAGGACAGGGGATCGACGGGACGGCCATCACGGTGCGGCAGCTGCTGCAGCACACCAGCGGCCTGCCCGAGTACACCGACCTGCTCGGCTCGGACGTCACGGCGTTCCAGCACGTGTACATGAGTGCGCGCACCCTGCTCGACCTGGCGCTGACCAAGCCCGCGACCTTCGCGCCCGGCACCGGCTGGTCCTACAGCAACACCAACTACATCGTCGCGGGCCTGCTCCTCGAGAAGGTCTCCGGCCGTCCGCTCGCCGAGGTCCTCACCCAGCGCGTCATCCGGCCGGCCGGGCTGCGGCACACCTACTTCCCGGCCGTCGGTGAAGAGAAGATCCGGGAGCGGCACCCGCACGGTTACCACCCGGGGCCGGACGGCCAGCCGCTGGACGTCACCGACCTCGACGGGTCGTGGGCCGGCGCCGCGGGCCAGATGGTGTCGACACCCAGTGACCTCAACGCCTTCTACCGCGCGGTGCTCGGCGGCCGGCTCCTCCCGCCCGCGCAGCTCGCCGAGATGCGCACGACGGTCGAGGCGCCGGGCTTGCCGCCCGGCTCGGGCTACGGCCTCGCTCTGGTCAGCACACCACTGAGCTGTGGGGGAGTGATGTGGGGCCACGGCGGCAACATCTTCGGCTTCGAGGTCCTCGACGGCGTCACCGAAGACGGCCGCGCGGCCACCGTGGCGGTCACCGCCCTGCCCCAGCGGATCGACCAGGCCGAGCACGTCGCGAAGGTCGTCGACGACGCCCTCTGCCGCTGACCGAACCCTTGAAGCGAAAGGAAAACACCGTGTTAATCCCCGACGAGAAGGTCCACTCCGCCGCGCGAGGCGTCATCGCCCGGCACCCGCTGCGCAGCTTCTTCACCCTGGCGTTCGCGCTGAGCTGGCTCGCCTGGATCCCGTACATCCTTTCCGAAAGCGGCCTGGGCCTCGCGCCGTTCGACTTCCCGGTCCTGCTGGGCACCACCCAGGTGCTGGGTGTGCTGCCCGGCGCCTACCTCGGCCCCATCCTGGCGGCGTTCGTCGTCACGGCGGTTGCCGAAGGCCGGCCCGGGCTCCGGCGCTGGGCCGGGCGGCTGCTGAAGTGGCGGGTGAACTGGCGCTGGTACGCGGTGATCATCCTGGGGGTCCCGGCGGCCCTGGTCGTCACCAGCATCCCGTTGTACGGCACCGACATCCACTTCCCCTCCGGGGCGGTGCTGCTGGCCTACCTGCCCGCGCTCGTGTTCCAGCTGATCACCACCGGGCTGGCCGAAGAGCCCGGCTGGCGCGACTTCGCCCTGCCCCACATGCAGCCGCGGTTCGGGCCGCTGCGCGGCACCCTGATCCTCGGGGTGCTGTGGGGCGCCTGGCACCTGCCGCTGTTCCTGACGGACTGGGCGGGCGCGGACGTCGACTGGTACACCCCGATCGAGTTCGTCGCGTCCGCCGTGGCCTTCAGCATCGTGATGACGTGGGTCTTCAACCGCACGGGCCAGAGCCTGCCGCTGGCGATGATCCTGCACACGAGCGTGAACAACTTCTTCTCCGTCGCGTGGACCGAGATCTTCCCGACGGCGCGGGAGGCCAACGCGAGCCACGTGCTGCTGGTCTCCTCCGCCGTCGCCGCGGCGATCCTGCTCGCCGCGACCCGGGGCCGGCTCGGGTACCGGGCCCTAGAAGCTGATCCACTGGGACGTCAGCAGCACCAGGCCGAGTGAGCACGCCGCCACGACGACCAGGCCGAGGGCGGCGACGACGAGGGGCCGGAAGCCGCTGCGGGCCATCTGGCGGAGGTCGAAGTTCAGGCCGACACCGGCGAAGCACAGCAGGAACGCCCATTTCGACAGGTTGCCGAGGCTGGTGACCTCGGCCTTGGTGAACACGTGCGCCGTGGCCAGTGCCGACACGACGACGAACCCGAGCACGAACTTCGGGAACGTGCGCCAGACGAAACCCGCGCGGCCCTTCAGCCCGCTCGCGACGGCTTTGCCGCCCCGGGTGGACCAGTACGCCGCGTACCCCAGGACGACCAGGCCGATCAGGGCGTTGCGGGTGCTCTTCACCGCGACCGCCACGTCCTGGGCGTGCGGGGAGTAGGCGGCGCCGGTCGCCGTCGTCTCGGCGGTGTTGTCCACGGCCAGGCCCGCCCACAGGCCGAACTGTGTGTCGGAGAGGTTCAGCGCGTGCCCGATCAGCGGGAAGGTGAAGAGGGCGACGGCGCCGAGGGCGAGGATCGCGGCGATGGCGTACCCGGAGTCCTCGTCGTCGGCGTCGATCGAGCCGCGGCCGGCGATGATCGCCGAGACCCCGCAGATCGACGTGCCGATGGCGAGCAGCGACGACAGCTTCCCGCCGAGCCCGAAAGCCTTGCCCACCAAGAGGATCACCGTCGTGGCGACGGCCATGTCGACGAGGATCAGCCCGAGGCTCAGGCCGCCGAGCTTGGCCAGGTCGCCCAGCACGAACCGGGCGCCGAGGAGCACGATGCCGATCTTCAGCCAGAACTCGTAGGTGGCCACGCCCGGGCGGAACACGGCCGGGACGCCGATCGTGTTGCGGATGACCAGCCCGAGGACGATCGCCCACAACACGTACTCGATGTCGGGCAGCGCCGTGCCGGTCGCCTTGCCGATGCTGCGCACCCCGTTCTGCGCCAGCGTTCCCACGATGCCGACGCCGACGAGCAGCAGGAGCCCGGGCACGTACCGCAGGACGGGGATCGCGGTCAGCCCGCCGCGGCCGGTGGTGGTCTCCGCGGGCGTCGTCATTTGACCAGGAAGGTGATCGTCGGCAGCAGGCCGAGCGCGGCCAGCAGCACCACCACGGCCGCGACGGCCACGGCGGCCCAGTCCGCGCTGAGGCGGGGCGACGGCTTCGGGTCGGATTCGGGCGTCATGGTTGCAGGACTTTAGGCGTGGCAACGCGTCCTGGCCCGCGCGTCCAGGAAGTGGGAACGTCGAAGCGCTGCGGTTCGAGGACGTGCGGAGGAACTGTGAGAGTACTGGTCACCAACGACGACGGGATCGACTCGCCGGGGCTGCACGCCCTGGCCCGGGGCGCGCTGGCGCACGGCTGGGAGGTCGTCGTCGCGGCGCCGGCCGAGGAGGCGAGCGGCACCAGCGCGGGCCTGACCGCCGCCGGCAGCTTCCGGCGGATCGCGGTGGAGCGGCGGGAGCTGCCGGATCTCGGGGCCGTCCCGGCGCACGCCGTCGCCGCGCACCCCGGGCTCATCGCGCTGCTGGCCGCGCAGGGCGCCTTCGGGGAACCGCCGGCCGTGGTGCTCTCCGGGGTGAACCGCGGCGCGAACGTCGGCCGCGCGGTGCTGCACTCCGGCACGGTCGGGGCGGCGCTCACGGCGTCGATCAACGGGGCCCGCGCGCTGGCGGTCTCCCTCGACGTCGGCCTGGACGACGGCGTCGGCACCCACTGGGACACCGCGGTCGCCGTCGCGTCCGGGCTGTTCGACCGGCTCGCGAAGGCGCCGGCCGGGACGGTGCTGAACCTCAACGTCCCGGACCGCGCCGACGCCGGCGAGCCCGAACGCGCGACCCTCGCGGAGTTCGGCTCGGTCCGAAGCCGCGTCGAGGATCCCGGTGACGGCACGGTCGCCCTGACCGCGGTGCTGGTCGAAGGCGGCTTGCCGCCCGGCAGCGACGCCGCATTGCTGGCCGCGGGCCACTCGACGGTCACCGCCCTGCGTTCGGTGGCCGAGGACCCCGACCTGGTGTTCTGACGAGCGGCGCCCGCTAGGCCCGGTCCGCGCGCAGCCCGGCGAGCACGTGCTCCAGCCCCCGCCGGAACGTCCGTTCGGAGCGGTCCTCGGCGTGCGGTGTCTCGGCTTCGAGCATGATCCGGCTCAGGTGCGGGTAGTCCCCGCTGCCGATGATCGTTTCGCCGTACCGGGCCTGCGCCGCCAGCCAGGCCGGCATGTCCTGGCTGGAGCGCCGGCTCGCCTCCCGTTCGGCCAGTTCGGTGCCGACGTGCCCGCGGACGAACGTCAGCAGCGTGCCGACCTGGGCCAGCACCTCGTCGGGCCCGAGGTCCGGCGCGGCGGCCGCCGCGTACGTCGCCTCCAGCCAGGCCAGGCCGTTCGGGCCCAGCACCGGCCGGGACATCGGGAGGGCGGCCAGCCACGGGTGCGCCAGCACGAGCGCGCGGTGCGCTTCGGCGACGGCCCGCAGGTCGGCCTGCCGGTCGCCGGTGCGGGCCGGGGGTTCGCGCTCGCCCATCGCGCGGTCGGCCATCAGCTCGAACAGCTCGTCCTTGGTGTCCACGTACCGGTACAGCGCGGTCGGGCCGGTGCCCAGCTCGCCGGCGACCCGGCGCAGGGACACCGCTTCGATCCCTTCGGCGTCGGCCAGCCGGATCGCGGCGTCGGCGAGGTCGGCCCGGCTGTGCGCGGGACGCGGCCCGCGCGTGCCGCGTTCGGGACGCAGCCAGATCGGGGGCCGGACGGCGGCTTCGGGCATCGGCGGCTCCTCGACGTTATTGCGATCAGTGTACCCAGTTGGCTAGTCTCGGGAAACTGCGATCGGCGTACACAGATTGGGGGACCCATGCGGGGCTACCGCACGGAGACGGCCGCTTCGGCCGACGGCACGGTCATCGGCTACCGGACTCTGGGCCGCGGGCCCGCGGTGCTGCTGGTGCACGGCGGGATGAAGGCGGCCCAGCACCTGATGGACCTTGCCGCGGCGCTGGCGGACGCGTTCACCGTCCACGTGCTCGACCGGCGCGGCCGCGGGCTGAGCGGTCCGTACGGCGCGGACTTCGGCGTCCGGCGTGAGGTCGAAGACCTCCAGGCCGTGGCCGCGGCGACCGGGGCGACCCGCGTCTTCGGCCTGAGCTCCGGCGGGCTCGTCACCCTGCGGACCGCTCTCGAGACGCCGTCGATCGACCGGATCGCGCTCTACGAGCCGCCGCTGTCGGTGCGCGGGTCGGCGCCGACCGGCTGGATCCCGCGCTACGAAAGGGAGATCGCGGCCGGGCGGACGACGTCGGCGATGGTCACCGCGTTGAAGGGGCTGGGGACCGAACCGTGGTTCGGCCGGGTGCCGCGTCCGGTGCTCGTGCCGTTCCTTTCGGCCGGCGCGCGGTTCCTGGGTGACGCGGCCGCGGACGACGTCCCGATCCCGGAGCTCATCCCCACGATCGGCCACGACATGCGGGTGGTGCGCGAAATGGCCGACACCGCACCGGACTACGCGACACTGGACGCGCAGGTCCTGCTGCTCGGCGGCGGCCGGAGCCCGGCCTACCTGGGGCAGGCGCTCGGCGAGCTGGCCGCCACCCTGCCGCACTCGCGCCGGGTCACGTTCCCGGAGCTGACCCATGAGGGCCCGGAGGAGGACGGTGATCCACGGCGCGTGGGTGCCGTGCTGCGGGAGTTCTTCGCTGAGCCGGTTTCCTGAGCTGGCCCGGCTTCGCGCAGCGTCCCGGGTGGGCCGGCGGGCCCGGGGTGCGGGCCGCCGTCAGCCAGACGTCCTGGACCACGCCGCGGCCCTGGCCGGCGAGCACCGTCGAGGCGGCCGGGCCGTGCTGGTCCGCCGCCGTGATCAGGACGTACGAGCCCGCCTGGGGCGCTTCCAGCGTGAAGGCGCCGTCGGCGGCCGACGTCGCCCGGGCGGCTTGACGGCCGTGGGCGTCGACCAGCGTCAGGGTCGCGCCCGGGAGAGTCGAGCCGGTCGCGCCGTGGACCCGGCCGGAGATCCGCGTGACACACGGCGCGGCGGGCTCGGCGAGCTGGCCCGGTTCGTCGCCGGTGGCGATCTCGTGCAGCAGCCGGCGCAGGTGCAGCAGCTCGAGCAGCACCGGCTCGTCGTGAGAGGAGCAGTGCCGGGATAGGGCGGCTTCGCCCAGGTCGAGCAGCGTCGGCAGGTCCGACTCGCCGGGGTCGGCGACCTCCGCCGCGACAGCCGCCAGCGCCCGGGCGGGCCCGGCCAGCGACCGGTCGGTGACGCGGCCGCGGCGCAGGGCGGTGACCAGCCGCCGGGTGTGCTGGACCAGCGTGGCGGCCAGCGTCAGCCGGTGCCGCGTGGTGCGGGACCCGCCGCCCCAGGGCACCGCGGCCACCAGCGGCGCGGCCACCAGCCGCAGCTGGCGCAGGTCGTTGTCCAGGACGCGGGCGCGGGCGTCCAAGTCCGGGGTGCCCGCGTGCCCTTCGATGCGATCCGCGACGGTCTCCAACAGCTCCGCCAGTGTGCGCGCGAGGGCGCGGTGGGCGGTGCGGACGGTGTCGCGCGTGCTCAGCGGCGTCAGCACCAGGCCGACCGCGACGCCGACGGCCGCGCCGATGGCCGTCTCCTCCAGCCTAAGCACCAGCAGGCCGGGGGAGAACTCGTTGAGCACGCTGTAGAGCTGGCTCACCATGATCGTGACGAAGAAGATCATGTACGCGTACGACAGCCGCTGCAGGTAGAACCCGCAGAACATGCTGCCGACGATCACCGCGAGCACGGCCGCGGTGTGCCCGGCCGTCAGGTGGGCGAGCGCGATCCCGGCGCCGAGCCCGACCAGCGTGCCTGCCACGCGGTTGACCGACTTGAGGAACACCTCCGAGCGCGTCGCCGTGCCGGTGAACGCGACGAACGCGGCGATCACGGCCCAGTAGTACCGCTGCTCCGACAGCAGCCGCCCGAGCACGATCGCCAGCCCGCCCGCGACCGCCACCTGGACGGCCTGCCGCGTCGTGAGATCCAAGCGGCGCAACGGGTTCCACGCGCCGCCGCGCGGTTCGACGTCGCCCGCCGCGGCGGCCGAACCGGGCAGCGCGCCCATCGCGATCGTCACCGCGGGCTCGAAGTCGCCGGTGTCGGTGAGGCCGTCCCGGTCGGCGCGGCGGACCACGGCGAGGTAGTCGGTGACCGCCACGGCGACCAGCCGCACCGGCGCGGTCCCGGCCCGCCCGAGGAGTGCTTCGGCGGCCCGTCCGGCGGCCGGGTAGTCGTTGCGGGCGAACAGGTCCAGCACTCGCGCCGCCTCGGCGGCCAGGTCCGGCCGGGTCTCCGGCTGCGTGCACGCGGTGACGAGCAGGTCGATCGCGAGCTGCGCGTCCATCGTCGTCCGCCGGACCGAAGCCGCGGAGACGTCGCCGGGCAGCACCGGCACCTCGGCCGACCAGGCCTCGATCATCAGCGCCGACTCGGCGAGCCGCGTCTGCGCGGCGTGGACGCGGCGCACGAGCCGCTCGTCCGGCCCGCCGTCCAGGAGGATCGCGCAGAGCCGGGCGACCGCTCGGGCCCGGGCGCCGAACGCGCGGCGGGTGCGGGAGAGCGTGCGGGCGGGGTTGTCGCGCAGCACGGTCAGCGACAGCAGCAGGACCCAAGCGCTCGCGATGACGACGGCGACGAGCATCGCGGGCAGCCCGTCGAGCGTCGCGTGCAGGAACGCCGCGAAGAAGTAGCCCATCCAGACCATGAAGCCGTAGAAGAAGAACGGGATCCCGAACCGCCGGACGAACACGGCGGCGAACATCACCACGACGAAGACCGCGAGCATCAGGTCGGTGTGCGGCGCGACGGCGATGCCGGCCGCCATCCCGAGCCCCATCGCGACGGGGAACAGCGCCGCGGTGCGCACCTTCGGCCACACCGCCGTGCCGCTCAGGGCCATCGAGCCCATCATCGCGGTGATCGCGCCGAGCAGGACGGCGACCAGGGTGGCCTGGGCGCCGGCCCCGGTCAGCTCGGCGAAGACGTACTCGACCCCCAGCCCGGTGGTCATCGCGACGGCCGCGGAGACGGCGCTGCGCAGCCGGGTCAGCCCCGGGTCCGAGCCGAGCACCTTGTCCCTGATCCGGTGAACCGCGTGTCCCATCCGAGTGAGGTCTCCTCCTGCCGAACCGAATGTCGGTATCATGCCGACAATTATCGGTATGGTACCGATAACGTCCGGCGCCGGGCAATCGGCCGGAAGGTAGGTTCTGACCATGGACGCGCTCGACCTCATCGAGGCCCACACCGCGGTCATGGTGCGCAACTTCGAGCTGCTCAGCCGCCGCACCGACATCTACGACGAGCTCGACCGCGCGGGTTACCTGCTGCTGCGCACGCTCGAGGCGACCGGCCCGGCGGACATCACGACCCTCGCCGCGAAGCTCGGTCTCGACCCGTCGACGGTGGGCCGTCAGGTGTCGGTGATGACCACGGCAGGCCTGGTGGACCGCACCCCGGCCGCGGAGGACCGCCGCCGGAGCATCATCACGGCCACCGAGGAGGGGCGCGGGCGGGCCCAGCGGGTCCACGACCGCCGCCGCCAGAACCTGGCGACGATGTTCACCGGTGTCCCGGAGGACGAGCTGCAGGTGATCGGGGAGTCGTTCGCCCGGTACAACCGCGCGGTCGCCCGGTTCCACGACGTGGGCATGCTGCAGGACTGAGCTCCGCGGATGCGGTGATTTTGGGCCGACGGCTCCGCGGATGCGGCGGTTCGATGTAAGCCGCGCTAACACCAGCCGCCAGAAAGGGCCGCTGGTCGCGGCGGCGGCGCGAACCTAGCGTCGGCAGTGCCACCCGGTCCGGTGGCGCTTCCCCCGACAGCGTGGAGATCCGTCATGCCCGACGAACCCTCGATGATCCTCACCGCGGCGCTCATGCACGGCCTCGGCATGCACACCGGCGCGTGGCTGGCCCGCGACGGCGACGTCGGCGACTACCTTTCGCCGGACATGTACCTCGACATCGCGCGCACGGCCGAAGCCGGGAAGCTGCACGCGTTGTTCCTCGCCGAGCAGATGACGAACCAGGAGGTCGGCACCGAACGCCCGTGCGGCGCGCTCGACACCGTGACCGTGCTCTCGCTGATGGCGGCGGTCACCGAGCGGATCGGCCTGGTCGGCACGGCGTCCACGACGTACAACCAGCCCTACGACCTGGCCCGCCGGTTCGCCACGCTCGACCACCTCTCGCGCGGCCGCACCGGCTGGAACTCCATCGCCACGCAGAACCCGACCGTGGGCGAGATGTTCGGCGGCGGGGCGCACCCCGACCACGAGCAGCGCTACAGCCGGGCCGACGAGTTCATCACCGTCGTCCTGAAGCTCTGGGACAGCTGGGAAGAAGGCGCGCTGGTCGGCGACCGGGAGAACGGCGTCTTCGCCCGCGAAGACCTGGTGCACGAGATCAACCACGTCGGCGAGCACTTCGCCGTCCGCGGCCCGCTGCCCTTCGCGCGGACACCGCAGGGCAGGCCGGTCATCTTTCAGGCCGGCTCGTCCGAGCGCGGGCGCGACCAGGCCGCCCGGTACGCCGACGTCGTGTTCACCGCGCAGCACCTGCTGGAAAGCGCGATCGCGTTCCGCGAGGACATGCGCCGGCGCGCCGCCGAGTACGGCCGGGACCCGGACGGCCTCAAGATCCTGCCCGGCATGTCGATCATCCTCGGCGCGACCGAAGCCGAAGCGCGGCAACGGAAGCAGCACCTCGACGAGGTCTTCGGCACCGGCCCGAACCTGGTCAAGCTGAGCCGCCGGGTCGGCCTGCCGGTGGAGGTGCTCGAACTCGACAAGCCGTTCCCGGCCCACCTGCTCGGGCCCGACGAGGAGTTCACCGGCTCGATCGGGTTCCGCCGCACGATCGTGGAGCTCGCGGTGAAGGAGAACCTGACGGTGCGCGAGCTGATCGCCAGTTACGGCGGCGGGCACCACCAGGTCGTCGGCACCGCCGAGCAGATCGCCGACGTGATGCAGGAACGGCTGGCCGCGGGCGGCGCCGACGGGTTCACCCTGATGATCGACATGCTGCCGTCCGGGGTGCACGACGTCGTCGACATGTTGGTGCCTGAACTGCAGCAGCGCGGCCTGTTCCACCACGACTACGAGCACGCGACGCTGCGCGGCAGCCTCGGCCTGGGCACGCCCGCTCTCGTTCCCGTCGCGGGCTGAAGGGAGCGTCCCATGACGTCCATAGTGGAGCGTCCGCGGATCCTCGGTATCGGCGGAACCCTGCGCGCCGGCTCGACCTCGGAGCGGGCCCTGCGGTACGCACTCGACGCGGCCGCGGCGCACGGCGCCGAAACCGACCTGATCGTCGCCGCGGACCTGACGTTCCCGATGTACGACCCCGACCGCCCCGAGCCGGCCGGCGCCACCCGGCTGCTGGCCGCCGTCCGGCACGCGGACGGCCTCATCGTGTCGACGCCGGGTTACCACGGCGGCACATCCGGGCTGCTGAAGAACGCGCTGGACTACCTGCAGGAGCTGGCGGCAGACCCGGCGCCCTACCTGCACGGCAAAGCGGTGGGGTGTGTGGTGGCGACGGCGGGTTGGCAGGCCGGTGTGACGACGCTGACGTCTCTGCGGTCGACGGTGCACGCACTGCGCGGCTGGCCGACCCCGCTCGGCGTGGTGCTCAACTCGGCGGCGAAGCCCTTCGGGGCGGACGGGCCGGACCCGAAGGTCGCTGCGCAGCTGGAGACGGTTGGGCGGCAGGTTGCGGATTTCGCCCGCGCCCAGGTGGGGAGCGCAGCGTGAGGTTGCCGACGGAACCGGCGACGGCCGTGCCGGTCGGCCCGGCGACGGCCGTGCCGGTCGGGATAGGAAGGCCGCGATCCGTGTCGGCCGAACCGGCGCAGCCGTGCCGGTCGAGGTGGGTGGGCCGCGGTCCGTACCGACCGAGGCGAGCACGCCGCGGTCCGTGCCAGCCGAGGTGAGCACACCGCCTCCCTCACCTGCCGACCCGGCGGCGGCCGTGACCGCCGCGGTCGCGGCCGTCAAGCGAGGCGGCCTCGCCCTCGTGCACGACGAGCACGGCGGCGCCGTCGTCGCCGCGGCAGCCGTCATGACCGGAAAACTGGTCACCGAGCTGGGCGCTCTCGGCCGCGGCCTGCTCTGCTGCGCGATCGACCGTGCCCGGCTCCAAGACCTCCGCATCCCGCCGATGGCCCCCGGCTCCGACCCGGCCGTGCACGTCGGGGTCGACCACCGCGAAGCCCCAGCCGGACTCTCGGCCGCCGGGCGCGCGCAGGCTCTGCGCGCACTGGCCGACCCGGCCTCCGCCGCGTCGGCCTTCCGGCTGCCCGGACACGTCTTCCCGGTCGCCTGCCACCCCCACGGCGTGCTCGGCCACCCGGCGGTCGCCGAAGCCGCGCTCGACCTCGTCCGTCTCGCCGGGCACTGGCCCGCTGCGGCCTTCCGGCTGGTGACCGGGCCGGACGGCGACCCCGCCGACCTGTCCGGGCTACGGATCCGCGCCCGTGGCCTGCCGCTCGTGTCGATCGGGGACCTCGCCGCGCACCGGCAGCACGTCGAACCCCTCGTGGAGCGGGTCACCGAAGCGCGGTTGCCGGTGCTGGGCCGGCGGTTCCGGGTCCTCGGCTACCGGCACCGCGTCGACGGCGGCGAGCACCTCGCGCTCGTCCTCGGTGATCCCGCGCCCGGCGGCAGCCCGGTCGGCGTCCACGCCGAGTGCCTGCTGGGTGACGCCTTCGGCTCGCTCGGGTGCGAGTGCGGCCGGGAGCTGGAGCGCACGCTCGCGCGGATCGCGGCGGCGGGCGCCGGGGTGCTCGTCTACGTCCGGCGTGCGCGGGGACTGGGGGACGTGCTGCGAGCGGGGCCGTCCCGGCACGACGTCGGCCCGGCCGAACGGGCCGTCGCCGCGCAGATCCTGCGGGACGTCGGCGGGGCGGTGCCCGGCGTCACAGTCGCGCACACCGGGAGGCCGCCGTTGTCGGGGCGGACGTAACGTCGCGGTGGAGCCCGCGTCATCCCGGCGTAACACCCGGTTCCTAGCGTCCAGCCAGGACGAGAGGGGTGCGGTGTGACCGGTGCCGCGCGGACGGTGTGCACGTATTGCGGTGTCGGGTGCGGCATCGTGCTGGACGTCGGCGTGGGCGCCGACGGGCGGCCGAAGGTGCTCAAGGCCGCCGGGGACAAGGCGCACCCCGCCAACGCCGGGCGGCTCTGCACCAAGGGCGCGACCAGCGCGGAGCTGTTTTCCGCGCCCGGACGGCTGGACACGGCGTGGGTCCGGCCCGAGCGCGGCGCCGAACCCGTCGCCCGGCCGGTCGACGAAGCGATCACCGAGACGGCCCGGCGGCTGCGCGCGATCCTGGACGAACACGGCCCGGACGCGCTGTCCTTCTACGTCTCCGGCCAGCTGACGATCGAAGCGCAGTACCTCGCGACCAAGCTGGCCAAGGGGTTCGTGCGCACCAACCAGATCGAGTCGAACTCACGGCTGTGCATGGCCAGCGCCGGCACCGGGTACAAGCTTTCGCTCGGCGCCGACGGCCCGCCGGGGTCCTATCAGGACTTCGACCACGCCGACGCGTTCTTCGTGATCGGCGCCAACATGGCCGACTGCCACCCGATCCTCTTCCTGCGGCTGCTCGACCGGCTCAAGACCGGCGCCAAGCTGATCGTGGCCGACCCGCGCCGCACCGCCACCGCCGACAAGGCCGACCTCTTCCTGCAGCTCAAGCCGGGCACGGATCTGGCGCTGCTGAACGGGTTGCTGCACCTGCTGGCCGAAAACGGGCACCTCGACCGGGAGTTCATCACCGAGCACACCGAGGGCTGGGACGACCTGCCCGCCTTCCTCGCGGACTATCCGCCCGCCGTCGTCGCGGAGATCACCGGTGTTCCGGAAGCCGACCTCCGGCTGGCCGCGCGGTGGCTCGGCGAGGCGGGGAACTGGATGAGCTGCTGGACGATGGGGCTCAACCAGAGCACGCACGGCACCTGGAACACCAACGCGCTGGTCAACCTGCACCTGGCCACCGGCACGATCTGCCGCCCCGGCAGCGGCCCGTTCTCCCTGACCGGCCAGCCCAACGCGATGGGCGGCCGGGAGATGGGCTACATGGGACCCGGCCTGCCCGGCCAGCGCTCGGTGCTGGTGCCGGAGGACCGGGCGTTCGTCGAGGACCTCTGGGGCCTGCCGCCGGGCACGGTGCGCACCGACGTCGGCCGCGGGACCGTCGAGATGTTCGAGCAGCTCGGCGACGGGAAGATCCGGGCCTGCTGGATCCTCTGCACCAACCCGGTCGCCTCGGTCGCGAACCGCCGGACCGTGCTCGCCGGCCTGGAGGCCGCCGAGCTGGTGATCACCCAGGACGTGTTCACCGAGACCGAAACCAACTCCTACGCCGACATCGTGCTCCCCGCCGCGATGTGGGTGGAGGGCGACGGCGTGATGGTCAACTCCGAGCGGAACCTCACCCTCGTGCCCCAGGTCGTGCCGCCGCCGGGGGAGGCGCTGCCGGACTGGCAGCTCATCGCGCGGGTCGCGTGCGAGATGGGGTTCGCCGACGGCTTCAGCTACGACAGCGCCGAGGAGGTCTTCGAGGAGATCCGGCGGTGCGGGAATCCCAAGACCGGGTACGACCTGCGCGGTGTCACCTACGACCGGCTGCGCGAGACCCCGGTGCAGTGGCCCAGCTCCACAGTGGACGGTGACGACCGCAACCCGGTCCGGTACCTCAACAACGGCGTCAGCCAGCCGCTCGCCGAACGCGCCGACGGCACCCGGCCGCGGCTCGTGTTTCCCACCCCGAGCGGCCGGGCCGTGTTCTTCGCCCGGCCGCACCTGCCCGCCGCCGAGCTGCCCGACGACGACTACCCGTTCGTGCTGAACACCGGCCGGGTGCCGCACCAGTGGCACACCCTGACCAAGACCGGGACCGTCGCCAAGCTGACCAAGCTCGACCCCGGCCCGTTCGTGGAGATCCACCCGCAGGACGCCGCCGGGCTGGACGTCGCCGAGGGCGACCTGGTCGAGGTCGCGTCACGGC
Organism: Amycolatopsis sp. NPDC104863; assembly: GCF_055582965.1. Taxonomy (NCBI): domain Bacteria; kingdom Bacillati; phylum Actinomycetota; class Actinomycetes; order Pseudonocardiales; family Pseudonocardiaceae; genus Amycolatopsis; species Amycolatopsis sp. NPDC104863. The sequence continues at coordinate 349,336 of NZ_JBVJOW010000001.1, forward strand.
GGGGCCGGGCCGTCCTGCCCGCCGTGGTGACCGACCGGGTCCGGCCCGGCACCACGTTCGCGCCGTTCCACTGGAACGACCGGTACGGGGAGTACCTGAGTGTCAACGCCGTCACCAACAACGCCGTGGATCCGCTGTCGTTCCAGCCCGAGTTCAAGGTGTGCGCCGTGACGCTCGTGAAGGTCGCCGCTGCCGAGCCGCCGCGCCCGGCGAGCGCGCTGGCCGGGGTGTTCGGGCTGGCCGACAGTCCCGCGCCGGTGCTGACCGAGGACGAGCGCCGGTACCTGGCCGGGTTCGTCACCGGGGTCGAAGCCGCGCCGCCGGACGGCGCCGTCCCGGTCCTGCCCGCCGACGCGCCCTTCGGCGCCGAAAACACGTTGTGGGTCAACGGGGTGCTCGCCGGCATGTTCTCGCGGACGGCCGCACCCGCTCCTTCCCGTGCCACCCGGCAGATCGTGGTGCTGTGGGCGTCCCAGACCGGCAACGCCGAAGACTTCGCGACCGGCGCCACCGCCGCCCGGATCGCGCAGCTCGGCCGTGACCTCGCGGTGCTGTGCATGGACGACATCACGCTCGACACCCTGCCGCGCGACGCCGACCTGCTCGTGATCACCAGCACCTTCGGCGACGGCGACGCGCCCGACAACGGAGGCGCTTTTTGGGAGTCGCTGGCCGCGGCCGAGGCGGGCCGCCTCACCGGCACCCGGTACGCGGTGCTGGCCTTCGGCGACTCCAGCTACGACAACTTCTGCGGCCACGGACGGCGGGTGGACGCCCGGCTCAGCGAGCTGGGCGCCGAGCCGCTCACCGAGCGGGTCGACTGCGAACCGGACTTCGACGAGGCCGCCACGCAGTGGCTCGAGACGGTGGCCGGGCTCCTCGCTGCTGCTCCGGTGCTGCCGTCGGAACCGTTGGTGCGCAAGACTTATGGCGAACCGGCGCCGCTGGTCGGGAACCGGTTGCTCAGCCTGCCCGGCGCCGAGAAGGAGGTCCGCCGGTTCACCTTCGACCTCACCGGCACCGGCCTGACCTACGAAGCCGGGGACGCGCTCGGCGTGCTGCCGCGCAACTGCCCGGCCCTGGTCGAGGAGTGGCTGGCCGTCACGGGGCTGGATCCGGACACCGAGGTCGCGCTCGCGGGCGAGGGCGCGGTCCCGTTCGGCGAGGCGCTCGGCCGCTGCCTCGACATCACCCGGATCACCCCGGACCTCCTGCGGTTCGTGGTCGACCGGACCGGCGACCGGGACCTGAAGACGTTGCTGCGCAAGGACAACCAGGGTGAGCTGGCCAAGTGGACGTGGGGCAGGCAGGCGGTCGACGTCGCCGCCGGATTCTCCGTGCGGGCCTCCGCGCAGGAGTGGGCGGACGTGTTCAAGAAGCTGCAGCCGCGGCTGTACTCGATTTCGTCGAGCCCGCTGACCGACCCGGCGCGCGTCAGCCTCACCGTGTCGGTCGTCCGGTACGACACACCCGGCGGGCGGCCGCGCAAGGGCGTCTGCTCGACGTATCTGGCCGATGCCCCGGCCGGGCAGGCCGTCCCGGTCACGGTCCAGCCGTCACCGCACTTCCGGCCGCCCGCCGACCCGGCGACGCCGATGGTCATGATCGGGCCGGGCACCGGGGTCGCGCCCTTCCTCGGTTTCCTCGACCACCGCCGGGCCCGCGGCGACCGGGCGCCGAACTGGCTGTTCTTCGGCGAGCAGCACCGGGAAACCGACTTCTACTACCGCGACGAGCTGACCGGCCTGCACCGCGACGGTGTGCTGACCGAGCTGGACCTGGCGTTCTCCCGCGACCAGCGCGCGAAGGTGTACGTGCAGGACCGGATGCGCGAGCACGGCGCCAAGCTCTGGTCCTGGCTCCAGGACGGCGCCCACTTCTACGTCTGCGGTGACGCGGGCCGGATGGCCAAGGACGTCGACCGCACCCTGCGCGACATCGTCGTCCAGCACGGCCGCCTCACGCCCGACGCGGCTGACGCGTACGTCAAGAAGCTCAGCACCGAGAAGCGCTATCTGCGCGACATCTACTGAAACGCCGGATCAGCAGAGCAGCGCCGCGCGGAGGTCGAGGCGGTCGTCGAGCCGGGACAGGTCGCGGCCGAGGAGCTGCTCGGCCCGCTCGATCCGGTAGTGCACCGTGTTCACGTGGACGTGCAGGGCCCGCGCGGCCTTGGCCCACGACCCGTCACAGGCGAGGAACGCCTCGACCGTCTCCAGCAGGGCCGGGCCGGTGCCGCGGTCGAGGCCGAGCAGCGGTCCGAGCACCCGGTCGCGGAACGCCGCCCGCAGGGCCGGGTCCAGGCCCGACACCAGCGAGCCGAACCCGGTCAGCTCGGCCGCCGACGTCACGACCGTCCCACCGGACCGCGAGACGGCCGCGGCGTGCCGGGCCTGAGCGAGCCCCGCGGGCAGGTCGTCCGGCCCGGGCAGCGCCAAGCTTGTCCCCACCGCGAGCGGCGTCCGCGGGTCACACGCCTGCACCGCCGCCCACTGCCCGGGCCCGGCTCCGGACTGGACGGCGACCGCTTCACCGCGCGGGAGGACGCCGACCGCGCACGGTGACCCGGCCAGTGCCTCGCCAAGAGCGCGCGCCGCGACGGACGCGTCGGCCAAGGTCAGCGTGTGGACCAGGTACGGGCCGTCGCCGGGCAGGCCCGACCGGCGCAGCGCGGACTTGAGCGCGGCTTCGTCGGCACGCGAGGCGAGGGCCGCGGCGAGCCGGTTCGCCGTCCTGCGGTCGGGCTCGAGCCGTTCGTCGGCGGCCCGCCGGAACCGGCCGATCACCTCGGCGATCTCGCGCAGCGCACCGGGCGGGGTGCCGGCCGCGGCCGGGGCGTGCACCAGCCAGGTGTCGTACGGCGACGTGCCGGTGTCCACGCGCAAGGTCGTGCCGACCCGGCGGCGGACGTCGGTCCCGGGCTCGATCGGCGCGGTCGCCGCCGCGGTCCGGGCCAGCACCCGCCCGGTCGGGCTCACGACGTAACAGGCGACGTCACCCAGGGGCGCGCAGGCGGCCGCGAGGACGTCGGCCAGCGGTGCGGCTTCGGCCAGCAGCCGATCGACTTCCCGCCGTGCGGCTTCGGGCAGCGCGGGGCCGGCGGTGGTGTCGAGGCCGCCCCAGCGGCGCAGGTAGACGGCGTCGGTGATGGCGCGGAAGTCGGTGTCGGCCGGCACCGCCAGCAGGGGCAGGTGGTGGCGGGCGCACGCGTCGGCGAGCGCGGCGGGCACGTGCCCGTGGGTCTCCTCCCCGGCCAGCAGCGCCGCGGCGTGGGCGCGCGCGACGGCCTCGGCGAACCGCTCGGCCTTCGCCTCCCCGTCCCGCGGTGACCACCAGACCAGGCCGGTGAGCACGACGTCGCCGGGCCGGACGAACCGCGCCGGGTCGGCCAGGTCGGTGACGGTGACCCCGGTGACGTCCCGGCCGGTCAGGGCGCCGCCGGACCAGACGGGCCGGAGCCCGAGGGCGGGCAGGTCGAGCAGGTCACGCACGCGCATGGTTTGGATGATTCACCAAAGCGGGCGGCTTTTACCAGGTGTTTTCGGTGGTGTTCGCCTCTCGTCGCACGAGCGCGGTGTTGTTTTGCTGGGACGACCCCGAGGAGGTGCGATGGACCTGAACACCGTGACGGCGATCCGTGACCCGCGGCGGCCCGGGTCGTGGCGGCCCGGTGACGCCTGGCTGGCCGGCGGCACGTACCTGTTCTCGGAACCGCAGCCACACCTCACCCGGCTGGTCGACGTGACCCGGTTCGGCTGGCCGGCCATCACCCGGCACAAGGACGGCTCGGTCGAGCTGGCCGCCACCTGCACGATCGCCGAGCTGTCCCGGTTCGCCGCCGGCAGCGGCCTGCCGGTCGCGCCGCTGGTCGAGCAGTGCTGCCGGGCGTTCCTCGCGTCGTTCAAGATCTGGAACCTGGCCACGGTCGGCGGCAACCTCTGCAACGCGCTGCCGGCCGGCCCGATGATCTCCCTGACCGCCGCGCTGGACGGCGTCTGCCTGCTCCGCGCGCTGGACGGCGTCGAGCGCCGGGTCGCGGCGGCCGACTTCGTGACCGGAGCCGGACAGCAGGTCCTGGCGGAAGGCGAGCTGCTGCGGTCGGTGACGCTGCCCGCGGCCGCGCTGCGGCGGACAACGGCGTTCCGGCAGGCCTCGCTCTACGGACTCGGCCGTTCCGGCGTGCTGCTGATCGGCACGCGCGGCCCGGAGTTCACGCTGACGATCACCGCGTCGACCCGGCGGCCGTTCCGGTTCGCCTTCCCGGTTGTTCCCGGCGCCGCCGAGCTGAGCAGGGCACTCGAGACGATCGACGACTGGTTCGACGACATCCACGGCCTGCCCGCCTGGCGCCGGCACCTGACTTTCCGGCTGGCCGAAGAGATCCGGGGTGAACTGTGAGCTTCGAACTCGACGTCAACGGCCAGCACACCGCGGCCGAGCCGCGGCCCGGGCAGTGCCTGCGCACCTACCTGCGCGAGCGCGGCTGGTTCGGCGTCAAGAAGGGCTGCGACGCGGGGGACTGCGGTGCCTGCACCGTGCACGTCGACGGCGTCCCGGTGCACAGCTGCCTCTACCCGGCGCACCGGGCGGACGGCCGGAAGGTGACCACTGTGGAGGGTCTCGCCCGCGACGGCGAGCTGCACCCCGTGCAGCAACGGTTCCTGGACGCCCAGGGTTTCCAGTGCGGGTTCTGCACCGCCGGGTTCCTCATGACGACCGCCGCGCTGGACGACGAGCAGCGGGCCGACCTGCCCCGCGTGCTCAAGGGAAACCTCTGCCGCTGCACCGGCTACCGGGCGATCGAAGACGCCGTCCGTGGGGTCAAACACGTCGAAGAACCGGCCGCGGGGGAGACGGTCGGGCGGAACCTGCCCGCGCCGGCCGGGCCGGAGGTCGTCACCGGCACCGCGCGGTACACGTTCGACCTCGACGTTCCGGGGCTGCTGCACCTGAAGCTGCTGCGCTCGCCGCACGCGCACGCCCGGATCACCGCGATCGACACTTCTGCCGCCTACGAGGTGCCCGGAGTGCATCTCGTCCTGACCCACGAGGACGCGCCGAAGCGGCACTTTTCGACCGCGCAGCACGAACACGTCGAGGACGACCCGGCCGACACACGCGTGTTCGACGACGTCGTGCGCCACGTCGGCCAGCGGGTCGCCGCGGTGGTCGCCGACTCCGAAGCCGCGGCCGAGGAGGGCTGCCGCCGCATCCGCGTCACCTACGACGTGCGGCCCGCGGTCACCGACCCCGAGGCGGCGATGCGGCCCGGCGCGCCGGTGGTGCACCAGAAGGACCCGGCGGTGAGCGGGATCGCGCGGCCGGCGGACAACGTCGTCGCCGAGCTGCACGGGGAGGTCGGGGACGTCGCGACCGGCTTCGCCGACGCGGATGTCGTCTACGAGAACACCTTCCGGACACAGCGGGTGCAGCACGCCAGTCTGGAAACCCACGGCGCCGTTGCGTGGTTCGAGGACGACGGGCGCCTGGTCGTGCGGTCCAGCACCCAGGTGCCGTTCCTGACGCGGCGGGCGCTGTGCGCGCTGTTCGACCTGCCCGAGGACGCGGTGCGCGTGGTGGCCGGGCGGGTCGGCGGTGAGTTCGGCGGCAAGCAGGAGATGCTCGCCGAGGACGTGGTCGTGCTGGCCGCGCTGAAGCTGCGGCGGCCGGTGAAGCTGGAGTTCACCCGCGCCGAGCAGTTCTTCGGCGCGACGACCCGGCACCCGTTCACCGTGCGGGTCAAGGCCGGTGCCAGTGACGACGGCACGCTCACAGCATTGCAGCTGCACGTCGTTTCGGACACCGGCGCCTACGGCAACCACGGGCCCGGGGTGATGTTCCACGCCTGCGGTGAGTCGCTGGCCGTTTACCGGTGCCCGCACAAGAAAGCCGACGCCTATGCCGTCTACACGCACAACGTTCCTTCGGGAGCGTTTCGCGGGTACGGCCTCGGGCAGGTCATCTTCGCCTTGGAGTCCACTTTGGACGAGCTGGCGCACCTGCTCGGCCTGGACCCGCTCGTGCTGCGGGAGCGCAACGTGATCCGCGCCGGCGAGCCGATGGTCGACGCGCACGGCTCGGAGGAGGACCTGCACCTCGCCAGCTACGGGCTCGGCGAGTGCCTGGACATCGTCCGCGCCGCCCGCGACGAGCCCGCGGAGCCCGCGCCGCCCGGCTGGCTCGTGGGCGAGGGCAGCGCACTCGCAATGATCGCCACGGCGCCGCCGCGTGGGCACTTCGCCGACGCCACGGTGTCGCTGCTGCCGGACGGGACCTACGACGTCGCGGTCGGCACGGCCGAGTTCGGCAACGGCACCACGACCGTGCACCGGCAGATCGCCGCGGGCCGGCTCGCCACCACGGCCGAGCGTGTGACGATCCGGCAGTCCGACACCGACGTCGTCCGGCACGACACGGGCGCGTTCGGCTCCACCGGCACGGTGGTCGCGGGCAAGGCCGTCCTGCGGGCCGCGGACGCGCTGGCCGAGCAGGTGCTGGGGTTCGCCGCCGGGCACCTCGGCCTCGGCCGCGCCGCACTCGAGCTCACCGAGGACGCCGTCGAGTTCGGGGAGAACCGGGTGCTGCTCAAGGAACTTCACCAGGCGGCCACCGCGGCGGGCCGGGTGCTGAGCGCCGACGGCCACTTCGGCGGCACCCCGCGTTCGGTGGCGTTCAACGCGCAGTGGTTCCGCGTCGCCGTCGACCCCGGCACTGGCGAGCTGCGGATCCTGCGCAGCGTCCACGCCGCCGACGCCGGGAAGGTGATGAACCCGATGCAGTGCCGCGGCCAGGTCGAGGGCGGGGTCGCCCAGGCCCTCGGCGCGACGCTGTTCGAGCACGTCCGCACGGCCGCCGACGGCACGGTGACTACCGCCGCGTTCCGGCAGTACCGGCTGCCCGCGTTCGCGGACGTTCCGCGCACCGAGGTCCACTTCATGACCACCGACGACGCGCTGGGCCCGCTCGGGGCCAAGTCGATGAGCGAAAGCCCGTTCAACCCGGTCGCCCCGGCGCTGGCCAACGCGGTGCGGGCGGCGACCGGGGTCCGGTTCACCGAGCTGCCGCTGACCCGCGACCGCGTCTGGCTGGCGCTCGACCGGCACGAACGGAGTAACGGGCGCTAGACACACCGTAGGAGCGGTGTTGTGATGGGGATCACGCCGCATGTGCGGGTGTGACTCCAGGTGACGAGGAGGTCACTGATGACTCTGGCCGTGGACGACAACCGCGTCGAAGAGACCGTGAAGCTGCTGAGCCGGAAGCTGCTGATCAACGGCGAGTGGGTGGATTCGGCGTCGGGGAAGACGTTCGAGACGCTCAACCCCGCCACCGAAGAGGTCCTCGCGTCGGTTGCGCACGGGGAAGCCGAAGACGTCGACCGGGCCGTGCGGGCCGCGCGGGCGGCGTTCGAAGACGGCGCGCCGTGGCGCCGGATGACCCACGGCGAGCGGGGCCGGATCATCCACAAGCTGGGGGACCTGATCCTCGAGCACCTGGAGGACTTCGCCCTGCTCGACTCGCTCGACAACGGCAAGCCGTACGCGGTCGCCAAGGCCGCCGACGTGCCGCTGGCCGCGGACCTGTTCCACTACATGTCGGGCTGGGCGACCAAGATCGAGGGCGCCACCATCCCGACGTCGGGCCTCGACCCGAACCGCTACCTCGGCTTCACGCTGCGGGAGCCGGTCGGGGTCTGCGGGCAGATCATCCCGTGGAACTTCCCGTTGCTGATGGCCGCGTGGAAGGTCGGCCCGGTGCTCGCCGCCGGCTGCACCACCGTGCTCAAGCCCGCCGAGCAGACGCCGCTGTCGGCGTTGCTGCTGGGCGAGCTCGCCATGCAGGCCGGGCTGCCGCCGGGCGTGTTCAACATCATCACCGGCTTCGGTGAGGCCGGAGCCGCGCTCGCCGCGCACCGCGACGTCGACAAGGTCGCCTTCACCGGGTCGACCGAGGTCGGCCGCGAGATCGTCAAGGCCGCGTCCGGCAACCTGAAGAAGGTGACGCTCGAGCTCGGCGGCAAGTCCCCGAACGTCGTCTACGCCGACGCGGACCTCGACGCGGCCATCGCCGGCTCGGCGAACGCGATCTTCTTCAACCAGGGCGAATGCTGCGTCGCCGGCTCCCGGCTCTACGTCGAGGACTCGGTCTACGACGAGGTTGTCGCGGGCATCCGCGAGCAGGCCGAGCTGATCAAGGTCGGCAACGGCCTCGACCCGGAGACGACGATGGGTCCGCTCGTGTCACAGGAGCAGTTCGACCGGGTGACCGGCTACATCAGCTCCGGCCGCGACGACGGCGCGACGATCAGCGGCGGCGACCGCGTCGGGGACCGCGGGTACTTCGTGGCCCCGACGGTCCTGACCGAGACGCGGGAGGACATGACGGCGGTGCGCGAGGAGATCTTCGGCCCGGTCGTCGCGGCGGCGCCGTTCAGCGCGGAGTCCGACATCATGCCGACGGCCAACAACACCAACTACGGCCTGGGCGCCGGCGTGTTCACCAAGGACATCGGGAAGGCGTACCGGACGGCGCGGCGCATGCGCGCGGGCACCGTCTGGGTGAACACGTGGAACGTCTTCGACGCGTCGCTGCCGTTCGGCGGGTACAAGGAGTCCGGCTGGGGCCGCGAGATGGGCAGCGCGGTGTTCAACAACTACATGGAGACGAAGACGGTCATCACCGACCTCGGCGGCTGAGCGCCCCTCCCGCGTCCGGTCCCGGCCGGGCGCGGGAGGTCTCCCGTTCCGCACAAGCGGCGAAAAGACCTGTCTGACTCCGCATCTGCGGCGAACAACCGGTGTGAGGACATCGGCGCCCGGCCGGTGTGCCGGGGACGCGGAGGCGTGGGGCTATGTGGACGTTGGTCTTGATCGGCCTGCTGGGGGGCCTGATCACCGGGGTGTCGCCGTGCATCCTGCCCGTGCTGCCGGTGGTGTTCTTCGCCGGCGGCGCGAAACAGCCCGGTAGCGAGCCGGAGGCGGAACCCGCCGGTGATGTCCTCGTCAAGCAGAAGAAGGCGAAGAACCGGCGGCCGTACGCGGTGATCGGCGGGCTGGTCCTGAGCTTCACCGTCTTCACCCTGCTGGGCTCACTGCTCATCAAGGCGCTGAACCTGCCGGACGACATCCTGCGGTTCGTCGGGCTGGTGGTGCTGTCGGTCGTGGGGCTGAGCCTGCTGATTCCGCCGCTGGAACGCCTGCTGGAAAAGCCGTTTTCGAAGCTGCCGCAGCGGAAGGTCAACCCCAACGGCGGCGGCTTCGGTCTCGGCCTGGGCCTCGGGCTGCTCTACGTCCCGTGCGCCGGGCCGGTGCTGACCGCGATCACGATCGCCGCGGCCAACGGCAAGATCGGCCTCGAGACCGTCGCGCTCACCGTGTCGTTCGCCGTCGGCGCCACCCTGCCGCTGCTCGTGTTCGCCTTGGCGGGGGCCAAGATCTCCGAGCGGGTGAAGTTCTTCCGCAAGAACAACGGCAAGGTCCGCGCGATCGGCGGGGTCCTGATGCTGCTGCTGGCCGTCGCGCTGTACTTCGACCTGCCGTCGCTGCTGCAGACCAAGCTGCCGAACTACACCGGTGCGTTGCAGGAGCGGGTGGAAGGCAGTGACGCGATCAGCAAGCTGCGCCTGTCCAGCCTGGGCGACGCTTCCAACCAGGCGCTGGACCAGTGTGCGGACAACACGAACGGCGAACTGCGGAACTGCGGGCCGACTCCCGAGTTCGAGAACATCGACGGCTGGCTCAACAGCGCCCCGCTGACGATGGCCGGGCTCAAGGGCAAGGTCGTCCTGGTCGACTTCTGGACGTACTCCTGCATCAACTGCCAGCGCAGCCTGCCGCACATCAAGGACCTCTACGCCCGCTACCACGCGGCCGGGCTCGAGGTGGTCGGCGTGCACACACCGGAGTTCGCGTTCGAGCACGACAAGGGCAACGTCGAGGCCGCGACCAGGAAGCTGGGAATCCAGTACCCGGTCGCCATCGACAACGAGACGAGCACCTTCAACAACTTCCGCAACCAGTACTGGCCCGCGCGCTACCTGATCGACGCCACCGGGCAGGTCCGGTACCTGAAGCTCGGCGAGGGCGCCTACGACCAGACGGAGAACCTCGTCCGGCAGCTGCTGCAGCAGACCCGGCCGGGGGTCGCGCTGCCGAAGCCGGGCGACCTGCCCGACATCCGGCCGACCGACGAGCGCACCACCCGCGAGACCTACCTCAGCTATGGCGAACTGGCCAAGACCTATGCACCGGGTGGCACCCCGCTCGAGCTGGACAAGGAGACGGCCTACCGCTTTCCGGTGAGCGTCCCCGATCGCAAGGTGGCGTTCGAAGGCACCTGGAGGGTCGACTACCAGAAGGCGACCGCCGGTCCCGGCGCGCAGCTGCGGCTCGGGTACACGGCCAAGAGCACCAACCTGGTGCTCGCCGGTGAGGGCACGGTCACCGTCTCGACCGACGACGGCCGGCCGCCGCGCACGATCCGCGTCACCGGGACGCCGAACCTCTACCGCCTGAGCCAGACCCCCGACCTGCACACCGGGCAGCTCACGCTGACCCTCAGCCCGGGGCTGCAGGCGTACTCCTTCACCTTCGACTGAGCCGGCCGTGCCCTCACGACCGCCGCAGCCGGCGCAGCACGCCGCGGACCACCAGCGGCGCGAGGATCGCCGCGAGCAGCACGAGGGCGGCCCAGCCGCCGATGCCCGGGCCACCGGATCCGTGGTCGTAGGCCGCCGGGGCCGCGTCGCGCCAGTTCTTCGACCCGCCGTTCGCGAGGTCGTCCTCGGCCGACGCGGTCGCGGTCGCGGTGCCGGCGGAGGAGGACGGGCCGGCCGTCTTGCCCGGGCCGCCACCGGGGTTGGTGAGGTTCTTGACCCCGCCGATCTTCTCGAACGGGTCGGGCGGGCTCCCCGCCCCCGCGCCCAGGCTGCCGTGGAACGTCGGGTTCCGGCAGTTGCCCGCGTTGAGCTGCTTCGCGGGTTTGCCGGTCAGCCGGGCGTTGGAGTTCATCATCTCCTGCGACAGGTTGGGCGGCAGCGGGGAGTACCCGATGCGGGCCATGTTCACCTGGCCGTCGCACGCGACGTGCTCGAGGAACCCGGTGATGGTGTCGGTCGTGCCCTGCGCGGGATAACCGCCGCGGCAGGTGTCCCGGCCGGTCGTGCACGGCATCATGATGTAGGAGTACGCCGAGATCGGGTACGTCTTCGGGTCGGCGTTCGCGTAGACGCCGTCGAGCTTCTGGCTCAGGTCCGGCCGCAGCTCCGCCTTCGTCAGCGCGGCGGCGATGTTCTCCGCGAACGGCTGGGTGTACTGGTGCGCCTCGTTCTCCACCCACACGGTCGGCACGTGGTACCGGAGCGCGTAGGCGAACTCGTCGTAGCCGATCGAGAATGGGACGTTGCCGCTCGCGACCGCCGTCGCCATCTGCTCGGAGTCGCCGAACAGCTTGTAGAAGTCGGCGTCGGGACCGCTGTAGGGCAGCTGGATCGGCCGCACGCCGTCGGGGAGCGGGCCGATGCCGGTCCCCTCGTTCCGCTTCACGAAGGCCTTGTACGGCCCGGGCGCGGCGTGGGCGATGAAGTCGTAGAACAACGCGGTGGTGCCGGACTGGCCGGTGCGGCCGATCAGCGTGATCGGCTGGTCCGGCAGGGCCTTGCCGCCGTTGGTGGCGCTGATCGCCGGATCGCTCCAGCGGGTGATGTCGCGGGTGAAGATCCGGCCGATCACCTCCCGGGTCAGGTGGAGGTAGTCGACCTTCTGCCCGCCCGCGTCGGTCACGTTGTACATCACCGCCACCGCGCCGGCGACGTCCGGGACGTACTGGTACCCCCGCTGTTCCGCGGACTGGCCGCCGCCACCGGCCGCGATCAGCGACGTGATCTCGGCTTCGGTGCCGGCGAAGTCCACCGTCCGGTCGCCGTACTGGTTGACGCCGGTGGGGGAGCCGCGGGTCGCGTAGTTCACCGGGATGCCGCGGGAGTTCGCGCCGTTCACCCAGTCCGACATCGCCGGGCCGACGTAGGTCGACCCGGAGCCGGTGACCCGGTCGAGCGCGAGCGCGTCCGGCGCGGCGAACACGGACAGCCCGAGGAGGGTGATCGCGACCGCGGTGAGCGCGGCCAGCCGGTGTTTCATCCGAACCGTCCGTTGACGTAGTCGTGGGTGCGCTGGTCGGTCGGGTCGCCGAAGATCGTCTCGGTCGGCCCGTGCTCGATCACCCGGCCCGGCTCGTTCTCCGCGGCGAGGAAGAACGCGCAATGGTCGGAGACCCGCTGCGCCTGCTGCATGTTGTGCGTCACGATCACGACCGTGACCTCGTGCCCGATCTCCGCGATCGTCTGCTCGATCCGGCGGGTGGACGTCGGGTCGAGCGCCGAGCACGGTTCGTCCATCAGGAGCACGTTCGGCTGCACGGCCAGCGACCGCGCGATGCACAGCCGCTGCTGCTGGCCGCCCGAGAGCGCGCCGCCCGGCGCGCCCAGCCGGTCGCGGACCTCGCGCCACAGCCCGGCGCGCTGGAGGCTCTGCTCGACGAGCGCCTCCTTGTCGTCGCACTTGACCCCGGCCAGCTTGAGCCCGGCGAGCACGTTGTCGCGAATGGACATCGCGGGGAACGGGTTCGGCTTCTGGAACACCATCCCGACCCGCAGCCGGACGTGCTGGGCGCGGGTGCCGTCGGCGTAGATGTCCGTGCCGTCCAGCAGGACCTCGCCGGCGAGGCTCGCCGACGGGACGAGCTCGTGCATCCGGTTGAGGATCCGCAGGAACGTCGACTTGCCGCAGCCCGACGGCCCGATCAGCGCGGTCACCTCGCGCGCGGGCATGCGCAACGAGACGCCCTCGAGCACCAGGCGGTCGCCGAACCAGGCGGCCACTCCGCGCGACTCCAGCTCGGCGGCGCCGGGCGGCGGCCCGCCGGTCAGGCGCACCGCGGGCGCGGGCTCGTCGACAAAACCGTCCACTTCGGACAGTTCGGTGGTGGTGTCGGTCACCGGGTCTCCTGGGATCTTTTCGCGGTGGTGCGCCGGGCCCGGCGCTTCGACCGGTCGCGCCCGGCGATCCGGGCGAGGGCGAACAGGGTGAAGATGAGCAGGATGAGCACGAGCGCGCCGACGTAGCCGCGCTGCTGGACGTTCTCCAGCGGCTCCTTGATGTAGCGGTAGACGAACAGCGGCAGGCTCTCCTGCGGGCCGCCGAGCGGGTTGGCGTTGAGGAACACGGCGCCGAACGAGGTGAACAGCAGCGGCGCGGTCTCGCCCGCCACCCGGGCCACCCCGAGGATCACCGCGGTCGTGACGCCGGTCCGCGCGGTCGGCAGCACGACCGACCAGACCGTCCGCGCCCGGCTCGCGCCCAGCGCGAGCGACGCCTCCCGGAGGCCGTCGGGCACCAGCCGCAGCACGACGTCGATCGTGCGCGTGACGGTCGGCAGCATGACCATCGTGAGCGCCAGCGTCGCCATCAGCCCGCTGTAGCTGAAGAAGCTCACCCCCGCCTGGATGCCGGGGATGATCAGGGCCGCGTAGACGAACAGGCCCGCGACGATCGAGGGCAGGCCGCTCATCGCGTCGACCATGATCCGGACCGGACGGCGGAAGCGCGAGCGCGTCTCGTTGAGGAAGACCGCGGTCAGCAACCCCAGCGGGACGACCAGGACCAGCGTCAGCGCCGTCTGCTCCAGGGTGCCGACGATCGCGTGCAGGCCGCCGGTGGCGGTGACCGGGTCGGTCGGGCCGACGGTGGACATGTCGTGGCCGAAGAAGCTCCACCGCAGGAACGGCGCGCCGTGCACGACGATGTAGCCGAGCAGGAACAGCAGCGGCACCAGCAGGCCCAGCGCCCCGGTGACGACGACGGTGGAGACGAGCCGGTCGGCGGCGGCGAGCCGGCCCAGCCGGTCCCGGGTGACCAGGTACAGCATCCCCAGGTACAGCCCGTAGGCCACGACGAGGTCGGCGAGCCAGCCGGGCGAGGTCAGCAGCAGGTGCAGGACGAACCACGTCAGCAGCACCGCCGACACCGCGCAGCCGAGCGCGGCCAGCCGGTCCTGGGTCGTGGTCGCGGCCGTCCGGCGCTTGACGAGCGGGTGCGGCCGGGTCGCCGGGTCCGCCGGGCGGGGCAGGGTCGCGGTCATCAGGCGTCCACCCCCGCGCCGGACCGGCTGCGCGAGATGATCACCGACGCGGTGAAGTTGGTGGCCAGGGTGAAGACGAACAGCACCAGCCCGGCCGCCATCAACCCGCTCAGCGCCAGCCCGGACGCCCCGGAGTTGTTCGCGATGAACCCGGAGATCGTCGCCCCGCCGAACTGCAGGACGTGCGTCGTGATCTGCGGGACCTGGGGCAGCAGCAGGGAAACCGCGATGGTCTCGCCGAGCGCGCGGCCCAGGCCGAGCATCGACCCGCCGATGATCCCGCCGCGGCCGAAGGGCAGCACCACCGTCTTGACCATGCCCCACCGGGTGCTGCCGAGCGCGAGCGCGGCCTCCTTCTCCCCGGGCGGCGTCTGGGTGAAGACCTCGCGGATGATCGACGTCGTGATCGGCAGCACCATCAGGGACACGATCAGCCCGGCGATGAACATCGAGTTGAGGAAGAGCGTGTTGTCCTGGTGCGCGAACGGCGGGAACCAGCCGAAGTTCTCGGTCAGCCACGACGACACCGGGACCACCTGCGGGCCCAGGAAGCTGAAGCCCCACAGGCCGTACAGCAGGCTGGGGATCGCCGCCAGCAGGTCGACCAGGCCGGTCAGGAAGCCGCGCAGCCTGCCGCTCGCGTACTCGGTGATGTACAGCGCGGCGAGGATCGACAGCGGGATGGCGACGCAGATCGCGATCAGGGCCACCACGACGGTGCCGTAGAGCAGGCCCAGCACGCCGAGGGTGCTGGTGGCGGCGTCGAACTTGACCGTGGTGAAGAAACCGAAGCCGCTGACGTCGAACGCCGGGCCGGAGCGGTACACCAGGAAGAAGCCGATGACCACGAGGATCGCGAGCATGGTGAGGCCGGCGCCCGTGGTCACCCGCCGGAACGCGCGGTCGGCGCGGGAGGGCAGGTCGGCGACGGCCCGCCGGACCGGGGACCCGGAAGGCGGCTCGGGCCGGGGGAGCGCGACGGTCACAGGTGGCCTTTCCGCACGGGGACGGGGAATCGAGGGCAGCAGGCAGTGCCCCAGCCGGGTCAGTATGTGCGGGCGCGGGCGGAGGAAGGTGTACGTCCGGAAAACGCCCGACGGGACGTACGTGAATCACATTCGGGTGTGCCTCGGCGTCCATTGACCGTGCCCGCGTCGCTCGGGGAGGTTGGGTCCGGGCGCGCGCCGGCACGGCGCGCGCCGTCCGTTCGCGTGCCTTGGAAACCGGGGGCCTTCCGTGTCTTTCGTCCTGCTCAGGCGTGTCGGGCTGGTGCTCGCCTGCGGTGTGCTGGCGGTGCTGGGGAGCGCCGTCCCGCCGGCCGGCGCCCAGGAGAGCCCGCCGGCGCCACCGGCGTACACCCTCAAGACGGTGCCCGCCGACCTGTCCGCCGTCCAGGACGGCGACCCGCTGCAGGTGGTCGTCTCCGGGCTGCCCACCGGCAGTGTCGCGGTGCTGAAGGTCTGCCCGACCCAGCTGCCCGACAACCTGCTGAAGCCCGACTTCTCCACCGGCGTCCTGACCTGGGTGCCCGACCACGACTTCGGTTCCCGCGTCCGCGGTTACTGCTCCGAGGAGTTCAGCGACGAGCTCACCGGCCAGCGTTCGGGCACGCACAACGTGACCCGGGTGCGCAGCGGCACCAGCGGCGACGTGGTCTTCGACGTCGGTGTCCCGCGTGGACAGTCGAAGCCGGGCTTCGTCGGGTTCGACCCGCGGTACACCAACTTCGACAAGAACGACAACTTCCCGTGGGCGGACAACCCGCTGGTCTCCACCGACCCGGCCACCGGCACCCAGATCCGGACCCGGTCGTGGTCGTACTCGTGTGACGAGAACACGCCGTGCGCCTTGACACTCGAGATCGTCGGCACCGACGCGGCGGGCAACCCCTTCGACGTCTACGACAACTCTCGCGTGTTCCGCGCGGCCGCGCCGGGCTTGGCCGTCAAGGGCTGCGGCGGGATCGGCGAGCAGACGCTCAACGCGAGCATGCCCGAGCGGTTCGGGCGGACCGCGGTGGCGTGGAACCAGCTGCTGTGCGCGCCCACCGGCGGCTCGCAGCCCACCACGATCGTCGGCGAGACCGAGGACGCGGGCCTGAAGTCCTTCGACACCGGCGGATCGGACCTCGCGGTCACCGGCTCCGGCGGCGCGCTCGCCACACAGAGCGTGCGGGCGCGGGAGTACGTCCCCGCCGCGCTGAACGCCGCGGTACTGGCCGCGGTGGGCTGGTCGCCCACCGACCACGACGACAACGGCTCGCCGTTGATCTCGCAGGTCAAGGGCGCGTTCTCGATGACGCTGGACGAGCTGGCCCTGATGCTCAGCCACGGCGGCCAGAACCCGGACACCACCGGCCGCGGCGGCATCTTCCGCGACACCTCGGCGTTCGTCGGCCGGAACCCCGCGCTCGCCCAGGTGCAGGCGGCGCCGCTGCCGAGTGAGTTCCTGAACCCGGTCGTGCGCGCGGGCGCCGACCCGACGGCGCAGTTCTGGGGCCTGACCGGGGAAGCCGGGGCGGGCACGGTCCCGGCGGCGGTGAGCGCGGTGCTGTCCCGCACGGCGGCGTCGTCGTGGAAGTTCCCGGACCTGCCGGAGGTCTACGGCAAGGCGGCGGGCCAGTCGCCCGGGGTGATCAAGGACCTCGGCGCGCTCGACCCCGGGAAAACACCGCAGCACAACGTCGACGCCAAGTTCGGCCAGCTCGCCGTGCGCAAGGTCGTCGACAGCGTGATGACCGGGACGAGCTCGAGCTGCTTCGGCGGCTGCCTCAACTGGGTCGTCACGGACCTCGCCACCGCCCGCGCCTACGGCTGGACGCCGGTGGCCCTGCCGAACGCGAGCGGGAACTTCGTCCAGCCGACCGCGGCGAGCCTGCAGGCCGCGGCGTCGAGCATGAAGGAGGGCCCGGACGGCACGCTGCAGCCGGGCACCGCGACCGACCCGGCGGCCTACCCGCTCACCTTCGCGGAGTACCTCACCGCGCCGGTCAACCCGCTCGTCGACGCGAGCTGCACGCCCCTGAAGGCCAAGCAGGACGAACTCGCGACGGTGCTGCTGGTCGCGCGTCACGGCGGGCAGGGCGCGCTGGCGCCCGGCCTCACCCCGCTGCCCCCCGCGCTGGCCGGGGAGGCCGACGCGCGCGCGGCGAAGATCGGGACCGGCTCGGCCACCGCGGCCTGCCAGGAGCGGGAGGCGGCGCAGAACCCGCCGCCGGCCGGGTCGACCGGCACCGGCGACACGGTGGTCCCGGCGTCGAACACCACCGGCCCCGCCGGCTCCCCGGCCGCGGCCACCGGGCCCGCGCCGGCCGCGGTGCCGACGCAGGCGAGCGTCCTCGCGGCGAAGAACCTCGCCGACGCGACGGCCATCCCGCCGTTCGCCGGGGCCGGGGTGCTGGGGGCGCTGATCCCGTTGCTGGCGCTGATGGTGCTGGCCACGCTGCCTTCGCTGACGGCGTACGCGACGGCGGGGAAGCCGGCGCCGCCGTGGCTGAGCCGTGTGGTGCGGGCCCTGGCCGCGCGGGTGCGCTTCGGGCGGGGTGCCGCGTGAGCACGGTGACCGAGCAGGAAGCGCCCGAAGAGCAGGGACTCCTGCGGTTCAGCCCGGGCTGGATCGCCACGACGGTGTTCGCCTGGCTCGTCACGACGGTCGTGGCGCTCGCGCTCGTCGTGTACGCGCTGGGCCCGATGGTCCAGTCCGCCGACCAGCGGACCGCGCTCACCGGGATCCGCGCCGAGATGGACCGGGCGCTGGGGGCGAGCCGGAGCCTCCTCGGCGCGCCGCCGCCCACGACACCGGTCGAGTTCGGCGGCCCGGTCGCGGTGCTGGAGGTGCCGAAGCTGAAGCTGCGGCAGGTGGTCGTCGAAGGGGTGTCGAGCGCGGAGACGGCGACCGGGCCCGGGCACGTGCCGGGCACGTCCGGCCCGGGCCAGCCGGGCAACGCCGCGATCGCCGGCCGCTACTCCGGCTACGGCGGCCCGTTCGCCTCGCTGGCCCGGCTCGCCCCGGGCGACGACCTGGTCGTCGCGACACCCCAGGGCGTTTCGGTGTACCGGGTCCAGGACGTGGCGACGCGGGCGCTGGACGAGAACGTCGACTACGGCAAGACCCCGGACGACCGGCTCACCCTGGTGACGTCGACGTCGTGGTGGCCGCTGGCGGCGTCGCAGGCCACGGTGGTGACGGCGCGCCTCGAAGGCCGCCCGTTCCGCCCGACTCCGCAGAACGGCCGCGCCGACGACCAGGACGGCCGCACCGGCGACCCGGCAGCCTGGGCGGCGGTGGCCCTGGCGTTCGCGGCATTCGTGGCGGCGGCCGGGGGAGCGACGCTGCTGTACCGCCGCTGGCGCCCGGTGTCGACGTACGTGATCACGGCGCCGATCCTGCTGACGCTGGCCTCGCTGGCGGCGTTGGCGCTGTGGAAGGTCTTCCCGGCCTGGGCTTGAGGGGTTTCGCGGGGGCTCGGCGTGTTGGTGGCGCCGGGCCCCTTTCGCTTGTGCGGTAAGAGGTGTCGGCGGTGTGCGGTGCCTTTGGCGGCTCGCTGGGGCCGCAGCTGCCCGGCGGTGGGCGGTGCCTTTGGCGGCTCGCTTGGGGCCGCAGCTGCCCGGCGTGGGCGCGCACTTTCCCCGCACCCGAGCCCTTCTCCGCCACGACACCTGCCCCAGTACGCCGAAGGGGCCCGGCGCAGTGCGCGCCGGGCCCCGGTTTCGTTACCGTGTCAGGACTTGGTGCAGGTGAGCGTGCCGGTGCCGGTGATCGTCTTGAAGCCGTACTTGACGATCGTCGCCGCGAGCTTGCCGCCGCAGAGGGGGCTGGCCGTCGTGGCCGTGTCCGTCGGGTCGAAGCCCACGTCGCGCTTGGCGGCGCTGTACGAGCGGCTCCGGGTGTCCAGGACGTGGAAGACCAGGCGCGAGCCCAGGAAGCCGTCCGCGAACGCCGGGGCGTAGCTGCCCGCCGAACCCGAGACCGGGGCGCCGTCGGAGCCCGCGCCGGTCAGCTTGTTCACCGTGTAGCCGTTGCGCTTGTTCGGCAGCACCGCGTTGCCCTGCGCCACCCAGCTCGCGATCGAGAACGGCGCGATCGCCGCGGACTGGTCGGCCGCCGCGATCGAGGTCGCGTCGTTCTCCTGGAAGCGCTTCACCGTCAGGCCCGGGATGGTCGCCGGGTCGAAGCCGAGGACGGTGCCGGTGAAGAAGCTCAGCGTGCCCGAACCCAGCTGCGGCAGGTAGAGCTGGATCGCCGCGTTCGTGCCGCCGACCTGGTTCCAGTTGGTGATGGTGCCGTTGTAGATGTTGCGCAGCTGCGTGAGCGTCAGGGTCAGGCCCGCACCCGCGCCGGTCGAGGAGGACGACCAGGTGACGCCGTCCCGGGCGAACGCGTAGTACTCGAAAGTGGACGGGTCCGAAGTGGCCCGGCCCGAGGACGAGCGCGCGATGTCCACGGCGCCGTTGCCGGCGTCCGCCGAAGCCTTCAGCGCCGCCTTGCCCGCGCCCGAGCCGTCGGGGGGCAGGTTGCCCGGGTTGGTGTAGGTGATGGCCGGGTTGAAGATGTCGGCCGGGACGGTGAACGAGGCGCCGGAAGCCAGCACCGGCGGGACGTTCACGAAGTTGTCCGGGTCGGTGTTCCAGGTTCGCGGGAGCTTGTTCGCGTCGGTGAAGATCGCCCCCGTGATCCCGAAGATGGTGTCGGAACCGACGGCCGAGACGACCTCCGGGTTGCCGTTCGCCGGCGGCACCGCGAGCGCGGTGCCGGACATGACGAGGCCGGCCCCGGCGGCCACGGCGGTCACGCCGAGAAGTCGAGTGGTACGAGCACGCATCGTGTTGGCACTCTTTCTCTAGTCCCCATTGTGTCGCGGGATCCCGCGACGTCTTCATCTCCTCGCGGCAGGCTGTCCGGGGGCACTGTTCCGTGTTCCCGCCCGACGTCGTGGTGGTTAAGGTCCGGGAAACACCCGCGCATCCGGGCTATTCCCGGGCGCGCGACGCCGAATCGTCGGTCCCGTTCCGGCGGTACTTCTGACGCCAGTCGACGACCGTTTCGATGTTTTCGACGCTCGCCGTCGCGGCCGCCGCCCGGAAGCGGTCCAGTCCGCGCTGGGCTTCGATGCGCCGCCCGTACGCGTGGGTGGCTTCGGCCACCGACACCCCGTCCAGCCGCAGCAGCCACCGCCACCGGCCGCCGCTGATGTGCCGGAAGTCCGTGCTCAGCAAGTCCATCCGGGTGCGCAGCAGCGTGATCGCGCTCAGGCATTCCGCCGTCCCGGCGCAGTCGGCGGTCCCCGCGCCGAGCGAGACGTTGTTGCCGCCCAGCAACCGCCAGCGCAGCATCCGCTGTTCGGTTTGGACGAGCTGGAACCTCGGCCGGCTGCGCAGCCGGCCGGTCACTTCCCCCCGGGTCACAATGGACTCATCGTCGGCGACCCCACGGCGGGTTACCCCGGCGCCTTAAGGCGCGACGGCTTCCCGGTGAACAGTTCCGGTGCCCGCCGGCCGGTACTCCGAACGGATGCGGGCATTTTCCGCTCCGCTTGTCCCGTTGTGACAATTCCGCCGGGGTAACTGAAGGACCGACGGCCGGATCCTGAACGCCGCGGGAAAACCGGCGGCGGCCGGAAACGCGCGCCCGCGCGCCGCCGACAGCCTCATCGTCAGCGCCGGCTCCCGGCGCTCGAGAACCCATTGGGGACAACCATGAGTCGTTTCACCACCCGGTTCGCGGCGGGTCTCGCCGTGGCGGCGACCTTCTTGACCCTCAGTGCCTTCCCCGCGTCCGCCGCCCCGGCGGACGCGGCCACCACCAAGCTCACCGCCCAGGCGAGCAGCACCCGCGTGGACGCCGGGACCCCGGTCACCATCAGCGGACGGCTCACCAGCGCGGCCAAGCCGGTCGCCGGGGTGACCGTCGGGATCGCCTACTGCACCGACGACTTCTGCGGCGAGTTCGACGTCCAACCGGTGACCGACGCGAACGGCCGCTACCGCGCCACGGTGACCCCGGTCCGCGCGGGCCACTACCGGGCCGACTTCCTGCCCGCCGACGAGACCCTCGCGCCGGCCAACGCGAGCACGGCCGACATCGTCGTGATCCAGCCGGCGAAGATCACGTCGTTCACCACCACCCGGGCGGCGGACGGCACGATCACGGCGGCGGGGACGATCGACTTCCCGCGGTTCACCCCGGCCGCCATCCCGGTCCGGATCGAGTACCTGACCGCGGGTTCGCCGTGCTGGACCACCGCGGCCACCGTCGAGGCGCAGTGGAACGGAAGCGCTTTCGGCTTCTCGGCCACCGCGCAGCTGCGGGGACCGGGTGTCTGGCGCGCCGTCTACGACGGGGTGCGGGACGAGTTCCACGCGGCCACGAGCGGCCTCGTCTTCGTGCGCTGACCGGGGTGGGGGGGGGGGGGGGGGGGGGGTCGTTCCCCCCCCCCCCCCCCCGTGTCGGGGGGGGAGCGTGGGTGAAACGACTCTAGCCCATTCAAGAGGAGAAAAGGGGAGGAGCGGGGGGAGG
>NZ_JBVJOW010000001.1:370996-394422 GCF_055582965.1 Amycolatopsis sp. NPDC104863
GGACGCGGAGAGACGCTGGGGTCGGGTTCCTTGCGACAGCCGGAACCCACCCCCCCCCCGCGGCGTTCGAGCCCCCCCGCCCGCGCCCACCAAAGGCGGGCCCCCCCCCCCCCCCCCGCGTCACCTCGTCGGCGCCCGGGAAATCAGTGCGGCGAAACCAGTTCGGCCGCGCGCAGGGTCAGCGCGTACGGCTCCGTGAGGACGAGCGGCTCGTCCTCACGGCTTTCGCCGGTCAGCTCGTAGCTCCCGCCGGCCAGGCGGAAGCACTTGAGGCTGGGCACCCCGGGGTCGATCACCCAGTAGTGCGGGCACCCGGCTTCGGCCAGCCGGGCGGGTTTGAGGTGCAGGTCGATGTGCCGGCTCGACGGCGAAACCACCTCGACGGCGAGCACGGGCACACCCACCAGGGCTCGTTCGGTGAACGTGTCGCGCCGGCCCACGACGACGTCCGGGATGAGGACCGTGTGGTCGTCGAGGACGACGTCCACCGGGGCGGGCAGGACCTCGCAGTCCGCGGGACAGACCGGGGTGAGCGCGGCGAGCAGCCGCGCGACCACCCTCTGGTGCAGCGGGCGCGGGGACGGGCTCACTAGAAGGGTCCCGTCCACCAGTTCGTAACGGCGGCGCTCATCGGTGATCAGCTCCAGGTCCCGACGGGTGAGACGGTCTCCGTGTGCGAACATCGGGACGGTCTCCATGCTGCC
This sequence comes from Amycolatopsis sp. NPDC104863, assembly GCF_055582965.1. Classification (NCBI taxonomy): domain Bacteria; kingdom Bacillati; phylum Actinomycetota; class Actinomycetes; order Pseudonocardiales; family Pseudonocardiaceae; genus Amycolatopsis; species Amycolatopsis sp. NPDC104863. The sequence continues at coordinate 371,701 of NZ_JBVJOW010000001.1, forward strand.
CCCAGTGTCGGGCCGGACGGGAATCGACCAGCCCAGGGTAGTGGGGTACCGCGCGCAGCGCGAACTGCCGCCGAGTGACCGGGCTGGGCCCAACCGGACCAGTTTCGGCGGGGTGGCGCGGCCCTGCTCGTCACGATGCGTGCGGCCCTTTTTCCGGCGCCGCCCGAACAGCGCAGAATGGGCGCGAAACGCGGCCATTGGAGTGCATTTCGACAATTCTTTCCGGCGTTGTTCAGTGGTCTTCCGCCGGTTACTCGCCGATCATCTCCCGGACGCCTGACCAGCCACGATGTCACGATGAAAGCACGAACCAGGGTACCCGCCCGGGTCGGGAATCGCGTGTTCAGGTGAATTTAACCGGGCGGGAACGGGGTAGCACTATTCTGGGGGGACGCAGTTTTCCCCAGGCCCAGGCCGGTGATCGCATGGCGTCCACGTCCACCCCGAGCAAGCCCGTCTCGCTGTTCCGGCTGGACGGCGGCACGGGCGAGCACGAGCTCCTGGTGCCGCTGAAGGACGGCCAGGTCACGACCGACACCGAGGTCGACCTGTCCGGCACCCGCGCCCGGCTGGTCGCGGGCCGGTTCCGCACCGAGGTCCCGCAGTGGCTGCCGCACGCCGCGTCGCTCACCGGGACCGACCTCGCGCTCTCCTCCGAGCTGCCGTTCGCGGTGCTGCTCGTGCCGCGGCCGCCGTGGACCTACGCCGTCACCTGGGGCGCCGGGCACCTGACCCTCAACGACGAGCACGTCGAACAGGGTTTCGGCCTGCTGTTCGGGATCCGGCGGCTCGACCCGTTCGACCTCGGCCTGGTCGCCAGCGCCGCGCTGGACCCCTCGGCCCGCGCGACCCAGACGTCGATCCCCGGCGGCGGCGACCTTTCGGCGTTCCGGCTGGAGCCCTACGGGGAGCTGGTCAACCGGCTGGCCGGCACGGCGGACCTGACCGACCTCACCTACGGCCGGGTCACCGGCCGCCGGCACCGCATCCGGGCGGGCAACGCGGTGTGGCTGCCGCTGGCCAAGGACCCCGCGGCGTTCCTGGCCGATCTCGACGCCGTCGGCGCGGTGGTCGACGGGCCGGACGCGCACTCGGCGCTGCGGTTCGTGGCCCAGACCCGGCCGCTGGACCGCCACGACCGGCTCGTGCCGGTCCTGGAGCGCCGGCTGGCGGAAAGCCTCGCCGGGGACGACGACGGCCGCCTCGGGCTCGCCTGGCCCGCTGTCGCAGTGCACCAGGCGGAGAACGCGGGGTCGTTCCGGGTCGGCGGGCTGGGCCCGGGCGGCCCGTTCGCCGTCGAAGGCCGGCTGGAGCTGGGGCACCTGACCGACCGGCTGGCCGAGCTCGAGACCGGCGACCGCGTGCGGGCGATCCGCGCCGGCCGGATCGTCGCGTGCGCCGACGACGCCGGCGAGGAGGAGGCGGGCGCCGCGATCCCGGTCGCGCGGTGGCTGGTCTTCGAGACCACGATCGACCACGCCCGGTTCGTGTTCCACCAGGGGCGCTGGTACCGGATCGGCGAGACCTACGTCCGGCAGATGCGCGAGCAGGTGACGGCGCTGCTGTCCCGCGGGTACGCGTGGCCGCCGGTCACCTGGACCCCGTCCGGCGAGCCCGACGACGAGAACCGCTACTGCCGCCGGGTGGCCGAGGAGCCCGGGTACCACTGCCTCGACCGGGACTTCGCGACCACGCCGCTGCACCCGCGGTTCGAGCTGTGCGACCTGCTTGGGCCGGGGAACGAGCTGATCCACGTCAAGTGGCTCGGCCGGGCGACCGCGGCGAGCCACCTCTACACCCAGGCGCTCGTCTCGGCGGACGCGCTCGCCCACGAACCCGAGGCGCTGGCCCAGCTCGCCGCCAAGGTCGCACCCGGCCGGGTGATCACCGAGCCGCCGCGCACCGTCGTCCTCGCCGCCGCGGGCCGCCGGTGGGACGTCGACGAGCTCTTCACGCTGTCCCAGGTGGCGTTGCTGCGGCTGGACCGCGCGGTCCGCGGCCTGCACGGCACCCTGCGGTTCGCGGACATCCCGTTCGAGCCCAAGGTCCGCGGCCGCGCCCGCCCGGCCCGCCGACGCGGCTGAGGATCGGCCGGATCTCCCGGCCACCGCCGACACGGTGTGCGAAAGTGGCGGGATGAACGTCCGGACGGCCGGCCCGGCCGACGGCCCCGGCGCGGTGACGTCGGTCGCCGACCTCGCGCGGATGTCGGCGTGGACGGTCACCCGCTCCCGCGGGCACTGGACGACGGCCGAGCGGGTGCTCACCCTCGGCGGCCGGCGCTGGGTCGTCGGGCTCACCCCGACCGTGGGCGGCGCGACGGCGCTGGTGCTGTGGCGTGACGACGTGGTCGTCGCGCACCGGCGCGGCACCGAAGCGGTGCAGTGCGCGATCGCGCTGCGGTGGGTGACCAACCTGCTGGCCGGGCGGGCGTGGGACGCGCGCTAGCGTCGTTCTGCGGCCGCGCGAAGATCGTCTAAGGTGTGCGGACACCTGGGGGCCGCTGATCTTGGGAGCGACCCGTGCCGACTTTGACCGAACTGCCCCGATGGACGATCAGCGCGTCCGGCGACGAAGTGACGTTCACCGCGCGCGCAGGCCACCCCGAGCCGAGGGTGTGGGCCGGCCGCGGGCTGGCGCTGAGCGAAGCCGACCTGCCCGCGTTCGCGAAGGCGCTCGGCGAGGTGATGAAGCTGCCGGCGTACTGGACGGCGTGGACCCGCAGCGCCCGCCGCGGCCTCAGCGGCGAGCCGGTATGGGCGCCGCCCCGCCACGATCCCGCGGACGACTTCGTCTTCGTCGGCGGCCCGTGCCGCGAGCCCGGGGAGCCGCGGTCCGGCTCGTTCACGCTCGACCTGGCTGATGTCCGCGCGCTGCGGGTGCGGATCGCCGCCTACCTGCGGGAGCGGCCCGCGGCCTGAACTTCCGCCGCGAGCTTGCCGAGGGACTCCTGGAGCTGTTCGCGGTTGACGACCGGCAGGTGCGACAGCATGTCGGTGTGGGTGAACGCCGACCAGTCGTAGGTCTGGCTGACGGTGGTGGCGTCCGCGCCGGCCGGCTCGAGGTGCCAGATCCAGGTGTGCCCGGCGGGTGGCTGTCCCGGCTCGGCCGGGGCCCAACCGATCGTGGTGCCGGTTTCGAACGCGACGACGTGGTTGGCGACCTGGTGCTCGCCCTTCATCGGGTTGTGCATGTCCATCACGAAGACCTGCCCGACGTGCGTGATCGGACCGGGGTCGGCCGCGCCGCGGACCATGCCGCTGGTGTCGAAGGCCCGGTGGTGGGCCGGGTTCGCGAGGTAGGCGAAGACCGCCGCGGCGGGCGCCTCGATCAGCCGGGTCACCGTGATGGCGCGGGTCTGCTCACCCATCGCACCACTGTGCCACGCGCCGCCTAGGACACCCGTTCCCGCAGCCCCGCGGCGAGCCCCGCGACGGTCAGCAGGTCCACCAAGCCGCCGCCGTACTCGGCGAGGCGTCGGCGGCGTACGCCACTCAACCGGAACCGCAGGTGGACACGCGTCGCGCCGTTCTCCTCGGTCAGGTGGATCGCCCAGCTGAGCTCCAGCCGCCCCCTCGTCGAGCGGTGGACCAGCGTGTGCGGGGCGTCGTGGACGACGATCTCGAACGTCGCGTCGCGGCCGCCCCAGTCGTCGATCACGTCGCCCGGCCGGAGGTTCTGCAGGGCCGGGTCGAGGCGGCGGAGGGCGCGGCGGCGCCGGGGGAGCAGCGCTTCGACCCAGGTCGGCAGGTACCAGCCCGCTCGGTTCTTGCCGAGCTGGGCGAACCACGGCCACACCCGCTCCGGCGGCGCGGCGAGCGTGAACCCGCGGTCCATGACCACGTCCGGCCGGGGGACGAGGTCGTCGCCCGGTGCGGCGGTGGTGACCTCCGCCGGGCGGGGTGCGACTCCGAGCTGGGCCACGGCTATCGCGCGCAGGGACCGAAGTACCGGCACTCGATCAGGGCCCGCGCGTCGAGCTCGCGCGCCCGCGGCTCGAGCGTGTCGAGCAGGGCCGCGATCGGGCCGAGGTCGACCGTGCCGGCCGCGGTGAGCGGGAAGAACTGCTCACGCGTGTCGTGCGCCGGGCAGCCGCTGCCGCGCAGGTTCCCCGCCGCCACCAGGCAGAACACCTCGTCACCGTCGTTGCCGAACGTGAAGTAGCCCTGCAGCGTGACCGGCGTCGTGTCGGCGACGTCGTTGATGCGCTGCCCGCCGAAGCTCGCGGGGTAGTGCCAGCCGGCCCGCGGGTCGTTGGCGAACCAGACCTGCGCCGGGTCGGCGTCCCCGTCGAGCTGCCAGCCGCGCGCGAGGAGGAACTCGTGCACGCTCAGCTGGCGGGTGAGCGGCAGGTCGGTCGACGACGCGGTCATCGGGGTCCCTTCGAGCGAAGCGGTCGGTCCCTCCAGTGTCACCCTTACCGGGCAGCCACGATCGGGTGACCTTCGTTCGGAACCGAGACGCGGCTCCGGCCCGAGTCTCGGAACCCCGACGTAGCGTCGGGGCATGCGCACGGAGGAGGCGGTGTCCACCGGCCGCCGGGCGTGGACGGTCGGCGTGATGTGCACCGCCGTCGGCCTGGTGATCGCCATGGTGACCATCGTGAACGCCGCCCTGCCCGCGCTCGCCGCCGACACCGGCGCGAGCCAGGCCGAGCAGACCTGGATCGTCGACGTCTACACCCTCGTGCTGGCCGCGCTCGTGCTGCCGGCCGGCGCGCTGGGCGACCGGTTCGGGCGCCGCGGGGTGCTCGTCGCCGGGCTCGTCGTGTTCGCCGCCGGGTGTGCCGCGCCGGTGTTCCTCGGGACGTCGCTGTGGCTCGTCGTCGCACGGGCGGTCACCGGGCTCGGCGCGGCGATGATCATGCCCGCCACGCTGTCGATCATCAACGCGAGCTTCCCGCCGCAGCGGCGCGGCCGGGCCATCGGCATCTGGGCGGCCGTGGCCGGGGTCGGCGGGCTGGGCGGGCTCGTGCTCGCCGGGGTGCTCCTGGAGCACTTCTCGTGGCACTCGGTGTTCCTCGCCCCGGCCGTGCTGTCGGTGGTCCTCGTGGCGGCGAGCCTCACCGTGCCGACGTCCCGCGACCGCCACCCGAAGGCGTTCGACACCACCGGCGCAGTGCTCGGCGCGCTCGCGATCGGCGCGGTGGTCTTCGGCATCCTGCGTGTCGCCGACCTCGGCTGGGGTCACGGCCTGGTGCTCGGGTCGCTCGCGGCGGGTCTCGTCCTGGGCGGGCTGTTCGTGGGGTTCGAACTGCGGTCCGACGCGCCCCTGCTGGACGTCCGGCTGTTCGGCAACGCGGCGTTCGCGACCGGCTCGGTGTCGGTGACGGTGCAGTTCACCGCGGCGTTCGGCATGTTCTTCGCGCTGGCGCAGTACCTGCAGCTGGTGCAGGGTTACTCGGCGCTCGAGTCGGGGCTGGCGCTGTGGCCCGTCGCCGTCTCGCTGTTCCCGCTGTCGCTGGCCTCGGCGCCGCTGGTCCGCCGGTTCGGGCTGCGGGCGGTGACGCGCGGCGGCCTCGCGGTCGTGGTCGCCGGGATGGTGCTGATCGGCCGGCTCGACGCGGGCAGCGGCTACCCCGCGCTGGCGGTCGCCGTGTGCGTGCTGGGCGCCGGGATCGGCGTGACGGCCCCGGCGGCGACGAGCGCGATCCTCGACAACGTCGAGCCGGCCCAGTACGGCGTGGCCTCGGCCGTCAACGACGCGACGCGCGAAGTCGGTGCGGCACTGGGGATCGCGCTGGTCGGCAGTGTGCTTTCGGCCGCCTACAGCGGTTCGGTCGCCCCGGCGACGGAGATGCTCGCGCCGGCCGCGCGGGAGGCCGCCGACGGCTCGCTCGCGGGCGCGCTCGCGGTCGCCGCCGGTTCGGGGCCGGCCGGCGCGCCCCTGGCCGCGGCCGCGCGTGCCGCCTTCACCGACGGCATGGGCGCCGGCATGTTCGCGCTCGCCGCCGTGGTGCTGGCCGGGATCCTCGCCGTGGCGCTCCTCGGCCGCCGGAAAAGGCTTTCCGGCGTCGCCGCATAGTTGTCTGGACCAAAAACCGGACAGCTGTTGACTTCCGGCGACATCCGGCGTCACCCTGAAAACCGTCCCCCGCCGGGCCCGGGCGGTCCTCTCCCGCCCCCGAGGATCTGCCATGCCCACACCCGGTTTTGCGCTCGTTTTCGCGTCCCTGCTCGGCCTGGCCGGCACCGCGACGCCCGCCGCCCAGCCGTCGACCGTGTCGGCGGCCATCTGCAACAAGTACTGCGACAGCGCCGATCCGGCGAACTCACCCGGGGACCGCCACCCGGTTTCGGCGACGGTGTTCGGCCGCTCGCTCGTGCTGCACTTCGACGACAGCGACGCGATGGGCTGGGCGTCGGTCGAGAACGGCAGCCCGGGCGACGAGGTGTGGCTCGACCGCTCCTTCGACGGCGGCCGGTCGTGGGCCTCGGGCAGCCGGCTCGGCGCCACCGCGATCCCCGCGGGCAACCGCGGCTGGCGCACGCTGATGTACAACGTCGACGACTGGAACAACACCGGCGTCGGCGCGCTGCGGGCGTGCGGGAAGGCCGGTGACCGCCCCGACGTCGCGTGCACGGCGTGGGCGCGCACGACGTGGAACGCGGGGGAGCGGCGGACGGCCGCGGCCACCGCCCAGATGATGTTCTACAACAACGGAACCGGGCTCTTCGACACCACCGGCTGGTGGAACTCGGCCAACGCGCTCACCGCGGTGATCCGCAACGTCCAGGTGACGGGCATGGGCAGCTACCGCTACGCCATCGCCCGCACCTACGACAAGAACATCACCGCCGCGCTAGGGCAGTTCCGCAACGACTACCTCGACGACACCGGCTGGTGGGGCCTCGCCTGGGTGCTGGCCTACGACGTCACCGGGGACGGCCGGTACCTCACCACCGCCCGCGCCGACGCGGACCACATGGCGGCCTACTGGGACGGCACCTGCGGCGGCGGGATCTGGTGGAGCACCGCGCGGACGTACAAGAACGCCATCGCCAACTCCCTCTACATCCAGCTCAACGCCGCGCTGCACAACCGGATCGGCGGGGACAGCGCTTACCTGAACCGCGCGAAGAGCGGCTGGAGCTGGTTCCAGGGCACCGGCATGGTCAACGGCTCGTCGCTCGTCAACGACGGCGTCAATCTCGGCACCTGCAAGAATAACGGGGACACCGTCTGGTCGTACAACCAGGGGGTGCTGGTCAACGCGCTGACCGAGCTGAACCGGGCGACCGGCGACGCCGGGCTGCTGACGACCGCGCGCCACCTCGGCGACGCCAACGTCACGTCGCCGTCGCTCAACACCGCGGACGGCATCCTGCGCGACCCGTGCGAGGGCGGGGACTGCGGCGCCGACGGCCCGTCGTTCAAGGGCGCCGGCGTCCGCGGGCTGGCCGCGCTCAACGCGGTATTGGCCGACCACCCGTACACGGCCTACCTGCGCCGCCAGGCCGACCGCGCGTATTCGGCCGACCGCAACGCTCTCGACCAGTACGGCCTGCGCTGGTCCGGGCCGCTGGACAAGATCGACGCCGCCCGGCAGCAGAGCGCGCTCGATCTGGTCAACGCCGCGCCGTGAGCCGGTCGTGACCTCTGGCGGGGTGGCGCGTCCGGGCGCTACGGTGAGCAGCTTGGGTAACGCTCTCCGTGACAGCCTGGGTGGGGTGGGATGGCGGAACGGACGTGGTCCGCCTTCGGGGTGCGCGAGTTCCGCGTGCTGTGGCTGGCGGGCCTGCTGTCGGTGGCCGGGGACCAGCTGGCGCGCGTCGCGCTGGCGATCCTGGTCTACCAGCGCACGGGTTCGGCGGCGCTGAGCGCGGCGACGTACGCCTTGTCGATGCTGCCCGCGCTCGTCTCCGGGGCGCTGCTGTCGTGGCTCGCCGACCGTTTCCCGCGCCGGCGCGTGATGGTGGTGTGCGACGCGGCGCGGGCGGTGCTCGTCGCGGTGATGGCGCTGCCCGCGACGCCGTTGCCGCTGATGGCCGCGCTGCTCGTGGTGGTGCAGCTGGTCGAAGCGCCGTTCTCGGCGGCGCAGGGCGCGGTGCTGCCGGACCTGCTGGGCGTCCGGTACGAAGCAGGCCAGGCGGTCCAGCAGGTCACCGGGCAGCTGTGCCTCGTGCTGGGGTTCGCGGCGGCGGCCGTGGTGGTCGCCGGCGTCGGCGCGCACACCGCGCTGGCGATCGACGCGGCCACGTTCGCCGTCTCCGCGGTGCTGATCCGCGCCGGCCTGAGCGCTTATCCGCCGCTGCGGGGCGACGTCGTCGCGGCGTCGTGGTGGCGGCGCACCTGGCGGCAGGTCGCGGCGGGCGCGGTGGTCGTGCGCCGCGACCGCACCCTCTGGACGCTGGTGTGGCTGGGCTGGCTGGCGTTGTTCACCGTGGTCCCGGAAGGGCTCGCGGTGCCGTTCGCGCGGCAGGTCGGCGTCGGCGGCGCGTGGATCGGCGTGCTGCTGGCGGCCGAACCGGCCGGCGCGGTCGCCGGGGCGTTGCTGCTGCGGCTGGTCGCCCGTTCGGTGCGGGTGCGCGCGCTGGGCGTGCTCGCGGTCGGGACGTCGGCGCCGCTGATCGCGTACTGGGGCCGGCCCGCCCTGGGCACGGCGTTGGTGCTGCTGTTCCTCTCCGGCGTGTGCTCGGCGTACCAGGTCACCGCCGGGGCGACGTTCGTCCAGCTGTCCCCGCCCCGGGTGCGCGGGCGGGCGCTCGGGTTCGCGCGGACCGGGATGATCGCCGGCCAGGGGCTCGGGATCGTGGTCGGCGGGGTGCTCGCGCAGCTCGTCGGCCCGGCGACGGCGATCGCGTGGGCGGGGACCGCGGGAGCGCTCGTCGCGCTCGCCGCGGCCGTGGTCTGGTCGCGTCGCCGTCCGGACGCGATCACCGCCGCTCTTCCCGCCGAAGCGTGAGTTTTCACCAGCCCTTGTCACACATCGTGGGCTCCTTTCCGTGCGGTTCCTCCAGTGGCAGATACCGGAAATGGTCTCAGCCGTCCGGATGAGTGGCAGCGCGGGGAAACAGCTGACATCCGGGCGCCCCGCGACTACCGTTGGCGAGCACGTGGTCACGGGCGCAGAGCGGGGGGCACTGCGATGGACGGACGCGAGACCGCCGGCGGGGGCTGGGCGCCCTCGCGGTGGAAGCTCTGGGAGCTGCCGGGACGCGTGCGGGCCTTCGTCCTCGGGGTGGACCTGGCCGCGTTCGTCGTGCTGGTGCTCGCGGCACGCACGCTACCGGCCGCGCACGACTGGGCGGCGGCCGGCTGGCTCGCCGCGGCCGCGGTGCTGCACCTGCAGGCGTCCCACGTCATCGAGCGCCGCCGTCGCGACCGGGCGGGTTCGCCGTACGTCGACCTGTGCAGCGTCTGGATCTTCGCCGGGGTGCTCGTGCTGCCGCTGGTGCTCGAACTGTCGCTGGTGGCGGTGATCTACGGCCACCGCTGGGTGCTGGTCAACCGGTTCGACCCGTTCCGGCCACCGCACCGCACGGTGTTTACCGCGGCGACGCTCGCCCTGGCGGCGTCGGCGGCCTTCGCGGTGCTGGAGCCGACCGGCGCCCACCTGAGCGCCGGCGCGCGGCCGGGCTGGGCGGCCCTGGCGGCGGTGGTCGCCGCGGCGGCGGTGCAGTGGACGGTGAACACCGCGCTCGTCGGCACGGTCATCGCGTGGACCGTGCCGATCGAGCACCGGCAGCAGGTGCTGGGCAGCGCCTCGGACAACCTGCTGGAGGTCAGCCAGCTGGCGCTCGGGGTGTTCGTGGCGCTCGCGCTGCTGTGGTGGCCGCCCGCGGCGCTGCTGATGATCGTGCCGACCTTCGCGCTGCACCAGTGCGTCCAGCTCGACCAGTTCAAGACGGCGGCCCGCACCGACCAGCGCACCGGGCTGCTGAACGCGATCGCGTGGCACGACGAGGCCGAGCAGGCGCTCGAGCGCGCCCGCGCCACGGCCGGCCGGGTCGGGGTGCTGATGATCGACCTCGACTGGTTCAAGCGCATCAACGACACCCACGGCCACCTGGTCGGCGACGACGTCCTGGCGGAGGTGGCGACGGTCCTCACGAAGACGGTCCGCCGCGGCGACGCGGTCGGCCGCTACGGCGGCGAGGAGTTCGCGGTCCTCCTCCCGGGGGTCGACCAGGACGAGGCCCGCACGATCGCCGAGCGCATCCGCGGCCGCATCCGGGCCCTGCGCATCACCGCGCCTTCGGGCGACCTGGTGGAACTGTCGGCGACGATCGGCGCGGCGCTGTACCCGGGCCCGGCGGAGTCCGGTTTGGACGATCTGATCCGCGCGGCGGACAACGCTTTGTACGCGGGCAAGAAAGCGGGCCGCGATCTGGTGGTGCTGGCCGCACGCTGACCGTCCGGTCCGGTGGGAGGCCGCGCCTCAGAACGAACCACCGCGGCACAGGAACGGCATGAGCACCGAACGGGAAATCCTCACCACCGTGCTGGACGGCTGGAAGTCGGCGGTCGAGGCCCACGAGCCCGGACGCGTCGCCGGGCTCTTCACCGAAGACGCGATCTTCCAGGGCCTGCACCCCTACAGCGTCGGCCGCGAGGACTCGCCGAGTACTACGGCTCCCAACCGCTTGGCATGACCGCCGACTACACCATCGTGGAAATCCGGCGGCCGGCCGACGACGTCGTCCTCGGTGACGCGCGGGTCGTCTTCGGCTTCATCGACCGGCCCGCGACCACCGTGCACCCGGTGTCGTGCCGCACGTCGGGCACCACCAGGTCTCCCGGCTCTGAGCTGCGCCGATGCCCGCGCCCGGCTACAGTCCCGGCCATGGGTCTGAGCATCCGCAACCAGCTCGCCGGGACGGTCTCCGCCGTCACGACGGGCGAGGTGATGGCGACGGTCAAGACACGCCTGTCCGGCGGGCAGGAGGTGACGGCCGCCGTCACCCGGGAGGCCGTCGAAGATCTCGGCCTCGCCGAAGGATCGGCCGTGCGCGTGCTGGTCAAGGCGACCGAGGTGTCGCTGGCCACCGGGCCGGTCGAGGGCATCAGCATCCGCAACCAGCTGCCCGGCCGGGTCACCGGCGTCACCACCGGCGGGGCGATGGCCACGGTGAAGGTGGCCGTCGACGGCGGGGAGCTGACCGCCTCGATCACCCGGGAAGCCGTCGCGGACCTGGGCCTCGAGGACGGCTCCCCGGTGGTCGCGCTGGTCAAGTCGACGGAGATCTCGCTCGCCACCGGCTGAACCGGCCGGGAACCCGGCCATACTGAAGCATGTTGTTGCGTCAGCTGGAGTACCTGGTCGCGCTGGCCAAGGAACGGCACTTCGCCCGGGCGGCCGCCGCGTGCCACGTCTCGCAGCCGTCGCTGTCGGCCGCGATCCGGAAGCTCGAGCGGGAGCTCGGCGTCCCGATCGTGCTGCGGAGCCGCCGCTTCGCCGGGTTCACGCCGGAGGGGGAGCGGGTGCTGGCGTGGGCGCACCGCATCCTCGCCGAGTGCGACGCGCTGCGGCAGGACCTCTCGATCATGCGCGAGAGCCTCTCCGGCGTGCTGCGCATCGGCGCGATCCCGACCGCGCTGACTGCCGCGTCGCTGCTGACGACGCCGTTCTGCGAACGGCACCCGCGCACGCGCGTTTCGCTGGAGTCGTTGTCCTCACGGGAGATCACGCGCCGGCTCGCGGAGTTCGAACTGGACATCGCGATGACCTATGTGGACGACGACGAGCTCGGGAACGTCCGGGTGCGGCCGCTGTACGAGGAGCGCTACCTGCTGCTGACCCCCGAGGACGGCGTGCTGGCCGGGCGGGCGTCGGTGGGCTGGGCGGAGGTCGCCGCGCTGCCGCTGTGCCTGCTCACCCCGCGGATGCGGAACCGGCGCGTGCTGGACGGGCTGTTCGCCGCGGCCGGCGCGGTCGCGGTGCCGAAGATCGAGACGGACACCGTGTCGGCGCTGTACGCCCACGTCGCGACGCACCGGTGGTCGAGCGTGATCGCGCACGCGTGGCTGCACATGTTCCGGACCCCGGCCGGTATGCGGGTGGTCCCGATGGAGACGACCGGGCCGGCGCCGCAGATCGGGCTGGTGACCGCCGACCACGACCCCGAGCCGATCCTGGCGCGGGCGCTGCTGGACCTCGCCGCCGAGGTGGACGTGCGGGGTGAGCTCGACCGGATCCTGCGGGAGCACGCGGGATAGGCGCGGGCTATGTCGGGATAGGAACTTTCGCTTTGACCGGGTGGCCCGCGGGCGAGGAAGGTCGGGACATCCCTTCCACACCAGCAGATCCGGGAGTCCGACATGGCAAAGGTGCTGTGCGTGCTGTACGACGACCCGGCCGGCGGCCCGCCGCAGGCCTACGCGCGTGACGATCTTCCCCGGCTCGACGGGTACCCCGGCGGCCAGACGCTGCCGTCGCCGGCCGGCCTCGACTTCACCCCCGGCGCGCTGCTCGGCAGTGTGTCCGGCGAGCTGGGCCTGCGCCGGTTCCTCGAGGCGGCCGGGCACACCCTGGTCGTCACCTCGGACAAGGACGACCCCGGCTCGGTCTTCGACCGCGAGCTGGCCGACGCCGACGTCGTGATCTCCCAGCCGTTCTGGCCCGCCTACCTCACCGCCGAGCGGCTCGCCCGTGCGAAGAACCTCAAGCTGGCGATCACCGCGGGCATCGGTTCGGACCACGTCGACCTGGACGCGGCGATCGAGCACGGGGTGACCGTCGCGGAGGTGACCTACAGCAACAGCATCAGCGTCGCCGAGCACGTCGTCATGTCGATTCTCGCGCTGGTCCGCAACTACCTGCCTGCCCACCAGGTCGTGCTCGACGGCGGCTGGAACATCGCCGACTGCGTTTCCCGCTCCTACGACCTCGAGGGCATGCACGTCGGCACGGTGGCGGCCGGCCGGATCGGCACGGCGGTGCTGCGGCGGCTCGCGCCGTTCGGCGTGCACCTGCACTACACCGACCGGAACCGGCTGCCCGCGGCGCTCGAGCGCGAGCTGGGCCTGACCTTCCACCCCAGCGCGGCGGACCTGGTGCCGGTCTGCGACGTCGTGACGATCAACGCGCCGCTGCACCCGGAGACCGAAGGGCTCTTCGGGGACGAGCTGCTCGCGACGATGAAGCGGGGCGCGTACCTGATCAACACCGCGCGGGCGCGCATCGCCGACCGCGACGCGATCGTGCGGGCCCTGGAGAGCGGGCAGCTGGCCGGGTACGCCGGCGACGTCTGGTTCCCGCAGCCCGCGCCGGCCGACCACCCGTGGCGGACGATGCCCCACCACGGCATGACCCCGCACATCTCGGGCAGCTCGCTCTCGGCCCAGGCGCGCTACGCCGCCGGGACCCGGGAGATCCTCGAGGCGTGGCTGGCCGGCACCCCGATCCGGGACGAGTACCTCATCGTCGACGGCGGGAAGCTGGCCGGCACCGGCGCGCAGTCCTACTCCGTCGCGCGCTGATCCCGCGCCAAACCGCCGCTTCTGCGGCGTTTCCCGGCTGATCGTGCCGTATTCGCGACCAAGCTGTGCCTGATCGGAGGATGTGCGCGGCTCCGGGGCCGACCTAGCGTGGAACGATGCAAACGCCCGTTCCCGCCCCGGAGCGGCGCACCCCGCCGTCGGGCCGGCTGCTCGTCACGGGCACCGGGTGCGCGTCGCGGCTGATCGACGTCGGCGAGCTGCGCGAGCGGTCGCGGGTCCGGCTCGACGTCGAGTACGTCACCCGCCGCCGGCGCGAACGGCACGAGGTGCAGGGTGTGCACCTCTACGACGTGCTCAGCGAGGGCCCGCTCCCGCTGGACCCGAAGCACAAGATGTCCGGGCTGACCGTCGTGGTCCTGGCGGTGTCCGAAGACGGCTTCCAGGTGGTGTTGTCCCTGGCGGAGATCGACCCCGAGTTCGGCCACTGCGCGGCCCTGCTGGCGACCCGCTACAACGGCGAGGACCTGCCGCGGCCCACCCTGGTCATGCCCGGTGACCTGCGGGCGAGCCGGTACGTCCGCGGGCTCGCCCGGCTCTCGCTGCTCAGCCTCGACGCCGGCAGCGTGCCCGGCTGAAACCGCTCTCGATTTGCGAGCGGTCCGACACGGCCTCATACTGGTGCGGCAATGCAACCAGTTGTGAGGTGGAAGCGGTGCGGAAGGACTCCCGGTCGGCGTGCCCGATCAACCTGTCGCTCGAGATCTTCGGTGACCGGTGGACCCTGCTCGTGCTGCGCGACATTGTGTTCGGCGGGGCCCGGCACTTCCGCGAGCTGCTCGGTGGCGAAGAGCGGATCTCGTCGAACGTGCTGGCCGACCGGCTGGCCGTGCTCGTCGAAACCGGGCTGCTCACCCGGGCGGGCGATCCTTCGCACAAGCAGAAGGTCACCTACAGCCTGACCGAGCGGGCCGTCGAGCTGGTGCCGGTGCTGGTGCAGCTCAGCGCGTGGGGCGTCCGGCACCTGCCGGTCGCCGATGCCTACGCGGCGCGCGCCGCGGTCCTCACCGACGGCGGCCCGCCGCTGTGGGAGGCCTTCATGGACGAACTGCGCGAAACCCACCTCGGACCGCAGGCGCGCCGCGCGACGGCACCGGACGGGCCCACCGTCGCGGCGCGCCTGGAAGCCGCCTACGCCGCATCCGTGGGCAACCGACGATCGGAGTGACCATGCAGACCCGGCTCGACGAACGGTTCAGCGACCCCGGCACCGAGGCCATCGGCTGGGCCGAAACGGTGAACGTGCTGGAAGCGGCGCAGATCAGCTGGCTCACGACGGTGCGCGCCGACGGCCGCCCGCACGTCACGCCGCTGGTCGCGGTGTGGCTCGACGGCGCCGTCCACTTCAGCACAGGGGCGACCGAGCAGAAGTACCTCAACCTGACCGCGAACCCCCACGTCGTGCTGACCACGGGCCGCGACGCCTGGGACGACGCCCTCGACGTCGTGGTCGAGGGGGAGGCCCGGCGGGTCACCGACCGGTCGAAGCTGGAGCGGCTCGCCGCGGCGTGGCTGTCCAAATGGGACGGCAGCTGGCGCTACGACGTGACCGACGAAGGGTTCAGCCAGTCGGGCCACGGCTCCGCGGTGTTCGCCGTCGAGCCCGCGAAGGTGCTGGTGTTCGGCCGGAAGCGGACGAACGGGACGTCCGGGGACTCCATGCTCGGCACCGTCGAGTTCACCCACACCAGCCATCGGCCGTAGGGGCCCGACCTTCAGCCGTTTACCAGGGTTTCGCCCGGCGTTAGCCTCGGGCCCGGCAACGGTTCTCGATCAGCGACCCATACTGGCCCGGCTTCCCACCACGACAACCCCGGAGTCCCCATGACGGACGTCAACCGCCGACGTTTCCTGCAGCTGGCCGGCGGCACCGCTGCCCTTTCCGCGCTGTCCACCAGCATCGCCCGCGCGGCGGAGCTCCCCGCGCTCCGCCGCACCGGGACGCTGCGGGACATCGAGCACGTCGTGGTGCTCATGCAGGAGAACCGGTCGTTCGACCACTACTTCGGCACGCTGCGCGGGGTGCGCGGCTTCGGCGACCCGCGCCCGGCCGCGCTCGCGTCGGGCAAGCCGGTGTGGGCGCAGTCGGACGGAACGCGCGACATCCTGCCGTTCCGCCCCGAAGCGGACAACCTGGGCCTGCAGTTCATCCAGGACCTCCCGCACGGCTGGAACGACACGCACGCGGCGTGGAACCAGGGCCGGTACGACAAGTGGGTGCCCGCGAAGGGCTCGACCACCATGGCGTACCTGACGCGCGAGGACATCCCGTTCCACTACGCGCTGGCCGACGCGTTCACCATCTGCGACGCCTACCACTGCTCGTTCATGGGCTCGACCGACCCGAACCGCTACTACATGTGGACCGGGTACACGGGCAACGACGGCTCCGGCGGCGGGCCGGTCCTCGGCAACGACGAGAAGGGCTACTCCTGGACGACCTACCCCGAGCGCCTGGAGAAGGCCGGGGTGTCGTGGAAGATCTACCAGGACGTCGGCGACGGCCTCGACGCCGCCGGGGGCTGGGGCTGGATCGACGACGCCTACCGGGGCAACTACGGCGACAACTCGTTGCTGTACTTCAACTCCTACCGCAACGCCAAGCCCGGCGACCCGCTCTACGACAAGGCCCGCACCGGCACGAACGCGAAGGCGGGCGACGGGTACTTCGACCACCTCCGCGCCGACGTCAAGGCCGGGAAGCTGCCGCAGGTGTCGTGGATCGCGGCGCCGGAGGCGTTCTGCGAGCACCCGAACTGGCCGGTGAACTACGGCGCCTGGTACATCGCGCAGGTGCTCGACGCGCTGACGTCGAACCCCGAGGTGTGGGGCAAGACCGCGGTCTTCATCACCTACGACGAGAACGACGGCTTCTTCGACCACGTGCTGCCGCCGTACGCGTCGGCCGGTCAGTCCACCGTGGACACCACGGGGGAGATCTACACCGGGACGGCGCAGCAGGCCGGCCCGTACGGGCTCGGCCAGCGCGTCCCGATGCTCGTGGTGTCGCCGTGGAGCAAGGGCGGCTTCGTCTGCTCGGAGACGTTCGACCACACCTCGATCATCCGGTTCGTCGAGCGGCGCTTCGGGGTGCACGAGCCGAACATCTCGGCGTGGCGGCGCTCGGTGTGCGGCGACCTGACCTCGGCGTTCGACTTCGAGCGCACCGACACGAGGGTGCCGGCGCTGCCGGACACCGCGGCGTACGAGCCGCCGGACCGCGAGCGGCACCCGGACTACGTGCCCGCGGTCCCGGCCAGGAGTGTGCTGCCGAAGCAAGAGCGCGGGCTGCGGCCGGCGCGGGCGCTGCCCTACGACCTGGCGGCCGACGCCCGTGTCGACGGCGGGAACCTGACGGTGACCTTCGCCAACCACGGCCGCGCGGGCGCGACGTTCAACGTCACCTCGCCCGCGGCCGACCCGCGGACCTACACCGCCGGCGCCGGGCGGTCGCTGGCGGCCAAGCTGCCCGCGGCCGGTGGGTACGACGTCACCGCGCACGGCCCGAACGGCTTCCTGCGGCAGTTCCGCGGCACGACCGCCGGGCCCGAGGTGAGCGTCCGCTGCGACGACGACGACCTCACGCTGGTCCTGACCAACGGCGGCACCACCCCGGTGCGGCTGACGGTGAAGGACGCGTACGGCCGGCGGTCGTCGACCCGGCTGCTGCGGCCGGGCGCGCGCGTCGTCGAGACCGTGGACACCCGGCGCAACAACCACTGGTACGACGTCACGGTGGTGTCGGACCACGACCCGAAGTTCCTGCGCCGGCTCGCCGGGCACGTCGAGACGGGCCGGCCGAGCACCAGCGACCCGGCGACGCTCACGAACTGACGGCTTCCCGGCCGCGGCGCCAGTCCGACGGGCTGGCGCCGCGGACGCGCTTGAACGCCACGCTGAAGGCGAACGGGTCTTCGTAGCCGACGGCCTTCGCCACGGCGGCGACGGTGTCTTCGGTGTCGCGCAACAGATCCGCGGCCAGCGTCATCCGCCAGCCGGTGAGGTAGGTCAGCGGCGGCTCGCCGACGAGGTGCGCGAAGCGCGCGGCGAACGCGGCACGGGACAACCCCGCGCGGGCGGCCAGCGTCGCGACCGTCCACCGGTGGCCGGGTTCGGCGTGTAGCAGGCGCAGGGCTTCGCCGACCCCGGCGTCGTCCAGCGCGCGGTACCAGGCCGGCGGCGTTTCCGCCGAGGCGCACCAGGCCCGGAGAGCGAGGACGAGCAGGAGGTCCAGCAGGCGGCGCACCACCGCGTCCTGGCCCGGTTCGTCGCGGGCGACCTCGGCGGAGAGCAGGGAAAGGGCCGCGCGCGTCCGCGGCCCGGCGGGGACGACGGCCAGCGACGGCAGCATCTCCAGGAGCCGCCCGGCGACCACACCACGGAGTTCGTAGGCGGCCCGCACCAGGGTCGTGGCGCCGGGCGAGCCGTCGCCGTAGGTGCGCGGCGCCTGACGTTCCAGCGCCTTCGCCCCGGCGACGAGGTGCTTCTTCGCACCCCGGATGACGTGCTGCGCCGGCGTGGCCGGGTCGTCGGCGATCGTGTAACCACGCACGCTGACCAGCGCGATGTCCCCGGCGGCCAGGCGGACGGGCGTGGTGTCGCCGACGCGCACCGACGCGTCCCCGTCGAGGGTGGCGACCAGCGTGAGCGGCGGGGCGTCGGTGAAGGTGAGCGACCACGGCGGCCGCTGGACCAGCTGCCGGACCAGCGCGTCCGTGGCGTGGGCCCGGTGGAGCAGGTCGCTCAGGACGTCCATGGCGCGACGATAGACGATGACAAAGGAACCATCGACTTTCTCCCATGGATCGTCTTGCGCGGCCACGGTTGGCTGACGGCATGACCATCCTGATCCTCGGCGGCACCGGCAAGACCGGCCGCCGTCTCGCCCGTCGCGTCGACCACGCCCGGATCGCGTCGCGCGCCCACGGGTTCGACCTCGGCGACCCCGCCGGCTGGGCGCCGGTGCTGTCCGGCGTCACGGCCGTCTACCTCGTGGAACCCGACCTGCGGGCCGGGCCGCGCCTCCCGCGGTTCGTCACCGAGGCGGTGGCGGCGGGCGCGCGGCGGCTGGTGCTGCTGTCCGCCCCGCGCGCCGGCGAGGAGGGTCATCCGCTGCACGCCGCCGAGCAGGCCGTCCGGGACTCGGGGGCCGGCTGGACCATCCTGCGCCCGAACTGGTTCGCACAGAACTTCAGCGAAGGCCCGTGGGCGCCCGGAATCCGCGACGGCGTCCTGACCCTGCCGACCGGCGCCGGGCGCGCGCCGTTCGTCGACGCCGAAGACATCGCGGAGGTCGCCGCGGCGGCGCTGACGACCGACCGCCACGACGGTGAGGTGTACGAGCTGACCGGCCCGCGGGCGGTCGGTTTCGGCGAAGCGGTCGCGCTGATCGCGCGGGCGGCCGGGCGGAAGATCGAGTACGCGGACGTCGACCCCGAGGTGTTCGTCGGGCGCCAGATCGCCCACGGCGTCCCGGAAACGGTGGCGCGCCTGCTCACCGGGCTGCTGGCGGACCTGCGCGCCGGCCGGGGCGCCGAGGTCGGGGACGGCGTCGAGCGCGCCCTCGGCCGGCCGGCCGGGATGTTCGAGGACTTCGTCGTGGGGACTTCCTGGACCTGAAGCCGCGGGCCGATCGGCGCGTGGTCCCCGGCGCCGATCCTGCAGGTGGCGCTGCGGATCGCGCGCGGGCCGGCCCTGGCCGGGGCCGGGTGTGCCGGTCCGATGTGGATCGGGCATTGTGGGCGGCCGGGAGTGCAGCACGCCGTCGATCGGGGAGTCGAAGCTTGAGCACCACACCTGAGTTCGCGGTTCCGGACGTCGTCGACAGCCCCGTGACCCCGAGGCCGCCGTCCGGCCCGGCGATGCGGTGGCTGCTGGCGCAGCGGGTGGCGCCCGCGGGGCCGGAGGCCGCCGAGGACCACGGGAAGCCGCAGGCCTGGTGGAAGGTCATGTGCCTGACCGGCGTCGACTACTTCTCGACCCTGTCCTACCTCCCGGGCATCGCCGCGCTCGCGGCCGGCGCCCTGTCCCCGCTGGCGACGCTGCTGATCGTCGCCCTGACCCTGCTGGGCATGCTGCCGATGTACCGGCGGGTCGCCCGGGAGAGCCCGCGCGGCCAGGGGTCGGTAGCGATGCTGGAGGACCTGCTGCCGTTCTGGCGCGGCAAGATCTTCGTCCTGGTGCTGCTCGGGTTCGTCGCGACGTCGTGGATCATCACGATCACGCTGTCCTCGGCGGACGCGTCGGTGCACCTGCTGGAGAACCCGTACCTGCCGGGCTTCCTCCACGGGCACGCCGTGCTGATCACGGTCGTGCTGCTGCTCATCCTCGGCGGGGTCTTCCTGCTCGGCTTCAGCGAGGCCGTCGGCGTCGCGATCCCGCTCGTGGCAATCTTCCTGCTGCTCAACGCGGCCGTGGTGATCGTGAGCGGCATCGACCTCTTCTCCGACGGCGCGGCGCTGTCCCGCTGGACGGACGCGCTCACCTCGAACGGCGGCGGCTTCACCGGGATCATCGGCCCGGCCGTGATCGCGTTCCCGGCGCTCGTGCTGGGGATGTCGGGCTTCGAGACCGGCGTCAGCATGATGCCGCTGGTGGCGGCCGAGGGGAAGACGGACGAGGAGCGGCTCGAGTCGCGGATCCGCAACACCCGCAAGCTGCTGACGCTCGCGGCGCTGATCATGTCGGTGTACCTGATCGCGACGAGCTTCATCACCACCGTGCTGATCCCGGCCGAGAAGTTCAAGGAAGGCGGCGAGGCGAACGGGCGCGCGATGGCCTACCTCGCGCACCAGGAGCTGGGCGAGGCGTTCGGCACGGTCTACGACGTGAGCAGTGTGCTGATCCTGTGGTTCGCGGGCGCGTCGGCGATGGCCGGGCTGATCAACATCGTGCCGCGTTACCTGCCCTCGTACGGGATGGCGCCGGAGTGGGGCCGCGCGGTCCGGCCGGTGGTGCTGGTCTACACGGTGATCAGCGTCCTGATCACGATCGCGTTCGGCGCGGACGTCAACGCCCAGGCCGGCGCGTACGCGACCGGGATCCTCGCGATGATGGTGTCCGGCGCGGTCGCGGTGACGATCTCCGGGATCCGCCACAAGCAGCGCGGCGCGGCGATCGGGTTCGCCGTGCTGACGCTGGTGTTGCTCTACGCACTGGTCGAAAACGTCATCGAGAAGCCGGACGGCCTGGCCATCTCGGCGCTGTTCATCCTCGGCATCATCGTGGTGTCCCTGGTTTCCCGGGTGTCCCGCACGACCGAGCTGCGCGCCGAGCGCATCGAGTTCGACGAGACGGCCCGCCGGTTCGTCACCGATTCCCTGGCCAACGACGGCGCCCTGCACATCATCGCGAACAAGCGCCAGGGCGGCGACCTCGCGGAGTACACGGCGAAGGAAGCCGAGCAGCGCGCGATGAACCCGTTGCCCGGCACGGCGGACGTGCTGTTCCTCGAGATCGACGTGGTCGACCCCTCGGAGTTCAGCAACGTCCTCCAGGTCCGCGGCGTCGAGGTCGACGGCTACCGCATCCTGCGCGCCCAGAGCCCGGCGGCCCCGAACGCCATCGCGGCGGTGCTCCTGGCCCTGCGCGACGCGACGGGGGTGCTGCCGCAGTGCCACTTCGAGTGGTCGGAGGGAAACCCGCTGGGGCACTTGTTCCGGTATTTGATCCTGGGCCGCGGTGACACGGCCCCGGTGGTCCGGGAGATCCTCCGCACGAGCGAGACGGACCCGGCCCGCAGGCCGGGCATCCACGTCGGCGGCTGACCGGCTCCGTCACCGCCACGGCATGTGCTGCAGGCACCACGTGTTGCCGTCCGGGTCGGCGAAGTAGACGTAGAACACGCCGCCCATGTCCTCGACCGGGCCGGCCTCGACGCCGCGCTCGACCAGCTCGGCGCGGGCCTTTTCGATGTCGGCGACCACCAGGTGCAGGCCGCGCATCGAACCCGGCGGCAGGGCCAGGGGCTGCACCCCTTCGGTGAGGGAGATCGAGCAGGCCGAGCCGGTCGGGGTCAGCTGGACGATGCGCACGCCGTCCGCCGGGCGGACGTCGACGTCCAGGGTGAAACCGAGGCTGTCCCGGTAAAACGTGATGGCGCGGTCGATGTCGGTGACCGGCACGGGGACGAGCTCCAGCAGGAACGCGCCGGGGAGCACCGGCGGGTTGCCGGGATCCTTGGCGATCGCGCTCGGGTCGGCGGGGACTTCGGTGACGGGTTCGTTCATGACGGGTCTCGTTTCTCGTGATCGAGGAGGGTGGCAAGGCGGTCGTAGGACTCACCGGCGCCGCGGCGCATCGGGCTGAGCACCACCTGGTCGCGGATTTCCGGTGACGGGTACTGCACGGTGACGGTCATGGTCGTGCGGCCGCCGGCTTCGGCCAGCACGGTGGTGACTTCCGCGGCGCCTTCGGGCCAGCCGCGGTGGATCTCGGTCTGCACGAGCCGGACGGGCGGCGCGACCTCGCGGAAAACGCCGTACATCTCCATTTCCGCGCCGTCGGGCCCGTGGGAGACGAACCGCCAGGCGCCCCCCGGCCGCAGGTCGACCTCGCAGCCGGTCAGCCGCCAGCCGCGGGCGCCGTGCCAGCGGCGCAGCAGCTCCGGCCGGGTGAGGGCCGCGAAGACGAGGTCGGCGGGAGCGGCGAAGGCGCGGGTGAGCACCAGGCCGGTCGCGCCGGCCTCGGTGACCTCCAGTCCCCGGTGCGGGGCGGTCACGGCTGCAGGTCCTTCAGCAGGTCGTCGAGCTGCCGGTAGCTGGCCTCCCAGTAGTCGCGGTAGTCGGCCAGCCAGGCCGTGGCCGCCTTGAGCGGTTCCGCCACCAGATGGCACGGCCGCCGCTGGGCGTCCCGGCCGCGTTTCACCAGCCCCGCGCGTTCGAGCACCCGCAGGTGCTTCGACACCGCGGGCTGGCTCATCGCGAACGGCACGGCCAGCTCGGTGACGGTGGCGTCGCCGGTCGCCAGGCGGGCGAGGATCGCCCGCCGGGTGGGGTCCGCGAGGGCCGCGAACGTCGCGTCCAGTGTGCTGCTCATTCATAACCTTCCGGTTTTGTAACCAGATGGTTTTATAGACGGCGTGAGCGCGCCTGTCAAGCCGGCGTGGTCAGCAGGCCGACGCCGATCGCGACCACCGCCAGCACCCCGAACCCCCACGGCGGGGGGGGGGGGGGGGGGGGGGGGGGGCCGGCCCCCCTCTTCCCCCCAGCCAGCGTCGCCCCCCCCCCCCCACCAACAACAAAACCAACCCACCACCCCACAACCGCGCTCCCGACACCAGAA
>NZ_JBVJOW010000001.1:394432-620709 GCF_055582965.1 Amycolatopsis sp. NPDC104863
GGGACAACACGAGGGAGGGACGGGCTCCGGTGGTTTTTTTCTTTCTTTCTGGTTAGGGGGCCCGGGGGGGGGGGGGGGGGGGGCAAAAACCCCCCCCCCCCCCCCCCCCCCCCCCCCCCCCCCCCCCGAGCTGAGCTCAACCCCCCGGCGACGACGACGCAAAGCCCGAACGCGCCGACCACAATGGACTTCGAAGCCGCGAACATGCGGCCGGCCCGATGCCCAGGCCCACAACGGGAACGGCAGTGCCACCGCCGCGGGCTCCTCGGCTGCCGGCCTCCGACTGTCCACAGTGCACTCGATCGCCCCCGCCCACCAGGGCTGGGTGGCCGCCGTCCTCGACGAGGACGGCGGCCTGCGGGTCGACGTGGTGCGGCCTTGAGCGCGGCCCCTTTTCCGAACCGAGGCCGCTATGCTGGGGCGATCCAAGCCACTGGGGGAGACGTGGAGAGCAGCGCCGAACTGACTGTCGCGGCAGGCACGGAGAAGTTCGACCCGGACGATCCGCGCTGGCTCGACCAGGTTTCGACCCTGCACACCGCGTTGCGCGACGAGGTCGGTGCGGTTCGGCGGGAGGGGCGCCCGGTACCCGGCGGGAAGGGTGCGGCCGACGCCGTGATCCTTGCCCTCGGCTCGTCCGGTGCCCTCACGGCTGCCGTGGCGAGCTTCCGGGCGTGGCTCAGTCGTGACAAGACTCGCACGTTGTCGGTGACCTGGACCGGCGAGGACGGCGCCGAACACACGGTGACGGTCTCCGGCACCAACGTCGACCAGGCCTCGTTCCGCACGCTCACCGACGCCGTGAGCAGGCGCCTCGGGTCTCGCTGATGGCGGCCGACCCACACTATCGCGCACTGCTGATCGGTAACGGCCATTTCACGGGTGACACGCGTTCACTGGCGAAGCTCGAGGGGCCGGCCACCGATGTCAAGGAGCTGCGACGGGTACTGACCGACGACGAAGTCGGGCTATTCCCGCGAGAGAACGTCGTCCCACTCGTGGACAACGCGATCCAGGAGCTGCGGGAGGGACTGGACACGCTGTTCTCCACCGCCGCGCGCGATGACGTCGTCTTCGTGTACTACAGCGGTCACGGTCTGCTCGACGTGAACGGCGGCCTGTACCTGTGCGCCCGGAACACGAACGAAAGATTGTTGACAACAGCGCTCGGCGCGGCCGAAATCACCGCGATGATCGATCGGTCCGCTGCCACCACCGTGATCATCGTGCTTGACTGCTGCTACAGCGGCGCGTTCAAGTCCGTCCCGCAGATCGCGGCCGGAGTCGCCGGGCGAGGCCGCTACGTCCTCGCCAGCAGCCGCGCCACGCAACTCGCCCGTGACGCCGAAAAGAACAAGGCCAGCCCGTTCACCGAAGCGATCATCGATGTCCTCCGTCATGGCGAAGCCACGGGTCACCTCACGATCGGCGAGTTGTACACACAAGTCCACGAGCGGCTGACGCGGCGGGGCGTCATCACCCCGCAACTGAAATTCGCGGGTGAGGGGGACATCGTGATCGCCCGGCGCCCCGGCGCTCGGGAAAAGCCATCGGCACCGCTTCGGCAAGCGCAGTCGCGGTGGACGGCCGAACGTGTCCGGACCGGCGGATCGAGGTGTTTGCTGCGCGTGTCGGATGGCCACGAGGTGTACTTCGTCGAGTACCGGTCGCTGTCCGACAGTGCCGCAGTCGTTCTCAACGACGGGCGGCGCGCTTACCGCGGCATCAACCTGGTCAACTGCGAATTCACCCTCGGACGCACCGGACCTCGTGCCCGGCTGGACGTCACCTCGGAACCTGACATCCGGCTGTGGGTGGGCGATGAGGAGATCTACCGCCTCAGCACTGCACCGCGTGACGCCGAGCACCGCGCGGCCGCGATCCGCGCCGCACTTCTCGCGCACTGCGCCGAGTTCGGCACAAAAATCGACGTCGCGCCGTATTTCGTTCGCGACAACCGATCGATTCTCTCGACGGTCGGCCGCTCGGCCCGTGTCTCGTCCGAGGTGATCGGGGTGGCGGAGTTCGGGAGGAAGAAGATTGTTTTCACCGACCGGGAAGTCGTCTTGAGAAGCGAACCGGTCCCGTGCTCCATCCCGTACGACACTCTCGTGACGCTGTCGGTGCAGGGGTGGCGGGGCGAGCTCGAACTCGGCGAGCGCAAGGTCCGAGTCGAGTACGGCGGCGACGAAGCCGCCAAGATGATCAACGCGGTCAAGGCCGCCGCGGAACACCAGGAGACCGGGCTCGGTGAGCCGCCGCCGGTCCACCGGTTCAGCGGCCCGGTCCGGGCGCGCCGCCGACGCCACGACTGGGCCGAGTCCTGGGCGTTCGCCGGCGGGGTCACCGCGCTGCTCGGCGTGATCGCGACGGTCGAGAGCACGTTCCAGGGGCCTCCGAAGTCGTCTTGGGCGGGACCGTGGCAGCTGCTGGTCTCGGGCATGTTCTTCGGAGCCGCCGCGTTGCTTTTGTATTGGCTGGTCGTCGTCGTGGACAGGGAGATCTACCGCGCGGGAACCACCGTGGTTCTTCTCGGTGGCGCGTGCTACGCGGTGGTGACGAGCGCGGTGTTCACGTGGGGACCGCCGGACTGGGACTGGCTGGCGCCCCACAACGGCTGGCCCGCTTTCGAATGGAGTGTGCGGCTGGCCGGCTCGGTCGTGTTCGCCATCGGCAACACCGATCACGTCGCCTCGTTCGGAGCCGGCGCCCGCGTCCTCGGCACGCTGCTCGTCACCACCGCGGCTTGGGTCCCGATGGTCGTGTGGTGCTTGGTCCGGCGCCGCCGAACGCTGAATCGGCAGGGTGAGTGACCCCCGCCCTCAGTTGAGCTTGCGGGTGTCCGCCGGCAGGCCGCCGCCGGCGTAGACGTCCTCGGCCAGCTTGGCCAGGGCGGTCAAGGCGACGTTCTGGCTCCACGGGCCGTACGACACGCGGGAGACGCCGAGCTCCTGCGCGCGGGCCAGCGGGATCGAGCCGGGGATGCCGATCAGGTTGACCTTGCGCTCGCCCAGCGCCTCGACGAGCCGCGCGACCTGGCTCTCGTCGAGCTTGCCGGGGACGAAGAAGTTGGACGCGCCCGCGTCGAGGTACGCGCGGCCGCGGGTGAGGGCTCGGCCAGCGCCTCTTCGGGGTCGGCGACCTTGAGGAAGGCGTCGGTGCGGGCGTTGAGCACGAAGTCGACGCCCGCCGACTGCGCGGCCGCGACGGCGGCTTCGACCGCCTTCACCGCGTCGGCCAGCGGCTTCATCTGGTCTTCCAGGTTGGCGCCGACCGCGCCCGCTTCGATCGCGCGGGCGATGGTGCCGCCCGGGTCGCCGTAGCCGGCTTCGAGGTCGGCCGACACCGGCAGGTCGCCCGCCGTCCGGACGATCAGCGCGACCTCGGCGATCATCTCGTCGCGCGGGATCTTCTCGCCGTCGGGGTAGCCGCGCGAGGCGGCGATGCCGTGGCTGGGGGTCGCGAGGGCCTTCGTGCCCGGGGTTTCGGCGACGACCTTGGCGGTGATCGCGTCCCAGACGTTGACAACGAGCAGCAGCTCCGGCGCGGCGTGCAGCTCCTGCAGGAGGGTGGCCTTCTCGGCGGTGGAGGTCATGCCGCCAATCTAGGCGGACCCGCGGCGGCGCGCCGACCCCGACTTAAGTTCCGTCGGCCGCCCGGAGGCTGGACCTCGGCCGCCGGTGCTGGTAGTCCTCTGCGCGTGACCATGGACACGATCGCCCTCCACAGCATCAACCCGTGGGAAGTCTCCTTCCTCCGTGAGGAGGTCGGCGGCTACTTCGCCCACGGCGTCGAGCTCGCGCCCGGGGCGACCGTCCTGGACGTCGGGGCCAACGTCGGGGTCTTCTCGGCCGCCGTCTACGAGCGGCTCGACGGCGACGTGCGGATCTTCGCCTTCGAGCCGCTGCCGCCGCTCCACGAGACCTTGGCGCGCAACGCCCGCGACTTCTTCGGCGGCCGGCTGACCGCGCTGCCGTTCGGGCTCGCCGCGGCCGAGGACGAGCTCTCGTTCAGCTACTTCCCGGCGGCGACGATCTTCTCGTCGTCGCTGCGGGACGCGGGCAACGTCGAAGCCGAACGCAAGCGCGTCACGGCCAGCATCGTCGAGATGATCCGCCAGGGCAGCCCGGCCGCGCGCCGGGTCCCGGGCCCGGTGCTGCGCGGGCTCGTCGGCCGCAAGCTGCGGGTGATGCGCGAGCTCGAGACGCACCGGGTCCGCGTCCGCCCGCTGTCGGCGGTCCTCGACGAGCACGCCATCACCGCGATCGACCTGCTCAAGGTCGACGTCGAAGGCGCGGAGCTCGACGTGCTGCGGGGCATCGAAGACCGGCACTGGCCGCTGGTGCGCCAGGCCGTCGTCGAGGTCGAAGGCTGGGCGCGCAACCGCGACCTGGTCCGCGACGTGTTCACCGCGCGCGGCTTCACCGTCGAGGCGCAGCAGGACACCGTCCAGGAGGCGGCCGACATCGGGATGGTCTTCGCCCGCCGGGCCGGCTGAGGCTCAGCGGGTGGTGTGCGCGCCGCCGTTGACGTGCAGGGTCTGGCCGGTGATGTGGCGCGCCCCCTCGGAGGCGAGGAAGAACGTCGTTTCCGCGATGTCGCCGGGCCGTCCGGCGCGGCCGTTGTGGGTCTTGCCGATCAGGGCCGTGCGCCGCTGGTCGCTGAGCTTGCCGTGGAAGAAGTCCGTCTCGGCGATGTAGCCGGGGGAGATCAGGTTGGCGGTCAGGCCCTTCGGGCCCACCTGGGCCGAGAGCCCGGCGGTCCACGCCGCGAGCGCGGCTTTCGCGGCGCCGTAAGAACTTGCGGCGTACTCGGCGCCGATGGACCCGACGTTGACGATCGAGCCGCCCGGGCGCAGCTTGCCGAGCACGGCCGTGGTCGTGAGCACGGCGCTGAGCAGGTTGGCGTCGAGGTTCGCCCGCCACGCCGAGAGCACCTGCTCCAGACCCGACTCGGTGGTGTCCGCGGGGACGAAGTCGGTGTTGCCGCCCGCCATGTTGACCACGACGTCGAGGTCCGGGCCCAGCTCGTCCGCCAGGTGCGTGACCTGCGCGGGATCGGTGCCGTCGCACGGGATCGCGCGGACGTCGAGCTGCGCGGCGGTGCGGCCGAGGCGTTCGGTGTCGCGGCCGGTGACGACCACGGTGTCGCCGTGCGCGCGGAACCGGGCGGCCACCGCCTTGCCGAGGCCGTTGCTCCCGCCGGTGACCAGCACTGTCCGGCTCATGAAGGCCCTCCTCTGCTATGTTTAGCTCTAAACGTAGCAACGAGGGAGCGCGGATGTCCAACGACGGCTACCCGATGGACGCGATCCTGCGGTGGCCCGCGGCCGACATCGCCGCGGCCTGGCAGCGGGAGCTGCCCGGCGTGCGCACCGGGTCGATCGAGATCATCACGCCGGTCTGGCGCATCGCGAAGCTCCTCGCCGACGACCGGCGGCGCACCCTCGCCGCACTGGACATCGATTCGTCCACTTTGGACCTGCTGAGCGTGATCCGGCGCGCCGGGCCGCCGTACGAGCTCACGACGCGTGAGATCACCCACCGGACGCTGGTCACCGCGGGCGCGATCTCGCAGCGCATCACCCGCGCCGAGCAGGCGGGGCTCGTCGAACGGTCGCCGTCCGCGGCGTCGCGGCGCGCGGTCGCCGTGCGGCTCACCGACGCCGGGCACGAGCTGATCGAAACGACCGTGCGCCGGCTACTCGACCACGAAGCGGACCTGATCGCCGCGCTGACGGCGGCCGAGCACGACGCTCTCACCGGCCTGCTCGCGAAGCTGGAGGCGACGCTGAGCGGCCCCGACGTGGCATCATGACGCTGGCTTCGATCGGTAAGCCGAACGGAGGACCGGCAAGATGTACGCTTTACCGAACGGCGGGCAGAAGGTGGCAGAAGACGGCGGGCCGTCCATCCGGGACATGCTGGCGGTGAACCTGCGCGCGGCGCGGGCCGCGCGCGGGCTGTCGCTTTCGGAGCTGTCGCGGCAGTCGGGCATCGGCAAGGCGACGCTGTCGCAGCTGGAGGCCGGCACCGGGAACCCGACGATCGAGACCGTGTTCAGCCTGTCGCGGGTCCTCGAGGTGGCGATCTCCGACCTGCTCGACCACCGGCCGCGCGGCGGCCTGACCGTGGTGCGCGCCGCCGATGTCGAGGTGCTCCGCGGCGAGGGTGTCGACCTGCGGCCGCTGCGCCGGATCGAAGCCGACAACAGCGTGTTCGAGGTGTACGACCAGCTCGTCCGCGGGGATGCGCCGCAGCGCTCGCAGGGGCACGTCGGGATCGAGCACACCGTCGTGCAGACCGGCGGGCTGCGGGTCGAGGTGGCCGGACGGACCGTCGAGCTCGGGCCCGGGGACTACGTCGCCTTCGACGCCCGCGAGCCGCACAGCTACACCGCGCTCGAGGCGCCGGTGCATTCGGTCCTGCTGCTGCAGTACCGCGCGGACGAGCGGCTCGACGGCCGCCCGCACCCCGTCCTGCAGGATTGACACCCTTCCCGCCGGAGATCTACCCTCCGATCGTTCGCTATACCGAACGCTGGAGGGTCGATGAACCGAACGCGGGTGGTGGTGATCGGGGCCGGCATCGTCGGCGCGGCCTGCGCCCGGGAGCTCGGCCTGGCCGGGTTCGACGTGGTCGTCGTCGACCGTGGCCGGCCCGCGGGTGGCACCACTTCGCACGGTGAAGGGAACCTCCTCGTCTCGGACAAAGGGCCAGGAGCGGAGCTCGCGCTGGCGCAGCTGTCGGCGCGGTTGTGGCCGGAGCTGGCGGCGTCGCTCGGCGAGGAGTGCGAGTTCGACCCGAAGGGCGGCATCGTCGTCGCGACCACCGAAGCCGGGGCGGCCGCGCTGACCGCGTTCGCCGCGGCACAAGCGGCGGCGGGGGTGCGGACCGAGCCGCTGTCGGCGGCGGAGCTGGCGGCGGCCGAACCGGCGCTGACCCGCGAGGTGACGGCGGCCGTCCGTTACCCGGAGGACGCCCAGGTCCAGCCGGCCGGCGCGACGCTGGCCCTGCTGCGCGCGGCCCCGGGGGTGCGGCTGCGTCCGGAGACCGAGGTGACGGGCGCGGTGGTGACCGGCGGCCGGATCACCGGAGTCCGCGCGGCGGGCGAGGTGATCCCGGCGGACGTGGTGGTGAACGCGGCGGGCCCGTGGGCGGGGCCGGTCTCGGAGCGGCTGGGCGCACCCATCGCGGTCCGGCCCCGGCGCGGCGAGGTGCTGGTGACGACGCCGATGCCGGGAGTGGTCCGCCACAAGGTGTACGACGCGGACTACGTCGGCGCGGTCGGCTCGGACGCGGGCGAGCTGCAGACGTCGGCGGTGGTGGAGTCGACCCGGGGCGGCACGGTGCTGATCGGCTCGTCCCGCCGCCGCGTGGGCTTCGACGAGAGCCTGCACCCGGCGGCCCTGAGCGCGATCGCGGCGAAGGCGCTGCGGCTGTTCCCGGCCCTGGCGGATGCGGCGGTGATGCGGGTGTACGGCGGGTTCCGGCCGTACGTCGATGATCATCTGCCGGTGCTCGGCGAGGATCCACGGCTGGGAGGACTCTGGCATGCGACGGGGCATGAAGGCGCGGGAATCGGCTTGAGCGTGGGGACGGCGCGGTTGCTGCGGGAGATGTTGACGGGGGTGGAGCTTTCGATGCCGGTGGGGGAGTTCACGGTGAACCGCCCGGCGGTGCTGGCGGAGGCGGCGGCATGAGCATCCGCCCCTGCACCGGAGATCCGGCGGACCTCCTGCTCACCGAGGCTGCAGCATGACCATCCCCCGCATCGACATCCCGATCCACATCACCGTCGACGGCGTGCCCGTCCCCGGCATCGCGGGCCAAACCGTCGCCGGGATCCTCCTCGCCGCGGGCCGGACCTCCTGGCGCACCACCCGTTCCGGCGCGCCGCGCGGGGTCTTCTGCGGCATCGGCGCCTGTTTCGACTGCCTCCTCACCGTCAACGGCGTCCCCGACGTCCGGGCCTGCCGTCGCCGGGCCGCCGACGGGGACGACATCCGCACCCAGTCGAGGCAGGACGCATGACCCACGTCCTCGTCGTCGGCGCCGGGCCCGCCGGGCTCGCCGCCGCCGAACACGCGCTCGCCGCCGGGGCCGAAGTCACCCTTCTCGACCAGGCCGACGCCCCCGGCGGTCAGTTCCACCGGACCCTGCCCGCCGTCCGGCAGCCAGCCGGCCGGACGCCGCGCCGCCCGGTGCCCGAGCGCTGCACCTGGCTGCCCGAAACCACCGTCTGGGCCCTCGAAAACCGGAAAGTCCACGTCCTGCGCGGCGAACCCGACGGAACCGGCCGCGAAAAACTCGTCCTCGAGCCCGATGCACTCGTCCTCGCCACCGGCGCCCACGACCGCACCCTGCCCTTCCCCGGCTGGCAGCTCCCCGGTGTCTTCACCGCGGGCGCCGCCCAGGCGCTGGCCAAGGGGGACGGGGTCGCCGTCGGACGGCGGGTGCTCGTCGCCGGGGCCGGGCCCTTCCTGCTGCCCGTCGCCGAATCGCTCCTGGACGTCGGGGCCGAGGTCGCGGCCGTTCTCGAGGCCAACCGCGCCACGACCGTCCTCAAAGGATGGGGCCTCCACACCGAAAAGGCCGGCGAACTGGCCCACTACCTGGCGACGCTCGCCCGCCACCGCGTCCCGTACTGCTTCGGCCGCGTCGTCGTCGAGGCTCGCGGAGACGACCGGGTCCGCGAGGCCGTCACCGCCCGCGTCCACGCGGACTGGTCCGTGGTGCCCGGCACCGAAAGGACCTTCCAGGTCGACGCCGTCTGCGTCGGGCACGGCTTCACACCCCAACCCGAACTGGCCGTCGCCGCCGGGTGCGAGCTCGACGGTGGTTTTGTCCGCGTCCGCGACGACCAGCGCACCACCGTCGCCAACGTCTTCGCCGCCGGGGAGATCACCGGGATCGGCGGCGCGCTGAAAGCCGCGGCCGAAGGCGCGGTCGCCGGGTGCGCCGCCGCCGGGGGCACGCCGAGCCCGGAACTCCGCCACGCACGCGACCGCGCCCGCGTCTTCGCGAGCCGGCTCGCGAAGGCCCATCCGGTCGGCGCCGCCTGGCCCGGCTGGCTGCGGGACGACACGATCGTCTGCCGCTGCGAGGAAACCACCTACCGCGCCCTGAAAGACGCGGCCGACGCCGGCCCGCACGCGCTCAAGCTCGGCACCCGCGCCGGACTCGGGCCCTGCCAGGGCCGGATCTGCGGCCCCGCCGTCGCCGAGCTCCGCGGCGGCGCCGAGCGCCACCACCGTCCGATCGCCCAGCCGATCCGCCTGGGCGAGCTCGCCGACCCGAAGGAGACCCACCCATGAGCACCCGCGACCTCGGGGGTGTGGTCGTCGCGGCCGCGCTGCCCTACCGGGTCGACGACACCGCCCCGGCCGGGCTGGCCGTCGACTACGACACCTACGCCGAGCACTGCCGCTGGCTCGTCGCCAACGGCTGCCGCGGCGTCGGCCCGAACGGCTCCCTCGGCGAGTACTCCTCACTCACCGACGACGAACGCCGCCGGGTCGCCCGCACCGCGATCGAGGCCGTCGGCGCCGACGGGATCGTGGTTGTCGGTGTCCACGGGCCCGGCGCGCACCAGGCCCGGCACTGGGCCGAAGCGGCGGCCGAAGACGGCGCGCACGGGGTCCTCTGCCTCCCGCCGACGCTCTACCGCGCCAACCGCCGCGAAGTCGTCGCCCACTTCGAAGCCGTGGCGTCGGTGGGCCTGCCGGTGATGGTCTACAACAACCCCTTCGACACCAAGGTCGACCTCACGCCAGACCTTCTCGAAGAGATCGCGCAGATCGACAACGTCGTGGCCGTCAAGGAGTTCTCCGGGGACGTCCGGCGGGTGCTGGAGATCCGCGAACGCGCCCCGGAGCTGGCCGTGATCAGCGGCGCCGACGACGTCGTCCTGGAGAGCCTGCTGATGGGCGCGACCGGCTGGTTCGCCGGCTTCCCCAACGTCTTCCCGGCCGAGTCGGCGCGCCTGTTCGAGCTCGCCACCGCCGGCAAGCTCGACGAGGCCAGGGCGCTGTACGAACCGCTGGTGGCCGCGTTCCGGTGGGACTCGCGCACCGAGTTCGTCCAGGCCATCAAGCTCGGCATGGACCTGGTCGGCCGCTACGGCGGCCCGTGCCGCCCGCCGCGGGGACCGCTGTCGGACGTCCAGCGCGAACAGGTCCGCGCCGACATGGGCCGCGCGCTCGACGCGCTGGGGGTGGCGTAGTGCGGTCCTCACGCGCGATCACGGCGGTCGACTCGCACACCGAGGGCATGCCGACCCGGGTGGTGACCGGCGGGGTCGCCCCGATCCCCGGCGACACCATGGCCGAGCGCCGCCGGTACTTCATGGCGCACCTCGACCACATCCGGCAGTTCCTCATGCACGAGCCGCGCGGGCATTCGGCGATGAGCGGCGCGATCCTGCAGCCGCCGTGCCGCGACGACGCCGACTGGGGTGTCGTCTACATCGAGGTCTCCGGCTGCCTGCCGATGTGCGGCCACGGCACGATCGGCGTGGCCACCGTGCTGGTCGAGACCGGCATGGTCGAGGTGACCGAGCCGACGACCGTCGTGCGCCTGGACACCCCGGCCGGGCTCGTCCACGCCGAGGTCACGGTCCGCGACGGACACGCCGAGCGGGTCAAGCTCCGCAACGTCGCGTCCTTCCTCGCCGAGCGTGACGCTGTGGTGGACGTGCCCGGCCTCGGCGAGGTGCGTTACGACCTCGCCTACGGCGGCAACTTCTACGCCATCCTCGACCTGTCCCAAGTGGACATCCCGTTCGAACGGTCCGAAAAGGACCGGATCCTGGCCGCCGGCCTGGCGATCATGGGCGCGATCAACGAGCAGCGGCCGCCGAAGCACCCGGCCGACCCGCTCATCGGCGGCTGCAAGCACGTCCAGTTCCTCGCCCCGGGCTCGGACGCGCGCGTGTCGCGCAACGCCATGGCCATCCACCCCGGCTGGTTCGACCGGTCGCCCTGCGGCACCGGCACGTCCGCCCGGATGGCCCAGCTGCACGCGCGCGGCGAGCTGCCGCTGCACACGCCGTTCGAGAACAGCTCCTTCATCGGGACGACGTTCACCGGCGAGCTGGTCGGCGAAACGACGGTCGGCGGGGTCCCGGCGGTGGTCCCGGAGTTCTCCGGCCGGGCCTGGATCACCGGGACCGCCACCTACCTGCTCGATCCCGATGACCCGTTCCCCGCCGGTTTTGTCCTCTAGGTGGTGATGGTCGTGACGGCGTCCGTCCCGTAGGTGCGGGCGTAGCCGTTTTCGACCCCGACGAGGATTTCGGCGACTTCGAAGTACCGGTCCCAGAAGGGGGTTTCGCGCAGGGCGTCGACCAGGCGCTGGTAGGCGTCGTGGTCGACGGCCTCCCAGACCCAGACGTCGGTCACGCGCGCCGAGTAGAACTCGGTGTCGTAGAAGCGCGACCGGACGCCCTCCGTCTTTTCCTCGACCACCGGGACGACCTCGGTGCGGAAGGCCTCGATCCGCTGCTCGACGGTCAGGGCCAGCCACTCGGGTGTCGTCTTGACCAGCATGAACGCCGTCACGGTCGCCTTCACGCGTATGCACCCGCTTTGATGTCCTCGACCAGCGTCGGCCCGGTCGGTGTCCAGCCGAGCAGCTCCCGGGTGACCGCGCTCGACGCGGCCATGTCGGTCGCGAAGAACCGGCCGACAAACCCGAAGTGCTCCGCGGCTCGCTCCGGCTCGACGGACACCACCGGCAGGTCGAGCGTGTGCCCGACCGCTTCGGCGATCTCGCGCGTCGTCACGGCTTCCTCGGCGACGGCGTGCAGCCGCGACCCCGCAGGCGCGCTTTCCAGGCCGAGCCGGACGAGCCGGGCCGCGGCCGGGCGGTGGACCGCGGACCACGCCGTGGCGCCGTCGCCGGGGTAGGCGGACACGCCGTGCTTGCGGGCCGCCGCGGTGATGGCCGCCAGGAACCCGTGGTCGCCGGCCCCGTGCACCGACGGCGCAAACCGCACGCTGACCACCCGGACACCCTTGGCCACGTACTCGAGCGCGAGGTTCTCCCCACCGCCGCGCATCGAGTCCGGGCCGACGGCGGGGGAGACGTCGGACTCGAGCGCGGGCCGGCCCTGGACCAGGCCCGCGAGCGCGCCGGCGAACAGGAACGGCCGGTCGGTGCCGGCGAGCGCGCCGGCCATCGTCTCGATCGCGGCCCGCTCGGTGCGGTTGTTCTCCGCGGGGTTGGCCCAGTCGTGCTTGTTGCCGAGGTGGATCACGGCGTGGGCGTCGAGCGCGCCGTCGCGGAGGCCGTCGAGGTCGTCGAGGTCGCCGCGGCGGACCCGCGCGCCCTTCTTGCCGAGGGCCAGCGCGGCGTCGTCCGAGCGGGCGAGGCCGGTGACCTCGTGCCCGGCGCCGAGCAGCTCGTTGACGACGGCCGTGCCGATCCACCCCGTCGCTCCGGTGACGAACACGTGCATGTCTTGCTCCTTCTTCGGGGAACTCGGGACAAGTCCGAAGTTAGGAGCTGCGACGGTGTTCATGCCACGCAATTTTGGCAATAGATGATTGCGTTGGGCGCAAATCGGAGCGTGTGAACGGTAGTTTGGTGCGGTGAGCGAGGACACCTGGGCCGCCCTGGCCGGCCAGTTCGCCGACGGCGCCTACGCGACGGTGAAGGGGCGCGTGCGCACGTACGTGCTGCACCGCCAGCTGCTGGAGCATCTGCCGCCACCACCGGCGACGGTGCTCGACGTCGGCGGCGGCGCCGGTCACCAGTCGTTCCCGCTGGCCGGTGCCGGGTACGACGTGACGCTCCTCGACCCGTCCGAGGCGATGCTGGACAAGGCTCGCGAGCGGCTGACCGACACCATCCGTCCGAGAGTGACGTTTGTGCACGCTTCGGGCGAGAACGCCGAGGAAGCCGTGCAGGGGAGGCACTTCGACGCGGTGTTGTGCCACGGGGTGCTCGGGTACCTCGACCGGCCGGAGCCGCTCGTCGAGCAGCTCTGCCGGTGCGCCGCTCCCGGCGGCCTGGTCTCGATCATGACGGGCAACGCCCACACGATGGCCGTGCGGCCGGCGCTGGAACAGCGGTGGGACGACGCCCTGGCGGCGTTCGACCGCACCACCGAGATCGGCGTGCTGGGGGTGCCGACCCGCGCCGACACGGTCGAGGAACTGAGCGAGATCCTGCGAAGCCGGGGTGTGGAACCGCTGGACTGGTACGGAGTCTGGCTGTTCGTCGACTGGCTCGGGTTCGGTGGCACCGAACCCGAGCCCGCGGACGCGGAGCGGGTGGCGGCGGTCGAGTTCGAAGCCGGCCGCCGCGACCCTTACCGCGCGCTCAGCCGTGTGTTCCACCTCCTGGGGCGCAAGGGTTAGCGCCCGATTTCGACGTCGTCGAGCACGCCGAGCGCGTCCGGGACCAGGACGGCCGCGGAGTGATACGCGCTGACCAGATACGAGGTCACCGCGCGGTCGTTGATGCCCATGAACCGGACGTTGAGCCCGGGTTGGTATTCGTCGGGCAGGTCTTTGGGGCGGAGGCCGATGACGCCGGCGTCGTCTTCGCCGACGCGCATGGCCAGGATCGAGGTTGTCCCGGTGTCGGTGACGGGGATTTTGTCGCAGGGCAGGATCGGGACGCCGCGCCAGGCCATCACGCGTTTCCCGTCGAGCAGGGCGGTGTCGGGGTAGACGCGGGTGGCGGTGCATTCCCGCCCGAACGCGGCGATCGCGCGCGGATGGGCGAGGAAGAACTTGGTTTTGCGGCGTCGGCAGAGCAGGTCGTCGAGGTCGAGGGGGGTGGGTGGGCCGGTGCGGGTGGTGAGGCGGTGTTTGAGGTCGACGTTGTGCAGGAGCCCGAAGTCGGTGTTGTTGACCAGTTCGTGTTCTTGCCGTTCCCGCAACGCTTCCACGGTCAGCCGCAGTTGTTGTTCGAGCTGGTTCATGGGCTGGTTGTAGAGGTCGGTGACGCGGTTGTGCACGCGCAGCACGGTTTGGGCGACGGCGAGGTCGTATTCGCGGGGTGAGGGGTCGTAGTCGACGTAGGTGCCGGAGAGGATCGGTTCGCCGTCGTGGCCGGCGGAGAGGTCGATGTTGGCTTCGCCTTTGGGGTTCTGCGGTTTCCGTGGCCGTCTGATCGCTTCGGCGACGTGGGCGCGCAGGGATTCGGAGCGGCCGTTGAGGCGGGCGTAGGTGGTGGCGGGCAGGACGAGGGCGATGACGCGGGTGGCGGCGCGGGCGGTGAACGCCCAGGTGGTGTTGTCGCGGGCGAGCAGTTCGGCGCCGAGGTGGTCGCCGTCGGTGGCGGTGCCGAGCGTGGTTTCGTCGCCGTATTCGCCGCGGCCGTGGCGGGTGACTTTGCCGTGGGCGATGAGAATCAGCGTGTCGAGCGGTTCGCCGGCGGTGAGTAGGGTGGCGCCGGGTTCGTACTCACGTTGTTCGAAAGCGTCCGCCAAGGCGGCCAGGGCTTGTTCGTCGCCGAAGCCGCGCAGGAGTTCGAGTTCGGTGAGTTCGGCGGGTACGACCTGGACTCGGGAGCCGGTGGTGAAGAAGCTGACTTTGCCGTCGCCGATGGTGTAGGTGAGGCGGCGGTTGACGCGGTAGGAGCCGGCGGGGACGTCGACCCAGGGCAGCTGGGAGAGCAGCCAGCGGGTGGTGATGCCGCGCATCTGCGGCAGGGTTTTGGTTGTCGTCGTGAGGGTCCGTGCGGCTGTGACGCTCAGCGACAGCTGCACGGACGCCTCTTCGGTGACCGTCACGGGTCTCAGCTCTCCCGGCCGATTTCGGCGCTTTCCAGCACCGCCAACGCATCCGGCACCAGCACCGCCGCCGAATAGTACGCCGACACCAGATACGAGATGATCGCCTGCTCACTCACACCCATGAACCGCACGTTCAACCCCGGCTGGTACTCATCCGGCAACCCCGTCTGATGCAACCCCACCACACCCTGGGCCTGCTCCCCGGTCCGCATCAGCAACACCGAACTGGTCCGGGTCTCGGTCACCGGGATCTTGTTGCACGGCAGGATCGGCACCCCCCGCCACGCCGGGACCTGGTGCCCGCCCAGGTCCACCGCGTCCGGATACACCCCGGCCTTGGTGCATTCCCGCCCGAACGCCGCGATCGTCTTCGGGTGCGCCAGGAAGAACCCGGGGTCCTTCCACACCAAAGCGAGCAGCTCGTCGAAGTCGTCGGGGGTCGGTGGCCCGGTCCGGGTCGGGATCCGCTGGGCGAAGTCGGCGTTGTGCAGCAACCCGAAGTCGGTGTTGTTGACCAGCTCGTGTTCCTGCCGCTCCCGCAACGCCTCCACCGTCAGCCGGAGTTGTTGCTCGATCTGGTTCATCGGCTGGTTGTAGAGGTCCGCGACCCGGGAATGGACCCGCAGCACCGTCTGGGCGACCGAGAGTTCGTATTCGCGGGGGGAGGCTTCGTAGTCGACGAAGGTGCCGGGCAGGGTCGGTTCCCCGTCGTGGCCGGCGGCCAGGGAGATCTCGGCTTCGCCGTGGTCGTTGCGGGCACTGGCCCCACCCGCAACGTAGGCGTCCAGATGCGCCTGCAGGGTCTCGGAGCGGGAGAGGACGTCGTCGAACACCTGCCGGGGGAGGGACAGGACGGTGCAGGTGGTGACGGCTTTGGCGGTGAACTCCCAGATCCCGTCGGTGCGGACCAGGGTGGTGTCGCCGAAGTAGTCGCCGTCGGCGAGGGTGCCCAGGACGGTCTGGTCGCCGTAGGCGCCGGTGCCGACCTTGGTGATCTTGCCGTGGGCGATGAGGAACACCTGCTCGGCCGGGGACCCGAACTCGACCAGGGCGTCGCCGGGCAGGTATTCGTGCTGGGTGAAGCGGGAGGCGAGTTCGGTGAGGACCTCTTCGTCGTCGTAGCCGCGTAGCGGGGCGAGCTCGCCGAGTTCGGGTGGGATGACGCGGACGTCGGCGCCGGTGGTGGTGAAGGTGACGCGGCCGTCGCCGACGGAGTAGGACAGGCGGCGGTTGACGCGGTAGGCGCCGCCGGAGACCTCGACCCAGTTCAGCAGTTTGAGCAGCCAGCGGGAGGAGATGCCCTGCATCTGCGGGACCGACTTGGTCGTGGTGGCCAGGGTGCGGGCCGCGGCCCGTCCGAGGCTCAACGGCGCCTGTTCGGTCTCCACCGGGTCGGTGACAGTCACAGCGAGAACCACCCAATCAGTTGCTTCGGTCGGAACGGGTCACTGGTAACGGGGATTGGTGGCGTGCCAGGTGAAGCCGCCGCCCATCCAGGAACGCACACCCACGAGGAACCGCTGCAGCTCCGGCGACGGGACGGCCATCAGCTCCCGATGGCCGTCCTCGAACTCGTGGACGATCTTGTTGTGCAGCTCGACGGTCGCCTCGACCGCCTCTTCGACCGGGCAGCCCCGGTCCGCGGCGATCTGCAGGACCATGTTGCAGACCGGCTTCTCGTCGGCGGCGTCCTTCGCCACCGAATGCAGGTCGTTGACCAGCACCGACGCCGTCCCGGCCCGCATCATCGCCTCCCGCACACGCGGGTCGTAGTAGAACGGCGCGGCCAGCTCGTACCCGCCGACAGCGTCGACGAGCGTCATCGAGGTGTAGAAGCTGTCGTGCTGGCGGGCCGCCAGGTACTCCCACGCGGGCGGGTAACGGCCGGTGTGGCGCCACGCCGCGTAGGCGTCCCAGCTGACGAACATCGAGAACGTCGCGTAGCAGACCCGCTGCACCAGCACGGGGGAGCCGTGCCGGCCCAGGTGCCCGACCGCCGAGTGGAGCCCGACGAGGATCGGGTCCGCCCGCAGGGCTTCGTCGAGGGGCGCCGAGAACTCCCCGGCAGGCGCGACGGGGTCCATGGCCGCCATGACGAGCGCCAGGCGAGGCGGCAGTTCGGTCGGCGCCGCGCCCAGCGTGCTGTCGTCGGCGTAGTAGTCGTCGGCCGCCCACCAGACCGCGTTCAGCTGCGCGGCGACGAGCAGGCGGTCGGGGTCGTCGCAGTCGGGGTGGGCGAGCATCACCAGCCGGCCGAACCCGGCGCCGGCGATCTGGTCCAGGCCCGCCCCCGTGAAGCCGCAGTCCGCGGCCCACGCGACCAGCCGCCGGTCGACCTCGGCGGCGAGACCGTCGTCGACGCGGCCCACCACCGGGCAGTACAGCGGCGACGCGCTGCCGTCACCCCACGGCAGGTACGCGTACGCCGGATCCTGCCCGGGCGCCGGCGCGAACTGCGTCGCGATCCGCGCCGCCGACGTCCCGAGGCCGAACGGTCCCGCCAGCAGCCCCGCGGCCCCGCCGGTGGTCCACTGTGGACACGCGGGTGCGGTTCCGGTCATGGTCGTCTCCCTCGTGACCGCCCCCTGCCTCAGACGCGGTCGGCGGCGATGAGCAGGTAGTGGAAGCTGCCTTCGCGGTAGGCGGTCAGGAACGGCTTCTCGACGCCGGTGGCGACCGAGGACCGCTCCCGCAGCTCCCAGTACGGGATCGTGGCCGCCGTCAGGTCGACGACGTTGATCGGGACGAAACCGTTGTCGGACAACGCCTTGAAGTAGTCGCCGCGGGCGTGGATGTTGCAGATGTAGTGCTGGTCGATCTGGCTCACCGCGCGCGACCGGCCGCCGGTGACGTCGTTGTAGCACCCGGTGATGGTCACGTACCGGCCGCCCGGCTTGAGCTGCCGCGCGTGCTCGGCGAACAGCTCGTGCAGGTCGACGTACATCGTGCTCTCGTTGTTCCAGATGCCCTGGAAGATCCCGGACTCGAAGCCGGTGTCGAGCATGTTGCGCAGGTGGTAGCGCACCGAGCCGTCGATCCCGCGCTGCCGGACGTGCTCGTTCGCGAACCGCACCTGCTGCTCGGAGATGGAGATCCCGTCGACCTGGCAGCCGAAGCGCTGGTGGGCCATCACGCTCGAGCCGCCGCGGCCGCAGCCGGCGTCGAGCAGCCGGTCCGAGGGCGCGACCCGGCCCAGGTGGTCGAGCAGGACGTCGGCCTGCGCCGTTTCGAGCCGGTGCATCTCCGCGATGATCGCCTGGTCGCGCGTGGCCTCCGGCGCCTCGAGCACGGCCGGGTCGTAGTCGCCGAGCCCGTAGTGGTGGTGGTAGAGACCGTCGACGTCGCCCAGCCGGAGGTTCACCGGATCCTTTTCCGCGTTCCAGTAGTCGGCGACCGACTGCTGGTACGCGGTGCGGGTCACGGGCTGGTCGGTAGCGGTCATCAGCGAGCTCCTCGTCCTTTTCCTTGGCAGGCAAGGGGATCGCCGGGCACCCCGGTGTCGTCCCCTCGCCGTCGACGCTAGCGAGGAGTGTTTCCGCTGGACAAGGAGCTTCACTCGCGCTCCGCGGGCCTTGCCCGTCTGGCCCAGCGGCGACCGTGCGCGCGGTGGTCCGTCACCCGCACCGGCCCCACGATCGGGATCGTCCGCACCCCGGACGGGGGATGGCCCGCGACAGCCGGTGTCAGGTGACTTCGAGGTTCGCCATCATGCCCATGTCTTCGTGTTCGGCGTTGTGGCAGTGGAAGAGATAACGCCCGCGGTACCCGTCGAACCGCGTGACGATCTCCGCCGCTTCCCCGGGCCGCAGCGAGATCGTGTCCTTGAGCCCCGCGTCGTGCGGCAGCGGCGCCCGCCCGCCGCGGGACCGGATCCGGAACCCGGCCAGGTGCAGGTGGACCGGGTGGTGGACGTCGGCGACCAGCCGCCACACCTCGACGTCGCCGAGCCGGACGGTGACGTCCGTGCGGGCCGGGTCGAACGGGCGCCCGCCGATCAGCCACCCGTGGCTCCCGTCGGCGAGCTGCCCGGCGCGGAAGGAGAACTCCCGCGTGCGCGCCGGCCGGTCCCAGGACGGCAGGTCCGTCGACAGGACCGCAGGAACCCGGCTGTCGTCGCGGGCGGCGCGCGCGACGACGAAGGCCATCACCTCGGCGGTGCGCCCGGACCCGAGCCGATTGAGGAGCCGGACGCGGCCGCCGGCCGGGATCCCGGCGAAGTCGACGACCAGGTCGTACCGTTCGGCCGGCGCGATCGGCAGCGAGGAGTGGGTGACGGGCGCGGCGAGCAGCCCCTGGTCGGCGCCGACCTGGACGAGCGCGAGCCGGCGGCCGTCGTCGGTGACCGCTTCGAGGTCGTAGTGGCGGGCGTTGGACGCGTTGAGGACCCGCAGCCGGTACCGGGACGCGTCGACCTCGTGCACCGGCCATGGGGCACCGTTGACCAGGATGACGTCACCGAGCACGCCGCCCAGGAAGCTCTCCCGCACGCCGGGCCGCTCCCGCAGCGTGGCGTCCACCGAGGGGTAGTCGAGCGTGCCGTCGGCGGCGAAGGCGCGGTCGGTGATCATCAGCGGCAGCTCGCGTGCCCCCGCGGGCAGGCCGAGCGCGTCCTCGGCGTCGTCGCGGACGATGTGCAGCCCGGCGAGGCCGCGCCAGAGCGCGGGAGCGGTGAAGTCCATCCGGTGGTCGTGGTACCAGAGCAGCGCCGGGCGCTGGTCCAGCGGGAAGGTGTAGTCGCGGGTCCGGGTGGTGGTGACCGCCCGCGGATCGGGCATCGTGTGATGGCTCGTCCAGCCGGCGGGCAGCACGAGGTCGGTCGGGTAACCGTCGGACTCCGCCGGCGTCCGCCCGCCGTGCAGGTGCACCACGGTCGGCACGGGCAGTTCGTTGTGGTGCGTCACGGTGATCGGGCGGCCGCGGCGCGACTCGATCGTCGGCCCCGGGAAGGTGCCGTCGTAGGTCCACAGCGGTGTCCGGATCCCGGGCAGGACCTCGGCTTCCGCGACGCGCTGGGTGATCTCGTAACGGCCGGGGCTGGTCGGCTTCAGCACGGCGGGAACCGGCAGCGGCACCTGGAACGCGGGTGGCAGCGGCACGGCGCTGCGCAGCTCGGCGCCGGTGACGGGCGGCCGCCGGGCCAGCGCGGCAGCCGTCGAAAACCCGGTGACCGCCAGCACTCCGAAGGCGCCGCCGAGGCCGAGAACCTGGCGGCGGGTGAGTCCGTCACGCATCGGCGGCCTCCCGCGCGAGCGGCCGCCGCCACACGGCGACGGTCAGCACGACGAGGGCCGCGATGGTCGTGACCCCGAGCGGGAGGTGCAGCCACAGCGCGCCGTCCAGCCCGGCGAAGTACTGGACCGTCTCGGCCGCCACGAGCGGCACGGTGGTGAGGAACGGCCAGGCCCGCCGAAGCCGGGCCCAGACGACGATCGTGACGACCAGCTGGACGTAGGCGAGCGACGAAACGACGTCCGCGCCGATCGTGTGCAGCCGCAGGCCGTCGTAGTCCCCGCTCAGGTACACCCCGGCGAACACCGGCTGCCCGGCGATCACCACGACGTGCGCCGCGGCCACCGCCCGCAGCACCCACCCGGCGGGGCTCGTCCTCGCTGTCACGCGTCCTCCTCGGTCGGCCTCTTTCGAAGCTATGACCGGGAAGTCGCGGTGTCGAAGATCAAAAGTGGTATGCCGTCATGCCCCGGAAGGCATGGCGCCGCGGCTCTGGTCGAGCCCGGCCAGCAGGTCACCGAGCTCGCCGACGCGGTCGAGGACCTCGTCCGCGGTGAACGTCAGGTGCAGCACGTGGCGGCAGGCGCGGACCTCGTCCCACGTGATCGGCGTCGACACCGTCGGGTGGTCGCGCCCGCGGAGTGAGTACGGCGCGACGGTCGTCTTGGCCGGGTTGTTCTGGCTCCAGTCGATGAACACCCGGCCGCTCCGCTGCGCCTTGGCCATCACCGCGGTGACCGTCTCGGGCGTCTCCCGCGCCAGCCGCTGAGCGAGCTTCTTCGCGTACGCGGACGGCGCCGCGGGGTCGTCGGTGCGGATGCCGCAGTACAGCTGCATTCCCTTGGAGCCGGAGGTTTTCGCGTACGGCGTGAGCCCGTCCGCGACGAGGACGTCGTGCAGCCGTTCGGCGACGCGGGCGCAGTCGACGATCGTCGTGCCCGGGCCGGGGTCGAGGTCGAAAACCAGGCGGTCCGGCGGCTGCTTTTCGGAGCCGACGACCGTCCATTGTGGAACGTGGAGTTCGAGCGCCGCCATGTTCGCCGCCCACACCAGCGCCGGCAGCTCCTCCAGCAGCGGGTAGTCGATCGTGCCGCCGCTGCCGCGGGAGCCGGTGCTCGGCAGGCGCACCGTGCGCAGCCACCCCGGCGCGCCGTTCGGGACGTTCTTCTCGAACCACTTCTCACCGCCGACACCGTGGGGGTAGCGGATGAACGTCACCGGCCGCCCGGCGAGGTGCGGCAGCAGGACGGGCGCGACGCGGGAGTAGTAGTTGATCACCTCGCCCTTGGTGTACCCGTCCGCGGGGTAGAGCACCTTGTCCAAATTGGACAGCGTCAGCCGGCGGTTGCCCGCCTGCACGGTGATCCGCTGCCCGACCGGCTCGGGCGGTGGGGGTGGCGGGTCGGCGACGGGGACCGCCCGCGGCGCGAGGACGTCGTCGGGCTTCTTGTCGGCCCGCAGGCCGCGCCAGGCGGTGTGGCGCACGCGCCCGGCGCGGGTGAACTGCCGGAAGACGATCTCCCCGACCAGCCGCGGCTCGACCCACCGGGCGCGGACGGTGTCTTCGCGCGGCGGTGTCGTGACGAACGGGTGGGTCCGGCGTTCGAGGGGTGTCAGCCGCTCGACGAGGTCGGCGCGCGCGGCCTGGGAGAAGCCGGTGCCGACGTCGCCGATGTAGACGAGGTCGCCGGAGTCCGGGTCGTGCGCGCCGAGCAGCAGGCCGCCGAGCGTGCCGGTGAAGCTGCGCTGGCCGGGCCGCCAGCCGCAGACGATGACCTCCTGCGTCCGGATCAGCGGGTGCTTGAGCCAGGAGTCCGGCCGCTGCCCGGGCACGTAGGCGGAGTTGCGCAGTTTGGCGACGACCCCTTCGTAGCCGGCGGACGCGGCGTGGGCCAGGAAGTCGGCGGGGGTGCGGCGGTCGGCGTCGAGCTCGTCGAAGGTCACCGCGCGGACGACGGA
The DNA here is from genome assembly GCF_055582965.1 of Amycolatopsis sp. NPDC104863. NCBI lineage: Bacteria > Bacillati > Actinomycetota > Actinomycetes > Pseudonocardiales > Pseudonocardiaceae > Amycolatopsis > Amycolatopsis sp. NPDC104863. The sequence goes on from NZ_JBVJOW010000001.1 coordinate 416,369, forward strand.
CACGCGGTACGGATCGGGCATCGGCAGGCTTTCCAGCAGCTTGCGGCGCTCGTCGTAGGGCGCCTTGAGCAGGTCGCAGTCGCCGAGCCGGAGCAGGTCGAAGGCGAGGAACCGGACGGGGAGGTCGTCGAACGGCTTGGCCACGGTGGCGCTCTGGTGCCGGACGTACCGGCCACGGCGTTCCTGCATGAGCTCGAAGTCGATCCGGCCGTCTTCGCCGTAGACGACGACTTCGCCGTCGAGGTAGGCGGCCTGGCCGTCGAGCGCGGGGGCGAGGACACCGGCGAGGTCGGCGAACTCGGCGGTGAAGTCGATGTTGTTGCGGCTGGTGAGCACGGTCGTGCCGGCCGGGCCGATGCGCATGGCCGCGCGGTAGCCGTCCAGTTTGTACTCGTAGGCCCACTCCGGGCCGCTGCGCAGCCGGCCGCCGTCGGCCTTGGCCAGCATCGGCTCGACCCAGGCCGGGACTTCGTGCTCAGCCATGCGCGACCTCCTCCGCGCCCAAGGTAACCCGTTCGGCCTAGTTTTGCCGGGTTCACGCAGGTCGGAAGGCTTGATGCCCGCTGACTCAGGCGGGAAGCAGGTCCTCCACCGCCCGGTGCAGCGTCGCGCGCACCGTTTCCGCGTCGTCCAGCTCGCCGCCGTGCAAAGCGCCGTCCCGCAACAGGACCAGCACGCGGGCCGCGTGGTCGGGGTCCGGGTGACCCGCGGCCGCCGCCCGGTCGCGGAGCACGCCGAAGAACCACGTGCGGTGGTCGTCGATCACCTGGCGGACCTGGTGGTCCGGGTCGGGGAACTCCGCCGCCGCGTTGAGGAACTGGCAGCCGCGGAAGTCTTCTCCGCACGTCGCGTCGCCGACGACGCCCAGTGTCGCGGCCAGCGCCTCCCGCGGCGGCTTGCCCGCGCTCACCGCCTCGACCGCCGCGCGGATCTGGCGGCTCGTCGTCGTCAGGTAGGCCGCCACCAGGTCGTCCTTGGTCGGGTAGTGCCGGTAGAACGTCGCCCGCGTGACCGACGCCTCCGAGACCAGGCGCTCGACTCCCACCGCGTGGATGCCTTCGGCGTAGAACAGCCGGGACGCGGTCGCGAGCAGCCGGTCCTTCGGGTGCACCTCGCCGGACTTCATCCCGCGAGCATAGAGAAAGACTGATCGTTCTGCCAGATCGGCTTCGTCACATTGCGCTCCAGGGGTCGGCGCGCCAGAGTAGCTGACAGAAAGACCGATCATTCTCTCTAAGGAGCCAGCCATGAGCAAGCCCACCGTCGTCCTGGTCCACGGCGCGTTCGCCGACTCCTCCAGCTGGACCGGCGTCGTCTCGAAGCTGCAGGAACAGGGCTATCCCGTAGTCGCGGTGGCCAACCCGCTGCGCGGCGTGGAGTCCGACGCCGCGTACGTCGCCGACGTCGTCAAGGGTGTCGAAGGCCCGGTCGTCCTGGCCGGCCACTCCTACGGCGGCGCGCTGATCACGCGGGCGGCGACCGAGACGCCGAACGTCCGGGCGCTGGTCTACATCGCCGCATTCCAGCCCGACGCGGGAGAGAGCGTCTTCGAGCTGTCCGGCCGCTACCCGGGCGCCAAGCTCGGCCCGGAGACCACGAACGTCCTGGTCCACAACGGCGAGCCCGAGCTGTCCATCAAGCCGGCCGACTTCGCCGAGGTCTTCGCGGCCGACGTCCCGGCGGCCACCGCGGCGGTCCTGGCGGTCACCCAGCGCCCGGTCGCGCAGCAGGCCTTGGCCGCCCCGTTCGAAGGCACCCCGGCGTGGACGAAGCTGCCCTCGTGGACGCTGGTGGCCAACCAGGACAACGCGATCCCGGCCCAGGCCCAGCAGTTCATGGCCGAGCGCGCGTCCTCGACGGTCCGGCACATCGACGCCTCGCACGCGGTGGCGGTGTCGCAGCCGGAGGTGGTCGCGGAGGTCATCGTGGCGGCGGCGACCGCGACGGAGTGAGCGCTCCTAGGCCGCTTCGACGCCGTGCGACGCCAGCTCGGCGCGGAGCGGCCCCGCCGTCGAGGATCAGCTCGGCGAAGCGAAACGCCGGGGTCACCGCACCGCGAGGAACCAGTCGGCGGTCATCCCGACGGCGTAGACCACAACGGCGACCGGGAGGCTCAGCCACCGGGTGACGCGCTGCCGGATCAGCACCGCGCCCACCAGCCAGGCCAGGAGGATCGCCGCGAGCCAGCCGAGGAGGGGCAGCCAGAAGACGATGTGCGGCCCGGCCTCGGTGCACGGGAAGACGGTCTCGTCCGGCTCGCACGAGCCGGTGCTTGCCGCCGCCGCGGAGCCGAACCAGTACGCGCCCGCCCCGCCGAGCACCGCGAGGAACCAGCACGTCACGGCGAACCCGATCCGATGGGGCGGTTGTTCGAGCACGCCCGACAGTATCGCCGCGGTGTGACGTTCAGGTGATCGGCGGGAGGCCGGCGCGTGCCGCCCGGTACTCCCGGACGATCCGGGCCACGATCTCCGCCGCCGGGAGGACCTCGTCGACGAGCCCGGCGGACTGGCCGGCCTCCAGTTTGCCCTCCGCGACGTCGCCGTGCAGGGCGGCGTCGCGCAGGGTCGACGCCTGGAACGTCTTCCGCCGCAACGCTTCCTCGGCGCCGGACGCCTCGAGCGCGAGCATCCGCGCCGTGAAGTCGTTGTCCAGGGCGCGGATGACCCCGAGGCCGTGGCCCACCGTGCGGGTCGTGTCGACCCCGGCGTCGACCACCGCCTGCTTGTAGGCGTCGTGCACGGAGGACTCCGTGCTGGCCAGGAACCGCGTGCCGAACTGGGCCGCGCCCGCGCCGAGGGCGAGCACCGCCGCCAGGCCCGCGCCGTCCGCGATGCCGCCGGACGCGATCAGGGGCACGTCGACCGCGCGCGCCACCGCTCGCACCAGCACCGACGTCGCGACCATCGCGGGCGGCGGGTGCCCGCCGGCCTCGGCGCCGACGACGACCAGGCCGTCGACGCCGGCCGAGGCGGCTTTGCGGGCGTGGGAAACCCCGGCCACCACGTGCAGGCAGCGTGTCCCGGCGTCGTGGAACCGGCCGAGGTACCGCCGTGGGCCGCCCTGCGACGCGATCAGCACCGGCGGCTCGTGCCGCAGCACCAGGTCGATCACCTCGTCCACCCCGGCGCGGTACAGCGGGAGGTTGACCGCCCACGGCTTGTCCGTGCCCGCGGCCACCTCCGTCAGCACGCGGTCCAGGTCGGGCAGCCGCATCGGGCCCGCCGCCACCACGCCGAGCCCGCCCGCGTCCGACACCGCCAGTGGCAGCGCGGCACACGACGACGCCCACGACATGCCCGCCTGGACGATCGGCAGGTCGATCCCCAGCAGCCGGGTCACCGGCGTTTCGATGCGCGTCACGCCCGCTCCAGCAGCGACCGGGCGTGCGCGGCCAGCCGGTTCTTCTGCACCTTCGAGCTGGCGGTCATCCCGATGCCCTCGAAGCCGTCGACGATCCGCAGGTGCCGAGGCACCTTGAAGCCCGCCATCCGCGACCGCGCCCAGACCAGCAGCTCGTCTTCCGTGACCTCCGGGGAGGTCACGACGACAAACGCGAACGGCACCTCCACCAGCCGCGCGTCCGGGACGCCGACGACCGCCGCCTGCCGGACCAGCGGATGCCGGTGCAGGGTGTCCTCGATGTCGGCGGGCGCGACGTTCTCGCCGCCGACGCGGATGATGTCCTTGGTGCGGCCGGTGAAGTGGAACCGGCCGGTCTCGTCGAGCAGGCCGACGTCGCCGGTGGCCAGCCAGCCGTCGGCGTCGATCGTCTCGGCCGTCTTCACCGGGTCGTCGAGGTAGCCCACCATCACGTTCCAGCCGCGCACCAGCACCGAACCCGGCTCACCGGGGCCGCAGTCGCGGTCTTCGCCGAGCGCGCGGATCCGCACCTCGACGCCGGGCTGCACGGCCATCGCGCCGGAGGTCCGGACTTCCGCCGGCTCCCACCACGCCGACTGCGCGACGTTCGGCGAGGCTTCGGAAAGGCCATATCCCGCAACACATTCGTGCGCGCCGAGCTCGGTGACGACCCGCTGGATCACGGTCGGCGACGCCGCCACCCACGCGCCGCGCAGCGACAGCCGGCGCTGCGCGCGAGTGGGATGGTTGAGCAGCAGCAGCGCGATGGTGTCGTTGCCGGAGAAGTGCGTGCAGCGCTCGGTTTCCAGCAGCCGCAACGCTTCCTCGGGCTCGAACTTCGGCATCGTCACCAGCGTGGTCGCGTGCTGGAGCGACGCGAGCACGGACAGCGTGCTGCCGGCGACGTGGAAGAACGGCCGAGCGGAGTGGAACCGGTCGCCCGCGCGCAGGCCCATCCGCGCGCCGGAGAAGAACGCGTCCGCGCACATGCTGCGGTGGGTGAGCAGCACGCCCTTCGGCCGTGCCGTCGTCCCGGAGGTGTACTGCACGAGCAGGACGTCGTCCGGCGAAGCGGCGGGCGGCGGGACCTCGTCCCCGGCGGCGAGGAACTCGTCCCACGCCACGGCGGACGAAGGGACGTCGTCGCCGAGCACGACGACCGTTTCCAGCGCGGGCAGGGACGCGGTGTCGAGCTCCCGCAGCATCGCGGCGAAGTCCACATTGAGCACCCGGGAGGCGACGAACAGGGTCCGCACCCGCGCGTGTGCGAGTGTGTAGTGCACTTCTTCGGCGGTGAACCGGGTGTTGACCGGCACGGCGACCGCGCCCGCCGCCCCGATCGCCAGGAACAGCGCGACCCAGCCGGGGGTGTTGCCGAGGCAGATCCCGACGCGGTCCCCGCGGCCGACGCCGGCGGCGGCCAGCCCGGCCCGGATCCGCGAGACCCGCGCGGCCAGCTCGCCGAAGGTGACCCGCTCCGAGGCCGTGACGACGGCTTCGACGTCCGGCGCGAGCAGGGCCGCGCGGGCCAGGACCTCGTGGGTCGTCAGCGGGCAGGCGGTGCGCAGGTCGGTCATCGCGGTTCTCCGTTCCCGGCGGCGAAGCGGGCGACGCCGTCGCGCCAGCCGCCGTCGGCGAGGCACTGCTCGATGGCGGCCAGCTCGATCCGGATCCCGCGGTCGAGGTCGGTCTCCGAGCCGAGGTCGACCGCGCGCTTGGTCAGCGAGATCGCCAGCGGTGGCGCCTTCGTGATGCTCGCGGCCGTCTCCTCGCCGGCCGCGCGCAGCTCGTCAGCCGGGACAACCCGGGTGACGACACCCAGATCGGCGGCCTCTTCGGCGTCGAGCGCGCGGTTGGTGAACAACAGCTCCTTGGCCCGGCGCTTGCCGATGGCACGCTGCAGGCGCTGGGTCGCGCCGACGGTGCCCCAGTGCGGCTCGGGGAACCGGAAGATCGTCCCCGACGCGGCCAGCGAGAAGTCGGCGGCCAGGGTGATCTCTCCACCCGAGCCGACCACGGCGCCCTGGACCAGCGCGACCACCGGCACCCGGCACTGCTCGATGGCGGCGTACGCGGCGAAGGCGGCGACGCGCCGGCGTCGCACCCAGGCGGCGTCCTTGCCGGTGCGCTCCTTGAGGTCGGCGCCCGCGCAGAACACCGGCCCGCGCCCGCTCAGCAGCACCACCCGGACGTCGTCGCCGAGCGACTCGAACGCTTCGCGAAGCTGGTGGCACATTGGCAGGTCGAGGGCGTTGCGGGCGTCGGGGCGGGTCAGCTCGACCCGGGCGATCCCGGCTTCGACGGAGACGGACACGCGCTCGGTCATCGGATCACTCCCGCGGCCCGCAGGCCCTCGATCTCGTCGGCGCCGAGGCCCAGCTCCGCCAGGACGTCGTCGGTGTCGGCGCCCAGCAGCGGCGGCACACCGGGCGCCGGGGCCTGTCCGGCAGTCTCGCGCAACGGCGTCCGCAGCGCCGGGAACGTCCCCTCCGACGGGTGGGTGAACTCGCCCACGACGCCGCGCGCGACGGCGTGCGGATCGGCCAGGGCTTCCCGCACCGACCGGACCGCGCCGGCGGGGACGTCGGCCGCCCGCAGTTCCTTCACCAGGGGGTCGCGGTCGTGCTGCGCGATTGCCCCGCGCAGCGCCTTCATGACCCGAGCGCGCTGCTCGACGCGGCCGGAGTTGGTCGCCAGCAAGGGATCCACGGCCAGGTCGCCGAGCCCGAGGACCGTGCACAGCGGCCCCCAGTGCTGGTCGCTGCCGCTGATGTGCAGCCACTCGCCGTCCCCGGCCTGGAACGCCGCCGACGGGACCCGGCCGGGGTGCTCGGTGCCGGTCCGCACCGGGTCCTCACCGAGTGCGAAGAGCCGGGCCGCGTTGAGCGCGTGCAGGCTGAGCTGGACGTCCATCATGGACACGTCGAGATGGCGGCCGCGGCCCGACACCGTGCGCCCGGCCAGCCCGGTCAGCACGGCGATGACCACCCAGAGCCCGGACGTCAGGTCCGCCACCGGAACGCCGGTCTTCGACGGCGGCCCGGCCGGCTCGCCGGTCATCGCCATCACGCCGGACAGCGCCTGGAACACCGTGTCGTAGCCCTTGCGCTCGCGGTCCGGGCCGGTCTGCCCGAACCCGGTGGCCGACACGTAGACGAGCCCGGGGTTCGCCGCGGCGAGGTCCGCGTACCCGAGGCCGAGGCGGTCCATCGCTCCCGGCAGGAAGTTCTCGACGACCACGTCGACGTCCGCGGCCAGCCGCCGGGCGACCTCCTGGCCGCGCGGGTCCTTGAGGTCGAGCGTCACGGACTTCTTGCCGCGGTTGAAAGCGAAGAAGTACGCGCTTTCGCCGTGGGGCAGGCGGGGTTCGAAGCCACGGGTCTCGTCGCCGGTCCCCGGGCGTTCGACCTTGACGACGGTGGCGCCGAGCTCGGCGAGCACCTGGGTCGCCAGGGGAGCGGCGAGGACACGGGAGAAGTCGAGGACCCTGGTCCCGGACAGCGGGCCGGTCATCCGCGGAACCCCCGCATCAGCGCGTTGACGTCCTGGCCGGCGCGCATCGCGGCGTCCGTCGGCAGGTCGGCGACGCGGTAGAAGAGGTCCTTCGCGGCGGCGATCGCGCGCGGCTCGACCTTCGCCCAGTGTTCGGCGATCTCCAGGGCCGCGGGCAGCACGTCGTCCGGCGGAACGACGCGGTTGACCAGGCCGTGCTCGAACGCCTCGGCGGCGGTGAGGAGGCGTCCGGTGCTGACCAGCTCGAACGCCAGCTTGCGGCCGAGGTGCCGGACGAGCCCGGTCATCACCAGCGCCGGGACGATCGAGTGCTTCAGCTCGGGATAGCCGAACTTGAGGTCGGTCCCGGCGACGACCATGTCGGCGCCGAGCGCCAGCCCGGCGCCGCCGCCGACCGCCGCGCCGCGCACGGCCGCGACCACCGGGACGCGCAGCTCGCGGGCCTGGACCTGCAGTTTCGCGGTGAGCGCGGCGCGGTCCAGGACCGCGTCGGCATTGTCGGGCGTGAGGGAGGAGAACTCGCTGAGGTCGGCTCCGGCGCAGAAGCCGCGGCCGGCGCCGGTGAGCACCACCGCGCGCACCTCGCGATCGGCGTCCGCGGCGGTGAACGCCTCGCTCAGAGCGCGGGTGAGGGCCGTGTCGAGGGCGTTGAGCTTCTCGGGCCGGTTCAGGGTCAGGACGCGGACGGGTCCGTGGTCCTCGACGATGACGGTCACGGGTTCTCCTGGTTCAGGGTCGGGGTGAAGCCGGCGCGGGCGACCATGCTGTGCAGCGGGCGGCCGAGGGCGTCTTCGCAGGCGGCCGAAGCCTTCGCGAGCAGGTCGAGGTCGATCCCGGTGTCGACGCCCATCGCGGCGAACAGGCTGACCAGGTCTTCCGTGCAGACGTTGCCGGTCAGCCCGGCGCCGTACTCGATGCCGCCGGGGTGCCCGCCGACGCCGCCCATCGCGGTGTCGAAGTTCCGGCAGCCCGCGTCGAGGGCCGCGACGGCGTTGGTGACGCCGGTGCCGCGGGTGTTGTGGAAGTGCGCGACGACCGGCACCTCGGAGCCCAGCCGCGCGAACAGGGCCCGGACCGAGGGCGGCGTCGCGACGCCGGTCGTGTCGCCCAGGGTGACCAGGTCCGCGCCGAGGCCGGCGAACCGCGCGACGTCCTCGGCGACTCGCCCGGGGTCGACCGCGCCTTCGAACGGGCAGCCGAACGCCACGGAGACGACTCCGACCAGCTTGAACCGGCCGCCGGCGAGCCGGACCATCTCTTCGACCCGCTCCCACTGCCCGGCTCTCGACGTCCGGAGGTTGCGTTCGGTGTGGCTTTCGCTGGCCGAGACCAGCAGGCTCAGCTCCTCGGCGCCGTGGCCGGCGTCGAGGTCGGCGAGGGCGCGCTGCACCGCGCGCGGGTTCGGGCAGGTCGCCTTGAACGTGATGCCCGGGTGACGCCGGATCTTCGTCAGGACCTCGGAAGCGTCCGAGAAGCCGGGAACGTGCGAAGGGTGGCTGTAGCTCGTCGCCTCGATGCGCCGGAACCCCGCGTCCGCGAAGGCGTCCAGCAGCGCGACCTTCGTCGCGGTCGGCACGAACTCCGGCTCGTGCTGCAGCCCGTCGCGGGCGAAGCACTCGCAGATCGTGACGGCGTCGGGCATCGGGCCACCTCCTGTTCGGTGGCTCCAGAACTACGCGGCTCTGTTGATAAAGTCAACAGTCGTCGGTGGCGGCGTGGGCGCGCTCACGTTCCTCCACGGCCAGGGCGAGGTCAGCCAGCTTGTCGAGCGCGCCGCTCAGCACGGCCGTCTCTTCGGGACTCAGTGCCGCCAGGAACTCCGCGTCCCGCTCGTTCGCCGCCGCGATCAGCCCGCGGTAGACGCGGGTGCCCTCGCTGGTCAGGGCGAGCTGCGACGTGCGACCCGAGCCGGCCGTCCGGTCGACCAGGTCGCGCTCGGTCAGCCGGCTGACCACTCGGCTCATCTGCGCTTTGTCCAGCCCGGCCCGGCGCGCGAGGCGGTTGAGGGTCAGGGTGGGGTCGGCGGCGATGAGTGCGATCGCCCGCCATTCGCCGAGGCTGACGTCGAACTCGCGCCGGTACCGCAGCGCGGCGCTGCGCGACATCGCCGACGACGTGCGGGAGAGCCGGTAGGAGAGGAGTCCGGAGATGGGCACCAGGTCTCGGCCGTCCGCGCGTTCCGCCATGCCGGTCATCGTAGCCGTTGCCGATCCGGTGTTGACAAACACAACACCGGATGCGGAGACTGCACCGCACGCCCCGCCTGACGAAGGAGTCGAGCAGCATGGCCGAACCCCCCGCCGTCACCGGACGGCCCGCACCTTCGGTGGCCGGCGTCGACCGCGCGTCGACGTACCGGACCATCGCGCTGCGGGTCATGCCGCTGCTCGTGATCTGCTACGTCGTCAGCTTCGTCGACCGCACCAACATCGGCATCGCGCAGCAGGGCCTCAAGCGTGACCTCGGGTTCGGCTCGGCCGTCTACGGACTCGGCGTCACGCTGTTCTTCGTCGGGTTCATCCTCTTCGAGGTCCCCAGCAACGCCCTGCTCGCGAAGATCGGCGCCCGCAAGACCCTGGTCCGGATCATGGCCACCTGGGGCGTCGTCACGATCGTCACGTTGTTCGTGCGGGACGAAACCACGTTCTACATCGCCCGGTTCCTGCTCGGCGTGGCCGAAGCGGGCTTCTTCCCCGGCGCGCTCTACCTGCTGTCACGCTGGTTCCCGTCCGCGCGCCGGACGCGGATGACCGCGGTGTTCTTCATCGGCGTCCCGGTTTCCGGCGTGCTCGGTTCGGTGGTGTCCGGCTGGATCATGCACTCGCTCGGCGGGGTCGCCGGGCTGGCCGACTGGCAGTGGCTGTTCCTCATCGAGGGGATCCCGCCGATCCTGCTCGCCGTGCTGGTGGCGTTCTTCCTCGCCGACGAGCCGGCGCAGGCGAAGTGGCTGACCCCGGCGCAGAAGGCCGCGGTCGAGGCCGACCTCGAAGCCGACCGGCTTTCCAAGGGCGACGCGCCGGAGCGCCACGGCGGCATGCTCTCGGCGTTGCGCGACCCTAAGGTCTGGATCCTCGGCCTGTGCGCCTGCGGCGCCTACACGCTGGCCAACGCCGTGTCGTACTGGACACCGCGGATCATCGCCGAAGCCGGTGTCGGCGACGTGCTGAACCTGGGCTTCTTCTCGGCGATCCCGCCGCTGCTCGGCATCGTCGTGATGCTGGTGGTGGGCCGCCACTCCGACCGCACGCTGGAGCGGCGGTGGCACGCGGCGGTGAGCTGGCTGGTGGCCGCGGCCGCGATGCTGGCGCTGGCCTTCGCCGGCAGCAGCGTCCTGGTGGTGGTGCTCCTGCTCGCGGTGATGGCGGCGGCCCACTACTCGGGCCTGACCGTGTTCTACTCGATCCCGTCGATCTACCTGAGCGACCGCGCCGCCGCGACGGGCATCGCGGTGGTGACCTCGATGGGCTCGTTCGCGGCCGCGGCGTCGCCGTCCCTGCTGGGCTTCATCCAGGCGGCGACCGGCAGCCTTTCGCTCGGCCTGGTGATCAGCTCCGGCATCGTGCTGCTCGCGGTGGCCGTGCTGCTGGTGGGCGTGAAAGCGAAGGACCTCAAGGAGAAACACCGCTAGGTTGGCGGGGTGACCCTCGAGACGACGGCCCGCGTTCCGGCCGGGCACCCGGTCGAACGCGTGCTGGCCCACCCGCGGCTGCCCCTGCTCGCCTGCCTCGACGGCGACCGCCCGGCGGTGCACGTTCTCGACCACGAGGGCGGTCTGCTCGCCACAATCGGCGCCGACACCGCCGCCTACGACGCCGCCAAGCCGTGGGAACGGCACTGGCGGACTCCCGCGGCGGCCTGGCATCCCGGCGAACCCGAGCTGGTGGTGGCGAACGAGGAGGGCACCCGGCGGTGGACCCCGGCCGGGGTGTCCACTGTGGACTCCTCGACGTACCACAGCCTGGCGTTCGCGCCGGACGGCCGGGCGCTGTGGGCGTCGCCGTCGTCGAGCGAGGAGCCGACCGCCTGGAACCGGTCCGACGTCCTCGACCTCGGGTCCGGCGCGCTCACCGCCGGGCCGCGGTGGGACACCGGCGTGGCCGCACACCCCGCCGGGGGACTGCTGGCCACACTGCGCAGTGACCAGGGCGCCACCCTCGTCGTGTTCGCCGAGCCCGGCGCGGGGACCGGGGTCCGCAGCCGGGCGCTGATCCTCGACGTCGACGGTTACGGGCCGCCGATGTTCAGCCCGGACGGGCGGTACCTCGCGATCACCGGCAACGCCTACGAGGACCTGCTTCAGGTGTTCGAATTCCCGTCGCTGCGCCGGGTCCTGGCGACGGACCCCGGCCCGCGGCGGGCGGTCGCGTTCGGCGCCGGCGCGCTGTGGATCGGCGCGGCGGACGGGACGCTCCTCGGAATCGACCTCGACGGCGGGACGACCGTCGAGCACACCGTGTCCGGCTCGCCGGTGACCGCACTGGCCGCCACCGGGACGGGCGGGCTGGTCGCCGCCGCGGGGGACGAGCTGGTGGTGCTCGGCGAGGCGGCCGCCGAGCCCGATCCCGGTGCCGCGCTGGTGGCCGAGTTCCTGGCGGCGACCACCGAGGTGTCCGATGAGGACGACCTGGAGCAGGTGCCGGCCGCGCTCGACCCGGAGCCGACCTGGCTGCGGCTGCGGGCGGCGCTCGACGCGCGGTCAGCGCCGTAGCGTCGTCTCCGCTTCCAGCCGTGACAGCTTCTCGGGGTTGCGCACGGCGTACAGCCCGGTGATGAGCCCTTCGTCGAGGCGCACGGCCAGCACGGTGTCGACCGCGCCCTCGATGCGGAGGATCAGTGCCGGGTAACCGTTGACGTCGGCCGCCCGCAGCGAGCCCGCGGCGAAGTTGCGGACGCCCGCGGTCAGCGCACGCGCGACCTCGTCCGCCCCGACGACCGGCTGCAGCACCGCCTGCACGATGCCCCCGCCGTCACCGAGGAACACGACGTCCGGCGCGAGGATGTCGAGCAGCTGCCGCAGGTCGCCGGTCTCCACCGCGTGCTGGAACGCCGCGAGCGCGTCCCGGGTCGCGGCCGGGGAGACGGCGCCGCGCGGCCGGCGCGCCGCAACGTGCGAGCGGGCCCGGTGGGCGATCTGGCGGACCGCGGCCGGGCTCTTGCCGACGGTTGCGGCGATTTCCTCGTAGGCCAGGTCGAACACCTCGCGCAGCACGAAGACCGCCCGTTCGGCCGGGGTGAGCGTCTCGAGCACCAGCAGCATCGCCATCGACACGCTGTCGGCCAGCTCGACGTCCTCGGCGACGTCGGGCGCGGTCAGCAGCGGCTCGGGCAGCCACGGGCCGACGTAGGACTCCTTGCGGCGGCCGAGCGTCCGCAGCCGCATCAGTGCCTGGCGCGTGGTGATCCGGACGAGGTAGGCGCGCTGGTCGCGCACGTCGGCGAGGGTCACGCCCGTCCAGCGCAGCCAGGTCTCCTGCAGGACGTCCTCGGCGTCGGCGGCCGAGCCGAGCAGCTGGTAGGCGACGGTGAAGAGCAGGTTGCGGTGCGCGAGGAACGCGTCGGTGGCGGGGTCGGCCATGGGGTGGCTCCTCTTCGGGTCGTCGCGGAGTTTCCCATCAGATGCCGGCGGCGCGCGCGGTGTGACGGTGACGGTCGTCACTGTCACGGAACCGGGGTGGCCCGGCATCTCGTGGTCGTCAAGTTCCCGATGAATGAGGACGAACCATGGAACCCCGTTTCACCCTGACCGACAACGAGATCGGCCTCAAGTTCGCCAAGCGGTTCGGCACGGCGAGCCAGGCGATCGTCCAGTCGTCGCTGCCGAAGGTCGTCCAGGAGCTGGTGTCGCTGCGCGTCAGCCAGATCAACGGCTGCGGCTGGTGCGTCGACGTCCACACGAAGGAGCTCGCCGGCGCCGGTGAGCCGGCGGTCCGGATCAACCTGGTCGCCGCCTGGCGCGAGGCCACGGTGTTCACCGAGGACGAGCGGGCCGCGCTGGCACTCGCCGAGGAGGGCACCCGCATCGCCGACGCCGCCCCCGGCGTCTCCGACGACACGTGGGCGCGGGTGCGCAAGCACTTCGACGACGACCGGACCGCGGCGCTGGTCGCGCTGGTCGCCCAGATGAACGCGGCCAACCGGCTCGGCGTGATCCTGCACCAGCAGGGCGGCTCGTACGAGCTCGGCATGTTCGGCTGACGGCTCCCCGGCGTGGTTGGCTGGGGGGGGCATGACGAAGGCCGAGCGGTGGCGGCGGTACTGGGACCGCAAGTCCGGCAGTTACGACGCGGAGATGGGCGTCTGGGACCGCCGCCTCTTCGGCGACTCACGGGAATGGGCCTGCGCGCAGGCCTCGGGCGAGGTGCTGGAGGTCGCCGTCGGCACGGGGCTGAACCTGCCGTTCTACCCGGCCGAGGTGAAGCTCACCGGCCTCGACCTCAGCGCGGGAATGCTGGCGCTGGCCCGTGCGCGGGCGGCCGAGCTCGATCGCCCGGTGACGTTGCGGGAGGGGAGTGCGCACGCGCTCCCGTTCCCGGACGCGTCGTTCGACACGGTGCTGTGCACGTTCGGCCTGTGCGCGATCCCGGACCCGGCGACGGCGGTGGCGGAGATGACGCGCGTCCTGCGCCCGGACGGGCGGTTGATCTTGGTCGACCACGTGGTGTCGTCGGTGTGGCCGGTCCGGGTGATGCAGTGGCTGGTGGAGCTGGCAAGCGTGCCACTGGCAGGCGAGCACTTCCGCCGGCGGCCGCTGAAGCTGGTCGAGGCGATGGGGCTGGCCGTGGAGCGGCGGGAGCGGTTCAAGCTGGGGTTGGTCGAGCGGCTGGTGGCCCGGAAGGCCGGCTGAGCCGCCGCTGCCGATACGACGCCTGCCGGCACGCGTTGGAGCAGTAACGCCGAGGCCGCCCGAGATCAGACGCGGCGGACCGTGTCGGCGTGACCGGGCACGGGCACACCGAGCAGAGCGCGGATCCCGTGGCCAGCTCGAAGTACCCGTGCCGCTCGCACAGGCCGACGTCCGAAGCTTCGGTGCCGCCCATGATCAGGGCCCGTATCCGGTCCGGCACCGCCGCCTGCTCCGAGTCGACGTAGTCACGCAAGACCCGCGAACGGCTGGGGTGGCGGATTCGCCGGAAGGCGTCGGCTTCGCGGCGGAGGACCTGGGCGACGGGAAGATAGAGCATCAACGAGACTTCGGCACGGGACCGGGGAACGCCGTCCCGCAGGCCGTACCGCAGGATGATGATCTCGGCCTCGTCGGGCGGAAGGGTCCGGAGCACGGACTCGAGCTGCTCGAGAGCGAGGACCGCGGTGACGTGCCGGCTCCCGTCGAGCACGGTCACCCGCCGACGCGTCACGGCCGTGCCTCCTCTTCGTCGTCTTCAGTATCGCCGGTGGGCAGGCTTTTGCGGTCGCGCCGACCGGCTCGGTTGCTCAGCCGGCGGAACACCTTCGTGGCTTCGGTGAAGATCTGGGGCACGTCTTCGGGTCTGGCCTGGCACAGCGCCACGATCGCCACGACGCCGAAGATGACGATGAGCAACAGCATCGGGGACAGGTAGACGAGCAGCGTCAGCAAGGTGACCTCCGGGCACGGCAAAACCGCCGGGGGAGCGGGACCCGGCGGAACTGGAAAAGGGCAACAAAAAAGGCCCCGACCAGAGTGGCGGGGCCTGCGGGCACAGTCGTGCCCGATCGGAGGTCAGGTTAACACAGTCGAAAACAGCCCTGCCAGTACAGGGTGGTGCACACTTGCCCCGAATCTTCCCAGGTCAACTCTGCCCGGCGAGGGTTGCCGCCTAGTACACCTACTTTCGTAACGCGTCAGCTGAACAGCTTCGCCAGCGGGCTCTCGTCCAACCCGCCGAGCAGCGCGGCAGCGTCGTCATAGGTCGCGATCGCCCCGGCCTCGAGCAGCTCCGCCGCACTCACCCCACCCGACAACAGCGACACCGTCCGCATCCCGGCCTTCGTCGCCGAGTGGACGTCCCAAACCGCGTCCCCGACGAAGATCGTGTCCTCCGGCGATGTTCCCGCGCTCTCCAACGCCGCCATCACCGGTTCCGGATCCGGCTTGGTCGCCGAGACGTCCGCGCCCGACACGATGCCCGACACCACGTCGTCGACGTCCAGCACCCGGCGCAGCTCCTTCAGCTCGTCCGCCCCCGCTGACGTCGCCAGCACCACGCGCACCCCGCGCTCGGCCAACGTCCGGATCAGCGCGGGCGCGTCTTCGAACGGCCGCAGCAGGGAAGCCGTCTCCAGGTAGAAGCGGCTGTGCAGCTCTTTGGCCTCGTCGCCGATGCGGTCGGCGTCGGCGTCACCCAGCAGAGTGCTCAGCAGCTTGCCCGACCCCTTGCCGATCGCCCGGTGGACGCGCCACAAGTCGACGTCGAACAGGACCGCGGTGCTGATGGCCGTCGCCTCCAGATCGGAACGGACCCAGCGGATACCCCACGCCGGCACCGCCGAAACGACCGTGTTTGAGCGGTTCCGAACCGGATATCCGACCGGGTGGCCGGGTTTTCCGGCCTCGAGGAGGTTGGTCACCGATGCTTGCCCGGCGGAATTCGGTGTGGGTCGTTCCCCACCACGGCGTGACGACGACAGCCTCGGTCACGGGGGTGCTCGACCGGACCACCTACCCGCAGGTCCGCGACGGCCTGCTGAAGATCGCGGCCGAGGCGGCCGACGGCTTGCTGCTCGACATCCGCGAGCTCGAAATCACCGATCCCGAGCTGGCGGGGGTCTTCCTGCTCGTGGCGTTGCGGGTCGGGGACTGGCCGGCCGTTCCCGTCGCCGTCGTCACCGGACGGCCGGAACACCGGGCGGCGCTGGACCGGCGCCTGCTCGTCCACCCGGACGTCCCCACGGCGGAAGCCGCGCTGGCCCGGCCCGTGCGGCGGCTGGCCGCGCGGCTGCTCGCCCGGTCGCCGTTCGCCTCGGCGCGCGCTCGCCGGTTCGTGCGGGGGACCTGCGTCGAGTGGCAGGTGCCCGAGCTGGCCGAAGACGCCGAGCTGGTCGCGACCGAGCTCGTCGAGAACGCCCTGCGGCACACCGATTCGGTGCCGCGGCTGCGGCTCGACCTGCGCCGCGGACGGCTGAGCGTCGAGGTGGCCGACGAAAGCACGCGCCCGGCCGTGCTGCGCGAAGGGCTCGACATGATCGAGACGGGGCTGGGCCTGCGGATGGTCACGAAGGTCTCCCGGATGTGGGGGAGCAGCCGCGCCTGGTCCGGCGGCAAGACCGTCTGGGCCGTGCTGGCCCGCGGGTGAGGGACGTGCGTCACGTCCGGGAACACCACCGCTTTCCGCGCGTTGTAACGGATGTCCGCTTCCGCTCGCAGGTAACCCCCAGCCTTCGCCGAGCGGGAGCGGATTTTTTGTCCACAGTGGAATCCGGTTGTCGGCGCCGACGGCGGGTATCCGGTCCTCTTCGCCGGAGGAGACCGCCATGGCCCACCCGCTGCCGTGCCGAGCGCTGTTCGAACTGCTGACCTATGACGGCCAGGTGACCCATCCAGCGCTCTTCCTGCAGCCGGACGACCCGTTCGACCACCTGAACCTCTTCCGGCTGCTCGTCCCGGCCGGACTCACGCTGCCCGCGCCGTGGGAGTGGCGCAGCGGGCTCTGGCCGTTCAGCGTCCAGTGCCGCCTCGAGCTCAGCGGTGACCCGGAGACGGCGACGGTGCTGGCGCACGACCGGTCCGTGACCGCCGGCCGGCCCCCGGCGGCGTGGACCGAGCTCGCCCGGAGCGCGGGCCGGGTGCTCCTGGTCCTGCTGCCGCCGGACGACGACTTCGAGGAGATCACCGTGCCGGCCCGGCGCGGGGCGTGGCTCGCCGGCAGCGTCGAGGTTCAGCGGTAGTCGCGTTCGGTCTCGACGTCGCCCTCCGGCGTGTGGACCACGTGCCCGACCCGCCGCTTCTTCGCGATCAGCCGGCCCGAGAGCACGGCGTCGGTGCGCCGCGGCGAGGTGTTGGACGCGCGCACGCCACCCTCGACGCGGTTCTTCCAGAGCCCGTCTTCGAAGTAGGTGTGCACGTCACCTTCGGCCATACCGCCCGGATGCCCGCGGACGGACCGGGCAAACGTTCAGGCCAGCCCGAGCACCCGGACGGCGTTGTCCTTGAGGATCAGCGGCCGCACCTCGTCCTTCATCTCGAGCGCGGCGAAGTCGGCGAGCCACCGGTCCGGGGTGATCACCGGGAAGTCCGAGCCGAACAGCACTTTCCGCTTCAGCAGCGTGTTCGCGGCGCGGACCAGCTGCGGCGGGAAGTACTTCGGCGACCAGCCGGACAGGTCGATGTAGACGTTCGCCTTGTGCGTCGCGACCGAAATCGCCTCGTCCTGCCACGGCACCGACGGGTGCGCCAGGATGACCGTCAGCTCCGGGAAGTCGGCGGCGACGTCGTCGAGCAGCATCGGGTTCGAGTACCGCAGCTTGATGCCGTGCCCGCCCGGCAGGCCCGCGCCGATCCCGGTCTGCCCGGTGTGGAACAGCGCCGGCACACCGAGCTCGGCGATCGCTTCGTACAGCGGGTAGTGGCGGACGTCGTTCGGTTCGAACGCCTGCAGGCTCGGGTGGAACTTGAACCCGCGCACGCCGTGCTCGGTGACCAGCCGCCGCGCGCGGTGCACGGCGGCCTTCCCGGCGTGCGGGTCGACCGAGCCGAACGGGATGAGCACGTCTGGGTGCTCGGCGGCCGCGTCGGCGATCTCCTCGCTCGACAGCGCGGGGTGCCCGGTCGCGGCCGGCGCTTCCACCGTGAAGACGACCGCGGCCAGCTTCCGGGCCCGGTAGTGCTCGGCGATCGTGGCGACCGTCGGCGTGCGGTCCTGGCCGGCGTGGAAGTACTTCGCGGACGCGTCCAGCAGGTCCTGGTCGAGCGCGAAGCAGCCGTGGCCGTCCTGCTCGACGTGGGTGTGGACGTCGATGGCGGTCAGTGCGGAAAGGTCCATGGGAGCTCCGGCTTCAGGGCAGGTCGGGCTGCGCGGCCTTGGCGGCCAGCAGGCGGTCGAGGACGGCGTCGCGCGCGGCGACGAGGGAACGTTCGTCGGCGCCGGCCAGCTCGGCGTCGACCCCGGCGACGAGCGTCTCGGCGAGCTCCGGGGTCAGGTGGACGCGGCCGAGGTCACGCCACCACTCTTCGGTGGGCGGCCCGAGGTGGCGCAGGACGTGCGCCAGCCCGCCCGCGCCGCCGGACAGGTGCTGGTTCAGGAACGGGCCGAGCACGGCCCAGCGCAGGCCGGGCCCGTACGCGATCGCCGTGTCGATGTCGGCGACCGTCGCGACCCCGCGTTCGACCAGCGAGTAGGCCTCCTGCCACAGCGCGGCCTGCAGCCGGTTCGCGACGTGCCCGGGCAGCTCGCGCGACAACCGGATCGGCCGCTTCCCGACCGAGGTGTAGAACTCCACGGCCTGGTCGACGACCTCGGACGCGGTGTCGCGGCCCGGCACGACCTCGACGAGCGGGATCAGGTGCGGCGGGTTGAACGGGTGCCCGATCACAACTCGCTCGGGATGGTGCGCGCAGCCGCGCGCGATGACGCTCGGCAGCAGCCCGGACGAGCTGCTCGCCAGGACCACGTCCGGCCGCGCGGCTTCGTCGAGGACGGCGAACAGCGCGTGCTTGACGTCTTCGCGCTCAGGACCGTTTTCCTGCACGAAGTCCGCGGCGGCGGCCGCTTCACCGGCGTCGGCGGTGAACCGCAGCCGATCCGTGCCTTCGAGCGCCCTGCGCAGCCGCTCTTCGGCATCGGGCGCCGGATCGGTCGCGACGACGTCGAGGCCGTGCGCGAGGAACAGCCTCGCCCAGCTCACGCCGATGACGCCGGTGCCGACCACCGCGACGGTGCTCACGAGAGCGCCCCGAAGGAGTCGAGGGCGGTCGGATCGGCCAGCACGTCCCGGCCGACGACGTCCTCGGCCCGGGCGCCGAGCAGGAGTTTCTTCACCGGCAGCTCCAGCTTCTTCCCGGTGCGGTTGCGGGGGACCACCGGGACGGCGGTGATCGTGTCCGGCACGTGCCGCGGCGACAGCGCGTCGCGCAACGCCGTGACGATCTTGCGGCGCAAGGGATCGCCGAGGACCGCGTCGTCCCTGAGCACTACGTAGAGCCGCAGGTCGCCGTTGCCGCCCGCGGGGTCTTCGAGGTGCACGACGAGCGAGTCGTCGATCTCCGGCAGCTCCTCGACGACGGCGTAGAACTCGGCGGTGCCGAGCCGGACGCCGCCGCGGTTGAGGGTGGCGTCCGAGCGGCCGGTGATGACGCAGCCGCCGCCGGGGGCGAACCGGATCCAGTCGCCGTGGCGCCAGACGCCGGGATAGGTGCCGAAGTACGTTTCGCGATAGCGCGAACCCGTGGTGTCGCCCCAGAACCCGACCGGCATGGACGGCATCGGGGCGGTGATGACCAGCTCGCCGAGCTCCCCGGTCACTTCGGCGCCGTGCTCGTCGAACGCCTTCGCGGCGACGCCGAGGCAGGGCCCGGAGATCTCGCCGGCCAGCACCGGTTGCAGCGGGCCGCCCTGGACGATCCCGCTGCACACGTCCGTGCCGCCGCTGCCGACGTTGAGCAGCACGTCCGGTCCGAAGACCTCCCGCACCCAGTGGTAGCCCTCGGCCGGGAGCGGGCTGCCCGCCGCGCCGATCTGCCGGAGCGCGGTCAGGTCGTACGACGCGGCCGGGTCGAGGCCCGCCTTCCGGCACGCCATCAGGAAGCCCGGGCTCGCGCCCATCAGCGTCGCGCGGGTCTCGGCGGCGAGCCGCCACTGCCAGGCCAGGTCCGGGTGCAGCGGGTGGCCGTCGACGAGCACGATCGACGCGCCGGTGAGCAGCCCCGACACGAGCGCGTTCCACATCATCCAGGCGGTGGTGGAGAACCACAGCATCCGGTCGCCCGGGCGCAGGTCCCAGCTCAGGCAGTGGTTCTTCAGGTGCTCCAGCAGGAGCCCGCCGTGGCCGTGCACGATCGCCTTCGGCTTGCCGGTGGTGCCCGAGGAGAACAGCACGCACAGCGGGTGCGCGAAGCCGACCGGCTCGAACCCGGGCGCGCTCTCGGTGAGCAGGTCGCTCCAGGCGAGCGTGCCCGGGAGGTCGTGGTCGCCGTAGGGGACGTGGACGACGTGCTCGACGGTGGGCAGGCCGGCGCGGATCTCGGCGACCTCGGCGCGGCGGTCGACGTCCTTGCTCCCGTAGCGGTAGCCGGCCACGGTGAGCAGGACCCGCGGTTCGATCTGGCCGAACCGGTCGACCACCGAGCGGGCGCCGAACTCGGGCGCGCAGGAGGCCCAGACCGCGCCCAGGCCGGCGACCGCGAGATGGGCGACGACGGTCTCGGGGATGTTCGGCAGGTACGCCACGACCCGGTCGCCGCGGCCGACGCCGAGCCGGATCAGCCCGGCGCGGGCCCGCGCGACCTGGTCGCGCAGCTGCCCCCACGTCAGCTCGACGCGGTCCCGGGTCTGCGAATACGCGATGACGGCGACTTCGTCGGCAGGACCGCCGAGCGCGTGCTCGGCGTAGTTGAGGGTCGCGCCGGGGAACCACTCCGCGCCCGGCATCCGCCGGTCCGGCAGGACACCCGAAGCGGGGGAGTGGAAGCGGACGCCGAAGAAGTCCTTGATCGACGTCCAGAAGCCGTCGAGGTCGGTCACCGACCAGTGGTGTAGCGCGGCGTAGTCGTCGAAGACGTGGCCGCGGGCGGCCAGCCAGGTCAGGTAGCGGCCGATCTCGGTGGTCTCGCGGACGTCGGGGGCGACCGGGCGCAGGATCATCGGCCCACCTTCCCGCCGCGGCCGTCCAGGAACGCCCGCATCCGTTCCTTCGCCTCGCCGCTGCCACTGGCGACCGCGGCCATCAGCGACTCCATCAGGTAGCCCTCGGCCGGGTTGGCCTCGGCGATGCGCGGCAGCGCCTGCAGCACGGCGAAGTTCGTGACCGGCGAGTTCGCGGCGATCCGCCGGGCCAGGCCGAGCGCGTGCTCGAAGCCGTCGTCGACGCGGTAGTGCGACAACCCGGCGGCGTGGCCTTCGTCGGCGTCGAGGACCCGGCCGGTGAGCATCAGGTCGGCCATCCGGTGCGCGCCGATCAGCCGTGGCACCCGCACCGACGCCCCGCCGCCGACGAACAGTCCGCGTTGCCCCTCCGGCAGCGCGTAGAACGCCGACGGCTCGGCGACGCGGATGTGTGCGGCCGCCGCCAGTTCCAGCCCGCCGCCGACCACCGCGCCGCGGAGCACGGCGACCACCGGGACGCGCCCGCGTTCGAGCCGCTCGAAGGCGCGGTGCCACATCATCGAGTGCTCCAGGCCCTCGAAGACGTCGCGCTCGGTCAGCTCGGAAAGGTCGAGCCCGGCGGAGAAGTGGTCACCGTCCGCGGCGAGCACCACGGCCTTGACGCCCGGCGGCGGCGCGCCGAAGAACGCTTCGAGGCCGAGGACGGTGGCGTCGTCGAGCGCGTTGCGCTTCGCCGGGCGCGAGAGCCACAGCACGGCGACGTCGTCCTTCAGCTCCAGGCGCAGGGAAGGGGGCAGGAGAGCGGTGGTCATGCGGGTCCGTTCGGGAAGGTTTCGGCGGCGCGGGCGCGCAGTTCCACGCGGCGGATCTTGCCGGTGGCGTTGCGCGGCAGCGCCTCGGTGAACTGCACGTGCTTCGGGACCTTGAAGCGGGCGAGGTGCCGCTCGAGGTGGGCGCGGAACGCCGGCGCGTCCAGCCGCGCGCCGGGCCGCAGGACGACGTAGGCGGCGCCGACCTCGCCCCAGCGTTCGTCGGCCACCCCCACGACGGCGCACGCGTCGACCTCGTCGAGCCGGAGCGCGGCCGCCTCCACCTCGGCGGGGTAGACGTTCTCCCCGCCGGAGATGATCAGGTCCTTGACCCGGTCGACGACGTGGGCCCAGCCGTCCTCGTCGACGCGGACGACGTCACCGCTGCGGAACCACTCGTCGCCGGCGAAGCTCGCGGCCGACTCCTCGGGCCGGCGCCAGTAGCCGCCGAAGACGTGCGGGCCGCGCACCAGCAGCTCGGCGGGCGAGCCGCCCAGCGGTTCCGGCGTGCCGTCCGGGCCGAGTGCGGCCACGTCGGTGAAGAAGTGCGGCACCCCGGCGGCGACCGGGTGGTCGAGCGTGCCCTCATGAGTGGCCATGGAGACGCCCGGCGCGGCTTCGGTCATGCCGTAGCCCTGCAGGAGCTTCACCCCGCGGTCGAGCCAGGCGCGGGCGACGCGTTCGGCGACCGGCGAGCCGCCGTAGAGCACGCAGGTGAGCGAGCCGAGCTCCGTGCGGCCCCAGTCTTCGTGCCGGCACAGCATTTCCAGCATCGTGGGGACGGCGGAGAAGCTCGTGATCCCGGCTTCGCCGATCCGGCGGAGGACCGCGCCGGGTTCGAACTTCGCGACCGGCTCGACGCTGCCGCCCTTGAACAGCGTGGGCAGCGTGATCTGGCCCAGCCCGACGCAGTGGAACAGCGGCGCGATGCACAGCGCCTTGTCGGTGCCCAGGACGTCGAGGTGGGCGAGCTGGTTGACGGTGTTCCAGGTGAGGTTCCCGTGGGTGAGCACCGCCGCCTTCGGCCGTCCGGTGGTGCCGGAGGTGTAGAGCAGGAGGCAGGGATCCTCCAGCCGGACCCCGGCCGACGGCGGGGTGCCGCCCGCCGCGAGCTCCGCCTCGAAGTCCAGACCGCCCGCCGGGCTCGTCGCCAGGACGTGCCGCACGGTCTCCGGCAGCGGACCGGCGTCGCGCACGAGCGGGTCGGTGTCCGGGCTGTGCACGAGCACCGAGGCGCCGCTGTCGTCGAGCATGTACCGGACTTCCGTGCCGGAGAGCCGGTAGTTGAGCGGGACGAACAGGGCGCCGCAGCGGGCGGTGGCGAAGAGCGTCTCGAACACGGTCAAGGCGTTGACGCCGAGGTAGGCCACGCGGTCGCCGGGGCGGACGCCGAGCCGGGTCAGCGCGCCGGCCAGCCGCTCGACGCGGTCGGCGAGCCCGGCGTACGTCAACGTGCGGTCCGGTCCGACGAGTGCGGGGCGGCCGGGGGAGATCCGGGCCCGCCGCGCGGGCCAGCTGCCCAGGCCGAAGTCGGCCGGGCCGGGGGAGCGGGTCACGGCAGTCGCCTCCTTCACGCCGGTGACAGGGTTCCTGTTGCCACACCGGGAGTTCCCTCGCGTTCGCGGCGGAGCTCCGGAAGACTAGATATAAGGAACCCTGATACGTGTCAGGATGCGCAAGGCCGGCGTCGCTGTCAAGGGACGCCGGAGTTCACCCGGCCGGGTGGTTTGGCGCAGGGCCGGGCGGGCCGCGTGCGGGCGTGCCGGGTTCGGCCGTTGGCGGGGTTGCGCCGTTTGGATCAAAGGCTAGGCTGCGAAGTGGCGGCTGGGCTCCGAAAGCCGCTCCCCCTCCGACTTGCCAGCGTTCGAGTGGGCCGGTGCGGCCCGCTCGTCACGTCATCAGAGAATGAAGGCGTGTATTGATGTTAGTCGTCCAGCCCCCCGCGACGGCGATCCCCGTAACGCCGTCGGCGCGTGTGCCGCGCAGTGCGTTCGACATCGAAGTGATCCGCCCGTACTTCGGCGCGGTGATGATCCGGATCCGCGGCGCCCTCGACGAAGACAGCGCTCCCCAGCTCCGCTCGGCGCTGAGCACGTGGGCGCACCGCCGGTTCCCCGTCCTGGTGCTCGACCTTTCCGCGGTCGACTTCCTCGACAGCGACGGGCTCGCCGTCCTCGGGGACATCCAGGCCCGGACCGTCCGGGAGAACGCCACCCTGCGGATCGTCCTCGGGGACAACCGCATCGTCCGGCGCGCACTCGCGGCCAGCGGGCTCGACCACGCGCTCAAGCTCAGCCGGCTGCCGTCCGGCTGGGAGCGCGCGACGGAGATCCCCAGCCAGAGCTGACTCCGGTCAGCGGGTCACCGGTTCACGCAGGCTGTCGATCGTCTCGCGGAGCGCGTCGTCGGTCGGCGTCGGCTCGATGCCGAACGCCGCCGTCGCGGCCGACGAGTCGAGGACGAACGGGCCGCGCAGCTGGTACTGCACCTCGACCATCTCCCGCGCCGCCGGGGTGAAGAGCCCGGCGAGCCGCAGGGCGACGGCGGGCATCGTCGTACTGTGCTGCTCGTTACCAACCCGACCACGGTCACGGCCGAATGGCTCTCGGAGGAACGGTTACCTGTCGTTCGAGGGTCGGCCTGCCTTTGGCCGGGTTGGTAACAGGGGCCGCCGGCGCGCCCGCGAGCTCGGCGGCGCGGATCGCGAGCCGGCGGACCGAGACCGCCGGCGCGGTCGGCACGTGCCACGGCCGTCCCCATGCCTGGCTGTCGGCCGTTCTCGTGCCCAGATGGTCCGACGTGCGCACCTCTGCTGTGCGGATCCGGCCGGCCTCGTGCGCGGCCGGCGCGTCGGCCCACAGCCGTGCGCGCACCTCGCCCTTCCTGGAGTTGGGGCGCATCGGCAGGTCTTCGGTCATCGGGCCGTCGACGGCGCCGCAGAGTTGCCCGGTGTCGCCGATCCCGGCCCGGTGGTTTCGACCTTCTCCAGGCGAGCCGCGCCGATCGGCGGCCAGTCGGTGGCAGGTCTCGCGCAGCTGTAGAGCGCGACGGCGCCTTCGGTGTGCTTGGTGAGCGCGGTGGCGTCGGCAACGTCCGTGGCGACCCGCTCGACGCCGTCCGGCGCTGGGCTGCCGCCGCAAGTGAGCAGGCGGACCTCGTCACGCCGAGCGGCGAGCAGGCGGGCGGTGGCCGAGCCTACGGGGACCGGCGCCGACAACACCGTGCATGGCCATGGGAACGTCTTCGCGACGAAGTGAGAGAACACTGTTCTCGACTAAGAACACTGGTCTCGTCGAGTTCGGGTGCTCTCCGGCTGTGCCGCCCATGTCCGCCTCGTCGCTGCGCGCCCGGGTCCGCTCGGAAATGCACCAGGAGATCAAGGAGGTCGCCCGCCGGCACCTCGCCGCCCAGGGCGCGAACCTCTCGCTGCGCGCCGTCGCGAGGGACATGGGGATCGTCGCTTCCGCGCTGTACCGGTACTTCCCGAGCCGCGACGCCCTGCTGACGGAGCTGATCATCGACGCCTACGAAGGCCTGGGCACCGCGGCGACCGACGCCGAAGCGGCGGTCCCGCGCGAAGACCTGCGCGGCCGGTGGCTCGCGCTCGGCGGCGCGGTCCGGTCCTGGGCGCTCGCGCACCCCGCGGAGTACGGCCTGCTCTACGGAAACCCCGTGCCGGGCTACGCGGCCCCGCAGGAAACCGTGGCCCCGGCGGCCAAAGTCGTCCTCGCGCTCGCCGCCATCGCGGCCGAAGCGCCGGGCGAAGTGCCCGACGGGTCGCCGATCCCGGCCCCGGTCCGCGCCGACCTGCGCCTGCTGATCGAGGCGCAGTCCGGCGGGCTGTCGGAGGAACGGCTGGACCGCGTGTGCGTCGCGTGGACGCACCTGTTCGGCCTGGTCAACTTCGAGGTCTTCGGCCGGCTCGACGACCTCATCCAGGCGCGGGCCGAGTACTTCACCCATCACATGGCCCTGCTGGCCGACCTCACCGGCCTGCCCTGACGGCGCCGGGGCGTCAGTGGCGCCCTTCGGCGAGGCGCTGCAGGAACTCCAGCGGGTTCTCGCCGAAACGGTCGAGCGCCCGGTGCCGGATCGCCGACGACGCGGCGGCGGCGCCGACCCCCCAGACGGCGATCATCGCGACCACCGCGGGCGCCGGCAGCACCCGGTCCAGGAGGGCGAGGCACACCGTCGCCGCGAGCGCCACGATCCGCGCCACGCCCAGGTACCAGCGCCGGGGGCCCGCCGTGAAGACCCCGGTGCCGCCCAGGTAGATCGTCAGCCCGATGGTGGTGAACCACGACGCGGCGTGCGGCGGGGACTCGTGCAGCGACAGGTTCACCCCGGCCGCGACGAGCACGAGCGCGAAGGCGGGCGCCAGGTGGCCGGTCGCGTAGAGCGAGTACGCGAGCGCGGGGTTGCCGCCGGAGACGTCGAGCATGCGTTCGTTGAACTCCGCGGCCGAGGTGAAGTACACCCACCACAGCGCGCCGGCCAGGACCAGCCCGCCCGCCATGGCGAGCCAGTAGCCGGTGTCGTCGGCCGGGCGCTCGAGCGCCGCCGTGCCGACGGTGATCACCAGCTCGCCGAGCAGCAGGATCATGAAGAGCCCGAAGCGCTCGGCGAGGTGGGCCGAGTCGACCGCGAAGCCCGGGTCGCGCGGCGGGGCGAACATCTCCCGCATCCGCGCCGCCCGCGTCGGCCGCTCGCGGGGCTCGCCGCGCCGGCGTTCGGGATGGCCGCCGAGCAGCAGGAACCCCGCCTCCTGCAGCAGGGTGAACGCCCACAGGACGTAGACCCACGGCTGCGGGAGGAGCGTCGAGACGCCGAACAGGACGGCCGAAAACGTGTAACCCCAGCTGATCCGGCGCTGGTCGAGCCCGGGGCGGGCCGGCCACCGGTGCGCGGCCGCCAGGATCAGCCGGACCCCGGCCATGGCCGCCGCGAAGACCGCCGGGTGCCCGTCGAAGACGTGGTGGGCCTGGGTCGCGGCGATCGCGCACGGGATGGTGCCGGCGAGCACGAACAGCCGGTCGACGGCACTCCTGTCGTCACCGCGGCGGTTGTAGAGCACGGCGAAGCCGATCCACGTCCACCACAGCGTCGCGAACAGGCCCAGCGCCGCGCCGACCCGCGCCGGGTGCGGCTCGGCGACGATGCCGTGCGCCACCTGACCCACCGCGAACACGAACACGAGGTCGAAGTACAGCTCGACCCACCCGACCCGTTTGCCGTGCCCGGCCGTGTCGGTCTCCACCCCATCCGTCCCGTTCGTCACAGCGGTCGATTCTGCCGTCCGGCGCGCCAGCAGGCTCACCCGGGCGGCGCGGGAATTAATAACACACCATTCGAACAATGGCGGACTTCGCCACTGAATGTTCTCCGGCCCGGCCGCGGCAACTCCTGTGGGTAATTCTGCCGACCTTTGTCCTTTACTGCCCAGTAGGCCCTGGAGCTGGGCGAACACTCTTGTACGGTGTGCAAGCAGCGACCGTCGGAACACAATGCGTGAGCCGGGGAAAGAATTCAATACCGGCCCTTCGAAACGCCGATGCTTAGGGTTGACAAGGGCGCCGGGCGTGATGTTCTCTGCTGGTCGGCTCGATCAACGCCACGTCTTCCCCGGCTCGGGAGAGAGGCGATTCCACCGGTTCGGGAGCCGGTGCCCGGTTCGCTCGGACGTCCTTGGTCGGCTTGGGGTCTCCTCGTCCTGTCCGAGTTCGAAGTCAGCCGCACGGCTGGGAATCGAGCGGTTCCGCCATGCACGAAAGCAGGTCCACGGTCCGCCGCGCGGCGGACGCCGCGTGGTGGCCGGCCAACTGGAACGTCCGCACCAAGATCAGCGTCGTCCTGCTGTTGCCCGTCCTGGTCGCCGTGGCGCTCGCGGAGGTCCGGATCCAGGGTGAGCTCGACCGGGCCACCGAGCTCACCGCCGCGCGCGACCGGTTGCCGGTGCTGCGCGACACGATCGACCTGACCGGTTCGCTGGGCCAGGAGATGGTCGCCGCGGTCGCCGTCCCGGCCGGCGCGCCGGCCACGCTCACCGCCACCGTGGACGCGAAGGTGGCCGCGATCCAGCGCGACACGAGCTTCGCGCCGCTCCCGGGCGACGCCGGCCGGACGCTGAACACGGTGCTGGGCAAGCTCGCCGGGATCCGGGCGGCCGGGGCCGGCGTCGGCGACGTCCGCACCAAGGCCGCCGGCTACAACGACGTCATCGCCACCCTCGGCGACCTCGTGCCCACGCTCATCCCGGCCGACGTCGGGAGCGAGACCGCCGTCGGCACGGAAACCGCCCGGCTGCTGGTGCACCTGCGAGGCGAGCTCGCCACCGAAGAGACCTACGCGCGGGCGGCACAGGCCAGCCCGGACGACGCTTCGCTGCGCCCGGCCGTCGTGCGGACCGAGGCCGAGCAGGAGGTGCTCCGCGAACAGGCCGAGCACCAGCTGACGGGCGACCTGCTGGCCCGGTTCACCGCGGCGACGAGCTCCGCCGACGGCCGGCTCGACGCCGCCCAGAACCCGGGGAACAGCACGCTCGCGTCGTCCCTGCCCTCGATCACCGCCGAAGCCACCGGCGTCACGGCCGTGCTGAACGACGTCACGGCGAAGCTGTCTTCGAACGTGTCCCTGGCGGCGGACGACGCCCGCGCGGACTCACTGCGGGACACGGCCCTGGTCCTCGGCGCGCTGCTCGGCGCGCTCGCCATCGCCCTGCTGGTGGTGCGGTCGCTCGTCACGCCGGTGCGCCGGCTGCGCGCGGCGGCCCTGCGCGCGGCGCACGAACAGCTGCCGGAGACCGTCCGCCAGGTCCGGGACGGCACCGAGGTCGACTGGCGCGCGGTGCCCGCGGTCGGCATCCGGACCGAGGAGGAGATCGGGCAGCTGGCCCACGCCTTCGACGACATGCACCGCCAGGCCGTCCGGCTCGCCGTCGAGCAGGCCGACCTCCGCAAGCAGGTCAGCGAGATGTTCATGACGCTGTCACGGCGGAGCCAGTCGCTGGTCGAGCAGCAGCTGACGATCATCGAGGACCTCGAGGCGGGGGAGCAGGACCCGCACCGGCTCGACGAGCTGTTCCGGGTCGACCACATCGCCACCCGGCTGCGCCGCAACGGCGAGAACCTGCACGTGCTCGCCGGCGGCCGCCCGGTCCGGCACGGCCGCGAGCCGGTGCCCACGCGCGACCTGCTGCGGGCCGCGACCTCGGAGGTCAAGGACTACCGGCGCGTCGCGCTCGGCAACGCGCCACGCAGCTCGGTGCAGCCGGAAGCGGCCGCCGACGTCGTCCACATCCTCGCTGAGCTGCTGGAGAACGCGACGCGGTTCTCCCCGCCGGAGCACAAGGTGGCGCTCACCGCCGATCGTGGCGCCGACGGCGGCCTGCTGATCGAGGTCGTCGACCAGGGCCTCGGCATGACGGCCGCCGAGCTCGAGTCGGTCAACACCCGCCTCGCCGCGGCGGCGACGGTCGGCCCGGAGACGACCCGCCGGATGGGCCTGTTCGTGGTCGGCCGGCTCGCCGCGCTGCACGGCGTGACGGTCCGCCTGCGCGCAACCGGCCCGGGCACACGGCACCAGGGGGTCACGGCGAGCGTCCACGTGCCCGGCGCGCTGGTGATCGCCGACCTGGCCCGCCCGATCGGCGGCAGCCGGCTCGCGCTGGAGTCCGCGCACCGCAACGGACACGCGCGGCCCCCGGTGGTGCCGGCCCAGGCGTCGACGCCGATCTTCGAGCAGGTCGTGACGAGCTGGTTCACCGAGCCGGGCGCGAAGCCGGTGCTGCGGCGTAGTCCGGTGGAGTGGCCGCCCGCGAATGGGCACGCCGCCGCGGACTTCGACGGGGAGCCGGATGGTTCGGCGGAGGGAACGCCGAAGAACGGGCATGGAGCGGGAGAATCCGGCACGGATCGGGCTGGCTCGGCCGGTCGTCCAGCGGCGGAGTCCGGTGCGGATCGGGCTGTATCGGGCGGTCGTTCGGCGACGGAGCTCGGCGCGGATCGGGCGGCTTCGGCCGCGGATCGAGCCGCGTCGGCTGGTCGCTCGGCGGGAGACTCGGGCGCGGATCGAGCTGCGTCGGCTGGTCGCCCGCCGGGAGAGTCCGGTGCGGATCGAGCCGTCGCGGCTCGACGCCAAGCCGCCGCCGACTCTGCCGCCGCTTCGGGCGACCGGTCCTCGTCGGCCGAGTCCGCCGTCTCCGGAGAATTGGCCGACCCGGCCGCAGCTTCCCCGACTCCCAGCGACTCCGGCGTGTTCCCGGTCGCCGCCGGATCGTCGGACCCTTCCGGCGTGGCCGAGCCCGGCGGGATCCCGGGCGCCGACTGGCCGACCTCGATCCAGCGGCCCGTGGCGCCGCCGAACCGGTCCGCCTCGGCGGAACCCGGTGCGGCGAAACACGCGGCGAACGCCGAACTGCCCGCCGCGCGCGTCTCGGACTGGGGCGGCCCGGCCGAGCAGGCGCGCCAGGCCGCGGAAAACGCTCTCAAACCCGCGGTTCAGCAACTGACCGACGCCGGCCTGCCCACCCGGCGGCCCGGGGCCCAGCTCGCGCCCGGGGCGGCCCTGCCCCGCGCGCGGGGGCAGGCGAGCGGGGCGTTCCGCGACGCCACCGCCGTCCGCAACAGCTTGTCCCGGCACTACCAGGGCATGCGCGCGGCCCGGCAGCAGACCGCGGCCCGCGCCGAAGAATCCGGAGAGGACGGAGTGGAACCCCGATGACGGAACTTCCCGACGTGCATCTGCGACGCGAGGCGTCGGCGCGGAGCCACACCGGAACGCTGGCCTTCCCCGCACCGCCGCCGCCCGAACGGACGGCGACGCTGAACTGGCTGGTCAACGGGTTCGTCCAGGACGTCTCGGGGGTCGCGCACGCGGTGCTGGTGTCGGCCGACGGGCTGCTCGTGGCGGCCGACGACACCCTGCCGCGCGAGCGCGCCGACCAGCTGGCGGCCATCGCGGCCGGGCTGTCGAGCCTGTCGCTGGGCACCGCGGAGCTGTTCACCGCCGGCCGGGTGGTGCAGTCGGTGATCGAGATGGAGCAGGGTTTCCTGCTGCTGATGAGCGTGGGTGACGGCTCGAACCTGGTCGTCCTCGCCTCGACCGGCTGTGACATCGGGCTGGTCGGCTACGAGATGACCATGCTGGTCGAGCGGGTGGGGCAGAAGGTCGACGTGCCCGCGCGCGAGATGCCGGTGGCCCAGGACCGGCGGTGACCGGGTACGCGCCGCCCGGCCCGGACGAAGGGGAGCCGCGCCGCTGCCCGGCGCTGGCCCGCCCCTACGCCTGGACCGAAGGCCGGACGGCGCCGTCGGTGGAGATCGCGGTCGAAGCGCTCGTCGAGACCACGGCGGCCGGCCGCGCGGAGCTCGCCTACCAGTCGTCGAGCGCGTTCGCGCAGGTCACCGAGCTGTGCGTCCGGCCGCGGTCGCTGATGGAGATCGCCGCGCTGCTGGGACTGCCGCTCGGCGTGGTCCGCGTGCTCGTCTCGGACCTGATGGAGGAACGGCTGGTGATCGTCCGCGACACGCTGTCGGACACGTCCAGCTGGGGTGACCGCCACGACCTGATGGAGCGCGTGCTGCACGGCCTGCGCGACCTCTGAAAGGACTCACCATGGAGCACTTCGCGCTCGGGCACTGGCTGCTCGTGCTCGCCTATCTGACGTCGGTGGTCGGCTGCGCGCTCGGCCTCGCGTGCGCGGTGCAGGCGCGTCACGCGGCGAACGAGCGGCACCGCATCCGCTGGCTGGTGCTGGCGGCGATCTCGATCGGCGGGGTCGGCATCTGGCTGATGCACTTCGTGGCGATGCTCGGCTTCAGCACCCCGGGCATGCCGGTGCGCTACGACGTCTTCCGCACGGTGCTCTCGGCGTTGCTGTCGGTGGCGGCGGTGTTCGCCGGTTTGCTGGTGGTGGGCGGCCGCGCGAAGTTCGGCTGGTGGCGGCTGGCCCTCGGTGGCGTGA
Organism: Amycolatopsis sp. NPDC104863; assembly: GCF_055582965.1. Lineage (NCBI taxonomy): Bacteria > Bacillati > Actinomycetota > Actinomycetes > Pseudonocardiales > Pseudonocardiaceae > Amycolatopsis > Amycolatopsis sp. NPDC104863. Next base: position 447,751 of record NZ_JBVJOW010000001.1, read on the forward strand.
TCACGGGACTGGCCGTGAATGTCATGCACTACACGGGAATGTCCGCCCTGCGCGTGAAGGGCGACTTCGGCTACGACGGTTTCCTGGTGGCGCTGTCGGTGGTGATCGCGGTGGTGGCGGCGACGGCGGCCCTGTGGTTCGCGGTGTTCCTCGACCGCCTGTCCCTGCGGCTGCTGGCCGGTTTCATCATGGCCGCGGCGGTCACGGGCATGCACTACACGGGCATGGCGGCGGTCCGCATGACCATGGACATGAGCGCCCCGGACCCGGCGGGCGTGGAGGTGTTCTCGTTTCTGTTCCCGGTGTTCGTCGTGGCGGCGATCGCGATGGCGGTCCCGCTGTGCGCGGTGCTGATGGCGCCGGCGGTGTCCCCGGAGACCGTGGCGGATTCAGCGGAAGAACCCGTCACGGTGTGAGCTGGTCGCGGAAGACGTGTTCGGCGAAGGAGACGGTCTTCCCGGCGGTCGGCAACCCGCGGAAGTCCGCGACGGGCGTGCAGTCGAACCGGATGCGGCACGCGACCCGGTCCGCGTCGCGCTCCAGGAGGGCTTGGAACTCGGCCACGCCCAAGGTCCGTCCGTTGTGGACGACCGGGTCGTGCGCGAAGTCCGGCAGGTCGGCTCGAACGGGAACGGCCCGCGGGGGAACTTCCCCGCGGGCCGTCACCTCAACCCCCTACAGGATGCACAGCAGCGAACACGCCTTCGCCGACGACCATCCGGTGTGCGACGGCGGAGTCCCCGGAGGAACGTTCACCGGCACGTAACTCACCTTCGCCTGGTTCGTGATCGGGAACAGGCTCAGCAACGCGTACGTCGAGCAGTACACCTGCTTCGCCTGGCCCGCCGCCAGCGTGAACGGACCCGTCTGACAGGACGGCTCCACGCTGTCCACGACCTGCGCCGACGTGATCCCGACCGGCCCGAGGTTCGTCACCGTGATCCGCCAGTACGCCGTCGCGTTGAGCAGGCCCAGCAGACCCACCCCCGCCTGCTTCGCCCACGGCCCGGCGCCACCCGGTCCGCACTTCGAAGCCGACGCAGACGTGCAGATCTCCTTCTCCACCTTGACGTTCGGCGTGCACGACGAGCCCGGCGCCACCGGCAGCGTCACCGTGTTCGACGTGAACGAACCAGTCGAATCCGTCCCGGTCGCCGTGTTCTCCACCGACGTCACCGCGCAGTCCGCCGCGATCGTCGTGCGGAAGCACAGCTGCGGCGCGTCCCCCGCGTAGTCGACGACCAGGCGGCCGCTGAAGCCGGTTCCGTTGTGCAGCACCAGTGTTGTCGTCACGGTGATCGACGGGTGCGCCGCCACCGACACGCCGGTCAGGTCGACCGAGCCGTCCGGGGCGAAGCCCGGCGTCGTGACCACCGCGTTGGCCTGGTCCACCACCGTGACCCGGGACGCCGCGAAGTCGACGTTCGCCGGGTCGACACCCGTCAGGCGCGCCGCCGTGTAGCCCTGGACGTGTGAACCGCCGTCGCAGTAGAAGTCACCCGGGCGCAGCGTCACCTGGCCGCCCGACCGGACGCACGGCGTCGCTCCCGTTGCCGGGTCCATCGAGAACAGCACGCCCGCGTCGCCGAGGCCGATGAGGCAGCCCGACGGCGGGTCGAACGTGTACCCGTAGTCCCGCGTGGCCACGCCGTGCGTGATCACGGCCGGCAGGCCCGCGCACGCCGATGCCGTCGTCCAGTCGTGGCACAGCGTCGCGCCCGGGTAGCCGCCGTTCCAGATGGGCAGGTAGCTGCGGACGTGGCCGCTCGGGTCGGTGACGACCTCCGGCGGGAAGACGTAGACCCCGCCCGTCAGCGAAGCCGGGCCGGCCGGCGCCGCCAGCGTCGACCCGTCGAGCGCGTAGCACGTCGTGACGTTCGTGCCGCCGGTCGTCGACGCGCACGCGCCGACCGCGTCGCCGGCCGTGTTGAAGGCCGTGTAGGCGTTGTAGTTGTAGTTCCCGGCCGGTCCCGTCGGCCTCGACGACGCCCAGCCGGCGCACGCCGTGGCCGTCGACGGGTCGAAGCAGCCCAGCGACGGCTGCTGCGCGGTGCCCGGGCTCGACGTCGACGTGAACACCTTGCCCGCCACCAGGGCCGGCGCGCCGTAGACGTACGGCTGGTTGGCGGCCGGCACGATCGGCGCGTACGGCTGGCCGCCGCAGGCGCTCTGGGAGGCGATGGTCCAGCAGACGACCGCGCCGCTGCTGACGACGCCGTAGAGGTTGGGGCCGCTCTGCACGAACCCGCCGATGCTGTTCACCGGCGGCGACCCACCGGTGGGGGCCAGCGCCCAGTACCCGCAGTTGGCCGCGGCCGCCATGTCGAGGCAGCCGACGCCGACCGACGCGGCCGTTACGGCGGGGTAGTAGACCTTCGCGGGCGTGGCGGGGTCGTGCACGTACTGCTCGACCATGGTGCTGGCGATGTCGCCGGCGCCCAGCGTGCCGAGCGGGCCCGGCGCGGTGTTGAGCACCTTCGGCCAGGTGCCGCCGGGGCAGCGCTGCCCGGTGGCGAGGTTGGTGCAGACGACCTTCGGCGACGTCGCGCCGAGGTGGTGGTAGATGTTCCAGGCCTGCAGGACGCCGCCCGGGGTGCGGTAGAGGATCGGCGAGAAGCCGTCGCCGCCGGTCGCGGTCGTCACCGCCTGCACGGGCGGGGTGAGCGCGGCGGACAACGACGTCGCGTCGGGTCCGGCGTCCGGGTTCGTCGCCCGAACGGCGGTGACGCCGGAAGCGGGTTCGGTGTCGGTGAAGGTGCTGCCGTCGGTGGACCACGACGGCGTCCAGCCCGGCGGCGCGTGGAGGGAACCGGACTGGAAGGCCTGGCCCGCGCCGACCGCGTCGGTGATGGCGGCGGCGCCGGTCCCGGTGGCGTGGTCCTCGTAGCCGACGACCCAGTTCGGGGTGGCACCGTGGGCGGCCGGGGATCCGGTGCCCTGCACGGACTTCGTCAGCGCCGAGACCGCGGCGGGCGCGGGGTCGGCGGTCGCGGGCAGCGGGGCGGCGGTGGCCGTCACGAGCACCAGGGGCAGGACCGCCCCCAGCATGCGTCTTCGCATGAATGGTCCTCGATTCCTTCGCGGTGGAGTTCCGGGAAACGTTTTCCCGGCCGAAGGAAAAGCCTAGGCCGCGGTTGCCGGGCGGTTGAAGTGCTCTCACTCGGGCGCCAGAAAGGCGAAGCCAACAGCGCAGTTTGTTATCACGTCGAAATGGCGGCGATCCGCCGTTTCGAGCCGGTTCCGGGGCACGGCCACCCGGATGTCGGCCCCGGTTCACTCGTTCGGGTAATGAGTGGAGGCTAAGAACCCCCGGGTCCGCGACCGGACGAAGAATTATTTTCCGGATGTGTTCCCGCGGCGCCTCAGCCCGATTCGGCGTCGAAGCGAAGTTTGGACGTGATGCGGTACCGGTCGCCGCGGTAGACCGAACGGGTCAGCTCGACCACGCGGCCCGTCGTGTCGCGCGTCAGCCGTTCGATGTGCAGGATCGGGGCGTACACGGCGATTTCGAGCAGCTCCGCCTGTTCCGGGTTGGTGACGGCGGGCTCGATGGTCTGCACGGCGTCCTGCACGGCGATCCCGAACCGCTCCCGCAGCAGCCGGTAGAAGTTGCCCGTCTCCAGCTCCACCGGCGACAGCCCGGGCACCAGCGACGCGGGCAGCGCGAGCTGCTCGATCGCGATCGGCTCGTCGTCGACGTGCCGGACCCGGGTGACGCGCAGCACCGGCGTCCCCGGCTCCAGCTCCAGGTCCGCGGCGAGGGACCGCGACGCCGGCGTGGTGCCGAACGCGACGACTCGGCTGGTCCAGTGCCCTTCCGCGGGCGGGACGGCCAGCACCGTCGCCAGCTCCTGGGTGACCTTCTGCGGGCTGGTGAACGTCCCGCGGCCGCGCTGGCGCACCAGCAGCCCGGTGCGGGTCAGCTCGTCGATGGCCGCGCGCACGGTCGGGCGTGAGACGCCCAGCTCGGCGGCCAGGTCCCGTTCCGACGCCAGCCCGGTGCCGGGGCCGGCGTTCTCGATCACCTTGAGCAGGTGCCGCCGGACCCGGTCGCGCTTCACGGTGGGCGGGCGGTCCGCCGGCTCGCCACCTTCTTTTCGGGGGCCCCGGGTGGCGGAGCCCCCGGCCTGGGGCGAAGCCCCGGATGGCTCAGCGGTCAAGGCACCGTCTTCCCGGATAGTCATAGCGCGCCGGCGAACCGGACCCGCTCCTTCGGCAGGGCGTCCAGGGCACGCAGCCGCTCGAGGTGGGCGGTGAGGCGCTGGTGGAACTCAGCATAACCGTGTTCGGGTGGCGACCACGCCCGTTCCGCCAGCGCGCACAGCCGCGGGAACGCCAGGTGACGCACGTGGTCGGGGGTCGGCGCGTGCTCGGTCCACAGCTGTGCTTGCGTGCCCAGGACCCCGGGCCCGGTCCCGTCGCTGACCGGCAGCCCGCCTTCGAGGGGGTCGAAGCGGTAGACGTCCTCGAGCGTCGTCACGGGCTCGCGCGGGGGCTCGCCGGGGTCCTCGCTCTGCCGGTAGTCGAAGTAGGTCGACGTGTGCGGCGCCATGACGACCTGGTGGCCGCGGGCCACGGCGAGCGCGCCGTGCGCGGCGTCGCGCCAGGCGGTGACGACCAGCTCCGGCGGGAGCCGGCCCGCCGCGTGCCCGGTCTCGTCCCAGCACACCGCCTGGCGCCCCAGGTCCGCGAGCACGCGGTGCAGCTCACCGAGGAACCACGGGTGCAGCTCGGCGGTGTCGCGCAGCCCGAGCCGCGCCGCCCGCTCGAGGGCCGCGGGGTTCGTCTCCCACTGCGTCGTGGGGCACTCGTCCCCGCCGATGTGCAGGTGCCGGGCCGGGAAGACGTCCGCGACCTGCGTGAACACCTCGCGGCAGAAGGCGAGCGCGCCGTCGTGGACGCCGAGGATGTCCGGGCTGATGCCCCACTCCGTCCACACCGGCAGCCGCACGTCGGGCCGGTTGCCCAGCTCGGGGTAGGCGGCCAGCGCGGCGCGCACGTGCCCGGGCAGGTCGATCTCCGGCACGACCTCCACCCCCCGGTCGGCGGCGAAGGCGACGAGGTCGCGCAGCTCGCGCCGGGTGTAGAAACCGCCGTGCGGGACACCGTCGAAGACCCCGCTGCCGGCGGCGCCGACCATCGACTCGCTGCGCCACGCGCCGATCTCGGTCAGCCGCGGCCTGCCGTCGATCTCGATCCGCCAGCCCTGGTCGTCGGTGAGGTGCAGGTGCAGGACGTTGTACTTGTGCAACGCCAGCAGGTCGACGAACTCGCGCAGGAACTCCGTCGGCAGGTAGTGCCGGGCGACGTCGAGCAGCACCCCGCGCCAGGGCAGCCGGGGCGCGTCGCGGACGTGCACGCAGGGCAGCCGCGGCGGGCCGTGCAGCGGCACCAGCTGCCGGATGGTCTGCACGCCGTTGCGCAGGCCCGCTTCGGTGGCCGCGGTGAGCAGCGCGCCCACCGGCGTGACGTCGAGCTCGTACTCCTCCGAGCCGAACCCGTTGTCCGGCACCAGGTTAACGCGGATCGACGGTCCACTGGGGAGGGTCGGCCGGCGCAGGTAGCCGGCCAGCAGGCGGCCCGCGTCCTCGGCGCCGTCGCTCGCGAGGACCCGCAGGCCACCGGCGGGCAGGAAGGAGCCGGGGCGGCGGACGAGCCGCACGGGGTGGGGGATGATCATCAGCCCTTCACCGCGCCCGCGGTCATGCCCTCGACCAGGTGGCGCTGCACGAGTGCGAAGAAGACGACGACGGGCAGCGCGAACAGCGTCGACGCGGCGATGAGGCCGCCGTAGTCGGTCCCGGTGCTGGTGCTGAACGACACCAGCCAGACCGGCAGCGTGTAGCCCGAGCTGTCCTTCATGATCACGTAGGCGAACAGGAAGTCGTTCCACGCGGTGATGAACGCGAACACACTCGTCGCGATCAGCCCGGGCAGCACGAGCGGCAGCAGCACCGACCGCATCACCCGGGCCCGCGTCGCGCCGTCGACCATCGCCGCCTCCTCCAGTGCGACCGGGATGCCGTGCAGGAACCCGCGCAACGTCCAGATCGTGAACGGCAGCACGAGCGCCACATACGTGAGGATCAGCCCGAAGAGCGTGTCGAGCAGGTGGGCGCTCTTGAGGCCGAGGAACAGCGGGATCACCAGAGCGGGCACCGGCACCATCTGCAGCACCAGCACACCGATGAGGAAGCTGCGGCGCCCGAAGAACCGGAAGCGCGTCAACGCCGTCGCGGCCAGGAAGGCGACCACGATGGACAGTGCGACCACCGCGACGACGACCACGACGCTGTTGACGAGGTCCTGCACGAAACCCGGCTTGGCGAGGGCGTCGGCGAAGTTGGCCAGGGTGATGTCGAAGGGCAGGAAGTCCGGGGTGGGGCTGAGGATGGCGCCCGCGGGCTTGAACGCGGTGAGCACCATCCAGTAGACCGGGAAGATCCACACCAGGCAGAAGAGAGCGGCCACGGTGTTGCGACCGGCGCGGCGGATCACAGGTCCTCCCCGGAGCGGACGAGCCGCCGCACGTACATCGCGGTCATCGCGACCAGCAGCAGGACCGAGACGACCGCGATCGCCGCGCCCTGGCCGAAGTCGTTGCGGCTGAAGGCGCGGGTGAACGTCCAGATGCCCAGTGTCGTGGTGCCGTCGTTCGGGCCGCCCTGGGTGAGGATCCAGATCTGGTTGAACACGGTGAAGTCCCAGATCACCGAGAGGATCGTGACCAGGCCGAAGATCGGGCGCAGGAAAGGGAAGGTGATCGTGCGGTGGACCCGCCACGGCCGGGCGCCGTCGAGCGCGGCCGCTTCGTAGTAGGAGCGCGGGATCTGGGCCAGGCCCGCATACAGCGTGAGCGCGACGAACGGGACCGACTGCCACACGACGAGCAGCCAGACGAGCGTGAACGCCGACGCCGGCGTGGTCGTCCAGTCGCGCTGGGTGAAGTCCCCGAGACCGGTCTGGGTGAGCAGCCAGTTCACCACGCCGTAGCCGGGCTGGAAGAGCCACTGCCAGACCAGAGTGGACGCCACGTTCGGCAACGCCCAGGCGGCGATCAGGCACATCGTGACGGCCGTGCGCATGCCCTTTCCCAGTCGCTGCAACAGGAGCGCGACGAAGAAGCCGATCACGAGCGTGCCGGTGACGAGCGCCGCGCAGAACCCGACGCTGCGCGCGAGGACCGGGAGCAGCTGGTCGTCCCCGAGCACTTCGGCGTAGTTGTCCCAGCCGGCGAAGGTGGTGGTGCCGGTGAACAGCGACCGCAGGCCGTAGTCCTGCAGCGAGATGACCACGAGCCGGACCAGGGGATACCCCAGGACGAGCCCGAGCAGCGCGGTCGCGGGCAGCAGCAGGCCGTAGGGCAGCAGCGACCTGCGACGGCGGGGCGCGGCCGGTCTGCTTCGGACGGTCACGCGGGCTTTCTCGAGGACCACCAACGGGAACTCCTTCGCGAAGGGGCGGGGCGGCCCGGAGGGGGACGGCAGTCGGCCGGGCCACCCCGCCGGTCAGTGGGCGTTGAGGGCCTCGGTCAGGTGGGCGTCGAAGTCCCGGGCGGCGTCGGCGATCGGCCGGCGTCCGGTCGCGATGTCGGCGAAGAAGGTGTTGATGGACTTGTCGCTTTCGATGGTCGCCCAGCCGGGGGCGGCGGGGGTCGCGACGCTGGACTTCGCCGCGGTCGCGAAGGCGGCGTTCAGCGGCGGCAGGGTGGCGGTGACCTCGTCGATCAGCTGGGTCGAGATCGGCGTCCAGCCGTCGATGCCGACGATCGCCTCGCGCTGCACGGCCGGGTCGGCCGCCGCCTTGAGATAGGCGAGGGCGAGGTCCTGGTTGCGGCTCTTGGCCGCGACGGCCAGGTCCGACCCGCCGAGGAACACCGGCTGCGTCTTCCCGGGGGTGGCGCTGGGGAACGGGAAGGTGCCGAGGCGGTCCTTCAGCTCGGGCTTGTTCTTGACCACGGTGTTGACGCTCGTGTCGAGGATGGCGCCGGCGCCGCCGGCGGAGAAGATCGCGGCCTGGTCAGGCGCCTTCGTGTCGACGTTGCGGGACGCCGGGGAGGAGTAGGCGGCCTGGAAGTCCTTCCACGCCTGCAGGCCCTTGAGCGCCTCGGGGCTTTCGAGCGCGCCGGCCCACTTCCCGTCCTTCTCGGTGGCGAGCTGCCCGCCGGCGTCCCAGACGAACTGGAGGGCGCCGTACCAGTACTTGCCGGGGAAGTGGAAGGTCGAGTAGTCCGCGGCGGGGTGTTTCGCCTTGACCTTGTCGAGGGCGGCGGTCAGCTCGGCGAAGGTCTTCGGCGCGGCCGTGACGCCGGCGTCGGCCCAGACCTGCTTGTCGTAGATGACCGCCCGGTTGCCCGCGAAGAGGGGAGCGGCGTAGACCTTGCCGTCCACAGTGGCCGGTCCGGCGAGCCCGGGCAGCCAGGTCTGGCCGGCGGCGAGCTCGTCCTTGCGAGCGGTGAGGTCGGTGAGCGCGCCGTTGGCGGCGAAGAGTGGGACGTCGGTATTGCCGATCTCGATGACGTCCGGGGTGTTGTCCTGGGCGAGCGCCGTGCTGATCTTCGTGTTGATGTTGTCCCATTCCTGGATCTGCACGGTGACCTTGGCGCCGGTGGCCTTCTCGAAGGCGGCGTTGATCGCCGCGGTGGCCTTGTCGCTTAGGTCGCCGTTCATCAGCCAGACGGTCAGCTGGCCGCCTTTCCCGTCCGGCGCGTTCGGCGCGTTCTGCGCGGCGGGAGCGGAGTCGGTGCCACAGGCGGCGGCGGTCACGGCGGTGACGGCCAGTGCGGCGGCGAGGATGCGTCTGCGCATGGAGGTTCCCGGGGGAGTGAGAGGTGGGTGGGGAGGTGGCCGCGGCCCGGGCTGGTCCCTGGCGCCCGGGCCGCGGCCGGTCCGCGGGGTCAGCAGTGGCCGAGGTCGGCCCACTGCGCGGTGAGGCCCGGCTCGGAGCCCTGCGTCCACCAGTTGGCCTGCCACAGGTGGGCGTTGTGCTTCACCCGCTGCCCGCCGAGGTACACCGTGCCCCAGTCCCACTCCGCCGCCGTCGAGCAGTTGGCGGGCTGGGTCGGGGTGGTCGGCGTGGTGGGCGTGGTCGGTGTCGTGGGGGCGGTCGGGGTCGTCGGCGTGGTGCAGCCGTTGACCGTGTCCACATGGGACGTCCCGGCGGTCCGGTACTGCCCGGCCTTCGCGACGGCGTCGGCCGGCGAGACGACCTGGTTGCCCGCGTAGTACGTCCAGTCGACCTGTTCGGTGTAGACGCTGTTCCCGCTCGTGTGGCCCGCGGTGTCGATGAACCACATGTTGTAGTTGATCGACATCGGCGTCCGCGGGTACACCGGGTTGCCCTGGGCGTCGGTCGTGTGGTCGGCCGTCTGCACGCCGTCGATGAAGTACTTCACGTGCCCGCCGGAGACCTGCGTGACGATGTCGTGCCAGCCGGCCATGCTGCGGTTCTGCGCGGTGGACGTGCGCAGGCCGTCCCAGGTCGGGCTGTTCCAGTACGTGTACCAGCTGGTTTGGTAGTTGGCCTGCGAGCCGCCCCAGCCGCCGTTGGGCAGGTATTCGGAGAAGTCGAGCTCGCTGTAGAGCGGGTCGCGGTCGTACCGCAGCGGCGAGATCGTGAAGTACGTTTCGTTGACGTGGTCGCCGTCGGTGCCGCTGTCGGGCGCGTCGGTGAAGCGGACCCGGCTGGCGTAGGTGCCGTCGAAGAACCGCAGCTGGTTTTGGTAGAGCTCGGCGTGCGTGGTGCCCGCCGCGCTGCCGTCGGTGGTGGCGGTCAGCTGCGCGACGCGCTCGCCGTTCGCCGTCGGGAAGCTGATGTTGCTCGTGAGCCACCGCGCGCCGGGCACGCCGGGGCTGCCGACGTCGTTGCGGGTGGTCCAGCCGGCGCCGCCGAACGCGGGGTCGGTGGGGGAGCTGTAGTGGAAGTCGTCGAACAGGACGCCGCAGTCGGCGGCGGCGGCGGGGCTGGCGGCGGCCCCGCCGGAGAGGACCATGGCGGTGGCGGCCACGGTCGCGAGGCTGGTCAGGGCGGCGGTGGTGGTCCGGATTCTGCGGGACATGGGTCTCCTCCTACGGGGATGCGGGGAGCGCCGATTGGTCTAGACGAATCAGGTGGCGAGGACTCTCCTCCTGACCATTGGTAAAGTCAAGAAGCCGCCGAAACTTACCTTTGGTAATTTTTGGAGGGCTGCGATCCCGGGGAGGCTTTGGAGGCGGCCGCGCTCTGCCTCGATGGCTGCGTTCGGGTCGACCGCCGGGTCGCGCACGACCTGCTGCGCCCGTCCGGACCGGCCGTCACGACCTACCGGCGGGGCGCGCGAACTGGAGTCCTGATGCGACTGTCCGTTGTGGACTCAGCCGTTGATCCCGCGTGCGACCGTGAGCTGCTTTTCCTTGTGCTGCTGCTCGCGAGCGAGGTCTCCGGCATAGGGCCGGCTGAGTACGTCTTGGACGGCGCGCTCGACCCCGACCCACGTCGGGACCCACCCGACCTGCTGCTTGCACCGCACGTCCTGGGTGGCGACGGCGATCTCGTGCGCGGAGGCGCGGCCCGAGCTGAAGGCGGGATCGTTGACGGCGGCGTCCGGGCCGGCGTAGCGGAACCCGGCCGCGGCCATGCACTGCGACCACTTCGCGGCGGCCGCGGCCACCGGCGGGGTGGTCCCGGTGATCTCGTGGCTGCGGCCACTCAGCCCGAACCCGACCGGCTCCTGGCCGGGCTTCGCGTCGGGCGCGAGCGTCCGGTCGGCCTCACCGGCACAGCCTCCGGCCGGAACGGCCCGGCCACCGACGTCCCCAGTAGCCGTACCGGTGATCACGGCGACGACCTCTGGCGACGGCCGTGGGGTCGGCGCCGCGGGCGGTTTGGTGAAGACCGACGGGTCGCGGTAGCCGAAGGCGGCGGCCTCACCGGCATCGACGAGCCCGTGCCGCCGCGGCTTGGCGGCGTCCCGGACGGGATCAACGGGGGCGAACGCGAAGGTGATCCCGTGGGCGGCGAGGCATCGTTCGACGAGGGTGGTGCGCGCCTTGATGACCTCGAGCTCCTCGACCGGCGTCAGCAGCGACCGGTCGAGGGGAAGGTCGAGGCCGCGCACGGTCGAGAAGTCGGCGGGCACTTTCGCGAGTGCGGCGCCGAGATCGAACTCGGGTGTGGCGGCGGGCGCCGCCGCGCAACCAGCGAGGGCGAGAAGCGCGATGGCGGCCAGATATCGGCCGGGAGCGACGACCGTCCTAGCCATGGTCCTGGTCGCGCTTGGCGCAGTCGCCGAAGATCGCCGGCGCGGAAGGCCACTTGAAGCTGGCGTTGTTGTTCTTCATGGTCGCGGTGAAGTTCCCCCCGCTGAACGCGGCGAACGACTGCGACGCGACGCTGCCGTTGCAGCCGCTGTTGTAGTAGACGGTCGCGGTCCACTCGGCGTTGTTGACCACCGAGGCGGCGTTGTTCTTGACCTGCACGCCGCGGCCGTTGGTGCCGCCGTACCGGAACAGCTCGTTTTCGAGGTTGCCGTCCGAGTAGGCGTAGGAGGCGTGGGCGCCTTGGTAGTTGCTGTTGAAGTAGAAGCAGAAGTAGAGGTCGGGGCAGTCGTGGAGGGTCGCGGCAGAGGCGGCCGGAGCCGCGAGGGCGGTTCCGGTGAGGGCGGTGACGAGGGTGGTGAGGCCGATCAGTGCCCGTGTCGCGCGCATGAGTCTCCCAATCGCCGGGGGTGGCGTCTCCGGCCAGCCGGGACGGCCGCCGCTCGCCCGGTTCACTGCCGGGAGGGGAGACGGTTTATCGGGAGGTGCGGGGTTCACTCGATCGGCGCAGCGGCGTACCGCACCGCGCAGTGGCGGGCGTGGCCCAGCGCGGCTTGCCTTCGGTCTTGCTCGCCTCCGGGCCTCGATCGACTGGTCTCCGCTGCCGCAGCGCGGGCGCGGCTTGCATCCATCCTCGCGGCACCTCCAGCAAGCTCGCTGATCGCCGCCGCAGGGACCGCCCGGGCCGCCGCTGCCCACCCCCACCGCAAGATCGTCACCGCCCGTCCCCACCACCCACCCTCCGTCACAACCTCGTCGCAGATATTGTCAACAATTTCATCAACGATTAGTGTGCGAGTATCAAGCATGCGGAGCGACGAGGAACACCAGTGATCATCGACTGCCACGGCCACTACACCACCGCCCCACCCGCCCTCGCGGCGTGGCGCGACCAGCAGGTCGCCGCCCTCGACGGGGCCGGCCCCGCCCCCGCCCGGGCCGACCTGCGCATCAGCGACGACGAGCTGCGCGAAACCGTCGAGCCGAACCAGCTGCGGCTCATGGACGAGCGCGGCATCGACCTCACCATCTTCTCGCCGCGGGCGTCGTTCATGGCCCACCACGTCGGCGGCTTCGAGACCTCGGCGCAGTGGGCGTCGATCTGCAACGAGCTCTGCCACCGCGTCAGCACCCTCTACCCGGACCGGTTCGTCCCCGCCGCGATGCTCCCGCAGTCGCCCGGGGTCGACCCCGCCACCTGCCTCCCCGAGCTGACCCGCTGCGTGGAGGAGTACGGCGCCGTCGCGCTGAACCTCAACCCCGACCCGAGCGGCGGCCACTGGACGGCCCCGCCGCTCACCGACCGGTCGTGGTACCCGATCTACGAAAAAATGGTCGAGTACGACATCCCGGCGATGGTGCACGTCAGCACGAGCGTCAACCCCGCCTTCCACACCACCGGCGCGCACTACCTCAACGCCGACACGACCGCGTTCATGCAGCTCGTGCAGGGTGACCTCTTCGCCGACTTCCCGACGCTGCGGCTGGTCATCCCGCACGGCGGCGGCGCGGTCCCGTACCACTGGGGCCGCTTCCGCGGCCTCGCGATGGCGCTCGGCAAGCCGGAGCTCGAAGACCACCTGCTGGGCAACGTCTTCTTCGACACCTGCGTCTACCACCAGCCGGGCTCGGACCTGCTCTTCGACGTCGTCCCGGCGCGCAACATCCTGTTCGCGTCCGAAATGGTCGGTGCCGTCCGCAGTGTCGACCCGCGCACCGGCCACCACTTCGACGACACCCGCCGGTACGCTGAAGCCGCGAAACTGTCCGAAGAGGACTGGGCCGCGATCCGGGAGCACAACGCCCGCGCCGTCTACCCGCGGCTGGACGCCCTCCTGAAGGGACAAGGCCGATGACCAAGACGCCCGGCTGGCTCGACTGGTACGCCGATCCGTCCACACCGGACTTCGAGCTGCCGTTCGGCGCCGTCGACGCGCACTGCCACGTCTTCGGCCCGCAGCAGGAGTTCCCGTTCGCGCCGGAGCGCAAGTACACACCGTGCGACGCAAGCAAGGGCCAGCTCTTCGGACTGCGCGACCACCTCGGCGTCGCGCGCAACGTCATCGTGCAGGCCACCTGCCACGGCGCCGACAACTCCGCCATGCTCGACGCCGTCCGGGCGGCGGACGGCCGGGCGCGCGGCATCGCGACCGTCCGGCCCGGAGTGACCGAAAGAGAACTTCGCGAACTCGACGCCCAAGGCGTCCGCGGCGTGCGGTTCAACTTCGTCAAACGGCTCGTCGACGCTTCGCCCCACGAGGACCTGACGACGATCGCGAAGAAGATCGCCCCGCTGGGCTGGCACGTCGTCCTCTACTTCGAGGCCGCCGACCTGCCCGACCTCGAGGACTTCTTCGGCGAGCTCCCCACACCGCTCGTGATCGACCACATGGGACGCCCCGACGTCACGAAACCCGTCGACGGCCCGGAGTTCGCGAGGTTCCTGGAGTTCGTCGACCGCAACGACGTCTGGGTCAAGGTGAGCTGCCCCGAGCGCCTCACGGTGACCGGCCCGCCGGCGCTCGACGGCGAACGGCACGCCTACACCGACGTCGTCCCGTTCGCCCGGCGCGTCGTGGCCGGGTTCCCGGACCGCGTGCTGTGGGGCACCGACTGGCCGCACCCGAACCTGAAGAACCACATGCCCGACGACGGCCTGCTGGTCGACTACGTCCCGCAGATCGCCGAAACCACCGAGCAGCAACGAAAACTGCTCGTCGACAACCCGATGCGCCTCTACTGGCCCGGCGAAACCGCCTGAAACCCCTGAAACCCTTGAAGGGCATGCAATGCAGCACGCCAACGCGCTGAACCGGCTGAACCGGTTGCCGATCTCGCGGTTCCACAAGATCACCCTGCTCGCCGTCTCGTTCGCCTACTTCTTCGAGTTCGCGGACATCAACAGCTTCGCCACCACGGCGCCGAAGCTGATCAAGCTCTGGGGTGTGACGGTCGACCAGGTCGCCTACGTCACCTCGTTGTCGTTCGTCGGCATGTTCTTCGGCTCGGTCATCGCGAGCAAGCTCGCCGACCGCTGGGGCCGCAAGAACGCTCTGATGTGGACGACCGTCTGGTTCGGCGTCTTCTCCTTCGCCGCGGTGTTCTCGTGGGACATCGTGTCCCTCGGCGTTTTCCGGATCCTGACGTCGGCGGGCCTGTCGGCGATGACGGTCGTCGCGGTCATCTACGTCAGCGAGCTGTATCCGGCGGCGAGCCGCGGCAAGTACCAGGCGTACGCGATCGTGATCGGCATCTGCGGCACGCCGGTGACCAACCTGATCGCGAGCGCGGTGGTGCCGATCAACTCCTGGTCGTGGCGGCTGGTGTACCTGTGGGGCGCGCTCGGGGTCCTGCTCGTGCTGTTCACGCGGCACCTGAAGGAGTCGCCGCGCTGGTACGAAAGCCGCGGCGAGCACGCCAAGGCGGACGCGGTGCTGCGGGAGATCGAGGAGCAGGTCGCGGCGGAGAAGGGCCCGCTGCCCGAGCCCGCGCCGCCGATCGAGGAAGCCCCGGTGGGCAAGGCGCCGCTGCGGTTGCTGCTGCAGAAGAAGTACCTGTACCCCACGCTGCTGCTGACGGTCCTCTGGGTGACGCAGACGATCGGCTTCTTCGGTTATTCGAGCTGGGCGCCGACCCTGCTGGCCAAGGAGGGCTTCAGCGTCGAGAAGTCGGTGTTCTACGTCGCCCTCACGACGGTCGGCGCGCCGCTCGGGTCCTACCTGGCGGCCCTGGTCACCGACCGGTTCGAGCGCAAGTGGTGCCTGGTCGCGTTCGGCACGGTCATCGCGTTGTGCGGGCTGTTCTACGGGCTGACGTTCAACCCGATCCTGATCGTCGTCTTCGGCTTCTTGGTGAACCTGTTCGAGCGCGGGTACACCGCGCTCGGGTACGCGTACTCGCCGGAGCTGTTCGACACGCGCGGCCGGTCGCTCGGGACGGGCGTGTCCTACGGCCTCGGCCGGCTGTCGAACGCCGCCGGGCCGTTGGTGGTCGCCGCGCTGTACAACGGGAGCGGCTACCAGAGCGTGTTCCTGTTCATCGCCGGCACCTGGCTGGTCGGCGCGGTCGTGCTGGCGATCTTCGGGCCGCGGACCCGGCAGGCGCGACTCAAGCCCGCGGCTTCGGAGGCGGTGCCGACCGCGCCGTGAGCCGGCTCAGCGCAGGAGCGTCCCGAACACGATCGTGAAGAACGCGGCGAAGGCCGAGCCGTCCTTGGCGGTGCGTTCGCCGACGATGGCGCCTTCCCAGGCGTTGACGAGGAACCGGCCCAGGACCTCCGGGTCCTGGGCCGTCGTCACGGACCCGTCGGCCTGGGCCTCCCGGATGGCGTCGGCCACGGCGACCGTCCAGCTCTCGAAGCTCGTCACGAGGCCGTCGCGGATGGCGGGGCTGTGGTCGGCGGTCTCGGTGCTGAAGTTCCCGAACACGCACCCGCGCTCGTAGCCGTACTTCTCGATGTCCGCGGCCAGGAACTCGAAGTGGGCGCGCAGCCGGGCCAGCGGCGCGACGGACCGGTCCGCCAGCTCCGGCACTCGCCGGGTGGCGCCGTAGCGCTCCATCACGACCAGCGCGAGCGCTTCCTTGCTGGCGAAGTGGTTGTAGAACGAGCCCTTCGGCACGCCCGCGCTGTCGGTGATGAGCTTGACCCCGCAGGCGTTGTAGCCGTGCCGGTGGAACTGCTCGTACGCGGCGTCCACGATCTGTTCGCGCACGCTGGCCCTGGCCATCCGGATCTCCTCTTCCGCCGCCGCGCCGGTCAAGCCGACGGGACCGGCGCGTTCGCCTGCCACCAGGCGGTGATCGCGCGAGCGTAACCGTCCGCGTTCTCCTCCCACGCGAAGTGGCCCGCGTCGATGAGGTCGAGCCGGCTGTGGGGCAGCCGCTCGTGCAGGTACTCGGCGTTGGCCGGCGGCACCACGGGGTCGTTCTTCCCGGCGAGGATCTGGACCGGCGTCTTGATGCCGGGCAGCAGCTCGCCCAGGACGGGCAGCTCGGCCGGGTACGCCCGCACGTAGGGCATCTGGTCGACGAACCGCTGGCCCCAGTAGGCCGCGAGGTAGTCCTCGCGCACGACCTCGGGCAGCTCGTAGCCCTCGATGTTGTCCAGGGCGACCTTCACGACGTCCTTCGGGCCCAGCGCGCGGTAGGGCGCCAGGTCTTCCGCGCGGACCCACTCGTCCAGCACACCGCCGAGGTTCAGCGGCACCGATGTCCCGCCGGAGCCGACGGTGACGCTGCGGAACCGGTGGGGATGCGCGGCGGCGGCGAACAGAACGGCGCCGGTGCCGACGTCCGGGCCCACGACGTGCGGCTTCGCCAGTCCGAGCTCGTCGGCGATCCGCACGACGAACTCGCCCATCGCGCGGGGCGACAGCAGGTCTTCGCGCAGCTCGGAGTGCCCGAAGCCGGGCAGGTCCACGGCGACCAGGTGCGCGTGCTCGGCCAGCCGCGCCCAGCTCGCGTCGTAGGCGAACAGGCTTTCCGGCCACGGACTCAGCAGCAGGGCCTCGGCCTCGCGCGGCCCGTCGCTCTCGGCGTAGCGGATGGACAACCCGTCGATGCTGCGGAACCGGGGCTTGATCTCGCTCATGTCCTCGTCCTTTCCCTGACCTGATGTCATCCAATATGACCGGTCGTCTTAAGGACGTCAAGCGAGGTGACGCAGGGAACAGGGCGGCACCCGGCGAGCGGTCGGCCTGCTCGCCGGGTGCGTGGGTCAGGCGGGCCGGTTGGTGTCCGGGATCTCGATGCTCACGGGTTTCCCTTCGGACAGGTAGAACATCAGGAGCTGCCGGACCGCTTCGTCGATCGTCCAGGCGATCGGCGGGATCAGCGGCAGCGGGACGAGCTTTTCGCGCAGGGCCACGAACTGCGGGAAACCGGTGCGGATCAACGGGTCCCAGACCGGCTCGCGCGGCACCTGCACCCAGTCGGCGACCTGCTCGCCGGCCACGTAGCGGGTCAGCGCGTTGAGCAGGGGCCGGGCCAGGGGTGCGCCGGCGCCGGCCGCCTGGCTCGCCATCGTGAGGAGCGTGTCCGCCAGCGAGATGCCTTCCGGCGTCGGGCCCATGACCGGGTCGAGGATCTGCCGGGACTGCGCCTCGGCCGCCTCCCACGACGCCGGGATGTACTCGTCGAGGACGCCGAGCATGTGCGCGTTGACCTGCCACAGGTGCAGGAACGCGGCGGACTCCGCGGCGCTGACCGGCGCCCGCCACGCGGTGAGCTTGCGCATGACGAACGTCGGCAGGCTGTGCCAGGTGACGAGGATTTCGTTCTGGCTGATCGGAATCCGCCCGCCGCCGGTGCTCGACCAGCCCGGTGACTGCGGCAGCAGGTGCCGGACCGCGGCGTGCACCAGCCGTGTCTTGACCGCCGTCACCATGATGTGGCCGTCGGGCTGGTAGGCGTTCAGCTCGTGGAGGTCGACGCCGAGCTTGGTCGTCTTCGCGATGCGGTCCTTCATGTCCGCGCCGCCTTTGGAGTAGTAGACGGCGCGGGCCTCGCCGGGGATGGCGGTGCTCATCATCCCGCTGCCCAGCCCGTACCCGAGCAGGAGATAGGTGCCCTTGGTCTGGGTGAAACCGGCCGCCCGGGCCAGTTTCGCGCGGTCGGCCCACGCGGGCAGCTGACGCGCCTTCTCGATGAACGCCCGCAGGTCTTCCGGCAGCCCCGCCGGCAACGGCTGGTCGTTGCGGTTCCACGTCCTCAGCAGCGCGTTGACGCGGGCGACGTCACCCCGCTCGATGATCGACGCCACCAGGGGATCCGCTTCCTCGTCCCACACCCAGCGCGGATCGGCGCCGGTGCCCGAGCCCGCGACCGAGCCGGCCGGTCCCCATGTCCAGTCCGCCAGCGCCCGGACCGGGGCCGCGGCGCCCAGCGAGGCCAGCGCGCCCAGCGCCCCGCCGCCCGCGATCAACATCTTCCGCCGACTGAGTCCGTCCATGCGCCGAGCTCCTCTTCGAGTCTGCGATGCTCCTGGATGATACGGTGATACGCTCGACGTAATCGCGTATCTTCACCAGGAGAGCACAGGCCGGCGCGGCAGGACAGGACCAAACGGGGGTGACGGTGGAACCGGTACGATCCGGCGGGATGACACCGGGCCCGGAATCACTGCTGGAACGCGCGCTCGCCGAAGCCGTCGGCCCCGCCGGCGACCACGACGAGATGACCGAGCGCGTGCTCGACGGCGCCTTCGAACAGTTCTGCCGCATGGGGATCCGGCGCTCGACGATGGAAGACGTCGCCAAGCGCGCCGGGGTTTCCCGCATCACGGTCTACCGGCGCTTCGCGACCAAGGACGCGTTGGTGGAACACGTCGTGCGGCGGGAGTTCCGCCGGTACTTCGACCAGTTCCTGATCGACATCGAGCAGGCCACCACCGCCGCCGACCGGGTCGTGCTGGGATTTGCCAGCGCACTGCGCGCGATTCGGAGCAACCGCCTGATCGGCGGGCTGATGGCGGTCGAGCCGGATGTGCTGGTGCCGGCGATGATCAGCGACGGCGGGCACACCCTCGCTGCGGTGCAGCGGTTCGTCGCGGGTCAGCTGCATCGCGAGCAGGCCGCGGGAACCGTCTCCGCCGAGGTGGACGTGGAGCTCGTCGCGGAGCTGATGGCCCGCGTTTCGGCGTCGTTCCTGGTGACGCCGAGCCATGTCGTCGACCTCGACGACGACGAGCAGGTCCGTGCGCTGGCCCGGAAGTTCCTGGTGCCGATGCTGGAAGCGGACTAGGCGCGGCGCATCGCGGTGACCACCGCGGTCGCGACGACGAGGTGCATCAGCATCAGCCCGACGACGTTGGCCGCCGTCGCGCCGGCCGTCAGGAGCAGGACGTCCGGGATCCAGGTGAGGACGAGCACCGCGGGCACGACCACGCGCAGGGCCCTCGGCGCGCGCCGGGCGATCAGCGTCCAGCCGACCGCGCCGAGCAGGACGCCGACGACCGTGGCCGGCAGGTACGAGGCGGGGGAGAGGCCCATGCCGATGCCGCCGTCGTCGAGCGCGGCGGCCACCAGGTAGATGGCGGTGTTCACGGCGAGGGCCGCCAGCGCGGCGACGCCGAGCCGGAGAGCGACGGCCGAAGTGGGTGTGGCAGCGGTGGTCATCGCTCCTCCTTGGGTTGCGTGTTAAACCCAAGATAGGTTGGGTTGCGTGTTAAAGTCAAGCGGTGGACAACGGACAGCAGCAGGTCGAGTGGCTCGACAGCCGGCAGGAACGGGTGTGGGTCAACCTGGCGAAGGTCCTGCTCAACCTGCCCGGGGCGCTGGAAAGCCAGCTCCTGCGCGACGCCGACCTCACGCTGCTCGGGTACATGATCCTGGCCCGCCTGGCGGTCGTGCCCGAAGAAACACTGCGGATGAGCGAAGTCGCGGAGATGGCGAACGGGTCGCTCCCGCGGATTTCACACGCGGTCGCGCGGCTCGAAGACCGGGGCTGGGTGACGCGGACGGTGTGCACGGGGCAGGGCCGGCGTTTCACCGTGGCGAAACTGACCGAGGCCGGTCGCGCGCACCTCGACGCGTCGGCGCCGGCGCACGTGGCGAACGTCCGCCGGCTGGTCGTCGAGCCGCTGGGGGAGGACTTCGAGCAGTTCGGGGACGCCATCGAGCGGGTCGTCGAGGCACTCGGGTTGCCGACGAAGTTCCTGCGGCAGTAGTTTTCGGCGCGGTCAAGCGTTCTGCGTTGCCGGGACGTGGCTGCGGTGGGCTTTCTGGCGCACCAGAGCCACCATCACCGCGCCGAGCAGGCCGGCGACCGCGAAGACGGCGAAGCCCAAAGTGGACAGTCCACTCGCGACCAGGATGCCGCCCAGCCACGGCCCGAACACCGCGCCCAGCCGGCCCACCCCGGACACCCAGCCCAGCGCCGTGGCCCGGCTGTCGGCGGGGTAGTAGGCGCCCACTGCCGCGTAGATCAGTGTTTGCGCGCTGAACAGCCAGGCGCCGGTGAGGAACACGACCACGTACGTCACGGCGAGCGGCATGCGCAGCGCCAGCAGGCCGACCCCGCACGCGGTGAGCGCGAACCAGATGATCGCGACCGGCCGCGCGCCGAAGCGGTCCGCGAGCCGGCCCGCGACGAGCATGCCCGCGATGCCGCCGAGGTTGATCACCAGCAGGAAGCTGATCGCGGAGCCGAGGTTGTAGCCGTTGCCGCGCATCATCGTCGGCAGCCACGTGTTGACGCCGTAGACCAGCAGCAGCCCGGCGAAGGAGGCGATCCAGAACAGGAGCGTCGTCAGCCGGACGGCCGGGGTGAACAGGCCGCGCAGGCCGCCGCGGCGGTCGACGGCCGGCTCCGGCGCGAACGCCTCGAGCGGCACCGCGAACTTGGCCGCGATCGCCTGTGCGCGTCCGGTTTTTCCCTTGGCCAGCAGGAACGTCAGCGACTCCGGGAGCAGGATGGCGATCGCCGGGAGGACCGGGACGAGCAGCAGCGCGCCGAGCCAGTACACCGAACGCCAGCCCAGGGACTGGACGAGCGTCATGCCGAGCGCGCCGGCCAGTGCGCCGCCGGCCTGGTGGGCGGTCATCACCGTGGTGACGGCGAGGTTCTTGCGCCAGGCCGGCGCGTACTCCATGACCATCGCGATCGCCGACGGGAGCAGGCCGCCGAGGCCGAGGCCGGCGACGAACCGGGCCGCGCCGAAGAACTCGACCGTGGGGGCGGCGGCACAGGCGGCCGCGGCGAGCGAGAAGACGGTGACGCCGGTGATGATGATCTTCCGGCGGCCGACGCGGTCAGTGATGATGCCGGAGGTCAGGGCGCCGAGCATCATCCCGAACGTCGTCAGGCTGCCGATGGTGCCGCCGCTGACCGGGGTCAGGCCGAACTCCTTGTCGGCCAGCACGCCCGGCAGGGTCGCCCCGTAGACGAACAGGTCGAGCCCGTCGAGCAGGACGAGGACCCAGCACAACGCGGTCACCCGGAGGGACAGCCGGACCGATGCGGCGGCGGGGCCGCTGGTGACTTGTGCAGACATCTTCGTCCCTTTCGTCCGGGGGTGCGAAGGTGTCCGAAACTACATCGGCTGAGATATTGAACACAAGACTCGCGGCAAGATTGTTAACAATCTTGTGGGTCGGTTAGGTGTGAAAGTTGGTTACGAGCTGCGCCGGCGATGTCTGCGCGGACGCCGAGCTCGCCGAGCATCTCCGCGGCGGCCGCCATCTCGGCGGTGCGGCGGACGGCGTGCTTGAAGGAGCCGTCGACCAGTCTGTCCACAGTGGACGCGCCAGCGCCGGTGAGCTCGTCGACGATGATCTTGCGCAGCCAGTCTTCGCAGCCCGCGGCGCGGGCGGCCAGCAGAGCCTCGACGACCGAGGCGGACATGCCCTTGAAGAAGACGCTGCGCAGCAGCTTGCGTTCGGCGGCCAGCCCGGCCTCGCCGGCCATCACCTCGACCGCCGCGCCAAGGGTGTTCAGCGTGGTGGCGACGGTGTCGGCCGCGGCGCCGGTGGCGAGCATCGGGACCCGCAGGCCGCGGCCCGGGACCGGCGCCATGATCGCGACGTCCGCGAACGGCACGCCGTGGTCCGCGGCGATGCCGGCCAGCCTGCGCTTGGTGCCGGGGGAGGCGGTGTTGAGGTCCGCCCAGGCCGCGCCGGGTTTGATCCCGGCGAGGCCGGCTTCGAGCGCGTCGACGGCCGCTGCCGAGCTGTTCACGCTGAGCACCAGGTCGGCGCCGTCGGCGGCTTCGGCCTCCGAGCCGGTGGTGACCACCCCCTCGGCGGCGGGAATGGCGGGGTCGTACCCGCGCACGACGGCCCCGGCGGCGGCCAGGTCCCGGGCGAGCGCGCTGCCTGCCTCGCCGAGTCCCAGTACCGCGATGGTTCCGGTCATAGCAGAATCCTCTCTACAAGCTACGATCGAGTACACGATGTTCTCGACAAAATTGTCAACAAACGGAGTCGGGGTATGACCGAGAGTGCTGCGGACCGGCAGCCGGGGGAGCGTTCCGTGGTGGCGGCCATCCGCGACGCGATCGTCCGCGGCGAGTTCGTGCCCAACCAGCGGCTGGTGGAGGCGGACCTGTCCGGCCAGTTCGCCGCGAGCCGGGCGACGGTGCGGGCCGCGCTGATCGAGCTGACGAACGAGGGGCTCGTCGAGCGAGTGCAGAACCGCGGCGCCCGGGTGCGCGCGGTGTCGCTGGAGGAGGCCGTCGAGATCTCCGAAGTCCGGATGATGCTCGAGTCGCTGTGCGCGGCGAAGGCGGCTGAGCGCGTCAATGACGCCGAGGTCGGCGAGCTGAAGGAGCTCGGCGAGCGGATGCAGGCGGCGGTGGCGACCGGTGACGTCGTCGGGTATTCGGGTCTCAACCAGCGGCTGCACCGCCGGGTCCGCGAAATCAGCGGCCAGCACACCGCGGCGCAGGTGCTGGAGAGGCTGCGTGGGCAGAGCGTGCGCCACCAGTTCCGGCTGGCGATGCGCCCGGGCCGGCCGCAGGTCTCGCTCCCGGAGCACCTGGCGATCATCGACGCGATCTGCGCGCACCATCCCGAGCGGGCGGCCGAGGCGGCGCGGGTGCATTTGGCCAGCGTGATCGAGGCCCTCAAGGCGGCGGACGCGGAGGTCTCCCCACTCCACCCGTGATCCGGCTTGGTGTGGCGACGTGAGTGACTCATCTGTGGCGCCTGGTGACCTGAATGAGTCCCTCACTGCGGTGGCTGGAGGGCAGGCAAGGCACCGCCCGAGGCCGCTCTCTCCCTGTTCGCAGCCTCTCCACCACTCCGCCCACCATCATCCTCACCAAAATTGTTGACAATTTCGTCAACCGAACCGTACCGTATCCCGTATGAAGCCCGTCATCGTCACCGATCCGCCGCGTGCCGACCTCGAGCAGGTGACTCGCCTCGCCGGCTATGGCGTTGCCACCGTTCACGAGGCGCTCGGCCGGTCCGGGCTGCTCGGCTCCGAGCTGCGGCCGATCCAGGACGGCGTGCGCGTCGGTGGGACCGCCGTCACCGCACTGTGCTGGCCCGGGGACAACCTGATGATCCACGCCGCCGTCGAGCAGTGCCGGGAAGGCGACCTCCTCGTCGTCACCACCACTTCGCCCTGCGCCGACGGGCTCTTCGGCGAACTCTTCGCCACCGCCCTACGCCACCGCGGCGTCCGCGGCCTGGTCACCACCACCGGCGTCCGCGACGTCGCCGAGCTGCGGGAGCTGGGCTTCCCCGTCTGGTCGGCGGCCGTCAGCGCCCAGGGCACCGTGAAGGCGACCGCCGGCGCGGTGAACGTCCCCGTCGTGCTCGGCGGGCAGCTCGTCCGCCCCGGCGACGCAATCCTGGCCGACGACGACGGAGTCATGCGCGTCCGCCGCGAGGACGTCCAAACAGGACTCGAAGCGAGCCAAGCCAGGCTCGAAAAGGAAGCCGCCGCAAGGGAAGCCTTTGCGAACGGCCAGCTCGGGCTCGACCGCTACGGCCTGCGCGAGAAGCTCGACAGCCTGGGCGTCCGGTACCTGACCGCCGAGGAGTACGGGAAGGAGCAGGCATGACCGGCGTGCGCTGCATGCTCATGCGCGGGGGAACGTCGAAAGGCGCCTACTTCCTCGCCGAAGACCTGCCCGCCGAGCCGGCCGAACGCGACGACCTCCTGCTGCGCATCATGGGCACCCCGGACCCGCGCCAGATCGACGGTGTCGGCGGCGCCCAGCCGGTCACCAGCAAGGTCGCCATCGTCTCGACGGCCGCCGAACCCGGCCACGACGTCGACTACCTGTTCCTGCAGCTCGGCGTCGAGGAACCGACCGTCTCAGACCGCCAGACCTGCGGCAACCTGCTCGCGGGCGTCGGCCAGTTCGCCGTCGAGCGCGGGCTCGTGGCCGCCGGCCAAGAGCGCACCACCGTGCGTGTGCGGCTGCTCAACACCGGCACCGTCGCCGTCTCGAGCTTCGCCACTCCCGGCGGCGAAGTCGACTACCGCGGCGGCACCGCCATCTCCGGCGTGCCCGGCACCGCCGCCCCCGTCGAGCTGGACTTCACCGAGACCGAAGGCTCGGTCTGCGGCAGCCTGCTGCCCACCGGCAACGTCCGCGACGACGTCGGCGGCATCGAAGTGTCCTGTGTGGACAACGGGATGCCGGTCGTCGTCGCACGCGCCGAAGATCTCGGTGTCACCGGCTACGAAACCACCGACGAGCTGGCCGACCCCGCCCTCGCCGAACGCATCGACACCCTCCGCGTCGAAGCCGGGAAGCTGATGGGCCTCGGCGACGTCAGCGGCAGCTCGATCCCGAAGACCACCCTCGTCGCCGCGCCCCGGGACGGCGGCGCGATCTGCACGCGGACGTTCATCCCGGTCAAGCCGCACCCCTCGATCGGCGTCCTCGGCGGCGTCAGCGTGGTGACGGCGTTGCTGCTCGACGGCGCCGTCGGCAGCGAGCTCCTGGAACGCGGCGAGCCCGTCGAAATCGAGCACCCGAGCGGGAAGCTGGCCGTCGGCATCGAGCTCGACACCACGGTGACCCCGCCCCGGGTCCGCCGCTCGACGGTCATCCGCACCGCGCGGAAACTGTTCGACGGCACCGTTTTCCCGCGCTCCTGAGGAGACAGCCATGCCCGATCCCTCACCTCGCCACGAAATCGCGCACCTCGGGCACGTCGAACTGCGCACCCCGGAGCCGGAGAAGAGCCTGGACTTCTTCGTCCGCGTGCTCGGGCTGACCGAAAACGGCGCCGACGGCGACTCGGTGTACCTGCGCACCTGGGACGACTACGAGCACCACAGCCTGAAGCTCACCGCGGCCAAGACCTCCGGCGTCGGGCGGACGGCGTTGCGCACCTCGAGCGAGGACGCGCTCAAGCGGCGCGTCGCCGCCCTGGAGGAGCGCGGCCTCGGCATCGGCTGGGTCGACGGCGACACCGGCATCGGCCCGACCTACCTCTTCCGCGACCCGGACGGCCACGAGCTCGAGCTCTACTGGGAGACCGAGCGGTACGAGCCGCCCGAACACCTGCGGCCCGCGCTGAAGAACCAGGCGCAGGCGTACCCGGCGCGCGGGGCCGGCGTCCGGCGCCTCGACCACGTCAACTACCTGGCCCAGGCGGCGGAGACGAACGGCCGGTTCGTCTGCGACGTCCTCGGCGGCCGCGTGACCGAGCAGATCCGGCTCGACAGCGGCGTGATCTCCGGGCAGTGGACGCACTTCGCGCAGAAGTCCTACGACCTCGTCTACACCAACGACTGGACCAAGACGACCGGTCGGCTGCACCACATCGCCTTCGCTACGGACACGCGCGAGGACATCCTGCGCGCCGCCGACATCGCGCTCGACGCGGGCGTCCACATCGAAACCGGACCGCACAAGCACGCCATCCAGCAGACGTTCTTCCTCTACCTCTACGAACCCGGCGGCAACCGGATCGAGCTGTGCAACCCCACCGGACGGCTGATCTTCGCGCCCGACTGGGAGCCGGTCACGTGGACCGAAGCCGAGCGGGCCAAAGGCCAGGCGTGGGGCCTGAAGACGATCGAGTCGTTCCACACCCACGGCACGCCGCCAGTCGCCTGACCGCCGTCAGAGCCGGTCGTGCAGGAGCCCGGCGAGCACCGGGTAGACGTCCTGGCGCGTCGCCTGCAGGTCGAGGACCGCGAGGCGGGTCTGGCCGTGGGCCGCCTTGGTGACGAACAGCCGCACTTCGTGCTGCGGCGGGCCGTCGTTCTCGCGCTCGGGCAGTTCGCAGAGCCGGGTGTCCGGCGCGACGGCGGTGGCCGGCGCCGTGCACTCGCCGGTGAACCGCCGCACCGCCGTGTCCGGCTTCGTGGCGCCGGGGAAGGCCGTGACGAGGAGTTCGTAGGCGGTGGTGCTCCGGGTGAAGCTCGCGTAGTCGCAGCGGTACACGACCGGACGTGCCCGCTGGTCCGGTTTCGCCTCGACGGCGTGCGCGCCCCAGTCCGCGCCGATCGCCCGCGTGATGTCGGCGACGCCGAGGAACGGGCATGCCGAGGTGATCGCTTCCGGTGACGCCGGCGGTGGCGGCTGCGGAGTGGTGTGCGGCGCCGTCACCGGGCCGGGGCCGAGCGCGGGGGCGTCGGACGACCGCGGCGGCGTCGGGACCGGCGCCGCCGCGGTGGTGGCGGGTGGTGGTTTCGGCGAGTCCGGTGTGCAGGCCGAAACCGCGGTCAGCAGGCCGGCGACGGCGACGATTCCCCCAAGACGACGCATGCCGCCAGCCTACGTCGCGACGCCGTCACCAGGGCACGGAACCGTCCTCGCCGAGGGTGGCCAGGCGCACCACGGTCGCCGCGCCCTGCGCGGGGGTGAGGTGTCCGGTGTGGTTGTTGATGTCGGTGTCGACGAAGCCGGGGCTGACGGCGTTGACCAGGACGCCGTCCTTGCGCAGCTCGTTGGCGTACTGGACGGTCAGCGCGTTCAGCGCGGTCTTGGACGGCGAGTAGGCCGCCGACGCCGGGAGCCGCGTCAGCGGGCCGTCCGGATCACTCGCCAGGGTCAGCGACGCGGCGCCGCTGCTGACGTTGACGACGCGGGGCGCCGCCGAGCGCCGCAGCAGCGGCAGCACGGTGTTGGTCACGGTGATCACCCCGAAGACAGGAGCTGGTCGAGCGCGTCGGCGGGGGAGACGGGCCCGGAGCCGGTGATGCCGGCGTTGTTGACCAGCACGTCGAGGTGGCCGAAGCGCTCCTCGATCCACCGGGCGGCCGCCCGCACGGTGGCCTCGTCGGTGACGTCGAGGGTGACGGCGTGCGTGTCGCCGCCAATCGCCGCGGCGGCCTCCTCGCCGCGCCGTTGGTCCCGGGCGCCGAGCACGACGGTCATGCCCAGCGCCGCGAGCTGTCCGGCGGTCGCGCGGCCGATGCCCTTGTTCGCCCCGGTGACCAGCGCGACCCTCTGCTGTGTGGTGTGTTCACTCATGCTCCCGAGACGAAACGACCCCGTCGTTCTGTGACATGTCACAGCGAGCGGCGCCGGTTCGTCCCAGTGAGGTGACCCAGACCGAGGAGTTCGAAGACCTCCGCCCGCTGCTGTTCTCGATCGCCTACCGGATCCTCGGCAGCGTGAGCGAGGCCGAGGACGCGGTGCAGGAGACCTGGCTGCGCTACGAGTCCTCCGCGACGCGGCCCGTGTCGACCAAGGCGTTCCTGGCGGCGACGGTGTCCCGGATCGCGATCGACGTCCTGCGCTCGGCGCGGGTGCGGCGCGAGGAGTACGTCGGGCAGTGGTTCCCCGAGCCGCTGCCGGCCGATCCGTACGAGGACCCGGAACGTTCGGCGGAGCTGGCCGATTCGGTGTCGATGGCCGCCCTGTTGCTGTTGGAGCGGCTGAGCCCGCTCGAACGCGCGGTGTTCGTGCTGCGCGAAGTCTTCGGTTTCGGGTTCGCGGACGTCGCCGCGGCCGTGGGACGCTCGGAGGCCGCGTGCCGCCAGCTCGCGGTGCGGGCGCGTCGCCACATGGACGGCGGGCGCACGCGGTTCGCGGCGGACCGGCGCGAGCGGGATCTGCTGGCCGGGCGGTTCTTGGACGCTCTTCGTGATGGTGACGTCGATGGTCTGCGGGACCTGCTCGCCGCGGATGTCCACATGGTCGGCGACAGCGGGGGAAAGGCGCCGTTGTGGGGGCACGGCCTGTTCGGCGCGGAAAACGTGGCCCGGGTGCTGGCGGGGCTCGTCGCGCCGTTCGCCCGGATCGGCGGCTCCATCGAGGCGTGCGAGCTGAACGGCCAGTCCGGCGCGCTCTTCCGCGACCGGGACGGCTTGCTCGTCAACACCCTGGCCCTCGACGTCCTGGACGGGCGGGTGCGGGCGATCCGCGTGGTGCTCAACCCCGACAAGCTCGCCCACCTGGGTCCGGTGGCGGACGCCTGGGCGGTCGTCCGCGAGACGAACCGGGCCCGGCGGCGGTGAGCTCGCGGAAACTGTCGTACCCCCGTGTCATGATCGCCGTGCTCGACCCGCTGCCCGACCGGAGGTCTTCATGCCATTCGCCGACGAACTGATCGGCGCCCGCACCGTGCGCGATCTCGCGGCGGCCTTGCGCGTCGCGGTGCCGCGGTCGAAACCGGGTGCCGTCGCCGCCGCGGAGGCCGCTCTCGCGCCGTTGTCGCTTCGCGAGCGAAGTGACCTTCTGCGTGACGCGCTGCTTGAAGACCTGCCCGGTGACTACGTCTCCTTCGCCGCCACTATGCGCGTCGCGGCTAAGAAAGCGCCGACGTTCACCGGCTGGCTGATCTGGCCCGTCACCAGCGCGGTCGCCGTCAAGGCCGTCGAACAGGGGAGTGTTGAAGCGTTCGACGGCGCGCTTGCGTTGCTGGCGGAGCTCACGCCGCGGCTCACCTCGGAGTTCGCGCTGCGGATCCTGCTCGACCACGACCTCGATCGCGCGCTCGGCGTCATCATCGGCTGGACCGGTTCGGAGAGCCACGACGTCCGGCGGCTCGCGTCCGAAGGGACCCGGCCGATGCTGCCGTGGGCCGTGCGGGTGCCGGGGATCCTGGCCGAGCCGAAGGCGACCTTGCCGATCCTGAACGCGTTGTACCGCGACGAAAGCGAGTACGTCCGGCGCTCGGTCGCCAACCACCTCAACGACATCAGCCGCCGCGACCCGGCCCTGGTCGTGGCGACGGCCGCGGAGTGGCTGGCCGAACCGGGCGAAAACCCCGCTGCCACGGGGAAACTCGTGCGGCACGCGTTGCGCACGCTTGTCAAGCAGGGCCACCCCGGCGCGCTCGGCCTGCTCGGGTTCGCGCCCGCGCGCGTCGACGTCACCGGCCCGCTGCTGTCGGCGGACGCGGTGGCGATCGGGGCGGCGCTGACCTTCCGGGCCACCGTGCGCAACCTCGACGCCGAGCCCGCCCGCCTCGCGATCGACTACGTCGTCCACCACCGCAAGGCGAACGGCACCACGACCGGCAAGACGTTCAAGCTCACCACCCAGGTCCTCGGGCCGGGCGAGAGTTACGAGCTGAGCCGCGAGCACTCCTTCCGGGTGATCACCACGCGCCGCTACCACCCCGGCGCGCACGCGCTGGAGCTGCAGATCAACGGCGTCCGCTCCGGCCGGGCGGACTTCGAGCTGCTGGCGGGTCCCTAGCCGTGGCACGCGTTCCGGGTCGGCGGCACGTCGAGGGCGGGGTTGCGGTCGAAGAAGCCGACCGGCCGGAGCCGGAAGCCGGTGCGGTCGACGGGCATGATCGGCCAGTCCTCCGGGCGCGGGAAGTGCGTCAGCCCGAAGGTGTGCCAGACGACGAGGTCCTGGCCGTCGATGTCGCGGTCGGCGGCGACGAACTCCGGCAGCCCGGCGCCGCCCGGGTGCTGGTTGACGAAGTCGCCCGCCGCGTACCGCTGGGCGGGGTCGAACCGGGTGACCCACAGGTGCTTGGTCGCGAAGGTCGCGCGCCGGCTGATGGAGGAGTCCTCGTCGGCCAGCAGCTCGGGGTTTCCCTCCGGCAGCAAGGCGTACGCGACGGGGTCGCCGAGCCGGTTGCGCGAGACCGGGTTCGAGATGTGCCAGACGCGGCCCTTGCGGTTGTCGGCCAGGCGCTGGGCTTCGGACTCGGTGCGCAGCGGCGTGCGCCGCTGGGTGAAGGCGTTGCCGCGTTCGTTGCCCGGGCCGGCCGGCACGCGCTCGACGTCGACCTCCTCGACGAGGTTGGCCGGGCCGTCGACCATCATGTCCAGGCGCGCGCTGAACAGGTGCTGGTGGTACGGCGCGCCGAGGCCGGGCGCGAGCTGCGACGCGTAGGGGTAACCGGCGCCGGGGTAGGCCGAGGTGAACACGACGCCGGTCGCCTTGACCTCGCACTCGATGGTGCCGTCGAGGGAGAGGTACCAGTAGAAGCCGTAGTCGTAGTTGCCGACGGTGGTGAAGAACGACAGCACCATGCGGCGCTGGCGGCGGGTCTCCGCCGAGCCCGCCCAGAGGTCGGTGTGCTTCCAGAGGATGCCGAAGTCCTCTTCGTGCAGGCAGATCGCGTTCGGCAGCGTGCGGGGGTGGCCGGACTCGCCGGCGATCACCGCGTCGAGGTAGGTGATGTCGCCGACGCAGTCGCACCCCAGCTCGAGGGCGTTGGCGTACCGGCCGATCAGGTACTCGCCGGTGTCGAAGTAGTTCTGCCACGACCGGACCGGCGATGGGTCGCCGTAGGGCACGACCATCTCGGCGATCGACGCCCGGTGCACGATCGGGCGGCCGTCGAAGGTGATCTGGTGCAGCACCAGGCCTTCCCGGGCGTCGAACCCGATCCGCAGCGACCACTTCTCCCACTCGAGGTGGTGGCCGTCGAGGGTGAAGCTGGGGCCGTCGGGCTGGGTGATCTCGATCGGCTTCTGGGATGTCCGCGGCGGGCCGGTGACGGCGGGGTCGTCGAAGTTGCCCGACTCGTCGGGCACCGGCACCACGCCGGTGTCGATGACCTGGTCGACGGTTTTGGCCACGACGTCGACGTAGGCGACCAGGCCGTCGACGGGGTGGGCCCAGGGGTGGTCCTTCGGGTGGCGCTGGACGAAGGCGAGGCCGCGCAGGATGCGTCGGCCGACTTCTTCGGGATACTCGAACACCCCGGCCGAAAGCGGGGCGACGCGCACTTCGGCGACGTCGAGGTCGCGGGCGGCGAGCGCGGCCAGCCAGCGCTCGTCGGTGGCGAGGATCTGTTCCACCAGCCCGAACTCTTCGTCGAGGACCGGCAGCTGGCCGTCGGCCGCGGGGTCGAGCCGGCGTTCGGCGACGAGCTTCTCGGCGGTGAGGGAGACGAGGACGTCGTGACCGCCGTGCGCGGCGACGTCGTGCAGCAGCACCCGGGCGACGCGGTCGGCCGGCTGCCCGCCGTAGAGGGCTTCCTTCGGCGGCTCCTCGAGGCCGAGGTAGACCACGCGCGCGGTCGAGGGGAGCAGACCGGCGTCGGCGAGCACCTGCCGGGCGGCGGAGATCTCGTCGGCGGTCAGCGGGGCGAGCGGATGGACGTCGGACATCGGGCGGCTCCCTGTTTTCTCCACGTGTAGACTGAAGAGTGCGGCAAACCCGCCGCGAACACCAGGGCCGGCGGTCACTTCACCGGTACAGACGGCCCGGGGAGGTGCGCCGTGCCGAAGCAGATCGACCACGATCGGCGCCGCGCGGAGATCGCGGAGGCGACGTGGCGCCTGATCGCGAAGCGCGGCATCGAGGCGGCGACGATGCGGGAGATCACCGCGTCGCTGGGGATGGCGCACGGGGCGCTGAAGCACTACTTCCCGGACAAGAACGCGATCGTCAAGGCGGCGTTCACGCACGTCTTCGAGGCGACGAACGCCCGCATCGCCGGCCGGCTGGGCGCCGCGACCGGGCTCGAGGGGCTGCGGGTGTTCTGCCGCGAGGTCCTGCCCGCGGACGAGGTGACGGAGCTCGAGGCCCGGGTGGTGCTGCCGTTCTGGCAACGCGCGCTCGCGGAGGCGGAGCTGGAGTCGGTGTTCGTTGCGGCGATGACGGAGTGGCGCGGGAGGATGGCGGGGTTCCTCCGCGAGGGGCGTTCGGCGGGTTCGGTGGTGTCGCCGGTGGGGGACGAGGTGCTGGTGGAGCAGCTCCTCGCGATGCTGAACGGCTTGCAGGTGCACGCGTTGCTGACGCCTGGCGTGACAACACCCGAGTTGCAGCGGCGGGTGGTGGAGGCGTTTCTCGACGGCCTCGCCCCGCCTGCGGTTGTCGGTGAGTGGGGCGATTTCGCCGGTCGTGGGTCGGGCGGTGGTGCGGCCGGTTTGGCGGCCTTCGCCGGCGAGGACTCTGGCGGTGCGCGGGAAGCCGCAGCCATCGGCTTCGCCGGTCGCGAGGTGAGTCCGGCTGCGGTCGGCGTTGAGCCCGCGGTCCGGGACTTCGCCGATCGTGGGGCGGGTCCGGCTGCGGCTGGCGTTGAGGCTGGGGACGTGCTTGCGGTCGCGGATCTCGCCGATGGCGAGACGGGTCCGGCTGCGGCTGGCGTTGAGGCTGGGGACGTGCTTGCGGTCGCGGATCTCGCCGATGGCGAGACGGGTCCGGCTGCGGCTGGCGTTGAGCCTGGCAGCGTGCTCGCGGTCGCGAATCTTGCCGATGGCGGGGTGGGTTCGGCTGCGGCTGGCGTTGAGGCTGGGGATGTGCTTGCGGTCCCGGACTTGGCCGGTCGCGAGGCGAGCTCGACTGCGGCTGGCGTTGAGGCTGGGGACGTGCCTGCGGTCCCGGACTTCGCCGATCGTGGGGCGGGTCCGGCTGCGGCTGACATTGACCCTGGCAGCGTGCTCGCGGTCCCAGATCTTGCCGGCCGCGGGGTGAGTTCGGCTGCGGTCGGCATTGCGGCAGCGGAAGAGCCTGCGATCCCAAACCTGGCCGACGGCGGCCCGACCGGCATTGCCCAAGGTGCCCCGAGACGAGAGACCGCTGACTTTCTCTCCTTCGCCCACACCGCCGTCGACACCACCGCCGGTCGTCTTCCCGACACCGACCGGCGGGCCATGACGATGGTGCTCCTGCTGCACCGCGTTGCGAACACCGTCGTCTACGACCTGGAATCCACCGTGCACCGGCCCGCCGGGTGGAGCTGGTCGGCCTTTCGGCTGCTCTTCACCATCTGGGTCGCCGGGCCGCAGGAGGCCGGGCGGGCCGCCGAGGTGGCCGGGATGAGCCGGGCCGCCGTCTCCAGCCTCGCCAAGACCCTTGATGCCGCCGGGCTCGTCGACCGGGCGCCCGATCCGCGGGATCGCCGGGGCGTCGTCCTGTCCCTCACGAAAACCGGGAAGCGGCGGCTCGAAGCCACCTTCCGCGAGCACAACCGGCGCGAATCATGGTGGGCCGAACTGCTGAACCCCGACGAGCTGAGCGCGATCAACACCCTCCTGGCCGCGCTCGCCGAACGAGCGCAGGCCCAGGACTGGGTCAGTCACCGGCTCTGATTAAACCTTTTAGTACCCGCCGGCCCCTGAGAGGGACCGGCGGGGTTCCGTCACTGGCAGGCTTCGCAGTCCGGGTCGTCGATGCGGCAGGCCGCGCCGTCGGTGAGCGGGAAGTCGAAGTCGTCGAGGACGGGCACGACCGGCGTGGTCGCCGTCTCTTCCGGCGTGGTGGTGGCGGACATGGCACTCCCTGGGGTCCGAACGGTTTCCACTTCTGTGTAGCGCCCAAGATCGCCGGACATTCCGTGACGCAGGGCACATCCCGTGTGCTAACTTCCCCGGCATGCGCCGGATGCTCGCGGTTTTCGCCTCCCTGCTGGTGTTTTCCCTGATCACCCCCACCGCGGAGGCCGTTCAAAGGCTGAGCTGCGAGTGCGCGACACCCTCGATCGACCGCCTTCAGCAGTGGCTCGCCAGCGGTGAAGGCACCACTGTCCCGGCCACCGGGACCCTTCTTGTCCGCGAGCGCCACGGTTACGCCGCCAAGATCGACTTCCTCAACGCCGAATGGCACGTCGCCGTCGTGTGGCTCGGCAACCAGTTCGAGGCGCAGGCCGATCTCTCGCGCTCGGCCGGGTTCTGGCTCACCTACAGCGCCACCGACGACCTCTACGTCCAGCTCCGCCCGGCCTCGCACTGGAGCGGCGGCGACAAATGGCTGACGCTCGTACCGTCGACGCGCGGAAAGCTCGTCACGAAGTTCTTCAGCTTCGCACCACGCAACTGGACGTCGCTGCCCGAGCTGGGCACACCCACCTACTCGTTCGCCTCCGCGCTGCCCGAAGCGCGCGGCCTGGTCTTCGTCGGCAAGACACCGAACCGGCTCGACTTCCGCGGCCTGCGCATCGACGGCTACCGGCCGCACTGCCTCTGACCGGCGGGACGGCTAGCGCAGGACGCGCCGGATCATCTCGACCAGCTCGGTGACGTCGGCCTCGGCCATCGGGCGGCCGGTCATGCCCATCCGGTGCAGCAGGGTGCCGACGATGACGTCGATGACGAACAGCACCCGGTGCTCCGGCTCGCCGAGCGCCTCCTGCAGCGCGAGCCGGTAGGGGTCCTGCAGCCGCGTCGACAGGACGTCGCGCAGGGCGGGATCGCTGACGGCGTCGACGAACACACCCGCGAACGCGCCGCCCACGCCCGGCTCACCGATCTTCGCCGCCACCCAGTGGATGGCCGACGCCACGATCTCGTCCGGGCTTGCGCCGTCGAGGGGCGCGGGGCCCAGTGCGGCGACGAGGCAGTCCGTGATCAGGGCGCCCTTCGACGGCCAGCGCCGGTAGAGCGTCGTCTTCGCGACGCCCGCTTCGGCCGCGATGCGGTCCATCGTCGCGCCCGCGTAGCCGAGCTCGTGCACCGAGCGCAGGGTCGCCGCGAACACGGTCGCGTCCAGGTCGGTCCGGGGCCGCCCGGGTGCGGAAGAGGTGGAAGCCGGCACCGGAACAGGCTACCTTGGTGATTACGCTACTGCCGGTAGCGTAATCCGGCCGAAGGAGAAGACCATGCGAGACAAGGCACCGCTGCGCGCCCGGATCGTCCTCAGGGACATCGTGGACTGGGAGACGTTCACCGACGCCCAGGTGATCGCCGCGCGCGAGAAGGTCAACCGCGTGCGCCGGGCGCGCGTCACGCGGATCGTCACCGGGCTGCCCGACCACGGCGCGCGCATCGAGGAGACGACCCTCGACCTGCCGGGCCGCCGGCTGATGCTGCGGGTCCACCGGCCGAGACGGGCCGCCGGGCCGCTGCCGCTGGTCCTTTCCTTCCACGGCGGGGGTTTCCTCGTCGGCACGGCCGCGCAGAACGACTGGCTCAACAGCCGGATCGCGGCCCGCTGCCCGGCCATCGTGGTCTCGGTGGAGTACCGCCTCGCGCCGGAGCACCCGCTGCCCGCACCGGTCGACGACGGGTACGACACGCTCGTCCGGCTCGTCGAAGACCCCTTCGGTTGGGGTGTCGACGCGGGCGCGGTCGCCGTCCTCGGGGAGAGTGCCGGCGGCACGCTCGCCGCCCTCGTCGCGCTGCGCGCCCGCGACGCCGGGCTGCCGCTGCACGCCCAGGTGCTGGTCTACCCGAGCACGGACTGGACGGAGACCGCGCACGACTACCCGTCGGTCGCCGCGAACTCCGGCCAGCCGGGGCTGTCGATCTCCGAATGGAGCGCCGCCCGCCGGTTGAGCGTGCCGCCCGGGCTCGACGCGCGGACCGTGTCACCGGTGAAGTTCGAGAACCTCGCCGGCCTGCCCCCGGCGCTGGTCGTCACCGGCGCGCTGGACGCCGCGGACGACCACGGCCGCCGGTACGTCGAGCGGCTCAGCGAAGCCGGGACGGACGCGCGTCTGAGCTGTTATGCCCGGGCCATCCACAGTTTCCTGAGCGTGCCCGGCCTGGTCCCGGCCGCCCGGCCCGCGCGCCGCGAGGTGGTCGCGTTCCTGCGGGGACGGCTGCACCCCGCTCGGGAAGCCGCGGGAGTCGTCACGCCAGGGCTTCCAGCTCGGTGACGAAGCCGCTGATCGGCGGCAGTTCGAGAACTCGACGCCGGAAGCCCTCCGCCGCCGAGCGGAACGAAGCCTCGTCGAGGACGCGCGCAACCGCGGCGGCCAAGGCTTCCGGCGTGAGTCCGGCGGCGTCCACCTGGAGCCCGGCTCCCAGTTCGTGCACCCGCAAGGCGTTCGCGGGCTGGTCGGCGAACAACGGCACCGTCACCATCGGCACCCCGGCCGTCAGCGCCTCACGCACACCGCTGAACCCGGCGTGCGTCACGAACACGTCGCACGCGGCGAGCAACGCGCGTTGCGGGACGAACCCCGCCAGCTCGACGTTCGCCGGGCGCGGGCCGGTCCACGACGCCACCGCCTCGTCACTGCCCAGCGCGACGACGGCTCGGACTCCCAGTGAGCCCAGCGCCGCCACAGTGATCGACATCAGCTCGGATTCCGGCGCCAGCAAGGAAAGGAGGTTCGAGCCGAAGGCGGCGAGCACCCGCGGGCCGTCCTCGGCCGGGGCCACGGCCGGTTCGGGGACGCGGTAGTACCGGTGTCCCGGCCCGCGCAGCTCCTCGGGGTACCACGGCTCGGGCAGCAGACCCGCGGTCAGCCGGGCGGCCGTCCCGCCGGGCGGCAGGCCGAGCCGCCCGCGCACGGCGTCCAGCCGGCCGGGAAGATCGGGGACGAGCCGCGTGATCAGCGGCGCGATGTCCACCACCGCGGACGGCGCCCCGAGCAGCTCGGCGGCCAGGAGCCCGCCGTACTCGTTGGTCTCGCGCACGATCACGTCCGGGCGCCACGCCGCCGCCACGATGTCCGCGGCCGCCCCCGCGGTCATCGTGTCGTCGAACAGGGGCACCGAAAGCGGCCCGGTGACCTCCGGCCGCCACCGGCGCAGCTTCTCCAGCACCGAAGGCTCCGGCGCCACTTCGCCGGGCGCGCGCATAGCCGGCAGCACCACGACCGGCACCCCGTGCCGTTCGACGTCGGGCGCGGCCGCCCGGCCGGTGGCGACGGCGACCTCGTGTCCCGCGGCC
The DNA here is from genome assembly GCF_055582965.1 of Amycolatopsis sp. NPDC104863. NCBI lineage: Bacteria > Bacillati > Actinomycetota > Actinomycetes > Pseudonocardiales > Pseudonocardiaceae > Amycolatopsis > Amycolatopsis sp. NPDC104863. Next base: position 484,435 of record NZ_JBVJOW010000001.1, read on the forward strand.
TGCGCGGCCCGGGCGAGCGGCACCAGCGCGGGCAGGAGGTGGGACCGGATCGGCAACCCCGTCAGCAACACCCGCACAAGCGCCCCCTCGGCTCCGGACCCCAGCCTAGCGGGACACGCGTGACCGATCGGGCGGACTTTCCTGCCCCGTCACAGGTCCAGGACGACGGCGTCGAGCGGCCGGGCGCAGCAGACCAGCGCCTCGCCGTCCGCGGGCGGTTCCAGCGGCTCCGGCTCGTAACCGACCACACCGGACAGCACCGGTGTCACGCACGTGTGGCAGACGCCGGTGCGGCACGACCAGCGCGTCGGCACGTCGCACGCCTCGGCGAGCTCCAGCAGGCTGGGGTAACCGTCGTCCCACGGCACCGTGAGCCCGCTGCGCGCGAAGGTGACGGCGGGGCCGGTGCCCGGCGCGCCCGCGGGCGGGTGCGGGGTGGTGCGGACGGCGTCGGTGATGCCCGGGTTGATCGCGGACACGCCGCCGAACAGTTCACTGTGGACGTTCGCCGGGTCGAGGCCGAGCTTCACCAGGGCTTCGCGCGTCGCGGTCATGAACGCGTCCGGGCCGCACAGGTACGCCGTCGCGTCGCGCGGCAGGTCCAAAGTGGACAGCGTGTCGGCGCTCAGCCGGCCGCGGGTGGCGCCGGGGACACCGGGCGCCGGGTCTTCGGCGGTGTAGAAGACGTTCTCGTGGCCGTGCGGAAGGCTCTCCAGCAGTTCGTGCGCCTCGGCGGCGAACGCGTGCTCGGCCGCCGAACGGGTCGTGTGCAGCCACCGGACCTCCCGCTCGGTTCGGTCCGCGGCGAGCGCGTGCAGCATCGCCAGCACCGGCGTGACGCCGATGCCCGCGGAGACCAGGAGCACCGGCCGGTCGTCGCCGGCCAGGACGAAGTCGCCCCGCGGCGCGGCCACGTCGACCTCCGCGCCCGCCGTCAGCCGCGTGTGCAGGTAGCCGCTCACCAGCCCGTCGCGCTTCACGCTGATGCGGTACTCCCGGTCGGACGGCGCCGCCGACAGGGAGTAGCTGCGCACCGGCGCGGGGTCGCCGGCCCCGGGGACGCGCAGGGTGAGGTACTGGCCGGGCACGGGCCGGGGGAGTGGCGTGCCGTCGACGGCGGCCAGGTGGATCGAGGCGACGGTGGCGCTTTCGGGCACGATCCGCTCGACGCGCAACGGCCGGAAACCCCGCCACCCGCTCGGTTCCGGCGCGGGCGCCGCCGCCAGCAGGTCGCGGAAGGACCCCTGCCAGCCGGGGCTGAGCGCCGGGATGTCGACGGCCTTGCGCAGGGCCTCGATGTCGCGCCCGGGCAGGTAGAGCAGCGCGTCGACGTCGGCGACGCTCAGCTCGTGGCGGCCGGTCCGAGTGCGGACGATCTCGTCGCCCGCCTCGACGTGGCCTTCGGTGATGACGCGCAGGTAGAAGCCGGGCCGGTGGTGCGCGACCAGCAGGGACGGCATCCGCGGCTCGCCGAGGCGCATCCCGACGCGGAAGCACGTGACGCGCGGCTGCGTGACCTCGAACTCGGCCTCCCCGATGCGGTACCGGTCGCCGATGTGCACCTCGTCGTCGGGCAGGCCGTCGACGGTGAAGTTCTCGCCGAACTGGCCGTCCTCGAGGTCGTCGCGGCCGAGGAAACGCCGCCAGTGCTCGTAGGACTGACGCTGGTAGACGAGCACCGCGCGGTTCTCGCCGCCGTGGCCGCCCAGGTCGCCCTGGCCGTCGCCGTCGACGTTGAGCCGCCGGACCATGAGCCGGCCGGGGACGGGGTACTTGAAGATTCCGGTGTGGACGGTCTTGCCCTGCCAGGGCACGTCCTTCGGCATCCCGACGTTGAGTGAAACCAGGCGCGCCACGGTCGTCTCCTTCAGTCCGCCGCGCCCGGGCGGGAGCGCTGGTAGTGCCGCCGGGCCTTCATGCGGTTGCCGCAGACCGCCATCGAACACCAGCGGGCGCTGTTGGGCTTGCTGTGGTCGATGAGGAACAGCCGGCACTCCGGGTTGGCGCACGGGCGCAGCCGGCCGGGGCTCGCCTTGGTGAGCTCGTCCCACGCGAGCACGGCCCGCGCGGCGGCCGAGCGGCCCGACGGGACGTCGAGCTGCCACTCGACGCCGTCTTCGCCGAAGGCGGCCCGGTAGCTCACGTCGTCGACGAACCGGGCGGCCGAAGCGGGTGTGTCCTCGCCGCGCACGATCCGCTGGAGCACGGACCGCGCTTCGAGCAGCGCGCGGTGTTCGTCGTCGGTTGCCGGCTGCCCGTGGGCGGCCAGCCAGTCGTGGCCCGCCGCGGCGCCGGCGAGGTCGTCGCCGGGCACCCCGTCGCGCACCGGGGTGGTGTTCAGCAGGTCGAGCAGCAGTTTCTCGTCCACCATCGTTCTAACCTCCAAACTCACCCTTGACAGGTTACACGACGGGTGGTTGTGTGTCTAACCATCAAACTAAGTGATAAAGGTTAGGAGCGAGACGATGGGACTGGCCTGGCAGCAGGGACCGCTCGCCACCCGGGCGGTGGGGCACTTCCTGGTCGAACAGCCGCTGCCCGAGCGGATGCTGTTCGCCGAGCCGCTGCGGCGGCGGATGCGCGTGCGGTTCGGCGGGGAGTGGATCGCCGACAGCGAAGACGTCGTGCTGCTGCACGAACCCGGCCGGTACCCGGTGGCGTACTTCCCGCTCGCCGACGTCCGCGAGGACGCGCTCGTGGCGGAAGACCGGACGACGACGCACCGCGACCTCGGCGCGACCGGGTGGTTCACCGTGCGGGCGGCCGGCGAGCAGGCGCCGCGCGCCGCCTGGCGGCACACCGGACTGCCCGGCCACGCGGACGTCCTGCGCGACCGCGTCGCCTTCGCGTGGCGGGCGATGGAGGCCTTCTACGAGGAGGACGAGCGGATCGTCGGGCACGCGGCCGACCCGTACCACCGCGTCGACATCCGGCAGACCTCGCGCCACCTCGTCGTGCGTGACGGCGACCGCGTGGTCGCCGAGACCCACCGGCCGGTCGCGCTCTACGAGTCCGGCTTCGCGCCGCGCTGGTACGTGCCGCGCGAAGACATCGACCTCGACGCCTTGACCCCGGTCGACGGCCAGACGTTCTGCCCCTACAAGGGATTGGCCGCGTACTACGACATCGGGTCCGGCAAGCGTGCCGCCTGGTCGTACCCCGAGGCGTGGCCCGAGGTCGAGCGGGTGTCCGGGTTCGTGTCGTTCGAACCGGACGTCGTCGAGGTGACCCTCGACGGCCGGAAGCTCGTCCTCGAACCGGGCCAGACCGTCACACCCCACGGCATCGACCGCGGCCTGGACCCCGACGAACTGCTCGCCGCGAAAGGGAACTGAGATGACTTCACTGAAGGATCGCCGGGTGCTCGTCGTCGGCCGCGGCAGCGGCATCGCCCGCGCGGTGACGCTCGCGCTGCGGGAAGCCGGGGCGAAGGTCGTCGTCGCCGGGCGCGACGAAGCGGCACTGGCCCGGGCGTACGACGACCCGGACGTCACCGCGGCGGCCGTCGACCTGACCGACGAAACCGCCGTCGCGGCCCTGGCCGAGCGGCTCGGCCGGGTCGACCACGTCGTCTCGACCGCGTCGGCCCGGGCCCGCGGCACGGTAGGCGACCTGGACCACGACACGGTGCTCAGGTCGTTCGACGTCAAGGTGCTCGGCCCGCTGCTGCTGGCCAAGCACTTCGCGCCGCGCATGCCGGAAGACGGCTCCTTCGTATTCTTTTCCGGATCGTCCGCGCGCAAGCCGGCGGTCGGCATGCTCGCCGTCGGCGCCACCAACGCGGCGGTGGACGTGCTCACGCGGGGACTCGCGGTCGAGCTGGCGCCGATCCGGGTGAACACGATCTCACCCGGCACGATCGACACCGGCGCCTACGACGCCCTCGGGGACGAGAAGAAGGCCGCGCTGTTCGCCACCCGCGCGGCGACCAGCCCGGCGCGCCGCGTCGGGCGCGCCGAAGACATCGCCGAAGCCGTGGTCTTCGCGCTGGGCAGCACGTTCCTGACCGGGGTTTCCCTCGGGGTCGACGGGGGTGAACCCCTTGTCTGAGCTGGAGTTCCGCCTCGAAGTCCTCACCCTTCCGGTGTCCGATGTGGACCGTGCCAAGCGGTTCTACACCGAGCAAGTGGGCTTCACCCTCGACGTCGACTACCAGCCGAACGACGGCTTCCGCGTGGTCCAGCTGACCCCGCCCGGCTCGGCGGCGTCGGTCCAGCTCGGCACCGGGCTGACCGACGCGGCCCCCGGATCGGCCCGCGCCGGTTATCTCGTGGTGTCGGACATCGAGGCGGCCCACCGCGCGCTGGCCGGCCGCGGGGTGCCGGTCGACGCGCTGCGGCACAAGAAGTCCGTGGACTGGCAAGGGGACTACGCGCCGGGCGTGGACCCGGACCGGAGGGACCACGCGAGCTTCTTCGGCTTCGCCGACCCGGACGGCAACACGTGGGTGGTCCAGGAAAGCGGGCACGTTTCGTTATCGTGACGGGCATGCACGGGAGTGAGCACGGCGAGGTCGTCGACCGGATCGCCGATGCGCTGGGGTGGACCGGGGGCGTCCTGCCGAAGTACGACTGGGGAACGGTCGAACGCCGGCTGAGGACGCCGTTCCCGAGTGACTACAAGGAGTTCATGAGCCGGTTCCCGTCCGCGCTGCACCGTGACGCGATCCGGCTCTGGAACCCCGTCCAGAACACCGAGGGCCTCCGCCGGTTCACCGACGACTTCGCCCGGGTCACCACCGTGGTGCGGGAAGCGGGGGACTACGACCCCCGCGTCCCGCCGCCCTTCCCGGAACCCGGTGGGCTGATCCCCTTCGGCGACGACGTCACCGGCGGCTCGCTGTGCTGGCTCCCGTGGACGCCCGACCCCGACCGGTGGCACGTCGTGTACCTGGACCGCGAGTGCTCCGGTGGCGAGAAGCGGAAACGCCGGCCGATGACCGCCGTGCTGCTCGAGTTCGCCACCAGCCGCAGCACGCGCAACGTTCTGGGCTGGGACCTGGCCGGGCAGGACCGGTCGATCGAGCTGTTCTGACTCCTCAGGCGCGCACCGGCTCCCGCAGCCGGGCCTCGCGCTTGCCGTCGTGGACCCACCACTTGCGGACCCCCGGCTTGCGGGCCTCGTAAGCCAGCTGCCAGACCGTGCTGCGGCAGACGAACTCCTTCAGCTTCGCGCCCAGGCGGCCGCCAACGTACAGCCCGACCACCCGGTCGTCGCGGTGGGAGAACTGGAAGACGCCGCGCCCGCGGCCCAGGCTCAGGCACTGGCCGGCGAACCCGGCCCCGATCGACGCCGGTTCGGTGCCGGCGATCCGGGCCAGCACGGTCTCGGCGGCCTGCGGGCCGAGCTGCACCGCGGACTGGCAGCCCATCCGGAACGGCAGGTCCGACGGCGACGCGGCATCGCCGGCCGCGATCACCCGGTCGTCGTCGACGCTGGTCAGCGTCTCGTCGGTGCGCAGGCGACCGGCGAGGTCGGTGCTCAGCCCGCTGCGCGCGGCCAGGTCGGGGACCCCGAACCCGGCGGTCCAGACGGTCACCGGGCCCGCGATCGCGCGGCCGTCGTCGAGCCGCACACCCTCGCGGGTCACGGCCGTCACCGTGGCATCGCCGAGGACCGTGACACCGAGCCTGGCCAGCTGGCGTGCCACCGCACGCCGTCCGCGCGGGTGCAGGTACGGCCCCAGCTCCCCGCCGCAGACGAGGGTCACGGCGCGGCCGTTCTCGGCGAGCTCGGCGGCCGTCTCGATGCCGGCGGGCCCGGCGCCGACCACCGTCACCGCCGCGCCCGGAGCGGCTTCGAGCGCCGCGTGAAGCCGTTGCGCCTGCTCGAATGTGGCCAGCGGGTGCGCGAACTCGGCCGCGCCGGGCACGTCCGAGCGGGCGTCGTGGCTGCCCACGGCGTAGATGAGGTAGTCGTAGCCGATCGGGTCGCCGTCGGCGAGGGTCACGGTGCGGCCGGCCGGGTCGATCGCGGTGGCCGTGCCGACGACCAGCCGGACGTCGGCGGCCAGGACGTCCCGGAAGCCGGTGCGCGCGGGGTGGGTGCCGCCGGCCAGCTGGTGCAGGCGGATGCGCTCGACGAAGTCGGGGCGCGGGTTGATCAGGGTGACGCTGACGTCGTCGCGCCGCGTCAGGCGGTTGGCCGCCATCACGCCCGCGTACCCGCCGCCGATCACGACCACTTCGGTGTTCATGGGTGTCTCCTTCGCTCGTCGGCCTCAAGACACCGGCCGGGCGCGGGCTGTGACACCGGCGTGTCGACCACCGTGTGCTCCGGCCGGGGGAGCCGGCCGTGTCAGACTTCGCGGCGATGTACACCCCAGCCGACCTCGCCGACCTGCTCGAATGCGAGCACCGCAGCATCCTGAAGCAGGCGCTGGCCGCGGGCCTGCCGGGCGCGCCCCGGCCCGCTCCCGGGCCCGGCCGGCCGGCTGCCGACCGCCGGAACGCGGCGAAGGCGACCGAGGAGGCCCTGCGCTCCGGCGCGATGGTGATCCACCAGGCCGTCCTGCACGACGGCGAGTTCTCGGGCCACGCGGACCTCCTGGTCCTGGACGGCGAAGGCCGTTACGAGGTCCACGACACCACCCCGGCGCGGTTCGCCGAGCCCGCCGCCGTCGTGCGGCTGACCGCGTTCGCCGACGCGCTGCGCCGCGGCGGGTGGCCCGCCGGCCCGCTCATGCACCTGCGCCTCGGCGACGGCGGGGTCCGCACCCTCCGCGTCGACGACTTCCGGCCGCTGGTCGACCGGCTGCGGACCCGGCTGCACGGCCGCGAACCCCGGCTGCCGGACCGCCTCTGGGCCGACGAACGCCCGGCCTGCGCCGGCTGCGGGTTCGCCCAGCACTGCACGACGGCCCGGGAGACCGACCGCGACCTTTCGCTCGTGGCCGGGATGCGGACCGACCAGCGCCGCAAGCTCGTCGCCGCCGGGCTCGGCTCGATCGACGCGCTCGCCGCGGCCGGGCCCGCCGACCGCCCGCGCGACCTGTCGGCCACGTCGTACGCGAACCTGCGCGCCCAGGCCGCGCTCCAGGTCCGGCAGGACACGACCGGCGACATCTCCTACGAGATCGTCGACCCCGAAGCCCTCGCCGACCTGCCCGCGCCGGCCGAGGGCGACGTCTTCCTCGACCTCGCGGGTGATCCGCACGCGCTGACGGGCGAAGGGCTGGAGTACCTCTTCGGCGCGGTCACCACCGACGGCGACCGGCGGTTCACGCCGTTCTGGGCGCACAGCCGCGCCCAGGAGAAGCGGGCGTTCGAGGAGTTCGTCGACTTCGCCACGGCCCGCGTCACCGAGCACCCCGGCTCGCACGTCTACCACTACGCGCCCTACGAGGTCACCGCGATCAAGCGGCTCGCGGCGGTGCACGGGACGCGTGAGGAGGAGGTCGACCAGCTGCTGCGCGGCGGTGCCGTCGTGGACCTGCACACCGTGGTGCGCAAGGCGTTGCGGGTGTCGCAGCGGTCGTACTCGATCCGGTACCTCGAAGCGCTCTACCTGCCCGGTGCGCGGGAAGGCGGCAAGACCGCGCTCTCGGACGTCGACGCCTACGAGGAGTACCTGACGCTGTCCGGGCAGCCGGAACGCGCCGAGGAGGCCCTGCGCGGGATCGCGGAGAACACCGAGTACGACTGCGTTTCCGCCCTGCGCCTGTTCGAGTTCCTCCACCAGGTCCGCGCGGACGCCGGCATCGAGCTCCCGGAACCGGTCGAGGAGTCCGCCGAAGACGCGCTGATCCGCCAGACCGAGGAAGACCTCGCCGCCGAGCGGCGCGCCGAACGCGCGGCGGCGCTGGCCGCGCTCGTCGACCCGCTGCTCGACGGGCTGCCGGACGACCCGGGCGCCTTCACCGCCGACGAGCGGGCCCGGGCGCTGCTCGCGGCGTCCGTCGGTTACCACCGCCGGGAGACCAACCCCGCGTGGTGGGAGTACTTCCGGCAGCTGGCCGCCCCGCTCGGCGACCTCGAAGTCGACACCGCCTGCACCGTGCCGGTCTCCCTGGAGGCGGGGGAGTGGGTGCCGCCGGCCGGGCGCGTCCGCAACGCCAAGCGGACCCTCCAGCTCGCGTGCGACCCGGACCGGCCGCACCCCTTCGCTCCCGGTGACGACGTCCGGCTGCGCTACGGCGACACCGCCCGCGACGCCAAGGTCGTCGCCGCGTCGGCCGTGGAGCTGACGCTGGAGGAGAGCTGCCCGCCGGACGCGACGACCACGGACCGGCCGTCCGCGGTGCTGCCGGGCAGCCCGGTGCGGCCCTCGCCCAAGGACGAGGCGGTCGCCGACCTCGCCCGGCTCGTCGTCGACGCGCTGCCGGTGCTGCCGGACCACCCCGGGGTCGACCTGCTGCGCCGGACACCGCCGCGGCTGCGCGGGGGAGCCGCACTGCCGGAGCCGGGGGACGACCTGGTCGCCACCGTGATCGAGGCCGTCGACGCGCTCGACGGCTCGGCGCTCGCGGTGCAGGGCCCGCCGGGGGCGGGCAAGACCTACCTGGCCGGGAAGCTGATCGCCCACCTCGTGCGCGCCGGGCGGACCGTCGCGGTCACCTCCACCAGCCACAAGGCCGTGGAGAACGTGCTGAGCGCGGCCAAGAAGACCGCGCCGGGCCTGCCGTGCGCGAAGCGGGCGAAGCGGACGCCGGACCCGGCGGCGCCGTGGGAGCAGCCGAAGAGCAACCCCGCGCTGGTGAAGTGGCGCGAGGAGAACAACACCGGGCACCTGGTCGGCGGCACGGCGTGGACGTTCGCCAACGCGGCGATCCGCGAAGAGCCCTTCGACCTGCTGATCATCGACGAAGCCGGCCAGTTCGCCCTCGCCGACGCGCTCGCCGTGTCGATGTGCGCGAAGAACGTCCTGCTGCTGGGCGACCCGCAGCAGCTGCCCCAGGTCGTGCAGGGCACGCACCCGGCGGGCGCGGAGGCGTCGGCGCTCGGGCACCTCATCGGCGAGGCCGACATCATGCCGCCTTCGCTGGGGTACTTCCTCGACGAGACCCGGCGCATGCACCCGGCCGTGTGCGAGCCGGTGTCGAACCTGTCCTACGCCGGTCGCCTGCACGCCCACCCGTCGGCGGCCGAACGTGCTCTCGACGGGATCGAGGCCGGGCTGTACCTCACCGAGGTCGACCACCACGGCAACACGACCCGCTCGGTGGAGGAGGCCGCCGCCGTCGTGGACGTCGTGACGCGGCTGCACGGCCGGGCGTGGACCGACCGCGGTGAGACCCGGCCGCTCGGTGACGCCGACATCGTCGTCGTCGCGCCCTACAACCTGCAGGCCCGGACGGTGACGCGCGCCCTGGCCGACGCCGGGTTCCCCGGTGTCCGGGTCGGCACGGTCGACCGGTTCCAGGGCCAGGAGGCGCCGGTCGTGCTCACCACGATGACGTCGTCGTCGGCGGTCGACCTGCCGCGCGGACTCGACTTCCTGCTTTCGCGCAACCGGCTCAATGTCGCGCTTTCGCGGGCGCAGGCACTGGCGGTGCTGGTGTGCTCACCGCGGCTCGTCGAGGCCGACATCCGGACCGTGGAGCAGATGCGCCTGGTCGCGGGCATGATCGGCCTGATGTCCGCAGCCGCACCGTGGCCGCTCGGCTGACTTCGTCCACTGCAGCGCGGCGTGCCACGCGGCGATCAGCGCTTCGTCGTCGGCGTACGTCGGCGCCGTGCCGACCGGCACCCAGGCCTGCTCGACCGCCGTGCCGTCCTCGACGCGCAGCACCGTCACCCCGGCGTACTCCACCACCTCACGCGCGTGCCCGGCCGGCACCGAGACCGCGCGGGTGCCCAGCCGCAGCCGCACTTCCCGTTCACCCATCGACCACGCTTCCCGTCAGGTTCGACGATGGTGTCGCGCACCGGCCGTGATCCGTAACAGGATTGGGGATGGGTGTGCGCCGAGCGGCACCGGAGCGCCGGTCGGCGGTGGTTTTCGCCGGTGACCGGTTGATCGCCGGCGGACCGGGCACTCTCCGTCGGACGGAGGGAGCGGGCATGACGGGTGCGTCCGAGGTGGTCGTCGTGGGTGGCGGCCTGGCGGGGCTGAGCGCGGCGGTGACCCTGCACCGGGCCGGCGTGCGGGCCACGGTGCTCGAGGCGGGGGACGACGTCGGCGGCCGGGTCCGCACCGACGTCGTCGACGGGTTCCGGCTCGACCGCGGGTTCCAGGTGCTGCTGCCCGCCTACCCGGCGCTGCGGCGGCTGGCCGACGTCGCGGCGCTGCGGCCGCGCCCGTTCACCCGCGGCACGATCGCGATGACGCCGAGCGGACGGCGTCTCCTGGCCGGGCCGGGGCACGGGGTGTCCGCGCTGCGCGGGGTCGCCGGGTTCGCCGCGAGGCATCCCGGCGACAGCGTGCGGCTGGCGGTGCTGGCCGCCCGGGACGTGCTGAAGGTCGCCGGGGACGACGGCGGCCGCAGCACCGCCGAGGAACTGGGCCGCCTGTCACCGGACACGGTCGAGCAGGTGCTGCGGCCGTTCCTCGCCGGGGTGTTCCTCGATCCGGCGCTGGACACCTCCGCGCGGATGTTCCACCTGATCTGGCGCAGCTTCCTGCGCGGTGGCGGGGTGCTGCCGGCGGACGGCATGCAGGCGCTGCCGCGGCAGCTGGCGGCGATGCTGCCGACGGATGTGGTCCGCACCGGTGTCGAGGTCACCGAGGTCACCGCGGACGGCGTGCGCACGAGCGCGGGTGAGCTGCCCGCGCGGGCGGTGGTCGTGGCGACGGAAGGCGACACCGCCGCGCGGCTGCTGCCCGGGGTCGAGGCGCCCGGCTGGCACGCCGTGACGACGTTCTACTACTCCGCCGCGGAATCGCCGCTGCGGTCGCCGACCCTGCTCGTCGACGGGCTCGACGAGCTGCTGATCAACACCGCGGTGCTCAGCGAAGTGGCTCCCGGGTACGCCCGGGCGGGGTCGGCGCTGATCACGGCGTCGGTGCCCGGTCACGCCGACGCTGGCCTCGAGCCGCGGGTGCGGGCGCGGCTGGCGCACCTCTACGGCGTCGACACGCGCGACTGGAGACTGGTCGGCACTTACGCGATACCCCGGGCCCTGCCGGTGTTCGGGCCGGGCGCGCCGGTGCGGCGGCCGGTGCGGGTGGCGCCGGGCCGGTACGTCTGCGGTGACCACCGGGACACGCCGTCGGTGCAGGGCGCGCTGGTGTCCGGCCGGCGCGCGGCCACGGCGTTGCTGGCCGACTTGGGCTCTCCCCGGCCGCGGGGGTCCTAAGGCGCGTGCGCCTCGCTCGCCGTGCCGCCGCAGTAGCCTGGCCCGATGGCCGTCGCCGTGCGGGTGCTGCTGGTGATCCTGGTGGTCGTCGTGGTGGTGCTCGCGCTCTTCTGGGCGTTCCAGCGACGGCTGATCTACCTGCCGGACACCACACCGCCGCCCGCTGCCGCGAAGGTGCTGCCCGGCGCCGAAGACGTCCGCCTGCGCACCGCCGACGGCCTGGAGCTGGGCGCCTGGTTCGTCCACCCGCCGGGCCGCGACCCCGCCGCGACGGTGCTGGTGGCCAACGGCAACGGCGGCAACCGGGCCGGGCGCGCCTCGCTGGTCGCGAAGCTCGCCGACGCGGGATTGGCCGTGCTGCTGTTCGACTACCGCGGCTACGGCGGCAACCCGGGTGACCCGAGCGAAGCCGGCCTGGCGCTCGACGTCCGCGCGGCCCACCGCTTCCTGGTCGAGGACCGGCGGGTGCCGCGCGAGCGGCTCGTCTTCTACGGCGAGAGCCTCGGCTGCGCCGTGGTCACCGAGCTGGCGCGCGAGTTCCCGCCCGCCGGGCTGGTCCTGCGCTCACCGTTCGCCGACCTGGCCGCGGTGGGCGCCGAGGCCTACCCGTTCCTGCCCGTGCGGCTGCTGCTGCGCGACCGGTTCCCGGTCCGGGACACGGTCGCGGGCCTGCGGGTGCCGACGGTGGTCGTCCTCGGCGACCGCGACTCGCTCGTCGCGCCCGCCCAGAGCCGGGAGGTGGCCGCCGCGGCGTCCGCCCGGCTGGTCGAGGTGCCCGGCGCCGACCACAACGACCCCGTGCTGGTCGAAGGCCCGCAGGTGGTCGACGCCGTGACGTCGCTCGTGGAGCGCGGCTATCCCCGGAAGTGATGTTTGTCCGCCCGGGACCCGGGAATCTTTTGGGCATGGCTGATGCGGGAATCACCGAAATGACGGGCCGGGCCGGGACGATCGCGGCGTTGCGGCGAGTGCTTTTGGCGTTCGGGGTCGGCGGCGCCCTCGGGTGTCTCGCGTGGATGGCGCTCTGGCTCGCGATCCACCTCTAGGAACGCAGGCGGGGCAGGACGGTCAGCCAGCCCAGCGCGTCGTCGACGCTGCGGTGGACCGGCAGGGTCCGTTCGAGCCCGAGCACGGCGAGCGGCCGGAGCACCGCGCGGTGTGCCGCCACGATCGCGAACGGCACCCCGCTGACGTGCGCTTCCGAGGCGGCGACCAGCAGTTCGGTGACGCCCCGGGCGCTGCAGAAGGTCACGCCCGAGAGGTCGAGGAGCAGCGCTCGCGGCGCCAGTCCGGTCTCTTCGGCCAGGCAGGTTCTCAGCCGGGCGACGGCGGCCAGGTCGATTTCTCCCCGGGCGGTCACGGTGGTGGTCTCCGCGGTGGCGGTCACGCGCAGCGCGAGCGCGGCGGGAACGTCCACCCGGGAGTGCGGAGCGGTGAGCTGGTCGAGCACACAGGCCTCCTCGAGGCGAGGTAAGGCCGGGAAGCCGGCACAACCGGTGCCCGTCTCCCGGAGCCCCGCGGACGACACGCGCGGGGAACGGGCGGCTACCGGTTGAACCGCGATTCCCTCACCCTACGCCTTGATCGACGGTTGCCTCCTCTCCGGCGTCAACGTTTTACCTTTCGCCCGTGGAACGCGAGGGCGTGCATCGGGTCGTCGTCACGCCCACCTCAGCCGACCCCGGCCGGCGGCACGAGGAGATGGCGGCGTTCGCCGACCGGTTCGGGCCGCGCCGGCGCTCTGGTGCGCCACCGGCGGGTGCGGTAGAACCGGAAGCGTGGCCGAGCGCGCGCGGCGCCCCGACCCGCACGTCACCGTCGAGCGGGACGTGCTGGTGCGGTACCTCGACGCCTGGACCGCGACCGTCCTGCGCTCGCAGCGCGGCGGCACCTACGTCGAATGCGGCGGCTTCGCGGCCGACGCCTTCCGGGTGTTCGGCGAGTTCACCGACCGCCTCGGCGACCACCACCTGGAAGCCGTCCTCGTCGGCCAGGAGGCGCCGGCCGCGCCCGCCGGGTTGAGCGTCCGGACGGTCGCCGCGCTCGACGACGTCGAAGTCGCGGGGCCGATGCTCGCGCACCTGTCCGGCGCCGGGTGGCCGCCGGCGCTCCTGCGCGGAAAGGCGCACGAGGTCGTGCTGACGACGGCCGAGGCGGGGGAGGAGGACCGTGACCGGCTGCGGGCCGCCGGGCTCGGGTGCGCGGTGGTGGTGGAGCTGGTGGCCGGCGACGGCGGCGCGCACGTGCTCGTGTTCGCCACGGCGGACAGCAAGCACCTCGCGACCTTCAAGAACGAGCTGTGGGCCGTGGACGAGTTCGCCGGCATCCAATACCGCGACCCCCGCGACACCGAGCACACCCTGGTGGACATCTCGCTGACCCCGCAGCTGCTCCCGCTGCGCCGCGCCCTGCTGTCCGAAGTGGACCGCCGGGTCCGGTGCACCGTCGCGGAGCTGCAGCGGTTCACCTTGCTGGAGACGATCTACCGCGCCGAGGACACCGCCGGCGCGCTGACCGCCGCGGTGGCGGCCGGGGAGGTCGCGCGGGAGCCGGAGAAGGGCCGGTTGACCGCTCGCACCGTCCTCAGCCGGTGACGGCGAAGAAGTCCCCGAGCGCGGCGGCCACCCGTTCGGGTTGTTCCTCCGGCAGGTAGTGGTCACTCGGCAGCGCGTGCCCGCGGACGTCGGCCGCGTACTCCCGCCACACGTCCAGGACGTCGTAGCTCCGGCCGACGAAGCTGTGTTCTCCCCACAGCGCGAGCAGCGGCATCGGGATCCGGCGCCCGGCGTCGGCGCGGTCGTGCTCGAGGTCGACGCCGGCGGCCGCGCGGTAGTCCGAACAGGACGCCGCGATCGCGGCCGGGTCCGCGAAACACCGGACGTACTCCCGGACCGCGGCCGGGTCGAAGGGCGTGCCGCCGTGGTGGCGGGCGGTCATCCGCGCGGTGACCCAGAACTCCGGGTCGGCGCCGATCAGGTGTTCCGGGATCCCGTGGCCCGCGGCGAGGAAGAACCAGTGGAAGTACCCGAGCCCGAACGCGGTGTCGGCGTGCTCGAAGGCGTGCCGGGTCGGGACGATGTCCAGCACGGCCAGCGCCGACACCGCGTCCGGCGCGTCGAGGGCGAGCCGGTGCCCGACCCGGCCGCCGCGGTCGTGGCCCGCGACGCCGAAACGCCCGAACCCCAGCGCGTTCATCACCAGGAGCTGGTCGCGGGCCATCGCGCGCTTGGCGTATTCGGCGTCACCCGGCGTCGGTGGCGGCTTGGCGCTGTCGCCGTACCCGCGCAGGTCGGCGAGCACCACGGTGTGCGTCGCGGCCAGCAGCGGGGCGACGTGGTGCCAGATGAGGTGGGTCTGCGGATACCCGTGCAGCAGCAGGAGTGGCGGCCCGTCGCCGCCGACGGCGCAGTGGATCCGCACGCCGTCGGCGTCGACCTGGTGGGGGGTGAAGGAGGCGGGCAGCGGGACACTCATGGACGGGCTCCGGTTTCAGGCGGCGGTGAAGTCCAGGACGGCTCGGGTGAAGGTCTCGGTGGTCGCCGTGCCGCCGAGGTCGGGGGTGCGCACCGGCGTCTTCGCGAGGACGTCGGTGATGGCCCGCTCGACCTCGGCGGCGGCCTCGCCGTGGCCGAGGTGCTCCAGCAGCAGCGCCGCGGTCCAGATGGCGCCGAGGGGGTTGGCGGTCCCGCGGCCCGCGATGTCCGGCGCGGAGCCGTGCACCGGCTCGAACATCGACGGGAACTCGCGCTCGGGGTTGATGTTCGCCGCCGGCGCGAGGCCGATGCCGCCCGCGACGGCGGCGGTCAGGTCGCTGAGGATGTCGCCGAAGAGGTTGGACGCGACCAGGACGTCGAAGCGCGCGGGGTCGAGGACCAGCTTGGCGCACAAGGCGTCGATGTGCTCGGAGTCCCACGTGACGTCCGGGTGGGCGAGGGCGGTCTCGGCGACGAGCTCGTCCCAGAACGGCATGGTGTGCACGATGCCGTTCGACTTGGTCGCCGACGTCAGCCGCCCCCGGCGCTCAGCGGCGAGCCGGAAGGCGAAATCGGCGACGCGGGTCGTGCCGGCCCGGGTGAACACGGCTTCCTGCACGGCCATCTCGTCCGGGAAGCCCCGGCCGAGCCGGCCGCCGATCTCGCTGTACTCGCCTTCGACGTTCTCCCGCACGACCACGAGGTCGACCTCGCCGGGCCGCGCCCGCCGCACCGGGCTCTCGAGCCCCTCGAAGACCTTCACCGGCCGCAGGTTGACGTACTGGCGGAAGCCGCGGCGGATCGGGATCAGCAGGCCCCACAGGGAGACGTGGTCGGGGACCGCCGGGTCGCCGACGGCGCCGAGGAAGATCGCGTCGTGGTGGCGGATCCGGTCGAGCCCGTCGGCGGGCATCATCGCCCCGGCTTCGAGGTGGCGCCGGCACGACCAGTCGAACTCGTCGTAGGCGAACGTGACGCCGTGCCGCCGGCCGACGACGTCGAGCACCCGGCAGGCGGCGGGTGTGACCTCCGGGCCGATGCCGTCCCCGGGGATGAGCGCGATGCGGTGGGTGACCATGCCGCTGATCGCATCACCCGGACACTGCCCGCGTCCAAGACCGGGTTCCACCCGGCGTTATCGGCCCGGCTTATAAGCGACCGCGAGGAACGCGCTCGCCGCCGGGCTCAGCTCGCCGGTCCGGCTGACCAGGGCGAGGTGGAGGTGGCGCGCCGGTTCGAGGTCGAGGACCAGGGCACCCGCCTGGCGCGCCAGCGGCGCCCAGGAGTCGGCGAGCACCGCGACCCCGACCCCGCCCAGCACGAGCGGCAGGACGGCCTCGCGGTGCTCGGTCTCGACGACCTCGGTCAGCTCCACGCCGGCGGCGCGGATCTCGTCGACGAAGCGCCGCATCCCGGTGCCCGGCTGGCCGACGATCAGCCGCTTCCCGGCGAGATCTTCGTGGCGCACCACGGTTTCCGGCGCGAACGGCCCGTCGGCGGGGGCGACCAGCACGAAGCGCTGCCGGCCGAGCGGGCGCAGCTCGACCCCCGCGGCGGCGGGCGGGTCGGCGGCGGCCAGCAGGCCCAGCTCGGTCTGTCCACTTCGGACCTGGTGGACGACTTCGGCCGCGGTGAACGCGGCCCGCACGGCCACGGACAGGCCGGGGTGCGCGTCGGTCACGGCCTTGATCATCCGGGCCAGCGGTTCGACGGCCTGCGACGGCATCGCCGCGATCTCGACCCGGCCGACCCGCAGGCCCGCCACGGATTCGACGCTCGACCGGGCCGTCGCCAGGCCGCGGACGACCTGGCGCGCGGGCTCGATCAGCGCCGTGCCGGCGTCGGTGAGCACGAGCCGGCGTCCGACGCGGTGGAACAGCTCGAGCCCGAGGTCGCGTTCGAGCGCGCGGACGGCCTGGGACAACGACGGCTGCGCGACGTACAGCGCCGCGGCGGCCTTGTTCGCGCTGCCGTGGTCGACCACCGCGAGGAAGTAGCGCAGCTGCCGGGCGTCCATGGTGGTCAGTCTCGCAGAGGAACCGCCGGTGATCCTTCCGAAGGAGCCCATCGGTGGATGGTGAACCGGCTGCCGTCCCGGCGGACCTCGGCCGCGCCGGGACCCGCGAAGTGTGCCGGCACGACGAGCTCTCCGGTGTCCGCCGCGCGTTCCAGGACGCTTCGCCGGGTTTCCGCGGCCTGGCGCGGGTCTTCGCAGAAGCAGCTGCTGTGCTCCGGCGCGAGGATCTGCACCGGGCTGTGCAGCAGGTCGCCGACGAAAACCGCGCGGCCGGAGCCGGAGGCCAGGCGCAGCACCGACGAGCCGGGCGTGTGGCCGGGCGCGGCCTCGAGCGTGAGGTTGCCGTCGATGCGGTGGCTGCCTTCCCACAGCACGGCCCGGCCGAGCACCGGCGCGACGCTGTCGGCGTAGACGAGCAGGCTGCCGTCCCGGCGCAGCCGCTCGCGTTCGTCGCGGGGCGCGGGCCGGCGGTGGGCGTTGCGGGGGTCGAAGTAGACCTGGTCGGCGCGGGGGATGAGGTAGGTGGCGTTCGGGAAGGCCGGCACCCAGTCGCCGTTGCGCCGCTCGGTGTTCCAGCCGACGTGGTCGTAGTGGATGTGGGTGTTCACCACGACGTCGACGTCCTCCGGGCGGACGCCGGCGGCGGCGAGCCGGTCGAGGAACGGCGTCGCCAGGTGGTCGAACAGGGGGATCTGCGGCCGGTCGCGGCCGTTGCCGACACCGGTG
The DNA here is from genome assembly GCF_055582965.1 of Amycolatopsis sp. NPDC104863. Classification (NCBI taxonomy): domain Bacteria; kingdom Bacillati; phylum Actinomycetota; class Actinomycetes; order Pseudonocardiales; family Pseudonocardiaceae; genus Amycolatopsis; species Amycolatopsis sp. NPDC104863. The sequence goes on from NZ_JBVJOW010000001.1 coordinate 501,888, forward strand.
TCGACGAGCACGACCCGGCCTTCGCTGCGGAGCACCCAGGTCTGCACCGCGCCGCGGTAGCCGCCGGTGGCGGGGTTCCAGTGGTCGGGCGCGAGCCAGTCCGAGTTGTCCTGCCAGAGCCCGTCCGGGCTGCCTGCGACGATGGTCCGCGCCGGGGCGATCTCGCCCTGCCACTCGAGGACCTTCAGGACTTCGACTTCACCGATGTGCATGACTCCACGCTGCCATGACGCAGTGAGCGTTCCCATGCTTGATTTGCTCGGCCTGATACGTGAACGTCTCACGGTTACGATGACGGCGTGGACCTCCTGAGCGACGCGATCGCCGCGGTGCGGATCGGGCAGCCGACGTCGAACCGGCTGCGTGCCGGCGACGGCTGGTGCTACCGCTTCGCGCCGTACGAAGGGGCGGGCTTCCACGTGCTGCTGCGCGGCAGCGGCTGGCTGGTGCCGGACGGCGGCGAGCCGGTGCCGCTCGGCCCGGGCGACGCGGTCCTCGTCCCGCACGGCGGCGCGCACACGCTGTCCGCGACCCCGGACGCGACCGGCGCGGTCCCGTTCGAGACGGCGGTACCCGAGCCGGGTGGCCGCACGGAGTTCCTGTGCGGCAAGTACCGGCTGGACCACGCCCGGCGGCACCCGCTGCTGGCGACGCTGCCCGAGGTCGTCCACCTGCCCACCCGCGTCGGCGGCCACCTCGAGCTCCGCGCGGCGATCGACCTGCTCGGCGCGGAGGTGACCGACCGGCGGCCGGGCCACACGACGGTGCTGACGGGGTTGCTGGACCTGCTGCTGGTGTACCTGATCCGGGCGTGGCTCGACGGCAACCCGGCGGCGGGCTGGCCCCAGGCGTTGCGCGACCGCGAAGTCGCGGCGGCGCTGGAGGAGCTGCACACGAACCCGGCGGCCCCGTGGCGCGTCGAGGACCTGGCGGCCAGGGTCGGTCTTTCCCGCGCGACGCTGGCCCGCCGCTTCACGGCGTTGACGGGCCAGCCACCGATGACGTACCTGACCTGGTGGCGGCTGACGACGGCGGCGCGGCTGGTGCGCGAGACGGACCTGCCGCTGCCGTCGATCGCCGCGAAAGTCGGGTATGCGTCGCCTTTTGCGCTGTCGCACGCCTTCAAGCGGCAGTTCGGCGTCGCGCCGGGCGTCTACCGGAAAGTCATTTGAGGAAGTTCAGGCCGAGCGCGGCGATGGCGACAAGGGACACGTCGACGCTGCCGTGAGCGGATTTCCGCGCCTTGGTGATCGACAGGAAGAACCGCCGCTTCCAGCTGAAGTTTCCGATGATGAGCAGGCATGCTCCCACTCCGGGAACGGCCCTGACACACTCGTGAATTTCGGCGGTCTCGAACCTCGGGTCGCGCGGGCGATCGTAGAGGACGAACCGGTCAGCCGATCTGCTCGCGGATCCAGTCCGCCACGACGTCGACCCTCGCGATCGTCTCCGGACCCGGCTGGGGGCACGGCGGCCCGGTGTTCACGATCGCCACCAGGGTGCCTGTCCGGTCGTTGTCGTCCGAGACGAAGAACGGGCCGCCCGAATCCTCCGGGCAGGGGCCGTTGTCGACCGTGCGGGTGCCGATCGGCTGTGCCTCCAACGTTGTCCGGTCGATGCCCGACACCCGGAAGTGCCCGCGTTTGAGGTGGTCGGACGGGCCGAGCACGGTCGCCGAGTGGGAACCCCAGCCCGCGAACTGCAGCTCCTCGCCGACCGCGGGGCGCTGGTCCGCCAGCGTCACCGGGGTGATGCCCTCGACCGGCGCGCTGAGCTTCGCCACCGCCAGGTCGTTGAGCGGTGACTGCCGGACGTCGACGACCTCCGCCGTGTGCCCGCCCGGGTCGCTGTCCTTGAGCCGGCCGACCGTCACCGTCATCGTGTAGCGCGGCCGGCCGCCGATGCGGGCGTCCTTCAGGTCGTGGAAGCAGTGCCCGGCCGTGACCACCCACTGCGGCGCCACCAGCGCTCCGCTGCACGCGCCGTCCCGGACGCCGCCGCCCGGGACCGGGATGTCCGCCGACGTCAGCTTGGCGTTGAACGGCAGCACCGGCGCGGGGGGCGGCGCCGGGGGAGCGGACGTCGCCTCGGGATCAGGCAGGCTGTGTGCGTGGGGTGACGCCGCCAAAGCGGGCAGCGGGGGCGCCGCGGCCAAAGCCGTGTGCGCGAACGCGACGCCGGCCCCCGCCAGCACCGCGACCGCGGTGACCCCCGGCCGGAACAGCCGTCGTCGATCCGAAGTTCGCCTCACACCTCGAATACACGTGCGGGAGGCCGGTTTGGTTGAGTGGACCGCGTTTGCCCCGCTCAGACTGTGTGACGCAGACCTCACCGCCGCCGGCGGGCCGGTTTTGCGGCAATCGCCGGCCACAGCACCGAGACGACCGCCTCGGGGATCCCGTCCGTCGGCTCGCCGCGGTGGAAGGCGGCGAAGTAGCTGCCGAAGCACATCGTCGCGATCGTGTGCTTGTCGACGCCGTCCTGGACCGCACCACTTTCCTGCAGCTGCGTCAGGACGTTCTCGACCAGCGTGACCCGCGGTTCGACGGCGTGCTCGCGGAGGATCCCGAGCAGCTCCGGGGTGCGGATCGCCTCGCCGGCGAAGTTGCCCATCAGCACCATCGCGTCCGGGTTGAAGTACGCGGGGTCCAGGCGGCGGACGGCCTCAGTGAACGCCTCCCGCGGCTCCAGCCGAGCCAAGTCGACGGTGTACATGTCCCGCTGCCGGCGGAAACCGTAGTCGAGCGCGTCGACGACCAGCTCGAACTTCGTCGCCCAGCGGCGGTAGAGCGTCGGGCGGCTGACCTTCGCGTCCGCCGCGATGTCGCCGATGGTCATCAGCGAATACCCGTCGCGGACCAGCCGGTCCCGGGTGGCCAGGATGATCGCCTCGTCGAGCGCCGCGTCCCGGGGACGGCCGCCGGGGCGCGGCCCGGCTTCCTCGCTTGCTTCCGCCATGGCCCGACCCTAGCCGATCCGTTACGAGCAGTGGTCGTTACGCAACGACATTAGTTACAATACTTGACTGTAACGAAACTGCGTCCTACCTTCGGGAGAACCCGACGAGTAAGGAGCCGACGATGACCACCGCCCAGGACCTGATCGACCGGAGTATCCCGTTCCTCGACGCCGTCAAGAACCGGACCGCGGGCGGGGAGCTGGAGACCTGGCTCAACGAGAACCACGGGCCCGGCAGCCCGCTCTACGACGACCTGGCGCGGCTGGTCACCGACGGCGTCCGCGCCGGCTGGGCGGCGAACGTCGAGGTCGACGGCCCGAAGTACCGCCGCAGCCGGATCGCCGAGCCCCGCGACGTCCTCAACTACTTCAGCGTCACGGCCGTCTACATCGAGAGCGTCGAGCCGTACCGCGGGCAGTACCACCAGCACCCGTACGGCGAGCTCAACCTCGTGGTGCCGCTCGACCCCGGCGCGAAGCTGCGGGGCCCGCGCGGCTGGAGCGGCCCGGGCTGGACCGCGCCGGGCCCGGGCAGCCACCACTACCCGGAGGTCAAGGGCGGCGCCCTGATCGCGCTGTTCTATCTGCCCGCGGGCCGGATCTCCTACGACATCACGCCGCCCGCCGAGTGAGCGCCACCGTCGAGGACGCCCTGCGCACCCGCCGCAGCTGCCGGGCGTTCCGGGCGGACCCGGTGCCGCGTGAGGAGGTCGAACGGCTCCTCGCGCTGGCCGCCCGGTCGGCCAGCAACTCCAACTGCCAGCCGTGGCAGGTGCACGTGCTCACCGGCGCGGCCAAGCGGGCCCTCACCGCGGACCTGCTGGGCGCGCACGACGAAGGCCGTCGTACGCCGGGAGAGTTCGCCTACCAGCCCGGCGCCGGCGAGTGGCACGAGCCGTTCCGCTCGCGCCGTCGCCGGTTCGGCGAGGGGCTCTACCGGGACACGCTCGGCATCACGCCGGACGACACCGCCGGCCGCCGCGGCCACCACCGGCGCAACTACGACTTCTTCGGCGCGCCGGTCGGCATCGTCCTGACGGTCAGCCGGCGGCCGCTGCAGGGCGCCCTGGTCGACGCGGGCCTGTTCCTGCAGGCGCTGATGCTGGCCGCGCGCGGGGCCGGCCTGCACACGTGCGCGCAGGCGTCGTTCCTCGACTTCCACCCGGTGCTGCGGCGGCATGTGCGGGTGCCGGACGACCACGTGATCGTCTGCGGCGTGGCGCTCGGATACGCCGACGACGAGCACCGGCTGAGCGCGCACCGCACGCCGCGTGAGCCGGTGTCGTCGTTCGCGTCGTTCTACGAGACCCGCTGAGTCAAGGGCGTTGCCCGGCGCCGTCCACGAACGTCTTCACCGTCACGGCGGTGTCTTCCGTGCCCAGGTACTGGTGCGTGGTGGCGTCGAAGACGATCACGACCGGCTTCGCCTTCGCCGACGAGCCCGGCGGGACCGGCCAGGTGATCCCGACGCCGGGGCGGCCGGCGCCGTCGGTCACGTGGGCGAGCGCCGTCAGCCCGGGCACCTTCGCCGCCGCCTGGAACAGCGCCGCGTAGGACGCCGGGGTGAGCGCTTTTTCGTTGGCGAGGGAGAGCACGTTCTTGCCCATCGAGTTGGTGCTGTCCTTGCCGCCGGGCAGGCCGCCGAGGTAGGCCAGCATCGCCTCGGCCGTCGTCGGCAGGTCCGCCCGGTAGGCGGGGGACGGCCGGCAGTCGTCACCGCCGTGGCAGGCGGGCAGTGCGACGCGGCCGACCACGCCGTCGCTGACAAGGCCGTCGCGGGTGCCGTCGACCGAAAGCCAGATCTCGCGGACGTGGTGGTCGGGGTGCTCGGTCTTCACGTACAGGAACTGGTCCGGGCGCGGCGCCCGGGCCGGTTCCGCCAGCGCCGCGTTCGCCGCTTCGGTCAGCACGCGCACCGGATCGGCGTTCGCGACGCCGACGCCGATGCCGACCCGGTCGGCCGGGGCGAGCGCGACGACCGCGGTGATCGCGGCGGCCAGGCCGATCGAGGCGCCCGCGGCCCAGAACCGGCGCCGGGAGCGGTGCGGGCGTTCGCCGCGCGCCGCGGCGAGCAGGCGGTCGCGGGCCGGGGTGAGGTGCTCCGGCGGCGCGAAGCCGACGGCGTCCGCGCGGTCGCGGATCAGGTCGAGGTCATCCATGGCGGGAGGTCTCCTTCACGAGGTCGTGGGCGCCGAGCGCGGCGCGGACGTGGCCGCGGGCGCGGTTGAGCCGCGACTTCACGGTGCCGACGGGGATGGCCAGTGCTTCGGCGACTTCCTGGTAGCCGAGCCCTTCGGCGGCGACCAGCAGCAGGACGTCCCGCTCGCGCGGCCGCAGCGTGGCCAGCGCCCGGTCGAGCTCCCCGCCGAGCGCCTGCGCGCTGACCTGGTCGGCGACGCGGTCGGCGGGGCCGTCCTCGACCGCCGGCGGGCCGAGCACCGTCCGGAGCTGCAGCTCGCGCACCTCGGCCCGTCGCTGCCGCGAGACGAGGTTCGTCGCGATTCCGTAGAGCCACGGCCGCGCGTCCGGGCGGGTCGTGTCGAACTTCGTCCGCTTGGCGAACGCGATCAGGAACGTCTCCGCGAGCACGTCGTCGGCGGCGCCCGGGCCGAGGCGCCGCGCCACGTAGCGGTGGATGTGCCGGGAGTGGCGGTCGAAGATCACCGCGAACAGGCTCGGTTCCCGCCGCGACCTCGCGATCACGCTCGCGTCGTCGCCGGCATCCGTGTCTTCCGGGGTCATCGCCCGCCTTCCGCTCCGCCAGTGTCATCTGGTGTTCTCGCGAGCCGGGAACGGGTTCCCGGATCACCGGCGGAAGTGACGCAGGTCACGCGCGGACGGCGGTACGGTCGGACCCGTGCTGCCGAAGATCGCGTTGGAGGAAGCCTACGAACACCCCGACCGCGTCGCGCGGCTGCTGGCCGACGAGGAAGCGCTGGCCGCGGTGTCGGACGGCGGCGGGGTGATGCCGGAGTTCTACCGGCCGGTGATGGCGAAGCTGGGGGAGTTCGACGACGTCCGGCTCGGCAGCATGGACCGGGCGGGCATCCGGCACACGATCCTGTCGCTGACCGCGCCCGGCGTCCAGCGGCTCACCGACCCCGCGGCGGCGACCGCGGAAGCGCGCCGGCAGAACGACTTCCTGGCCGGGCAGGTGGCGAGGCACCCCGACCGGTACTCCGGGTTCGCCGCGGTGGCGTTGCAGGAACCGGAGAACGCGGCGGCGGAAGCCCGGCGCGCGGTCACCGAGCTCGGCTTCAAGGGGGTGCTCGTCAACGGCTACACGAACGTCGGAGACCACGAGCACGGCAGCTACCTCGACGAGCCGCGCCACCACCCGTTCTGGGAGGCGCTCGCCGAGCTCGACGTGCCGCTGTACCTGCACCCGCGGCCGTCCCTGCCGGGCGGGCAGGCGCTCTACGCCGGGCATCCGGAGATGAAGGGCGCCACCTGGGGGTTCGGAACCGAGACGGCGGCGCACACCGTGCGGCTGCTGCTGAGCGGGCACTTCGACCGGTTCCCGACGACGAAGCTCGTCCTCGGGCACCTGGGGGAGGCGCTGCCCGCGCTGCTGTGGCGCACGCAGAACATGTTCGAGGCCAACCCGTTCGGCCACCGGCCGCGCAAGACGCTGCCCGAGTACTTCGCGGACAACATCTGGGTCACCACGAGCGGCAGCTTCTCCGACCACGCGCTGATCAACGCGGTGCTCACCGTCGGCGCCGACCACATCATGTTCTCCGTCGACTACCCGTATTCGGAAAACGCCGGGGCCGCCGAGTGGATCGAGCGCGCGCCGATCAGCGAGCTGGACCGCCGCAAGATCGCGCACGGCAACGCCGCCGCGCTCTTCGGGATCGAGCTCTGACGGCGCTCAGCGCCGGGACGCCGCGGCCGCCAGCTGCTCGGTGATCTCCGCCAGCAGCTCGGTCGCGGCGGTGCCGAGCGCGGCCAGGTCGGCCAGGGTCACGTGGGTCTCCGGCGCGGCGGGCGCGGTCATGTCAGCTCCTCGAGGGCGGCGTGGCGGGCGATGACGGCTTCGGCGAACGCGGCGTGCACGCGGAGGTACTCGTCGACGCCGACTGCCGTGTCCGCCCACTGGTGCCAGCGGACGTGGGCTTCGGCGACGTCGAGCTTCGCGGCCGCGGCCACCGCCGCGGCGCTCGTGCCGCCGAGGATCGCGTGGTGCATCAGCGACGGGGACGAGCGCTTCGCGAGCTCGGCCAGCGCCGCGAGGCGGGCGAGCTCGGCGAGCGCGTCGGTGCGGCGCGGGCGCGGGACCGGGCGGGTGTTCTCCCAGTCCGTGAGGACGCTGGTCATCGAACGACTCCTGGTCGGAAGCAGCTGAGACAACCTGAACGACCGACGTTTACCCCTCCGGATCCCGGGTAAACCCGGTGGCTCGTGATCTCCGTCTCACCGGATCGGTGGCAGAATCCGGGCCCTGATGACGGACGACACGCTCGCGGCGCACGCCCGCGCCCTCCTCGCGGCCAACCGCTACCTGACCTTGGGCACGACCGACGCGGACGGCGGCCCGTGGACGTCTCCGGTGTACTTCGCCCCGGCCGACGACCGGACCTTCGTGTGGGTTTCGGAGTCCGATGCCCGCCACTCCCGCAACCTCGCGCAGCGTCCGCGGGTGAGCCTCGTCGTCTTCGACTCGACGGTCGCGCCGTACCACGGCCGGGCCGTCTACGCGGTCGGTGAGGCCCGGGAGGCGGCGGACGCCGAGCTCGACCGCTTGCTCGGGTGCTACCCCCGGCGTGACGACGACGGCGCGTCGGAGCTGGCCCGGGACGACGTCACCGGCTCGTCGCCGTACCGGCTCTACGTGGCGACGCCGACGGAGTCGTGGGTGCTGTGCCCGCGTGCTCCCGGGCAGCCGTGCGCGCTGCACGGCCTGGCGAAGGACCACCGGGCCCGGCTGTAGCGGGAGCCGAGCGACACGGCCGGGTGGCTATTCTTGATTCATTCCAGAAAATGCGGCAGACTCGCCCTCGTGCCCACGACCACGGAGTTCGAGCGGATGCTGCGCGAGGTGTCCCTGCGCGTCACGCGTCCACGGCTGGCGGTGCTGTCCGTGGTGCACGGGCACCCGCACGCCGACACCGACTCGATCATCGGGGCCGTGCGCGAAGGTCTCGGGGAAGTGTCCCACCAGGCCGTCTACGACGTCCTGCGGGCACTCACCGGAGCGGGGCTGCTGCGGCGCATCCAGCCGCCCGGCTCCGTCGCCCGGTACGAGGCCCGCGTGGGGGACAACCACCACCACGTCGTGTGCCGGTCCTGCGGGGCCATCGCCGACGTCGACTGCGCCGTCGGCCACGCGCCTTGCCTGACCGCGTCGGACGCCCACGGCTTCGTGATCGACGAAGCCGAGGTCGTCTACCGGGGCCTGTGCCCCGGCTGCTCCACCGCGCCGAGTTCCTGAACGTTGTTCCCGTCCCGGAAGGATTCCTGTGTCTGACAGTGCTGACGCCAAGGTTGGCGAGCTGAACGAAGAGGCCGCCGGCGGCTGCCCGGTTTCGGCCGGGCGTCGCAACCACCCGACCGAAGGCGCGGGGAACCGCGACTGGTGGCCGAACCAGCTCAACCTGAAGATCCTGCGCAAGCACCCCGCCGTCGCGAACCCGATGGGCGAGGACTTCGACTACGCCGCCGCGTTCGAGACCGTCGACCTCGACGAGCTGGCGCGCGACGTCGACGCGGTGCTGACCACCTCGAAGGAGTGGTGGCCCGCCGACTTCGGGCACTACGGGCCGTTCATGATCCGCATGGCGTGGCACAGCGCCGGCACCTACCGCATCGACGACGGCCGCGGGGGAGCGGGCGCCGGCATGCAGCGCTTCGCGCCGCTGAACAGCTGGCCGGACAACGGGAACCTCGACAAGGCGCGCCGGCTGCTCTGGCCCGTCAAGAAGAAGTGGGGCCAGAAGGTCTCCTGGGCCGACCTGATGATCTTCACGGGCAACCGCGCCCTGGAGACCATGGGCTTCAAGACGTTCGGCTTCGCCGGCGGCCGCGCCGACGTGTGGGAGCCGGACGAGGACGTGTACTGGGGCCCGGAGCGCACCTGGCTGGGCGACGAGCGCTACACCGGCGACCGCGACCTGGAGAACCCGCTCGCCGCGGTCCAGATGGGCCTCATCTACGTCAACCCCGAAGGCCCGAACGGCAACCCGGACCCGCTGGCCGCGGCCCGCGACATCCGCGAGACGTTCGGCCGGATGGCGATGAACGACGAGGAGACCGTCGCCCTCATCGCCGGTGGCCACACCTTCGGCAAGACCCACGGCGCGGCCGACCCCGACGAGTTCGTCGGCGCCGAGCCCGAGGGCGCGGGCATCGAAGAGCAGGGCCTCGGCTGGAAGAACACCTTCGGGTCCGGCAAGGGCCGCGACGCGATCACCAGCGGTCTCGAGGTCACCTGGACCTCGACGCCGACGCAGTGGAGCAACCAGTTCTTCGACAACCTGTTCGGCTACGAGTGGGAGCTGTCGAAGAGCCCGGCCGGCGCCCACCAGTGGGTGGCGAAGGACGCCGAGGACACCATCCCCGGCCCGGAGGCCGGCGACCCGGCCCGCAAGCCGACGATGCTGACCACCGACCTGTCGCTGCGCGTCGACCCGGTCTACGAGCAGATCTCCAAGCGCTTCCACGAGAACCCGGACCAGTTCGCCGACGCGTTCGCCCGCGCCTGGTACAAGCTGACCCACCGCGACATGGGCCCGATCCAGCGCTACCTCGGCCCGCTGGTGCCGGCCGAAGAGCTGATCTGGCAGGACCGCGTCCCCGCCGTCGACCACGAGCTGGTCTCCGACGCCGACGTCGCGGACCTCAAGGCGAAGCTGCTGGACTCGGGCCTGACCGTCGGCCAGCTCGTCTCGACCGCGTGGGCGTCGGCCTCGACGTTCCGCGGCAGTGACAAGCGCGGTGGCGCGAACGGCGCCCGCATCCGCCTCGAGCCGCAGCGCGGCTGGGAGGTCAACGAGCCCGACCAGCTCGCGCAGGTCCTGCGCACGCTGGAAGGCGTCCAGGAGTCCTTCAACTCCGCGCAGTCCGGCGGCAAGAAGGTCTCGCTGGCCGACCTGATCGTGCTGGGTGGCACCGCCGCGGTCGAGAAGGCCGCCGCGGACGCCGGCGTCACGATCACGGTGCCGTTCACCGCGGGCCGCACCGACGCCACCCAGGAGCAGACCGACGCGGAGTCCTTCGCGCCGCTGGAGCCGACGATCGACGGCTTCCGCAACTACCGCGGCAAGGGCCACCGCCTGCCGTCGGAGTTCCTGCTGGTCGACCGCGCGAACCTGCTGAACCTGAGCGCGCCCGAGCTGACCGTGCTCATCGGCGGTCTGCGGGTGCTGGGCGCGAACCACCAGCAGTCCGCGCTGGGCGTGTTCACCCCGACGCCGGGCAAGCTGACCAACGACTTCTTCGCGAACCTCCTCGACATGGAGACCGAGTGGAAGTCCACCTCGGAGGACCAGGAGACCTTCGAGGGCCGTGACCGCGCCACCGGCGAGGTCAAGTGGACCGGCTCCCGCGCCGACCTGGTGTTCGGCTCGAACTCCGAGCTGCGCGCCGTGGCCGAGGTCTACGCCAGCGACGACGCGAAGGAGAAGTTCGTCCGCGACTTCGCCGCCGCGTGGACGAAGGTCATGGACGCCGACCGGTACGACCTGGTCTGAGTTCCCGCACGCCGCGCCCGCGGCCGGCCCCTCACCCGAGGGCGCCGGTCGCGGGCGCGAGGCGTTCCAGGGTCTCGACGTCGGCGGTGAAGTCGTCGGTCGTCGGGGGCATGAGGACCACGTGGTCCGCGCCCGCCGAGAGGTGGGCGCGCGCCTTGGCCGCGATGGCGTCCGGCTCGCTCTCGGCGACCACCGCGCCGGCGAGCGTGTCGACGTCGCCGGCCGAATACCCCAGCCGTTCCACGGCTTTGCGGTACCAGTCCATGCCGAGGCTGCCGGTCACCTTCTCGCGCGCCGCCTCGGCGCCGCCGGTGACCACGGGCAGGCCGACCACCAGCAGCTTGCCCGGCCCGAGTGCCGCGCGGGCCTCGGCGGTGAGCTCCGGCGGCAGGTTCGCCGGGAACGCGCCGTCGGTCAGCTCGGCGGCCAGGGCCAGCATCTTCGGGCCGTTGGCGCCGAGGATCCGCGGGTAGGCCGCGGCGGGCGCGGGCGGCCAGGTCTGCTCGTCCATCCGCGTCAGGTAACCGCGCACGGTCTCCAGCGGGCGGCCGTAGTCCCGGCCCGCGGCGGCGGCCTGCGCCGGGTGGCCGGCCCCGATCCCGAGCACCAGCCGGTCCGGGAAGGCGTCCGCGAGCTGTGCCGCGGCGGCGTGCAGCACCTGCGGTTCGCGGGCCCAGATGTTCGCGATCCCGGTGCCGAAGGTGAGGCGCTCGGTGGCGGCCAGCAGGAGCGCCAGCTGCACGAGGGCGTCCTTGCCGCCGACGACCTCGTTCGTCCACACGGTCCGGTAGCCGGCGTCTTCGAGCCGCCGGGCGCCGTCGCGCTGCGCGTCGGCCGACGGGGTTGTGGTGAACGAGATCGGCAGGTAGACGCCGATCGGTCCCAGGTCCTTCATCAAGGTTCCTCCGCGAAGTGTGTCTCCTTCCACCGTGGGGTCACGGAGCGTGCCAGGTCCAATGAGTGTTTCGCGCAGCGTGACGCGGTTCGCGCATCACCGCAGGTCGTGGGCTTCGGGCCGACTGGTGCCCGGGTTACGCTGGGGACATGCCCGACCCGGATCTGGACCTGCGGCTGGTGCGCAGCTTCACCGTGCTCGCCGGGCGGTGCCACTTCGGCCGCGCCGCCGCCGAGCTGCACCTGACGCAGTCGTCCCTGAGCCGTCAGATCATCCGGCTGGAGCAGCAGGTGGGCGCGCGGCTGCTGGACCGGACCCCGCAGGGCACCCGGCTGACCGAAGCCGGCGAAGCGTTCCTGCCGCTGGCCCTCGAGGTGCTGCGGTCGGCGGCCGCGGCGGCGGCGCACGCGCGGTCGGTCGCCCGGCCGCGCCGGATCACCGTCGGCTACATCGCGAACCTGGTCGTCACCCCGGCCGTGCGCGAGCTGCGCCGCCGGCACCCCGACGCCGAGGTGCGCACCCAGCACCTGCGGTGGGACGACGCCCGAGCGGCGCTGCTGGAGCACCGCGTCGACGTGGCGGTGGTCCGGCTACCGCTGCCGTCGGCGCGGCTGCACGTCACGGTTCTCTACGACGAGCCGAGGGTGCTGCTGCTCCCGCGTGACCACCGCTTGGCGGGCAAGGAGTCGCTGACGCTCGACGACATCGCGGACGAGCCGCTGCCCCGCGCGGCCGACGCGGCGTGGGACGCGTTCTGGCGCATCGACCCCCGCCCCGACGGGCGCCCGGCCCCGGACGGGCCGCGCCTGGCCGAGATGGACGACAAGTTCGAGCTGGTGGCGAGCGGTCAGGCGGTGGCGATCGTCCCGGCCGGCCCGGGCACCGTCGGCAGCCTGCGCCCGGACCTGACGACGGTGCCGCTGGAGGACGTCGAACCGGCGCACGTGGCGGTGGCGTCGCGCGCGGACGACCGGAACGGGCTCGTGGCGGCGTTCCGCAGGTACGCGGAGGCGCTGCTCACCGGAACGCCCGGCTGAAGGGTGCGGGGCTCCATGTGTCCTTTGTGGATACTCGAAGGGTCATCGGGACGCGGCGGACGCGCCCGCCGTGCTGCGGGTCTGCTCCGCCCGCTTGCGTTGGATCGCTTCCTGCGCGCGCTGCAACTTGTCGTGCCAGGCTCCTGAATCGTTCGTCATGATGTGCTCCGCGGGACCGGATGTGACGGGTGGGAGGAGGCGGCCGGGCCGGTGATCGACTGCCGGTGCCGTGGGGTAGAGATACCCACGACGCTCGCCGGTCAACCCCCTTTTGTGTGCTCCACCAGGGTGAAGCCGGGACGCGGGTGGGCCCGTGCCCCGGCTCGCCGCGGTTCGGCAGGCTCACTTCTCTTGCGCGGGAAGCGTTTTCCTGCTCACAGCGTCGGTGTGCGTCGCCTCAGTCCGCGGCGCCGGCGAGGCCGTCGAGGAACACCCGCACCAGCCGCTCCGCCGGTTCCGTCCGCGCCCGCGGCGTCGGGCCCGCCACCAAGGCCGCCTCGTGCATTTCGAAGAGCAGCGCCAGATCCGCGGGCTCGAGATCCGCCCGGACCCGGCCCGTGCGCTGAGCCTCTTCGAAAGCCGGGCGCAGCAACGCGATCAAGGCGTGGGTGTACTGACGCTGGCTGCGTTCCGGAAGCTCGCGGAACAGCCGGACGAGCGGGCGCCGCCGGGCCTGCATCGCGAGGACCCCGCCCAGCAGTTCGCGGAACGACTCCTGGTCCCGCGCCTGGTTCTTGAACGCCGCGAGGTGGTGCGCGGCGACGGCGAGCGCGAGTGCCGTGCGGTCGGGGAAGTGGCGGTACACCGTCGCGCGGCCCAGGCCCGCGCGGCGGGCGACCTCGTCCAGGACGACGTCGGCGTCTTCGCTGAAGACTTCGTCGGCGGCACGGAGGATCGCTTCGCGGTTGCGGCGGGCGTCGACGCGCCGGGGCCCGGCCGCGGACGGTCGCACAGCGCGCATGGCCCCGGACCTTACTCGCGAGTAGTGAGCCCGGCAATCACAGGCAAACCGGCGCGCTCCAGCTGCCGGGCGATCTCCCCGGCGGGGTACGGCGTCCGCCGGTCTTCGGTGTGCAGGGCGAAGTAGAAGTCGTTGACGACCGCCGCGAGCGGGGCGTACCGGCGCAGGAGCGGCGACTGATGCGCCGCCGCGTGTTCGCGGACGAAAGTGTTGCGGGCACGGGCATCCGGCCAGTCGCCGAGGCCCCGGACGACCCGGTTGACCAGATGGGTCAGGACGTAGGCCCGGTCGTGGTCGGCGTGCTCGGCCAGGAACGCGGCCTCGGCGTCCGAAAGCTCGAACCGCGGTGACACCGTGAGGCCGAAGTCGGTGAGGTAAAGCCGCTCGCCGTCGGTGACGATGTTGGCGAAATGCGCGTCGAAGTGCTGGACGCCCTGCCCGGCGAGGAACTCCGTGACCTGCCGGAGGTCCCGCTCCAGCGGCAGGTCGTCACCGTCCCGGTGGGCGAGGCTGTGCGGCAGGTGCTCGAGGAACAGCACGAGGTCGGTGGTGGCTCCGGCGAGTGCTTCCAACCGGCGCCGGACGCCCGGGTCGCCGTGCCAGAACGCGACGTCCGCCTCGATGTCGGCGCGGGGCCGCGGGAGGCCGGGCAGGATCCGCCAGTGGTGCAGGAGCGGAAAGTTCTCGCACGCGCCTTCGCGGACCCACGCGGTCGCCATCAGGTGCGCTTCCAGCTCGCGCCAGGCCCCGCCGCCCGCGGAACCGACGCCGTAGTGCGACCACGGCGGCAGCCCGTAGAGGTCGGCCGTCGAGCGCGGGTTCGCCAGTTCGACGTCGGTGAGGGGGACCCGCTTCACGAAGACCGGTTCGCCCGCCACACTCAGCAGCCAGGTCGACCCGCCGATCCCGGTGCCGAGCGGCCGCGCGCCGGTCAGGAGGTCGTCGGGCGAGTCTTCGAGCGCTGCGGCGAGCTTCTCGTGGCGGGCGAGCCGGGTCATCCTTCGACCGTACTCACGGCCGGATCACCGTGAGGGCGAAGCGCGTCCGGCCGCTCGCCGCGTGGTCGAGGGCACTCGTCATGTCGTCGAGGCCGAACTCCGTGACGGCGAACTGGCCGAGGTCCAGCAGGCCGGCGCGGGCCAGCGCGATCAGGCTCGTGGTCGCCGTCCGCGGGGCCAGCCACTGGCCGCGCACCGTGATGCCGTTGCGCATCAACCACGGGTAGGGGAGGGCGAGGTCGGCGCCGCCGAGCATGCCGACACCGCCCATCAGCACCACCCGGCCGCCCTCGCGGACCGCCATCGCCGCGGCCCGCACCGGCGCGGTGCTCGCCGACGGCGGCAGCAGGTCGAGCACCACGTCGATCGGGCCCGGGGCCGCCCGGCGCAGGCGGCCCGTGTCGCCGTCGCCGGTGAGCCGGACCGTCCGGACGCGGGCGCCGAACCGGCGTTCCAGGTCGGCCAAGACGGCTTCGTCGCGGCCCGGCGCCACCACGCACGCCGCGCCCATGGCGAGCGCGACGGCGACGGCCGCGCTCCCGAAGTTCCCGGTGGCGCCGCTGACCAGCACTGTCTCGCCGGGCCGCAGGTCGGCCGCGAGCCAGCCGCCGTAGGGCACCAGGCAGAGCAGGAGCGCGGTCCACCGGCCGGCGTCGGCCGGGTCGACCGGCCCGAGCGGGACCGCGTTCTCGGTCGGGACGAGCACCTGCTCGGCGTACGCGCCGTGCCCGAAATGACGTTGCAGGAACAGGCCGCCGTCCCCGCGCGCGCTCAGGCCCTGGAGCGTGATGTCCGGGGTCAGCGCGTCGTCGCGCGAGCGGATCGCCGGGTCGCACAGCACCCAGTCGCCGGGCGCCAGGCGGGTCGCGTCGGGGCCGGTCGCGTGCACCTGGCCGACCGCGCCGGCGCCGGGCACGACGGGCAGCGTCAGCTGGTAGTTCCGCTCGCCGCGGAACACCTCCGCCGCGTAGGGCAGCACGCCCGCCGCGACGACGTCGACAAGCACTTCGCCGGTGCCGAGGGCCGGCGCGGGAATGTCTTGCACGGACAGGGGTTTGCCGAACTCTTCGAGGATCGCGGCTCTCATGCCTCGATCGTCGGCGAACCGGGGCGGGCTATCCAGGCCTGGTATCATCCTGGGACTGCCGAGTGCCACGGAGGTTGTCATGCCGGAGGTGGCCCGTGCCGGGCTGGGGGAGTTCCTGCGGTCGCGGCGCGAACGGCTGAATCCCTCGGCGCTCGGGCTGCCGGACCGCCGCCGTCGCCGGACCCCGGGGCTGCGCCGCGAAGAGGTCGCCGAGCTGGCCGGCATCGGCGTCGACTGGTACATCCGGCTCGAGCAGGGCCGCACGGTCAGCCCGTCGTCCGAGACGGTCGAGGCGCTCGCCGGCGCCCTGCGGCTGGACGACGCCGAGCGCGCCCACCTGCGGGCGCTGGCCCGGAACCCGGCCCGGACCCCGTTCCGCCGCGAGCAGGTGCCCGAAGCGACCCGCCGGCTCGTCGAAGGCCTGAGCGAGCCCGCGTACGTGACGGGCCGCCGCTGGGACGTCCTGGCCTGGAACCCCGCCGCGGCCGAGCTGTTCACCGATTTCGGCGCGGCGCCGGAGGCCGACCGGAACGTCCTGGTCTTCCTGCTGCTCGGCACGCGCGGCCGGCGGCTGTTCGGCGACGGCTGGGCGGCGCAGGCCGAGCACGCCGTGGCCCAGTTCCGCGCCGCGCACGACCTGTGGGCCGGCGACCCGGCGTTCTCGGGGCTCGCGGCGCGGCTGCGGGCCGGCTGCCCGGAGTTCGCGACGTGGTGGGACCGCCACGACGTCGGCCGCAGCGGACCCGGCCGGAAGACGTTGTTCGTGCCCGGGCCCGCGGTGTTCGACTACGCGGTCTTCCAGGCCGCCGAGGACCCGGAGCTGCGGGTGACGATCTACGCGCCCACCAGCGGCAGGTAGACCTCGTCGACGATCTCGACGAGCACGCCGTCGTCCACTGTGGTCAGTCCGCGCGTGAGGAGTTCGTTGCGCAGCAACACGAGCGCGACCGTCGCGACCCGCGGGTGCCGGGCTTGGGGTCGTGCTTCGCCGCGTGCGATGGCTCGCTCGACGATCGTAAGCCAGGTTTTCGCGCCTCCCTCGGCGGCCTGTTCGTAGAGCTGCTCGCGGAGTTCGGGCTCCTCGCCGACGCCGGTCAGGAGACCGCGCAGGATCCGCGCGGCGGGCGAGGTCTGGCCGCAGTTGATCGTCCGCAACAGCGTCAGCACGTCTTCGCGGAGGTTGCCGGTGTCGGGCGGCTTCAGGGTGTCCTCGGCCAGGAGCCGGTAGGCGGCGACGCCGAGTGCGGCGCGGTTCGGCCAGCGGCGGTAGATCGTGTTCTTGTTGGTGCCGGCCCGCTGCGCCACCCGCTCGATGGTGAGGCCGGGATAGCCGGCCTCGGCGAGCTCGTCCGCGGTGGCGCGCAGGATCGCCTCTTCCAGCTCGGCGCCGCGGCGCCGGGTCTTCTCGGCCATGGGCGTCACTCTACCGTCCTAGGGTACGGTACGGACCGTACCCTAAATTTCGGGAGGAACCGTGAGAGCCAAAGGCATCGGCTACGACACCGGGCTGGAGCTGAACGGGCGGTTCAACCGGCCCTTCGACGCCGAGCTGGTCCGGCGTGAGCTGGCGGTCATCCGCGACGACCTGCACTGCACGGCGGTCCGGCTGATCGGCACCGACCTCGACCGGATCGAGTTCGCCGCGCGCGAGGCGGCCGCGCTGGGGCTGGAGGTGTGGTTCTCGCCGTTCCCGATGGACCGGACGCCCGAGGAGATCCTCGCGCTGCTCGCCGACGGCGCGTCACGAGCCGAACGCCTCCGGACGGCCGGGGCGGAGATCGTGTTCGTGACCGGGGCCGAGCTGAGCCTCTTCAACCACGGTTTCCTGCCGGGAGACGGGATCGAGGAGCGGCTGGCCGGGCTGCTCGCGTCGCGGGAGCTCGTCGCCGGGCTGTCCGAGCGGGTGAACGCCTTCCTGGCCCGCGCGGTCCAGGCGGTCCGCGCGCGGTTCGGCGGGCGCGTTACTTACGCGGCGGTTCCGCTGGAGCGGGTCGACTGGACGCCGTTCGACATCGTCTCGGTGGACGCGCACCGCTCGAAGGAGGTCGCGCACGGCTACCGCGAGGGCGTCCGCACGCTGGTGGCGTCGGGCAAACCGGTGGCGATCACGGAGTTCGGCGTGACGCCCTACCGCGGCGCGGCCGACCTCGGCGCGCGGTGCGGCGAAATCGTGGAGTACGACGGTGACGTCCCGGTGCGGTTGAAGGGCGAGTACGTCCGGGACGAGGAAGAGCAGGCGCAGTACCTCCGGGAGCTGCTGGAGATCTTCACGGCGGAGGGCGTCGACGCGGCTTTCGCGTGCACGTTCGTCTGCTACGGCCTGGTGCACCGCGCGGACCCGCGGACGGACCTGGACATGGCGAGCTGGGGCGTGGTGAAGCTGCTGGAAGACGGCGCGGGGCAGACGTACCCGGGCGTGCCCTGGGCACCCAAGGCGGCGTTCGGCGCGCTGGCGGACTGCTACTCCGCATCCATCAGATGAATCATCGACCAATTGGGCGAGCATCTTGCCAACGACCACCGGAAAGCGCTAGCTTCGAGAGGTAAGACATCGGATGTCCAGCCCGGTTTTCTGGGTCCGTCCGCCGACCGATGTGCACCCCTGCCGAACTTGTCGTCAGGAAGGACACACCGACGATGCCGGAATTCCCCCGCAGGACGGCGCTCGCCGTCGCCGCCCTCACCGTGCCGCTTCTGTTCAGCCCGATCGCCGAAGCCGCGCCGTTGTGGCACCCGAACCCCGCCACCGACGGCCTGAAGGCCTTCGAGGGCATCGAAGCCGACCGCGGCAACCACCACCCCGACCGCAAGTACGTCGTGGTCGAAGGCGACCACTACCGCTTCAACATCTGGAAGGACGACCGCGACACGACCGGCGGCGGCGACCGCCAGCGCACCGAGTCCAAGGGCATGGTGCAAAGCGGCTCCACGCTCAAGATGCACGACGGCGAGACCTGGACGCTCTCCTACGAGATGTACATCCCGGGCTCGCTGCACGGCACCAGCAAGTTCACCCACATCTTCCAGACCAAGACACCGTCGACCAACGGCGGCCCGTGGGTGACGCTCGACCTGACCCGCAGCGGCAGCAAGGAGATGCTCAACGCGCGCGCCTACGCCAACTCGGGCTCGCCGAGCATCGCGGCCACCGACCTCGCGCCGCTGCGCGACAAGTGGATCACGATCGAATGGACGTTCACGCCGGGCTCGAAGGGCAAGGCGTCGGCCGTCATCCGCAACGGCACGGGCACCGGCGCCCCGGTGGCCGCGCAGGGCAGCATGAGCAGCGTCAACATCCCCGACCAGGGTGACTACGTCCGCCCGAAGTGGGGGATCTACCGCTCGGTGCAGAGCGCCTCTTCCGACATCCTCGACACGTATCTGCTGTTCCGGAACTACACGGCGTCGCAGAAGTAGCGGCGCTGCGCCGCCGGAGCCGTGGCGGTGATGGCCGGTACCGGGTGACACTGGCGGCATGAAGGTCGTCGACGGGCAGCGGGGCGTCTACCGCCCGTCGACGACCGCCGTGCCCCTCTTGAGACGCGGTCCGGTGCTGGTCACGGCCGCTTTTGCCGCGCTGGGCGGGGCGCTGATCCCGGCCGTCTCGGTGCCCGCGCTGTGGCGGGTCTGGCAGCTGTACGCCATGTTGTTCGCCCTGGTCGCGACCCTCGAGCTGGTGGCGGTCTTCGCGGTGCTGGGGTGGCCGACCCGCAGGACGGCCCACGCCGCCGCGCTCGCCGCGACGACGTCGCTGGCGGTGTGGGTGGCCAGCCGGCCGCTCGGGCTGCTCGTGCGCCTCGACCCCTGGCAGCCCGCCGACGCGGTGGTCGGCTTCACCGACTACGTCGCGGCCGGGCTGCAGGTCGTGGCGGTGTTCGGCTTCCTGGTCGTGGCCCGGCGGCGGGCGCACCCGCGGCCGTCGGCGCTGCGGCGCGTGTCGGCGTGGATCGTGCTGTTCCCGGTGCTGCTGGTGGTGTTCGCGACGGGCGCGGCGGGGACCGTCGCAGCCGGAGCGGGCATCACGGCGCCCACCGCGTCGACGCTGCTCGACGGCGCCACGGTCGAGTACTGCCGCCCCGCCGGTGTGCCGCTGGCGATGGACGTCACCCGGCCGCGGCCGGGCGGGCCACCGGCGCCGGTGGCGCTCTTCCTGCACGGCGGCGGGCTGATCTCCGGCGACCGCAGGCCCGCCGGACCCGGTGCCGAGCTCGCCGGGTCCCGGCTCACCCCGCTGCGGGACGAGCTGACGGCCCGCGGCTTCACCGTCGCGTCGATCGACTACCGCCTCGCGCCCGCCGCACCCTGGCCGGCGGCGCTCACCGACACCCGCTGCGCCGTCCGGTTCCTCAAGGCGAACGCGGCGGCGCTGAACATCGACCCGGCCCGCGTCACGGCGGTCGGCTCCGGCGCGGGCGGCACACTGGCGTCCCTGCTCGGCGTCGCGCCGGGGCCGGACACCGGCCAGTACCCGGGGCAGGACAGCAAGGTCCGTGCGGTGGCCGCGCTGGCGGCCCCGGCCGAGTTCGACCTCACGGGCCTCGACCCGGTGACCCGGGCGTCGGTGCTGGTGGCACTGGGCCGCGCACCGTCGACGTTGCGGGCGGCGAGCCCCCTGGCGTACCCGGCGGCGGGCGCCCCGCCGTTCCTGATCGCCGAAGGCGGCCGGAAGTCGGCGGAGTTCGCGGACCACCTGCGCGCGGCGGGCGTCCCGGTCACGACGAACCCGGACGTCGCCGGCTTCCTGGCCGCCGCGGTCGGCTGACGGCACACTGGCCGCATGCCCACGGTGCGTCCCGAGATCAAGTACCTGATGACCCCCGACACCGACCCGCCCGAGTCGTTCGTCCCGGCGGACCCGGAGCGGTTCATGTTCCTGGTCCAGCTGATCGCGGGCCCGGAGGGGGAACCGGGCGAGGAGTCGTTCCAGTTCGTCGTGTGCACGCCGGGGTGGCTGCGCGAGGAGGTGGCGAGCGGGCCGATCTCGCTTCGCCACCACGTGATCGTCCACCACTACGACTGGCCCGCGCTGGTGGCCTACTTCGAGGGCCTGGTGGCCGGGTGCGTCGGCGCGAACTGGCACGAGGCCGCCGAGCGGCTGGCCCGGTACGGGTGGTGGGAGTTCGAGGACTACACGCCCTGATAGCTTGAGGCCATGAGCGGACGAGGGCTGGTGGCGCCGATCTTCGGCGACCACTCGTACCGCTGCGACTTCTACGGTTGACCGGCCCCGCTTCCGGGTCCCCTTTCTCGTTCAACCGCTAGGAAAGCCATGCCTTCTTTTGTGCACGCCGGAACCCAGTGGGCGCTCAAGCACATGCCCCTGACCACCGCCGCCGTCGAAGAGACCGCGCCCGTGCTCGCCGGGCGGCGGCTCGCCATGTGCCTGCACGTCGAGCCCAAGACCGCGGCCCTGGTCACCCTGCTGGCCCGCGCCGGCGTCGAAGTCACGCTGACCGGCTCACCCGGCACCACCCACGACGACGTCGCCGACGCTCTCCGGGCGCTCGGCGTGCGGGTGCACACGCGCCGCGCCGACGATGACGCCGCCCACGCCCGCAACGTCGTGAAGGTCCTCGAGTGCGAGCCGGACCTCACCCTCGACAACGGCGCCGACCTCACCCTGTCGCTGCTCGGGTCCGGCGTCCCCGCGGGGTACCTCGGCGGCACCGAGGAGACGACCACCGGCGGGATCCGGCTGCGGGAGAAGCAGGTCGGCCACCCGGTCGTCGTGATCAACGACTCACGGCTGAAACTGCTGGTGGAGAACGAGTTCGGCGTCGGGCAGAGCGTCGTGCAGGGATTCCTCAACGCCACCAACCTGATGGTGCCGGGCATGCGCGCCGCCGTGCTCGGTTACGGGCCGTGCGGCAAGGGCGTCGCGGACACGCTCTCGCGGCTCGGCGCGCGGGTTTCGGTGTGCGACACGGACCCGATGCGCGCGCTGCAGGCCATTTTGGACGGTCACCGCGTCGGCCCGGCCCTCGAGGTCCTGCCCGGCGCGCAGGCGGTCTTCACCGCGACCGGCGCCCCCGGGGTGGTCGGCGAGGCCGAGCTGGCGGTCCTGGCCGACGGCGCGCTGCTCGCCGGGGTCGGCCACTTCGCGTGGGAGATCGACGCGGACGCCCTGCGCGCGGCGACCGTCCGCACCGTCGAGTACGGCGAGCCCGGCCGCCGGACCGGGCACGTACTGGCCGACGGCCGCGAGGTCGTCGTCCTCGACCACGGCCGGATGCTCAACCTGACCGCCGCCAACGGCAATTCCATCCAGGCCATGGATCTCGGCCTCACGCTGCAGGTCCGCAGCCTGGCGGCGGTGGCCGCGGGCGGGCTCGCGGCCGGGGTGCAGGCGGTGCCCGGGCCGGTCGAACGGCGGATCGCCACCGACCTGGTGGCGCGGCTGCGGTAGCCGGGGCTTGCCCTGGAGCGCGCTCCAGGTCCTAGCGTGGCGGGCACGCCGACCGCACGTCAGGAGAACGTCTCATGGACCTGGGTTTCCACCTCCCCATCTTCGACATCGAGGGCGGGACCACCGCCATCGCCGGTGAGCTCGCGCGCGTGGGCGCCGCGGCGGAGGAGGCCGGGGCGACGTGGCTGTCCTTCATGGACCACTACTTCCAGATCGAGCCCACCGGCCTCCCCGCCGAGGCGAACATGCTGGAGGGGTACACGACGCTCGGCTTCCTCGCCGCGCACACGTCCCGGATCGACCTCGGCCTGCTCGTCACCGGCGTGACCTACCGGCACCCGGGGCTGCTCGCGAAGATCGTCACGACCCTCGACGTCCTCTCGGGCGGCCGCGCGGTGCTCGGTGTCGGCGCGGCGTGGTTCGAGCGTGAGCACGCCGGGCTCGGGGTGCCGTACCCGCCGATCGCCGAACGGTTCGAGCGGCTGGAGGAGACGCTGCGCATCTGCGGGCAGATGTGGGACCCGGCGGACAACGGCCCGTTCGACGGCAAGCACTACCAGTTGGCCGAGACGCTCTGCTCGCCGCAGCCGATCAACCGGCCGAAGGTGATGATCGGCGGCAGCGGCGAGCGCAAGACGCTGCGGCTCGTCGCGCAGTACGGCGACGCGTGCAACCTCTTCGGCACCTCGCCCGAGGACGTCGCGCACAAGCTGGACGTGCTGCGGCGCCACTGCGACGACGTCGGCCGCGACTACGACGACATCAGGAAGACGATCCTGGCCAACAACCCGCGGCCGGGCCCGGACACGCGCGACGAGTTCGTCCGCGCGATGGCGGGTTTCGCGAAGCTGGGGGTCGGAACGGTGATCGTCACCCCGACGACGGGGTCGCCGGCGGCGTGGATCGACGGCATGGCGCCGGCCGTGCCGCAGCTGGCGGACCTCGGCTGACGGGAGCGCGCGTTGACACCGCGCTTACTCCGGCTCTGGTAGGCAGGGCCCCGAACCGGTGGACCGCCGGTTCGGGGTTCGTCCTGTCCACAGTGGATTTTCCGTGGTGGTAACCGGAAAATCCGGATGAACCGCTCTGGTCGTCCCGCCCGTGTGCCGGGGTGAGGTGGCGACCAGAGAGGAGGGGCTTGATGCCCCAAGTGCGCACTACCGGACGACACCGCAAACCGGCGACGATCGGACTCGCCGCACTGCTGGGAATCGCGGGAGCGACCGCGACGGCAATCGCGTTGAGCAGCCCGGCCGGCAACGCGGCCACCGAAGACTGCGGAGGGCTGGACACGGCCCTGCAGAACAATCTCGCCTTCATCGCAGGTCAGCAGGCCGCCCCGGACGCCCAGTCCGAGGCCCGGATAGCCAACCGCCAGGCGGTGGTCGACCAGATCCAGCAACGCCGCACGGCGGCGGGCTGCGACGGAGCGGTGGCGGCGAACGCGACGCTGGCGGCGTGCACGGAGGTGGCCGGGCTGGCGGACCAGGTGGCTGCCAAGAACGACGCTGCCGACCAGGGTGCGGCGGCGGATGAGAACGGGATGGGCGCCGGTAAGGCGAAGAAGAAGGCTGCCGAGCAGGGTGCGGCGGATGAGAACGGCATGGGCGCTGGCCAGGCGAAGAAGAAGGCTGCCGAGCAGGGTGCGGCGGACGAAAACGGGATGGGCGCTGGCCAGGCGAAGAAGAAGGCCGCCGAGCAGGGCGCGGCGGACGAGAACGGCATGGCCGCCGACCAGGGCGCGGCAGCAGCGGACGCGGCCGACCAGAACGCGGCGGGCGAGCAGGCCTGCCAGGTGGTCCAGCAATGCCTGACCCAGGCGACCGGGACGGCGGACGCCAACGGAATGGCGAACCAGAACGGCAAGGCCGCGGAGAACAAGGCCGCCGACCAGCAGAACGGCATGGCCGACCAGAACGGCATGGCCGGTGGCGGCAAGGCCGCCAAGGACCAGGCTGCCGATCAGGGCGGCATGGCTGACCAGAACGGCGCCGCCCAGCAGAACGGTATGGCTGGTAGCGGCAAGGCCGCGAAGAACCAGGCTGCCGATCAGGGCGGCATGGCTGACCAGAACGGCATGGCTGATGGCGGCAAGGCCGCGAAGAACCAGGCTGCCGACCAGAACGGCATGGCCGACCAGAACGGCATGAACGCCCAGGACCAGGCCGCAGCCCAGAACGGCACGGCGGACCAGCAGGAGAACGCGGTCTCCGCCCAGGACTGCGCGGCGCTCCTCGAGTGTGTCGCCCAGGCCGACCCCGCCGCGGCGGCCGGCCAGCAGGGCATGGCCGCCGAAGAGAGCACCGGAAAGAAGGCGGCCGACCAGGGCGCGGCAGGCAAGGCGGCGGACGGCAAGGCCGCGGGCAAGGCAGCGACCGGCAAGGCGGCCGACGAAAGCGCAGCAGCCGACGGCATGGCCACCGCCGACCAAGGCGCCGGCGACCAGGCCGCGACCGACCAGGCGGCGAACCAGGCCGCGATCGAGCAAGCGGGCGCCATCGCCGCCAAGTGCGTTGCGTCCGTCACGGCCGCAACCGTCCCCATGGGGCGCTGACCTCACCGACAACCGGAAAACCGCAAGCCCACCTCGGCCCGGACCGCACCTGGTCCGGGCCGAGGTGACACCAGCTCCCCGGACCACACCCGACCCAGGCCGGAGTGACACCGACCCCCGGGACCGGGCGCGGTCCGGGCCGGGCGACATCGGCCCCCGGGGACCGTTCCTGGTCCGGGCAGGGATGACTCCGGCCCCAAGACCGTGCCGGGGCCCGGCCGAGGTGACATCAGCACCCCGGCCCAGGCGGGCGACACCCCCGAACACCGCCTTTTCCACCCCGATCCGGTGACCAGCGGGAACCCCGGCCCGTCGCCGATCGTTATCCGGAGGGAGCCCAGTAACCTGGAGCTCGGACCCACGACCGACAACAGCACGAGGCTTCAGTGACCACCGACCCGGCGGCCGACGAGACTTCCCTGCGCGAGGCGGCCGACGAGCTCGCCGTGGCCGGGCAGCTCCCGCGGTTCCTCCTGATGTACAAGTTCGCCATCGAAGAGCTGATGACGAAGCTGCGGATCCTCAGCGAGGAGTTCGACTTCGTCCACCGCCACGACCCGATCGAGCACATCACGAGCCGCGTGAAGCGGCCGGAGGCGATCAAGGAAAAAGTGCACCGTCGCGGCCTCGGTGACGACTGGGTCTCCGCGGCCGGCGCGCTCGACGACATCGCCGGGATCCGCGTTGTCTGCCCGTTCGTCGACGACGTCTTCGCGGTCGCCCGCATGCTCACCGCCCAGGACGACGTCGAACTCTTGCGCACCAAGGACTACATCAAAAACCCGAAGGCGAACGGCTACCGCAGCCTGCACCTGATCGTGCGCATCCCGGTGTTCCTGTCCGACCGCGTCGAAAAGGTCAAGGTCGAGGTCCAGCTGCGCACCATCGCGATGGACTTCTGGGCCGCGGTGGAGCACAAGCTGTCCTACAAGTACCGCGACAGCGTCCCGCCGGACTTCGCGGGTGAGCTCGCCGCCGCGGCCCGGACGGCCGCGGACCTCGATTCGCGGATGGCGGCGTTGTACGAACGCATCCGCTGACGAGCCGTCACGGCGCGAGCGCGTCCAGCAGGATGCCCAGCCCGAACTCGAACTCCGCTTCGTGGTCGCACACCGCGAGGTACGGCGCCGCCGCGGAAACCGCCGGCAACCCTGATCCCTCCAGGTCGGCAAGCCGGTCCTGGGTGCCCGGTGGGTCGGCGCCGCTGAACGTCGGCGCGGCGTCGACCTCGCGCATCAGTGTCCCGATCAGGAACGCCAGCACCGCGCGCAGCCCGTGCACCGCGCGGTCCGGGGGATACCCCGCCGCCAGCAGCGGGCCGAGCACGGCCTCCACCGGGGCGAGCGCGGTCATCGACGCGAGCTGGCGGGTCAGCACGAGCGGTGCCGCGCGCGGGTGGCCGAGCATCGCGGCGCGGAAACCGTGGGCGAGCGCGGACATCGTCGCCCGCAGGTCGCGCCCGGGAACCGGCGCGGGGATCGCGGCGAGCAGGACCTCGGCGACCCCGTCCAGCAGGGCGTCCTTGCCGTCGACGTGGTTGTAGAGGCTCATCGGGTCGACGCCGAGCCGGCGCGCGAGCTTGCGCATGCTGACGGCCTCGAGCCCGTCGGCGTCGACGAGCGCGAGCGCCTCCCGCAGGATCCGCTCCCGCGACAGGGCGCCGTCCGCATCCTTGGGCGGACGGCCACGCCGGCCCGTCACGCGGCGAGCACCGCGGGCAGGTATTCGTACCCGCGGAGGATGCGCGTCTGACGACGACGGCCGCCGGGCAGCACCCGCAGGCCGGGAAAGCGGCCGAAGATCGTCCGCAGGCCGATCTCGCCCTCCATCCGGGCCAGCGACGCGCCCAGGCAGTGGTGGCGCCCGGCGCCGAACGACACGTGGTCGCGGGCGCCGGCGCGGGTGACGTCGAAGACGGCCGGGTCGGTGAACACGCCGGGGTCGCGGTTCGCGCCGGCCAGCACGGTGGTCACCAGCGCCCCGCGCGGCAGGCGGACGCCGGCGATCTCGGTGTCGCGCACCGCCAGGCGGCCGGTCAGCAGGACCGGCGGGTCGTGGCGCAGCACCTCCTCGACGGTGTTGCCCCACAGCTCGGGCCGCTCGCGCAGCACCGCGAGCTGCTCCGGGTGCTCGCTCAGCAGGGCGATGCCGCTGCCGAGCAGGTTGACGGTCGTCTCGAAGCCGGCCGCCAGCACCAGCCCCGCGGTGGACTTCAGCTCGGTCTCGGTCAGCCCGACACCGTCGTCGCGCGCCGCGACGAGCCGGCTGAACAAGTCGTTCCCGGGGTGGCGGCGCAGGTGGTCGAGGTGTTCGCCGAGCCAGGCGTCGAACTCGGCGAGCGCGGTCTCGACGTCGCGGAAGGTGCGCCACCCGAGCCCGAGGTCGAGGCTGGGCGCGGCCGCCGCGCCCAGCGACAGCACCTTGCCGAGCTGCTCCGGCGGGACGCCCAGGATCTCGCTGATGACGGTGACCGGGAGCAGCCCGCAGTAGGCCTCGACGAGGTCGGTCTCACTCCCGGGCTCGAGGCGCTCGAGCAGGCCGTCGGCGATCTGCTGGACCCGGCCGCGCAGCTGCTCGACGGCGCGGGCGGTGAACACGCCGGTGACCAGCTTGCGGTACCGGGTGTGCTCGGGCGGGTTGACGGCCAGCAGCGACGGCGGCCGCACCGGGTGCAGGTGCTCGCCGGCCGACCACTCCACCAGCCGCCCGAGCGCCGACCCGTCACCCCCGACCACGCCGACGCGGAAGTCCTCACTGGCCAGCACCTCGCGGACCGCGCCGTGGTGGGTGGTCATCCAGCCGAAGCGGGTGCGGGCGAGCGGGCCGGCGGCGCGGATCTCGTCGAACAGGCCGGTCAGGTCCCGGCCTTCGGCGGCGTCGACGACCATCCGGCCCTGGAGGTCGCCGCGCCGGGCCTCGCGGCGCAGCACGGTGCGGGGGAGCGCGTGGCCGAGGCCCCAGCGGATGGCGGGCTTCGCCCGGGCCAGAGCGGTGTCGAGCACGGTCACGGTGTCCCCTTCCCACGGCGTGCCTACAGTGTAGGTTATCGTCGAAACCTACGCCGTAGATTTAAGGGAGCCCCGATGACCGCGTTCGCCATCCCCGGCCCGGCCGTCCTCGAAGCCCGGCAGAAACTGGTGCTCGACCACTTCCGCGACGAGGTCGCCCAGGACTGGGACGCGGCCCTCTCGACGTTCCCGCACCCGCACTACGAGGTCGTCGCGACCATGACGGTGCACGACGGCGACAGCGCCGTCCGCGGCTACTACCACGACACGCGCACCGCGTTCCCCGACCAGCACCACGAGCTGATCGCGCTGCGGCACAGCGCCGACGCGGTGATCGTGGAGTTCTGGCTGCTGGGCACCCACCTCGGGCCGTTCGGGAAGATCCCGGCCACCGGGTCCCCGTTCCGGGTGCGGATGTCGGCGTACTTCGTCTTCGACGCGCGGGAAAACCTCGTCTGCGAACGCATCTACTTCGACACGCTCTCGATGCTCAAGCAGCTCGTCGGCGGGGTGGACAAGAAGAACCCGAAGAACTGGCCGCTGCTGGTCAAGGTCGTGCGCGGGCTGCTGGCCATGTCCGGCGAAACGCCCGACCCGCGGCTGGTCCACACCACCGAACCGGACCTCGGCTGAGGGCGCCGACGTCTGTCCTTTGTGGATGACGTCGGCGCCCTCAGGTCAGGAGCCGACCGCCGTGCACGTCCAGCGCAGCGGGCCGTATTCGCTGCCCGTGTTGCCGAAGACCGTGCCGTCGTCCCCGACCACGAAGACGTCCGCGTCGACCCCATCCGGGGCCGGGAGCGCGCCGAGCAGCTTGGTGTCCTGCCAGACGGCCGCGTGCCCGGTCAGGCTGTCCAGGCTGCCCGCGATGAGCCCGTGCGCGTTGATCGCCTCCGCGGTCCCGCCCCGCTCGAGGGGCCGCGGGTCGGCGGGGCCGTGCCAGGCCAGGGCGCGCGAAGCCGGCCACGGGGAGTCGATCGCCGTGCCGACCACCACGCCGTTGCGGAGCTCGCGGATGAGCACCGGCCGGTCTTCGCCGGTCAGCGGGATGACCTGCCCGTGGCGCCAGAGCGCGCCCAGCTTGTTGCCGGGGGCGTTGAGCAGCACCGTGCCGTCGTCGTCGAGGTCGATCCCGTACCCGGCCGGGCTGTCGATGACGAGCGGCCCCGCGGACAGGTTCGACCACAGGATGCTGACCGGGTGGTCGTCTCGGAGGGTGTAGGCGCTGGCCAGGACGTCGCCCCGCTCGTTGAGGGCGGTGGCCGAACCGATGCGGTAGCCGGCCGGGGTGGGCAGCTGCGTCAGCGTGCCCGGCCCGTGGTGCCCGCCGCTGAACAGGTAGACGCCCACTTCGGTGGACGTCGGCAGGCCGCCGGAGAGCAGCACCGTCCCGGCGGAGTTCTCGCCGGCGATGTTCGGGTAGACGAACGACGCGAGCGCGTCCGGGATGCGGGGCTTGTTGTCGGTCCAGACCACGACCCGGCCCATGTCGACCGACACGTCGGTCACCGTGCCGACGTAGTTGCCGTGGCTGTCGGTCCCCCTGACGTCGGTGAATTCGGCGTCGTACCCGTCCGGCGGGACGACCTTGTGCGCGGTCCAGGTGCACGGTGCGGCCGCGGTCGCGGCGGCCGGAGCGGTGAGGACGGTGCCGAGCGCGAGCGCCACGGCGGTGAGTACGGCAGCACGTCGAGACATGCGATCTCCCCCTGAGGTCGGTGAACGCACGCTGCACGCCCGGCGCCCGCCGCCGGTTGGGCCGTCGGCGGGGTGCTACCCGATCGGCCTAGCGGCCCCGGTCGCCGACCGGGGCGAGCAGCACGCCGAGCGCGACCAGCTCGGTCAGCGCCATCCCGCGTTCGACCAGGCCGAGCGGGATGAGCGTCCACCAGCGGCCGCCTTCCACCGCGGCGACCACCACCGCGCCGAGGATCACGGCGAACCAGCCCAGCGACACGATCGCCAGCACGCGCGCGAGCCACCGGCGCACGGGGGAGCCCGGCAGCGCCGTGCGCGCCGCGACCAGCACCGCCAGCGGGAGCGCGACGAACGCGACGACACTCGCGATCCGGTGCAGCGTGCCGCCGAAGTCCGAGCGGGAAACCGTGGCCCAGTCGGGTTTCGGGAACGCGACGATCACCAGCAGCCCGACCGTCCACAATGCACCCAGGACGGCCGCGGGCGCGGGCAGCCGCCGTTGCCGGGCCAGCACGGCGAGCCCGGCGGCCGAGCCGAGCGCGACCAGGACCACGGCCAGGTCGAACAGCCACTTGTGGTCGGACAGGCCGTATTCGCTGATCGTGCGGCGGGTCGCGCTGATCTCGTCGGTCGGCGGGATGACCTGCAGCAGCAGCACCAGGCCGGCGCCGAGCACGAGCGCGGCCACACCGGTCAGCGAGATCGCGGCGGAAACCCGTCGCGCAGGGATCGTGACCATGCTCCGACAGTAGCCGGTCCCGGGTTGAACTCCCGGTGAAACGGGCCTTTCGGGCAGGTGGAACGGGCAGGTAGTACGACTTACGGCGGTTACCGCGGCCGGATTTCCTCCATTATGGTCACTCGCTACCGGTACGTCCGTGCTGCCGGCCTCGTCAAGGAGGTCTTGTCCTGTGGGGAATTCACCAAGACGACTGGTGCTGCTGGCTTCGGCCGTGGCACTGGCCGCCACGTTCGTAGCGCTGCCTGCCGGAACGGCCGGCGCGGCGCAGAACATTTTGCGTGCCGACAAGTCGGTACCCCGCTCCTGCTTCGCAAAGGTGCAGCCCAAGGGCACCGCGGGCACCGACCGCCGGGACGTCACGTCCACGGTGGACGGTCTCGTCCAGGCCCGTCTCAAGCCGGTGCAGGGCGCCGAAGGCGACTGGGACGTCGCCGTGTTCGACAAGGCCACCGGCGCGGTGGTCGCCGCCTCGACGGCGTTGCGAACCCGCGAACTCGCCGAAAGCTTCGTGAAGAAGGGCCAGGAGCTCGTCGTCCAGGGCTGCCGGTACGGCGGCTCGGCCGGCCAGGCCCAGCTCGGTGTCGACTTCCTGGCGCTGACCCCGCAGGGCACGCCGACCACCGCGCAGAAGGCGCAGCTGGTCCGCGTCCAGACCCCGACCCGCGCCGACAAGGCCAAGCTCACCGGCCTCGGCCTCGACGTCACCGAGAAGGGTGACGCGACCGGCGTCGAGGTGGTGCTCGCCGACGACACCGACCGCCAGACGCTCACCAAGAGCGGCCTGAAGTCGACCGTGGTCCAGGCCGACCTGTCGGCCAAGTCGGTCGCCGACGCCAAGGCCGACCGCGCGTACGCGGCCAAGACCCCCAAGTCGGTCCTGCCCTCGGGCCGGACCAGCTACCGGCACCTCTACGACTACGAGTACGAGATGAAGGAGCTGGCCCGCGCCAACCCGAAGCTCGTCTCGGCGTTCACCATGCCGGAGTCGACCTGGGAAGGCCGCGACGTCATGGGGCTGGAGATCGCCACCGACGTCAAGAACCTGACCGACGGCAAGCCGGTCGACTTCACCATGGGTGTGCACCACGCCCGGGAGTGGCCCGCCGGCGAGACGGTCATGGAGTGGGCGTACGAGCTGGTCAACGGCTACGCGCACGACAACCAGATCCGGAGCCTGGTCGGCAAGACGCGCAACGTCATCGTGCCGATCGTCAACCCGGACGGCTTCGACATCTCCCGCGAGGCCGAGCCGAAGGGCGACTTCTCCCGCTTCGACTACGAGATGAAGCGCAAGAACTGCAACGTCAATGACTCGCCGCCGCAGTTCGCCACCGGCGTCTGCAAGGCCAACCCCGGCGGCCGGATCCGCGGCACCGACCCGAACCGCAACTACGCCGGGTTCTGGGGCGGCAACGGGGCCGAGATCGCCTGGAGCGGCGACACCTTCCGCGGCTCGGCGCCGTTCTCCGAGCCGGAGTCGCGCAACATCCGCTCGATCGTCTCCTCCCGCCAGGTGACCAACCTGATCACCTTCCACACCAACGCGGCCCTGGTGCTGCGCCCGCCGGGCGTGGCCGACGTGCGGCCGCCGCTGGAGGAGCCGCAGTACAAGGCGCTGGGCGACAAGCTGGCCTCGCGCAACGGCTACACCAGCGAGCCGAGCTGGGCGCTCTACGACACGACCGGCACCACCGAGGACTGGTCGTACTGGGCCACCGCGGGCTGGGGCTTCACCATCGAGATCGGCGGCGCGGGCTTCCACGAGGCCTACGAGACCGCCGTCGTCGCCGAGTACGCCGGGCTGGCCCCGACGACCGGCGCGGGCAAGGGCGGCAACCGCGGCGCGCTGCTGGACATGCTGTCCAACGCCGCCGACCCGCAGCAGCACTCGACGCTGATCGGCTCGGCGCCCAAGGGCTACCAGCTCAAGCTGCACAAGACGTTCCAGACCCCGACGTCACCGGTGATCCAGGCCGACGGCACCACCAAGCCGCCGATCTACGTCACCGACGACCTGAACGCGAAGCTCACCACCACCGGCGGGCGGTTCGCGTGGTCGGTCAACCCGTCGACCCGGCCGTACGTGGCGGGCCGCTACGGGCGCGACCCGCAGGGACCGGCGCAGCAGGGGTACGCGGTAACCAACCCGGCCGGGGTGCCGCCGATCAACCAGAACTACCCGGCCGACCCGGCGGGTGACTCGTTCACCTTCCACGTCGACGGCCTGCCGAAGGTGGACAACGGGAAGTTCAGTGTCAACATCAACTGGGCGAACACCGCGACCGACTGGGATCTGTTCATCTACGACTCGGCCGGCAACCTGGTCAGCTCGTCGGCGAACGGCGGCACGACGTCCGAGCACGCCGTGCTGTTCGACCCGCCGGCCGGCGACTACAAGGCCGTGGTGGTCAACTACGACCAGGCCGACCCGAACGCCGTCGACGACTGGACCGGGGACGTGTCGTTCTCGTCGCCGATCCCGCCGACGTACGGCACGAAGGAGGCCTACCAGCTGACCTGCTCGGCGCCGAACGGCAAGCTCGTCGGGGTGGCGGACGTGTTCGCCGACCGCGGCCAGACGATCGACGTCGGTGAGGTCTGCACCCGCTCCGCGCACGCGCAGAAGCAGCGCGCTTCGGGCGGCGTCCGGTAGTTCTGTGGTTCGTGAGGGCCCCTTCGCTGCGGCGGAGGGGCCTTCACGGCGTTACGACGAGGGTGATGCCCAGGACGACGAGAACCGTGCCGACAACGCGGTTGAGGGCCGGTTTGGCGTGGGCGTACCAGCGCTGGGTGGCGGGAGAGGAGAACAGCAGCGCCACGCTCAGGTGCCACGCGGTCGAGACGGCGACGATCAGCACGACGGCGGCGACCTTGACGGCGGTGGGTTCGGACGGCGGCAGCGTCGCGGTGAGGACGCTGCCGAAGAAGGCCGCGGCCTTCGGGTTGGTCAGGTTGCTGGTGACGCCTTGGCGGAAGGCGCTCCCGTGGCCGGCGGGCGGGGCTGCGTCGGGTGAGCGGGCGCGCAGCCAGAGCCGGACGCCGAGCCAGGCCAGGTAGCCGCCACAGACGACCCGCAGGGCGGCGGCCAGCCAGGGTTCCCGCGCGAGAAGGCTGCCGAGCCCGAAGACGGCCACGGCGGCCAGCAGGCCCCCGGCGGCGATCACCCCGAGCGCGACGGCCACGGCGGCCCGGCGCGATCCGGCCGCGGCGGTGTGCGCGATGAGGACGAAGTTGGGCCCGGGGGAGACGGCCGCGGGGAGGTAGGCCAGCAGCACGGTCCCCAGCGTGGCGGCGGGGCTCACGTTCGGTGGTGGTTTCCGGTGGTCGGGGTCATGTCGTGCACGGTATTCGTGCCGGTGACCGGGAGGTTGTGGGGTTGGTGCGGCCGGGGCTGGGGCGCTCGGACCGGGCCGTCGTGAACGGCGGCGGGCACCGGCCGGGGGCCGCCTCGAACCGCCGGGGCGCAGGTGTGACCCCGCTCGGCTCGGCCGAGATCGTCGGCTGCTGCTGCCCGGGCTCCCGAAGCGGGCTGCCCGTGGCGAGCGCCGATGCACCACCACCTGCGTCTCCGCGCTCACGCGGCCCGGCCGCCCCCGCCCACCACCTGGTCCCTCATCGTCCGCAGCGCCTCGTGGTCCACAGTGGACGGATCCGCCGCGAGCCACTCGCCGATCTCGTGCAGGAACGTCTCCGGGGTCATCGGCGCGACCACGTCGTCGCCCGGATCCGCCGTGGTCAGGTCGCCGCTGCGGCTCGGGTACACGATCATCGCGCCGCGCAGGGCCACTCCCGGCAGCAGCTCGCGGTACGCGGCGAGGCTCTCGGCGAGCCGGCTGCCGCCGCCGCGGAACGGGCGGCCGTTGCGCAGCAGCCTGCCGTCCTCCGCCGTCTCGTAGTGGCCCGGGAGCCACAGCTTCGACTCGACCAGGACCAGCCGCTTGCCGCACAGCACCGCGTGGTCGACGTCGGCGAACACCGAGCCCGGCCACGCGAGCCCGTGGAAGATGCGCGCGCCCGGCAGGCGGGTCAGATACCCCTCGAGGAGGTCGGCCGTGAGCCGCTCGGCCAGCTCGTCGCGCTCGGTGCCGGGGGCGCCGAAGACCGTGCGGCCGCCGAACTCCTCGGCGTAGGCGTCGCGGGCCCGGCTGGCCCGCAGGTAGCCGCGCGCCAGCCGCTGGACGAGCAGCGCCGTCCCGGCCGTCAGCAGCAGCCAGACGACGAGCACCGGCGGCGAGAACTCCACCCCGCCGACCAGCGGCAGCAGCACCAGCACCATGCCGCCGACCGCGGCGACCACCGGTGTGTGCCCCGGCCCGCGGCGGCGGCCGTGCCGCATCCGGGTGTCCTCGCCGGCGAAGTGCCACCAGGTCAGGTCCTCGGCGTCGAGGTCGGGCAGGTCGGGGACGAACCCGGGCTCGTCGCCGAAGCGGCGCCGGGGCCGCGGCCGCACCGGGACGGGCACCACCGTGGCGCCGCCGGCGTCGTAGCGGGCGCGGCGGACCGGGTCGCTGAGGACGTCGTAAGCGTCGCGGAGCAGGCGGAACGTGCCGACCGTGCCGCCGGCGTCCGGGTGCATGGTCTTCGCCAGCCGGCGGTAGGCCGTCTTGACGTCGGCCGCCGTGGCGTCCCGGCGGACGCCGAGCACCTCGTAGTAGTCGACCTCGGGCACGCGGGCGGTCACCTCCGGATGGGCTGCGCGAAGACTTTATGGGGTCGGCTCGCGGGGCCGGGCACCGCCTCCGCGGCACGCCAGGGTGATGCTCCCGCGGCGCTGGTCAGGGCCGTGTCAGGAGTTTTACCGTTCACGGCGGCGGGTTCGTTGCACCGGCCCCGCCCGGCCCTCCGCCGAGGTGTGACGACGTCCTCCGCGCCCACGCGGCCGCGTTCGGGGTGGTCCGTGACCGTCCACTGAGGACTGTTTGTCGCCCGGAAGTGTTGTCGCGTGGGCGATCGCCGGGTTCACGGTGACGGTTGGTAACCGGAATTCACTCGAACAGCCGTGAACATATGTTCGAATCCGCGGCTAGGATGGAGACATGTCCCCGGCACCCCACGAACGTGACGGGCCCACCGCCACCCCACCTCGGCAGCGGGCCCGTCACCCCCGTCAGCGCTCGCGCAGCAGGAACCGCTGCAGCTTCCCGCTCGCGTTGCGCGGCAGCGCGTCGATAAACCGCACCTGGCGCGGGTATTTGTACGGCGCCGCAACGGCTTTGGCGTGCTCCTGGAGGGCGTGCACGACCTCCAGGCCCGGCGTGACGCCCGGGCGCAGCACGACGAAGGCGGTCACCACGGCGCCGCGGTCCGGGTCGGGCGTGCCGACGACCGCGCACTCGTCGACGTCCGGGTGGGTCAGCAGCACCTCTTCGACCTCGGGAGCCGCGATGTTGTAACCGGAAGAGACGATCATGTCGTCGCTGCGCGCGACGAAGCGGAAGTAGCCGTCCGCGTCGCGCACGTAGGTGTCGCCGGTGAGGTTCCAGCCGTCGCGGACGTAGTCGGTCTGCCGCGGGTCGCCGAGGTACCGGCAGCCGGTCGGGCCCTGGACCGCGAGCAGGCCGGGCGTGCCGTCGGGCACCGGCTCGCCGTCGAGGTCGAGGACGGCGGCCCGGAAGCCGGGCACGACGGTGCCGGTCCGGCCGGGGCGGGCCGCCTCGTCGGCCGCGGAGATGAACACGTGCAGCATCTCCGTGCTGCCGATCCCGTCGATCAGCGGCCGGCCGGTGACCTCGCGGTACCGCTCGGCCACGGCGGCAGGCAGGGCCTCCCCGGCGGAGACGGCGCGGCGCACGCCGGCGAGCAGCGGGCCGTCGCCGGCGCCGAGGATCGCGCGGTAGGCGGTCGGCGCCGTGAACAGCACGGTCACCGCCTGCTCGGCGACGATCGACGCCAGCTCCTTCGGCGTGGCGCGCTCCAGCAGGAGCACGGACGCGCCGGCGTGCAGCGGGAACACCAGCAGGCCGCCCAGGCCGAAGGTGAACGCCAGCGGCGGCGTCCCGCAGAACACGTCGTCGGCGACGGGCCGGAGCACGTGCCGGGAGAACGTGTCGGCGATGGCGAGCAGGTCGCGGTGGAAGTGCATCGTCGCCTTGGGTGTCCCGGTGGTGCCGGAGGTGAAGGCGAGCAGGGCGACGTCGTCGGCGGCCGTGGGCACGTCGGCGAAGGTCGCCGGGTGCCGCGCGCAGCGTTCGGCCAGTTCGGCGCCGAAGGAGACCACCGGCAGGCCGGGTGGCAGCTCGTCGATCAGGCGCTCGTCGCACAGGGCGACCGACGGCCGAGCCCGGTCGGCGATCTTGTCCAGCTCGCCGCGGCGCAGCATCGGCATCGTCGTGACCGCGACGGCCCCGGCCTTGAGGACGCCAAGCCAGCAGGCCGCGAGCCACGGCGTGTTGGCGCCGCGCAGCAGCACGCGGTTGCCGGGCACCACCCCGAGCTCGGCGGTGAGCACGTGCGCGATCCGGTTGGCGCGCGCCACGACCTCGCCGTAGGTCCACGTCTCGTGCGGCGACCGCAGGCACGGCCGGTCCGGGCCGAGGCGGGCGGCGGTGTGGTCGAGCAGTGCCGTCGCGGCGTTGAGCCGGTCGGGGTAGTGCAGCTCGGGCCGGTCGAACACGAGCCGGGGCCACTGCTCGAGCGGCGGCAGCCGGTCGCGGCAGAACGAGTCGGTGTGCGCGCTGGGAGTAAGCGGCATCGCAGCTCCTCGGGTCTCGGCCACGGGATCGGCCTGCACCTCAAGAAACGTAGCACTCGTTGCGACCGTCGAGAAGACGCTATGCCGCACTCATGACGGCGACGACGAAGAAGCGATAGCACTCCGTCGGCCGGGGACCGCGCAGGGTGACGACCATCCGTCCTCAGTGGACGGACGAGCTCCCCGACGGCGGGGCGACGGTGGCGTCCGGCTGGTTCGCGCGGCGCAGCGACTCGGCGACGAAGCCGCCGGCCTTCAGCTCCTCGACCAGCTCATGCAGGAACACGACGGTCTCCGCCCGGCGGTCCGGGGTCGTGGCGACGGCCTGCTGGATCTCCATGAAGCGTTCGCCGATCACCCGCGTCCCCGGGTGGGCGGCGGCGTAGGCGGTGATCGGCTGCCGGATCCCGGCCGCCGCCTCCAGGCCCTGCTCCTCGAAGACGACCACGCCGTCCTTGCCCCGCACGACCGTGGCTTGCCGGAGGGTGCGCGTCAGGAACAGGTCGTAGGCTGACCCCTCCTTGACGCCGACCCGGACGCCCTCCTGGTCCACGTCGGCCGGCGACCGGAAGGCCGAGCCGTCCGGGACGGCGAACACGCCCTCGATGAGGACATAGGGCGCGGTGAAGGCGACCTGGGCCGCGCGCGCCGGCTCAATCGCCAGGAACCCGAGGTCGGCCGCACCCGAGGTCAGCGCCTCGAACGACTTGCGGGCGGCGTCGAAGCAGGCGAACTCCACCGGAACGCCCAGCCGCGCGGCCACCTCGCGCGAGAGGTCCACGGTGACCCCACCCGGTTCGTCCGGCGCGCCGTGGGCGAGCACGGAGTTCCCGAGGTTGATGGCGGCCCGCAGCGTGCCCGCGGGCGCGAGGTCTTCGGCGACGGCGTGAAGGTCTCCCATGATCAGCGAGGGTAACCACGGGACCGGCCACCCGGCGCCGAAGTGTTGCTCACCCCACCGCCGGCGGGGTGAGGTCGAGGTTGAGCGTCTTGCGGACGGCGAGGATGGTCTCCGTGGCGAACTTGGGGTGCAGTGCCATGCGTTGCCGGGCCAGGGCGATCAGGTGCAGGTCGGGACCGAGGCCGGGCTCCTGCAGGTCGTCGGTGAAGACGTCGAGCACCGTGGCGCACAGCAGCGCGAAACAAGCGGCGTGCCGGCGCAGCCGTTCGACCGGGTCACCCGGGTCGCCGGCGGTGGCCGGGTCGGCGAGGCGGTGGGCGAACTCGACCAGCTCCAGGGACTGGTCGACGTCCTTGAGGTGGAGGAGCTCCGCCGAGAGGCGCGTGACCTCGTCGGTGGGTGGCAGCATGTCCGCCATGCCGGCCAGGGCGTGCGCCTTGCCGCGCAGCTCGCTGCCGATCAGCCGGCGGGTGACCGTCTCCAGCGTGGGGTGGTAGACCTCGTTGGCGATGTCGACCATTTCGATGGTGTAGCGGCGGAGGTCGCGCGGCAGCCCGCCGGACAGGCAGTGGCACAGGTATCCGAACTGCTCGGGCAGCTCCGGCAGCCGCAACGTGATCCACAGGCGGCTTTCCTCGAGGGTGAAGTGCTCGACGCGGATCATTTCGGTGAACGCGCTGTCGAAGGCGTCACGCACCGCCAGCCCGCGTTTCTCGAAGTTGAGCACCGCGT
Source organism: Amycolatopsis sp. NPDC104863 (assembly GCF_055582965.1). Classification (NCBI taxonomy): domain Bacteria; kingdom Bacillati; phylum Actinomycetota; class Actinomycetes; order Pseudonocardiales; family Pseudonocardiaceae; genus Amycolatopsis; species Amycolatopsis sp. NPDC104863. The sequence continues at coordinate 540,247 of NZ_JBVJOW010000001.1, forward strand.
CGTCGGAGACGGACACGAAGAACAGGCAGCCCGGGACGTCGAAGATGGCCTTGATGTCGTTGATGAACTGGTGGGCCTTCTCCGGTTCGCCGATCTTGTCGAGCTCGTCGATCGCGACGACGAGCAGGCCGGCGAGCTTCTCTTCCGCCAGCCGCCGCGCGGTCGAGGTGGCGAACTCGCGGAACTTGTCGACCACCTCGGGGTGGGTGAGCTGCTGCTCGGCGCGCTGGGTGGACCAGGTCCGGCCGGCTTCGCCCTTGAGGGGCATGTTCAGCTTCCCGGACCAGCCGGTGGTGTAGGTCTGCAGGAAGCGGATCTGGTCGAGCTGCTTCTTCGCCTGCTTGCGCAGCGCGGTGATGCCGGGGGAGGTGCGGTGGCGGGCCGCGGTGAACGCGGTGCGGGCGACCGCGGCGACCAGCACAACACCGATGTGCACCGGGACCGTCGCCAGCACGGCCAGGGCGGCGAGACGCATCGGGGACTGGCCGGCCGTGAGCTGGGACAGGTCGCGGGGAAGGGCGCGGTCGAGCAGATCGGCGATCTCGCGCGCGAACACGGCGATGTCGGGCGAGCCCCAGAGCAGCATCGCGATGGCGGCCGAAACGGCGAAGTGGACCACGATCCGGGTCGCCTGGTCGAACACCCGGCGGGCGAGCCGCCGCCGGCCCGGCGCCGTCGCGGTGCCGACGGTGGCGAGGACCGCGCGGCAGAGCAAGGCATGCAGGTGCAGAACGAACTCGCGCGCCTCGTAGTTGGCCGGCGCGGACGCCAGCACCAGGAACGGCGCCGGGTTTCCGCCGCTGCTGTGCAGGCCGGCGGTGATCGACTTGATCGCGGTCGTCTTGCCGACCCCACGGTTACCGGCGAGGGCCACGGCGACGGAGTCGGCGCGGTCCAGCACGCGGGTCAGGCGCCGGGTCGCCGCCGTCTGGATGATGTCGGCGCCGATCTCCTGGTAGAGGCCCGTGACCTCGCGGAAGATGAGCTTGGTCCCGAACGTGAGCTTGCGGTTGCGCCGGATGAACTCCTGGATCGCCGGCACGACGATCTCGGCCCGGACATCGGCCAGCCGGTCGCCGAGGCCGATGAGGTCTTCGTGCGGGACGATGCGGCCCACCTCGCCGAGGCTTGTGACGGGGAAGAGCTCCGGGACCCGGCGCAACGCGATCCGGCCGGACATCGCGACCACCCCGGCCAGGCCGGCGGCGCCCAGCGCGGCGAGCGACCAGGAAAGTGCGGAGTAGCTGTAGACGAAGCACGACAGGTAGGCCGCGGTGAGGCCGACCGCGGCACCCAGCCAGAGGACCTTGGCCGGCCCCAGGTGCCGGATCCGCGGCCGCCGGGAGCCACTGTGGTCCTGCTGGGCGTACTCGTCCTGGGCCATGCGGACGCGGGCGAGGGTGGACTCGCTGGCCAGGACCGCCGCTTTGGCGTCTTCGGCGCGAAGTCCCTCCGAACGCAAAGTCGCCCGGAGATCCGGGTCGGCGAGCGCGTCGTCGAGCATGACCTCGAGAGCGAGGGCCGCCGTCCACAGCTCGAAGTCGTCCGACGTCGTGACGTTCCAGTCCTGGAGCACACTGGGGCCGAGATCTCTGGGCGGTTCATCGCTCATCGGGACATGGTGCCAACGGGCCTGGCGCGGGTCGCCGGTTCCGCGGCAGGTGCGCCCTGTTGGCCGAACGCCGTTGTTACCCGGTGGTGACCGGTGGCTCCTCCGCCGCGGTCAGCGCGAAGGTCGTCTCCTGGTGGTAGACCTCGCCCGGGCGCAGGACCGTGCTCGGGAAGTCCGGCCGGTTCGGCGAGTCGGGGAAGTGCTGCGGCTCCAGCGCGAACCCCGCGCCGCGGTGGGGCAGCCGGTTGCCCGCGTAGAACTGGAGCCCCGGCTCGGTGGTCGTCATCGTGAGCAGCCGGCCGGACGCCGGGTCCCAGGCCTGGGCCGCCCGGGGGCCGTCGAGCACCCAGTTGTGGTCGTAACCGCCGGCGATCGCCAGCTGCGGGTCGGGCCGGTCGAGGCGGGCGCCGATCGGGGCCGGGGAGCGGAAGTCGAACGGCGTGCCGTCGACCGGGGCCGGGGCGCCGCGTGGGATCTGGCCGGTGTCCGTGGGGCAGAACCGGCTCGCGTTCAGCGTCAGCCACTGCGCGTGGACGTCGCCGGCGCCGGCCAGGTTCCAGTACGTGTGGTTGGTCAGGTTGACCACCGTCGGCGCGTCCGTCTCCGCCCGGTAGGTGAGGGTCAGCCCGCCCGCGGTGAGGCCGTACGTCACCTCGGCCGTGAGCCGGCCGGGGTAACCCTGGTCGCCGTCCGGGCTGACCAGGGTGAGCCGCAGCCCGCCGGCGACTTCGGCGGCGGACCACACGCGCGTGTCGAACCCGGCCGGGCCGCCGTGCAGGCTGTTCTTGCCGTCGTTCAAGGGCACGCGGTGCAGGACGCCGTCGAGGGTGAAGGCGCCGCCGGCGATCCGGTTGGCGTACCGGCCGATCACCGCGCCGAGGAAGACCCGTGCCGCGCCCGGCCGGTTGTTCGCGACGTACCCCGCGAGATCCGGATGGCCCAGGACGACGTTGCCCGGCCGGCCCCGGCGGTCCGGCGCCTCCAGCGACTGGATGACGCCGCCGTAGTCGAGCACGCGCACGGTCAGCTCGCCGCGGGTGAGGGTGTACCGGTGGACGTCGGTGTCGCCGACGCGGCCGAAGAGCTCGCGGGTCACCAGAGTCATCGGATCGCCCTCCAGCACGCTGTTAGCGTTAACACCGTGTCGGAACTCTAAGTTCCGCCCGACGGCGAGGTCAAGCCTCCGGCTGGGTGCCGAGCAGCTGGTGCGCGCGCAGGGCCATCTGGATCTCCAGCCGGTGTGCGGGGTCGCCGAGCCGCTCGCCGAACAGGTCGCTCAGCTGGCTCACCCGGTAGCGCACCGTCTGCGGGTGGATGCCCAGTGCCTGCGCGATGTCGGGGGTGTTCCCGTTGTGCTCCAACCAGCTCAGCAACGTCTCGGCCAGCCGGACCTGCTGCTTCACCGTCAGCCCCGCGAACGGCGCGAGCGCCTTCGCCGACAGCTCGTCGAGCAGGAACCGGTCGGCGAGCAGCCAGTGCGTCGCCAGGTGGTCGGCAGTGTGTGTCACGGCGCGATCGTCGACGATCCCGCGCCGAACCAGATCGAGGGTGCGGCGGGCCCAGCGCAGGGACGTCGCCGCGTCGGCCGGCCGGACCCGCGGGCCCACCGCGGCGCGCCAGCCCGGCAGGCGGCCTTCGAGCCCGCGCAGGTCGCGTTCGGGATGCGGGGTCAGCAGGCAGGGCTCGGTGCTTTCGAGGTCGAGCAGGACGTCGTCAGCGACGTGCGGGCCCGGGGTCAGGTCCTGGTCGGTCCGCGGGTCGAGCGCGACGACCGTGACCCACTCCGGCATGGTCCACTTCGCGGCTTTCGCCGTCGTCACGATCGTCGCCGGCGACGACGGCGGAGTGGCCAGCAGCAGCTCGAGCAACCGGCGCCGGCGGCGTTCGAGCGTGCCCGTCGCCATCGCCTGCGCGAGGGTGTACCCCTCCACCGAATACGACGAAATCTCGTCCACGTAAGCAAAAATGGCTTCCGCGCCGACGCAGAGCACGGCCGCCGGGAAGCGGTGCGCCTGCCCGAGTTCCGCGACGTAGCGCCACGCCGCACGCCCGCCCGCGCGGTAGGCGGCCTGCAGCGAGTTCAGGCTGCCGCCGTCGTGGTGGACACGTTTGCCGACCTCCATGAACAGTGGCGCCCAGTTGTCCTGTGTGGACGCGAGCTCCTCGATGCTGTCGAGGCAGCTGACGACGGCGTGCTCGATCGCCAGCACGATGATCTTGCCGAACTCGCCTTCCAGGGGCTTGGCGTACTCGGGCACGGCGCGCTGGATCTCTTCCAGGATCCGGCGGGCGAGCGGGTCGGCGTGCGGCCGGAACCGGCGCGCGAACTCCGTCGGCAGCGAACACCACAGCTGCCGCGCGCGACCGGAGCCCCGCGGGTGGGGGACGGTGACCGTCCGGGTCATTTCCCACCCCTTTCCGCATCGGCGCGGACGTCCATGTACTCACACGGAAACACCGCTTGGCAACCGCCGGGCCTGGTTCTGTCACGCGGGACCCAACTGCCGCGCCGGGGTTTGTCACCTGTCCGACAAGCGGCGAAACACTCATCACCACAAGGGTTTTCGCGTGCCGATTTGTGGTCCCGGTCCGTATCTTCCTGCGCCGTCCGGTTGTTAGCGTGATCAACCACGCGACCGGAAGGAGACGGGATGAAAACGCTCGTTTCGTGGTCGTTCCGCCGCGCCGGCGTGGTGGTTTTCCTGTGGCTGACCGCACTCGGCGGGCTCGGTTTCGCCGTGCTGCACACCGGTGCGGCCTTCCGCGACACGGTGGCGCTGCCCGCCGCGGACAGCACCGCGGCGGCGAACCTGCTGCGCGGCGCCGGAGCGGCCGGGGACGAGGAACGGGTGGTCGTCCGCCCGCCGGACGGCACGGTCGACTCCGGCACGGTCCGCGTCCGGGTCGACGCCTTGGTCACCCGGCTGGCCGCGCTCCCGCACGTCGTGTCCGTCACGCCCGGTGAGGTGTCCGGCGACCGGCGGACCGCGGTGCTCACCGTCCGGTTCGACGCGCCGGCCGCGGACCTCGGCCAGGGCCCGGCTGACGCGCTGGCCGCCGTAGTCCGTGACGCGGACGGCCTCACCGCCGGCGCCGCGGGCGAGCTCGCCGCGATGACGGCGGCCGCGCCCGACCTGGGCAACGCCGGGATCGGCCTGCTCGCCGCGGCTCTTGTCCTGCTGGCCGCCTTCGGGTCCCTGAGCTGTGTACTGCTGCCGGTCCTCACTGCGTCGGTTTCGGTCGGCTGCGCGCTGGCCGTGGTGACGCTGTTGTCGCACGTCATGACCGTGCCGAAGATCAGCACCGAGATCGCCGCGCTGCTGGGGCTCGGCGTCGGCGTCGACTACGCGCTGTTCGTGCTCACCCGCTTCCGGCAGGGCCGCCGGGAAGGCGCGGAACCGGCGGTGGCGCTGGCCGCCGCGGCGGCGACGTCGGGCCGCAGCGTCGTTTTCGCCGGGCTCACCGTGAGTGTCTCGCTGGCCGGGATGCTGACCGTCGGAATGCCGTTCCTCGACGGGATCGCGGTGGCCGCCGCGGTTTCCGTGGTACTGACCGCGTCGGCCGCCTTGACGCTGCTGCCCGCGTTGCTGCGGCCGGTCGCGCGCCGGATGCGCGTCGCGGGGGACGGCACCGGCGCCCGCTGGGCCCGGCTCGCGCGTTCGGTGACCGCGCGGCCCGGTCCGTACACGCTCGCCGCGCTGCTGGTCGTCGCCGTGCTCGCGCTCCCGATGACCGGGCTGCGGCTCGGGGTGCCGGACGCCGCCCACGACCCGCCCGGCAGCGTCACGAAGACCGCCGCGGAGCTGCTGGACACCGGGTTCGGCCCGGGCGCCGCCGCTCCGCTGCTGGTGACCGGCACCGGCGACGGGTCCGTCGGGACGCTCCGGGAAGCGCTGCGGGCCCGGGCCGACGTCGGCCCGCCTACGCCGTTGCCCGGCGGCTGGCTGCTCACGGTGGTCCCGCGGACCGCGTCCGACGATCCGGCCACCGGCGAGCTGCTGGCCTGGACGCGGACGATGGCCACCACCCTCGGCGGCCCGGACACGCACGTCGGCGGGCTCGTCGCGACCCGGGCCGACTTCTCGGCGGCGATCACCGCGCGGCTGCCGCTGTTCCTCGTGAGCGTTGTCGGCCTTTCGGTGCTGCTGCTCGCGTGGGTGTTCCGCAGTGTGCTGATCCCGGTGACGGCGGCGGTGATGAACCTGCTGACGGCTGCGGCGACGACGGGCGCGATCGTGGCCGTGTTCGGCGCGCCGGTCGAGCCGTACCTGCCGGTGTTCCTGTTCGCCGGGCTGTTCGGGCTGTCGATGGACTACGAGGTCTTCCTGATCGCGCGGATCCAGGAGGCGTGGCGCCGCCACGGGGACACGCGGGCCGCGGTGGTCGACGGCGTCGCGGCGACCGGGCGGACCATCACCGCGGCCGCGCTGATCATGGCGCTGGTGTTCGTGTCGTTCGCCTTCGTGGACGCCCGGGTCGTGCGGGAGGCGGGGGTGGGACTGACCGTCGCCGTGCTGCTCGACGCCGTGGTCGTCCGGTGTGTGCTCGTGCCCGCGGTGATGGCTCGCTTGGGCGCTGCCAACTGGTGGTTCCCGCGCCGACGTCGGGCTGTGGTCACCCGCGAGCTGATCGGGAGCGCACGATGACGCGCCGGTTCCCGACGCTGGTGCTGATCGCGCTCGGGGCGTTCGTCACCACTCTCGACAACACCATCGTCGCGGCGGGCGCGCCCTCGATCGCGCGGGACCTCGCGCTGGACCTCGGGGCGCTGCAGCGGGTCGCGCTCGGGTACATGCTGCCGTTCGCCGGTCTGCTGCTGGTCGCCGGCACCCTGGTGGATCGCTGGGGTCGCCGGGCGACGCTCGTCGCGGGCCTGCTCGCGTTCGGCCTCGGCGCGGCCCTCGGCGGGCTGGCCGGTTCGGTCGAGGTGCTCATCGCGGCCCGGGTGCTGCAGGGGACGGCGGCCGCGTTCCTGGTGCCGGGCCTGCTGAGCCTGCTGCGCACGAACCTCGACGTTCGCGGCCGGACGCTTGCCGCGGCGGTGTGGACGGCCTGCCTGGCCGCCGCGCTGGCGCTCGGCCCGGCGCTCGGCGGCGTGCTGAGCGCGTCACTCGGCTGGGGCTGGATCTTCTTCGTGAACCTGCCGTTCGTCGCGGTGATGCTCGTGCTGGTGCCGGCCGCCGTGCCCCGCGGCCGGGACCCGGACGCCCCGCGACCGGCGACCGGACCCATGATCGTCGTGACGGCGAGCCTGGTCCTGGTCACGGCGGCGCTGGTCCGGTCCGGAACCGGGGTCGCGGTGCCGCTGCTCGCCGTGGGGGTCGCGCTCGGCGCCGGGTTCGTGGTCCGGGAACGGCGGGCTCACGACCGGATCGTGCCGGCGGCCCTGACCGGCAACCGGGTGTTCGCCGGCTCGCTCGCCGTGCAAGTGCTGTGGGGACTGGGAATCTCCGGTGTCTTCTTCTTCACGCCCTTGCTGCACCAGGAGTTCCTCGGACTCGACCCGGTCGGCGCCGGGCTGCCGCTCGTGCTGGTGGCGGTGGCGGTGATGGCCGCGACCCCACTGGTGCCGGGCGCGGTGGCGCGGTTCGGTCCACATCGGACTGTCGCGGGCGGGCTCACGGTCGTAGGCGCCGGGCTGCTGGCGCTCGCCGCCGTGAACCACATCCCCGCGATCTCCCCGCGGATGCCCGGACTGGTGCTGATCGGGGCCGGGTCGGCGTTCACCACGCCGTTGACCTCACACGCGCTGGACGTTGTCGCCGAGCGGTACTCCGGCACGGCGTCCGGGCTGCTGAGCGCGTCCCGCGAGCTGTCGAGCGCGCTGGGGGTGGCGCTCATCGGCGCCGTGCTGACCGCGGTGCGGGGAATGCAGCTCGACGCGGGCGCGACGCCCGGGACAGCCTTGGCCGCCGGGTACACCGCCGGGCTGCTCGCCGCGGCGGTCCTGACCCTCGTCGGCGCGCTGCTGGCCGTGCGGGTGGTGCGAAGCCCTTCCGCCACAACCTCGTCGCCGCGTGACAAACGCGCGGTGCCGTAACCCGTTTCCCCGTGAGCATCCGAGATCGCCTGATTGACAACGTCCGCCGGAAACCTCTTCACTGCGCCGGTAAACGCTATCTGCGAGGGACCATGGAAACCATTTCCGAGCCGCTTCCCGTCACCGGGGAAACGGACGGCGACGCCGAATCGTTCGCAACCCTGTTGAGCCATTGGGCACAGGTCCTCGGCGACGAGGTCGCGCTGACCCACCTGGACCACCGCACGTCCGCGGACGGCCGGGCGAACACGCTCACGTGGCGTCAACTCGACGCGCGCGTCGACGCGGTTGCCGCGCGGTTGAGCGAAATCGCCGCGCCGGGGGAGCGCGCGGCGGTGCTCGCCGGGCAGTCGGCGGACTATGTCATCGGGTTCCTCGGCGCGCTCCGGGCGGGCCTCGTCGCGGTGCCGCTGTTCGCGCCCGGCCTGCCCGGGCACGCGGGCCGGCTGACCGCGGCACTCGCGGACTGCACCCCGCGGGTCGTGCTGACCACGACCGACGAGATCGACGTCGTGCGCGCGTTCACCGGCGGCCCGGCGGTGGTCACCGTCGACGCACTGGCTCCGGTCCCGCCGCACGACTGGTCCCGGCCGGACCCCGACGCGCCGGCGTACCTGCAGTACACATCGGGGTCCACGCGCTCGCCCGCCGGGGTTGTGCTGACCCACCGCAACGTGCTCGCGAACGCTCGTCAGGCGTGCGCCGCGTACGGCGCCGAAGCGCGGACGACCTCCACGGTCAGCTGGCTGCCGCTGTTCCACGACATGGGCCTGATCCTCGGCATCGGCGCGCCGATGGCCAGCGGCATGGCGTCGCTCCTGCTGGACCCGCTGGCGTTCCTCGAACGGCCCTCGCGGTGGCTGCGTGCGCTTTCCGCGAGTCCCGGCGCGATCAGTGCCGCGCCCAACTTCGCCTACGCCTACAGCGCTTCCCGCGTCACCGAGGCTGAGAAGAGCTATCTGGACCTGAGCCGGGTCGTGTCGCTGATCAACGGCAGTGAGCCGGTGCTGCCCTCGACGATCGCGAAGTTCCAGGCCGCCTTCGAAGAGTGCGGGTTGCGGCCCGAGGCGCACCGGTCGTCCTACGGCCTGGCCGAAGCCACCGTCTTCGTTTCTGTTACCGGCGCCGGGAAACCGGCGCGGCAGGCCACGTTCGACCGGGCCCGGCTGGCCGCCGGGTTCGCCGAGCCGGCCGCCCCGGGCGCGTCCGCGACCACGCTCGTCTCGTGCGGCCGCCCGGTCGGCCAGCGTGTCCGCGTCACCGACCTCGAGACCGGTTCGGAGGTCAAGCCGGGCGAGGTCGGCGAGATCCGGGTCAGCGGCCCGAACGTCGGCCGCGGGTACTGGGGCCGGCCCGACGCGTCGGCGGCCACGTTCGGCCTGCCGCCGCTCGACCCGGACACCGGGACGGGCTGGCTGGCGACCGGCGACCTCGGTGTGGTGGTCGACGGCGAGCTGTTCGTGACCGGCCGGCTGAAGGACCTCGTGGTCGTCGACGGGCGCAACCACTACCCGCAGGACGTCGAGCAGACCGTGGAGGAGAACCCCGCCGTGCGCCCGCATTCGGCCGCGGTGTTCGCGATCGACGGCACCGACGGGGAGACCGCGGTCGTCGTGCTGGAACGGGCCAAGGACAGCGATGCCGATGTCACCGAAGCGGCCGCCGTGCTGCGCTCGGCGGTGTCGGCTGGGCACGGCCTGCGGCTGCACGACGTCGTTTTCCTGCCGCCCGGCGAAGTTCCGCGCACGTCGAGCGGCAAGATCAGCCGGGCGCGGTGCCGGGAGTCCTATCTGGACGGTTCGCTGGCCACGCGGCGGCTGGGATGAACGCCGGTGAGATCCGCGCCTGGCTCGCCGCCCGGGTCGGCGCGGTGGACCCCGACCGTCCCCTGAGCGAGACGGGACTGTCCTCGAGGGACGCGACGAGCCTCGCCGCCGACCTCGGCGACGTGCTGGGCCGCCCGCTGCCGGTGACGCTGGTCTGGCAGTACCCGACGATCAACGCGCTCGCGGCTCATCTGTCCACTGTGGATTCACCTTCGGTGGCGGCTTTGCCTGTGACGGAAGGGGAACCGATCGCGATCGTCGGCCTCGGCTGCCGCCTGCCGGGCGGAATCGACTCCCCGGAAGCCTTCTGGCGGTTCCTCGACGCCGGCGGTGACGGCATCGGCGACGTCCCGGAGGGGCGTTGGGAGACGTTCGCGCCCGCCGAGGACTTCGCCGATGTGCCGCCGCGCGGGGGTTTCCTCGCGGACGTCGCCGGGTTCGACGCCGCGTTCTTCGGCATCACCCCGCGTGAGGCCGAGGCGATGGACCCGCAGCAGCGGATCGTCCTGGAGGTCGCCTGGGCGGCGCTGGAGCACGCCGGGATCCCGCCGTCGAGCCTGCGGGGGAGCCGGACCGGGGTGTTCGTCGGGCTGTCGGCGACCGAGTACGGCTCGCTGACGATGACCGACGTCGCGGGGGTCGACGTCTGGTCCGGCCCGGGCGCGGCGGCGAGCATCACCGCGAACCGGCTTTCGTACCTGCTCGACCTGCGCGGACCCAGCCTCACGCTCGACACGGCGTGCTCGTCGTCGCTGGTGGCCGTGCACCAGGCGGTGCAGAGCCTGCGGCTCGGCGAGAGCGAGACCGCGCTCGCCGCCGGGGTGAACGTGCTGCTGTCACCCGGCATCACGGCGGGCTTCCACCGCGCCGGGGTGCTCGCCGCGGACGGCCACTGCAAGCCGTTCGACGCCGCCGCGGACGGCATCGTCCGAGGTGAGGGCTGTGGGGTGGTGGTGCTCAAGCCGCTACGGGCGGCGCGGCGGGCGGGCGACCGGGTGCTGGCGGTGATCCGCGGCAGCGCGGTGAACTCCGACGGCCGGTCCAACGGCCTGACGGCGCCCAACCCGGAAGCTCAGGCGGCCCTGCTACGCGACGCCTACGCGGCGGCGGGCGTCGAACCGTCCTCAGTGGACTACATCGAGGCGCACGGAACAGGGACGCCACTGGGCGACCCGCTCGAAGCGGGCGCGCTGACGGCGGTGCTCGGGAGCGGGCGTCCACCCGAGCGGCCGTTGCTGGTCGGTTCGGTGAAGAGCAACCTCGGCCACCTCGAAGGCGCGGCCGGGATCACCGGGCTGGTCAAGGTGGTGCTGGCCATGCTGAACCGGCGGCTGCCGGCGAGCTTGCATTTCCGGTCGCCGAACCCGCACATCGATTTCGGTGGGTTGCGGGTGGTCGACGAGGCGGCGGAGTGGCCGCGGTATTCGGGTGTGGCGCGGGCGGGGGTGTCGGCGTTCGGGTTCGGCGGGACGAACGCGCATGTGGTGCTGGAGGAGTGGCCGGCGGCTTCGTTCCCGGTGCGGTCTGATGTGGATGGTCCGCAGGTGTTCGCGCTCTCGGCCCGGTCGGCGGAGGCGTTGCGGGCGCGAGCGGGGGAGCTGGCGGACTGGGTGGAGACGCGGGAGGTGCCCCTCGGGGCGGTGGCCTCGACGCTGGCTCACCGGCGGGAGCACCTGCCGGTGCGCGGCGCGGTGATCGGTGAGGGCCGCGGGGAAGTGGTCAGCGCGCTGAGGGAACTGGCGGCCGGTGGTGGTGTGGTCGCGGACATTCGTGATGTGGCCGGGCGGGTGGAACTTCGCGCCGCGGTCGCCGATCCCGGTGTCGTCTTCGTCTTCTCCGGCTACGGCTCCCAATGGGACGGCATGGGCCACCACCTCCTCCACTCCGAACCCGCCTTCCGCACTCAAGTCGAATCGCTCGACCCCGTCTTCCGAACCGAAACCGGCACCTCCCTCCACGACCTCCTCACCCAAGAAAGAACCGACCTCGCCAAAACCCAGCTGGCCCTCTTCGGCATGCAACTCGCCCTCGCCGGACTCTGGCGCGCCCACGGGATCACCCCCGCTGCCGTGCTCGGGCACTCCATGGGCGAAGTCGCCGCCGCCGTTGTTGCCGGGGCGCTCGATGTCCGGAACGGCCTGCGCGTCATGACCACCCGGGCCCGCCTGCTCGCCGAACTCGACCAAGGTGGTGATGGCGCGATGGCCGTCGTCGAGCTTTCCCGCGCCGAGCTGGCGAAGTTCCCCGAGGTCAGCGTCGCCGTCTACGCGTCTCCGACCCAGTGCACCGTCAGTGGCGCCGCCGCCCAGGTTGACGCTCTCGTCGACCACGCCGAACGCCTCGGCAGGCTCGCCCGGCGGCTGCCGGTCGGCGGGGCCGGGCACTCCGTCGCCGTCGATGCCGTGCTCGGGCGGTTCCGCGACACCCTCGCGGGCCTGATCGCCGGGAAGCCGGAGATCCCCTGCTACACCAGCGTTCTCGACGATCCCCGCGAGACACCGGCCTTCGATGTCGAGTACTGGGCGGCGAACCTGCGCCGTCCGGTGCGGTTCAGCCAGGCCCTCGAAGCCGCCGCGGCCGATGGGCACCGGGTGTTCGTCGAAGTCTCGCCGCACCCGGTGGCCGCCGCCGCGATCGAGCAGACCACCGGGGAACCGTGCCTGCCCTCGGCCAGTCGCCGGGTCGACGAACGGGTCGCCTTCCTCACCAGTCTCGCCCGGCTGTACGTCCAAGGTCGAGCGGACCTCGCCGGCCGCCCGCGGACGCCGGTCGTCGAGCTGCCCGGTCCGGTCTGGCGCCACGAACGGTTCTGGCCGCGACGCACCCCGCGCACCGGCGGCGGCCACCCGCTGCTGGGTGTCCACATCGAACAACCCGGCGGAAGCACCCACCTCTGGCGCGCCGACGTCGGCACGGCCGTGCTGCCCTGGCTGGCCGACCACACCGTCCAGGGCACGCCCGTCTTCCCGGCCACCGGCTTCCTCGAACTGGCGCTCGCCGCCGGCGGGCACGTCCGTGACCTCGAGCTGCGCGAGGTCCTCCCGCTGGCCGAGCACACCGAGGTGACGACCACCCGCACCGGCGCCGAGCTGAGCGTGCACGCCAAGTCCGCCCACGGCGAGTGGGTCCGGCACGCCACCGCCCGCCTCGGCAGCGGCGGCACACCGTCGGCGCCGTTCGGCGCGGTCACCGGGGAGCCCGTCGACCTCTACCGCGTGCTGGCCGACCTGGGCCAGTCCTACGGCCCGGCCTTCCGCGGCCTGCGCCGGGTGACCGCCGCTCCCGGACGCGCGTCGGCGGCGATCGTGCTGCCGGAGGCCGACCATCCCGCCTACGTGCTGCACCCCGCGCTCGCCGACGCCTGCCTGCACGCCCTGGCCGCGGCCGTCGGCCAGGCGGACGCGCTCTACCTGCCGCTCACCGTGGGCGAGGTGGTCGTCGCCGGGGATCCGCGCAAGGGGGTGCGGGTCGACGCCGTCCTCGGCTCGGTTGATCCCTCCGGGGACGGCCTGCTCGGCAGTGTCCAGCTGGTCGACGCCGGGGACGCCGTCCTGGTGGAGTTCCGGGACGTCTACTGCCGCCGGTTCCGGGACGCGGCTCTGGCCCGGCTGCTGTTCGAAGCGACCTGGCAGCCGGCCGATCTGCCCGCGGCCGGGCACGAGCCGAACTGGATCATGCTCGATGACGAAGGCCTCGAAGACCGTGCCGCACTCGCGAAGCAGCTCCGCGAGAAGAAACCGGCTGCGGTGGTCGCGCTGCTCGGCGGGGCGACCGGGCCGGATCCGGCCCGTGCCGCGCGGCTGGTCGCGACGCTGTCCGGAATCACCGCCGAGCTGGCCGAACTCCCGGCGCCGCCGCGGTTGTGGCTGGTCACCGCGGGTGCGCAGAGCATCGAACCCGGCGAGCGCGGCGACCCCGGCCTGGCGGCGGTGCGTGGGCTGGTGCGCGTGCTCGCCTTCGAACACCCCGAGCTCCGCGTGAGCCAGGTCGACTTCGACGGCGAACCGGACCCGGCCCGGCTCTGGGAGAGCCAGCTGCGGGACGAGGTCTCCGCGGACGGCCCGGACGACGAAGTCGCCTGGCGCGAAGGCATCCGTCACACCCGGCGACTGGTCCGCCCGGAGCTCGGCGACCCGCTGCGCGAGCCGGTCCGCGACGGCGCCTACGTCATCACCGGCGGGCTCGGCGGCCTCGGGCTGGCCGCGGCGAAGTGGCTGGCCGGCCGTGGGGCGACGCGCTTGGTGCTCTGCAGCCGCCACCCCGCCGACCCGGACCTGGACGACCTGGGTGTCGACGTCCGGGTGGTGGCCGGGGACGTCGCCGACCCCGGCACGGCCGAGGCGCTGGTCGCGGCCGCCACCGACGGCGGTGTGCCGTTGCGCGGAGTGCTGCACGCGGCCGGTGTGCTGGCCGACGGCGCGGCGATCACGCTGGACGCGGCCGCGCTCCAAGCCGTCTGGCGGCCGAAGGCGCTCGGCGCCTGGCGGCTGCACGAAGCGACCGCCGGGCACGATCTCGACTGGTGGCTGGTCTATTCGTCCGCGGCCGCGTTGTTCGGTTCGCCGGGCCAGGCCGCGTACGCCACCGCGAACGCGTGGACCGACGCGCTGGTCACCTGGCGCCGGGCCCAAGGACTCCCGGCGGCGACGATCGAGTGGGGTGCCTGGGGTGAGATCGGCGCCGCGGCCGGGTCGCGCAACCCGGTCCTCGAACCGCTCGGCACGGAGGAAGCGCTCTCCGCCCTCGACGCCGTCCTGGCACGCGACCGCGCGGCGACCGGGGTTGCCCGGGTGGCCGCCGAGACGGTGCTGGAGCTGTTCCCGCGGCTGGCCGAACGGCCGTTCTTCGCCCTCTTCACACCGGAGCCCGCGGAGTCCACTTGGGACGGTCTGGAGTCCCTGCGTGCCAGGTCGAAGGAAGCCGCGCGGGCCGCGATGGCCGACCACCTGGCCGAGCTCGTCGCGGGCCTGCTGGGCTACGCCGAGGTCGACCGGAACGTGCCGCTGACCCGGCTCGGGCTCGACTCGCTGTCGGCGATGCGGGCGAGGGGCGCGGTCGAACGCGACTTCGGGCTGCCGCTGCCGATCCCGTTGCTGCTGCGCGGGGCGAGCCTGGCCGAGCTGGCCGGTCACCTCGCCGAGCAGGCCGGTTTCGGGACGTCGGACCCGGCCGAGCCCGGGGGAGCGGGGCCGCGCGACCCGGCCGAGCGCTGGGTCGCCCGCCACTGGCAGGCCGAGCTGGGTGGTCCGGAACCCGGGGTGCACGACGACTTCTTCACCGTGGGCGGGGATCCCGGACGCGCACAGCGGCTGCGCGAGGTGTTCGCCGAGCAGCTCGGCGCAGTGCCCGCCGTGGACCGGCTGTTCGCCACACCGACGGTCGCCGCGCTCGCCGACCTGCTGCGGGCCGAGCTGGAAGGCCACGGCGACGGCCCGGTTCGGCTGCTGCGCGACGGCGTCGGCGAGCCGGTGTTCCTGTTCCACCCGGCCGGCGGGCCGACGAGCGTCTACCGCGAGCTCGTCCGGCTGCTCCCCGAAGGCCAGCCGGTGTACGGGTTCGAGCGGATCGACGACGAAGACACCGTCGAAGCCAAGGCGGCCTGTTACACCGAGCTGATCCGGGAGATCCAGCCGCACGGGCCGTACCGGCTGGGCGGCTGGTCGTTCGGCGGCTGCCTCGCCTACGAGACGGCGCGGGTGCTGACGGCGGCGGGCGAGCCGGTCGAGCTGGTGTTCCTGATCGACACCATCCTGCCGCTGCCCGCGCCCGGGAAACCGGTGGGGGAGCTGCTGCTCGACCGCTTCGACCGGTTCGCCGAGCACGTCTCGCGCACCTACGGCGTGCCGTTCGCAGTTCCACGCGAGGAGCTCGCGCGGCTGGACGAGGACGCCCAGATCCGCTGGGTGATGGACCGGCTGGCCGCGCAGGTGCCGGACCTGGGGCCGGGCGTGCTGCGGCACCAGTACGAGTCCTATGTGGACGCCCGGGTCGCCGAACGCTACACGCCGGTCCGCTACGACGGCCGGGTGCTGCTGCTGCGGGCGCGGGACCCGCACCCGCTGACGACCGCGCTCGACCCGCGCTACCTGCGCACCGACCCGGCCCTCGGCTGGGACGAGCACTGCGCCGGCCTCGAGGTCGTGCGGGTGCCCGGCGACCACGTCTCGATGATCGACCCGCCCCACGTGGCGGAGCTGACCGGAGCGCTGGCGGAGAGACTCGAAGTGGGGGTGCGCTGATGGACGAGCTCAGGCCGACCACGGCCTTCCGGATCGCCGACCTCGCGGCGCGGCAGGACGAAGTCGTCCGGATCGCCGAGAAGCGGGCCGTCGACCGGCAGCACGCCAAGGGCAAGCTGACCGCGCGGGAACGGATCGGGCTGCTGCTCGATCCCGGGTCGTTCGTCGAGCTGGACCAGTTCGCGCGGCACCGGTGCGCGGAGTTCGGGATGGACGCCAACCGGCCGTGGGGCGACGGCGTCGTCACCGGGCACGGGACCGTCGACGGGCGGCAGATCTGCGTGTTCTCGCAGGACTTCAGCGTCTTCGGCGGCAGCATGGGCGAGGTCTCCGGCGAGAAGGTCCTCAAGGTGATGGACCTGGCCATGAGCATCGGCTGCCCGGTCGTCGGGATCAACGACTCGGGCGGCGCGCGCATCCAGGAAGGCGTTGTGTCGCTGGCGTACTACGCCGAGCTTGGCCGGCGCAACGCGCACGCGTCCGGCGTGGTCCCGCAGATCTCGATGATCATGGGCCCGTGTGCCGGCGGCGCGGTCTACGCGCCGGCGATCACCGACTTCACCGTGATGGTCGAGGGAACTTCGCACATGTTCGTCACCGGCCCGGACGTCGTGCACGCCGTCACCGGCGAGCGGGTCACCGCGCAGGAGCTCGGCGGTGCGGCCGTCCAGAGCGAGGTCGCCGGCAACGCCCACCACCGGGCGGCCGACGAAGAGGACGCAATCGAGTGGGTGCAGACCCTGCTCGGGTACCTGCCGTCGAACAACCTCGACGCCGGCCCTGAGTACGCCGACGACACCAGCGCCACCGTCAGCCCGGCCGACCTCGATCTCGACCGGCTGGTGCCCGATTCGCCGAACCAGACCTACGACATGGCCGAGCTGATCGTCCGGTTGGTCGACGACGGCGAGTACACCGAGGTGCACAGCGGCTTCGCGCCCAACATGATCTGCGCGTTCGGCCGGGTCCAGGGCCGCACGGTCGGGGTGGTGGCGAACCAGCCGCGGCACCAGGCCGGCGTGATCGACATCAACGCGTCCGAAAAGGCGGCCCGGTTCGTGCGCTTCTGCGACGCGTTCAACATCCCGCTGCTCACCCTCGCCGACGTCCCGGGTTACCTGCCGGGCACGGACCAGGAGCGCGGCGGGATCATCCGCCGCGGCGCCAAGCTGATCTACGCCTACTCCGAGGCGACGGTGCCGAAGGTGACCGTGGTCGTCCGCAAGGCCTACGGCGGCGGGTACGCCGTGATGGGCTCCAAGCACCTCGGTGCCGACGTCACCATGGCCTGGCCCACGGCGGAGATCGCGGTGATGGGCGCGGAGGGCGCGGTGCAGGTGCTCTACCGGCGGGAGCTGGCGGAGCTGCCGCCCGAGCGGCGCACCGCCGCGCACCGGCGGCTCACCGAGGAGTACCGCAAGCGCCACGCCGGCCCGTACCTGGCGGCCGAACGCGGGTACGTCGACCAGGTCGTCACGCCGTCGCAGACGCGCCTGCTGGTGGCCCGCGCCCTGCGGACGTTGCGCACCAAACGGCAGACCCTGCCGGCCAGGAAACACGGAAACATCCCCCTGTGAAGGAGACTTCGATGAGAGCCACCCTGCTGATGCTGGCCGTCGTGGTCCTGCTGGCCAGTGGTGTCACCGCCGCCCAGGCGAGCCCCGCCGTGGCCGACGACGGCGCGAAGGTCGTCCAGGAGACCTGGCTCGACGCCCGGACCGTCGACCTGAAGATCGACTCACCCGCCCTCGGCACCACCGGGATGGTCCGGCTGATCGTGCCGAGCGGCTGGGCCACGCAGCCCACGCGGACCTGGCCGGTGCTGTTCCTGCTGCACGGCTGCTGCGAACCCGTCGACTACAAGTCGTGGGACCAGTTCACCGACGTGAAGGCGTTCACCGCGACGAAGGACGCGCTGGTCGTCATGCCGACCGACGGCCCGGCCGGGATGTACACGAAGTGGTGGAACTTCGGGCTGTCGAGCAAACCCGACTGGGACACCTTCCACACCGCGGAGGTCCGCCAGATCGTCGAGCGCGGGTACCACGGCGGCACCCGCCGGGCGATCGCCGGGCTGTCGATCGGGGGGTACGGCGCGCTCGCGTACGCCTTCCAGCACAAGGGGATGTTCGGCGCGGCGGCGTCCTACAGCGGGGTGCCGAACACGCTCTTCCCGGGGATCCCGGTCTGGATCGGCGGCATCCTGGCCCGTGCCGGGATCTTCAACTACCTGAACCTCTGGGGTGACTCCTTCGGGATGCAGCCGATCTGGTCGTCGCACAACCCCTACGACCACGTCCAGGACCTGCGTGGCACGGCGCTCTACCTCTCCTGCGGCAACGGCCAGACCGGGCCGCTCGACCCGCCCGGGCAGAGCGACGTGCTGGAGCCGTCGGCGCTGCTGTCTTCGCAGAGCTTCACCGACAAGCTGCGGCAGGCCGGCATCCCGGCGACCGTCGACTACTACGGGCCGGGCACGCACAGCTGGCCGTACTGGCAGCGGGCCCTGCACAACTCGTGGCCGGTCCTGGCCGGCGCGCTCGGCCTTCCCGCCTGAGCCTTCCTTTGAATGACAGAGCTCTTTCCCCGATGGAGGTTGTGGTGAAGTCTGTCCCCTTGCGACGCGTGCTGTCGGCGCTCCTCGGCGTCTCGCTGGCGGCGTTGGGAGTGGTGGCCGCGAGCCCGCCCGCCGGCGCGGCGGCGGCCCCGATCCTGCCCGGTCCGTTCGACGACTCGTTCTACACACCGCCGTCACCGCTGCCGGCCGGGAAACCCGGTGACGTCCTGCGCTGGCGCCCGTCGGTGCCGCTGCTGAACGCCGCCAACGCCGACGCGTGGCAGGTCATGTACCTCTCGACCAACGCGCAGGGCCGCCCGGACGCGGTGACCGGGACGGTCCTGGTGCCGAAGGGCAAGGACCCGGCCGCGGCGCCGATCGTCGGGTACGCGGTGGGCACGCAGGGCCCGGCGTTCAAGTGCACGGCGTCGAAGGCGATGGAACGCGGCACGCTCTACGACCAGCCGGCGATCAACGACTCGCTGTCCAGCGGGTACGCGGTCGCGGTGACCGACTACGAGGGTTACTCGCCGACGACGGTGCCGACCTACATCACCGGCCAGTCCATGGGCCCGGCCGTGATCGACTCGGTGCGGGCGGCGCAGAACCTGCCGTCGGCGCGGCTGGCGAAGTCGGCGAAGGTGATCTTCCAGGGGTACTCGCAGGGTGGCGGCGGATCGATGTGGGCGGGGGAGAAGCAGCCCACGTATGCGCCCGAGCTGAACGTCGTCGGCGTGGTCGCCGGCGGTGTCCCGGCCGACCTGACCGAAGTCGCCAAGGGACTCGACGGGTACGTCGGGTTCGGGTTCCTGGCCTTCGCCGCGGTGGGGCTCGATGCCGCGTACCCGGACCTGAAGCTGGATTCGTTCCTGAACGCGACCGGACGGCAGCAGCTCGGCGACGCGAAGAAGAACGCCTGCGTCGCCGAGCTGTTGCTGAACTACTCGTTCAAGAAGATCAGTGACTACACCACGACGAACCCGCTGAGCACGCCGCAATGGCAGGCGCGGCTGGCGCAGAACAAGCTCGGCGCCAGCCCGCCGCGGGTGCCGGTGTTCCAGTACCACGCGAGCACCGACGAGATCGTCAACACGCCACAGGCGGAGACGCTGCACCGGACCTACTGCGCGGCGGGTGTCCGTGAGCAGTGGCAGACGTACGTCTCCGACCACGCGACCGGCATCCTCGCCGGGAACGCGGACGCGCACCAGTGGATCGTCAAGCGGTTCAGCGGGGCGCCGGCGCCGTCGAACTGCTGACGAACGCGGTGACGGCCTCGGCCAGGGGTGTCGTCGGCCGGCCGATGAGCCGGCTCAGGTCGCCCGACGTCGAGGACAGCTCGCCGGCCGCGATGCCGCGGTCGGCGTCGGCCAGCATCGCCGCGACCGGCTCCGGCAAGCCGGCGCCGACCAGGACCTTGCGGTACTGCTCGACCGGCAGGTCCTGGTAGGTGACCTCGGTGCCCGCCGCGGCCGTCACCGCGGCGGCGAGGTCGGCGTACCCGAACGGCTCGTCGCCGGCCAGCTCGTACACCCGGCCCTCGTGTCCTTCGCCGGTCAGGACCTCGACGGCCGCTTCCGCGAAGTCGGCCCGCGGGACGGCGCCCAGCCGGCCGTCACCCGCGGCGCCGGCGAAGGAGCCGACCGCGAGGGCCTGGCTGATCGTCTGCGCGTAGTTCTCGGTGTACCAGCCGTTGCGCAGGAAGGTGAACGGCAGGCCGGACGCGCGGATGACCTCCTCGGTGGCCTTGTGGTCCGGCGCGACGAACAGCTTCGTCGTGTCGGCGAACAGGACGCTCGTGTACGCGAGGTGCCGCACGCCGGCTTCGCGAGCGGCCGTGACGACGGCTTCGTGCTGCGCGAGCCGCTGGCCGGGAGTGCTGCTGGAGATCAGCAGCACCTTGTCCGCGCCGGCGAAGGCCGCGGCCAGGCTCGCCGGGTCGTCGTAGTCGGCACGCCGCACCTGCACCCCGCGCGCGGCGAACTCGCCGGCCTTCTCCGGGTCGCGCACGGCCGCGACGACCTCGGCGGCCGGGACCTTCTTCAGCAGGCCTTCCACGACCAGGCGGCCGAGCTGGCCGGTGGCGCCGGTGACCACGATCATCTGCTTCTCCTCGCTCCTGGAATGCTTACCCACAGAGTGTACTAACTTTGAGAAAGTGCAAACTTCTAGTGAGCATCCTCACCTGGGTTTCCCGGGGTCGCGAGGTACCGTTGACCCATGAGCGAGGCGCCGGAGTGGCTGGACGAGCACGGGCAGGTGATGTTCGACGTCTTCGCGCAGGCCTGCACCTCCCGCGCGACGCTCGAGCACATCACCGGCCGGTGGGGGATCCTCGCGATGGCCGCCCTCCACGACGGCACGCTCCGCTTCAACGCCCTGCGCCGCCGCGTGTCGGGCGTGAGCGAGAAGATGCTCGCCCAGACCCTGCAGGCCCTTGAGCGCGATGGTTTTGTGCACCGCGAGGCCCAGCCGACGATCCCGCCGAAGGTCGAGTACAGCTTGACCCCGCGCGGCCGCCGGACTGCGGCGCTGCTGCTGTCGCTCATCGAGGATGTTGAGGGGCAGATGCCTGAGGTTGTGGAAGCCAACGCGAGGTACGACGCCGCGAAGGGCGACTGACGTCCTCGGGGTAGCTGCCGTTCGGGGACGACGGGGTTGCCAGTGCGTTCGGCAAGTCCGGTCCGGCGCCGCGGCTCGGTGGCGACGAGCCGTTCGGCTGAAGTGGTCTCCTTGCCCAAGCTTCGATAGTGGGTTCTAGTCCGTATCGCGCACCTGCAGCGTGGGCACCTTGCCCAAAGTGAGAACGTGTTCTAGTTTTGAGCTGTGCAGACCGATCTGGGCTTGACCGGCGCCGTAGTGCTCGTCACCGGCGGCGTCCGCGGCGTGGGCCGGGGCATCACCGACGTCTTCCTCGCCCACGGCGCCCACGTCGTCACCTGCGCCCGGCACGAAACCCCCACCGACGCCGAGTTCGTCCGGTGCGACGTGCGCGACGAAGCCCAGGTCGCCGCCCTGATCGCCGGGATCGTCGAACGCCACGGCCGCCTCGACGTCGTGGTCAACAACGCCGGCGGCGCCCCGTATGCGCCCGCCGCGGAGGCGTCGCCGCGGCTGCACGAGAAGATCGTCCAGCTGAACCTGCTCGCCCCGCTGCTGGTCTCCCAAAAAGCCAACGCCGTCATGCAGCGCCAGGACGGCGGTGGCTCCATCGTCATGATCTCCAGCGTCAGCGGGACCCGCGCGTCGCCGGGGACCGCCGCCTACGGCGCCGCCAAGGCCGGGCTCGACAACCTCACCGCCAGCCTCGCCGTCGAGTGGGCGCCCAAGGTGCGGGTCAACGCCCTGGACGTCGGCATGGTGCGCACCGAGCAGGCCCACCTGCACTACGGCGGCGAGGCCGCGATCGAGGCGGTCGGCAAGACCGTGCCGCTGGGCCGCCTCGCCGAGCCCGAGGAGGTCGGCGCCTGCGCCGCGTTCCTCGCCTCCGGCCTCGCCTCCTACGTCTCCGGCGCCACCCTGCGCGTCCACGGCGGCGGGGAGGTCCCGGCGTTCCTCGCCGCGGCCGACGTCAACCACGAGGAGGATTCGTGAGCAGGTTGTGCCAGGACCGCGTGGTCGTGGTGACCGGCGCCGGCCGCGGCATCGGGCGGGCCCACGCGCTCGCCTTCGCCGCCGAAGGCGCGCCGGTCGTGGTGAACGACGTGGACGGGGACGCGGCCGCCGGAGTTGTCGCCGAGATCGAGGCGCTGGGCGGGAAAGCCGTGTCGAACACCGACGACATCGCCGACTGGGCCGGGGCGAAAGACCTGATCGAGACGGCGCTTGGGAACTTCGGCCGCCTCGACGTGCTGGTCAACAACGCGGGCTTCGTCCGGGACCGGATGCTGGTCAACCTCGGCGAGGACGAGTGGGACGCGGTGGTCCGCGTCCACCTGAAGGGACACTTCGCGCCCCTGCGGCACGCCGCCGAACATTGGCGCGCCGAAGCCAAAGCCGGGCGGACGCCGAGCGCGCGCGTCATCAACACGAGCTCGGGCGCCGGGCTGCTGGGCAGCGTCGGCCAGGGCAACTACTCGGCGGCGAAGGCGGGGATCGCCGGGCTCACCGTCGTGGCGGCGGCCGAGCTGGCGCGGTACGGCATCACCGTCAACGCGATCGCGCCGGCCGCGCGGACCCGGATGACCGAGGCGGTGTTCGCGTCGATGGCGCGGCCCGACGAGGGCTTCGACGCGATGGCGCCGGAAAACGTCTCGCCGCTGGTCGTCTGGCTGGGCAGCGAAGAGTCCGCGCACGTCACCGGCCGCGTCTTCGAGGTCGAGGGCGGCAAGGTCTCCGTGGCGGAGAGCTGGCGGCGCGGCCCGGCCGTCGACAAGGGCGGTCGCTGGGACCCCGCCGAGCTCGGCCCGGTCGTGAAGGACCTGCTCGAGCGCGCGCCCGAGCCCGAACCCGTCTACGGAGCGAGCTGATGGGCATCCTCACCAAGCGCGACGGCCACGTCGAAGTGATCACCGTCGACTACCCGCCGGTCAACGCGCTGCCCGTGCAGGGGTGGTTCGACCTGGCCGACGCGCTCAAGAAGGCCGGTGACGACCAGGACGTCCACGTCGTCGTGCTCCGCGCGGAAGGCCGGGGCTTCAACGCCGGCGTCGACATCAAGGAGATCCAGCGCAGCGCCGGGTACGACGCGCTCGTCGGCGCGAACAAAGGCTGTTACGCCGCTTTCGGCGCGGTCTACGACTGCGCGGTGCCGGTGGTCGCGGCGGTGCACGGGTTCTGCCTCGGCGGCGGCATCGGCCTGGTCGGCAACGCCGATGTCGTCATCGCTTCCGACGACGCCACCTTCGGTGTGCCGGAAGTCGAACGCGGGGCGCTCGGGGCCGCCACACACCTGGCGCGGCTGGTGCCGCAGCACCTCATGCGCACGCTCTACTTCACGGCCCGGCGCATCACCGCCGCCGAGCTGCACGCCCACGGCTCGGTCTACGAGGTCGTGCCGCGTGCCGGGCTCGACGACGCGGCCATGGCCGTCGCTCGCGACATCGCGAAGAAGGACCCGAGGGTGATCCGGGCCGCGAAGGAGGCCCTGAACGGCATCGACACCCAGCAGGTGCACCGCAGCTACCGCTTCGAGCAGGGCTTCACCTTCGAGCTCAACCTGCTCGGCGCGTCCGACGAAGCCCGCGAGGAGTTCTTGAATGGCCGATAAGCGCACGACCGCCGACGACGCCGTGGCGGAGATCCGCGACGGCATGACGATCGGCATCGGCGGCTGGGGCTCCCGGCGCAAGCCGATGGCGCTGGTCCGCGCGCTCCTGCGCACGCCCGTGAAGGACCTGACCGTGGTCTCCTACGGCGGTCCCGACGTCGGCCTGCTGTGCGCGGCCGGGAAGGTGAAACGGGTCGTGTTCGGGTTCGTCACGCTCGACTCGATCCCGTACGACCCGTGGTTCGGCCGCGCCCGCGAGACCGGCGCGATCGCCGTCACCGAGTACGACGAGGGCATGTTCGGCGCGGCGCTTTCCGCAGCGGCGCAACGGCTTCCGTTCCTGCCGATGCGGGCCGGGCTCGGCTCGGAGGTGATGCGGGCCAACCCGGACCTGCGGACCGTCCGGTCGCCCTACGCCGACGGCGAGGAGCTGGTCGCGGTGCCCGCACAGCACCTGGACGTCGCGCTGGTGCACCTCAACCGCGCCGACGCCCGCGGCAACGCCCAGTACCTCGGCCCGGACCCGTACTTCGACGACCTGTTCTGCCTGGCCGCGGCGAAGCGGTTCGTCTCGGTCGAAAAAGTCGTCGACACGCCCGAGCTGATGGCGGGCGGGCCGGTGCAGTCGCTGCTGCTCAACCGCGGCAGCGTGGACGGTGTCGTCGAGGCGCCGCGCGGCGCGCACTTCACCACGGCGGTGCCGGACTACGGCCGCGACGAGCGGTTCCAGCGGCACTACGCCGCCTGTGCGAAGGATCCCGAGGCGTGGCCGGGGTTCGCCGACCGGTTCCTGTCCGGGGACGAGAAGCGTTATCTGTCCGAAGTGGACAAGTTCGAGGCGGAGGCGGCATGAGCGCGACCCGGGCCGAGATCGCCGTCGTGGCGGTGGCCGAGCTGTTCCGCGGCGACGGCGAGATCGTCGTCAGCCCGATGGGCCTGGTCCCGCAGCTGGGCGCGAAGCTCGCGCGGCTGACCTTCGAGCCCGACCTGCTCATGTCCGACGGCGAGGCGTTTCTGGTCACGACCGACGGGGAAGTCGAGGGCTGGCAACCGTTCCGCAAGATGCTCGACACGATCGTCCCGCACGGACGGCGGCACGTCGTGATGGGCGCCAACCAGGTCGACCGGTACGGCAACCAGAACATCTCCGCCATCGGCGACCACGCCCAGCCGAAAAAGCAGCTGCTCGGGGTGCGCGGCGCGCCGGGCAACACCGTCAACCACCGCACCAGCTACTGGGTTCCCCGGCACAGCACGCGCGTGTTCGTGGACAGCGTCGACGTCGTTTCCGGCGTGGGGTACGACAACGCCGCGAAGGCGGGACCGTCGGCCGAGAAGTTCCACGACGTGCACCGGGTCGTCTCGAACCTCGGGGTGTTCGACTTCGGCACGACGGAGCACTCGATGCGAGCGGTGTCGCTGCACCCCGGCGTCACCCGCGAGGAGGTCACGGCGGCGACCGCGTTCGAGATCGACTTCGACGGCGCGGAAACGAGCCGCGAGCCCACGGACGAAGAACTGCGGATCATCCGCGAAGTGCTGGACCCGAAAGGCCTGCGCGACAAGGAAGTCCCGGCGTGAAGACGGCGCTGACCGAGCTGGCCGGGATCGACCACCCCGTCGTCCAGACGGGGATGGGCTGGGTCGCCGGGCCGCGGCTGGTGTCGGCGACGGCGGAAGCGGGCGCGCTCGGCATCCTGGCGTCGGCCACGATGACCTACCCCGAGCTGGAAGCGGCGGTCGCGGAGGTCAAGAAACGGACGGAGAAGCCGTTCGGCGTCAACCTGCGCGCCGACGCGGCCGACGCCGGCGACCGTGTCGACCTGCTGATCCGCGAGGGTGTCAAGGTCGCGTCGTTCGCGCTCGCGCCGCGCAAGGAGATGATCGCGAAGCTGCGCGACCACGGGATCGTCGTGATCCCCTCGGTCGGGGCCGCCCGGCACGCCGAGAAGGTCGCGGCCTGGGGCGCGGACGCCGTCATCGTCCAGGGCGGCGAAGGCGGCGGGCACACCGGGGGAGTGGCGACCACGCTGCTGCTGCCGAGCGTGCTGGACGCCGTCGACATCCCGGTCGTCGCCGCGGGCGGGTTCTTCGACGGGCGCGGCCTCGCCGCCGCGCTGGCCTACGGCGCGGCCGGTGTCGCGATGGGCACCCGGTTCCTGCTCAGCAAGGAGAGCACCGTCCCGGACGAGGTCAAGCGCGTCTACCTCGAGCAGGGTCTGACCGGGACGGTGGTCACCCGGCGCGTCGACGGCCTGCCGCACCGGGTCCTGCGCACCGACCTGGTCGACAAGCTGGAGCGCACCGGCCGGCTGCGCGGGCTGGCGCAGGCGGCGAAAAACGCGCTCCGCTTCCGGAATATCACCGGACTGTCCCCGGTTGCGATGGTCAAAGAAGGCCTGGCGATGAAGCACGGCAACGCACTGACGTGGAGCCAGCTGGTCATGGCGGCGAACACCCCGATGCTGCTGCGCGCGGGGCTCGTCGACGGCCGGACGGACGCGGGAGTGCTAGCGTCGGGACAGGTGGTGGGCATGATCCACGACCTGCCCACGGTGGCCGAAATCGTCGAGGGCACAGTGGCCGGGGCAGGTGAGATCCTTCGCCGCCTCGGCCGGGAAACGGGAGGATGAGCGAGGGTGGCGCTGAAGGTCGGTTACAAGGCTTCCGCGGAGCAGTTCGGACCGCGGGACCTGGTCGAATACGCCGTGCGCGCCGAAGAGGCCGGCCTCGACTCGGTCTGGGTGTCGGATCACTTCCTGCCGTGGCGGCACGAAGGCGGCCACGCGCCGTGGGCGCTGGCATGGATGCCGGCGGTCGCCGAGCGCACGAAGCGGGTGCAGATCGGCACGAGCGTGCTGACCCCGACGTTCCGGTACAACCCGGCGGTGATCGCCCAGGCGTTCGCGACGATGTCGCTGCTGTCGGGCGGCCGGGTGATCCTCGGCGTGGGGTCCGGCGAGGCGCTGAACGAGATCGCCGTGTCGGGGCGCGAGTGGCCGGAGTTCAAGGAGCGCTTCGCGCGGCTGCGTGAGTCGATCAAGCTGATCCGCGAGCTGTGGACCAGCGACAACGTGAACTTCGACGGCGAGTACTACAAGCTGGTCGACGCGCGCATCTACGACCGCCCGGAGCAGCCGGTGCCGGTGTACATCGCCGCGGGCGGGCCGGTGGTGGCCAAGTACGCGGGCCGCGCGGGCGACGGGTTCATCTGCACGTCCGGCAAGGGCATGGACCTCTACACCGAGAAGCTGATGCCGGCGGTCAAGGAAGGCGCGGAGGCGGCCGAGAAGACCGTCGAGGAGATCGACCGGACGATCGAGATCAAGCTGTCCTACGACCGCGACCACGAGAAGGCGCTGGAAAACACGCGGTTCTGGGCGCCGCTGTCGCTGTCGGCGGAGCAGAAGCACAGCGTCACTTCGGCCGACGAGATGGAACGGCTGGCCGACGAGCTGCCGATCGAGCAGGTCGCGAAGCGGTGGATCGTCGCGTCCGACCCGGACGAGGCCGTGGCGCAGATCAAGCCGTACCTGGACGCGGGTCTCAACCACCTCGTCTTCCACGGCCCGGGGCACGACCAGGAGCGGTTCCTGAGCCAGTTCTCCGAGGACGTGCTGCCGAAGCTGCGCGCCCTCGGCTGAGCTAGAGCCGCTCGATGATGGTGACGTTGGCGGTGCCGCCGCCTTCGCACATCGTCTGCAGGCCGTAGCGGCCGCCGCGGCGCTCCAGCTCGTGCAGGAGCGTCGCCAGGAGCTTGGTGCCGGTGGCCCCGATCGGGTGGCCGAGGGCGATCCCGCCCCCGTTCACGTTGACCCGGTCGGGGTCCGCGCCGGTTTCGTCCAGCCAGGCCAGGACCACACTCGCGAACGCCTCGTTCACCTCGAACAGGTCGATGTCCTCGACGCTCAGCCCGGCCTTCCGCAGCGCCTGTGCGGTCGCCGGGATCGGGCCGGTCAGCATCCACACCGGGTCGGCCGCGCGCACCGACAGGTGGTGGATGCGCGCCCGCGGGGTCAGGCTGTGCTCGCGGACGAAGCGGTCGGACGCGACCAGCGCCGCGCTCGCGCCGTCGGAGATCTGGCTGGCCACCGCCGCCGTCAGCCGGGAGCCTTCGCTGAGCGGCTTCAAGCCGCGCATCCGCTCCAGCGTCGTGTCGCGACGCGGGCCCTCGTCCTGCCGGAAGCCGTCGACCGGGACGATTTCGGCGTCGAAGCGGCCTTCGTCGATCGCCGCGAGCGCGCGCTGATGACTGCGCAGCGCGTACTCCTCCATGGCGGACCGGCTGATCTCCCAGTGCGCGGCGATCATGTCGGCGCTGCGGAACTGCGAGACCTCGACACTGCCGTAGCGCTCCTGCCAGCCCTTCGAGCCGGAGAACGGGTCGTCGAAGCCGTACTCGCGCCCGGCCAGCATCGCCGCGCTGATCGGGATGCGGCTCATGTTCTGCACCCCGCCGGCCAGCACCAGGTCCTGCGTGCCGGACATGACGGCCTGCGCGGCGAAGTGCACGGCCTGCTGGCTCGACCCGCACTGCCGGTCGATCGTCACGCCGGGCACGTGGTCCGGGAGCCCCGCGGCCAGCCATGCTGTTCGCGCGATGTTCCCGGACTGCGGGCCCAGGGTGTCCGTGCAGCCGAGGATGACGTCGTCGACGAGGTCCGGGTCGACGCCGGCGCGTTCGACGACCGCCCGGATGACGTGCGCGGCGAGGTCGGCGGAGTGCCAGCCGGACAGCGCGCCGCCGCGGCGTCCCACCGGGGTGCGGACCGCGTCGAGGAGGAAGGCTTCGGGCACGGGGGCTCCTAGGGGTGCTGGCTGCTGACGGAGACGACTTCGCCGGTGAGGTAGCTCGCGTAGTCGCTGGCGAGGAAGACCATCACGTTGGCGACCTCCCACGGCTCGGCGGCGCGGCCGAACGCTTCGCGTTTGGTCAGGTCTTCCAGCAGCTCGTCGCTGGTCACCTTGGCGAGGAAGGGATGCATGGCCAGGCTCGGCGCGACGGCGTTGATCCGGACGCCGTGCTCGGCGGCGTCGAGCGCCGAACACCGCGTCAGCGCCATGACTCCGGCTTTCGCGGCGGCGTAGTGCGCCTGCCCGGCCTGGGCGCGCCAGCCGATCACCGACGCGTTGTTGACGATCGCCCCGCCGCCGCCCTGGGCGACGAACTGCTTCAGCGCCGCGCGGGTGCAGCGGAACGTCCCGGTGAGCGTGATGTCGAGGACCCGCGACCACTCGTCGTCGGCCATGTCCAGCACGGACTTCGTGCCGCCCAGCCCGGCGTTGTTGACCATCACGTCGAGGCGTCCGAAGTGCTCCACCGCGCCGGTGATCAGC
Organism: Amycolatopsis sp. NPDC104863; assembly: GCF_055582965.1. NCBI lineage: Bacteria > Bacillati > Actinomycetota > Actinomycetes > Pseudonocardiales > Pseudonocardiaceae > Amycolatopsis > Amycolatopsis sp. NPDC104863. Next base: position 569,067 of record NZ_JBVJOW010000001.1, read on the forward strand.
GCCTGGACCTGGTCCTCGGCCGTGACGTCGCAGGGAATCGCGTGCACCTTGCCAAGCGCGGCCAGTTCGGCCGCCTTCTCGCCGAGCCGCCGTTCGTGCCAGTCGGAGACGACGACGCTCGCGCCCTCCTCCAGGCACCGGCGGGCCACGGCCGAGCCGATGCCGGTGCCCGCGGCGGCGGTGACCACGACGACCTTCCCGGACAGCAGGTCGTGGCCGGGTGGGTACTGCGGGATCACGGTCGTGCCTCCCTCGGCAGGCCGAGCACCCGCTCGGCGATGATGTTCCGCTCGATCTCGTCCGACCCGCCGTAGATCGTGTCCGCGCGGGTGAACAGGTAGAGCCGCTGGGCGTCGTCCAGCTCGGCGCCGGCGGCGACCAGCGAGCGTGCGCCCCGCGCCCGCATCGCCAGCTCGCCGAGCCCGCGGTGCCACTGCGCCCACAGCAGCTTCCCGACGGCGACCTCCGGTCCGGCGGGACGGCCGAGCGTCCGCAGCGCGTGCGCGCGCAGCACACGCAGGCCGATGCGGGCGCGGGTGAGGTCGGTGCGCAGCAGGGGGTCGTCGTAGGTGCCGGTGCGCTTCGCTTCGGCGACGATGTCGTCGAGCTCGCGGCGGAAGCCGATCTGCTGGCCGAGAGTCGAGACGCCGCGCTCGAAGCCGAGCGTGGCCATGGCGATCTTCCAGCCGTCGCCGGGCTCGCCGACGACCATTTCCGCGGAGGTGCAGGCGTCGTCGAAGAAGACTTCGTTGAACTCCGAGGTGCCGGTCAGCTGCTGGATCGGCCGCACGGTGACGCCGTCCTGGCGCAGCGGCACCAGCAGATACGACAGGCCGTGGTGGCGTTGCGACCCGGGTTCGGTGCGGGCGACGACGAAGCACCAGTCCGCCACATGAGCCAGGGACGTCCAGATCTTCTGGCCGTTCACCACCCACGCGCCGTCACGCAGGACGGCCGACGTCGAGACGGCGGCCAGATCGGAACCGGCGCCGGGTTCGGAGTAGCCCTGGCACCAGAGCTCTTCGACGGCGACGATCTTCGGCAGGAACCGTTTCCGCTGCTCAGGCGTGCCGAACGCGATGAGCGTCGGGCCGAGCAGCTGCTCGCCGATGTGGTTGACCCGCGCGGGCGCGCCCGAGGCGGCGTACTCCTCGTGGAAGGCGACCTGCTCGTCGAGGGACAGGCCGCGGCCGCCGAACTCGCGAGGCCAGCCGACGCACGTCCAGCCCGCGGCGGCGAGGTGGCGTTCCCAGGCCAGGCGCAGGTCGAACGCTTCGTGCTCGCGTCCCGGGCCGCCGAGGCCGCGCAGTTCCGCGAACTCGCCGGTCAGGTTGTCCGCGAGCCAGCCCGCGACCTCGCGGCGGAATCGCGTCGGTTCCACACACGCCTCCTTGCTGCCGGGCCGGTCCGGCACCTAGGGTAATGAGAACACGTTCTAGTTTGTCGGTCCAGAGGAGGGTGTGGTGGGACAGACCACGATCCCGGCCGTCGTCCGCGATGCCGCAGCGAAGTTCGGCTCCGCCGAGGCGCTCGTCGACGGCTCCCTTCGCCTCGGTTTCGACGACCTTCTGGAACGTGTTCAGTCGGTCGCGCGGGCGTTCGTCGCACGCGGTGTCCAGCCCGGCGACCGCGTCGCCATCACCCTCCCGAACACCCACCACTGGGTCCTGACGGCTTTGGGCGCGCTCTACGCGGGCGCGACGCTGATCCCGGTCAACACCCGGTTCACCGCCGCCGAGACCGTGGACCTGCTGGTCCGGAGCCGGGCGAAGGCCCTGGTCGTGGCGGCCGACTTCCTCGGCGCCGACCGCCACGCCGCGATCGTCGCGACCGGCGCGGACCTGCCGGACACCGTGGTCCGCGTGCCGCTCGAACAACCTCACCGCGCGGTCGCAGGCACCTTGGGCTGGGACGAGTTCCTCGCCGAAGCCGACCGCGTGCCCCTGGCCGACGCCGAGGCCCGCGCCGACGCCGTCCGGCCCGAGGACGTCAGCGACATCCTCTTCACCTCGGGCACGACCGGCCGCTCGAAGGGTGTGCTGTCGGCGCACCGCCAGGTGGTCGACGTCGCCGCGGCCTGGGCGGACTGCGGCCAGGTCACCGCCGACGACCGCTACCTGGTGATCAACCCGTTCTTCCACAGCTTCGGCTACAAGGCCGGGATCGTGGTCGGCCTGCTCACCGGCGCGACGATCGTCCCGCAGGCGGTCTTCGACGTCCGTGCGGCGCTCGACGTCATCAAACGCGAGCGCATCTCGGTGCTCCCAGGCGCGCCGACGATCTTCCAGTCGCTGCTGCGCGAGCCTCACCGGGACGTCTCGTCGCTGCGGCTCGCGGTCACCGGCGCGGCGACCGTGCCCGCGTCGCTCGTCCGGCGCATGCGCGCGGAGCTGGGCTTCGAGATCGTCCTGACGGCGTACGGGCTCACCGAAGCCGTCGTGGTCACGATGTGCCGGCCGGGAGACGACGCCGAGCTGGTCGCGAGGACGTCCGGCCGGGCGACCGCCGGGTTCGAGGTCGAGATCCACGGCTCGCCCGGCGAGGTCGTCCTGCGGGGGCCGAACGTGATGCTCGGGTACCTCGACGACGCCGAGGCCACCGCGAAGGCCGTCGACGAAGACGGCTGGCTGCACACCGGCGACGTCGGCGAGCTCGACGCCGACGGGTACCTCACGATCACCGGCCGGCTCAAGGACATGTACATCTGCGGCGGCTTCAACGTCTACCCGGCCGAAGTCGAACACACGCTGACCGAGCTCGGCGGCGTGCGCGACGTCGCCGTGATCGGCGTGCCGGACGAGCGGCTCGGCGAAGTCGGCAAGGCGTTCGTCGTCGGCGACGACCTGACTTCGGCCGACGTCATCGCGTTCTGCCGCGAGCGGCTCGCCAACTACAAGACCCCGCGGTTCGTCGAGTTCCTGGACGAGCTGCCCCGAAACGCTTCCGGCAAGGTGCTGAAGCGGCTGCTCAGTGAGGAGACGAAATGAGCGAGGACGTCGTCCGCTACGAGCGCCGCGGGCCGGTCGCGGTGGTCACCATGAACCGGCCCGAGTACCGCAACGCGCAGAACTCGGCGATGACGTACGCCCTCGACGACGCCTTCACCCGTGCGGTGAACGACGCCGAGGTCAAGGTGATCGTGCTGGCGGGGGAGGGCAAGCACTTCTCCGCCGGGCACGACATCGGCACCCCGGGCCGCGACGTGGACCAGCCGTTCGACCGGCGCGCGGTGCTGTGGTGGGACCACACCGACCGGGCCGGCGGTGACCAGCGGTTCGCCCGCGAGTCCGAGGTCTACCTCGGCATGTGCCGCCGCTGGCGGGAGCTCCCGAAGCCGATGATCGCGAGTGTGCAGGGCGCGTGCATCGCGGGCGGGCTGATGCTCGCCTGGGTCTGCGACCTCATCGTCGCTTCCGACGACGCGTTCTTCGCCGATCCGGTGGTGCGCATGGGGATTCCCGGTGTCGAGTACTTCGCGCACCCGTGGGTGCTCGGCCCGCGGGCGGCGAAGGAGGTGCTGTTCACCGGCGAGCGCTTCACCGTCCAGCAGGCCAAGGAATGGGGGATGATCAACCGGATCGTCCCGCGCGCCGAGCTGGAGCAGCACACGCTGGAGCTGGCGGAGAAGATCGGCGGGATGCCGCAGTTCGGTCTCGCGCTGGCGAAGAAAGCCGTCAACCAGGCCGAAGACCTGATGGGCATGCGGTCCGGAATGGACTCCGTGTTCGGGCTGCACCACCTGGCGCACGCCCACAACGCGGAGACGTCGGAAGACTCCCTCGGCGGGCAGTCGGCGCGGTCGATGCGCGACGCGAACAAGGGGACCTGATGGACCTCGACATCGACGAGGCCTCCGAGGCCTTCCGGGCCGAAGCGCGTTCGTGGCTTTCCGAGCACGTCCGGGAGTTGCCGTCGATGGACACGGCCGAGGGTTTCGCGGCGCACCGGGAGTGGGAGGCCGAGCTGGCCGACGCGCGGTGGTCGGTCGTGGCGTGGCCGCGGGAGTACCACGGCCGGGACGCGTCGATGCTGCAGTGGCTGCTGTTCGAAGAGGAGTACTACGCCGCGCGGGCGCCGGGGCGGGTGAGCCAGAACGGGATCTTCATGCTCGGCCCGACGCTGTTCGCGCACGGGACGCAGGAGCAGCGTGACCGCATCCTGCCCGCGATGGCCCGCGGCGACGAGGTCTGGGCGCAGGCGTGGTCGGAACCCGAGGCGGGCAGCGACATCGCGGCCCTGCGGAGCACGGCGGTGCGGACCGACGGCGGCTGGCGGCTGTCGGGCGCGAAGACCTGGAGCTCACGGGCCTCCTTCGCCGATCGCGCGTTCGGGCTGTTCCGGACCGACCCGGAAGCGCAGCGGCACCACGGCCTGACGTACTTCATGCTCGACCTGCGTGCCGGCGGCGTGACCGTCCGGCCGATCCCGCAGCTGGACGGCGAGCCGGGGTTCGCGGAGATCTTCCTCGACGACGTCTTCGTGCCGGACGAGGACGTCATCGGCGAGCCGGGGCAGGGCTGGCGGGTCGCGATGACGACGGCGAACAACGAGCGTGGACTATCACTGCGCAGCCCGGGGCGGTTCCTCGCCGCGGCCGACCGGCTCGTGGATCTCTGGTGGGCGAAGGAGTGTCCACCGTCCACACAGGACCGTGTCGCCGACGCCTGGATCGGCGCCCGCGCGTACCGGCTCTACACGTTCGGCACGGTGAGCCGCCTCGCCGACGGTGGTGAGCTGGGCCCGGAGTCCAGTGTGAACAAGCTGTTCTGGTCGCACCTGGACGTCGAGCTGCACGAGACGGCGTTGGACGTGCTCGGCCCGGCCGCGGAGACGAATGCGGACTGGGTCGACGGTTACCTGTTCTCCCTGGCCGGGCCGATCTACGGCGGCACCGACCAGATCCAGCGCAACACGATCGCCGAACGGCTGCTGAAACTTCCGAGGGAGGCGCGCCGATGAGGTTCCAGCTGTCACCGGAGCAGCGCCAGTTCTCCGCGTCCCTGCACGACTTCCTGGACAACGCCGACACCGCGGCCGCCACCCGCGCCTGGGCCGCCGGGGACCACGACCGCGGCCTGAAGCTCCTGCGCGGACTGGCCGACCTCGGGGTGCCCGCGCTGCTCGTCGGCGAAGACCACGGCGGGCTCGGCGGCACCCCGGTCGACCTGGTGGTCGCGTTCGAAGCGCTCGGGTACCACGCCGTGCCCGGCCCGCTGGTCGAAACGGCGGCCGTCGCGCCTTCCGTGCTGACCGGGGACCGGCTCACCGCACTCGCCGAGGGTGACCTGCTGGCCACGGTCGTCGCGCCGCCGGAGGTGCCGCTCGCCCTGGACGCCGACGTCGCCGGGGTGGTCCTCGACCTCAACGAGGGCGAGGTGTCCGGTGTCGGGACCGAGCTCGTCCGGTCGGTCGACCCGGCCCGGCGGCTGTTCCGGATCACCGGGACCACCCGGCCCACCGCGGCGGATCCGGTCGCGTTCGACCGGGGTGTCCTGGCCGTGGCCGCGCAGCTGCTCGGGGCGGGTCAGTGGCTGCTCGACGCCTCGGTCGCCTACGCCAAGCAACGCAGCCAGTACGGCCGCGCGATCGGCGAGTACCAGGCGGTCAAGCACCTGCTCGCCGACGTCGTGACGCAGCTCGAACTCGCCCGGCCGCTGCTGTACGGCGCGGCCGTCGCCGGCGACACGTTCGCCCGTGACGTCTCGGCGGCGAAGGTGATGGCGGGCGACGCCGCGTACCTCGCCGCGCGCACGGCGTTGCAGGTGCACGGCGCCATCGGCTACACCGCCGAACACGACCTGGGCCTCCGGCTGACGAAGGTGCGGGCCTTGGTCGGCGCCTGGGGAACCGGGGCGTTCCACCGGGCGCGAGTCCTGGCGGAGCTGCGATGACCGATCCGCTGGAGACCGAGGAAGCCCAGGCCCTGCGGGACGCGGTGCGGTCGCTGCTGACCCGCCGGTCGGGCCCGGAGGCGGTCCGGGCCGCCATGGACTCACCACTCGGGTACGACGACAAGCTCTGGTCGACGCTGTGCGAGCAGATCGGCGTCGCCGCGCTCACGATCCCCGAACACTACGGCGGCGCGGGCGCCGGCCTGGCCGAAGCGTGTGTTGTCCTGCAAGAACTCGGCCGCACGCTCACCCCCGCCCCGATGTTGGGCTCCGCGGTGCTGTGCGGCGAAGCGTTGCTGCGCACGGGAAACGACGAAGCTTGCGAGCGCCTGCTGCCGGGCATCGCCGCGGGCACGACCCTCGCCGCACTGGCCTGGTCGGACGAAGTCTGGTCGCCGGGCCTGACCGCGTCGGACACCGGACTCGACGGCCGCGCCCACTACGTCCTGGACGGCGACATCGCGGACACGCTCTTTGCGTTGGCCCGCACCCCGGACGGGATCGGCCTGTTCGAGGTGCCGCTCGAGGACGTCCGCCGGGAGCGCGTCACCACGCTGGACCCGACCCGGCGCCTGGCGGTGGTGGACTTCGAGAAAACACCGGCCCGGCGCCTGGACACCAACGGCTTCCCTTTGCGGAAGCTGCTGGACACGGCCACGATCGCCGTGGCGGCCGAGCAGGTCGGCGCGGCCGCCCGCGCGCTGGAACTGACGGTGGAGTACACGAAGCAACGCCGCCAGTTCGGCCGTCCGATCGGGTCGTTCCAGGCACTGAAGCACCGGATGGCGGACGTGCACGTCCACATCGAGGCGGCCCGCTCGGCGCTGTATGCGGCCTTGGTGGACGGGGACGCGGAAGCCGTGACGACGGCGAAAGTCGTGTGCAGCGAAGCGTTTTCGCACGCGACGGCGGAGATGATCCAGCTGCACGGCGGCATCGCGATCACCTGGGAGCACGACGCCCACCTGTACTTCAAGCGCGCCCACGGGACCGCGTTGCTGTTCGGCGACCCCGTGAGCGCGCTGTCGTTCTAGGCCAGGTGGTGCACCTCCTGCAGCCCGTAGACCGGCGTCGGCAGACCCTCCGCCCGCGCCTTCAACTGCAGCGCCAGGTACAGCGAGTAATGCCGGGACTGGTGCAGGTTCCCGCCGTGGAACCACAGTCCTTCCTGCTGGGTGGGCTTCCACATGTTGCGCTGCTCGCCCTCCCACGGGCCCGGGTCCTTCGTCGTGTCCGAGCCCAGGCCCCACACTTTGCCGACCTTGTCGGCGACCTCCTGGCTGATCAGGTCGGCCGCCCAGCCGTTCATCGAGCCGTAGCCCGTCGCGTAGACGACCAGGTCCGCCTCCAGTTCCGTGCCGTCTTCGAGGACCACGGACGTCTCGGTCAGCTCGACGACCTGGCCGTGCGCCAGCTTCACGTCGCCGTTGGCCACCAGGTCGGCCGCGCCGACGTCGATGTAGTAGCCGGAGCCGCGGCGCAGGTACTTCATGAACAGGCCGGAGTCGTCGTCACCCCAGTCGTGGCGGAAGCCCGCCGCTTCGAGGCGGTCGTAGAACTCCTGGTCGCGGTCCTTGATCGCGGCGTACACCGGCTGCTGGAACGTGTGTATGATCCGGTAGGGGAGCGAGGCGAAGGTCAGGTCGGCCTTCTGCGTCGTCATGCCCGCGGCGAGCGCGCGCTCCGAATAGAGGTCGCCGAGCCCGAGGTCCATCAGCGAGTCCGACCGCACGATGTGCGTCGAGCTGCGCTGGACCATGGTGACGTCGGCGCCGGCTTCCCACAGCGCGCCGCAGATGTCGAACGCCGAGTTGTTGGACCCGACGATGACGGCTTTCTTGCCGCGGTAGGCGTCCGGCCCCGGGTGCTGGGAGCTGTGGTGCTGGTCGCCGCGGAAGCGGTCCTGACCGGGCAGCACGGGAACGTTCGCCTTGCCCGACATGCCGGTCGCCAAGACCAGCTGCTTCGGCTTGAGGACGACTTCTTCGCCGTCGCGGTCGAGGACGACCGTCCATTCCTTCGCTTCTTCGTCGTAGGAGGCGTTCTTGCAGGTCGTCGACGACCAGTAGTTCACCTCCATGACCTTCGTGTACATCTCCAGCCAGTCGGCGATCTTGTCCTTCGGCGCGAACACCGGCCAGGTGCGCGGGAAGTCGAGGTAGGGCAGGTGGTCGTACCAGACCGGGTCATGCAGGCACAGCGACTTGTACCGCCCGCGCCACTGGTCGCCGGGGCGGGCGTGCCGGTCGACGACGACGTGCGGCACGCCGAGCTGGCGCAGCCGGGCGCCCAGCGCGATCCCGCCCTGCCCGCCGCCGATGACCACGACGTAGGGCTGGGTGGTCGTCCCCAGCTCCTCGGCCTCCGCTCGCCGCGCCTCCGCCCAGGTGACGCGGTCGCGGTGGATGCCGTGCTCGGCGCCCTTCGGCCGGGTCGTGCCGAGCGGCTCCTCGTGGCCCTTGAGCTCGTGCAACGTCGTGAGGAAGGTGAACGCGCCTTCGTCGGTGAGGCGCAGGTGGCCGCGCCCGCGCCCGGCGGCCGTCTCGAAGCCGATCCAGGATTCGACCACCCCGTCGTTCTCGGTGGGCTCCTCGGTGGGGTGGAAGCCGGTCGCGTCGGCGGTGTCCATCGTGGCGAGGAGGAGGTCCTTCACGCCGTCGCGGTTCTCGACGGTCTTGAGGTTCCAGGTGAACGCGACGAGGTCGCGCCAGAACGACGTCGTGGCGAAGAGGGCGGCGGCCCGGTCGGCGTCACGGGCCGCGAGCGCGGCCTCGAAGTCGGCGAGCCAGCCTTCGACGCGCTGCCGGGCGCCGATCGCCGCGGCCGGTTCGAGGGTCTGGGTCATGAGCGGACCTCCCCGTCTCGGGCACCGTCTTCGTCGGCGGCGCGCTCTGCGCAGCCAACACCGCCGGCCGGGCCCGGGGAAAGGGTTGCCCTAGGGTTGCATCAGGACGACGTCGACCCCGGCGGCGATCCGGTACGGCCGCGCGAGCAGCAGGCCGCCGACGACCTTCCGCAGCCGGGACAGCTCGGCGCGCACGGTCACCAGGTGCGTGCGGTCGCCGTAGAGCGTCTCGGACAGCTGCGCGGCCGACACCCCGGCCGGTCCGGCGGTCGCGATCAGCCGCAGCAGGTCCGCCTGGCGCCGGCCGAGCGGGTGCGTCCACCGCACCGAGCCCTCCACGATCGCGCGCGGCGGATCGAGCTCGAGCGTCAGCCGCAGGGCTTCGCCGCGGCTCGGCCGCAGCAGCCAGCCGCCGGGCACCGGCTCGGGCTCGCACGCCCCGACGCCGCGGACCGCGACCGGCACACCCTGGCGGGGAACGGCGACCCGGTCGATCCCGGGAGCCCCGCTCTGCGCCGCGACCCAGCCGTGGTCGTCGACGACGAGCCCGGGCCCGCCCCCGAGCACGTGCCCGGACAGCTGCCGGAGACCTTCCAGCCGCATTTCGTGACGCTGCCGCAGGACGGCCTCGGCGAGCCGCACCGACGTCCCGACCAGCGCGACGGTCATCGGGTGGACCGTCTCGGCCGGCCCGCTGACGTCGACGATCCCGAGCAGCTCGCCGGTGCGCGGGTCGTGCACGGGGTAGGCGGTGCAGGCCCAGGTGTGGTGCGAGCGCACGAAGTGCTCGGCCGCGAACATCTGCACGGGCGCCGCCTCGGCGAGCGCGGTGCCGATCGCGTTGCTGCCGATCGCGGGCTCGGACCAGGTGGCGCCTTCGGTGAAGCCGAGCGAGTCGGCCCGATGCCGCACCCGGCGCGCCCCTTCGCGCCACAGCACAACACCGTCGGCGTCGGTGACGACCATCAGGTGGTGCGCGTCCTCGGCGACCGACGTCAGCGCGCCTCGCAGCTCCGGCAGGACTTCGCGCAGCCGGCTGCGGGTCCGCCGCCGTTCGACCTCGGCGGCGTCGACCGGGTCGGGTGCGGGCGGTCGGTCGGGGTCGACACCCTGCGCGGCGACGCGGCGCCAGGAGCGGGCGACGAGCCGCCGCGGGGCGGTCTCGGGCGGCCGTCCGGCGAGGACGGCGTCGTGGATGCCGGCCAGCAGCCGGGCGTGCCCGGCGACGTCGGTGCCGGGCCGGACCGCGCAGACTCCTTCGTCCACCGCCACCTCCAGGGCCGTCCACCACGGTAACCCGCAGGTACGGGGGTGGGGCAACCTCGGCGCAACGTCCGGAGTGGCGGCCGGGGGCAAGCGACTGTACGGTCCGTGACCGGGCCGCACCCACCGTCACCGCGGCGGTCCACAGTGGACGGCACGGGCGAGTGATCCGGACCTTCCGTACAATCGGGACAAACGACCGAAGTAGGGGAGCGGATGGGCATCGGCGTCGGCACCTGGGTTCTCACCATCGGCGTGATCCTGGCGCTGCTCGCGATCGACCTCGTGGTCGCCGCGCTCCGGCCGCACCGGGTCGGGTTCGGGGAGGCGGTCGCGTGGTCGGTGGGGTACATCCTCGTCGCCGTCGCCTTCGGGGTCTGGCTGACGCTGGCCCACGGCGGTGAGTTCGGCGCCGAGTACTTCGCCGGCTACATCGTGGAGAAGAGCCTGTCGGTCGACAACCTGTTCGTGTTCGTGATCATCATGACGACGTTCGCCGTCCCCGAGGAGCACCAGCACAAGGTGCTCACCTTCGGCATCGTGCTGGCGCTGGTCATGCGGGCGATCTTCATCGCGCTCGGCGCGACGCTGCTGGCGTTGTTCTCGTTCATGTTCCTGCTGTTCGGTCTGCTGCTGATCTACACCGGCGTGCAGCTGTTCCGCCACCGTGACGCCGACCCCGACATCGAGACCAACCTGGTGGTCCGCACCGCGCGGCGGCTGCTGCCGGTCTCCGACAGCTACGACGGCGGCCGGCTGACAACCACGGTGGCGGGCCGCCGGGCGGTCACGCCGCTGGTGGTCGTCCTGGTCGCGATCGGCGGGGTGGACCTGCTGTTCGCGCTCGACTCGATCCCGGCCGTGTTCGGCGTGACCGAAGAGCCCTACATCGTGTTCGCCGCGAACGCGTTCGCGCTGCTGGGCCTGCGGGCGCTGTACTTCCTGGTGAAGGGCCTGCTCGACCGGCTCGTGTACCTCTCCGCCGGGCTCGCGGTGATCCTCGCGTTCATCGGCGTGAAGCTGATCCTCCACTGGGCGCACGTCGACATCGACGAGCGGGTCCCGGAGATCGCGACGCCGGTGAGCCTCGCGGTGATCATCGGTGTCCTGGCCGTCGTGACGGTCGCCAGTCTCGTCAAGACTCGCAACGACCCGGCCGCGAAGGCGCACCCGGGCTCGCTGCGCGCGTCCGACACGTCGAGCCGTTCAGACGGCGAAGACCTGTGAGTCGTCCGCGAAGGCCTTGAACTCCAGGGCGTTCCCGGCGGGGTCGAGCAGGAACATCGTCCACTGCTCGCCGGGCTGTCCCTCGAACCGCAGATAGGGCTCGATCACGAACCGCGTCCCGGCGGCGCGCAGACGCTCGGCGAGGGTGTGGAACTCCTCGACGGTGAGCAGCAGGCCGAAGTGCGGCACCGGCACGTCGTGGCCGTCGACCGGGTTGTGGGCCCGCTCGGGCGCGCTCGCCGCCAGGTGCGTGACGAACTGGTGGCCGTGCAGGTTCCAGTCGACCCAGCGCTCGGCGCTGCGGCCCTGCTCGAGCCCGAGGACTTCGCCGTAGAAGCGGCGGGCGGCGTCGAGGTCGTCGACCGGCACGGCCAGGTGGAAGCGGGGGATGCTCATGTCCTGATGTTAACATTCCGACATGAGCAGATCGGCCCAGGTCACGCCCGCCCGCCGGCGGGGGCTCGCCGACGAGGTCGCCGACCGCATCCGCGACGCCGTCTTCGACGGGGTCTACCCGCCCGGCAGCCAGCTGCGCGAGGTGGAGCTGGCGGCGGCGCTGGGAGTCAGCCGCGGGCCGGTGCGAGAGGCGCTGCTGCGGCTGGAGCGCGAAGGCCTGGTGCGCGGCGAATGGCACCGGGGCACCACGGTGACCGCACTGTCCGATGAGGACGTCGCCGAGCTGGACAGCCTGCGGGCGGCGCTCGAACAGCTCGCCGTCGCGCTGGTGGCCGAGCGCGCGTCCGACGACGAGCTGGCCACGATCGACGACGCCGTGCGGCGCATGGAGCGCGCGGCCGACGAGCACGAGATGGTCCGCTGCGACCTGGGTTTCCACGACGCGGTCTACGCCGCCGCCGGGCACCGGCGCCTGCGCGAGGCCTGGGAGGCGATCCGCTCGCAGGTGCACCTGTTCCTGCTGACCCGCATCGGCGTGGACACCGAGGGATACCTGGCGGGCATCCCCGCCGAACACCGGCAGCTCGCCGACGCACTGCGGGCGCGGGAGAAGGAGGCGGCGCTCGAGCTGTTCGCCGAGCACCGCCGCCACGCCTTCGACATCCTCGCCGGCCGCGCGCCGAGCTGACCCGGGCGACGCTCGGCCGGGTGCGCGTTCGCCGTGTTCGGGCAGGGCCACCGGCCGCACGCCGGACTGACCGGTCAGAGCACCAGGTCGGCCAGGTCCCGGATCTCCTTGGCCTCGTTCGTCGACTCCAGGCCGGTCAGCGGGTCGGCGGCGGGCAGCTCCCCGAACGACAGCCCGGTGAGGTCGGCGATCCGCCGGACCGGCACCTGGTAGGTGCGGTAGGCGCCGTAGCTGAACTCGGTCGCGGCCTCCAGGCCCTTGATCAGCTCCTCCTGGCTCAGCAGGTACGCCGTCGCCGACAGGGTGCCGTCGGACTTCACCATCACGACGACCTTCCAGAACTGCCGGGGGAGCCGGACCCCGCGGTAGGCGTCGTCGTCCGCGGCCAGCACCGGGCCGGTGACCACCGTGACCTTGAGGTCGGCGGTGTCGGCGTTCTTCAGCACGTAGTCCTCGAGCCCGGCCCACGTCGTCTTGTTCTGGTTGAAGTCCTTGTGCTGCGGTGAGCAGTTCGTGAAGTGGAACGTGTCGTCGTTGCCGAGCTGGGCGATCGCCTCGGTCGTGCCCCACGCCGGGTCGAGCCGGCGGACCAGGTGCCCGCGGTCGAGCGGGTTGTCCCGGTAGATCTCCTCGCCGATCTGCTCGGTGACGGCCACACGCGGGTCGAGTGACCAGTGGTCGGCTTCACGGTGCAGCGCCCGGCTGTGGCGGCCGTCGATGTTGACCGCGGTGAAGAACGCCAGCCCCCGCTCCTTGTTCATGACGAGGCTGAAGTGGTGGTAGGGCAGGACGTACCGCGGCTCGCTTGTGGCCTGCCGGTTGGTCGCCGCCAGCGGCACCATCGTGTCGGACAGCTCGGGCAGCGGAACCGTGTGCCCGGGCAGGAAGTCCGGGTCGTACCCCTCGCGGTTCGAGTAGTCCGGGTCGATCCGGCCCGTCTCCGGGCTCGCGGCGACGGCGGGCGCCTCGGCGCGCAGCCGGATGTCGACCGGCATCGTGAGGGTGAGGACCTGCGGGCCCGCCGCCTCCACCACCGGCCGGGCCGGCTTCGCGCGTTCGGGGCGGGTGGAGAGCCGGTCGACGAGGGCCTGCTGCGCGGGCGGGAACTGCTTGCCCTGCAGGAATCCCAGCAGCCTGCTGACCCGGATCCCCTCGTTGAGGAAGTTGCCGAACTCGGCGTGGCCGTCGGCGCGGACGCTGGCGTGGTGCAGCGCGACGATCTCCCACTGGTCGTTGAACACCGGCGAGCCCGACGAGCCCGGTTCGGTGTCGGTTTCGTAGTGCAGGAACTGCTCGAGGACGTCGACGATCCGGTTCTCCCGCAGGGCGACCTGCTTCTTCAGGCCCTGGGGGTGCTGGATGATCGTGACGAAGTCGCCGACGATCGCCTTGCCCTCGGTCCCGATCAGCCGGTTGAACCCGAAGGGGCTCAGCTCGTCGGCGGTCGCCTTCACCGCCACGAGCGCAAAATCGAGGTCTTCGTCGGCGACGAAGAAGCGGTCCGGGTCGAAGCCGAACGCCCGCACCGGCCGGGGCAGGCCGTCGACGCCGTCCTGGTAGTCGAACTCGATGAGGCTGAACCCGGCGGTCGCGGCGTCGGGGAGCACGTGGTGGTTGGTGAGCAGCAGGTCCGGTGAGACGAGCGATCCCGTGCCGTAGCCGACGAGCCGGCCGCGTTCGTCGCGGATGTTCACCCGGCCGACGGCGGCCGAGGCCGTGACGCCGCCTTCGAGGTACCCGACGCCGAGCAGGTCGTTGGTGAGGATGATCCGTTCGAGGATCGCGCCCGCGGCGGTCATCGCGGCCGGGTCGCCGGCGGCGATCGCCGCGGGGCTGACCGGCCGCACGTCGGGGTAGTACCGGCCGAGCCGGTCGATCCGGGTGGCCACGCGGCTCGGCTCGTCGGCGAGGGCGATCCCGCCCTTTTCCCGCAGCAGCGCGATCTTCGCCTGCCGCTGCCCGGTGCGGCGCGCGGCGCGGCCGGCGACGGCCTCCTGCTGTTCGGACGGTCGTTCGGTCTGCACGTCCACGGTGCCTCCCCGGGTGGCTTTTCCGACGGTGCGGAAACATCGCGTTAGTCGGTTTCGCCCGGACCGCGTTACACGATATCCGGCGTGTCGGAAGGAGTTTCTTTTCAGTGCACCCGGCGTTGTTCTTGCGCCATTTCGAAGAATGGGGAAAATAACCGTCCGCCGCCACGATGTGCGGGCCGCACCGCCGGGGTGCGAGCATGCGGGTATGTCTTCCATGCGTGCCTTCGTGCTCACCGGGCCCCGGCGGGGCGAGGTCCTCGAGGTGCCCTCGCCCGAGCCCGCGCCGGGCGAGGTCGTCGTCGACGTCGAACGCGCCGGCGTCTGCGGCACCGACGTCGAGTTCTTCACCGGCGAGATGGCCTACCTGCGCGAGGGGCACGCCGCCTTCCCGATGCGGCTGGGGCACGAGTGGGCGGGCCGGGTGTCCGCGGCCGGCGCCGGGGTGGACCCCGCGTGGCTCGGCCGCCGCGTCATGGGCGACACCATGCTCGGCGACCGGACCTGCCGCCGCTGCCGGCGCGGGCACCAGCACACCTGCGAAAACCGCCAGGAGGTCGGGATCCGGGGCGGCCGGGCCGGGGCGCTGGCCGAACGGCTCGCCGTTCCCGCGTGGTCTCTGCACGCGCTGCCCGACGAGGTCGACGCCGTGCTCGGCGCGCTCGTCGAGCCGGGTGGCAACGCGCTGCGGGCCGCCCGGGCGACGAACGGCGGCGAGGGTGACCGCGTGCTCGTCCTCGGCCCCGGCACGATCGGGCTGCTGACCGCGCTGTTCCTGCGAGCGGCCGGCGCCGAGGTGCACCTGCTGGGCCAGGAGCCGCTCGCGTTCGCCCGCGGCCTCGGCTTCGCTGAGACGTGGACCCGCGAGACCCTCCCCGACCTGCCCTTCGACGCGGTGGTCGACGCCTCGGGCGCGGCCGAGCTGCCCGCGCTCGCGGTCGAGGTGGTGGAGCCGGCCGGCCGGATCGTCTACATCGGACTGTCCGCGCGGCCGAGCACGATCGACACCCGTGCCCTGGTGATGAAGGACGTCACGGCGGTCGGCGTGCTGTCCGCGTCACCCGGGCTGGCCGACACGATCACCGCCTACGCCGCCGGCACGATCGACCCGCGGCCGCTGGTCGGGGCGACCGTCGGGCTGGACGGCGTCGCCGCGGTGCTCGGCGGCGAGCGGTTCGCCGCGCCGAAGGTGCACGTCGACCCGCTGCGCTAGCGGGGTGCGGCCAGGGTCGTGGGGCGGCTGCGGCCGCGCAGTGTGACGTCTTCGGTCGCGACCCACCGGGCCGTTTCTTCTTCCGCCGCCGAGGAAACCGCCGTCCACGAGGCCAGCAGCCGGCCCGGCGCGTTCTTCGCCAGCTCGGTGAGCCGGGCGGCTTCGTTGACCGGGTCGCCGATCACCGTGTACTCGAAACGGCGCGGGTCGCCGACGTTGCCCGCGACCGCGTCGCCGGTCGCGACGCCGATGCCGGCCGGGCCGTCGGGCACCTCGGCGGCCAGCCGGCGGGCGATCGCGCGGGCGGCGGCCAGCGCGCACGTCGCGTGGTCGCCGAGCGGGGCCGGCGCCCCGAAGACGGCCAGCGCGGCGTCGCCGACGAACTTGTTGACCAGCCCGTGGTGGCGGTCGACCTCGTCGACGACCACCGCGAAGAACCGGTTGAGCAGCCCGACGACCTCCTCGGGCGGGCGGCTCGCGGCCAGCGCCGTCGACCCGACGAGGTCGACGAACAGCACCGACACCGTGCGCACCGTGCCGCCGAGCTCCGCCGACGAGCGCATGGCCTCGACGGCGACCTCGTGCCCGACGTGCCGGCCGAACAGGTCGCGCATCCGTTCCCGCTCGGCGAGCCCGGCCACCATGTTGTTGAAGCCGGCCTGCAGCAGGCCGAGCTCGGTGCTGTCGTAGACGGGGATCTCGACGCCGAAGTCGCCCGCCCGGACGCGGCCCAGCGCGTCGCGCACCGACGAAATCGGGCTCACGATCGCGCGGGCGGTGAACACCGTGACGAGCAGGCCGAAGCACAGCACGACCAGGCCGAGCACGATGACCGACACGGCGAGCTTCGTCGTGGAGACGTCGCCGCGCACCCACGCCAGCACCGCGGTGACGACCAGGCCCGCGACCGGCACCCCGGTGCCGAGGCACCAGAACAGCAGCATCCGCAGGTTGACCCCGCCGTGCACCGGCCGCGGCGGCGTCGTGTCCGCGAGGGCCAGCGCCGCGTACGGCCGCAGCGCGAGCTCGCCGAAGAGGTAGGCGATCGCGCAGACGACGACGGCGGCGAAGGCGACCACGAGGAACTCGGTGAGCACGACCGCAGGCTGGACGAGCGCGGCCAGCCCGCCGAACACCAGCGTCGCGACGCCCCACAGCACGGCCTGCACGACGGTGAGCCGCAGCGGCACCCGGAGGCTCGCGGCGCGCTCGGCGTCGTCCGGGCGGCGGCCCTCGGCCGCCCAGCGCAGGGTCCGCAGCGCCCCGCGGGTGCCCCAGAGCGTGCCGACGACCACCGCGGACACGACGTAGACCGGCACCGCGACCGCCGTCACGCGCACCAGGTCGCCGGACATGCCCGGCGCCGGCATGAGCAGCGCCGCGAGCCCGACGACGACCAGCGCGCCGATGACGTTGGTGGTGATCAGGGCGGCGGTGAGCAGGCGCTGGACGCTTCTGCGCAGCGCGGAGTCGCTTCGTGGAGGCACCGGATCCTGCCGATCGACGGATTGAGTGAACGAATGTACACCGAACTTTCCGGACCTGGCGAGCGACACGCCCGCGTCGACAGCGAAAAGCAGGGGTGCTCGGCGCCGGGGTGTGCACCCGTTGAAGTATGTGTTACGGTTGGTAACAGTGAACTGCGGTAACACTCGACGAGGAGGTCGGCCATGACGAGCACCAGCGAGCGCGAAACCGCCGTGTCGGACCGGGAGACCATGGCCCGGCGCCTGCTCGACTCGTCGGAGCAGCTTTCGTACGACCCCGTCAAGGAGGTCGACTGGGAGACGCCGCTCGACACCGACCACCACGGCGCGAGTCCCGAGTGGAGCACGCTCTACGGCACCTCCTACTGGGCGGACATGACGCCCGGCCAGCAGCGCGAGCTGACGCGCCAGGAGGCGGCGTCGGTGGCCAGCACCGGGATCTGGTTCGAAATGATCCTGCAGCAGATGGTGCTGCGCGACTTCTACGCCAAGGACCCGACCGACCCGGCCTTCCAGTGGGCGCTCACCGAGATCGCCGACGAGTGCCGGCACTCGATCATGTTCGCCCGCGGCGCGGCGAAACTGCGCGCGCCCGCCTACCGGCCGCGCCGGTTCGTCGTCGAGCTCGGCCGCGTCTTCAAGGCCACCGCGACCGGCGAGGCCGCCTACGCCGCGATCCTCGTCGCCGAAGAGGTCCTCGACGTCATGCAGCGCGACTGGATGCGCGACGAGCGAGTGGCGCCGTTCGTGCGCACCATCAACAACATCCACGTCGTCGAAGAGTCCCGGCACATGAAGTTCGCCCGCGAGGAAACCCGCGAACGGCTCGAAGGCGCCGGCCGGCTGCGCCGCCAGATCAACGGCTTCGTCGTCGCGGTCGCGTCGTACTTCATCGTCACCAGCATGGTGAACCACAAGGTGTACGAGAACGCGGGACTCGACGGCAAGCGCGCGCGGCGCGAGGCGAAGGCGAACGAGCACCACAAGTCGATGCTGCGCTCGAGCTGCTCCGGGCTGATGGAGTTCCTGCACTCCGCCGGCCTGCTGACCAAGCCGTCGCTGTGGTTCTACAAGCGCGCCAACCTCATCTGACGCCATGGCCTTCGCGATCACCCAGACCTGCTGCGCCGACGCGACCTGCGTGTCGGTCTGCCCGGTCAACTGCATCCACCCGACCCCGGACGAGCCGGACTTCGGGCGGACCGAAATGCTCTACATCGACCCGGACACCTGCATCGACTGCGGCGCCTGCGCGGACGCCTGCCCGGTCGACGCGGTCTTCCCGGCCGGTGACCTGACCGGGCCGCTGCAGGCCTACGAGGAGATCAACGCGGAGTACTACGCGGGGCGTGACGTCCTCGCCGAGGCCACCGTCGCCCCGAACTTCCACCGGTGGGCGCCGCCGGCGTTCACCCGCGTCCTCCCGAGCGACTTCGCGCCCCTCGACGTCGCGGTCGTCGGCACCGGCCCGGCGGGCATGTACACCGTCGAAGACCTGTTGCTGCACACCAACGCCCGGGTCACCCTCGTCGACCGGCTGCCGGTGGCCGGCGGCCTGATCCGCTACGGCGTCGCGCCCGACCACCCGTCGACGAAGAAGATCGGCGAGACCTTCGCCCGCTTCCACGACCACCCGCGCCTGCGGCTGCGGCTCGGCACCGAGGTCGGCCGCGACGTCACGGCCGCCGAACTGGCCGCGCGGCACGACGCGGTGGTCTACGCGGTCGGCGCCACCGGCGCGCGGCGCCTCGGCCTGCCGGGGGAGGACCTGCCCGGCAGCCTCCCGGCGGCAGACGTCGTCGGCTGGTACAACGGCCACCCGGACGTCGACCCGGACGCCGTCGACCTCTCGGCCGAGCGGATCGTGGTGGTCGGCACCGGGAACGTCGCCCTCGACGTCGCCCGCGTGCTCACCGCGGACCCGGGCGAGCTGGCGGGCACGGCGATCGCGCCGGCCGCGCTGACCCGGCTGCGCTCGGGCAAGGTCCGCGAGGTCGTCCTGCTGGCCCGGCGCGGCCCCGAGACGGCGGCGTACACGCGGTCGGAACTGCTGGCGCTGGCCGCGCGGCCGGACGTCGACCTGGTGGTGGACAACCACGACCCGCGGATCGGGCAGGCGATCGACGCCGCCGCACCGGAGGACAAGGCGGCGCTGTTGCGCGGTTTGTCCCGGGAGACGGTGGACTGGTCGGCGTCGCCCCCGGACGGCCGTCGCCGGGTCGTGCTGCGCTTCCACTCCACGCCGGTGGAGTTCACCGGCGACACCGAGGTCCGCGGTGTCCGCGCGACGGGACCCGAAGGCGCGGTCGAGATCACGGCGAGCCGCGTGGTCCGGGCGGCCGGTTTCCGCGGCGCGCCGGTGCCGGGCCTGCCGTTCGACGAGGCCGCCGGGACCGTGCCGAACCAGGCGGGCCGGGTGGAGAGCATGCCGGGAACGTATGTGGCGGGCTGGATCAAACGCGGGCCGTCGGGCGGCATCGGCGCGAACAAGTCGTGTGCCCGGGAGACGGTGGGGGCGTTGCTCGAAGACGCCGTCGCGGGGCGCTTGCCGGTGCGGCGGAAGGGCGCGGGGTTAGCGGCGAAGCTGCTTCGCCGCTAACCCTCACCGGCCGCGGAGGTCCGGCAGGAACCAGTGCGTTCCCGTCGTCCAGCCGAGGAACCGCCGGCCGGGGCCGTCTTCGACTTCGCCGTCCGCGGTGAACCGGCCGCCCGCCACGACGTGCGCCAGACCGGTCACCGCCGGGCCGAACCGGGCGGCCAGGCCCGCGCGGTCCACCGACCCGGCCAGCCGCTCCACCGCCGCCCGCTGGGCCGGCTCGGCGCAGAAGCTCAGGAAGAAGAGCGCCTGCCGCCACGCGTAGGCGGCGTTCTTCACCGCGTGCAGGGCCGCGTGCCGGTGGTCGACCCGCATCGCCAGGCGGCGCACCACCCACGTGAACACCTCGTCGGCCAGCTCCGGCGCCGAATCCCGGACCCGCCCCCGCAGGCCCAGCGTCTCCACCAGGACGGCGAGGTTCTGCGTGGTGAGGATCTGGCTCTGCTCCAGCACCGTGCCGTTGGCGGCGACCGAACCGAACCCCGGCCTCGGGCGCGCCTCGGCCGCCCGGGCCACGCAGACGTCGGCGAAGTCGTCGGCCGTCCGCCGGGCGAACGCGCGGAAACGGCGCGGGGCCGCCGCCGCCCACGTTTCGGGCAGGTCGTAGTACCGCGCGTACAGCGTGCCGGCCAGCGCCCGGCTCGTGGTTTCCGCCGCCGTGCGCCACTTCGCGGTGAACGTGCCCATGAAGATGTCGGCCGCGACCTCCTCCACCAGCGGCATCGGCACCCCGGCCTGCTTGGCCAGCGCGCCCAGCTCACGCACCAGGGTGTTCGGCAGGATCGCCTGCGGAAACGCCCCGAGCGCCAGCAGCACCGTCTGGTCCAGCGTGTGCCGGGCCGCCCGGGCGGCGTCCGGACGGCGGACCCGCACCGGTTCGAGCGCGCGCACCCACGGCAGCTCCTCGATGCCGACCTGGTGCTCGAGGTCGAGCAGCAGCAGCCCGCGACGACGCCGGAAAGCCGCGTACGTCTGCGCGTACAACCCGGCGAGCCGGCTGTCCTCGAAGTTCGCCGCCAGCAGCTGCGCGGTGATCTGCGGCAGGACCGTGGCGAGCACCTCGCCCGAGGTGATCACGCCCGAGGCGATCAGCTCCTCGATCGGCGCCTCCAGCGCCCGGCTGACCTTCGCGACCAGGTGCGGCGGCGCGTCTTCGACGACGCTGCCGAGGTCCGGGAGCCCGCCGTCGGCCGGGTAGCGGTCCAGGCGCTCGGCCAGCGCAGTCGCGAGATCGGCGTACGTCGGCCGCGCGGCGACCGCCGCCTGGATCGCCCGCAGCGCGGCGCGCGGCTCGGACCCCGGCTCACCGTGCTTGGTGACGGTGTTCGCCAGGGCCCGCCGGATCCAGCCGACGTCCCGGCCGGTCAGGGACGCGCTGTCGTGTTCGCACGCCAGCAGCGCCCGGTACAGCCGGGCGAAGTTGCTCTTCGGATGGGTGTGCGCCGACGACGCCGTGTGCCGCGCACTCGCCGTGGCGTAGTCCGCCAGCCACTGCGCGCGGCGCTGGGCCCAGTCGGCCGGCCACGCGCGGCACGGCCAGCCGCCGGTGACCGCACCGGCCTCGGTCAGCCGCGGCAGGTCGCCGTCGACCGTGTCGCACCACAACGCCACCAGCCGGTCGAAGAGCGGGTGCCAGACACGCAGGGTTTCGCGCATCGCCGTGATCGTGGGCTTGGTGGCCGCCGCGTGCAGGGACGACCGGACTTCGCCGACCGTGGTCAGGCGGACGAGCGCACCCGGGGGCCGCGGCGCGGCGCCGGGCAGCGGGGCCAGGCGCAGGCGGTGCATCAACGGCCGGAGCTCGGCGACCAGGTCGAGCGCGGCTTCGGCATGGCCGTGGTCCAGCAGCCACACGACGACCGGCAGCGCGGCGTCCTCGGGGACCTCGACCCGGTAGGCCTCGGTGGCGAGCGCGGCGCGCAGCGTGGCCAGCCCCGCGTCGGTGAGGTACCAGAGGTTGAGCCGCTCGCGGTCGGTCGTGCCCGGGCCGTCGGCGGGCAGGGCGGCTTCGTCGGGGTGCAGCGGGACTTCGGCGAGGAACCGGCCGGTGGCGAACCCGCCGTGCGCGACCTCGAGCGTCACCCACGCCGGGGTGTCCGCGACCGGCGTCCGCGAGCCGATCCGCAGCGTGCCGTCGGCCATTCCCGCCAGGACTTCCCGCCACCGGCCGGCCTTCGCCCGCGCACGGTGGCGTGTGGCACTGTCCTTCGCGGAACCCGCGGTGCGCAGTGCGCGTTCGAGCTGGCCGTGGGCGTAGCCCGGCGACGCCGTGTGTTCCATGTGGACTCCCCCTGCCGTACGAGACTCGGAGGCAGGGGTCGAACCTGCGCCCTCCCGGAAGGAGCCGGGTGTTCTGCCTGCTGAACTACTCCGAGTGGAGGGGACATGGAGGCAGGAGTCGAACCTGCGCCCTCCCGGTTACGAGCCGGGTGATCTGCCGCTGATCTACTCCATGGTTTCCCCGCGGGGAAAAGGTAAACCACCGCCCGGGTGGTCGCCAGCGGTTTTCAGGAGGTGGCGAGCCGGTGCAGGACCGCGGCCGCCAGCGCCGTGCGCTCCAGCATGCCCGTCACGCTGATGTGCTCGTGGCGCGCGTGCGCGCCGTCGCCGACCGCGCCGAAGCCGTCCAGGACCGGGTTTCCCAGCGCCGCCACGAAGTTGCCGTCGCTCGCGCCGCCCACCGAACACTCCGCCAGCGGCACTCCCAGCTCGGCCGCGAGGTCGCGGGCCAGCTCGTACAGCCGGGCGATGCCCTCGGAGCGTTCCATCACCGGCCGGTTCCAGCCGCCTTCTACCTTCACCGTCGCGCGGGGATCGTGGGCCGCCAGCGCCGCCAGGCCCTCGTCGATGCGAGCCGCCTCCGCCGCGCTCGAGACACGGACGTCGATCTCGCCCGACGCCGTCCCCGCGATCACGTTCGACCGGGTGCCGCCCGCGACGACGCCGACGTTGACCGTGGTCCCGGCCGCCGGGGCGGACAGCGCGTGCAGGGCAAGGATCGCCCGCGCCAGCTCGTCGACCGCGCTCGCGCCCTTCGCCGGGTCCAGGCCCGCGTGCGCCTCGACGCCCGTCGTGTGGACCCGGAACAGGCCGACACCCTTGCGTGCGGTCTTCACCGCGCCGTCCGCGCTCGCCTCGAACACCAGCGTCGCCTGGGTGCCCGCCGCGGCCGCCTCGATCACCGGGCGGGACGCCGGGCTGCCGATCTCCTCGTCGCCGTTGAGCACCAGCCGCACCGCCGGGCGGGGCAGCCCCGCGGCGTCGAGCGCGCGCAGCGCCCACACCGCGTGCACCAGGCCGGACTTCATGTCGAAGATCCCCGGCCCGGTCGCGCGGTCACCGTCCACGGTGAACGGCCAGTCCGCGAGTGTCCCGAGCGGCCACACCGTGTCGTAGTGGCAGAGCAGCAGCACGGGCTCGCCGGCGCCGGCGAAGTCGTAGACCTTGATGTCGCCGTACTGCCCGCCGTCGACGTCCCGGACGTGTTCCGGCGGGCCCAGCCGCTCCCGCAGCCAGCCGTCCACCCAGGACAGTCCGCGGTCCAAAGCGGACTTGTCGTCGCTGGGCGTCTCGATGCCGACGTACTCGGCGACGTCGGCCAGGAGGTCGTCGCGGTGCGCCGTCACCCACTCGTGCAGTTCGCGGATCACCGGGCTCGCTCCAGTTCGGTCAGGTGGGTTTCGGACATCGGCGCGGCGCCGGTCTCGACGGCACGCAGGCGCGTCAGCATCGCGCGCAGCAGCGGCACGTCCGCCGCGGCGAGCACCGGCGCGTAGTGGTGGTGGACCTCGACCGGGCGGTGCCGCACGGCGATGTCGCGCCAGATGCCGCTGCGGTCCTTCGGCTGGGTCCGCAGCCACGCCACCAGCCGGTCGGTCGCCGCCTCGCGCCCGGTGGCGCCGGGCCGGTAGGCCGCCGGGTCGAACCGGTCGAACGCCTCCAGCGTGCGGTCGCCGGCCGCGGCCAGGACCTCGGCCGTGAGCGCGTGCATCAGCGGGCGGTGCCGGTCGATCAGGTCGGCCATCGGCGCGTCGGCCAGCGCGGTGGTGGTGAGCATCGCGCCGAAGCCGAGCTTCGACCACAGGAACCCTTCGACGTTGGCGGTCGCCTTCGCCGGACCCCACGCCTGCAGGTCCGCGACGACCTCCTCCACCCGGTCGCTGATCCGGCCGTCCGGCTCGCCGACGACCAGCGCGCCGAGCCCGCCGTCCCGCACCACGCCAGGTTCGACCACGTCGGCGAAGAGGTTCACGAACGCGCCGACTGTCCTTTCCAGACCGACGTGTGACGCGATCAGCTCTTCGTTGAGGCCGTTCTGCAGGGACACGACAAACCCGTCGGCCGCCAAGCGAGGGGTCAGCCAGTCCAGGACGGTCTCGGTCGCCTGCGCCTTGACGGCCAGGAGGACCCGGCCGAGCGTCGGCGGTGCGTCGTCCGGGAGGAACGCGGGCAGCTCGACCGTCTCGTCGCCGTCCGGGCGGCGCAAGGTCAGGCCGTGGTCCGCGATCGCGGCCACGTGCGCCGGGTCGGCGTCCACTATGGACACCGGGTGGCCCGCACGGGCGAGGTGGAAGGCGAGCGTGCCGCCGATCGCGCCCCCGCCGACCACCGTGTACGAGCGCCGGTCAGACATGTGCTCCCTTTCCCTGTTGCACCGAGGTTTCCCCGGACCAGTGCAGTGGCAGCCCGGCCGCGCCCGCGGTGGAGCCGCCGTCGACCCGCAGGACCGCGCCGGTGATCCAGCCCGCTTCGGGCCCGGCGAGCCAGAACACCGCGTCGGCGATCTCGCCGGGCTCACCCCGGCGGCCGAGCGGGTTCACCGACACCGCGGCCGCGTAGTCCTCGGTGACCGGGTTGGCGTCGCTGTCCACGGTGACGAAGCCGGGGCTCACGGCGTTCACGCGGATGCCGTGCGCGCCCAGCTCCACCGCGCAAGCCTTGGTGAGCATCTCCAGCGCGGCCTTCGACGTCGCGTAGTGCGCGGCGCCGGGCCGCGCCCGGGTCGCCGCGCCGGAGGAGATGTTGACGACCGCGCCGGGCCGGCCCGCCCGGCCGAACGCGACCGTGGTCAGGAGCGCGGCCCGCACGTTGACGTCCTGGACGCGGTCCCAGGTCGCCGCGGTCATCTCCAGCAGGGGAGTGGCGGGGTAGATCCCGGCGGCGTTCACGAGCACGTCGACCGGCCCGGCCCGCTCGACGAGCCCTTCGGCGTACTCCGCGTCGGCGAGGTCCCCGGGTAGCTTTACGACCTCGCCGGGCAGCCGGGCGGCCACTGTGGACAGTTCCGCCGCGCGGAGGTCGGCCAGGACGAGGCGGTCACCCGCGGCGGCGAACCGCGCCGCGATGGCGGCCCCGATCCCGCCGCCGGCCCCGGTGACGAGCACGGTCCGCACTACAGCACCTTCCCCTTCGTCTCCGGCATGGTGAGGTAGACGGCGACGCCGACGAGCGCGGCCGCCGCGACGTAGACCCACACGAGGTTGCCGAGGTGGTTCGTGTTCAGCCAGGTCGTGACGTACGGCGCGGTCCCGCCGAAGATCGCCACGGCGAGGGCGTACGGCAGGCCGATGCCGGTGGTCCGGACCTCCGGTGGGAACTGCTCGGCCATGATCACCGCGCAGTTCGCCGAGTACCCGACGATCAGGACCAGCCCGATCAGCTCGATGACAAAAACGCTCCAGAAGCTGTTGCCCAGGAAGTGGAACGCGGGCCAGGTGAACACCACGAACCCGGCGGCGAACGCCGTCATCGTCGCCTTGCGCCCGATCCGGTCGGACAGCAGGCCGCCGAACGGCAGCAGCGCGATGAACACGACCATGGCGAGCGTGTTGGCCAGCAGGGCCGTCTTGAGCGGGATGCCGGTGGCCAGGTGCGCGTAGGCCGGCATGTAGGAGACCCACACGTAGTAGATGAGCGTGCCCGCGATGGTCACGCCGGCCACGCGCAGCGCCGCGCCCGGGTGGTCGCGCAGCATCGCGACCACCGGGTTGCGCCGCGGCTTCGTGGCGAGCTTCGTGAACGCCTCGGTCTCGTGCACCGACACCCGCAGCCACAGGCCGACCAGGCCCAGCAGCCCGGCGATGCCGAACGCGAGCCGCCAGCCCCAGCCGTGCAGGTCCGCTTCGGACAGGGTCGAGTTGAGGATCGTGCCCATCAGCGCGGCGAGCAGCGAGCCGAGGCCGACCGACACCTGCTGCCACGACCCCGCGAACGCGCGGCGCCCGGGCGCGGCCGACTCGATCAGGAACGCCGACGACGAGCCGAACTCGCCCCCGGCGGAGAAGCCCTGCACGAGCCGTGCCAGCAGCAGGATGATCGGCGCCAGCACGCCGATGCTCGTGTACGTCGGGCACAGCGCGATGACGATCGACGCCCCGGCCATCAGCGAAATGGTGAGGGTGAGGCCCTTCTTGCGGCCCTTCCGGTCGGCGTACGCGCCGAGGACCGCGCCCCCGATGGGGCGCATGACGAACCCGACCGCGAACACGGCCAAAGTGGACAGCAAGGCGGTGGTTTCGTTGCCGCCGGCGAAGAACTGGCCGGCGAAGACCGGCGCGAACGTCGCGTAGACGGCCCAGTCGACCCACTCGACGGTGTTGCCGACCGCGCCGGCGACGATCGCCTTGCGCTGCTGCGCCGTCAGGCGGTGGCTGACGACGGTGTCCACAGTGGTCATGCCTGCTCCCTTAGGACGTGGTCGACGATCTGCGCGTGCGTGGCGAACCAGACGCCGTCGTGGCCGCCGATGTGGTCGAGCAGCTCGGCCAGGACCGTGATCCGCGAGCGGTGCCCGATGATGTGCGGGTGCATGGTCAGCTGGAAGATGCCGCCCTCGGCGTAGGCGGCGTCGAACTCGTCGCGCCAGATCGACAGCACGCCGCGCGGCGGGGTGTAGGGCCGCAGGGACGCGAACCGGTCCATCATGAAGTACGGCGCGTCGTCGCGGATCCACTCGACCGGCAGCTCGACGACACCGGTGGGCTCACCGTGCTCGACCAGCTCGTAGCAGTCGTCGTCGGCCATCAGCGACGAGTCGTAGGTGAGGCCGAGCTCGCGCGTGATGGCGAGCGTGTGCGCGGAGAAGTCCCACGACGGCGTCCGGATGCCGACCGGCCGGGTGCCCGCGAGGCGTTCCAGGACGTCGGCCGCGCGGAAGGCGAGGTCGCGTTCCTCGGTCGCGGTCAGCGCGGTGTTGCGCTCGTGGATCCAGCCGTGCAACGCGACCTCGTGCCCGGCGTCCACATAGGACTTGACTTCGCCGTCGTGCAGCAGCGCCGACACGGCGGGCATGAAGAAGGACGCGGGCGCGTCGTGCCGCCGCAGGAGGTTCAGGATGCGCGGCACGCCGACCCGCGCGCCGTACTCGCCCTGCGCCAGCTTGCCCGGCAGGACGTCGCCGTCGCGCAACGCGGGCGTCTCGTGGTCGGAGTCGAAGGACAGCGCCACCGCCACCTTCGCCCCGCCGGGCCATGCCTTCGGGCGCAGCGGGCGCCCGGCCCGGACGTGCTCGACGTGCCCGCGCCACGTCTTTTCGTCCCACTGCCACGGCTGTTCGGTCATGCGTCCTCCAAGCTGGCGGCGGGCGTCGGGGCCCACGCGCGCTTGAGCGTCGAAACCTGCAGGGTCACGTCGGCCTCCCGGAGCCCGGGCAGCGCGCCGACGACGTCGGTGGTGTGGCGGTACAGCTCGCCGTAGTGGCGCAGCACGATCTGGCCGACGAGGTTGAACCGGCCGGTGGTGGCGCTCAGGTACTTCGTCCCGGGGTGGGCGGCGAGCTGCTGGCCGGCGCGGTCGAGCTCACCGGGCACGATCGACAGCCAGAGCATGAACTCCAGCGCGTACCCGAACATCGCCGGCTCGGCGAGCGTCCGGAAGCGCAGGCAGCCGCGGCGCACCAGGGAGTCGACGCGGCGGGCCACTGTGGACTCACTGGTGCCGATCTGCCGGGACACCTCCTTGAACGGCAGCCGCCCGTCCTCGCCCAGCGCCGCGCAGATCGCGAGGTCGACCTCGTCGAGCTGCTCCGGCGGGCGCTCCCAGTGCTGCTCCTCGAACGGCCGCACGTCACCGCCGCGCAGCTCGTGCGCGGCTTCCGCGCTCAGCTCGCCGGAGTTCCAGTCGTGGTTGGAGGTGAAGGTGCGCATGACGGCGAACGTCTCGGCGTCGCGGATGGCCTCGGCCGCCGGGAAACCGTTCTCCTGCAGGCCCGCGATGTCCCCGTAGGAGGGCAGGACGAACTCGGCGGAGCAGTCGGCGCTGCCGGCCAGCACGGTCGCGTACCGCACGTCGGGGCGCGCTGCGAGCGCGTCGGCGACTTCGGCCGCGGTGCCCGGGCGGCACTTCAGCCGCGCCAGGACCGGCACGCCGAGACCGCACCGCAGGACGTCGACCACGCCGATCACCCGCAGCCGGCCGGTCTCGGTGAGCTGCGCGGCGCGCCGGAGCACGGTGGACTCGCTGGCGCCGACGTGCCGGGCCACGGCACCCCACGACGCCCGCCCGTTGAGCTGCAGGGCGGCGACGATCCGCCGGTCGAGGTCGGTGGTTCTGCCTTCGTTCTGCACGAGAGGCATCCTGAATGCAGGAAAACGTCAAGTCAAGGGGTGGCGATGCAGGAAAAGTGCATCAGAGGCGCGGGCTCATCTCCGCGAAGAGGTCCGCCACGGTGAGGTCGAACTCGCCGTGGTCGCTCCCGAGCCCCTGCGCGACCAGGGCGGCGGCCGCGCAGCCGAGGACAGCGGCCGCCTCGAGGTCGCGGCCGAGGCCCAGCCCCCGGAGGAACCCGGCCGAGAACGCGTCCCCGCAGCCGGTGGTGTCGACGACCGGCACGGCGAACGCGGGCACCGCGAACGTCTCGTCCGCCGTCACGACCAGCGCGCCCTCCGCTCCCCGCGTGACCGCGACGCAGCCGACGCCCTTGCCGAGCACCGCGCGGGCGCCGTCCTCCAGGGTCGCGGCGCCGGTGAGGCCGAGGAGCTGTTCTTCGTTGGGCAGCAGGAAGTCCAGCAACGGCAAGGCTTCTTCGAGCCAGGTAAGCACGCCGGGATCCCCGGGCGCGAGCAGGTCGGCCGACGTCACCACGCCGGCCGCGCGTGCCGGGCCGAGGATCTTCGCGGCCTGCTCACCGCCCATCAGCTCGGGACCGCCGAGGTGGAGGTGGCCGGCCCGGGCCAGCTCGGCGCGGGGGAGGTCGCCGGGCCCGTAGCCGAGGTTCGCGCCGGGCACGTGGAATGCGGGACGGCTGCCGTCGGGCCGGATCGGCAGCACGGAGGCCGAGGTCTGCACGCCGTCGCGGCGGCGCACGAGCGAGGTGTCGACGCCGTGGCGGGCGAGCATGGTCAGCAGCAGGTCACCGATGGGGTCGGTGCCGACCGCGCCGGCGGTCCGGACGGTGGCGCCGAGCTTGGCCAGGGTGACCGCCGTGCCCGCGGCGGTGCCGGCCGGGCCGAAGCGGATCTGCTCGACGAGCGCCGCGCCCTGGCCATCGGGAATGGCCGTGACCGGGCGGACCTGCACGTCCACCACGTGCGCGCCGAGGGTGATGACGGTCTGGCCTCCGGGCCGGCTCACCAGATGTCCGCGATCCGCTGCGGCTGCCCGTAACCCCGCTGGACCGCCGCGGTCACGACGGCCTCCTGCTGCTCCGGCCCCAGCACCCGCGGCTCACCGAGGCTCGCGGCGCGGACGTACAGACCGCAGGCCCACTCCAGCAGCAGCGCGTTGTCCATCGCCGCTTCCAGCGTCGGGCCGTGGGCGATCGCGCCGTGGTTGGCCAGCAGGGCCGCCGTCTTGCCGTCGAGGGCCGCCAGGGTCTCCGCGGCCAGCTCCGGGGAGCCGAAGACCGCGAACGGCGCGACCCGGACCGACCCGCCCAGCGCGAGCTGCTGGTAGTGCACGCACGGCAGCTCGTCGAGCACCAGGGACACCGCCGTGGCCTGCGGGGAGTGGGTGTGCACCACCGCGCCCGCGCCGTAGTGGCGGTAGATCCCGAGGTGCAGCTCCAGCTCCGACGTCGGCGCGAAGTCACCGGCGACCACACGGCCGTCGAGGTCGACCACCGTCACGTCCGCCGGCTCGGCGCGGCCCAGCTCGATCCCGGTCGCGGTCACCGCCACGTGCTCACCCGCGCGGACGCTGACGTTGCCCGCGGTGCCGATCAGCAGGCCTTCGCCCGCCAGGCCGTGACACGCCCTGGCCACGGCCCGCCGCGCTTCGTCGAGGACTGAGCTCGCCTCCGTCATGCGCCCGAGGCTAGGATAAATCCGAAACAAAGTCACGTTCAGGTTGGGAGGCGGGAATGACCGACCCGCTCCCCGCGCGGCTGCGGCGGGTGCCGCGTCAGGCGCGGGCGCGCCAGAAGCTCGCCCGGATCCTGGCCGCCGCCGACCGGCTGCTCGCCGAGGACGGGGTCGAGGCGCTGACCACGACCCGGGTCGCCGCCGAGGCCGGCGTCTCCGTCGGGACGCTGTACCAGTACCTCCCGGACCGCGACGCCATCACCGAGGCCCTCGGCGACGTCTACCTGACCCGGCTCGAAGACCTCATGGACGCCTTCGCCGCGCAGGCGGCCGTCGAGACCTGGGACGACCCCGTCGGCCTGCTCGTCGACGCGTTCGCCGGCCTCTACCGCGCCGAACCGGGGTTCCGCGCGCTGTGGTTCGGCCGCGGGCTGACCGAGGGAACGAAGGAAGCCGACCTCGCGCACAAGCGCGTGATGGCCGACGGCGTGCGGCGCATCCTGGTGGCGCAACACCTTCTCAGCGGCGACGACGACGAGGCCACGGCCGTGTGCCGCACCGCGTTCCTCGCCGCGGACGCCGTGATCCAGGAGGCGTTCCGCGGCGACCCGGCGGGCGCGGCCGGGCTGCTAGACCAGCTCAAGGCGATGCTGCGGGCCTACCTGGGTCACGTGGTGGCGACGAGGAACTCCTCACCCTTGACGATGCGGAGCCCGTCGGACCGGCCCGCGAAGTAGCGCTCGTCCAGCTCGGCCCCGGAGACGTGCGTCGTGTCGCGGAAACCGGCTTCCCGGGCCAGCGCCAGCATTTCCGCGGGGGAGAAGGAGCTGAGGAAGGGCGTGCCCGCGGCCTTCGCCTTGCTCGCCGTCGCGCGGTGGCCGGCGCGGTCGCCTTCGTCGAGCAGGTCCGCCGGCAGCATGAACGTCAGCACCAGCGTCGACCCGGGCGCGAACCCGGCGATCCGGCGCAGCGTGGCCGCGTTCGCCTCCTTCGTGAGGTACATGCTGACCCCGGTCGAGGCGACGACGGCGGGCTCGTCCGCCACGAACCCCGCGTCCGCCAGCCGGTCCGGCCAGGACGCGCCGGCTTCGAAGTCGACCGGCACCAAACGCAGCCAGGCCGGCACCCCGAGGCCGAGCTCGTCGAGCCGCTGCCGCTTCCAGGCCTGCGGGCCGGGCTGGTCGACCTCGAAAACGCGGAGCCGGGCCGCGACCTCGGGGCGGCGCTGGGCGAAGGTGTCCAGGCCGGCCCCGAGGATGACGTACTGCCCGACACCCCGGCCGGCCTGCTCGACGACCACGTCTTCGACGAACCGGGCCCGCGCGACCATGCCGGCGCGGTACCGCCCGGCGGTGGCGGGATTCATGTCCGGCCGGTCGGCCCAGCCGGGCCCGGCGTCGGCCAGGCGCAGGCCGAGCTCGTCGTCGAAGACGTGCGGTGGCGGGTCGAGCCGGAGGTGCAGGGCCCGCCACAGGGCGGTCCGCACCGCGGTGCTGTCGGGGGCGGCCACGTCAGCGCGCCTGGAGTGTCCACGTGCGACCATCGGGGTCGCGGACTGTCATTTCCTTGGTCCCGTAATGGGTTTCCTCGAACGGCGTGACCACTTCGACGATGCCGCCGGCTTCGAAGGTGTCAGGGACCTTGAACACGGTCTGCGTCCGCAGTTCCCGGCCCTCGGGGACCTCGGCGATGAAGACGTACGGGCCGTCGCCGGCGCGGAGCTGGCCGGAGTTGTGGTCGGTCGAGAACTCGAGCTCGTAACCGAGCGCCTGGAAGAACTTGGCCGCCTTGCCCCAGTTGTGCGTCTCCAGGTGCAGGGCCTCGATGCCTTCGGTGGTCACGTCAGGTCTCCTTGTCGGGAACGGGTTCGGCCAGGTAAGCGCGCAGGGCGTCGGCGACCAGCGCCGACAGCGACAGCTCCGCTTCGACGGCCCGGTGCTTGACCTGCCGGATCAAGCCGACCGGCAGGTACACGTTGAACTGCTTGACGTCCTCATCGCCCACTCGCCGAGGCTAGCATGCTAGCAAGCTAATGCGCGAGGGCAGCGGGCGATGACCGAGATTCCCCGACGGGGTCAGCCGAGCCAGTGCCCGGTGGGCAGGGCGGGCACCCGGCGTCCCTGGTGACCGGTCATCTCCCGGTTGGCCACCAGCGCGTTGAGCACCGCCTCCTCGACCGCCTGCACGACGGCCTCGAAGAACGGGTCGATCCGGCCCCACGGCACGAAGCGGAGGTTCTCGTACTCGGCTTCCGAGGTGCGCGGGAAGGAACTGGTGAGCGCGCCCGGGTTCGCGGTGCTGAAGGCGAGGAACAGGTCCCCGGAGAAGTGTGAGCCCGTCGTGCCGGTGCGGGCCAGCCCGAGCGGGACACGGCGGGCGAGCGCCGTGCACTGTCCCGGCAGCAGGGGCGCGTCCGTGCCGACGACCGCGATCACCGACCCCGCCCCGGCGGGCGCCGCCCATTCCTCCATCGGGTTGTCCGCCGCCAGCAGTGCTCCGACGGCCTCACCGGCGACGGTCAGCTCGTGACGGCTGCCGAAGTTCGCCTGCGCCAGCACGCCCACCGTGTACTCGTCCGCGCCGTGGGCCACCACCCGCGACGCCGTGCCGGTGCCGCCCTTGAAGCCGTAGCAGGTCATCCCGGTGCCGCCGCCGACGGAACCCTCCTCGACCGCGCCGCCGCGGGCGGCGTCGATCGCCGCGGCGACGTGTCCACTGTGGATCGTCGCGGCGTTGATGTTGTTGAGGTAGCCGTCCCAGGTCTCGCCGACCACCGGCAGCAGCCACTCCGCCGCGACGTCGGGGCGCTCGCGCACCACCCAGTCGATCACCCCGCGGTGGCACGTGCCGACGGCGTGGGTGTTGGTGATCAGCACCGGCAGCGTCAGCGACCCGGTTTCGGCGAGCCACGCGGTGCCGGTCATTTCGCCGTTCCCGTTGAGGGAGAACGTGCCCGCGGCACACGGCACGGCGAAGTCCGCGCGGCCGCGGGGCAGCACGGCGGTGACGCCGGTGCGCACCGACTCGCCCTCGACCAGGGTCGTGTAGCCGACTTCGACGCCGGGGACGTCGGTGAGCGCGTTGTGCGGGCCGGGCCGGCCGGACAGCGGGAGGCCCAGGTCGCGGGCGCGGGTCATGAAGGCTCCTCCAGGGCGCAGGTGGTGGCGGTGCGGGCGAACGCCAGCAGCATCGCTTCGGCGGTGGCCCGTTCCAGCGTCGGCACGGCCTGGGTGAGGTGCAGGCCGTAGCCGTCTTCGAGGGCGACGAGGTTGCGCGCGATCGTGACCGGGTCGGCGGTCAGGGTGAACTCGCCGGTCGCCGCGCCGGCTTCGAGGATGCCGGTGTAGATCCCGACCTGACGCTCGTACAGCGTGATGTGCCGGGCCGCGTACACCGGGTCGCGGCGGGCGATCGTGCCGAGTTCGTAGAGCAGCACGCACAGTTCGTCGTCCGGGCCGGTGGGCAGGCCGCCGCGGAGCGTCGCGAGCAGCCGTTCGCCCGGGGTTCCGTTCGCGGCGGCCTGTTCGCGCTGGGTGCAGAACCGTTCGACGGCCTCGTGCTGCACCTCCTGCAGCAGGTCGGCCAGGGTGGGGAAGTAGTAGAGCACCGAGCCGGACGACAGGCCCGCGCCGTCGGCGATGTCGCGCAGCCGCAGGTTGAGGACCCCGCGTTCGACGAGGGCGCGCCGCGCCACCGCGATCAGCTCGGCCCGCCGCTCGGGCGCCCTGCTCGGTCGTGCCATGCCCCCATTGTTCGAACGAGCTTCGAAAAAAGCAAGGTCTTGACTCTTCGCCTTCAAGCGCCTTTGATCCGTGGTCACCTGGTTTTTCGAACGAGCTTCAGAGAACTGGAGGCCTGGTCGTGACCACCCCAGCCCTGCGCCGCGGTCTGCGCACCCTCGGCACCCTGCTCATCACGCTCTCGGCGATCAGCCCCGCCTCCTCGGTGTTCATCATCGCGCCGGGGGTGCTCACCGGCGCCGGCACCGGCGCGTTCCTGAGCTTCGCGGCCGCGGCGGTCGTCGGGGTGTTCATGGCGTTCGTCTACGCCGAGCTCGCGTCGGCGTTCCCCCTGGCCGGTGGTGAGTACGCGATCGTCGCGCGCACGCTGGGCCGGCTGCCCGGGTTCGCCGTGCTGGGGCTGATGCTCATCACCCAGGTGCTCATCGTCGCGGTGATCGCGCTCGGCGTCGGCACCTACCTGGGCGTGCTGCTGCCCGGCCTGCCGGGGCCGGCCGTCGCGGCGGTGACGTGCGTGCTGGCCGCCGTCGTCGGGATCTTCGACATCAAGCTGAACGCCTGGGTCACCGGGGTCTTCCTGGCGATCGAGATCCTCGCGCTGGTCGTGGTGAGCGCGCTCGGCCTGGTGCACCCGGCGCGGCCGTTCACCGACCTGCTGGCCCACCCGGTGGCGCCCGACGGCAGCCCGGCGACCGTCGGCGCGATCGTGATCGCGATGGCCGTCGCGATGTTCGCCTACAACGGTTACGGCTCGGCGGTGTACTTCGGCGAGGAGACCCAGGACGCGCCCCGCGGCATCGCCAAGGCGATCCTGCTCGCGCTCGGCATCACGGTGGTCGCCGAGCTCGTCCCGGTGACGGCGGTGCTGCTGGGCGCGCCCGACCTCAACGGACTGTTCGGCGCGGAGAACATGTTGTCCGCCTTCATCTCCGCGCGCGGCGGCAGCACGCTCGACACGGTGATCAGCCTCGCCGTCGCGCTCGCGATCATGAACGCGGTGCTGGCGATCGTCCTGATCAGCTCGCGGCTGGTGTTCAGCAGCGGC
Organism: Amycolatopsis sp. NPDC104863; assembly: GCF_055582965.1. NCBI lineage: Bacteria > Bacillati > Actinomycetota > Actinomycetes > Pseudonocardiales > Pseudonocardiaceae > Amycolatopsis > Amycolatopsis sp. NPDC104863. The sequence goes on from NZ_JBVJOW010000001.1 coordinate 603,726, forward strand.
CGCGACCGCGCCTGGCCGGGCGTGGTCAACCGGGCGCTCGCCGCGGTGCACCCGCGCTTCGGGACGCCGTGGGTGGCGACGGCAGGCACCGGCGTGGTGGCCGCCGCGCTGTGTTTCGTGGACCCGCAGCTGCTGCTGGTGGTGACGAGCACGTCGATCGTGGCGGTGTACGCGGCCCTGTGCCTGGGCGCGATCATCGGCCGCCGCACCGGCGCGACGGCGCACGCGCAGTACCGGATGCCGTGGTTCCCGGTCGCGCCGGTGCTCGCGCTGGCCGTGCTGGTGTTCGTGGTGTACCAGAACATCCTGGACCCGGTGGTGGGCCGGCCGAGCTTGATCGTCACGGCGGGGATCGTCGTGCTGGCGGCGGTCTATTACCTGCTGGCGCTGCGCCGCCGCGGCGGCTGGCAGCTCGCCGAGCCGGTGACCGACGAGGAGCTCGCCCGCGACTGAGCGGCGTCAGTCCCCGGGCTCGACGGCCGGGTCGGCGAAACCTCCGGCCAGCGCTCGCAACGCCGCGTCCAGGTACACCGTCAGGTCCGCGTCCGCCCGGGCCGACCAGCGCTCGTACGCCGCGCGGCAGGTGGCCAGGACCGCGCGGCCCACTGCCAGCGGGTACAGCGAGTCCGCCGGCTGGCCGGTCCGCTCGGCCACGTACGCGCTGACCGCGCGCTCCCACGCGTCGTAGTGGCGGGCCGCGCTCGCGGCCAGCTCGGGGACCGAGCTGACCAGGTGCATCCGCATCCGCAGCTCGGGGACGTCGTCGGCGCGGTAGTGGTTCGCTTCGAGCACCGCCTCGCGGACCGCGGCCATCATCGGCAGGTCGCCCGGCGCCGCCGCGAGCAGCTTGGTGATCGTCTCGACCTCGTGGTCGAACTCGTTCCATAGGACGTCGGACTTGGCGTCGTAGTAGCGGAAGAACGTGCGGCGGCTGACGCCGGCGGCCGCGGCGATCTCGTCGACCGTCGTCTCGTGGAAGCCGCGCTCGGTGAACAGGCGCAGCGCGATGACCTCCAGCTCGCGGGCGCTCGTGCCGGGTGGCCTGCCGCGGCGGGCCGCGGGGGTGTGGTGGGTCATCCGGGTGCCGTTCTCCTCCGGGTCTTGTTTCCGACACTGCGTGACATTACTCTGCTCCCTATTCGTCACAGAGTGCCGAAAATAAGTCGACGTGCCGAAGGAGCCACGATGACCGAGAAGACCGCGGAAGAGCCCCTGGAAGAGCCTGTCGTCGCCGAGGACCTGCTGGTGGAGGAGGTCTCGATCGACGGGATGTGCGGTGTCTACTGAGCCGTTCGACCTGGACGCGGCCTGGCGCCTGGACGACCGGGTCTCGATCCGGCCGGAACGGTTCGGCGCGCTGCTGTACCACTTCGGCACCCGCCGCCTCTCGTTCCTCAAGAGCCCGGCGCTGCTGACCGTCGTCCGGTCCCTGGAAACGCACCCGACCGCCCGCGCCGCCTGTGCCGGCGCGGGGGTCGGGCCGCCCGAGCTGCCGCGCTACCGCGCCGCGCTGGCCGCGCTGGCGGCGTCGCGGATGATCCAGCCGAGGAGTCTCTGATGTCCCTTGTGGACGAGTTCCAGTACGGGCTCGACGCCCCCATCTGCCTCACCTGGGAGCTGACCTACGCCTGCAACCTTTCCTGCGTGCACTGCCTTTCCTCCTCGGGACGGCGAGACCCGCGCGAGCTCAGCACCGCCGAGTGCAAGGCGCTGATCGACGAGTTCGAGCGCATGCAGGTCTTCTACGTCAACATCGGCGGCGGGGAGCCGACCGTGCGCCCGGACTTCTGGGAGCTGGTCGACTACGCGACCGCGCACCACGTCGGGGTCAAGTTCTCCACCAACGGCGTCAAGATCACGCCCGAGGTGGCGGACCGGCTGGCCGCGAGCGACTACGTCGACGTCCAGATCTCCCTCGACGGCGCCACCGCCGAGGTCAACGACCACGTCCGCGGCCCCGGCTCCTACGCCACCGCCATCCGCGCGATGGAGAACCTCGCCGGCGCGGGCTTCGAGAACTTCAAGATCTCCGTCGTGATGACCCGGCACAACGTGGCCCAGCTCGACGAGTTCAAGGCGATCGCCGACCGCTACCGGGCCCAGCTGCGGATCACCCGGCTGCGCCCGTCCGGCCGCGGCGCGGACACCTGGGACGAACTGCACCCGACCGCCGCCCAGCAGCGCGAGCTGTACGACTGGCTGGTGGCGCACGGCGAGAACGTCCTCACCGGGGATTCGTTCTTCCACCTCGCGGGTTACGGCGAGGGTGACCTGCCCGGGCTGAACCTGTGCGGCGCCGGGCGGGTGGTGTGCCTGGTCGACCCGGTCGGCGACGTCTACGCCTGCCCGTTCGCCATCCACGACACCTTCCTCGCCGGCAACGTCCGCGGCGACGGCGGGTTCACGTCCGTGTGGCGGGAATCGGAGCTGTTCACGTCGTTGCGGAGCCCGCAGAGCGGCGGGGCGTGCGAGTCGTGTTCGGCGTTCGACGCCTGCCGGGGCGGCTGCATGGCCGCGAAGTTCTTCACCGGCCTGCCACTCGACGGCCCGGACCCGGAGTGCGTGCGCGGCCACGGCGAGCCGGCGCTCGCGGGGGTCACCAGCGTCCCGAAGCCGTCGCTCGACCATTCCCACCGGCGGCGCCCGGTTCCGGTGACCATCGGCATGCGGCGCCCGCCCGACCGCGCCTGCGACGAGAACCCCCTCGCCGGGTTCAGCCGCTGACCGTGCGGCTCGCCGAGCTGTCCTCCCCGGACGTCGCGGAGCGCGCGGCGGCCGGGGCGATTCTGGCCGTGCCGGTCGGCGCGACCGAGCAGCACGGCGCGCACCTGCCGCTGACGACCGACACCGACATCGCGCTCGCGCTGTGCGACGGCCTCGCCGCCGCGCGGCCGGACGTGCTGGTGGCGCCGGCCGTGGCGTACGGCTCCAGCGGCGAGCACGCGGGCTTCGCCGGGACGCTGTCGATCGGGCAGGTGGCGACGGAGCTGCTCCTGGTGGAGCTCGGCCGGTCGGCGGCGGAGACGTTCCGGCGGCTGCTGTTCGTCTCCGCCCACGGCGGCAACACCGGCCCGGTCACCCGGGCGGTGGCCCGGCTGCGGGCGGAGTCACGCGACGTCGAGGTGTTCCGGCCCCGGTGGCCGGGCGAGCCGCACGCCGGGCGGCCGGAAACAGCGCTGCAGCTGGTGCTGCGGCCCGGCAGCGTCCGGATGGACCGCGCGGTGGCGGGGGACCGGCGGCCCTTGGGTGAGCTGATGCCGGCGCTGCTCGAGGGCGGCGTGCGAGCGGTGACGGGGACCGGTGTGCTCGGCGACCCGAGGCCGGCGACCACGGCGGAAGGCACGGCCCTGCTGGCTGAGCTGACCACGGCGTTGGTGTCCCATGTGGACGGATGGGGGAAGCGATGACGACGCGGACCGCGCTCGTCACCGGAGCCGCCCGCGGGATCGGCGCCGCGACCGTGCTTCGCCTGGCGCGTCAGGGATATGCCGTGCTCGCGGTGGACCTGGCCGCCGACGATCCCGCGCTGCCGTACCCGATGGGGAGCAAGGCCGAGCTGGAGGCCGTCGCCGCGCAGGCGGGCGCCGAGGTCTTCGTCGCCGACGTGCGGGACTACTCGGCGATGGCCGCCGCGGTCGCCGAGGCGGAAGGGCGCTGGGGCGGGCTCGACGTCGTCGTGGCGGCCGCGGGAGTGATCGCCGGCGGGGCCCCGCTGTGGGAGGTGCCGCCGGAGCGGGAACGCGCGGTGCTGGAGGTCAACTTGAACGGGGTGGTCAACCTGGCCCGCGCCGCCGTGCCCGCGCTGCTGCGGCGCCCGGCGCCGCGGTCGGGCCGGTTCCTGGCGGTCGCGTCGGCCGCGGCCACCCGCGGGCTCCCGATGCTCGCCGCGTACTGCGCGGCCAAGGCCGGGGTCGCCGGGCTGGTCCGCGCGCTGGGCGCCGAGCTGGGGGAGACCGGCGTGACGGCCAACGCCGTGAGCCCGGGGTCGACCGACACCCCGATCCTCGCCGAGAGCGCCCGGCTGTACGACCTGCCCGATGCGGCGGCGTTCGCCGGGCAGCAACCGGTCCACCGGCTGCTCGACCCGGACGAGGTGGCCGCGGTGTTGACGTTCTTGGCAAGCCCCGAGAGCGGCGCGATGACCGGCGCGGTGGTGCCGGTGGACGGAGGTTTGGCCCTGTGACCCCCTTGCCGTCCGGCTTCCGCGTCGTTCTCGACCGCGACACCCGCCGCCTGACCGAGGAACTCGTCTTCGGCGGTTCCCCCGCCCGCGTCGTACGGCTGACCCCGGCCGGGCAGAAGGCGTGGCAAGAGCTCGTCGACGGCCCGATCACGACCACCGCCGCGGGCGTGCTCGCGCGGCGGCTCACCGACGCCGGCCTCGCCCACCCCGTGCCGCCCGAACCGGCCGCGCCGCCGGACGTGACGATCGTCGTGCCGGTCCGCGACCGTGCCGAGCTGCTCGCCCGCTGCCTCGCCGGGCTCGACGGCCGGCACCCCGTCCTCGTGGTCGACGACGGTTCCGAGGACGCCGCCGGCGTGGCGGCCGTCGCCGCCGCGCACGGGGCGAAGCTCGTCCGCCGGGACGTCAACGGCGGTCCCGGCGCCGCCCGCAACACCGCGCTGGACCACGTCTCCACCGAGCTGGTGGCCTTTGTGGACAGTGACTGCGCGCCGGCCGCGGACTGGGCCGACCGGCTCGTCGCGCACTTCGCCGACCCGCTCGTCGCCGCCGTCGCGCCCCGCGTGCGGGCCCTGGCCCCGGACACGGCGGCCGGGCGCTACACGCGGGCCGCGTCCAGCCTCGACCTCGGCGACCGGCCCGCGCGGGTCGCGCCCGGCACCCGGATTTCCTACGTGCCGACCGCCGCGCTGGTGGCCCGGGCGGCCGTGGTCCGCGAGCTCGGCGCGTTCGACCCGGGGCTGCGGTTCGGCGAAGACGTCGACCTCGTCTGGCGGCTGCACGCCGCGGGTTCGCGCGTCCGGTACGCCCCGGACGTCGCCGTCGACCACCACGAACCCGCGACCTGGCCGGAGCTCCTCCGGCGCCGGGCGCGCTACGGCACGTCCGCCGCCCCGCTCGCCCGGCGCCATCCGGGCGCGCTCGCGCCGCTGGCCCTGCACCCGTGGCCCACGCTGACCGTCGCCGCGCTGCTGGCCCGCCGTCCGGCGCTCGCCGCGCTGGCGTTCGGCGGCTCGGTCGGCAGCATGGTCCGGACGCTGCGCGAGCACGACGTCCCCACCGACGGTGTGGTGCGTGCGCTGGCCACCGCCGTCCAGCAGACCTGGCTCGGCTTCGGTCGCTACGGCACGCAGTTCGCGTCGCCGCTGCTCGTGGCCCTGCTCGTCCCGCGCGGGTGGGGCCGCCGCGCCGCCGTCGCGTCGCTGCTGCTCGGCCCGCCGCTGACCGCCTGGGCGCAGCGCCGCCCCGGCCTCGATCCCGTCCGCTACACCGCCGCGGCGATCGCCGACGACGTCGCCTACGGCGTCGGCGTCTGGTCCGGCTGCTTCGAGAACCACACGTTCGAGCCGGTCCGCCCGGCCCTCGCCCGGCGCCTGCTGCGCTTCGACCCGAAGGGAAAACGATGAGCACCTGGTTCGAATCCGTCGCGGAGGCCCAGCGGCGCGCGAAGAAACGGCTTCCCGGGTCGGTCTACTCGGCCCTGATCGCCGGGTCCGAGAAGGGCCTCACCCTGGCCGACAACCTCGGCGCGTTCGACGAGCTCCGGTTCGCCCCGCGCACCGCCGGGCTCTCCGGCGAACGCGAGCTCGGCACGCACGTGCTCGGCCGGGACGTCGCGCTGCCGGTGCTGATCTCGCCGACCGGCGTGCAGGCGGTGCACCCCGACGGCGAGGTCGCGGTGGCCAGGGCCGCCGCCGCGCGCGGGACGTCGGTCGGCCTGAGCTCCTTCGGCAGCAAGCCGATCGAGGAGGTCGTCGCCGCCAACCCGAACACCTACTTCCAGATCTACTGGACCGGCACGCGCGACGACATCCTGCGCCGCCTCGAGCGCGCGCGGGCCGCCGGCGCGGTGGGCATCATCCTCACGCTCGACTGGTCGTTCTCGCACAGCCGCGACTGGGGCAGCCCGCACATCCCCGAACGGCTCACCTTCCGCGAGCTGCTGCGGTTCGCGCCGGAGGGGCTCGCCCGGCCGGGGTGGCTGCTGGACTACGCGAAGACGCGGCGGCTGCCCGACCTGAGCGTGCCGAACATGGTCGCGCCGGGCGAGGAGGCGCCGACGTTCTTCGGCGCGTACGGCCAGTGGATGCAGACGCCGCCGCCGTCGTGGGACGACGTCGCGTGGCTGCGCGCGCAGTGGGACGGCCCGTTCCTGCTCAAGGGCGTGATCCGGGCCGACGAAGCCCGCCGCGCGGTCGACGCGGGGGTCAGCGCGATCTCGGTGTCCAACCACGGCGGCAACAACCTCGACGGCACGCCGGCGACGATCCGCGCGCTGCCGTCGATCGCGGCCGCCGTCGGCGACCAGGTGGAGGTGCTGCTGGACGGCGGCATCCGCCGCGGCAGTGACGTGGTGAAGGCGCTGGCCCTCGGCGCGCGGGCGGTGCTGGTCGGCCGCGCCTACCTGTGGGGCCTGGCGGCCGGCGGGCAGGCGGGCGTGGAGAACGTGCTCGACGTCCTGCGCAACGGGATCGACTCGACGTTGCTCGCGCTGGGCAAGCGCAGTGTCCACGACCTGAGCCGCGACGACGTCGTCGTGCCCGCGGGCTTCGAGGCCGAGCTCGGCGTCTCGGAACCGGCCACGCAGCGCGCATGAGTGTGGCCCGGGCGAACCCGCCCGGGCCACACTCGGCGAAACTCAGAAACCGTAGACGGTCTCGTAGACGCGCTGCTCCGGCGTGTTCGTCGCCGCGAGGCCGTTGGCCCACAGCGAGTTCACCCGGCTGCGCTCCGCCGCGTTGGGGACGGCGTTGGTGCAGGACGGGCCGGGGCCGCCACCGGACATCAGCTCCGAGCACGGGCCCGAGTAGTGGTCGGGCAGGCCGAGGGCGTGCCCGGTCTCGTGCGCCGCGATGCGGGTCGGGTTGTACTGGCGGGCCTGGGTGTAGTCGATGAAGATGGTGCCGCTGCCGTGCCCGTTGGTCGAGGCGTAGGACCCGCGGGGGTCGTTGCCCTCGGTGTAGCGCAGGCTCGCACCCGAGTTGCGCTCGACCAGTCTGACGTTGGTCACACTGTTGTTCCAGTTGGCGGCACCGGCGTTGATCACCGAGCGGAACGACGGCGCGCTGGCCGTGCTGTAGTACACCGTCGTGACGGCGGCTTCCTGCTGGGTGGCGGCGGCAGCGGTGCCCGCGGCGACCGGGGTGACGGCCAGGGCGAGCGCGACAGCGCCGGCCAGGGCGAACTTCCTCGACATCGGAAGACTCCTCGTTGGGGACGGGGATTTGCCGGATTTGCGCGCGCTGTCGAAAAAGTTACTCGCTGCCCGGCCCGGCCGGAGCCGACTTAGGTAGGGCCGTCGAAGTGGTGATTTACCAACACTTTCTCCGGGTTGACAACGGGCCGCCGCCGGGGTTCAGGCGTCCAGGGTCAAGCCGATGAGCTGCTGTTCCAGCTGCCGCGCCGCCGCCACCTCGAGGCCGACGCCCCACAGCGGCGCGGTGCTGGCGCCGTCGGCCGCCGCGACCACCAGCGTCACGACGTGGCCGGGCAGGCCGTCGTCGTGGAGCTCGTGGTCCCAGCGCTCGGCGTCCGCGCGGGCGAGCTCGGCGATCTCCGGGATCGAGATCAGCTGCGCGATCAACGCGATGTTCTCGCGGATCGCGACCTCGTCCTGGGACGTGTCGAGCGACGCCCGGACGTACGCGCGGACCAGCCGGCCCGGGCGTGTGTCGGCCGGGTCCAGGGCCGCGTGCACCTCGGCCCGGTAGACGTCCAGGATGTCCTGGGCGAGCGCGCGGACCAGCGCGTCCTTGGCGGGGAAGTGGTACAGCAGCCCGCCTTTCGACACCCCGGCCGCCTTCGCGATGTCGTCGAGGGACGCGGAGATCCCGCGCGTGCGGATGACGGTCCCGGCCGCGTCGAGCAGCGCCCGGCGCGTTTCCTCCGGGCCGCGCCCGGCTTTGCGAGGCATGCTCAGTCCTTTCCGGACGGAATCGTACGCCAGGCGATCACCGCGGCGACGGCGGTGACGGCCGCCGCCGCGAGCGAGGTCACCTGCATCGCGCCGGTGAACGCTTCCCTTGCCGTGTGGGCGAGTCCGGACGCCGGGTCGAGCACGGTCACCGCCGCGGCGAGGGAGTCGCGCGCCTCGGCGGGGACCCCGTCGGCCGGCAGGAACGCGCGGTAGCCGACCGTCACCAGCGAGCCGAGGATCGCGATGCCCAGCGCCGCACCGAGTTCGTACGCGGTCTCGGAGATCGCCGACGCCGAGCCGGCCTTGTCCCGCGGGACGGCGGACAGCACCGAGTCCACGGTGAGCGTCAGCGCGAGCCCGACCCCGAGGCCGACCGGCACCAGGCTCAGGCCCAGCCACCAGTACTGCGGCGCTCGTTCGGCCACCGCGACCAGCGCGAGCCCGAGCGCGGCGACCGCGAGGGCGGCCGCGACGGCCCGGCCCCGGCCGAGGCGGCCGACGACCACCCCGACGGCGGCCACGACGACGATCGAGGCCAGCGTCGCCGGCATCTCCGCGAACCCGGCCTGCAGCGGCGAGAAGCCGCGCACGAGCTGCAGGTACTGGGAGAAGAAGAACAGCAGGCCCATCAACGCGAACACCGCGATGAAGCTGGCGAGGACGGCGCCGCTGAACGCCCCGTTGCGGAAGAGCGTGACGTCGATCAGCGGGCTCGCCGACCGCCGCTGACGGCGTACGAACAACACACCGGAGACGACGCCGACGGCGGCCGCCACGGCGACCTGCGCGTCGAGGCCCGAGCTGACGGCGTGCTTGACCGCGTAGACCAGCGGGACGATCGCGGCCAGCGAGAGGCCGGCCGAGAGCAGGTCGAAGCGGCCCGGGTCCGGGTCACGCGACTCCGGCAGCAGGACGGCGCCCGCGATCAGGAACACCACGACGATCGGGACGTTGATCAGGAACACCGAGCCCCACCAGTAGTGCTCCAGCAGCAGGCCGCCGACGAGCGGGCCCAGCGCGATGCCACCGCCGGACCCGGCCGACCAGATCGCGATGGCGCGGGTGCGCTCGCGCGGGTCGGTGAAGAGGGTGCGGATGATCGAGAGCGTCGACGGCATGATCGTCGCGCCCGCGACCCCGAGCAGCAGCCGCGCGAGGACGAGCACCCCGGCGGTGGGGGAGAAGGCGGCCAGCGCCGAGGCGACCCCGAAGGCCGCGGTGCCGATGAGCAGCACCCGCTTGCGGCCGAAGCGGTCGGCGAGGTTCCCGGCCGTGACCAGCAGGCCCGCCAGGGCGAGCGAGTAGACGTCGCCGATCCAGAGGATTTCGGTGGCGGTCGGCGCGAGCTCGCGGGTCAGGGACGGCACGGCGAGGTAGAGGACGGTGCCGTCGACGGCGAGCAGCAGCACGGCGCCGACCAGCACGGCGAGCGCGGCCCAGCGGCGGGTCGCGGGCGGGGAGACGGTCAGGCTGGTGGTCATGCGTCTTACTATACCGTCCAGACGGTATAGTAACGCGAGTGGAGCTGGTCACACCGCGGCTTTCGCCGAGGTCAGAGGCTTCGATGGGCTCCCGAGGCCGGGCCCCGGCGGGTCAGCTCTTCGGCCAGGATCAGGCTGACGTGCACGGACGCCTGCCCCAGCGTCCGCCGGGCCACGCCGACCGCAGTGAACAGCACGAGCACGGTCACGCTGAGGAGCAGGCCACCGACGGTGTCGCCGGGGATCACCGCGGCGACCGAAGCGGCCAGCACGACCGGCGGCCACCAGGGCGCGGGCAGCGCGTGCCGCGGCCGCCGGATCCTGGCGTGTGCCCGATGGATGCTCATGGCCGCCTCCGCTCCACTGTGCGCCGGGGTGGCCTTGCATCATGACCGACCGGATCGTCCGGGTGACCGGGTATTCGCGTTACGTACACGATCGCCCGGAATGCGCCGCCGAACGGCCTAACCCACGCCGTGTCCGATGCGCTGTGGGTGGCCTCGTATCACCGCTTCGGGGCATGGTCGTGCGGTGCTGGAGGGTGCTAGCGATCGGTGATCAGAGCCACGCCACCACTGTCTCGGCGCGCCTAGACTGGAGGTATGACGGCGGAAGAGCTGATGATCGAGTTCGCCTTGACGCGCCTCGATCACCCGGACCTCGACCTCGAGGACCTGGCCGCGCTCGTCGTCCGGCGAGGCGGGCCGGAGCGCGAGCTGGAGTTCGCGGCCCGCAACCTGGCCGACCGCGGCGAACTGCGCGGCGCGGCCTTCCCGACGGCCGTCGAGTACGTGCTGCGGGTGGTGCTGACCCTGCGGGGGCCGTCGGACTGACCGGCGCCGCCGAGCGGCACCGCTAGGCCTCGCCGGCCGCCCGGCTCAGCCCCCGCCGGTCGAAGACCAGCTCCCGTGCCGTGCCCAGGGCCGTCGCGATCGCTCCCGCCAGGACGGCGTCCTCGCCCAGCTGGCCGGCCACGATCTCCGGGACCACCGGGATCGTCACGGCCAGGGCGCGCCGCATCGGGTCGGCCAGGAGATCGGCGTTGCCGCCGACGCCGCCGCCCAGCACGATCAGCCGGGGGTCCAGCACCGCCGTCACCGCCGCGACCACGTACGCCAGCTTTTCCGCCTCGTCCTCGACCACGCGCATCGCCCGCTCGTCACCCGCGCGGGCCAGCCGGAAGACGTCCTTCGCCGAACGCGCCTTCGTGAGCCCCAGCTCGTGGGCTGTCTCGACGATCGCCTGGCCCGACGCCGCCGTCTCCACCGGGCCCGGGCGGTGGGTGGTCGCGCTGCCGGCGAGCGGGCCGTAGGGCAGGTCGGCGATCTCGCCCGCCGCGCCGTGCGCGCCGCGGAAGAGCTTGCCGTGCACCAGCAGGCCCATGCCGATGCCGGTGCCGACGGTCAGGCACACCAGCACGTCGACCCCGAGCGCCGCGCCCAGCGCGTGTTCGCCGACCGCGCACAGGTTCGCGTCGTTCTCGACCACGACGTCCGAACCCGCGACGGCCAGCGCCGAGACGAGCTCGTGCAGCAGCCCGCGCCGCTCCCAGCCCGGCAGGTTGGGCGCGCGGTGCACCGTCCCGGTCGCCGGGTCGGGGACCCCGGGGGTGCCGACGACCGTCGCGACGACCTCGTGCGGGCTCAGCCCGGCCGAAGCCACCGCGCGTTCGACGGATTCGCTCACGGTGCGCACCAGCGCGCTCGCGGAACGGCACCGGTTGGGCTCGTCCAGTCGCGTGACGATGCTGCCTTCCAGATCGGCGACGGCGATCCGGATCGCCCGGCGGCCGATGTCGACGCCCACGACGTGCCCCGCGTCCGGCGCCGCCTGGTAGACGACCGCCGCCCGGCCCGGGCCGGACAGGCTGCGCCCGGTGGTTCGGACCAATCCGTGCTGCTCGAGATCGAGGAGCGCCTGTCCCACCGTGGGTTTCGACAACCCCGTGTCGGTCGCGATCTGCGGTCGTGTCGCTTCGCCCTGGGTGCGCAGCCGGTCCAGCACCAGGCGCTGGTTCAGCGCCCGCATGCTCGCCGGGGTTCCCACCTGCGGCCCGTTTTGTCCCACGAATCCTCCTGAGTTGCCGCAAGTTTATCCATGGAACTCTTTCGAGTGCCCTCGTTTTATGTTAAGAAACTTTACTAACTATCGGACGGAGGCACGTCGTGAGTTCACCCACTCGTTCAGGGGAACCCGGGCCCGCGCAGCCCAGCCTTGAACGCAAGATCGGCCCGCTCCAGGCCACCGCGATCAACATGACCCAGATGTGCGGTATCGGCCCGTTCGTCACGATCCCCGCGATGGTCGCCACCATGGGTGGTCCGCAGGCGATGTTCGGCTGGGTCATCGGGGCGATCGTCGCGCTGGCCGACGGGCTCATCTGGGCCGAACTCGGCGCCGCGATGCCGGGCGCCGGCGGCACCTACCTGTACCTGCGCGAGGCGTTCCAGTACCGCACCGGGCGGCTGATGCCGTTCCTGTTCGTCTGGAGCGCGGTGCTGTTCATCCCGCTGATCATGTCGACCGGCATCATCGGCCTCGTCCAGTACCTCGGCTACCTGATCTCCGGCGTCACCGACGACGGCGGGACCACCGCGCTGGGCAAGATCATCGGCGTCGGCGTCACGCTCGTCATCGTCGCCGCGCTGTTCCGCAAGATCGGCCAGATCGGCAAGCTGACGACGGTGCTGTTCGTGGTCATGCTGGTCGCGGTGCTCACCACGGTCGTCGCCGCGTTCACGCACTTCAGCGGCGCGCAGGCGTTCGCCTTCACCCCGGGCGCGTTCAGCTCGGCCGGCGAGGGCACGTTCTGGGGCGGCCTCGGTGCCGGCCTGATCATCGCGATCTACGACTACCTCGGCTACAACACCACCGCCTACCTCGGCGGCGAGGTCCGCTCGCCGGGCCGGACGCTCCCGCGGTCGATCCTCTTCTCGATCGTCGGCATCATGAGCCTCTACTTCCTGCTGCAGGTCGGAGTGCTCGGCTCGATCCCGCTGGACGAGCTGAAGTCCGCCACCTCGGTCGCCTCCAGCGTGCTCGAGCAGGCGTGGGGCACCACGACGGCGAAGATCGTCACCGTCTTCATCGTCGTCGCGGCCATCGGCTCGGTGTTCGCCGGCCTGCTCGGCGGCTCGCGCGTGCCGTTCGAAGCCGCGCGCGACAAGGTGTTCCTGTCGATGTTCGGCAAGCTGCACCCGAAGCTGAACCTGCCGACCGCCGGTGTGCTCACCATGGGCGCCATCACGATCATCGGCTCGCTGTTCACGCTGACCGACGTCATCAACGCGGCCGTCGCCACCCTGGTCATCATCCAGTCGCTGGCCCAGGTCGCGGCGATCGTGACGCTGCGGCGGCGCCAGCCGAACCTCAAGCGGCCGTACCGCCAGTGGCTCTACCCGGTGCCGACGATCGTCGCGCTGGTCGGCTGGGTCTACATCTACGTCTCCGCGACCTGGCTTTCGATCGGGCTGTCGCTGGGCTGGATCGCCGTCGGCGCGATCGCGTACCTGATCTACGCCAGCGCCGAGCACACCTGGCCGTTCGGACCCAAGGAGATCAAGGAGGCCTTCGCCTCCGCCGAGACCGAAGGGGCTCAGGCATGACCAAGAAGCTCGCGGCGATCGCCGCGCTGATCCTGGTGCCGGGGGTGCTGAGCGTGACCGCGCCGGCGTCGGCCCAGGAGCCCGCGCAGCAGGAGATCGCCAAGCCCCACGGCCTCAGCACCATCGGCGCGCAGGGCTGGCAGGTGCTCACCACGGCGAACGTCAAGGACGGCGGGGAGAAGGTCTCCACCCCCGGCTACAGCACCCGCGGCTGGCTGCCGGTGAAGCCGGACGACGCGGGCGCGCCCGGCACCGAGATCAACGCCCTGGTGCAGAACGGCAAGTGCCCCGACGTCTTCGTCTCCGACAACATGCGCAAGTGCTTCGGGTACGTCGACAAGCTCGGCCCCGTCGTCACGAAGCCGTTCTCCGACCCCTGGTGGTACCGCGCCGACTTCACGCCGGACATCCGGGGAGGCCAGAGCGCCAAGCTGACCATCCCGGGCATCGTCGGCGAGGGCGACGTCTGGGTGAACGGCAAGCTCGTCGCGACGAAGGACGTGGTGAGCGGCGCGTTCGCCGGGCACACCTTCGACGTCACGAAGCTGGTGAAGCCGGGCAAGAACACCTTGGCGATCAAGGTCTACCCGAACGACCCGCTGAAGATGTACACCCTCGACCAGGTCGACTGGGGCCAGATCCCGCCGGACAACAACACCGGCATCCAGTTCCCGCCGACCCTGCAGGTGTCCGACGCCCTGACCGGCGACAACGCCCACGTCACGCAGGACAACGCGCCCGACCTGTCCAGCTCCTCGCTGACGGCGAAGGTGGACGTCACCAACAACGCGGCGGCCCCGCAGACCGGTGACGTCGCCGCGACCATCACCCCGCCTTCGGGCGCGGCGATCGTCGTCCACCAGCGCGTGACGATCCCGGCGAACACGAAGAAGACCGTGACGTTCGCGCCGGTCAAGATCAGCAGGCCGAAGGTCTGGTGGCCCTACTCGATGGGTGACCAGCCGCTGTACACGCTGACCACCGCGGTCTCGCAGAACGGCACGTTGTCGACGTCGTCGAAGAGCACCTTCGGCATCCGCACGGTCACCTCGCGCCTGGTCGGCAAGTCCGCGCCGCTGCCCGAGGGCGCGCGGCAGTTCACGATCAACGGCAAGGACTTCGTCTTCCGCGGCGGCGGCTTCGCGCCGGACCTGTTCCTGCGCTACGACAAGGCCGACACCGCGCACCAGATCGCGCTGATCAAGAACATGGGCCTGTCCGGCGTCCGGCTCGAGGGCCACGACATGCCGCAGGACTTCTACGACCAGGCCGACCGCGCCGGGCTGCTCGTGATCGGCGGCTTCCTGTGCTGTGACGCCTGGCAGCCCGAGGACGCCTCGACACTGACCGAGCGCGACTACCGGATCATGCACGACTCGGCGTACACGATCGCGCAGATGGAGCGGAACCACCCGAGCGTCTTCAACTACGGCTGGAGCGACAACGAGCCGGTGCCGCGCCAGGAGTCCGAGACGCTGAAGGCGTTCAAGGAAGCCGACTTCCAGGTGCCGGTGATCGCCTCGGCGGAGTACAAGAGCACGCCGACGCTCGGCCAGTCCGGGGAGAAGGAGGGCCCGTACGACTGGGTCCCGCCGTCCTACTGGTACGACACCTCGCACTTCGACGCCGAGGACTCCTCGCGCACCAACGCGGGCGGCTCGTGGGGCTTCGCGAGCGAGCAGAGCGCCGGGCACACCGTGCCCACGCTCGACTCGATCAAGCGGTTCCTCTCGCCCACCGAGCAGGCGAAGCTGTGGCAGGACCCGGCGTACAACCAGTACCACGCCAACTTCGAGCCCGACCACGGCGGTTACGCGTTCGGCACGCTCTACACGCTGGACCAGTCGATCCAGCAGCGGTACGGGAAGTGGAGCTCGCTGAAGTCCTATGTGGACCTGGCGAACATCGCGAACTACGAGAACACCCGCTCGCAGTTCGAAAGCTTCCTGCACCACTCGACCGACAAGAACAACCCCGCGACGGGCGTCGTCTACTGGCAGCTCAACAAGGGCTGGCCGACGCTGCTGTGGTCGCTCTACAACGACGACGGCGACCAGGCGGGCGCGTTCTTCGGCGCCAAGAAGGCGAACAAGCCGCTGCACGCGATCTACGGCTACGACAACGGTTCCGTGACCCTGGACAACCTCGGCGCGGGCACGCAGAACGGCCTTTCGGTGCAGGCCCGGGTGCTCGACACCGCGGGCAAGGTCCTCGACGACCAGACGGCGTCCGGCCTCTCGCTGGGCTCGCAGGGCGTGAAGACCGGTGTCCTCAAGCCGAAGGTGCCCGCCGAGACGAAGGCGCCGGCGCCCGCGCAGGTCTACTTCGTCGAGCTGCAGGTGAAGCAGGGCGGGAAGGTCGTCGACCGCAACGTCTACTGGCTTTCCACGCAGAAGGACGTCGTCGACTGGGGCAAGACGCTGGGCAACCCGCAGGCGACGCTGTCGCAGTACAGCAACCTGCAGGCCCTGCAGAACCTGCCGAAGTCGCAGGTCAGCGCCGTCGCCTGGACTCGGGCGCACGGCGGTGACCTCGTCACCACGGTGACCGTCACCAACACGTCGAAGACTCCGGGGGCGGCCTTCTTCCTCCGGGCCGACGCTCGTCGGGGCACGCCGGACGGCCGCGAGGCGCCGGGGGACAACCAGCTCGTGAACGCGCTGTGGGACGACAACGACATCACCCTGTGGCCGGGCCAGTCCCAGACGCTGACCGTCACGTACAAGGCGGCCGATCTGCGTGGCGCCGCGCCGGTGATCAGCGTCGACGGAGTGAACACCGGCCGGATCGTGGTCCGGGGGACAGGAGGGGCTGCGGAGTGAGTAGCGAAGTGATTCTCGGGATCGACTTCGGCGGCACGAAGGTGGCGCTGGGGCTCGCCGACCACGACGGGAACCTGCTGGCCACCTGCCGGCTGGACACCGACGCGCAGGCGGGAGCCGAACAGGTGGTCGTGCGGGCGCTCGCCGGGGCCAAGGGGCTCCTGGCCGACGCGGGCGCCGTGCCCACCGCGATCGGCGTCGTCAGCCCGGGGATCGTGCTGCCGGATCGGATCCTGCTCGCGCCGAACGTGCCGGGCTGGGAGCAGCTGCACCTGGCGGAGCTGGTGGCGGCGGAGTTCCGGGCCGTGCCGATCTCGGTCGGGACCGACGCGAAGGCGGCAGCACTCGCGGAATGGCGCTGGGGCGCGCTGACCGGGGCCGACCCGGCGGTGTTCCTCTCGCTGGGCACCGGCATCGCGGCGGCGGTGCTGGTCGGCGGCCGGTTGCTGACCGGCGCCAACGGAGCTGCGGGCGAGATCGGGTACAACCTGCTCTCGCCGCAGGACACCGAGGGCTTCGCAAGCGGAGCGGCGCCGCTTGAGGAAGCCGTCGGTGGGCGTGGGCTGGGCGGCCGGGCGAGCAGTCTGCTCGGCCGCCCGGTCACCGCGGGCGAGCTGTTCGCGCTGGCCAAGGAGAACACCGAGGCCAAGGAACTGGTCACGGCGGCGCTGGACGAGCTGTCGATGCACGTGGCCAACCTGGCGATCGCCCTGGACCCCCAGCGCATCGCGGTCGGCGGCGGGCTGGTCCGCTCGGCGGAGGTCCTCCTGCCGGCGCTGGCGGACCGGCTCGCGCACGCGGTCCCGTTCCCGCCGGAGCTGGTGTCGGCCCGCTTCGACCAGGACGCGGCGCTGCTGGGAGCCGTGGCGCTGGCGTTGGGAGGTTAGACGTCCGGGCGGGGGGGGGGGGGGGGGGGGGGGGGGGGGGAGGGGGGGGGGGTGAGAGAGGGCCCCAGGGGAGAAGGGGGGGCAAAAGTG
>NZ_JBVJOW010000001.1:620719-918162 GCF_055582965.1 Amycolatopsis sp. NPDC104863
TCCCCTCTTCGCACCGAGACTTGTCCCGGTCGGGTACTTTGCCGTTGTGGGGGGGGCCTCCCCCTCCCCCCCCCCCCCCCCTCCCCCCCCCCCCCCCCCCCCGCCCGGCATCAAAGGGGCCTTTCCGAGACAGGGGAGGGCCCCCGTGTGTCAGCTCGCGGTCTCGGCTGTCGCTAGTTCCGTGCGGCGGAACGCTTCCGGCGACAGCTGGATCCACACCAGGACCGCGCTCACCGCCTGGATCGCCGCCACCACCAGCCAGACGCCGCGCAGGCTCCAGTGCGCCGCGACCAGGCCGCCGGTCAACGCGCCCAGCGGGGTCAGGCCCCAGGCCAGCGCGCGGTGGCTGGTCAGCACCCGGCCCAGCAACGGCGTCGGCGTGAAGCGCTGGCGGCTCGACTGGGAGCAGACGTTCCAGACCAGCACCGTCGAGGTCAGGAACACCAGCACCACCCCGATCAGCGGCGGCCACGGCGGCAGCACGGCCAGCAGCAGCGGCGCCACCACCCCGAGGCTCTGCGCCCACCGCATCGACCACGAGTACCCGAGCCGGTCGACGATCTTCTGCACCACGAACGACGACGCCACCCAGCCGACCGCCAGGCAGGCCAGCAGCAGCCCGTAACCCACCGAGCCGACGTGCAGGATCTGCGTCGCGTACAGCACGAACATCGAGTTCCCGGCGCTGGCGGCGAACGACCCCAGCGCGACGTTCATCGTGATCGACCGCAGCAGCGGCGTCCGGACCAGGTGCCTGAGCCCGGCCGAGAGGTCCTTCAGCGGGTGGGTGCGCGCGGCCACCACGGACGCCGACGGGATGCGCCGCGTCAGGAGCAGGGCGAGCAGCGCGCAGGCCGCCGCGAGCCACGCGGGAGCCCCCGCGGTGACGGCGACCAGGAAGCCGGTCAGCGGCGGCACGACGAACTGCACGACACCCCGGTCGATCACCGTGAGGCGCGCGTTGGCGTGGGCGAGACGGTCCGGCTCGACGAGCTCGGGCACGAGCGCGCCGCTGGCGCCGTCCCCGAGCACCTGCGCCGAGGTGACCACGAACGCGACGACCAGCAGCACGGGCAGGCTGAGCACCCCGGCCGAGGCGACGGCGCCCAGCACCAGCGCCGCCCCGACCTGCACGGCGTAGGCCCAGGCGAGCACCGCCGTCCGCCGCACGCGGTCGATGAGCACCCCGGCGAACAGCGACAGCAGCAGCCACGGCGCCTGCCCGGCGACGTTGACCAGCGAGATCTCCCGCGGGTCGGTGGTGACCGACACCGCGAGCAGCGGGATCGCGGCCAGCATCAGGCCTTCGGCGGAGGAACCGGACACCGCGACGGCCTGCAGCCGCACCCATCTGCTCGTCACGCCCGCATCCCCATGATCGGCAGGATCTCACAGGCCGCCAACCGATTTAGCCGGTCATTGGCGGATCAGCCGGATGGCGTCCGCGATGACAAAGCCGTCGGCGTCGTCGCTCTGCGACACCGTGGTCCCCGCCGCGAGCCCGCCGGTCAGCCGGAACGTGCCCAGCGAGACCCACTGCCCGCTGCGGACGTCGGCGGCGCCGGTGACACGCTGGTCGACGCGGACCAGGCTGGTGCCCGTGGCGTGCTTGACGTAGTAGGGCGCGTTCGACGCCCGGTTCGGGTCCGCGGTGTAGCTGGCCTGGATCTGGTAGAGGCCGTCGTCGGGGACGACGAGCCGGAACCGCACGACGTTGTCGCCCGCGCCCGCGGCGTGGGTCTTGTACCCGCTGCCCCAGTAGCCCGCGACGCCGGTCGCCGCGTTCCAGGTGCCGGCCCACTCGGTGTAGCCGAGGTCGTCGGTGTCGACCAGGACCTCGTTGCGCACGTCGGCCGCGCCGCGCGCGGTGACGAGGTTCAGCTCGTCGAACGAGAGGGTCGTGCCGCCGCCCCGGCCCGCTCCGGCGAGCCGGAACCGGACGACGCTGCGCCCGGCCGGCAGGGTGAGCGTGCCGAGGTGGGCGACGTCGTAGCCGTCCTCCCGCTCGCGGGTCAGGTCGAGGAAGGCCTGCCGGGGCCGGGTCCCGTTCACCGTCACCTCGACCAGGCCGCCGTCGGCCGGCCGGTAGTGGCGCAGCAGGAGGTCATACGACCCGGCGCGCGGCACGTCGACGGCGTACTCGGCGAAGTCGCCCACCGCCTTCGGGATCCAGACCGACCGCTTCCCGCTGCGGGCGACCGCGTCGCTGACGGTCGTGAGGGTGCCCGCCGACACCGTGGCCGCGGCGTCGAGCGCGGTCCGGCTTTCGGTGTAGCCGGGCCCGGCCGCCAGGCTGTCCCGGCCCGAGGTGAGCCAGTCCAGGTCGAACCGCGCGACCACGACCCGGCGGGGGTAGCTCGCGACGTCGCCGTCGCGGCCGTAGACGAGCACTATCGTCCCGTCGGACAGCCGGGCGATGTCGGAGTAGTAGGACCGCGCCGTGGTGATGACGCGGCTGTAGCGGAACGAATGGCCTTCGTCGTAGCTCACCGACACGGTCATGTTCCGGCGCACCGGGGCGTCCGGCCGGCTGAACAGCAGCCGGTCGACCTCACCGCTGCCCGGCCCGCCGGTGTAGCGGACCAGCCCGGCGTCGCAGGCGTTGAACTTGCCGGTCGCGCCGTCCAGCTTCGGGTTCGACCAGGTGAGCCCCCGGTCGCCGCTCACCGCGACGATCCGGTGGCGGCTGCCGCCTGCCGCGTCCCGGCCGTTGACGAGGACCGTGCCGTCGCGGCGCTGCACCAGGCGCGCCTCGTTGATCTGGAAGTCGGGCGACACCGGGATCTCGCCGCCCGCGTGCCAGGTGTCGCCGTGGTCGTCGCTGTAGATCACCGAGACCCCGCGCAGGATCGGGCTGCCGCCGCGGCGGTGGATGACGTTGAGCAGCAGCCGCCCGTCGGCCAGCTGGATGCCGTGGCCCGGGCCGGGCCCGTGCGAGGTCCAGGCGTAGGCGGAGCCGTCGAAGAGCCCGGGCAGCGTGCGCGGCGCCGACCAGGTCGCGCCGCCGTCGGTGCTGGAAAGGTAGTAGAGCGGGCTGTTCGCGGGGGAGAACCCGTAGAACAGGAACACCTTGCCGGTCCGGCGGTCGACGACGAAGGTGGGGTTGGCCCAGCCGTCGTCACCCACCGACTCGACGAGGGTCCGCGACGTCTGCCAGGTGGCCCCACGGTCGACACTGCGCCGCAGCAGCAGCGAGCGCCACCCGGAGTCCGACGTCGCGCTCTTGCGCCCTTCGGTGGCCACCAGGATCGTGTCGTCGGGCAGCACGGCCAGGCCGTGCACGTGGTAACAGGCGAGCGGGCCCACTTCGGCGTCCCACAGGGTCGTCTCGGTGAAGGACCCCGCGGCCGCGGCCCGTCCCGGGAGGGCGCCGGCGACGGCGGCGCCGAGGACCGCGCCGGTCAGGCCGAGCACGAAGGTGCGTCGGCGGATCGAGGGGAGGTCGTGTGCGGTCATCACCAAGTCCTTGTCGCTCGGCCGGGTTGCCGGCGACGAGTCTGGACGCGCGCCGTACACACGACGTACAAAGAACGTCCACAAAGGACTAGCGGCGCACCCGGGTCGACTCGCGGACGACCAGCTCGGGGGTGAACACCACGGCCTGGTGCTCGGCCTTCGTGTCCGCCGTCTCGGCCAGCAGCAGCTCCGCCGCCGTGCGGCCGAGGCGCTTCGCCGGCTGGCGGACCGAGGTCAGGGGAACCGCCGCCGCGCCCGCGAACTCGATGTCGTCGTACCCGACGATCGCCATCTCGTCCGGGACCCGGACACCGGCGCCGACCATCGCCTGCAGCACGCCGAGCGCCAGCAGGTCGTTCGCGCAGAACACCGCCGTCGGCCGGGGGCTCGTGCCCAGCAGGCGGGCGCCCGCGTCGCGCCCCGAGGAGACGTCGAGGCCGATCGCCTCCAGCACCGTCAGCTCGGCCGTCGAGCCGGAAAGCGCGCTGCGGACGCCCTGTTCGCGGTCGCGGCACTGCGCGAGGATCGCGGGCCCGTTGACAAACGCGATCCGGTGGTGGCCGGTCTCCAGCAGGTGCCGGGCCGCCAGCGAGCCGCCCGCGACGTCGTCGACCGACACCGAGCTGGCCTCCGACGCCGGCGCCTTGCGGTCGACCAGGACGTACGGCGTGCCGCTGCGGCGGAACGCGTGCAGGGCCTCGCCGGTGGTCGCGACCGGGCTCAGCAGCACCCCGCGGACCCGCTGCTCGGCGAACATCGCGAGGTAGGACGCCTCGAGGTCGGAGCGCTGGCTGCTGTTCGCCGTGATGACGTTGAGGCCCTCGGCGTGTGCGGCCTGCTCGGCGCCGCGCGCGACGTCGACGAAGAACGGGTTGCCGAGGTCGAGCACGAGCAGGCCCATGATCCGGCTGCGGCCCGCGCGCAGCTGGCGGGCGGACTCGTCGCGGACGTAGCCGAGCTCCTCGATGACCGAGAGCACGCGGTTGCGGGTGGCCGCGGCGACCACGTGCGGCCGGTTGACCACATTGGACACCGTGCCGATCGAGACGCCGGCCCGCTTGGCGACGTCCTTGATGCCGACCAAAGCACCCCCTCGCAGAGAAGGCGTGAGCCTATCACGCGCGGTGAAACGTTTCAGCCAGATTCGATCTGGCGGCGCGTCTCGCGCCTTCCCCATGAGACGAGGGGAGGACGGCATGGACGACGCGCTGCGGGTGACGGTGCTCGTCGGCAGCACCCGCGAAGGCCGGGCCGGCGGGCGCGTCGGCCGGTGGTTCACGGCCGCGGCCGCCGCCCGGCCGGGGCTCGCGCTCGACCCCCTCGACCTCGCCGACGCCGGCCTCCCGGCGGGCTACCCGGCGGCGCCGACCCCGGCGCTGAGCCGGTTCCGGGAGCGCATCGCCCGGGCGGAGGCGTACGTCGTCGTCACCCCCGAGTACAACCGCAGCTTCCCCGGGCCGCTCAAGCAGGCGATCGACTTCGCCTACGACGAATGGCACGCGAAGCCGGTCGGTTTTGTCTCCTACGGCTACCGCGCCCGCGGCCGCCACGCCGTCGAGCAGCTGCGGGAGGTCTTCCTGGAGCTGCACACGGTGACGATGCGCGACGCGGTCGCCCTCGACCTGCTCGCCCCGGCGTTCGACGACGAGTGCGTGACCGCGCTGCTCGACGAGCTCACCTGGTGGGGGCTCGCGCTGCGCGACGCCCGCCGGACCCGCCCCTACTGCGCGTGAAAGGACCGCAGATGAACGCACCCGCGATCGAAACCTCCGGACTGGTCAAGGTTTTCGGCGACACCCGGGCGGTCGACGGTGTCGACCTCGTGGTGCCCGCCGGCACCGTCTACGGCGTCCTCGGGCCCAACGGCGCCGGCAAGACCACGACCGTCCGGATGCTCGCCACCCTGCTCCGCCCGGACGGCGGTGAAGCCACGGTCTTCGGCCACGACGTCGTCCGCGACGCCGACGCCGTCCGCAGCCGGGTCAGCCTCACCGGGCAGTACGCGTCGGTGGACGAAGACCTGACCGGCAGCGAAAACCTGGTGCTGCTGGGCCGCCTGCTCGGCCACCCCCGGGCCGCGGCGCGCGACCGGGCGGCGCAGCTGCTCGCCGCGTTCGGCCTCACCGAAGCCGCGGCGAAGCAGGTGAAGCAGTACTCGGGCGGGATGCGGCGGCGCATCGACATCGCCGCGAGCATCCTGCACACCCCGGACCTGCTGTTCCTCGACGAGCCCACGACCGGGCTGGATCCCCGCAGCCGCAACCAGGTCTGGGACATCGTCCGCGCGATCGTCGCGCAGGGCACCACCGTCCTGCTCACCACGCAGTACCTCGACGAGGCCGACCAGCTGGCGTCCCGGATCGCGGTGATCGACCACGGCCGCGTGATCGCCGAAGGCACCAAGGGCGAGCTGAAGGCGTCGGTCGGCGCGGGCGCGATCCACCTGCGGCTGCGGGACGCGGCCCAGCGCGAGGCCGCTTCGGACGTGCTGGGCCGGGTGGTCGACGCGGCGATCCAGCACGAACCCGACCCGGTCGCGCTGACCGCCCGCCTCACCGCGGCGGCCGGCGAGGCGGCCGCCGCCGAGCAGTCCGCCCGCGCGCTGGCCGAGCTGGCCGCCGCCGGGATCACCGTCGACACGTTCTCACTCGGCCAGCCCAGCCTCGACGAGGTGTTCCTGGCCCTGACCGACCACACCGCGAGCGGAGAGGAAGCAGCGTGAGCGCCACCGCAGTCAAGGAGACCGAACTCGCCGCGCCGAAGGCCGAGGACCTGGCCGCGGTGCTCGTCGCGACCCACCGCCCACCCCGCCCGGGCCCGCTCTCGACGTCGTTCACGTTCGGCTGGCGGGCGGTGCTGAAGATCAAGCACGTGCCCGAGCAGCTGTTCGACGTGACGGCGTTCCCGATCATGATGACGCTGATGTTCACCTACCTCTTCGGCGGCGCGCTGGCCGGTTCGCCGGGGGAGTACCTGCAGTTCTTCCTGCCCGGCATCCTCGCGAGCAGCGTCGTGATGATCACGATGTACACGGGGATAGCGGTCAACACCGACATCGAGAAGGGCGTGTTCGACCGCTTCCGCACTCTGCCGATCTGGCGCCCGTCGGCCATGGTCGGCTACCTGCTGGGCGACGTGCTGCGGTACTTGATCGCCTCGGTGGTGATCATGCTGGTCGGGCTGGTCCTGGGCTTCCGCCCGGGCGGCGGGTTCCTCGGCGTGGCCGCGGGCGTGGCGCTGCTGATGGTGTTCTCGTTCGCGTTCTCGTGGGTGTGGACGATGTTCGGGTTGCTGCTGCGCTCGGAGAAGTCGGTGATGGGGGTCAGCATGATGGTGATCTTCCCGCTGACGTTCCTGTCCAACATCTACGTGAGCCCGACAACGATGCCCGGCTGGCTGCGGGTGTTCGTGGAGGTGAACCCGATCTCGCACCTGGTGACGGGGGTGCGCTCGATGATGGCGGGAGCGTGGGACGTGCCGGCGGTGCTGATCACGCTGGGGGCGTCGGTGCTGCTGGTCGCGGTGTTCGGCACGTTGACCATGCGGCTCTACAACCGCAAGTGATGCCGTTTCGTTGACGAGCTGTTGTGGCTTGGCGGGTGAGCAGAGTGTCTTGCCGCTCGTAGGTCATGGCCGCCCAAGGACCGAAGCGGTGCAGCGATTCCCAGCCGCTTGCGCAACGTGGGCGCGACCACCCGGTGAGGATGAGGCACGGGCGGTCCGTCCCGGGCGGAGGAGTGCGAAGGCGCGCGCCGGATCCACGCGCGACGCTTCCGCCGCTTCGGTCGGGACTGTTCTGGCGGCATCAACCTCGGCGGCGACGCAGTTCCGCCTTCGGGCGTTATGCCGCAGGTGCAGGCCGAAGCCCGAGGCCAAGGCGCGCCACAAGCAACGGGAACAGTTCGTTCGCCGGTGCCCACATTTCGGCGCGCGCCAGCGTCGGCTTGGCCGATGGGTCGCCCGGCAGGTCTCGTCTGCGGATTTCGTCACGCCACCACTCCGCCGGGGTGCGGATCGTCGGCAGCAGAGGCCTGCAGCAGCAGGTCATGGTCATGGCGACCGGGTCGCCCGCCGCACCAAACCGTTACAGCCGCCAGCGGGTCTCCGGCTCCGGCGCATACCTACACGACGCCCCAGTCGTCACCGCGGCCTTGAGATGCTCCGCCAGCTCCGGATGCAGCTCCGTCAGCTTGCGCAACGTGTCGCGGATCCGAGCCGTCACAGCCTTCCGGGCCCGCTCGGCCTCGTCGCCCAGGCGGCGGGTTCGGCCGCCGAGGCCTGCTGCCGTGCGTAGCTCCTGCAACAGGGCCTCGCGCTCGCGGTCCAGGGCTGCCGCTCGGGTGTCGTCGCCGCGGTCGGTGGCCTGGTCGATCTGTGAGTCCAGGTCATCGAGTCTGCGGCGGTACGCGGCCTTCGCCGCCTCGTCCAGGACCGGGTCGCCGCCGAGGCTGCGGGACGCCACCGCCGCTTCGCCGCCTTCCGGGGACAGCAAACGGACCGCCGGCACCTCCGAACCCGGACGGCTCAAGAGAATCTGCAGGTCCCGCAAGCCCTTCGTATCCGGCACCCGCACCTCACGACCCGCGAACCGCAGCGTCCACACCTCGTCGATCCGGCGGAACTCGTTGTCCGGCAGGGGAACCCGCGCCGGCACCGCGGCCGCCAGGTGCGGCATCTCCAGCTCCGCCGCCTCGGCCCGGACCGCCGCCGTCAGCGCCGAAGCCCGTTCCGCATCGCCCGGGGCGCCGCGGGTGGCCAGCACCGAAGCGAGCCGGCTGCGGATCTCCGCCGCCCAGGGGCGCATGCGCATCCGGTCCGCCGACGCGGCCGCCGCCGTCAGGTGCTCGACCGCCGCGTCCCGGCGGCCGAGCGCCGCCTCCAGGAGACCCGCCCACAGGTCGACCGGGCCGCTGATCTCGCAGCCGTACAACGCCACCAGCCACTCGCCGGAGTACGGCGTCAGCTCGCCGAGGAGCCGTTCGCACGCCTCGCGGTCGCCCGTCAGCGCGGCCACCTGTGCCTGGCACCGCAGCCACATCGGCGCGAACTCGCGCGAGAACGGCCCCGTCACCTCACGGGCCGCGGCCGTGTCGCCCCGCTGGGCCGCGGCCAGCGCCGCCAGCAGCTCCGGGTGCGGGTGGTCGCCGGCCGCCAGGCGCGCCACGTGGGCCGCGACGTCGTCGAACCGGCCCTGCAACAGCAGGAAGCTCCAGCGCACCTGGTCTACCATGTACCCGAACTCGTGGCCGAACGCCGTCTCCACCTGCGCCAGGTCCGCGTGCGCCTCGGCGAACCGGCCACGCAGCGCGCGGATGATGCTGCGGTCGAGCAGGCCCGCGAACTCGGCCCCGCGCAGGCCGCTCCCGGCGGTCAGCGCCTGGAACGCCCGGTACTGCTCGAGGTACCGCGGATCACCCTGCTCCAGCAACGCGACCCACTTCAGCGACGACGCGAAGTACTCGTTCTCGCGATCGCCGGTCCGCCGGGCCAGCACGGCCAGCTCGTCGGTCAGCCGCTCCCGCTCCCGCGCGGTGCCCGGCCCCCAGATCAGGTCGTGGCGCGCCCACAGCGTGAACGACAGCTCCTGGTCGTCGTGCCCGTCCCGCGCCAGCACCGCGGCCCGCGCGGTGAGCTCCAGCGTGACGCGGTCGAGCGACAGCGGCTCGGCAGGCTTCCCCGCGAGCCGCTCGTGCGCCGTCAGCAGCAGCTCCGACGTCAGCGCGAGCCGTGGCCCGCTCGGGCCGGTGCGCGAGAGCGTGAGCGCGGCCCGGGCGAGCAGCGCGTCGTCGTCGAGCTCGCGCACCAGCTCGACGGCCTCGTCGAACGACTGCCACGCTTGCTCTTCCTCACCCCAGCGGCTGAGCATCGTGCCGAGGTCGAGCGCGATCACGACCCGCTGCCGCGGCGCGACCGCCCGCTCCAGCGCCCGCCGGTAGTGGCCGATCGACTCGTCGCTCGCCAGCCGCGCGCTCGCGTCACGCGCCGCGGCCACCAGCAGGTCGGCCGCCCGGCCGGGCTCGACCTCCTCGCCCGCGAGGTAGGCGTGGCGGGCGCGGTCGGCCGCGAACACCAGCGGCACCAGCTCGGGTGACGCGTCGAGCGCGCGGAC
This sequence comes from Amycolatopsis sp. NPDC104863, assembly GCF_055582965.1. Taxonomy (NCBI): domain Bacteria; kingdom Bacillati; phylum Actinomycetota; class Actinomycetes; order Pseudonocardiales; family Pseudonocardiaceae; genus Amycolatopsis; species Amycolatopsis sp. NPDC104863. The sequence continues at coordinate 630,285 of NZ_JBVJOW010000001.1, forward strand.
CACCGCGGCGTGTCTTCGCCGGACCTCGGCCGGCTCCAGCTCGGCGTACCGCGACTCCCGCACCAGGTCGTGCGCGAAGGCGAACCGGCCGTCGCCGAGCGTGGTCACCAGCCGCGCCGCGGCCGCGCGGGCCAGCAGCTGGTCGATCTCCGGCGCCGGCGTCGCGGTCAGCGCGGCGAGGATCCGCCGGTGGAACTCCCGGCCGAGCACCGCGGCGTCGGTCAGCAGCCGGGTGACCGGCGCCGGCAGCAGGGAAAGCCGCCGCTGCAACGCGTCCCGCACCCCGGGCGCGACGGCCGACACCGGGCTGCCGCTGTGCCACAGCCGCGCGGTCTGCTCGACGAAGAACGGGTTGCCGCCGGTCCGCAGGTGCACCTCGGCGGCCAGCGCGGGGTCCGGCTCGGCGCCCGCGGTGCGGCTCATCAGCTCGGCCACCTCGGCCGGCGCCAGCCCGGTCAGCGTCACCGTGGTCGCCTTCGCCACCAGCGGCAGGACGAGCTCGCGCAACGGGTGCCCGGGCGCGTCGACCTCGACGTCGCGGTAGGCGCCGACGAGCAGCAGCCGCTCGAACCACGTGTGCCGCGCCGCGAACTCCAGTAGCCGCAGCGACGCCGCGTCGGCCCAGTGCAGGTCGTCGAGCACCACGACGACCGGGCGGTCGTGCGCGGCGGCGGCCAGCGCGGTCGTGACGGCGTCGTGCAGCCGGAAGCCGTCCTCGGCCGGCGCGCCCGCCGACTCGCCGAGCAGCGCCGACAGCGTCGCGGTGTCGGCTCGCGCCCATTCCTCCTCCGGCAGCTCACGCCGCAGCGCGCGCACGACCTGGACCCACGGCCAGTACCCCGGCGCGCTGTCGGAGTCCCAGCAGGCGCCGGCGAGCACGAGCGCGCCACGCCGGCGCGCGTCGTCGGCCAGCCCGGTGACGAGCGTCGTTTTGCCGATCCCGGCCTCGCCGGTCACCAGGACGAGGCCGCCGTGGCTCCCGACGGCCCGGTCGAGCTCGGCCCGCAGCGCGGCGGCGGGGTGGGCCCGCCCGATGAGCGCGGCTGTCATGTCCGGTTCCTCCCGATTCCGGGGCTGAGCCTCTCACGCTTTCCCGCCGTTCGTCGCACGATTACCGCACTAGGCTGCGCAGCGGTGTGCCTGCCGCTGGGAGGAGTCCGGGTGCGGATCTTCACGATCGTCCTGTCCGTGGTGCTGACGTGGGTGCTCGCCGGGGCGGTCGCCTCGGCCGCGCCCATTGTGGAGGGCAGCACCGACAATCCCGTGACGCCGGCGCCCGCGGTCACCCGGCCGGCCACCCCGCACTGCACCGTCACGCTCGCGGACGCCTTCCGCTCCAACACCGCCGACGGCACCCCGCAGTTCTACGAAGGCACCCTCACCCCGCCGAAGGCCTGCCCGGGCCCGTGGGCGAAGGTCGTCATGGACCAGACGGTGACCGTGAGCGGCCGCCAGTACGACCGGATCGGCGACCTGAAGATCGGCGCCACCGAGGTCTGGTGGGGGACTACCGAGGAGCCCAGCGGCGAGGGCACCCGCCCGATCACCTACCACTTCGACAAGGACCTCACGCCGTACACGGCGCTGCTGCGCACACCGCAGCCCTTCCACGGCGGCATCGAGAACTTCAACTCGCCGATCTACACCGGCGTCTACGCCCAGACCGTGACGCTCACCTACTACCAGGCGGACCGGAAGCACCCGGCGCCCGACACCGCCGACCACGTCGCCGGGTTCGGCCACGCCGACGCGACACCCGCCGCGCCCACCGTGCACTTCACCGCGAAGGACCTGCCGCGCAACATCATCCGCGCCTACCTCGAGGTCACGCTCGAAGGCCATGCCTGTGACGAGCAGTGGTTCGACGACGTCCCCGACGACGTCTCGGCCAAGTACCCGGCCGCGGGACTCTGCGGCAAGGGGCCGTACCGCGAAGCGAACTTCGCGATCGACGGGACGTCCGCCGGGAGCGCGTTCACCTTCCCGCACATCTACTCCGGCGGCATCGTGCCGCAGCTGTGGCGCCCGATCGTCGCGATCGACACCTTCAGCCTGCACACCGAGACCTACGACGTGACGCCGTTCGCCGGCCGCCTGGTCGACGGCGGGACCCACGACCTGTCGTTCACCGTGCCGGACATCGGCGGCGAGTGGACGGTCGTGCCGACGTTGCTGCTCTACACCGACGACCACGCGGCTCGGACGTCCGGCGCGCTGACCCAGCACGACGTCGCCGCCGCGCCCGCGCGCAAGACCGCCGTGAAGGACATCGAAGGCGGCGTGAACGTGACGGTCACGGCGAAGCGCGACGACGTCACGGCGGGCTACGTCGACACCTCCGCCGGACGCGTCTACACGCGGGTCGAACGCACCCGCGACTACCGCAACAGCGACGACGTCACCGGCGGCGGCTTCACCCAGCACGTCGTGCAGGCCGACTCCGGCCAGCAGACGTCGACGTCCACAGTGGACGGCCGGGTGCGCTCCGCCGCCCGGCACACGTGGTCCTACCCGCTCACCACGGACGCGACCGCGAACGTCACCGACGACCAGAACCTGCGCATCTCCGGCTCGGCCGAGATGACGAAGATCCTGGCCGACTTCACCGGCGACGGCCGCGGCTGGCGCCCGGCGCGCGCGTCGCGGGAGTGGCTGAGCGCGTCCGGCGTGCTGGCCCGCACGAACGGCGTCAACACGGAGGCGGACGGCCGGTCGAAGACGCTGTACACCGGCGCGGACGATCTCGGGCGGCCGTACTTCCACTACGTCGCGAGCGAGCACGGGCTGGTCACCGAGAACCGGGAGCTGCCGCCGCGCGGGTGAGCCCGGTCTCGCGTCGCCTCACCCGATCGGGCTAGTGCGGTACTGTCGGAGGCATGGGGAGTCTCCGCTCACGGATCCTGGGCTGGGTCGGTCGCCGGTACCTCGCGCGGCAGTCCAAAAAGGGCTTCGACCTCGAAAAGATGTCGTCCCTCCTGCCCGACTCGGCGCTGCTGCCGCTGAAGCGGGACGGCCTGGACCCGGTCGCGGAGATGGGCACGACCCGGGCCGAGGCGCCGATCAGCAAGCTCGACCTGCCGTTCGGGATGAACGCCTGGTTGGTCACGGGTTACGACGAAGCGAAAGCCGTGCTCGGCAAGGCGAACGGGTTCTCCAGCGACTTCACCAACCTGGTGGGCAACGCCGGGGTGACCGAGGACCAGAACCCGGGCGGCCTCGGCTTCGCGGACCCGCCGGTGCACACCCGGCTGCGGAAGCTGCTCACACCCGAGTTCACCATGCGCCGGCTCGGTCGGCTGACCCCGCGGATCGACGAGATCGTCGCCGAGCAGCTCGACGCCATGGCCAAGGCCGACGGCCCGGTCGACCTGTGGCAGGCCTTCGCGCTGCCGATCCCGTCGCTGACCATCTGCGAACTGCTCGGTGTGTCCTACGAAGACCGCGAAGACTTCCAGCGGCTGAGCACCGCCCGCTTCGACCTCTTCGGCGGCGCGACCGCGTCGTTCGGCGCGATGTCGGAGTCGCTCGCGTACCTGCTCGAGATCGTGAAGAAGCAACGCGAAGAGCCCGGTGACGGCCTGCTCGGCATGCTGATCAAGGAGCACGGCGACGAGATCTCCGACCGCGAGCTGGCCGGCCTCGCCGACGGTGTGCTCACTGGCGGCCTCGAGACCACCGCGAGCATGCTCGCCCTCGGCGCGCTGGTGCTGCTGCGCGACGAAAAGGCGTTCGACGCCGTCCGCGGGGACGAGCAGTCCGTGCACCGGTTCGTCGAGGAGCTGCTGCGGTACCTGACCGTCGTCCAGATGGCGTTCCCGCGGTTCGCCAAGGAGGACATGGAGATCGCGGGGGTGAAGATCTCCGAAGGGGACATCGTGCTGGTGTCGCTGTCGGCCGCGGACCGCGATCCCAAGCTGGGCAAGGACATGGAGAGTTTCGACGCCGCGCGCGAACCGACGTCACACCTCGCGTTCAGCTACGGCATCCACCGCTGCATCGGCGCGGAGCTGGCCCGGATGGAGCTGCGCACGGCGTACCCGGCGCTGGTGCGCCGGTTCCCGAACATGCGGCTCGCCGTGCCGGCGGAAGAGCTTGCGTTCCGCAAGGTGTCCATTGTGTACGGTCTGGACGAGCTGCCGGTCCTCGTCGACTGAGCCTCAGTGCGGGATGGCCCGCCGCGGCCGCCGTTCGACGCGGTCACGGTGCGCCTCGATGACAAGCGCGACTTCGGTGGCGGTGGTCGTCTCCGCGAGCTCGCCGAGGTAGCCGACGCCGGCGGCCAGAAGCGCCAGATCCGCCGTGAAGTAGACGCCCATCAGCGGGTTCACGAACAGCTCACTGCCCGCGGTGCGGCTGGTGAACTGCACGTTCCCGAACTCGCCGCGCAGCGCGGCGGCGATCTGGCCCTGCACGATGCTCGGCCGGTCCGGGGTCGTGCGCTGCGCGTGGGCGACCGCGTCCAGGTAGGCGTGGGCTTCCGGGGATGCGGACGGGATCGACAGCGCGCCCAGGTACCCGCCTTCGCGATCGAGCGCGGCGAGGTTCTCGAGCACGTGGGCGTGGCAGACGCCGTGGAAGGCGTCGATGCCGAAGCCGAGGCTGACGACCAGGCGGTCGACGCCGTCGAGCGCCGCCACCGCGGCGAGGCTGGTCATGTCCTCTTCGGGAGTGCCGAGCCCGGCTTCGTCCCCGCGCAGGAGGATGTCGGTGCCGCCGTCGACGAGCACGACGGCGTCCAGCCCGAGGTGGGTCGCGAGCTCCCGGTAGGCCTCGCGCACCGGCCGGACGCCGACGCGCGGGAAGGCGTGGACGACCGGCTCCCAGCCCTGGGTTTCGAGCCACCGGGCGAGCGTGCGTTCCGGGAAGTACGCGTCGTCACCGGCGCTGCCGGGCCGCACCCGCGCGAGGCCGGGGGAGAGCCAGTCGTCGAGGTCGAGCCGGTTCAGGTCGCTGAAGGCGAGGTTGGCCAGGTGCACCTCTTTGCCCTGCGCGCGCAACGCGCTCGCGAGCGGCAGCCCGGCATAGACGTCGAAACCGCCCCCCGCCCCGGCGATCAGCACCCGCCGCGCGGGCCGCAGGCGGGCGAAGAGCGGAGGTTCGGCGAGAGTGTGCACTTCGCCATCGTACGGAGGCGGCGCCAGTCCTTTTGCGACGCGAGTTCCGCCCGCAGTCACGCGAGTTCCGGCTTCAGTCACGTGAGTTCCGCCTGCGGTCACGCGAGTTCGGGATTCGGTCACGGAGATCCGAGTTCAATCACGCGAGATCCGCCGGCAATCACGCAACATCCGGCTTCGGCCACGCGAGTTCCGCCCGCAATCACGCGAGGTCCGACTCGGTCACGCGAGATCCGCCTGCAAACACGCGAGAGCCGCCCGCAGTCACGCGAGATCCGGATTCAGTTCACCCCGCGCGGCCGGAACTGAACGCTGATCCGCGGCCCGACCGGCTTGGCCGTCTTCGGGATCGAGTGCTCCCACGTGCGCTGGCAGCTGCCGCCCATCACGAGCAGGTCGCCGTGGCCCAGGGGGCGGGCCAGGGTCTTGCCGCCGCCGCCCCGGGGGCGCAGCGCGAGCGTGCGCGCCGCGCCCACGGAGAGGATCGCGATCATGGTGTCCTCGCGGGCGCCCCGGCCGATGCGGTCGCCGTGCCAGGCCACGCTGTCACGGCCGTCGCGGTAGTAGCACAGCCCGGCCGTGCGGAACGGCTCGCGCAGCTCCCGCAGGTAGTGCTTGCTCAACGCGTCCCGCGCCGCCGTCAAGGCGGGGTGGGGGAGCGGCACGTTCTCGCGGTAGTAGCTGAGCAGCCGCGGCACGGCGACCAGGCGGTCGTACATCTTGCGCTTCTCCGCCTGCCACGGCACACCCTCGACCAGCGCCGCGAACAGCTCGTCGGCGCCCTCGAGCCAGCCGGGCTGGATGTCGACCCACGCGCCCGAGCCGAGGTCGGTCCGCTCGGGCGCGAGCGGGCGCAACGAGATCGAGCCCTGAGCGTCGAACAGCGAGGACTGGAGACCCGGGTTCATGGGCTCACCCTACACCAAGATCGAACACCTGTTCTACTCAGTGGACGACGTCGTAGACGAGCTTCTGGATCCCGTTGCCGTAGGACTCGCTGTCGACGACCTTCAGGTTCTGCTTGTCCTTGTCGGTCTCGCTGAACAGCCGCTTGCCCGCGCCGAGCAGGACGGGGAAGACCAGCAGGTGGTACCGGTCGACCAGGCCGGCGTCGGCGAGGGCGCGGTTCAGGGTCGCGCTGCCGTTCACGATGATCGGCCCGCCCTCGGTCTCCTTGAGCGCCGCGACGTCGTCCAATGAGCGGAGGATGGTGGTCTCGCCCCAGTTCGTCACCAGGTCGGAGTCCTGCAGCGTGGTCGACACGACGTACTTCGGCATCGCGTTGTAGCCCGCGAACTCCACCGTCATGCCCGGCCACACCGGCGCGAACGCCTGGTAGCTGACCCGGCCCAGCAGCAGCGCGGTGGCCTCCTCCTGCTCGGTGCCCTTCATCGCGTAGGCGGCCGGGTCGAACTCGATGTCCTTGAAGGTCCAGCCGGAGTTGCGGTAGCCGGGCTCGCCGCCGGGGCCTTCGACAACGCCGTCGAGCGAGACGAACGAGGTGGAGATCAGGGTGCGCATGCGGTGCTCCTCGGGTGATCTTGCGTGCTTTCACCAGTGTGTCGAACGGCGGCCCGCGGATTCGACAACGCCGCGCGGAAAACTTCGGACGGGGTACGGCCGCCGGAAGTGGGTCTTGTCCGCGGCTGCGCGGACTCGTACAGTCAGGCGCACGCCGGACAAAGGTCTGAACCTGTGTCCGGGCACCGCCGCCTCGAGTGACACAGGAGGTCGACGGTGCGCAGACTTCGCGGAGCGGGCGTGCTCACGGCGGTCGCGGCGGCACTGGTGGTGCTCGCCCCGGCGGCGGGCGCCCAGGTCGGGACGGGCCCGTGGGTTTCGGACTCGCCGGGGTTCTCGACGCAGCAGAAAGGGTGCGGCCAGGTCTCCGGGCTCACCTTCAAGCTCACGTGTTCCACGGCGAGCGGCGAGCAGCGCGCGGAACGCCGGTACAACACCTACACCGGCGGGACCCACCAGTTCGAGGGCTCGTTCAAGATCACCAGCATGTCCGGCTCCCGGATCAGTCTCAAGCAGACGTTCCGGGACGGCTCGGGCGCCGGACCGTACTTCCTGCTGGCGGTCGAGAACGGCGGCCGGATGTACGCGGTGGAAGGCGGAGCGACGCTCGGCAGCGGCGCGACGGTCGGCACCTCGGTGCGGGTGAACACGATCAACCAGGTCGGCAGCTCGCACAAGGTGTACATCAACGGCTCGCTGAAGCAGACGATCTCGAGCCCGAGCGGCAGTTACTACGACAAGTTCGGCAGCTACCGCACGGCCAGCGGCGCCGGCCCGATCACGGTGACGTGGAGCGGCGTGAAGTTCTGGCACAAGTAGGAGCTCGCCCTGGTCGAGGGTGGCTACAGCCCGAAAGCGCCGCCCTCGACCAGGATGAGCACGCCGATGCCGACCAGGACGATCGGGAGCAGGACGTGTCCCCAGCGGGACAGGGCCGCCGCGATCACCGGCCGGGTGGCGAAGTAGCGGCCCGCCGCGATCCACACCGCGAGCAGAACCAGGAACACGATCACATACACGGCCATGCCACCGAGGCCGGCGGTGGCGAAAACCGGCACGTAGACGCCGATGTTGTCCCCTCCGTTGGCGAAGGTGACGGCCGCGACCTCGAAGAACTTCGGGCCGCCGCGCCCGGCCGTCCGCTCGTCGCCGGAGTCGCCGCGCCGGCGCCACGCCTGGACGGCGGCCTTGATCCCGAGCGCGAGGGGCAGCAGCCCGAGATAGGGGACAGCGCTCTCGGGCAGGAAGGTGGCCCCGAACGCCGCGGCGACCGTGACCGCGAGGATGGCCGTGAACCCGAGGTACTGGCCGAGCGCGATGGCTCGGGTCGCCCCGGCTCCTTGGGCGAAGAACAGCGCCAGCACGAGGACGTCGTCGATGTTGGTGACGGCGAAGAGCCCGACGGCCTGGCCGAGGACGGCCGGGTTCACGAACTCCGGCCGGCAGTCCAGGCGTCGAGGTCGTCCCAGGCGGACAGGCGCAGCCCGCTGGTGAAGCGGCGGGGGAGCCCGGTCAGCGGGTCGTCGAACGCGAGGACCTTCGCCAGCAGCTGCAGGGGTTTCGTGAAGTCGTCGAGAGGTTTCTCGCGCACTTCCGGGTAGAAGTCGTCGCCGAGGATCGGGACGCCGAGGCCGCTGAGGTGCACCCGCAGCTGGTGCGTCCGGCCGGTCGCGGGCCGCAGCCGGTAGCGGCCCAGCCCGTCGCGGTGCTCCGCGAGCTCGACGTGCGTCTCGGCGTTCGGCGGGCCCGGCACCTCCTGCGCCGCGAGCACGCCGCGCTCCTTGACGATCCGGCTGCGCACGGTCGTGGGCAGCACCAGCGCCGGGTCGTACGGCGCGATCGCCTCGTACTCCTTGTGCACCTTCCGGTCCCGGAACAGCGTCTGGTACTTGCCGCGCAGCTCCGGCGTGATCACGAACATCACGACGCCGGCGGTGACCCGGTCGAGCCGGTGCGCGGGGGACAGGTGCGGGAGGTCGAGCTCGCGCCGCAGCCGCACGAGCGCCGTCTCGAGGATGTGCCGCCCGCGCGGGATCGTCGCCAGGAAGTGCGGCTTGTCGACGACCAGCAGGTGCTCGTCGCGGTGCACGACGTCGAGGGCGAACGGCACCGGGACCTCGTCGGGCAGGTCGCGGTGGAACCAGATGAAGGAGTCCGGCTCGAAGGGCGTGTCGACGCCGAGCGGGCCGTCGGCGCCGTGGATGCGCTCCTCGCGCAGCATCTCTTCGATGCGCTCGGGCGCGACGCGCGGCAGCCGCTCGACGAGGTGCGCGAGCAGGGTCGGCCACTCGCCCTCGGCGGGCATCTTCAGCCGGGCGGGCTCGAGCCCGTGGCGGGGCGGGATCGGCGGCCGGAGCTTGCGTCTCATCGTCCCCCGACTGTAGCTAACCCTCCGGCGACGTCCGGTAGCGCGCGATGTACCGGGCGTTCACCTCGGCGTTGGCCACCGCGGCGGCCTCGGCGCGGACGCGGCGGCCGGTGTGGTGCGGGAAGCCGTGCCGGCCGAGCCGGTGCTCGATGCTCTCCTCCATGTACGCGCACGAGTAGAAGTACGCGACGAGGGACGCCATGACCACCAGCCCCAGGCGCAGCCAGAGCGAGCCGGGTACCAGCAGCCACACCAGGCACAGCGGCGCGATGCCGACCGAGCTGCGCAGGACGTGGCGGGCGCGCCAGTGTTTCGACGTCGCGTCGTGCAGGACCCACTCCGAGTAGCGCTCAGGCAGCCGTACGCCGACCGCGTAGCCGAACCAGCGAAGCACACCAGGTCGTTCCATGAGAGCGACAGTACACTAATACTTAGTGCACTAATCATTAGTGCGACGAGTGACACGGTAGGATCGGGGCATGATCGACCTGGGTGAGGACCCGCTGAAGCTCGACCGTCAGGTGTGTTTTGCCCTGTCCGTCGCTTCGCGCAGCGTGATCGCGATCTACCGGCCGCTGCTGGAGCCGCACGGGCTCACCCATCCGCAGTACCTGGTGATGCTTGCGCTGTGGGAGCGGTCGCCGCGGTCGGTGAAGGACCTCGGCGCGTCGCTGAGGCACGAGCCGGCGACGCTGTCCCCGCTGCTCAAGCGGCTGGAGGCGCTGGGCTACGTCACGCGTGCCCGGAGCCGTGAAGACGAGCGTCAGCTGACTGTCGAGCTGACCGCGAAGGGACGCGCGCTGCGGGCCGAAGCGGAGAAGATCCCGTACAAAGTCGTCGAAAAGCTCGGGATGGAGCTCAGTGAGCTGGAGGACCTGCACGCGGCGCTGGGGCGCGTCATCGCGGCGACGGCCTGAGCGGCGGAATGCCTGGGCTCGCCGAGCGTTGGTGATGGACATCGACTCCTTGGGGGCAGTGTGCTGAAGATCAGGTTGGGCGTCGCACCAGCGACGGGGACCGGGCCCGCGGAGTTCGCCGGGCTGGCGCGGCGGCTGGAGGAGGCCGGCGTGGACTCGCTGTGGCTGTCCGAGCTGGTCTACTCGCCGGAGGTCGACCCGATGATCGGGATGGCCCACGCGCTGGCGACGACGGAGAACCTCAAGGTCGGCACCGGCGTCGCGATCCTGCCCGGCCGGCACCCGGTGCTGGTCGCCAAGCAGCTCCTGACGCTGGCCGGCCTCGCGCCGAAGCGGGTGCTGCCGGTGTTCGGGCTCCGCCCGGCCCACCCGGCCGAGCACGCCCTGTTCCCGGTGCCGGACGGCCGGCGCGCCGAGGTGTTCGACGAGTCCCTGACCCTCCTGCGGCTGCTGCTGGAGAAGGAAGAGGTCTCGTTCGACGGCGAGTTCTTCCAGGTGTCCGGTGTCCGCCTAGGCCCGCGCCCGCAGAAGCGCCTGGACGTCTGGCTGGGCGGAACGGCCCCGGCGGCCCTGCGCCGCGCCGGCCGTCTCGCGGACGGCTGGCTCGGCAGCTTCCACACACCGTCCCAGGCCCGCGACGCGCGGATCGCCATCCAGACGGCCGCGGCGGAGGCGGGCCGCGAGATCGAGGAGGACCACTTCGGGCTCAGCCTGGCGGTGGTGGACAAGGGCATACCGGCCGAGCTGGCGGCGGTGGCGGCCCGCCGCAGCCCGGGCGCGCGGGTGGAGGACCTGGTGGCAACAAGCTGGCCCGAAGCCCGGCGGCTGGTGGAGCAGCACATCGAGGCGGGCCTGTCGAAGTTCGTGATCCGGCCGGGGCACGGGGACTTCGAGGGGTTCCTGGAGAACTTCCAGGCGGAGCTGCTGCCGCTGCAGAACTAGGACGCTCAGAACTCCAGCTGTTCCGTCTTCCGCGGCATCAGCAGCAGAGCCACCACGGAAAGCACGGCCACAGCGGCCAACCCGACGAACACGTAGTGCGTCGCATCTGCCAGCGCGCCGCGCACGAACACCGCCACCGGCGAATTGTCCGTGTGCCCGCTCAACACCAGACTCGTCGCGTCCACGGACGGCGGCAGGTGGCCCGCCACCTCGGCCGGCGGTGACGCGAAGCGCGAAGCCAGCGTCGCGTTCGCGATCGCGCCGAAGACGGCCGCACCCACCGCGCTGCCCAAGGACCGGCTGAACAGGTTCGTGCCCGTCACCACGCCGCGGCGGTCCCAGCCGACCACCGACTGGACCGCCACCAGCGTCGGGCTCGAGGACAGCCCGAGGCCGACACCCAGGACGAACGCCGCCAGCGCCGCCGACCAGATCGACGAACGCGCGTCCAGCATCGCCACCAGGACGCCGCCCGCGATGATGAACGCGCTGCCGATCAGGGCCGTGTCGCGGAAGCCGATGCGCAGGTAGATCTTGCCCGCCAGGGACGCCGACAGCGGCCAGCCGACCGTCAGCGCGGCCACCGCGAAGCCCGCCACCAGCGCGCCCGCGCCGAGGACTCCTTGCGCATACGTCGGCAGGTACGACGTCAGCCCCATCAGAACCGCGCCCACCACCACCGCGACCAGGTTGCCGCCCACCAGGACCCGGCGGGTGAACACCCACAGCGGCAGCACCGGCTCGACCGCGTGCTTCTCCACGAAGACGAACCCGACGAGCAGCGCCGCGCCCGCGACGAAGATCGCGACGCTCGGCAGCGACCCCCAGCCCCACGCGACGCCGCCTTCGAGCAGGCCCAGGATCACCAGCGAGCAGCCGGCGGTGAGCAGCCCTGCGCCCAGGTAGTCGACCTTGTGGGGCTTGCGCTCGACCCGCTCGGCGAAGTTCCGGAGCAGCATCAGCACGGCGATCGCGCCCAGCGGCAGGTTGATGAAGAAGATCCAGCGCCAGTCCAGGTATTCGGCGAACACCCCGCCGAGCGTCGGGCCGACCACCGACGCGATGCCCCACACGCTCGCGACGTACCCCTGCACCCGGGCGCGTTCCTCGACCGTGTACAGGTCCCCGATCACGGTCATCGACATCGGCTGGATCGCGCCCGCCCCGATGCCCTGCACGGCGCGCGCCGCGATCAGCACCGGCATGCTCCACGCGGCGCCGCACAGCACCGAGCCGACGAGGAACGCCGCGATGCCGAAGAACATCACCGGACGGCGGCCGAGCACGTCGGCGAACTTGCCGTAGAGCGGCACCGTCACGGCCTGGGTGAGCAGGTAGATCGAGAACAGCCACGGGAACTGCGAAAACCCGCCGAGGTCGCGGACCACCGAGGGCACGGCGGTCGCGATGATCGTGCTGTCCAGCGCGACCAGCGCGGTGCTGAGCATGACCGCGATCAGCACGGGGCCGCGTTCGGACCGGAAGCCGACCCCCTTCACGCTGGTGGCGGCGGGTGTCGTCATCGGCGGTGCGCTCCTCGGGACGGTCATGACCGGGGTCAACTACTTTGCAGTCCTAAGCATTCCACCGGCCGACGCCGCACCCCAGCGAATTTCGGTCACAGTCGTCTTCGCGGAAGATGGATCGGATGAGCAACTGGATCCGGCCGATCGGCCAGGGCTGGGTGGTCCGCGACACCGTGCCCGGCCCCGACGTCGACGAGTTCGCCGAGCCCGACCGCGTGGTCGCCGCCCTCGCCGCGCCCGGCGCCGCGGACAGCCTGCTGGCGGTGCAGCACCCGGCCCGCACCCCCGCGGCGCTGGCGCGCGGGCTCGGCCTGGCCGAGGCGGTCCCGGTCGCCCGCGCGGTGCTCGAACGGCTCCGCAAGCGGTACTACCGGCCGGTGCGCGAGTTCGTCGCGCCCTACCGGATCGACGGGCCCGACGGCGTCGCGCTCGGCCTGCTCTGTCTGGTCGACCCGGCCGCGGTGACCGACGACGGCGCCGCGCGGGTCCGGCACACCGAGGACGTCTACCCGGACGTCGTCGCCGAGCGGGCCGCCGTGCTGGCCGGGCTCGGCTGCGCGACCAGCGCCGCGCTGCTGGTCCCCGCGGCCGGCGGCGAGCGGCTGACCGACGAGGTCGACCGGGCGTTCGCCGGGCTCGGCCTGCCCGATCTGTCCACTTCGGACGCGGCCGGGCGGCGGCACGAGCTGTGGGTGGTGCCCGCGGGGCCGCTGCAGGAACGGCTGCTGGCCGCGGTCGCCGGCGCCGACCTGCTGGTGGCCGACGGCAACCACCGCGTGGCCGCGGCCACGGCGGCCGGGCACGGCGCGCTGCTCGCCCTGGTCACCGCCGGCCCGCGGCTGCGGATCGGCGCGATCCACCGCGTCCTCACCGGCACCGGCCTCGGCCCGGAGGAGCTGGTGTCGCGCTGGTGCGAGGCCGGCCTGGACGTCCGCTACGACGAGCACGCGGTCCCGGTCCCCGGCGAGGTCGTGGTGCGGGCGGGCCCGGCGGTGCTGCGGATCCCGCTGCCGTCGCTGGCGGGCCCGCAGCCGGTGATCGACCACGAGGTCGTCGAGCGGGTCCTGTTCGCCGAGGCGCTCGGGCTGGATCCGGACGGGCCGTGCGTGCGCCCGCTGCCCGCCGGCCGCCCGGTGCCGCCGGACGCGGACGCGGTGGTCCAGCTCGCGCCGGTGCGCTACGCCGACGTCCTCGCGGTGCACGCGGCGGGCCGCCGGATGCCGCGGAAAGCCACGTACTTCACGCCGAAACCGCGCAGCGGCTTGGTGCTGGCGGCGCTTTAGCCGGTGCCGGGCGAGCCGCCGAGACAACGCGGACGAGCTTTTCGGACAGCCACATGTCGTCGACGGCCGGCGCCGCACGCTCGTGGTGCCGCAGGTCGATCGCCGCGCGCTCGGCCGCCTGTGCGCTGGTCAGGAACCGTTCGAAGAGGCGGACGCGCTCGAGCCGCCGTGCTTCGACGCGGGCGGACTCCTGGCGCCGGCTCTCCAGCCGCTCGTTCGAGCGCAGGGTCAGCCGCTGCGTCGCGAACGACAGCACGCCGCCGACTACAACACCCGCGAGAGGACCCACCACGGAGACCGCGTCGAAAGCCACGGGGACTTCGTAGCACAGCCGCTAGGCCGCGTCCCACCAGTTCAGGACCCGGGTGGCGAACAGCGTCAGCCACTTCGACGGCTCGCCGGCGGGGACGTCGACGTCGAACCACACGCGGCCGGGGTCGGCGGCGGCCTGCAGCCAGGTGCCGTCCGGTTGCCGGGCCGTGCGGACCAGCTCGACCGCCTCCGCCAGCCGCGGGTCGGGCCGGTCCGCGGCGCGGAAGTAGCCGGCCGCGTTCAGCGCGGTGAACCGCCAGCGGATCGGCGACGAGAACGCGCCCACGTCCGCCACGACCGGCTCGCCCGTCGAGAGCCGCCGCAGGAGCCGTCGCTCCAGCAGGTACTCCTCACCCGCCAGCCGGGCGGCCCGGGTGGCGGGCGAGCCGCCGGTGGCCGATTCCCAGGCGAGGAGGCCTTTGAGGGAGTTCAGAGTCGAGTGGACCGAGGACCGCGTCGAGCCCTCGACCCACTCGCAGTTCCAGCCGCCGTCGGGCAGGCGGTGCTCGACGAACCACTCGGCGATGCCCTCGACGTCCGCGCCGAGCCAGAGCCCGTTCATCAGGGTCCACGCGTTGATGCAGCAGTCGACCTCGCCGCCCCAGTACGGCAGGTCGTCGTACTCCCAGCGGCTGTGCTCGGCCAGCCGAGCAGCCGTGTCGCCCAGCACCGACGCGTCGAGACCCCACTCACGCAGGGAGTTGAGCGACCAGGTCGTGGCCGTCCAGGGCTGGGGCTCGTCCCCGCGGAAGCCCGCCGGGAAGAACGCGCCGCCCGCCCACTGGCCGTCGGGATCCTGGTGCGCCAGCAGCCGGGCGCCGAAGCCTTCCGAGGCCACTCGCGCGCGGGTCGCCTCCCAGACCGGCGGCGGCTCGCCCAGCAGGTCGCGCTCGACCTGCCAGCGCAGGGCCGGGTCGGAGTCGCGCAGCCAGGCGAGCACGTCCATCAGGCCCCCGTGACGCCGTCGATGGCCTCGCGGAGGAAGTCGGCGTGGCCGTTGTGCCGCGCGTACTCGTGGATCATGTGCAGCATCACCAGCCGCAGCGAGACGTCCTCGCCCCAGCGCGGCTGGTAGCCGGTGACGTCCAGCGACTCGGCCGACTCCTCGATCTTGCGCGACTGCTCGACCTCGGTCTGCCACGCCTCGAACGCCTCCGCGCGCGTCGACGAGCTCGCGTCGTAGGCGGCCTGGAAGTCCCCTTCGGGTGACCACCGCAGGGGGACGTCCTCGGCGTTGATCACCCGCCGGAACCAGGTGCGCTCGACCTCGGCCATGTGCCGCACGAGACCCAGCAGCGAAAGGGTCGAGGGCGGGCTGGACGCGCGGCGCAGGTCCTCGTCGGACAGTCCGTCGCACTTCATGGCGAGGGTGGCGCGGTGGAAGTCGAGGAACGTGCGCAGCATTTCGCGCTCGCCCCCGACCAGCGGCGGTTCGGGGCGTTCGGTGGTCACGGAAGAGTGTGTATCACGCCCGGAAATGTCGGTGGGGTCAATTAGGATCGCCGCGTGGACCTGCCCGTGATGCCGCCCGTGCGGCCGATGCTCGCGAAAGCCGTGCACGACGTGCCCCGTGACCCGGGGCTCCTCTACGAGCCCAAGTGGGACGGCTTCCGCTGCATCGTGTTCCGCGACGGCGACGAGATCGAGCTCGGCTCCCGCAACGACCGGCCGCTCACCCGCTACTTCCCGGAGCTGGTGGAGCTGCTCGCCGCCGCGCTGCCGCCGCGGTGTGTGGTCGACGGCGAGATCGTCCTCGTCACCCCGGCGGGCCTCGATTTCGAGGTGCTGCAGCTGCGGCTGCACCCGGCCGCGTCGCGCGTGCGCAAGCTCGCCGAGGAGACGCCGGCCAGCTTCGTCGCCTTCGACCTGCTCGCGCTCGGCGACACCGACCTGACGAACGAGCCCTTCCGCGAGCGGCGCCGGCAGCTGGAGAGCGTGCTGACCACCGACGCCGAAGGGCTGCAGCGCGTCCACTTGACCCCGCTGAGCGAGGATCCGGAGCAGGCCGAGGACTGGTTCACCCGGTTCGAGGGCGCGGGCTTCGACGGGGTCATGGCCAAGCCCGCCGACCTGCCGTACGAGCAGGACAAGCGCGTCATGCTGAAGATCAAGCACGAGCGCACGGCCGACTGCGTCGTCACCGGGTTCCGCTGGCACAAGGACGGCGTGGGCGTCGGCTCGCTGCTGCTGGGCCTGTTCGACGACGAAGGCGTGCTCCACCACGTCGGCGTCGCGAGCAGCTTCACCAAGGCGCGGCGGGCCGAGCTGGTCGACGAGCTGGCGCCGCTGCGGGAGAACGCGCTCGAGAACCACCCGTGGCGGTCGTGGGCCGAGTACGAGCCGACGCCCGGCCGGCAGCCGGGCGCGAACAGCCGGTGGGCGCCGCAGAAGGACCTCTCGTGGGAGCCCGTGCGCCCCGAATGGGTGGCGGAGGTCCGCTACGAGCACCTGCAGGGCGGCCGGTTCCGGCACGGCGGGCGGCTGGTGCGGTTCCGGCCCGACCGCACGCCGGAGTCCTGCACGTACGCCCAGCTCGACGAGGCGCCGCCGGCCGAGCTGGCCAAGCTGTTCGGGGAGGCGAGATGAGCGAAGCCGTGCTGCTCGACGTCGACGGTGTCGAGGTCAAGATCAGCAGCCCCGGCAAGGTCTACTTCCCCGAGCGCGGCGAGACGAAGCTCGACCTCGTCGAGTACTACCGCGCGGTCGCCGGGCCGCTGCTGGCGCGCCTCGGCGGGCGCCCGCTGCTGCTGGAGCGCTACCCGGACGGCGCCGGCGGCAAGAACTGGTTCCAGAAACGCGTCCCGAAAGGCGCGCCGTCGTGGCTGAGCACCACGGTGGTCTCGACACCGAACGGCACGACGAGTGACGCGCTCGTCGCGAAGGACCTCGCGCACATCCTGTGGGCGGTGAACCTGGGCTGTCTCGGGTTCCACGTCTGGCCGTACCTCGCGGACACCCCCGAGGTCACCGACGAGCTGCGTGTCGACCTCGACCCGTCACCGGGGATCGGGTTCGACGAGCTGCGCGAGGCCGCGGTGCTGACCCGGGAGTTCCTGGCCGAGCTCGGCATCGAGGGCCATCTGAAGACGTCCGGTTCGCGTGGGTTGCACCTTTACGTGATGCTCGAGCCGCGCTGGGACGGCTTTCAGGTGCGGGCCGCGGCCGTCGCGTTGGCGCGGGCCTTGGAGCGGCGGCACCCTTCGAAGATCACGGCGCAGTGGTGGAAGGAAGAACGCGGTTCGCGGGTGTTCGTCGACTTCAACCAAAACGCGCCGCACAAAACGGTGTTCGGCGCGTGGTGCGTGCGGCCGCGGGTCGGCGGCCAGGTGTCGACGCCGATCGGGTGGGACGAGCTGGACACCGTCGAGCCCGGCGCGTTCACGCTGAGCACGGTGCCGGCCCGCGTCGCCGGGCGGGGCGATCCGTGGGCCGGGGCGGGGGAGCGGCCGCAGTCGATCGCGCCGCTGCTGGAGATGTCCGAAGCGGACCTGGCGAACGGGCTGATGGACGCGCCGTGGCCGCCGGTGTACCCGAAGATGCCGAACGAGCCGCCGCGGGTCGCGCCGAGCCGGGCGAAGAAGGCCTGACGTGCCCACGGTCGCCGAATGCCCGGCCGACGACGGGTTGCTGCTGGCGCTGATGACCGCGATGACGGCCGAGCTGGTGGTCGTCCACAACCTGCCCCCGGACGCCCGGCCGCGGCCGCTGGACCCCGAGAGCCGGTACCTGCTGGCCCGCGACGGCGAGCGGGCGATCGGCTGCTGCGCGGTCGAACCGGTCGAGCCGGGCCTGTACGAGCTGAAGCGGATGTTCGTCGCACCGGACGCGCGCGGCACCGACCTGTCGGGCGCGCTGGTGGCGGAGTCGGAGCGGCTGGCCCGCCGCCACGGCGCCCGCCGCATCCGGCTGGAGACGGCGGTGCGCCAGCCCGAGGTGATGCGCCTTTACGAGCGCGCGGGCTACCGGCGCGTGCCGAACTTCCCGCCGTACGAAGCCGATCCGGAGGCGGTGTGTTACGAGAAGGTGTTAAAGCTCGAGGTTGAGCGCTAGCTGCCCGAGATCGTCCTCGGCGGTCGTGCCACCGAGGGTGGCGACACACGCGGGGCACGGCGCGAGCTCGGAAGTGGTCAGGTCGACCGGCTTCCAGCTGCGCGACTCCCGCTCGCCGCAGGCCGAGCGCCGGTAGCGGAGGTCGCCGGAGCGGGTCATCAGGTGGGCCAGCGGAACGTCTTCGGGCAGCACGCCGACCAGGTACCAGCGTGGTGCGCTCACCTCGGTGGTCGTCATGGCGGCCAGTCTCCGTCGAGGTGGTGGGGGGAAGGAGCATTTCCCGATCTTCGGCGTGGCGGCGGTCGCCGCAGCGCCGTCAGGCCTCTTCGGGCAGGTAGCGGAGGATGTGCAGCAAGCCGCGTTCGTCCACCACTTCCGGGTCCGGCGCCAGGCACTCACCCAGCTCGGCCAGCACCGCGTCCGTGTCGATCCCCGCGCCGATCAGGACCAGCTCCGTGCGCCGCGGGGCTCGCGGCGGCCACGCCGAACGCTCGAGCTGCACGAACCCGCCGACGGTGTGCAGGTGGAAGCGCGCGCGAGGCCCGGTCGGGCCGAAGTCGGCCTGGCCCTTCATCCGGTACAACCCGGCCGGGCGGCGCTCGAGGAACTCGACGAACGCCCGCGGCACCAGCGGCGTCTCCGCGGTGAACGTGACCGACTGATAAGCCGCGTGCAGGTGCTGCGAGTGGTCGTGGTCGTCGTCCTCGCGCAGGTCGTCGAACGACAGCTGGCCGATGCGGTCGCCGCGGGGCTCGGGGTCGAAGAACAGCCGCGGGTCGACGCGGCCGTGGTCGGTGACCAGCACCGGGCGGCCCGGCGCGAGCTCCTCGACCGTCGCGGTCAGCTTCGCCAGCGCCTCGGCGCCCACCCGGTCGGCCTTGTTCAGCACCACGACGTCGGCCAGCCGCAGGTGGTCGGCTAGTTCGGGGTGACGCTCGCGTGCGGCCTCGAACTCGGCCGCGTCGACCACCTCGGCCAGCCCGCCGTAGCGGATGTCCGGGTTCTCGCTCGCGATCATCAGCCGGATCAGGTCGCGGGGCTCGGCGATGCCGCTGGCCTCGACCACGATCACGTCGATGCCCGCCTCGGCCGACGACAACCGGCCCAGCATCGCGTCGAGCCCGCTCGCGTCGACGGCGCAGCACAGGCACCCGTTGCCGAGCGAAACCATCGTGTCGACCTGCCCGGCGACCGCGAGCGCGTCGACGTTCACGCTGCCGAAGTCGTTGACCACCACGCCGACCCGCGCGCCTTCGCGGTTCGCGAGCAGGTGGTTGAGCAGCGTCGTCTTGCCCGCGCCGAGGAACCCGGCGACGAGGACCACGGGAATCCGGCTCACCCAGCGACTCTAACGTCGTGCTCGCGCGCGCTGATACACGGGTGGCCGCCCCGGTGAAAGGCCGTCCGGCGAAAACCCACGAACAGACGAAAGCATTCCCGCGGGAAAGGATCACGTGCGTTTACGCCGAGCACGTGATCGATTGACGGAAAATGCGCAGAGATATGTCCAGATAACGCTTGGTAGCAGTTATTTTCGCGGTGTTTCCGCTGCTGAAGACGGAGTTCCGTGATCGTCCGGAAGCTGTTCACGTCCGGTGGATTGCGTTCGGCGGAACGGGGAGTATCCTCCGCGGCCTGGCCGGAGGTGCTGCTGTGCAGCGACTTCCGGCCGTCGGCGTTGTCGGTGACCATCGGAGGAACGGTGAACCTTTCCGTCGGGACGCAGATCACGAATCCGGAGAGTGGGGGAGCGCGGTGACGGTTACACCCGAGCGGGTGACGGTCCCGCTGTCGCTGTGCCCCCAGCGTGTCTCGGGGGAGCAGTCCGTCAATTCCGCGGAAGCGGAGGAATTCCTCGACCGGATGTTCGCCGAAGGCGCCGCCGAAGAGGGGGCCCGCTTCGAAACGCGGCTGACGGAGGTCCGTGCGGAAATCGCCGAAACCGGCACCTACCGCCACACCCCGGCCGAGCTGGCGTACGGCGCGCGCGTCGCGTGGCGCAACTCGGCCCGGTGCATCGGCCGGCTGTACTGGAACAGCCTGCGGATCCGCGACCGGCGCCGGGTCACCGACCCCGCCGCGATCGCCGGCGAATGCGTCGCGCACCTCCGCCAGGCCACCCGCAGCGGGCGGATCCGCCCGACCATCACCGTCTTCGCGCCGGACACCCCGGCCGTGCCGGGCCCGCGCATCCACAACGAGCAGCTGATCCGCTACGCCGGGTACCGCCTCGAAGACGGTTCGGTCCTCGGCGACCCGCGCTACACCGAGTTCACCGAGCGCGTGCGAAGACTCGGCTGGCGGCCACCGGAGCGGAGAGGCTCCTTCGACGTCCTCCCGTTGCTGGTCGAAGCGGTCTCCGGCGAGCCGCGGCTGTTCACGCTCCCCGCCGACGCGGTGCTCGAGGTGCCGCTGACCCACCCCGACCACCGCTGGTTCGCCGGGCTGGGCCTGCGCTGGCACGCCGTGCCGGCGATCAGCGACATGCCGCTGGACATCGGCGGTGTCACCTACCCCGCCGCGCCGTTCAACGGCTGGTACCTCGGCACCGAGATCGGCGCCCGCAACCTCGCCGACGAGCAGCGGTACGACCTGCTGCCGGTCATCGCCGAGCTGATGGGCCTGGAGACCGGCTCGGAGCGCACGCTGTGGCGCGACCGGGCGCTCGTCGAGCTGACCCTGGCGGTGCAGCACTCCTTCGACGCCGCCGGCGTCACGATGGCCGACCACCACACCGAGTCGCGGCGGTTCCTGTCCCACCTGGAGCGCGAGGAGCGGGCCGGGCGCGGGTGCCCGGCCGACTGGAGCTGGATCGTGCCACCGCTGTCCAGCGGCCAGACCGCGGTGTTCCACCGCTACTACGACGAGCCCGACCCCGCGGCCCGGCCGGCGTTCCTGCCCCCGGAGGGATCCGCCGGGTGACGTACACGCACGCAGAGCAGCATGGGAGCGCCCGTTCGGCGGATCGTGACCGGCCCACGGCGCAGCCCGGCGCGGGAAGGCCGACAATGGACCCATGCAGGCAGTCCTCGTCGCCTACGCCGGGCGCCACGGCGGAACCCGGCAGATCGCCGAGGTGATCGCCGCGGAGCTCGGCGAAACCGGCCTGACCGTGGACGTGCGCGACGCCGCCGACGTGGCCACCGTGGACCACTACGCCGCGGTCATCGTCGGCAGCGCCCTGTACTACCACCGGTGGCGGCCGGAAGCCGTCCGGCTGCTGGAGCGCAACGCACGGGAGCTCGCCGAACGGCCCGTGTGGCTGTTCCACAGCGGACCGTGCGGCCCGGGCGCGGCGACCCACCAGGTCAGCCTGCCGGCGAACGTGGCGCTGCTGGCCGCGCGCATCGACGCCGAACGCACGGCGACGTTCGGCGGCAAGCTCGACCCGGCGACCGTGCGCGGGCTGGTCCCGCGCCTGATGGCGTCGGGGCGGCGCGCGGGCGACTTCCGCGACTGGGACCGGATCAAGGCCTGGGCGCGCGACGTCGGGCGCCGGGTCCGCACCCGCGTCACGCTCTGAGGGCTCTTGCCCGCGCGGGGTGGTGAGTGCTACACCGTGCCTGAGGTCTTCCGGTGAGGAACCGACGGGACGGGGCAAACGTGACGGATCGGCAGGCGGCGGCGGAACCAGCCAAGAAAGCGCTTACATCGGATCAGCGCAACGCGTTCCTCGCGGCGCTGCTCGGCTGGAGCATGGACTCGTTCGACTACTTCCTCGTGGTGTTCGTCCTGGCCGACATCGCCAAGGACAAGTCGTTCGGCGCGACGGCGACACAGCTGGCGTTCATCACGACGGCCACCCTGGTGATGCGCCCGGTGGGCGCGCTCCTGTTCGGCCTGTGGGCCGACCGGGTGGGCCGGCGGATCCCGCTGATGGCCGACGTCCTGCTGTACTCGGTGGCCGGCCTGCTGTGCGCGTTCGCGCCGAACTTCACCGTGCTGCTGGTGCTGCGGTTCGTCTACGGCATCGGCATGGGTGGCGAGTGGGGGCTGGGTGCGGCGCTGGCGATGGAGAAGATCCCGGTCGCGCGGCGCGGGTTCTTCTCGGGCCTGCTGCAGGTTGGGTATTCGATCGGGTACCTGCTGGCCGCGCTCGCGTACCTGCTGTTCCACTCGGCGCTGAACCTCGAATGGCGCTGGATCTTCGTGCTGAGCATCTTCCCGGCGCTGATCAGCCTGCTGATCCGCGCGCGCGTGCGTGAGTCGGAGGTCTGGGAGACCACGCGCGAGAAGCTGCGCGTGACGCGCACGTCGGTGAAGGACGTGCTGCTGAACGGGAAGGTGATCCGCCGGTTCGGTTACCTGATCCTGCTGATGACGGCGTTCAACTGGATGAGCCACGGCACGCAGGACGTCTACCCGAGCTTCCTGAAGGCCCACGACAACGGCGGCGCGGGCCTCAGTGCATCGACGAGCACGTGGATAGCGGTGCTGTACAACGTCGGCGCGATCATCGGCGGCCTGACGTTCGGCACGCTGTCGGAGCGTTTCGGCCGCCGCCGCACGATCGTGCTGGCGGCGGTGCTCGGCCTCCCGGTGATCCCGATCTTCGCAATCGACCACGGCGCGGGCATGCTGGCGCTGGGGTCGTTCCTGATGCAGATCATGGTCCAGGGCGCGTGGGGCGTGATCCCGGCTCATTTGACGGAGATGTCTCCCGATGCGATCCGCGGGTTCTACCCGGGGGTGACTTATCAGCTGGGGAACCTGTTGGCGGCGTTGAACCTGCCGATCCAGCAGGCGATCGCGGAGTCGCACGGGTACACGTCGGCTCTCGTGTGGACGGTGGCGCCGGGGTTGGTGGCGGTGGCTGTTTTGACGGCGATCGGGAAGGAGGCGAAGGGGATTCGGTTCGGGGAGTCGGCGGTGAGTACGGCGCCGGCGGGAGCGAAGTGAGCTACTGCATGTAGGTCTTGAGCAACTCGGATGCCTGAGGGTGACCCGTTTCGGTGGCGTACCGGTGCAGGTCGTCGACGACTTCTTGTCTCTTCGTGGTGATGAGACAGGTGGCGAAGGTGCGGAGAGCATTGAGGTTCTCAGTGTCGATCGCGTTCCTCGCGGCATCGGTGAATTCACTGAATCGCTCGAAAACGACCAGCCACTCGGCGACGGCCGCCAGGCTTTCGTCCTTGCCGCTGTGTGCAGCGTGTTTCAGGAGTGCGGTGGTGAGAATGGAGTTCGGCATCAGGACGTAGAGTACCCTGAGGACAGCGGCGCCCCTGTTGCTCTCGATCGCGTGCTGAGCGATGTTGTCCAGTTGATCGACGCTGAGCTTGGCCTGGACCCCTGCTGTGACCGGAATGATCATGTCTTCCGGGCCGTGCTCGATGGCAAAGTCGACCAGGGTGCAGAGGTCTGCTGATCGGGTGGTGAGAACCGGGGAAAGCGCGAGGAATGTATCCGGTTGAGAGTTCTCGATCGCCTGGCGGGCGACAACGAAGACTTCCTCAAAAATGCCGTTGAATTCAAGCGCCACGGCGATCGAAAGCAGGGTTTGTTTTTCTTCGGATCGTCCTGCTTCTCGGAGCATCTCGTTGACCTCGGCGAGGCGTCCCATCTTGACCATGGTGATGGTTCTCAGGGTGAGTGCGTCGTTTCCGGCGCGCCGGAGGAACCGTTCCGCCACCTCCAAACGCTTGGCTCGGTAGGCGGCCGTGCCAACCGCGACCAGGTTCTGCTCCGAACCGAGCGAGAACAACACGTCCCAGACGCGATCAAGAACCGGTGCGTCGCCGAGTGGGCTGTCGCCTTCCTGGGCCCGGTCGAGCAGGTAGTCCGAGGCCAGGAACGTCTCGTCCGCCCGCGGCTGCAGGCACGAACTGGCCCCCAGCACCGGCCGTGCCGCCCACTCCAGACCTTCCTCCACCGAGGGAAGGTCACCCCGCTCCCGCCACGGCACCGGCAGATAACCGCGATACAGCTCGGCCAGCACCTCCCGGGGCAGAGGATCCGGATACCCCGCCCGCCGGCAGTCGACCGCCGCGCTGATCAATGCCTGCCCGACGTAGAACAGCGGGCTGTCGCCCACGGACCACCGCTGCATCATCGGCGTCCCCGCCGCCAAATACTCCGCGAACCCCTCGGAAGCCGTCAACGCCCGGCCGATGCGCGGGTCGTGGGCCTCGGCCGCCCGGGCCGACTCCGCCGGTGTCAAATGCTGCTTGATCATCACCAGATGGCTCGGCGGGATCGATGCGATCACGTCGGCCGCCGCCTGGTTGATCGCGCCGTCCAGGGTTCGGTGGGCGGCCAGCTCGTTGTCGCGGATCGTGGCCACCACGCACGCCGATGGGCCCATTCGCTGCAGCAGCCCCACATCGAGGCCGCCCGGCACGAGGAAACGCTCCAGGTCGTCGAGCCACACCACGGTGTCGGTGAGCGGCTCCGAGGACTCGACGATCTTCCGCAACGCCGGGCCGTCGAGCGGCACGAGCAGGTCGTGACCCGGACGCAGGCGCCGCAACGCCTCCGCCGCCGCCCGGCTCTTGCCCGCCGCGGCACGGCCGTGCAGGAGCACCAGGCCGCCGCCGGCGATCGCCCACTCCAGGTCCTCGTCGCGGTCGCGCGGCACGTACCCCGGGAGGTCTTCGCTGCGGAACGTGTCCATCGCCCGCTTGACCCGCAACGCCAGCAGGGACACGTCGGCGACCTTCGGCAGACGCTCGTCGCCGTCGAGGTGGAGCGCGCGACCCTGGTAGACGCCGCGCTCGGCTTCCGCGTGCGGGGCTCGTTGCCTCCGCAGCTCCAGCAGGGTGAGCCCGAGTGCGGCCAGCGCCGCGAGCCAGCTCAGCGCCTCGACCGTCCGGCGGACCGGGCCGCCGTCCGCCACCAGCCAGCTCAGCCACCCCAGCCGCAGCGCCACCAGGATGAGCACCGGCACCAGGATGGCGACGCCGCGGCGGAGCCACCTCACGGCGAGACGAGCCCGGCCTCGTAGGCGAAGATCGTCAACTGGACCCGGTTGCTGACGTCGAGCTTCGCGAACGTCCGCGTGATGTGCGTCTTCACCGTCGCCTCGCTGAGGAACAGCTCCGTCGCGATGTCGGCGTTCGGCTTGCCCTGGGCGACCGCCGTGACGATCTGGCGTTCGCGGTCGCTCAGCAGCTCCAGCTTGCCCAGGGCGCGCGTGCGGCGCGGGTTGGCGCGGGACGCCACGAACTGGCCGATCAGCTGCTTCGTCGTGCGCGGGGACAGCATCGCGTCGCCGCCGGCCACCACCCGGACGCCCTCGATGATCTCCTGCGGTGACCCCTCCTTGAGGAGGAACCCGCTCGCGCCCGCCGCCAGGGCCTCGAACACGTACTCGTCGAGGTCGAACGTCGTGAGGATCAGGACCTTCGGCGGCCGCGGCTGGGCCAGTACCGCCGCCGTCGCCGCGAGGCCGTTCATGCGGCGCATCCGGATGTCCATGATCACCACGTCCGGCGCGTGCCGGGCGACCTGCTCGACCGCCTCGTCGCCGTCGCCCGCTTCGCCGACCACCGCCAGGTCGGGGGTGCTGCCGAGGATCATGGACAGCCCGGTGCGGACCAGCGGGTCGTCGTCGACGAGCAGTACGCGCACGCTCACCCGCCCATGCTAGGGCGCGGGCGCCGCCCAGGGCAGCCAGGCCTGCAGGACGAACGTCCGGTCGTCGACCGGGCCCGCCGAGAGGGTGCCGCCGAGCAGGGAGACCCGCTCGTTGACCCCGGTCAGGCCGGTGCCCGAACCGGGTGAGGGCACCGGGTGCGGTGGCAGGGGGTTGGCGACCTCCAGCAGCAGGCCCGTGCCCGGCCCGCCGCGGACGGCGACCTCGGCGGGCGCGCCCGGCGCGTGCCGGAGCACGTTGGTGAGCGCCTCCTGCAGGATCCGGTAGGCGGCCGTGCCGAGCGGCGCCGGGGCCGCCGACGCCTGGTCGAGCAGGATCGTGACGTTGACGGTGAGCCCGGCCTTGCGGGCGCCGTCGACCAGGTCGGGAATGGCGGCCAGGGTCGGCTGGGGCGGCTCGGCGGGCCCGCCGGCCGGCCGGTCGCCGAAGCCCGCGCCGCGCAGCGCGCCGATCACGTGCCGCAGGTCGTCGAGCGACTGCCGGGCGGTCGTCCGCACGGTCTTGGCCGCCTCCGCCGTGCCGGGTGACGTCCCGGAGGTGACCTCGAGCGCGCCCGCCTGCAGGGACAGCAGCGACAGCCGGTGCCCGAGGACGTCGTGCATCTCGCGGGCGATCCGGGCCTGCTCCTCGCGCCGCGCGACCTGGTCGCGCATCACGTCGTTCTCGACGATCCGGCGGCGCGTCTCGGCGATGTTGTGGCGCACGAGCCCCAAGGTCAGCGGGACGGCGGTGAACACCGCCGCGGTGATCAGGATGCCCGCCAGCTTGGCGCCGGCCGGCGCGGCCGAAACCCACATCCCGGCCAGCGACATGTCGGCGGGGCGGTCGACGTCGCGCCACACCGCCATGACGGTCGCGGCGAAGACGAGCGCCGTCGCGCCCCACCGCCGCCAGCCGGTGAACCGGGTCGTGAGCGCGGCGAGGGCGATCAGCGCGGGCAGGGAGTCCGCCCGCAGCAGCAGCGGGGGCACGATCGCGACGCCGGTGACGACCAGCGGCCAGCGGTGGCGCCAGACGAGCAGGACCGTCGCGCCGACCCCCAGGAACCAGCCGAGGATCGCCCCCACCGACGGCCGCAGCTCGTCGGAGTCCGGCAGGCTGATGTCCAGCGCCATGTAGCCGAAGCCGACGACCACGCACGCGATGACCGCGAGCACGGTGCTCACCACGCGCAGCACGGACCGTTCCATGGGGCAAGAGTACGAGGCCGCCGCCGCGCGTCCGTCAGCCGTTCCGCTGGTTCACCCGGCCGCGGGTGACGACTTTCGTCGTACCCGGGGCGAGGCCTCCGGACGACGCGGGGCCGGCCGCGCCGCTGGTTTCCTGCTCGTCGTCAAGCAGAGGCGAAAGGACACCCCGATGACCGACCAGATCCCGCTTCAGCAGTATCCGGCGCCCCAGTCCCGGCAGGCGCCCCCGCGCAACGGCCTCGGCACGGCGGGGTTCGTCCTCGGCCTGCTGGGACTGGTGCTCTCGCCGATCCCGTTCGTCGGCGTGGCCGCCTGGCCCCTGGTGGTGCTCGGCCTGGTCCTGTCCGCCGTCGGCGTGGCCAGAGCGCGGGCCGGGAAGGCCACCAACCGGGGGCTCGCGATCGCCGGCGTGGTCGTGTCGGTGCTCGGCCTGGTGGTGAGCGTCCTGTGGGTGGTCGTCATCGGGAAGGCGATCGGCGACGTCCAGGACCAGGCGACCCAGCACCACACCATCGTCTACGAGGTGAGCGGCGCGGCCAAGGCCGCCGACGTCGACTACAGCACCTTCGGCGACCACACGATCCTGGTCAACACCGAGCTCGGCGCCGCGGTGCCGTGGACGAAGACGGTCGAGGCGACGGGGTTCCTCGAGGGCGCCCAGTTCGCCGCGACCACCGGCGCCGACGGCGGCTCCGTCACCTGCAAGGTCGTCGTCGACGGCAAGCAGACCAAGACGGCGACCGCGTCGGGACCGTCGGCGAAGGCGGACTGCGCCGGGTTCTGAAGCCCCGTGCCGTCCGGGCGAGGGGGCCGGACGGCACGGAAACGCGGGGGTGGGACCCGGCCAGGGGGCGGGTCCCACCCGCGGCTCAGCCGCAGTGCTCGAACTCGCTGTCGAAGGCGGCGCCGCCGGTCGCGCCGCCCCACTTGACGCACTTGTCCGCCGCGGCCGCCTTGAGCGGGCCGGCGAACCAGGAGAACGAACCGGAATCCGTCTGCCGCGCCGCGCCCTTGACCTCCAGGTAGGCCGAGGTCGCCGTGGCCGTACCCGAGGAGGTGCTTTTCATCGTGGTGACACAGTTCTGGCCGTTGCTCGCGTTGTAGGAAAGGTAAACCGTGCCTGCGGTGCCGAGCGGCTTCGAGTCGATGACGCCGAAGCCGGCACCGCAGGCCGGGGCGCCGAGGGCGGTGTCGCTGACCGTGGCGTACCGGATCGAGTCGTTGGCGTGCTGTTCGGGCCCGGCCTCGAACAGCACACCGGCCGAAGACTGGGAAAGCTGCACCATGTCCGAGTAGGCCGCGTCCTGGCCCCAGACGAGCAGGCTGTCGGCGGTGCCGGTCCAGTTGGCGCCCTCGTCGAAGGACGAGTGGACCCGCAGCTGCTTGCGACGGTCGCAAGTGGACGGTGCCGCGAACAGGATCCGGTTGTACTTGCCGCCGGTGTCGGTGGCGCTCATCCGGGCCGTCGAACCCTCGACCGTCGGGGCGACGAGGTCGGTGGCGAAGGCGAACTTCGAGCTGAAGGTCTCCCCGCCGTCCGAGCTGATCGCGAAGGCGCGGTTGCGGGTGCCGTCGGCGAGGCACTTGTCACCGTCGTTGGCCTGGTTGCGGGCGGCGGCGTAGACCCGGCCGTCCTTCAGCTCGGTGACGCTGATCTCCTGCGGGTTCATCGTGCTCGCCGACGGCTTGTCGGTCGCCCCGAGGTGCCAGGTGAAGCCGTTGTCGTCGCTGTAGACCAGCGCGCCGATGTTCGAGTAGCTCATGCCGGCGACGAGCCGGCCCTTGTGCTCGCCGCGGGTGAGCACGATCCCGTGCGAGGGCCCGGTGGCCAGCCAGCTCGGCGCGGCCGCGAAGCCGAGCTCGGAGGTCAGCACCTTCGGCGCGCCCCACGTCTTCCCGTTGTCCTCGCTGATCGACACCCGGGGAATCCGGCCGCAGGCGGGGTTGGTGTAGCACTGCATGGTCGAGAGCAGCACCACGCGGTTGCTGCCCGGGATGACGATCGGCGCCGGGTTGCCCTTCGTGTCGCCGTTGGCCTTGATGACGGTCTCCAGCGCGCCCCAGGTCTTGCCGCCGTCGGTCGAGCGCTTCAGCACGAGGTCGATGGCGCCCAGGTCGTTGCACGCGCTGGCGCCGGCGTTGCGGCCTTCGGCGAACGCGAGCAGCGCGCCGTCGTTGGCCTTGACGATGGTGGGGATGCGGTAGCAGTCGTGGCCCTCGGTGTTCTTGTTGAACACCAGCGTGCTGGCCACGTCGGCCTGCGCGGTGGCGGCGCCGATGGCCGCCGGGACGGCGAGGGCGGCGCACCCCAGCAGCCCGGCCAGCAGGCCTCTGGCGATCCGGGTGATGTTCACGGGTTCTCCCTGTGGCTCGTTCTACGTCCTACGTCTCGGCGGTAGCGTCGACCGGGCCCGTACAAGAGCTGTATAAACGCGCGTATAACGTCCCTTATCCGCGTACGGCAGGGAAACATCAGGTGAACGCGGCGAGCGTCCCGAACCCCGTCGCCAGCACCAGAAGCGTGGACAGGAGACCCAGGAGCAGCGCTCGGCCGCCGCCGCGCAGCAGCGGGCCGAGCCGGACCGCGCAGCCGAGCCCGAACAGCGCGCCGGCGAGCAGGAGCGTCGACGCGGTCTTGGCGACGTCGAGCGCGAACGCCGGGACGAGCCCGGTGCTGCGGACCGCGACCAGCGCGAGGAACCCGAGCACGAACAGCGGCACGAGCGGCGCCGAGCCGCCGCGGCGTGTGCGTTCGGTGGCGCCGACGATCGCGACCACCGGGGCGAGCAGCACCACGCGGCTCAGCTTCACGACCACGGCGATCGTGACCGCGGCGGCGCCCGCGGGCCCGGCCGCCGCGACGACCTGCGCGACCTCGTGCACCGAGATCCCGGCCCAGCTGCCGGTCCGGGCCGCGTCCAGGCCGATCCAGCGGGCGAGCAGCGGGAGCGCGCCGAGGGTCAGGCTGCCGTAGCAGGTGACGAGCGCGACGGCCGTGGCGACGTCTTCGTCGTCCCGCTCGACGACGCCTTCCATCGCCGCGATCGCCGACGCGCCGCAGATCGAGAACCCGGTGGCGACCAGCAGGGCGAGCCCGCGCGGCACGCGGACCAGCCGGCCGAGCCCGAGGGTGCCGAGGAAGGTGACCGCGACCGTCAGGACCACGGCGGCGAGCGTGCCGGGGCCGAGCGCGAGGACCGTGGGGATCGCCAGCTGGAGCCCGAGCAGCACGACGCCCGCGCGCAGCAGGCGTTTCGTGACGCGGGCGACGGCTTTCCGGAGGTCGTCGGTCAGTATCGGTGTGCTGCCGACGACGATGCCCAGCACAACGGCGACGGTGAGCGCGCCGAGCACCGGCCAGGCCGAGCTGAGGGTGTAGGCCGCGACGATGCCGAGCCCGGTGATCGCGAGGCCGGGGAGGACCGGTTTTGCCGTCGTGAGTGCCATGCTTCCCAGCGTCGCCGCCGGCGGCCGCTTCCGGTAGCCGGTGAGTGGTGCTCAGGTCATAGAGTGAGGCTATGACCGGACCGGATCTGGACTCCCTGCGCCTGCTGGTGCTCGTCGACGACCTCGGCAGCATCGGCCAGGCGGCCGGCGCGCTCGGCATCGCCCAGCCGTCGGCGAGCAAGCGGTTGTCCACTTTGGAGAGACAGTTGGGGCTGTCCCTGGTGGACCGCACCCGCCGCGGCTCGGCACTGACCCCGGACGGCCGGGTGATCGCGGGCTGGGCGCACCGCGTACTGGCCGAAGTGGACGGACTGCGCACCGGCGCGGAGGCCCTCCGCACCCAGCGCGGCGCCCAGCTGAGGGTGGCGGCGAGCATGACGCTCGCCGAGCACTTCGTCCCGGCGTGGATCGGCGAGGTGAAGCGAACCGGGCCGGACACCTACGTCGGGCTCGAGGTGGTGAACTCCGAGCACGTCGCGGAGCTGGTGGTGGGCGGGCGCGTGGACCTGGGGTTCGTCGAGTCGCCGGGCCCGTGGCCGGGGCTGGCCACCCGCCGGGTGGCGACGGACCGCCTGGTGGTCGTGGTCCCACCCGGCCACCCGTGGGCGCGCCGCCGCCGCCCGCTGACGGCGGCCGAGCTGGCGGCGACACCGCTGGTGGTGCGGGAGCCGGGATCGGGGACCCGCGAGACGGTGGAGGCGGCGTTGCGGCGGGCGGGGGCCGGGCCGGTGAAGCCGTTGCTGGAGCTGGGATCGGCTTCGGCGGTGCGGAACGCGGTGATTTCCGGCGCGGGGCCGGCGGTGATCAGTGATCTTGATGTGGTGCGGGAGGTCGCGGGCCGGCGGCTGGCGCCGGTGGCGGTGGAGGGGGTCGAGCTGGGGCGGGTGCTGCGGGCGGTGTGGCCGGCGGGGAGAA
The DNA here is from genome assembly GCF_055582965.1 of Amycolatopsis sp. NPDC104863. Lineage (NCBI taxonomy): Bacteria > Bacillati > Actinomycetota > Actinomycetes > Pseudonocardiales > Pseudonocardiaceae > Amycolatopsis > Amycolatopsis sp. NPDC104863. The sequence goes on from NZ_JBVJOW010000001.1 coordinate 661,461, forward strand.
GGTTGGCGGGCCCGGCGGCGGAGTTGCTGGCTTTGGCGGTGAAGTCGGGGACGGCTTGAGGGTGGTCGCGGTGGGCTTGCGGCGGCCGGGCTGATGGGGGAGCCGGGACGGGTTGCGGGGTGGTCGCGGTGGGGTTGCGGCGGCCGGGCTGATGGGGGAGCGGGGTGGCTTGAGAGCGGTCGCGGTGGGGCTGCGGCGGCCGGGCTGATGGGGGAGCCGGGACGGCTCGAGGTGGTCGCGGTGAAGCGGCGGCGGCCGAGCTGATGGAGGAGCCGGGGTTGCTTGGGGTGTGCCGTGGAGTGGTGGCCGGTTCGGTCGGCTGAGGTGCTGCTGCGGCGCGGCTGAGGTGTGCAGGCGGTGTCCCTTCTGGGTTGGCTGAGCGCTCCGATCGGGGCCGGTGCCGCGACCTGGGGCGGCGGTCGCCCGGCCTACCTTGCGGGCGATCCAACGGCGATATATCGTCGAAGTGTCGGCGATACGACCTACCGAGGAGGCAGGCATGGAAATAAGTGCTGGAGCAGGGCGGATGTTCGGCGGTTTCGGGGGCGCCGGGCCGTTCGGCGGGCCCGGGCACGGCCACGCTCACGGTCACCCGGGGCATGCGGGAGGTCGCGGGTTCCACCCGGGCGGGCACCCGGACCTCAGGCTGGGCGGCCGCGGCCACCCGCTGAGCGGCCTCGGGCATCCCGGCCACGAGCTGGGTGGGCATCCGATGAGCGGCCGTGGGCACCCCGGCCCCGAGTCCGGCGGCCACCCGCTGAGCGGCCGTGGGCACCCGGGGCGCGAGGCCGGTGACCACCCCGGCCACGACCACCTCGGCCACGACCACCTCCCCGGCCACGAAGACTGGGACGGTGCCCCCGACCTGGCCCGCGGCGGCTTCCCGCCCCACCCACCGCACCCGCCGCAGCCACCGGGCGCACCAGGCTTCCCCGGCTTTCCCGGCGGCCCCGGCTCCTTCGGCGGCCCCGGCGGCTGGGGTGGCGGTGGCCCCTGGCAGCGGGTGAAGGAGTTCCGCGGCGGACGGCCCGCCGCGCGGCCCGTCCGTCCCGCCGTGCTGGCTCTTCTTGCCGAGGAGCCGATGCACGGCTACCAGCTCATGCAAGAAATCCGTCGCCGCACGCACGATCGGTGGCGGCCGAGCCCGGGATCCGTCTACCCGATCCTGCAGCAGCTGGAAGACGAAGGCCTCGTCCACACCGCCGAGACCGGCGGCCGCCGGGTTGCCGAGCTGACCGATGCCGGGCGGGAACACGTCGCCGGGCGGGAAGCCGAGTTCGCCGCCCTCTGGGAAGAGCCCGAGGAAGAGCCCGGGGCCGACCGGTTCGCCGCCCTCTGGCATGCGCTCGGGGAGCTCTCCGGGGCGGCCGCGCAGGTCGGGTACAGCGGCAACGAGGCGCAGGTCGCCGAGGTGAAGAAAATCCTCGCCGACGCGCGACGCCGTGTTTACGCCGTTCTGGCCGACGCCGGGCTCGAGGACGAAGAAGCCTGACCACCGGGAGCGGACCGTCCGAAATGGACGGTCCGCCCCGAGGGGTACGCTCGGGCCGCATGGAAGAGAAGGACTTCGCGGCGCACCTGACGGCCACCATGACCGGCAGCGCGCTCACCATGCTCATCGGGCTCGGCCACCGCACCGGGCTGCTCGCCGCCGCGGCGCGTGGCCCCGCCACCAGCGCCGGGCTGGCCGAGCGGGCCGGGCTCGAGGAGCGTTATGTCCGCGAATGGCTGGGCGCCATGGTCACCGGTGGCGTCTTCACCCACGCCGCGGGGGAGTACACCTTCCCGCCGGAGCACGCGAAGTTCCTGCTCGGCGAGACCGCGGCCAACCTGATGCCGTCCCTGCTGACGCTGTCGGCCTTCACCGGCATCCTGCCCGACCTCGAACGCTGCTTCGCCGACGGCGGCGGCGTCCCGCGCTCGGCCTACGGGCCACACCTCGAAGCGCTCGGCGCCCGGACCGGCGACAGCTGGCGGCACATCTACCGCGAGCGCCTGGTGGACGGCTTCTTCGGCGCCGTCCCCGGGCTCACCGAGCGGCTCACCGCCGGCGCGCGGGTGCTCGACCTCGGGTGCGGCACCGGGCACGCCGTCTCCGTCGCCGCCCGCGCCTTTCCCGCGTCGCGGTTCACCGGGCTGGACATCGTTCCCCGTGTCGTCGAGCAGGCGCGGGAGACGAACGCCGGGCTGGCGAACGCCGAGTTCACCGTCGGCGACGCCGCGGAGCTGGCCGGCGACTTCGACGTCATCACCGCCTTCGACGCCATCCACGACCAGGACCGCCCCGACGTCGTGTTGCGCCGGATCCGTGGTGCGCTGAAGGACGACGGCCTGTTCTTCATGGTGGACACCAACTTCTCCAGCCACGTCGAGAAGAACGTCGGCAACCCGCTGGCCGCGCTGTGCTACTCGATCAGCCTGATGTACTGCACCACGACGTCGCTGGCCGAGGGCGGCGCCGCGCTCGGGGCGATGTGGGGCACCGAAACAGCAAGGGAAATGCTGGCGGACGCGGGGTTCCGGCACGTCGACGTGCTGGCGTCCCCGCGTCCGCAGAACTGCATCTACGCGTGCCGGCCCTGAATCACTGCTGGTACGGCGCCGCCGCGGCCTTCGCGGCCGTGACGAGCGCGCCCTTGTTCTTCGGCCAAAAAGTGCTGTCCACGCAGGTGTACCGCGGCAGGAAGCCGCCGCAGGTGCCGCTCGAGCCGCCGACCTCGAACGTCACGCTGGCGACACCGAGCTCGCCGTAGGTGAAGTCGTCGGTGGTGCCGCTCGTGTCGTACCCGACGGTCTCTTCGTTGGTGCCGACGAGGTAACCGTTGGATGCCGCGTACTTCGCGCCCAGCTTGCGGTACTGCGCGTCGTTCGGCGAGGTGGCCTGTGTGAAGCCCCACGGGATGATGATGTCGTTGCCGTAGCTGTGCAGCGTGATCATCGTGCCCTTGGCCGTCGACGGCGCCGGGTCGTTGTTGCCGGTGCCGCGCTGGTCCGGGAAGATCGCGCGGGCCAGCTTCTCCAGCGCCTGCGTCTCCGGCTCGGAGCCGGCGCTCACGCCCTGGTAGGTCTCGGAGCAGGCGGAGTTGGAGTCGCCGCCCCACTTGAACGTCGAGTTCCGGTTGAGGTCGATGCCGATATTCGTGCCGGTGCAGCCGCCGCGGGTGTTGTTGGCGTTCTTGCGCTGCAGCTTCGGCGAGTTCCCGCCAGAGGCGACGATGTCGACGCCGTCCGGGTTCGCGATCGGCACCACCCAGACCTCGGTAGTGTCCAAGATGGACTTCGCGGTGGCGTCGGTGGCGTAGCCGTCGGCGAGGTAGTCGATCCAGCGCCAGGCGAGCTCGCCGGTGGACAGCTCACGCGCGTGGATCTGGGCCATCAGGAAGAACTTCGGCTTCTTCGACGTCGTCGAGAGCGTGCAGTCGCCGGTCTGCTTCTTGGTCAGGCAGATGGCCTGGACGTCGTGCCCGCCCTGGCCCTTGGTCTTCTTCCACGACTGGCCGATCGTGTACTTCGTGGCCAGGTCGGGGTGCGCGGCGGCGACGGCCGTCAGGTGGTTCTCGTGCGCGGTGACGGTGCGGTACCCGCCGTAGAAGGTGTCGGCCGCCAGGGAGTTCGCCTGCGCGGGCAGTTCTTTGTAGACGGTGTCGAAGAACGACGGCCGGTAGCCCAGCGCCCGCAGCCGGTTCGCGACGGCCTGGCCGCCGACGACGAGCGCGGCGCCCGCGTCGCCCTCCTCGACGTCGAACCCGGCCGCGGTCAGCGCCTGCGCCTGGGCGGCGGTGGCGGGGACGCGCCAGAACACGGGGGTGTCGGCGGGCTGCGCGGCCGCGGTGCCGCCGAGCAGGGCGGACAGCACGACCCCGGTGGCCGCCAGGGCGAGCCGGGACAGGGACCTTGACGCCATCGGGGAGCTCCTCACGGACGCACGGATGGAGGTTCGGCCCGGGGCTCTCGGTCACCGGACCGGCACGCACAGTGTGTCGGCGCGGACAAAACCGCCATACCCCCGAAAGTCGCGAAACCGGTCGCGTCCGGCCCCGCGCCGCCGCCCTCACTATGCTCGGAGGCGGTCAGATCCGATCTTCGTCCGGGGGTGCCGCTTGCCGATCCACGATCTCGTCTTCCGGGGCAAACGCCTCACCAGCGACCACGCGCTGGTGATGGCGATCGTCAACCGGACCCCGGACTCGTTCTACGACAACGGGGTGACGTACCTGGAGGAGCGCGCGCACGCCGCCATCCGCAAGGCGCTCGAGGACGGCGCCGCGGTGATCGACATCGGGGGCGTGCCGGCCAGCCCGGGCCCCGAGGTCACGGTCGCCGAGGAGATCGCCCGGGTGGTCCCGACCGTCGAGTGGGCCCGCCAGCACTTCCCGGACGTCGTGATCAGTGTCGACACCTACCGCGCCGAGGTCGCCGACGCGGTGTGCCGGGCCGGCGCCGACCTGATCAACGACAACTGGGCCGCCTACGAGCCGGAGATCCTCGACGTCGCGGCCGAGCACGGCGCGGGGTACATCTGCGCGCACGTCGACGGCCTCGACCCGCGCACCGACCCGGTGAAGCCGCAGTACGACGACGTCGTCGCGTCGGTCGTGCAGGACACCACGGAGCTGGCCGAACGAGCGGTCGCGAAGGGCGTGCCGCGCGGGGGCGTGATGATCGACCCCTGCATCGACTTCTCGAAGAACACCTACCAGTCGCTGACCATCCTGCGGAACGTCGACAAGCTGGTCGCCACCGGCTGGCCGGTGCTGATGGCGCTGTCCAACAAGGGGGTGGTCGGCGAGACGCTCGACGTCGGCATGGACGACCGCGTCACCGGCACCCTCGCCGCCACCGCGCACGCGGCCGCGCAGGGCGCCGCGATGTTCCGGGCGCACCAGGTCCGCGAGACGCGGCACGTGACCGAGATGATCGCGAGCATCGTCGGCACCCGCCTGCCCAAGAACGCCGTGCGGTGGCTGTGAACCCGCCGACCCCGCCGAACCCGCCGATCCGCCAGATCTGGCCGCCGGAGCACACCCGCGAACTCGGCACGGACGAGCTCGAAACCCTCTACCGCTTCCCCGACGTCGCGAAGTGGCTGGTCGTCAACTTCGTGTCGAGCACCGACGGCGCGATCACGGTCGCTGGCCGGTCGCGCCCGCTGTCCACCGAGCCCGACCGGGTCGTGTTCAAGCTGGGCAGCGACCTCGCCGACGTGGTCCTGCTCGGCGCCGGGACGGCGGTGATCGAGGAGTTCGACGGCGTCCACCCGGACCCGGAGACCGCGGACCGGCGCCGCCGGCACGGGCTCGAGCCGATCCCGCCGATCGCGGTGGTCACCACGGGCCGCGCCCTGCCGCCGGACGCGCCGGTGCTCACGCGGGCCGCGGTGCCGACGATCGTCATCACCTGCGAACGGGCCCCCAGTGGCCTGCGTGACGCCTGGGCGGAAGCGGGCGCCGACGTCATCGTCGCGGGTGACGACGCGGTGGCGCTCGACGTCGCCGTGGCCGCCCTGACCGAGCGGGGCCTCCGGCGGATCGACTGCGAAGGCGGGCCGCGGTTGTTCGGGTCGCTGGCCGAAGCGGGCCTGGTCGACGAGTTCCGGCTGACCGTCGCGCCGTTCCTGGTGGCCGGCACGGCCGACCGGGCCGCGATGGGCGGCCTTTTCGACCCGGTGGAGCTCGACCTGGCCACCGTCCTGACCGATGGCGCGAGCCTCCTGACCCGATACCTGGTGCCCCGATGAGCGCTCGTGCCGCCCTGGTCGCCGTGGCCGCCCTGCTGGCCCCGGACCTCCCGCAGGTCGGCGAGCGCGCCGCGGCCGCGCACGACGACCCGGACGCCTACGTCGCCGAGCACGCCGACCGGCTCGAAGACCGCGGCATCGACGAGCCGTTCCCGGGCCTGGCCTGGATCGCGCTGGTGGACGCGCTCGACGACCACGGCCTGCTGGCCGAGGTGGACTGGAAGGAAGCGGCGGACGAGATCGTCGGCCGCCTGCGGGCCCTGCGGTCCGCGCCGCCGTCGGACGAGGCCTGGGCGGGGCTCGCGGAGTCGGACCTGCCGACGTACGAGTTCCTCGAGACGGCGGGGGACCGGCTGGCCGGCCACGGCACCGCGCTCGCCGTCCTCGACATCGAGTCCGACTGCTACCCGCTGGTCCTGCTGCCGGCCGCGCGGGCCGGTGAGCTGGGCGGGTTGGCGAAGGCGGCCGGGTTCGAAGCCGCCGTTCTCGGGGCATGAGCCGGGGCCGGCCACCGCGGTGACCGGCCCCGGAACTCCCTAGCGCTTCAGGCCGTGCTCGATGGCCTCGATGATCCGCGGCCGCAGCTCGGCCGCGCTGATGATCGCGTCGACCGAACCGACCTCGACCGCGCGCTGGATGCTGTGCACCCGGTCGAACTCCGCGGCCACTTCGTTCACCTTCTCCGCGCGGACCGACGACTGGACCTCGGCGACGCGGGCGTTGAGCGCGGCCCGCTCGGCGCCGGCGGCCGTCGAAGCCTGCGCCTGCAGCTCGGTCACCCGCGGGTCGTTCGCCGTGCGGTTGTTCACCTCGCCGGCGAACACCACCGCCGCCGCGGGCGCGCCGCCCAGCACCGAGGCGAACGAGCCTTCCAGCGCCAGCACCGTCATGTTCGGGTTGAGCGTCTTGGAGAACACGACGAACGCGCCGCCGTGGTACCGCGAAATCACGGTGAACACGATCGGGCCCTCGAAGTTGACGATCGCCCGGCCGATCTCCGCGCCGTACTCCAGCTGCAGCTTGCGCAGCGACTCCGGCGAGCCGTCGAACCCGGACAGGTTCGCCAGCACCACCAGCGGCCGGTTGCCCGACGCGGCGTTGATCGCCCGCGCCGTCTTCTTCGACGACCGCGGGAACAGCGTGCCCGCGGTATAGGTGTCCGGGCCGTCGGTGGGCGGGAAGCCGCGGCGCGGCACCGAACGCGACTCGATGCCCACCAGGCAGACCGGGCGGCCGCCGATGTGCACGTCCTGCACCGCCGACGTCTCCGCGTCGGCCATGCCCGCCCAGCGCTCCAGCACCGGGTGGTCCTGGTCGGACAGCGCGCGCATCACCGTGCGGATGTCGAAGGGCTTCTTGCGGTCCGGGTTGTGCTCGGCCGAGAAGATCTCGCCGACGGTCGTGAAGTCGCTGCCGACGATCGCGTGCGGGTACGACGAGACGTCGCGGGTGGCGGGGTCGTTGGTGGCCGTCTTGCGCGGCCCGGTCTCACCCGGCACGACGTAGGTGTGGTCGTAGTGGGCCATCAGCACGTCGCGGGCGGCCGGCAGGTTCGGCGCCCAGTACTGCGCCTGGCCGTTCGGGCCCATCACGCGGTCGTACCCGCCGATGCCGAAGTTGTCCTCGGCCGACACCCCACCGGAGAAGTCGAGCGCCTGCTTGCCGGTCAGCACCATCGCCGAGTCCGGCGTCATGACCAGGATGCCCTTGGTGTGCATGAGCATCGTGGCTTCGGCGTTCCAGTACGGCTGCGCGCCGACGTTGATGCCGTTGACGACGATGTTGATCTCGCCGCCGTCCTGGGTGAACGTGACGATCCGCTTGAGCGCCGCGCCGACCCAGTCCATGTTCTCGGTGCCCGAGGACATCGAGATCCGCGCACCCGAGGAGAGCGCGAACCACTCGAGCGGCACCTGCATCCGCTCGGCCAGGTCGAGCGCCGCGATGACGCGCGAGCACTCCGGCTCGGACAGCGCGCCCAGCGACTTCGTCGGGTCGCCGAGCAGCACGACCCGCGTGACGCCTTCGGGGTGCCGCTCGGTCACCGTCGTGACGACGCCTGCGACGATCGCCGCGGTGTTCTTGCCCTTCGGCCGGTCGACCGGGACCAGCTCGGTCGAGCCGTCGAAGTCGTGCTCGACGAACGAGCCCTCCGGGCCGGCGAGCAGCTCGGTCAGCTCGTACGGGTAGACGTTGCCGCGCCGCGCCGCGCGCTGCACCTTCAGGCGGTACTCGTCCAGCGGCCGGACCGGCTCGGTCGACGGCGGCCCGACGTGCAGCCGCGCGCCGTTGCCGGGGTCGAGGGTGATCCGGACGGCGAGCTCGGTCAGCTTGCCCGCCTCGGTGCGCCGCCGGCCCAGGAACTGGACCTCCTCCAGGCCCGCGCCGACCGACGTCGGCCGGATGCGCTGGACGAGCGTGTTCAGCTCGTCGGTGGTCAGCTCCGTCTGCGGCCAGACGTACATCATGATCCGGTTGGTGTCGTAGCGCTTGTTCTGCGGCCGCTGCGCCTGGATGTTGCGGATCGCGTCGAGGCAGGCGGTGACCGCGTCCTCGAGCGCGGGCAGCGCGACCAGCCGGCCGTCGGCCTCGCGCAGCGGGGTCAGGTCGCGGACCTGGCCCATCGCGATCAGCCGCTCGTCGGCCGGGTTGCTCTTGGCGGCCGCCTTGAACAGGTAGATCTCCTCGTCCGCCGACGGCAGCCGGGTGAGGTCGAACTCGCGCAGCCGCTCCAGCTGCAGCCGCTGCGCGATCTGCGGGTGCAGGCCGCGGATCAGCCGGTCTTCCGCGAAGCCCGCGCCTTCACGCAGGAACGTGAAGTGGTGGTGCATCACGGCGCCGCCGGTGCCGGCCACGGTGACGACGACCCGGTGCACCTCCGCCGGCAGCGGGTGCTCGGCCAGCAGCGCCTCGAGCCGGGCCGCGGTCGCGTCCGCGTCGGGCTGGTCCTCCCAGCGCAGGTACAGGTCGGCGACGACCCCGTCGGTGGCGACCTCGCCGAGCGCGCCCAGGGCGGCGGGCAGGTCGGCGATGTCGACGGCGGTGGTGACCAGCGGCAGCACGCCGTCCGGGCGGTTCAGCCGGGCGGTCAGCCAGCGGTGGCCCGCGACGTCGCGCACCACGACGTCGGAGAGCCGCCGGTTGCCGTAGTAGCGGCGGGTCAGCACCTCCAGCAGCGGCGCGTGGTCGCAGCCCGCGCGGCCGATCCGCTGGCCGATCAGCCGGACCAGCGGCTCCGAGCCGGTGATCATGGCCTGGATCCGCTCGGCGCGGTCCGGTGCGTCCGGGTTCCGGTCGAGGTAGCGCAGCTCGGTGCGGACGGCGGCGTAGACCTCGGCGCGGTGACGGCGCAGCAGCGGCTGGGCGAACCAGCGGAAGACCACCCCGCGCGCCAGGTCGGACACCGCGGGGAACCGCACCTGCGTCGCCTCGACCAGGTGCTCCAGGGTGAGCCCGGCGCGCTCGCTGAGCGACTCCGCCGGCGGCGCCCCGGTCAGCCACTGCCGCAGCAGCTCGGAGACGACGGCGATGTCGGCCGCCATCCGCTGCTGGGCCAGGAAGATCCGGAAGACCGCGGCCTCCAGCTCCGGGGTGCGGTCGAGGTCGGTGACACCGTAGTGCCCGAGTACGCGGCGCAGCTTCGCCTGGAAGCCTTCGGTGACCCCGGCGCGCTCGACGTCGAGGCTCTGCAGGTAGCTGTGGAAGAACTCGCGGGCGCTGTGCACCGAGCTGTCGGGCTCGGTGTCGAGCTCCCCACCCGGGGTGTTGCGGCTCAGCTCGGACAGGTCGGCGAAGACGGTGAGCAGCTCCAGCTCGCCCTCGACCGGCCGGTTGCCCAGCTCGGCCCGGGCTTCCCCGTAGGCCACGAGGAGGCGCTTGCGCTCGGCCGGGTCGACGTCGAAGCCGAGCAGCAGGCTCCGCAGGTCCTGCTGGCCGCGGTCGACGCGCTCGGCGGCCGAGACCTCCGGCGGCGCGGCCGGCAGGTCGATCTCGACGGTCTCGCCGCTGTCGGCGGCTTCTTCCTCGGCGCCGTCGGCCAGCGGCTCGAGGCGCATCAGCGGCGCCCCGGTCTCCACCTGGCTGCCGACCGACACCGGGCACTCGCGGACCCGGGCGCGGAACGGCGCGCGCAGCACCGTCTCCATCTTCATGCTCTCCAGCACGAGGATCGGCGCGTTCGCCTCGACCTCGTCGCCGACGGACAGCGGTGTCGCGACCACCAGCGCGGGCGCGGGGGAGCGGACGACGCCGCCCTCGTCGCGGCTGACGCGGTGGGTGACGCCGTCGACCTCGACGAGGTGGATCGGGCCGTGGGTGGCCGACACGAGCCGGAACCGGCGGCCGTTGACGTGGATCTGGCCGCTGTGGGCGTCGAACCGGCTGATCTCGACGTCGGCGTGGTGCACGTCCGAGCCGCCGGCGGAGATGCCGACGCGGAACCGGCTGCGCCCGGCCCTGGCCACGCTCACGCGGTAGCCGACCCCGCGCAGCTTGAGGTCGAGCGGGCGGCCGGTCTCGTGCTGCACCTGCGGGCGCCCGCCGTGCGCGGTGGCCAGCAGCCGCTGGACGGAGACCTCTTCCTCGTCCTGGTAGGCCTCGATGGCGGCCGCGGCGAGCGCGATCGCGGAGTGCCGGTGGGTGACCAGGCGGCCCTCGGCGCGGACGCGGTCGATCCAGCCCGTGTCGGCGCTGGCGTCGATCACCTCGGGCTGGTCGAGCAGGTCGAGCACGAAGCTCTTGTTGGTCGCGCCGCCCTCGATGATCACGACCGTCTCGGCCATCGCGCGGCGGAGGCGGGCGAGCGCCTCGTCGCGGTCGCGGCCGTAGGCGATGATCTTGGCGATCATCGAGTCGAAGTCGGCGGGGATGGTGTCGCCTTCGCTGACGCCGGTGTCGACCCGGATGCCGGGGCCGGCGGGCAGCGCCAGCCGCGCGATGCGGCCGGGGGAGGGGGCGAAGTCGCGGTCGGGGTCCTCGGCGTTCAGGCGCGCCTCGACGGCGTGGCCGCTCTCGCCCGGCTGGTCGCCTTCGAGCTTGCCGCCGCCGGCCACGTGCAGCTGCAGCTTGACCAGGTCGGTGCCGGTGGTGATCTCGGTGATCGGGTGCTCGACCTGCAGGCGGGTGTTGACCTCGAGGAAGGCGAACAGCTTCTCGCCCGGGTGGTAGAGGAACTCGACGGTGCAGGCGCCGCGGTAGCCGACCTTGACGGCGAGCCGCTCGGCCGAAGCCTTCAGCTCGGCCGTCTGCTCCGGGCCGAGGACCGGGGACGCGGACTCTTCGATGATCTTCTGGTTGCGCCGCTGCACCGAGCAGTCGCGGACGCCGAGCGCCCACGCCGTCGCGCCGTCGGAGATCACCTGGACCTCGACGTGCCGCGCGCCGGTGACCAGGCGCTCCAGGAACACGACACCGGAGCCGAACGCGCGCAGCGCCTCCTGGCTGGTGCGCTCGTAGGCGTCGGCGAGGTCCTCGCCGGAGGCCACCATGCGGATGCCGCGCCCGCCGCCGCCCGCGGTGGCCTTGAGCATCAGCGGGTAGCCGATCTCGTCGCCGGCGCGCAGGGCGTCTTCGAGGGTGGCGACCTCGCCGCGGCTCCACGGCGCGACCGGCACGCCGACCTCTTCGGCGATCAGCTTCGCGCCGATCTTGTCGCCGAGCTTGCGCATCGCGTCCGCGCTCGGCCCGACGAAGGTGACACCGACCTTCTCGCACAGCTCGGCGAAGGCCGGGTCCTCGGCGACGAAGCCCCAGCCGACCCACGCGGCGTCGGCCTTCGTCTCGACGAGCGCCCGCTCCAGCTTGGCGAGGTCGAGGTACGGCCGGGCGGACGCCGGGCCGAGGTCGTAGGCCAGGTCCGCCTCACGGACGAACGTGGCCGTGCGGTCGGCGTCGGTGTAGAGGGCGACCGTCTCGATCCGCGTCCCGGTTTCCGCCGACAGATCCCGGACGGCGTGGATGAGCCGCATCGCGGCCTCTCCGCGGTTGACGATGGCGACACGACTGAACACCGGCTGAGCCTCCCAAGTACCCACGCGCAGAAGGCGACGCACCTGTCCTGGGGCGTCGCCTGCACCTGCCTACACCCTGCTGGATTACCGCCGGGTAGACCAATGTCCGGCATGGCGCATGCCGGGGCGGTTGTGTTGTGGGAACCCCACAAAAAGCGACCCGCGCCACACTGGCGGGACGCTGTTTCTCGCGAGGCATGCCACAAAGCACACGCGCAGCCTACGGTGACGGCGGCTAGGGAAACAGCCAGTCGGGAGAAGTGTCAGGACGCCAGCAGGACGTCGGACTCGAGGACCTGGCCGAGCTCGCGGCGTTCGGCCTCCGACAGGGGGACGGCGGCGACGCTGCAGCGGCCGTCCGGACCGGGCGCGGTCGTGACGGCCAGCACCGGCCTGCCGTCGATCTCCCGCAGTGTGACGCGCCCGCCGCAGGCGAGGTCGACCGTCACGCCGGGGCGTTCGTGGTGCCGGCCCAGCCAGCGGCTGACGAAGTCGAAGGTCATCGCGGTCTCCCCTCGGTCACGTACACCCCTCGGCACACAGGTGTGCGTGGTTAATGCCCCGGATACACCGTGTTCACACGCGGACGGCGAAAAATTCGTGCCGGACGCCGTCCGCGCCGGGCGAGAGGCGGGGCGGCACCCCCCGACGAGGTGCCGGCCCGCCCGGGCCCGTGCGGCGCGTCAGCGCAGCGGCGCCTCCAGGACGTAGCGCTTCGCGAGCCCCTCGCCGCAGTCCACCTCGACGGTCCGGCGGGCCACCTGGGCGCCGTCGTCCCCGCGCAGCGAGTACCCGACGGCCGTCGAGTCCTCGATCGTGCGGACCTCGGCGGGCACCCGGCCCCCGGCGGAGAGCCGGCGCAGCAGCCGCTGCAGCGGGACGTCCAGCGCCTCGTCCACAGTGGACGGCCGGTGGGTCTCGCCGCGGGCGGCCGCGGGCGCGCTCTCGGTGAGCCGCTCGACCTCGCGGGTGGCGTCGACGATCGTGGTCACCGTGCCCGCGCCGTCGATGCCGACCCGGACCTCGCCGAGGCCGGGCGTGACGACCGGGTGGCCGTCGACCAGCTGCGTGAACACGACGTGCGTCTCGCGCACCCGCGGGTCGGCGACCTCCGAGGCCGTGCCGCCCGCGTGGTACTGGTGGCGCACCTTGTCCGCGACCAGGTCGACCCGGTCGGCCAGGCCGAACGTCTCGACGGCGTCCTGGGCGATCCGGACCGCCTCGGCGGCGCTCGGCGCGTCCCGGCCGGTGCCGTCCACCTCGGCGAAGGTGATCTCGCGGACGCCGCGGTGGTCGACGGTCAGACGCGGCCCGCCCTGGCCGTCGCCGAGCACGACCCCGTGCGAGCCGAGCGCGGCTTCGGCCTCGCCGCCGCCGAGCCGGACGCCGTAGTGCCCGGCCAGCTCGGTCAGCTTCGCCGTCGACATCCGGTGCGGCGCGAACCGGGCCGTCTGCGGCGACGCCGGCAGCTCCAGTTTGGGCTCCCGGATGCTCTTGGCGGCGTCGTACCAGGTCCACCACCACCAGTTCTTGGACGCGGCGGCGGTGTTGAAGGTGCCCTCGTTCCAGAGCCGGTCCTGCGCCTCGGCCTGCGTCGCTCCGCACGCCACGGCCGACGGCGCCTGGTGGTGGTCGATGTCCCACGACGCGTCCAGCCACGCCTTGCTGAACTTGTGGCCGTTGGCGTTCCATTTGTTGAAGAAGAACGCGCCGTAGTTCGGGTTGTCGACGCTGGTCGTCTCGAAGCCGAAGATCATCCGCAGCCCGAGGTTCGCCGCGTCCCACGTGCGGATCGGGCTGTTGCCGTCGCCGATGCGCAGCGAGAGGCAGGTGGAGAAGAAGAGGTAGCGCGCGACCTCGTTGCCGAGGCGCATGTCGTTCGAGCCCGCCCAGGCGGTGCCGCCCCAGGTGCCGCCCATCGGCATCCAGAACACGCCGTTGCCGTCCATCGTGCCGTGGCCGGAGTGGTACTCGGCGACACACGCGTCGAAGCCGTACGTGCCCTGCCAGTCGTCGTACTGCTCGCCGTAGATCCACGAGAGCACGCCGCCGTCCTGGTACCAGAAGTTCGGCGCGGTGAACTGCTTGACGTAATTGTGGAAACCGCCGGCGTCGTCGTGGGTGTAGGTGAGGTCGTTGATTCCGGCCGGGAAGTCCTCGATGGAGCAGACGCCGTACCGGTTCGCGCCGCGCTCGGCGGTCACCCCGGTGGCCCCGAAGGGATCTCCCGAGGTCAGTGGGTGTGCGGCGGCGGGCGCACCCGGCGGTGCGGTGACCGCGCCGTTCTTGAGCAGTGCCATGGTTCCTCCCCGGATCCGGCTTTCTCGAGCGCTGTGACGCTAACCGTCGAAACCGGGAAAACCGCCGGATACATCTTTTTGCCACACCTTCAGCGCAATTTTTTCAGCGCTGCACCGATTCCGTGAACCTTTTCCGTTTTCCCGGCCTATCCGGTCAAAGTGGACATGACGGCGACCGGGAGCGCCGGGTTGGCCGCGGCGGCGGTGACCACCCGGTCGTCCGCGTGGCCGAGAAGATCCACAATGGACTCCGGGCGCAGGCCCGGGTGGCCGGCGAGCACCCGCAGGGCTTTCACCGGCGCGCCCGGGAGGAGCGCGCGGGCGAGGTCCGCCGGGCACCGCGGGTTCGCCGCGATCCGCGCTGAGACCGTCGTCCCGTGCCGGGCGAGGGCGCGCAGCTGGGCCGGGGCCAGGTCCGGGTTGGGCGCGACGGCCCGGGCGACCCCGGCGTCCGGGTCTTCGGCGAACCGGGCGAGGAGGTCGGGTGGCAGGTCCGGGCTCGCCGCGGCCAGGCGCCGTACCTGAGCCGCCGGGGATCCGGCGAGTTCGCGTAGCTCCGCCTCGGTCGCGGCGGCGACGCGGGGCACCAGCAGCCCGATCTTCGTCGCGGGCGCGAGTTCGGCGAGGAGGGAGAGCGGGATCCGGGGGTTGAGGGCGGCGGCGCGTTTCATCTCGCGGCTGGTGTCTCGGGCGAGCAGCCGCGGCAGGAACGCCACGGCGGCGGGGTTGCTCGCGAGGTCCCGCCGGGCGCCCGGCAGGTCGTCCTCGGCGAGCTTCGCGTAGATCTCGGCGGTGAGGTCGGTGCGGGACGCCAGCTTCCAGCGGGTGAGGTCGTCGCCGTCGGCGGGCAGGGCGTGCGGGGGTGTGGCGGGGTTGCCCGCGAGAGTGTGGAGGAGGTTGTCGGGCGCCGCCCCCGGTTTCCATGCTACCGGGGACCACCGACAGGAATGGGCTTCGCGCAGGAGGCTGAGCAGCAGTTCCGGGGGTGACTGCTCGTTCGCGGCGAGGGCCAGGCGGACCTCGGGACGGGCGTCGGCGGCCAGGCGGGCGGTCGGCGGCCGGCACCGCGCCGCCGAGGTGACCACGTCGAGGTCCGGATCCGCGGCCAGCAGGTCCACGATCGGCTCGGGGAGCGGGAACCGGGCGCTCAGCTCGCAGCGGATCACCGGGTCGGGGTCGCGGGCGAGGCGGTCGAACCAGGCCGGGTCCGCGTCCGGGTGCGTGAGCACCGCGAGCCCGGCCCAGGGGTCGTCGGAAGGCACGTCGGCCGGGGTGAGCAGGCCTCGGTCCAGCAGCGGGTACAGGACACCCGCGCCGCAGCGCCCGGCCAGGACCCGCGCCTGGGCCGCGGTCAGGTCTTCGCGGCGGGCGAGGATCGGGCCCAGGTCGTCGTCCGCCGTTGTGACCAGGCGGTCCAGCAGGGGCGCGGGCAGCGCCGGGTTGGCGGCCAGGCCGCGCAGTGACGGGGTCATCGTCCGCTCCGAACGTCCCGTCCGGTGCGGAACACCGCAGGATCGCGGACGTTTTGCCGCGCCGCAACCGGATTTGCCGCCATGATGGCGGCATGAAACTCGGGCAGCTGGCGTCGAACGCGCGGGACCTGTTCACCGCGAAACTGGTCTACGGCGAACCCGTGGAGCGCGACGGGGCCGTCGTGATCCCGGCCGCCGCGGTGTTCGGCGGGGGCGGGGGCGGCGGCGGGGACACCGGCGCGGCGCCGCTGCGGGAGGGCGCCGGCTTCGGGGTGCTCGCCCGGCCCGCCGGGGCGTTCGTCGTCCGGGACGGCACCGTGGCGTGGGTGCCCGCCCTCGACGTCACGCGGCTCGGGCTGGCCGCCGCCGTCACGGTCGTCGCCCTCGCGAAGATCCTGGCCAAGCGCGCCGGACGGTGAATGTTCACCACCGGTTCTTGTCGGCGTTCGCGTTGCTCCCCTAGCGTCCGGAGCGTCTTTCGATGCGGAGGTACGCATGAGTTCTGGGGACTTGAGCCGGCGCGCGCTGCTGCGCGCGAGCGGGGTCGCGGCGGCCGGCGCGGCGATGGGGATGCTGCCCGGGGTGGCGTTCGCCGACCAGCCGGGCGGCACCGGCAGCCAGACCCGGACGGTCACCGGCACGCTGAAGCCGGACGTCCCGGACTGGTACTACCTGCCCGTCGACGTCCCGCGCGGGGTCAAGCAGATCGACGTCGTCTACTCCTACGACCGGCCCCAGGTGCCCGCCGGCACCCGCGGGAACGCCTGCGACATCGGGATGTTCGGCCCGGAAGGCCACGAACTGGGCAACGCGCGGGGCTTCCGCGGCTGGTCCGGCGGCTTCCGCGACCGGTTCTCGATCAGCGCGTCCGAGGCGACGCCCGGCTACCTCGCCGGCCCGATCCGGCCCGGGCGGTGGCACGTCATCCTCGGCCCGTACACCGTCGCGCCGCAGGGCCTGACCTACAAAGTGGACATCACGCTGACCTTCGGGCCGGACGCGGCGCCGTTCAAGCCGAACCCGGCGCCGGAGAGCGCGCCGGCCCGCGAGCGCGGCCGCGGCTGGTACCGCGGTGACGGCCACCTGCACACCGTCCACTCCGACGGCCGCCGCACCCCCGACCAGCTCGTCGCCGACGCCCGCGCGGCCGGGCTGGACTTCATGGTCTCCACCGACCACAACACGTCGAGCTCCCAGCTGGTCTGGGGGAACTACGCCACCGACGACCTGCTGATCCTCAACGGCGAAGAGGTCACGACCCGGTCCGGGCACTGGCCCGCGATCGGCCTGCCCGCCGGCACCTGGATCGACTGGCGCTACCGCGCGGCCGACGCGGCGGACTTCCGCCGCTTCACCGACCAGGTGCACCGCGCGGGCGGCCTGGTCACCGCCGCGCACCCGTTCGCCAACTGCTTCGGCTGCACCTACGAGTTCGCGTACGAGATCGCCGACCTCGTCGAGGTGTGGAACGGCCCGTGGACCCAGGACGACGAGGCGAGCGTCATCCACTGGGACGGCTTCCTGCGCGGCGGCCGGTTCATCCCGGCGATCGGCGACTCCGACGCGCACAACCCGGACCAGCGGGTCGCGCTCCCGCACACGGTGGTCTACGCCGACCGCCTGCGCCGCAAGGAGCTGCTGGCCGGGCTGAAGGCCGGGCGGTCGTGGCTGGCGGAGTCCTCGGCGGTCCAGCTGGACTTCACGGTGTCCGGCGGCGGACGCGCGGCGGGCATCGGCGAGCGCCTCCCGGCGGGCACCGGCACCCCGGTGACGGTGCGCGCGGTGGTCGGCGGGGTCCCGGGCACCACGGTGACGTTCCTCGACCAGCTCGGCCCGGAGCACACCGAGACGGTCGGCGACACGGGCACGGCGACCGTGACGTGGACCACGTATCCGCGGTACTCGCGGTGGGTGCGCGTTGAGGTCCGTCGCCCGTCCGGTGGCCCGAACACAACTCAGCCGAACGCCATGGTGGCGATGTCCAACCCGATCTTCCTCGGCACCGACCGCTGAACCTCGCCCGCTGCACCGCGTCCTGTCTTTGGGCAGACTGGTGCGAACGGGTGACGGGGAGGCAGTGTGCGTGGATGTGGCCTGAAGGTGGCCATCTTCCTGGGAGCGGTCATCGTGCTGACGGCGGGCGTGGTCGTGGCGGTGGTGCTGAGCCGCGGCCCGGACCGGACGCCGGGCTGCACCGTGGCGCTTCCGGGGGACAACACGACCTCGTACACGTTCGGCCCGGAGCAGATGAACAACGCCGCGACGATCTCGGCCGTCGGGACGAAGCTGGGGCTGGTCCCGCACGCGGCCACGGTCGCGCTGGCCACGGCGCTGCAGGAGTCGAAGCTGCAGAACCTCGCCGGCGGCGACCGGGACTCGGTCGGGCTCTTCCAGCAGCGGCCCAGCCAGGGCTGGGGCACGGTCGCGCAGCTGCAGGACCCGGTCTACGCGGCGACGGCGTTCTACGAGAAGCTGGACAAGCTGCCCGGCTGGGAGACGATGCCGATCACCGAGGCGGCCCAGGCGATCCAGCGCTCGGGCGCCCCGGACGCGTACGCGCAGTGGGAGCCGCAGGCCCGCGCGATGGCGGCGGCGTTCAACGGCCAGTTCCCGGCCGCGCTGACCTGCCGCAACCTGACCCTGGCCGCGCCGGGCGACGTCGCCGCGGCGGCGACGGCCGAGCTGGGCACGGCCAAGCTCAGCGGCGCCCACCCGGCGGCGCAGGGGTGGACGTACGCGAGCTGGCTGGTGGGCCGCGCGGAGGCGCTGGGCCTGGACAAGGTGAGCTTCGCGGGCCAGACGTGGACGGCGGAGTCCGGCGCCTGGGCGCAGGACTCCGCCGCCGGCCCGGACCTCTCGCTGCACCAGGCTCCGGCGGCCCAGCCCGGCCAGTGACCGCCTCTTTCCCGGGGAAAGAGATCCCGAGTCTGGCCCGGGGTCTCACTTTCCCCGGGAAAGTGAACCGGAGTTCCCGCTCCGGAGGACTCGTTCGGATGAGCGGGCTGGATCAGGGGACCAGGATCGCCCGGCCGCGGATGCGGCCGGCGTCGAGGTCGTCGAGCGCCTCCTGGAAGTTCTCCAGCGGGTAGCGGGCCGTGTGCAGCTTCACCCGCCCCTGCGCCGCCAGGACCATCAGCTCGCACAGGTCGTTGTACGAGCCCACCAGGTTGCCGATCAGGTTGATCTCGCTCGAAATCACGTCGATCGTCGGGACGTTGATGTTCTCGCCGTACCCGACGACGTGGTAGTCGCCGGCCCGCCGCAGCGTCGCGATCCCCTCCGCCGTCGCGCCGCCCTCGCCGACGAAGTCGATCACCGCTTCCGCGCCGTGGCCGCCGGTCAGGTCGAGCACCTCGCTCACCTGAGCGCCGCTCGCCACCACGCCGTGGTCCGCGCCGATCGCCAGCGCCAGCTTCACCGCGTCCGGGTTGCGGTCGACGACGACCAGCTCGGCCGCCGAGATCGCCTTGAGCACCTGGACGCCGATGTGCCCGAGCCCGCCCGCGCCGATGACGACGCACCGGTCGCCCGGACGCAGGCGCCGCGCCGCCTTGGCCGCCGCGTGGTACGCCGTCAGCCCGGCGTCGGCCAGGGCCGCGACGTCCGCCGGCTCCAGCGCGTCGTCGATCTTCACCACACTGCGCGCCGACGTCTTGAGGTACTCCGCGTAGCCGCCCGCGGTGTCGATGCCGGGGAACTGCGACTGTGCACAGTGGACGTCGTCGCCGAAGCGGCACGCCCGGCACAGCCCGCACGTGATGAGCGGATGCACGATCACCTTGTCGCCCTCCGCGACGTTGGTCACCGCGGCGCCGACCGCGTGCACCCAGCCCGCGTTCTCGTGCCCGATCGTGTAGGGCAGCGTGACACCGGACTTCTCCGCCCACTGCCCTTCCAGGATGTGCAGGTCGGTCCGGCAGACGCCGGCGCCGCCGATCCGCACGACGACGTCGTACGGGCCGCTGACCTCGGGCGCGGGCACCTCGGTCAGCCGCAGCGGCTCGTGGTAACCGACAACCTGGACCGCCTTCATGAAGCCTCCACTGTGGATTCTGGGTAACGGGTGCGGAGCAGCCCGCGGCAGAAGTGCGCGTTGCCCTCGATGGAGATCCGGACCGACCGCGCGAACCGCAGCCGCAGCGGGATTTCCTCGCGGGGGAACGGAGTTCCGTGCTCGTCGACCAGCACGAGCGCCGCCGGGTCGGGCGAGAGCCCGAGTGCCTCGCGACGCCGCAGCAGCGCGTCCGTCGCCGGACCGGCCTCCAGGTCCGCGAGCGTCACCGTGTGGAGGTCGACGTCCTCCCGGGCGCGCATCAGGACGGTCAGCGCGCGTTCCATCGCCGCCTGGTGCGCCTTCCGCCGGAACGTCTGCCGCAGCTCTTCGAGGTCCTCTTCGGCCTCGTGGCCGAACGTCCCGCGGTACCCGGCGTCGGCGGCGAGGCCACGGTTGATCAGGTCCGAGTCGTGGTGGTCGTCGAGCAGCACCACGACTTCGCCGGTCCACGGCAACGCCGTCAGCACGTCCTTCGCGTCGGAGGCCATGAGGTAGGCGAAGTTCGGCGCGCAGAACGACGTCGGCAGTCGCAAGTGGACGGTCACCCGGTCGCCGTCGACTTCCACCGAACGGACGAACCCGAGATCGGTGATGGGCTCGTCGAGCTCCGGGTCGAGAACCGCGTCCAGCGCGGTGTGGGCGTCCATCTCACGCCACCGACACGGCCTGCGTCTCGACCGGCGCGAGCTGCAGCTCGGCGGGCACCGGGATGTCGTACATCTTCGCCGCGTTGAGGCCGAGGATCTTCTTCTTCTGGTCCACGGTCAGCGGCGCGTACTCGGGCAGGTCCTCCGGGATCTGGAAGTCGACGAACCGCTCGACCAGCCACTTCGGCGTCCAGATCGCGTAGTCGCTGGAGAACTGGATCCGGTCTTCGTCGAGCCAGTACAGCAGTTCGCCGATGATCTGCGCGAAGTACTTCGGCCGGGTGTGGATGAACGGCATCGCGACGGCGAGTCCCGCGTGGACGTTCGGCTCCTGCGTCGCGATCCAGCAGAAGTCCTCCAGCCGCGGCAGCCCGCAGTGCTCCACGACGAAGTTCAGCTCGGTGAAGTCGGTCGCCACGTGGTCGACGTCGGCGACGTCGAAGGCGTCGCGGTCCAGCGGCCGGATCGTCGGTCCCTTGTGGACGTGGATGTTCCGGATCCCCAGCTCCTGGCAGGCTTCCAGGTACTTGTACGTCCACTTGTCGTCGAGCTTGTAGCCGCGGGAGTCACCCTGCCACTCGGCGGTGTAGAGCTTGACGCCCTTGAGGCCGAAGCGCTCGGCGTCGCGCCTGAGCTGGTCCAGCCCGGCCTGTTCGAGCCGCGGGTCGAAGTTGTGGTTGTAGGTCAGTTTGCCCGGATGCCGCTGCGTCAGCGCGAAGGCTTCTTCGGTCTGGCCGAAGCCGTTGTGGTAGAACGCGCCGAGGTGCGCGGGCTGGAAGATCGCGTGGTCGACGTACCCGTCCTCGAACAGGTCCTTCACCAGCCGTTCGCCGCCCTGGTAGAGGTAGTCCTCGTACGGCCAGACCTCGGACTCCGGGCTCAGGTTGCGGTGGTAGTCGTAGAAGCAGTCGATGAACTGCTTGCCGTGGATGTTCCGCTGGTTCTCCGGGCGGGCGTCCCAGAGCGCCACGTGGGCGTCCACGATGAAGTACGTCTCGCCGTCCTTGCTGTACATGGGTTCCTCCGCGGTTGGCACGTTGGAGGCGACGGTAGGGACGTCGGCGCTGGTCAGGGACCCGTCCGGTGTCTCGATATGAGACAGCGCGCGCTGCCGCCACCCGATCGGCCGACGTAGCCTGGGGGAGTCCGACGCAGAGCCGCGTCCCGGGAGGCCGAGGTGGAGAACCCGCAGGTGCACGTCACGCGGTCGTTCGACGCGCGCGCCGCGATCGCGCCCCGGCTGCGGGCGTCGTGGCAGCGCAGCGAGCGGTACGGCGTGCCCGAGGACGAGGTCCTGCCGGTGTTCTCGGGCGCCGTCGACACCGGTTCGCTGCTCTACGAATGCGGCACCGAGGTGCTGCGCGGCCTGCAGACGACACTGGCCAACGAGCCGATCAGCCTGATGATCACCGACAGCGAAGGCCTGGTGCTGAGCCGGCTGTGCACGGACGCCTCCATCAGCCGCTCGCTCGACAAGGTGCACCTGGCGCCCGGGTTCTACTTCGCCGAGAGCAACGCGGGCACCAACGGCCTCGGCCTCGCGCTCGCGGACCGCGTGCCGTCGCTCGTGCGAGCCGGCGAGCACTACTGCACCGACCTGCGGGGGTACACCTGCGCGGCGGTGCCGGTGCTGGACCCGCTGACCGGCGTGCTCGCCGGAAGCGTCAACCTGACGACGTGGTCGGAGCAGTCGTCCGAGCTGCTGCTCGCGCTGGCCCAGGCCGCGGCCGGGAACACCGCGGCGCTGATGCTGGCCCGCGCGTCCGGCCGGACCGCCCGTCCGACCCCGCGGGGTGAGGTCTTCCGGGTCTACGCCGACCGGGTCGACCCCGGTGACGTGCCGCGGCTCTCGTCGGCGTGGACCACCGCGGTCGCCGAGACGCAGGCGGCGCTGGCAGCCGGCCGGGTGGTGGCCGTCGTCGGCGAACCGGGAGCGGGCAAAACGGCGCTGGCCTCGCTCGCGCACCGGGCGCTGCGGCCCCGCGACCGGGTCCTCAACGCCCGCCCGCCCGCGCCCGACGACGCCGACACCTGGCTGACGCTCTGGACGCCCGAACTGGCCAAGGACGACACCTGCGTGATCGTGTCGGGGGTGGACACGCTGCCCGCGTGGGCGGCGTGGGAGCTGGCGCGGCTGTTCACCGAGGCGCGGCACCCGGGTGGGCCGGTCCCGTTCGTGCTCACCGCGGAGGACGGCGCGCTGTGCGCGGCGCTGAGCCCGCTGGTCGACCGGGTCGTCGAGGTGCCGGCCCTGCGGTTCCGCTCCGACGACGTCCTCCCGCTGGCCCACCACTTCGCCCGCCGGGACCGCGGCCGCGACGTCACCTTCACCTCCGCGGCGTCGCGCGCGCTGACGGCTTACGACTGGCCGGAGAACGCGAAGCAGCTCCGCCGCGTGATGCGTGAGGCCGCCGCGCGATCGGACGTCATCGACACCCAGCACCTGCCGGCCGAGGTGTTCACCGGCGTCGGGCACCGGCTGAGCCGCCTGCAGGCCCTGGAACGCGACGAGATCGTGCGGTGCCTGTCGGAGCCGGGCGCGACGGTGGTCCACGCGGCGACCCGGCTCGGCATGGGCCGCGCGACGCTCTACCGGAAGATGGCGCAGTACAGGCTCAACGCGCGGCAGCTGAAGTCGTAGCCCACCGCACCGCCGGTCCCATCGCCCAGCCGGCGGCGAGGAAGACCCCGCCCATGAGCAGCCAGCCGGGCAGGCCCCAGCCGATGACGACGGTGCTCAGCAGCACCGGGCCGATCGCGCGGGCCACCGACGTCCCGGTGCCGAAGAACCCCTGGTACTGGCCCTGCCGGTCGGCCGGGGCGAGGGCGAAGCCGATCTCCCACGAGCCCGCCGACTGCAGCATCTCGCCGAACACCTGCACCAGCGCGCCGGCCACGAGCACCGCGAACGCGACCCACGGCGAGGTGCCGGACGCCGACAGCGCGAACGCCACGCAGGAGGCGAACAGCAGCAGGCCGGACCGGCGCACCATCCGGGCCGCGGCGCCGATGCTCGCCAGCCGTCCGGCCACGCGGACCTGCAGCAGCACCACCACAACCGTGTTCAGCACGAACAGCGCGGACACCGCCCAGCCCGGCGCGGCCGTCCGTTCGACGATCCACAGCGGGATCGCGACGCTCAGCAGCGGCATGCGCAGCAGCAGGATCGCGTTCAGCAGCGTCACCAGCGCGTACGGCCGGTCGCGCAGCACGGCCAGCTTGGGCTCGCCGGAGCGGGGGACCGACGTCTTCACGGCCGGCAGCGCGAGCATGAGCGCCGCCGTGAAGACGAAACTCGCCGCGTCGAGCACGAACACCGTCAGGTACGCCGAAGCCGTGTCGGCCGAAAGCGCGAGCCCGCCCAGGCCGGCGCCGACGGCGAGCCCGGCGTTGCCCGCCGACTGCAGGTGCGCCCGGACGCGCGTCCGCCGCTCCGGGTCGGCGAGCGCGGCCAGCAGCGCCTGCCGCACGGCGGCCAGCCCGGTCTGGCAGCTGCCGTAGAGGCACGCGGCGAGGACGAACAGCAGCGGCGAGCGGACGAAGAAGAACGCCAGGATCGACACCGCCGTCGCCAGCGACAGCAGCACGGCCGAGCCGCGCGCGCCGTGGCGGTCGGCGAGGTGGCCGAGCGGCACCCCCGCGACCGAGCCGACCGCCCAGCCGAGCGTGAGGCCGAGCCCGACCTGCGCGGGGGTCAGCCCGGCGATGCGCGTGAAGAACAGCACTGAGCACGTGAGGAACGCGCCGTCGCCGAGCGAGCCGGTCAGCTGGGCGGCGGCGAGCAGCCGGCCGGGGCGCCGAAGCCGGTTCGGCAGGGTGGGGCGTTCCAAGGTCACCGTCATGCGGATGACGTTAGAGCGGAACTTGGCCCGATCCCAGATCCAATTATGGCTTCGTCGATTGGGCCAATGTAGCCTCGCCGGATGGACTTCCACGTCAGCCTGGCCGGGCGAGGTGATCTCAGCGCCCGGATCTACCGGCAGCTGCGCGACGCCGTCCTGGACGGCAGGCTGCGCGCGGGGGAGCGGTTGCCGCCGACCCGGGAGCTGGCGCGACGTCTGGCGGTCTCGCGCAACACCGTCGCGGTCGCCTACGACCGGCTCACCGCGGACGGCTTCCTCACCGGCCGCGTCGGCACCGGCACCTACGTCAGCGCTTCGCTGCCGACACCCCGGCCGCGCAAGGCGCTCTCGGTGCGGGGGCCGCAGCCGAAGGCGGTCTGGCGGTCCTTGCCGCCCGCAGTCGCGGCCGTCCCGCAGGCACCGGTGTACGACTTCCGCGTCGGCATCCCCGACGCCGCTCTGTTCCCCCTCGAGACGTGGCGGCGGCTGCTCGCGCGGGAGCTGCGGGACGCCGCCGGGTTCGCCCACTACGCCGACCCGGGCGGGCATCCCGGTCTGCGCACGGCGATCGCCCGGCATGTCGGCGTCTCGCGCTCGGTGCGCGCGGACGCCGACGACGTGCTCGTAACCCAGGGCGCGCAGCAGGCGCTCGACCTGCTGTGCCGCGTGCTGCTCGAACCCGGCGACCGGGTTGCGGTCGAAGAGCCCGGTTACCGGCTGGCGAAGCTGCTTTTCACGTCCCACGGCGCCGAAGTCGTGGGCGTGCCGGTGGACGGCGAAGGCCTCGACGTCGCCGCGCTGCCGCCGCGCACGAAGCTGGTGTACGTCACGCCGTCGCACCAGTTCCCGCTCGGCACCCCGATGTCCCTCGCGCGCCGCACGGCGTTGCTCGCCTGGGCCGAGCGCACCGGCGCGGTGGTCGTCGAGGACGACTACGACAGCGAGTTCCGGTTCTCCGACCGGCCCCTGGAACCCCTGCAGAGCCTGGACCGCGGCGGGCGCGTGGCGTACGTCGGTTCGTTCTCGAAGACGCTGCTTCCCATGCTGCGCCTGGGTTTCCTGATCGCCCCGGCGTCACTGCGGGACGCGCTGCGCCACGCCCGCCAGCTCACGGACTGGCACGGCGACCTGCCCGCGCAGGCGGCGCTGGCCCGGTTCGTCGACGAGGGCCTGTTCGCCCGCCACATCCGCCGTGCGACGAAGGTGTACGCCGAGCGCCACGAGCGGATCACCGAGACGCTGGACCGGGTGTTCGCCGGTCGCCTGCGGCTCGTGCCGTCGGCGGCGGGGCTGCACCTGTGCGCGCTCGGCGAGGCGGACCTGGAGCCGGTCGCGGCCCGCGCGGCGGCGACCGGGGCGGCGGTCCAGACGCTTTCCGATCTGTGCGGCGGGTTTCCGGGGCACGGGCTGGTCCTGGGGTACGGCTCGATCCCCCTGGAGCGCATCAACGACGGCCTCGCGGCTCTCGATCGAGCGTGGACCTCGCGCTAGGTCGTGACCGCGGCGGCCGGCTCCACGTGGTGGTCCGTGCGGCGGCGCGCGGCGATCGCCAGGCCGCCGGCGCCGGTGACCACCGCGGTGGCCAGTACCAGCAGCCAGCCGCGCCGGAAGTCCGCCAGATCCGGCGTCCCGGCGAAGACCGCGACCAGCACCGCCGTGCCGAGCACCGTGCCGACCTGCCGCATCGTGTTGACCATCGACGAGCCCGCGCCCCAGCGGGCCGCCGGGAGGACCGTGCCGACGACCCCCGAGAGGCTCGGCAGGATCAGCCCGACCCCGATGCCGGTCAGCAGCTGGCCCGGCAGCATCGTGCCCAGGTAGTCACGTGCCGAATCCATGCGCAGCAACCAGATCAGCACCCCGGCGCCGAACGACAGCCCGCCGAGGGCGACGAGCGGGCCGGGCCCGACGCGGTGCGCGAACCGGCCGCCGAGGATCGACACCGGCACCACCATCAGCGGCCCGGGCGCCAGGGACAGCCCGGCCACGAGGATCGAGTCGTGCCAGATCGAGGTCAGGAACAGCACGTTGCCGAACAGCATCGCGGCGAACCCGGCCGCGAACACACCCGTCGTCACACACGCCAGCCACAGCGTCGGGACGCGTAGCGCCGGCAGGTCCAGCACCGGCACCGCGTGGCGCGCCGAGCGCAGCGGCACCCACACCAGGGCGGCGGCGGCGACCGCGAACGCCAGCAGGACCGGCTGCCCGCCCCAGCCGTGGTCGGACGCCTCGACCAGTGCGTAGGCGAGCGCGCCGACGCCGACGAGCAGCCCGGCCGCGCCGAGCAGGTCCGGGACGCCGGTGGAGGTGTCCCGCGACTCGCGCAGCACCCGCGGCCCGGCCAGCAGTGTCACGGCGCAGATCGGCAGGTTCACCAGGAACACCCAGCGCCAGGACGCCTCGACGAGCAGGCCGCCGACCGGCGGGCCGAGCGCCGCGGCCGCCGCGCCCACCGACGCCCAGACCCCGACCGCCAGCGGCCGCCGGTGCGGCGGGAACGCCGTCAGCAGCAGGGCCAGTGACGTCGGCATGACCAGCGCGGCCCCGATCGCCTGCACCGCGCGGAAGGCGATCAGCACGGGGATCGACGGCGCGGCCGCGCACGCGGCGGAGGCGAGGGTGAACACCGCGACCCCGATCAGGAACAGCCGCTTCCGGCCGTACCGGTCGGCCAGCCGGCCCGCCGGGGCGAGGCACGCGGCGAACAGCACGGTGTAGCCGTTGAGCACCCACGACAACGTGGCGAGGTCGTCGCCGGGGAACGCGGCGCGGATGCCGGGGAAGGCGATGGTGACGATGAACGTGTCGAGGCTGGCCAGGAAGGCGGCCGTCGAGACGACCAGCAGCACGAGGCCGGGCTTCGGCGGGGTGTCGGTCATGACGCTCCTAGGTTTGAAAAAGCAACCTAGCTGCAGACAGTGAGTCTCAACAAGAGACTGACTTGACCGGAGCGACCTATCTCACGCAGTGGCGGCGTACTCCTCGGCCCGGGCCTTCAGCGCGGCGAGCGTGTGCTCGATCGAGCGGACGTTGTAGCCGGGCCGGTCGGCGCGCCCGGTGACCCGCGGGCCCATGAACTTCCGCACGATCCAGCTGCCGATCCGGTACCAGTTCTCGGTGACCAGGCAGCCGTCCGCGCTCGGCGCCAGCACGTACTCCCACCGCGAGACCCGCGAGCCGAACGGCGTCCGCACGTCGAAGGCGAACCGGCGGCCCGGCTCGAACACGACCACGCGCACCCGCGTCCACCACTGCAGCTCGCCGTTGCGGTTGCGGCCGCGGAACCGCGCGCCGAGCGCCGGGCCGGTGTCGTCCAGCCAGCGGCCGCCGACGTTCTCCGGGCTCAGCTCGCCCATCCGCGGCAGGTCGGTGACCCACGACCACACCGTGCCCGGGTCGGCGGGGACGGCGGTGCTGCGCGAAATCGTCGGTTCCACCCCACGACGGTGACAGCGCGGCCGCAGGTCGGGCAAGGGATCCCGGGGTTGTCCGCAGGGCAGGAGAGCCGCGGTGAAAAGCCGGTGACCCGGCCACGTTGCAAACGGCGTCATTCTGGGTACCTCGCGCGCGGAGGAGTCTGCGACACGGAGGGTGCGGTGGTGGGCGTGATCCTGATCGAAGTGGTGGGGATGGCCGTTCCGGTTCCCGGTGAGGCGCCGCTGATGCTGCTCCGCGAGCCGGACGGGGCGCGTCGCTGGCTGGCCATCATGATCGGGTATGGCGAGGCCGAAGCCCTCGTGCGGGCGCGGGAGCAGATCGCGCAGCCGCGCCCGGGCACGATCGAGCTGCTCGGCGACGTGCTCGCGGCGTTCGGCCAGGGGGTCGCCGCGGTGGAGCTGACCGAGGTGCGGGATGGCATCTTCTACGCCGACCTCGTGCTCGTCGACGGCACGCGCGTGTCGGCCCGCCCGAGTGACGCGGTCGCGCTCGGCCTGCGCCAGGGCGCGCCGATCAGCGTCGCCGAAGAGGTGCTCGACGTCGCGTCCGTGCAGCTCGAGGTCGAGCAGGAGGCGGAAGGCCCGGCCGCCGACGTGCTGGACACCGAGGCCGAGGTCGCCCGGTTCCGCGCCGAGCTCGACGGCCTGAGCCCGGAAGACTTCGACGACCTGTGAGCCGTTTCTCCCGTCCGCGATGAAAAGCGGCCGCGGCGCCGGTATACCTGCGAGGTCGCCGGCCGGACGGGAGAACGATGCAGGACTTCGCGACGCGCACCGAGCCGCACCGGCGTGAGCTGCTGGTGCACTGCTACCGCATGCTCGGCTCGGTCCACGAGGCCGAGGACCTGGTGCAGGAGACCCTGGTCCGCGCCTGGAAGGCGTGGGCGGGCTACGACCCGGCCCGCGCGTCCGTGCGCACGTGGCTGTACCGCATCGCCACCAACGCCTGCCTGACCGCGCTGGAGGGGCGGACGCGGCGGCCGCTGCCCTCGGGGCTCGGCCGGCCCAGCGAGGACCCGGCCGCGCCACTCACGCCGTCGTTCGAAATCCCGTGGCTGCACCCGTTCCCGGACGCGCGCCTCGACGACCCCGGGCACCGGCTCGCCCGCCGGGGCACCCTGCGGCTGGCGTTGCTCGCGGCGATGCAGACGCTGCCGCCGAAGCAGCGCGCGGTGCTGATCCTGCGGGACGTCCTGGCGTTCAGCGCGGCGGAGGTGGCCGGGTTCCTGGACACGACGCCCGCGGCCGTCAACAGCGCCCTGCAGCGCGCCCACGCGAGCCTCGGCGGGCTGTCGGCCGACGACGTCGCCGAGCCGGACGACACCGCGGTGGAAGCGGTCCTCGACCGCTACGTGCGCGCGTTCGAGCGCGCCGACGTCACGGGCCTGGTCGAGCTGCTCACCGAGGACGCGGTGCTGGAGATGCCGCCGGTGCCGCTCTGGTACCGCGGTCGCGAGGGGTACGGCGGGTTCATGGCGCGCCTGTTCGGCATGCGCGGCCCGGACTGGCGCCTGACGCGCACCGCCGCGAACGGGCAGCCCGCGCTGGTGGCGTACTGCCGCGACGACACCGGGGTGTACCGCCTGCACACGCTCCAGGTGTTCACCGTCCGCGGCGGGCGGGTGGCGCACAACGTCGTGTTCGCCGATCCCGCCGTGCTCGCCCTGTTCGAGCTGCCCGCGGTGGCGCCGTGACGGCGCGAAGATCCGGGCGCGACTCCGGTGGCGGCGCTCAGCCGGCGGCCCGGGCTTCCGCCGGGCGGCCGTAGGCGCTGCCGTCGTTGCTGCGCTGGAGAAGGCCTTCGTCGACGAGGAAGCGGCGAAGCGCGGCGTGGTCGTCGTGGACGGCCGAGAGCTTCTCGCGGACGTCGCGCTCGGTGTAGAGCCGGCCCGGTTCGAACCGCTCGGCGAGGTGGGCGAGCAGGGCGTGGCGGAGCTTGCCCGGCCGCGGGATCGTGACGAGCCGGCCGCGGCTGAACAGCGCGTCGAGCGGGTCGGCCGGGGTCTTGACGAGCGCGTCGCGGAAGACCTCGGGGACGGCGTGGTAGCGGTCGCCGGACCGGGTGACCAGCCCGGCCGCCACCAGGCGCTGCGCGAGTTTCGCCGTCTGCCGGTCTTCGGCAGCCGGGAGCCCCTCGGGCGCGGTGCAGATCCGGGCGAACAGGCGCAGGCGTTCGGGGTCGGCGAGGGCGGCGACCAGCGCTTCCGGTGCAGTCATGAGCGGACGGTACCGGGGCCGGGGCGGCGGGTGAACCGGTTTGGCCCGGCCGCGCTCCGGTGACCGGCACCGGGTGGGACGGCGCGCGGGCGGGTGTCTCACGGTTTCCGTCCACTGTGGACACTATTCGGCGATGGCGATATGCGCGGCCGAACATGAAGGCGTCTCGAATCCACCTTAAATGAATGTTAAGTATCCCGACGTTTGCTGGTACCGTGGCCGGGGAAAGCGGTGGGGGCGAGGGAGTGAACGGGCAATCCGGTTGCCCGAACACCCGCGCCCGGCGGTCCGTGAATTATCAAGGAATTGTGAGCGTCGAATTGCCTGCGGGGGCGGGCGTTCGGTACGGGCCACCCCCGCCCCGGGCTGGGAACCGGCGGCTGACCAGGGGATTCGGCTGCGGGAGCGGGGATACCGAACCTTCGGTGCGGAGGGTCCCGCACGGCGGGTACGGGCGGCCACGAACTTCACTCGCCAGCCCCGGGAATGCGTTGACCGTGCCGATCCGCCGTTCGTAGTCTTGCGGCGTCGTCTTCGAGTCGGACGGCTTTATTGGACGCTCAGACCTCAAGCAGAAGGGGGCTTTCCATGGCCGGCATCCGAACGATTTCCCCGCTCGCCACGCACCGCGCCGACCCGGGCCGCCGGGTGGTGCCCGGGCTGCGGCCCGGCATCATCGGCGACTTCGTCGAAGAGGCCGACATGCCGCTGGTCGTGCTCGGCTCGGGCCTGCGGGTCGGTGGCGCGAACGCCGCCTTCTACCGCTGGCTGGGCCGCCGCCCGGCGGAGGTGCTGGGGGAGTCCTTTCCCGACCTCGTCGCCACCGCCCCGGCGTACCTGCGCGAGCGGCTGAACCGGGTCGCCGAAGGCCGTGAGCAGCGCTTTCGCGGCAGTGTCTCGGGTCTGGTGCCCGCCGGCGTCGACCGCGTCACGATCGTGGCCGGCCGGATGCGGGCGCCCGGCGACACGATCCTGCTGACGGTGGTGCCCGAAACCGCGCCGGCCGGGCTGGGCAGCGCGACCGCGGAAAGCTCGCGCTCGGTGTCCGGCATCGAGGCGAAGATCCTCCAGGGCATCGCCAGTGGCCTGTCCAGCGTGCAGATGGCGTCGCGGTTCTACCTGAGCCGCCAGGGCATCGACTACCACGTCGCCCGGCTGCAGCGGAAGTTCAAGGCGGGCAACCGCGTCGAGCTGATCTCGCGGGCCTTCGCCTCCGGGCTGCTGGACTCCACCACGTGGCCGCCCCGGGTGCCGGACTCCCGGCTGGCGAGCTGAGCGCGGGCAGCCGTGCGGTTGCGATCGGCTGACGTCCCGGTGACCGGCCCGGGAACGGCTCCCGGATGCGGTGCTCGTCACACCGCCGGGGCGGTGCCCCGCGCGGCGATTACGCAACGACGTTGTGCGAACGGAAACGCTCATCTGAGCACTCGATCACCACTGTTCATGCCTCCATCACGGTATCTACTGGTAGCGGGCCGCATTGGTCCAGATCTTTCTTCGCGAGAACCGTCGCCGAACCGCTCAAATGAGCAGGCGACTTCGGGTAGTGAGGGATAACCCCTGCCGGGTCCCGTCACCCTGTTCGGTAAGTCGATCACGCGATGAGATGAGAGCAGTCAGGAACCGTGCGCTCTGTGTGACGGCACCGGCTCCGACGGGAGGACGGGGAGGCAGCAGATGGTGGATCGGGAGGCCACGACGACCGGGCCGACGCTGGCCGGGCGCGACGCGGAACTGCGTTGGCTCGCCGCGCGGCTGGGCCCCGGCGCGCCTCACCGCACCCCCGCCGTCGTCGTCGTGCGAGGCCCGGTCGGCATCGGCAAGACCAGCCTGCTCGACGCCGCGCTGGCCCGCTGCGGCGACGTCGTCGTCTGCCGGACCGCCGGCGCGGAAGGCGGCCAGGCGTGCCGGAACCTGATCGCCGGGCTGCACGCCGCGGGCGCCCCGGCGCCCGACCCCGAACCCCGCGCCTTCGAAGCGTGGTACACGGATTTTGCCGCCTGGGCCGCAAACCGGCCGGGCGTGGTGCTCGTCGTCGACGACGTGCAGTGGTGTGACGAGCCCACGCTGCGGTGGCTGAGCCTGCTGGCCCGCCGCGCGAACGGCCTGCCGCTGCGGATCGTCCTGGTCCGCGCCGGCGCCGCCGGTCCCGCGGCTGACCGGCTCTCGGACCTGGAATCCTCCTACAGCACCGAGGTCCTCGATCTCGGCCCGCTGCCGGCGGAGGCGGTCGCCCGGCTGGCGCGCGAGGTCGCCGGCCCCGGCGCCGGGGAGCTGTTCGTCCAGCACTGCGTCGAGCAGTCCGGCGGGAACCCGTTGCTGCTGCGGGAAATGCTCGACGACCTGAACAAGGTCGCGGCGGGCATCGCGCCGCTGGCCGGGGTGCCGGTCGACACCGGGCTCATCCGCTCGCTGTTCGCCTGCCTGCCGGAGTACGTCCGGTCCGTCGCGATCGCGGTGGCGGTGCTCGACGGCCAGGACCTGCTCCTGGTGGCGCGCCTGGCCGAAGTGCCGCTGCGCACCGCCGAAGCGGCCGTGGAGATGCTGCGGGCGCAGCACGTCCTCACCGCCGAAGGGCTCGCGTTCCGGCACGACCCGGTGCGCGCCGGGCTGCTCGAGGACGTCCGGCCCAGCGAGCTGGACCGGTGGCGTCGCACCGCGGCGACCCTGCTGAGCGACGCGGCCGAGCCGGCCGAGGTCGTCGCCGAGCAGGTGCTCGAAATCGGTTCGCCGGACGCGTGGATGGTCGACCTGCTGCGGGACGCGGCGAACAGCGCGTGCGACCGGGGCGCGCCCTGGGACGCGCTGCGCTTCCTGCGGCCCGCGTCGGCCGCCCGGCCCGGGGACGCCGGTCTGGCCGTGCAGCTGGCCGAGACCGTCGCGCGGATCGAACCGGGCAGCGGGTTCGACCTGCTGCAGCGGGCGCTGGAGCTGCAGGACGACCCCGAGGACCGGGCGCGCACCGCCGTCCGGCTGGGCCGGCTGGCGCTGGTCGCTCGCCGGTGCCGCACCGCCGTGGGCGTCCTGGAAAGCGCTCTCTCCCGGCTGGGCGAGGACGCGGACCCGCAGCTGCGATTGCACCTGGAAGCGTTGCTGTGCCTGGTGGGCATCGAAGATCGCGAGAGCCTCCAGAAGCTCGGCACGTGGCTGAACACCGACGACGACCGCGTGCCCGACGGCGTCGTGGAGGCGGGGCACCTGGCCGTCTGCGCGGTGGTCACCGCGCTCGACGGCGAGCGGCCGGCGCAGGCCGCCGAGTGGGCGCTGCGCGCGATCCGCGGCTACGACCTGACCGACGACGACTCGGCGGTCAGCGCGGCCGTGCTGGCCCTGCTGCTGGCCGACGAGGTCGACGCGGCGCAGGACGAGCTGACCAGGGTGGTCGAGCTCGTGCCCGCGCAGCGCAGTGAATACCTGGCCTTCCGCGCGCTGCTCGGGCACTGGTGCGGCGACCTGACCGCGGCCTCGGCCGACGCCGAACGGGCGTACGCGCTCGGGCGCCGGGCCGAGGGCCGCACCGGCGGGGTCGTGCCGCGCATCGCGTACGCGACCGTGCTGGCCGAGCTGGGGGAGACCGCGGAGGCGGACCGCCTGTTGCGCGAGTCGGACACTTCCCTGCTGTGGGAGCACACCGTGATGCGGCCCTGGTTCCAGCTCGTCGACGCCCGGGTCCGCTGGGCCGCGGGTGACCACGAGGCCGCGCTGACGGAGTTCCGGCGGTGCGGGGAAAGCCTCGCCGACGTCGGCATCGCCAACCCGCTGCTCGCGCCGTGGTGGTTCGAGGCGGCGTGCCTGCTGGCCGACGAAGGTCACCACGAAGCCGCCGCGGAGTTCGCGGCCCACGGCCGGGAACCGGCGCAGCGGTGGGGCACCCCGCGCGCGGTCGGGATGGCCCGCCTCGCCGCCGGGGTCGCCGCGCCGCCGGCGTCACGGATCGGGGTGCTGGAGGAGGCCGCGGCGATCCTGGCCGGCTCGCCGGCGCGCCGGGAGGAAGCACTGGCGGAGTACCAGCTGGGCCGGGCGCTGGTGTCGGTGGGGGACACGGCGGCGGCCCGGGCCCGGCTGCGCCGCGCGGTGGAGCTGAGCCTGCGGGGCGGCGACCGGCGGCTGCTGCGCCGGGCCCAGCAGACGGCGGCCGACGCGGGCATCCCGGGCCAGGCGTCCCCGCTGGCGTCGCTGAGCCCCGCCGAGCGCCTGACGGCCGGGCTCGCCGGGCGCGGGGTGAGCAACCGCGTGATCGCGGAGCGGCTGTTCGTGACGGTCCGAACGGTGGAGACCCATTTGACGAGCGTGTACCGCAAGCTGCGCATCACCGGCCGCGCGGAGCTGGCGGCGGCGCTGGAGCAGCCCGACGGCACGGCTCGCCCGGCCGCGCTGGGGGTGTCCCGGTGAGCGCCGTGCGGTGGTGGGTGGTCTCGAGCGGCGAGGGCGTGGCGGAGTGCTGGACCTGGCTGGGCGCCGCGCCCGCCGAGCGTCCGCCCGAGCCCGCGAGCACCGATCCCCGCGCCGAACCCGCGCCCGGCCGACCGGCTGACGGCGCCACCCACCCCGGCACCCTGGGAGCCTCCCGATGAGCGCCGTCCGGCGGCTGGACGCCGCTGCCGACCACCTGGTCGAGCGCGAGACCGAACTGCGCGTTCTCACCGACCTCCTCGACGACCTCGAACGCGGCCGCGCCGGGAACGTGCTCGTCATCGGGCCGCCCGGCAGCGGGCGCACCGCCCTGCTCGACCAGGCCGCCGCCCTCGCCGCGGAGCGGAACCTCCAGGTCTTCAGCGCGCGCGGATCGGCCACCGAGGCCGAGCTCCCGTACGGGCTGCTTTCCCAGCTGCTGGCCGGAGTTCCCGAGCTCGCCGCCGTCCCCTGGCTGCCCGCTCTCCTCGAGGACGGCGCCGACGTCCAGGTGCTGCACGAGCTGCTCTGCCAGCGCCTGCTGGAAGCGGCGCGGCGGCGGCCGGTGCTGCTGGTCGTCGACGACATCACCCTCGTCGACGACCGGTCCGCCGCCTGGCTCGCCGCGCTGCAACGCCGCCGCGGGCCGGCGCCGCTGCTGCTGCTCGCCGCCCACGCCGGCCTGCCGGAGCCCGGTGGTGACGAGCCGGGGCCGTTCAGCCCGGCCGGGCTGCCGGGGGAGCGCCGGCTGGTCGTGCGGCTGCGGCCGCTCAGCCCCGCCGCCGTCCGCCGGGTCGTGCACGCCGTCCCGGCGCCGCGGCCGCCCGCCGGGGAGCTTTACGCGGCCACCCAAGGGAATCCTGCGCTGCTGGCCGAGGTGCTCACCCGCTCGGCGGCCCGGCCGGGCCGCGGCACCGAGATCGGCGCGATCACCGCCGACGTCCGCCGCGAAGGCGTGCTCGGCCTGCTCGCGCGGCTGCCGGCGGACCTCGCCGCGCTGGTGCGGATGATCGCGGCCGTCGGCACCGTCGACGAGGCCTACCTGCGCCCGCTCGCCGGCCCCCTCGGCATGCCGATCGCGCGGGCCCTGCGGGTGCTCGCCGACTTCGGTCTGATCGGCGCCGACCCGGGCGAGCCGATGGACCCGGAGGTCGCCACCTGGGTGCTGGCCGCGACCGGTCCCGAGGAGCGCGCCCGGATGCGCCGCAGCGCGGCCGAGCTCGGCCACCGCCGGGCGGCGCCCGAAGAAGAGATCGCCGAGCTGCTGCTCGGGTCCGAGCCGGTCGGCCAGGCCTGGGCCCTCGAAACCCTGCACGCGGCCGCGCGGCGACGTCGCGAAGCGGGCGACCGCGCCGGTGCGGCCCGCTACTACCGCCGTGCGCTGACCGAGCCGGCCCCCGACGGCGCCCTCGCGCGGCTGCGGCTCGAGCTGGAGACGGTCGAGGCGTCGTCGTGCCCGTTCACCGGCGACCTGCGCCTGGTCCGGGCCACGCCCGTCGCCGCCGACGGCGAGTCCGTCCGAACGCGACTGTCCGCAGTGGACCTGATGCTGCTGCGCGGCGCCCGTGACAACGCTTTGCGCGAGCTGGCCGGGTTGAGCGCCGCGGTGCTCGGCGAGGACGACCGCGCGAACGTCATCGCGTTGCACTGGCTGGCCGAAGGCACCGGCCGCGGCGCCGTCACGCTCGGCGTGCCCGCCGTCGCCGACGTCGACCCGGCCGGGATGAGCCCGGCGCAGGCCGCCGTGGCGGCGTGGCTGGCGACGATGGCCGGCCGCGACAGCCGGGCCGCGCGCCGGCTGGCCCGGCGGGCGGGAGAGACCTGGCACGACCGGGTCTCGCTGTACGCGCCGAGGCTGGCGATGGCCGCGGCCTTCGGCCAGACCGACGACGTCCTCGAAGCACTTTCGGTCTACGACAGCGTGATCGCCGCCGGCACGGCCACTGGGGCCCGCGTGCCGGTGGTGCTGGCGCTGACCGGCCGCGCCTGGATCCACCTGCAGCGCGGCCGCGTCCAGGCCGCCGAAGACGCGCTCGCCGAGGCGACCGCGTCCGACCCGCCCGGGGGCCGGCCGCCGACCGTGGCCGGGGCGCTGAGCACGATCGCGATCGCCGCGGCGCTGACCCGCGGCGACCTGGTGGCCGCCCAGCGCGCGGTCGACGCGGCCGGTGGCGACACCGGGCCCGGGATCACCACGCCGTACCTGCTGTTCATGCGCGGCCTGCTGGAGCTGGACCTGAAACGCCACCAGCGCGCGCTCGGCCTGTTCCAGGAGTGCGGCCGGCGGATGCACGCGCTCGGCTGGACCAACCCCGGCATGGTCCCGTGGCGCTCGCACGTCGCGATCGCCGCGCAGGCCCTCGGCGACGAGCACACCGCCGCGGCGATGATCAGCGAAGAGTGGCAGCTGGCCCAGAACTGGGGCACCCGCACCGCGATCGGGCGCACCCACCTCGGCGCCGGGGTCGCCGTGCGCTCGGAGGACGCGGTGTTCCGGCTGACCCAGGCCGTGAACGCGCTCCAGCAGTCACCGGCCAGGGTGCTCTACGTCGAAGCGCTGCTGCTGCTCGCCGCGGCCCAGCTCAACCGCGGGCAGACCGGCGGGGTGGCGCGCCAGCTGCGCGAGGCCGAGCGGCTCGCGACCGCCTACCAGCTCGGCTGGGCCACGACGCGGATCGCCGACCTCGGGAAACGGCTGTCGATGCGGCCCAAACCGCGGCCGAGCCACCGCGCGGCGTCCCGGCGGTGGCGGTCGCTCCCGCCCGCCGCGGCCGACCTCGTCCGCCGGGTGCTGGCGGACGCGTCCAACGCCGACCTGGCGGCCGAGCTGGGGATCAGCAAGCGGGCCGTCGAGCTCCGGCTGACCGCGATCTACCGGCAGCTCGAAGTCACCGGGCGGGCCGAGCTGCGTGAGCTGTTCGCGGCGCTGGACAAGGAGCTCTGATCCGTCGTCATGATGATCGAGCGCGCTGAACAGCTGGCCGCGCTCGCCGCGGCGGTCGCCCGCGTCCGGGCGGGCGAAGGGGAACTGGTCGTCGTCCGCGGCGGGCTCGGCACGGGCCGGTCGGCCCTCCTGCACGCGGCGGGCGAAGAGGCGGCGGCCCGCGGCCTGCGCGTCGTCCGGACGGTGGCGACGCCGTCGGAGCGCGACGTCGACCACGGTGTCGTCCGGCTGCTGCTGGACCCGCTGCTGGAGTCGGGGCAACGCGGGGAGCTGCCCGCCGAGGTGCGGCTGGACCGCGGTTTCCCGCCACCGTCGCCGTGCGGGCGGCGCGCGCACCTCGTGCTGCACGAGCTGCTGGGCCTGTTCACGAAGGTGGTGCACGACAGCGGCCCGGTCGCGCTGCTCGTGGACGACCTGCAGTGGGCGGACCCGGCGTCGCTGCGCTGGCTCGCCTACCTCGCCAACCGGCTGGGCCACCTGCGTGTGCTCGTCGTGGCGACCCTGCTGGAAGGGGACAGCGGCGCGGGTGAGGTGGTCGTCGAGGACATCGTCCACGCCGCGGCGCGCCGGGTGCACGCGACGCCGTTGTCGGCCGCGGGGGTGCGCGCCTACCTCGCCGCGCGCTGCGGCGAACCGCCCGAGGACGAGTTCGCGGCGACCTGCCACGCCCGGACCGGCGGGCTGCCGATGCTGCTCGAAGCCCTCGTCAACGCGATGCTCGGGCACGGGCTGCGTCCGGTGACGGCCACCGCGGCCGAGCTCGCCGCCCTGCGGCCCTCGCCGGCCGCGGCCCGGCTGTCGCGGTGCCTGCGCGCCCAGCCGGAAGCCGTCGGCACGGTCGCGAAGGCGATGGCGGCGCTCGGCGAGGCGACCGAGGCCGAGGTGATCGCCGAGGTCGCCGGGCTCGACCTGCCGGACTTCGACGCCGTCGAGCGCACCCTGCGGCGGCTCGGGCTCGTCGAGGACCCGACCGGCGGCGGGCTGCTGCGGTTCGCCGGGGCGATGACCGGCGACCTGATCGCCGACCAGCTGACCGCGGACGAGCAGGACCGGCTGCACCTGCGCGCGGCGAACGTCTACTACCGCCACGGGCGGCCGGTGGAGCAGGTCGGGCGGCAGCTGCTGGCGACCGTCGCCGAGCCCGAGCCGTGGGCGGCCGAGGTGCTGCGGACCGCGGCCGGTGCGGCGCTGGCCAACGCCGCGCCCCGCACCGCGGCCCAGTACCTGCGGCACGCGCTGGCGCACCCGGGCGCGGACCGCGCGGAGCTGCTGGTGGACCTCGCCGCCGTCGAGCGCGGGTACGACCTGCCGGCCGCGCACCGGCACCTGCACCAGGCGCTGGGGCTCGTGCGCGACCCGGCGGACCGCGCGTTCGCGCTCGGCCTGCTGCCGGTGGTGACCGGGCCGCGGTTCGGCCCGGACGTCCGCCACCTCCGGCGGACGCTCGAGGAGCTGCGGGCCGAGGCGGGCCCGGACGCGGCGGAGGCGGCGCTGCGGCTGGAGGCCCGGCTGCGGTACCTGGAGCGGGCCCAGCCCGGCTCCGGGAGGGCGGCGGCCGAGCGGCTGGCCGAGCTAGGGCCGTCGCCGGCGCAGGGTTCGTCGGCCCAGCGCGAGCTGGTCGCGGTGCTGCTGCACCTGATGACCGTCGCGGACACCGCGCCGCGCGAGTTCATCGCGGACCTGGCGCGGCAGGTGCTGGAGCGGGAACCCGGCTCGCCGAACCAGATGTACACGACGTTGCCGCTCGTGGTGGTGGTGCTGGCCGCGGCGGACGCGCTCGAAGGCGTCGAGTCCTGGCTGGCGGCGGCCTGCGGGCCGGACGAGAACCCGGACCTGCCGACGCTGGTGGCCTGGACCGGGCAGGCGCTGGCGGCGTTCGCCGCGGGCCGCCTCGGCGCGGCGCGCGAGCGGGCCCTGGCGGCGCTCACGGCGGCCGGCCCGAGCCGGCTCGGCATCACGTCGACGGCGATGCGCGTGCTGACCGAAATCGCCGTAGAGCAACGGGATCCGGCGCTGGCCCGGCTGGTCGTCGAGCACTGCGAGCCGGAGCACGAGCCGTGGCTGAAGTCGTTGGCCCACGGCGGTCTCGCGCTGACCGAAGGCAACCACACGGCGGCGATCGAGTACTTCGTGGACTGTTCGCACCAGGTGGAGCGGTCGGGCCGCGCCAACAGCGTGCTGCTGCCGGTCCGCGGCAAGATCGCCCTCCTGCTGGCGGCGACGGACCAGCCGGAGCGCGCCGAGTCGATCGCCCGCGAAGAAGTCGACCGCGCCACGGCGTGGGGTGCCCCGGCGGCGGTCGGCCGAGCCCTCCGAATCCGGGCGACGCTCGTCGACCGCGACGAGGAAGCGGTGCCGCTTCTGCGTGAGGCGGCGGAGGTGCTGGCCCGGTCGGCGGATCGGTTGGAGCTGGCCCGGGTGCTGCTGACGCTGGGCGAGCGCGACACGGGCCCGGACGCGCGCGAGCATCTGGAGGAGGGTCGCCGCCTGGCGACCGAGTGCGGCGCGACTTGGCTGGTTCGCGCGGCGGCGGAACCGGCCGAGCCCACGGACGGCGGCCCGCTGACGGCGACTGAGCAGCGGGTGGTCGATCTCGCCGTGTCGGGGAGCCGGAACCGGGACATCGCGGAGCTGCTGCAGGTGACGGTGCGGGCGGTGGAGAAGCATTTGACGAGTTCGTACCGGAAGCTGGGGATTTCGGGACGGGCGCAGTTGGCGGCGGCGATGCGGGGGCATCGGGCTGGGTGAAGCCGGGCGCGGGCCAAGACACTCGATCGGCGGCGGTGATGCGGCGCTGCGGGGCGGGCTTAAGCGGCGCGCGGTTCGGCGGTGGTGGTGCGGCGCTGCTGGGCGGGCTTATGCGGCGCGCGGTTCGGCGGTGGTGGTGCGGCGCTGCTGGGCGGGCTTAAGCGGCGCGCGGTTCGGCGGCGGTGGCGCGTGGAGCATCGGGCGGTCGGGGGCCGGTCGGCGGCGGCGATGCGAGGCCACCGGGCGGCAGGAGCCGGTCGCGGGCCGAGACACTCGGCCGGGCGCAGCGATGCGGCGCTGCCGCGCGGGCGTGGCCGGTTGCGGGCGCCGGTGAGGTGCGCGCGGGTTACTGGCGAGCGGAGCGGGGCCAGCCGCAGCGGCACCGGTCCGCGACCACCACCCGCCTCACCGCCCGTCCGCACCCGCGCCCCGACCAGCCCCAGTCCACTGTGGATTCCCGACATCCCGGACAACCCACCGCCCCAGTCCCGAAAAATTGACAGCCTTACCTGTTCAGTTTACCCTGCCTATATGAGCGCAAAGACAGTCTCCCCCGCCGCGGTCACCGCCGCGCAGGCGTTGCGCGTCGTCGTCGGGCGGCTGCGGCGGCAGATGCAAGATGCCTCCGCCGTCGGTGAACTCACCTCCGCCCAAGCCTCGGCCCTCGCCCGCCTCGCCGTGAGCGAACCGTCGTCGGCGAGTGTGCTCGCCGGGGCCGAACGCGTTCGGCCGCAGTCGATGGCGGCCACCGTTGCCGCCCTGGAGAAGCTGGGGCTCGTGCGGCGGGAGGCCGATCCCGCCGATGGGCGCCGTCAGCTGCTCTTCCTCACCCCGGCCGGGCGGAAACACGGTCAGGGCGCCCGCGCGTCGCGGCACGAATGGCTGGCGCGGACCCTTGCCCAGCGGCTCACCGAACCCGAACTCGCCGTCGTCAACGAAGCCCTGGTTCTGCTCGAACGCGTCGTGGAGCCGTGAAGAGCGCAGCACGCAGCGAAGCCGGCTTCAACCGGAAACTGCTCGCCCCGCTGATCTCGGGCGCCGTCCTGAACCCGGTCAACTCGACCGTCATCGCCGTTGCGCTGGTGCCGATCGGGGTCGCCTTCGGGGAACCGGCGTCGGCGACCGCGTGGCTGATCTCCTCGCTCTACCTCGCCACCGCCGTCGGGCAGCCGGTGGCCGGCCGGCTGATCGACCGCTATGGCCCACGGCGGGTCTTCCTGCCCGCCACCGCCCTGGTCGGCCTCGCCGGTGTGATCGGCGTGCTCGCGCCGAACCTCGCGGTGCTCGTCGTCGCGCGGGTCGTCCTCGGCTTCGGGACCTGCGCCGGCTACCCGGCCGCGATGCGGCTCATCCGCGACGAAAGCGAGCGAACCGGCCAGGACAGCCCCGCGGCCGTGCTCACCGTGCTCGCGATCTCGACCCAGACGATCTCCGTGATCGGCCCGGCGCTGGGCGGGCTGCTCATCGGCGTCGGCGGCTGGCGGACGACCTTCGCCCTCAACATCCCGCTGGCGCTGTTCGCCTTCGTCCTCGGCGCCCGCCGGTTTCCGAAGCGGCCCAGGGAAACCGGGCCGAAGCGGGCTTTCGACCTCGACCTGCCCGGGATGGTGCTCTTCGCCGCCGCGCTCGTCGCGCTGCTGCTGTTCCTCATGCACCCCGGCGCGGGGGACTGGTACCTGCTTGTCATCACCGCCGTCGCGGCCGCGGGCTTCACCGCGCGCGAGCTGACCCACGCCCGGCCGTTCATCAACCTGCGGCTCCTCGGCCGCAACCGCCCGCTGCTGGCCACTTACGGGCGCGCGCTGCTGGCGTACGTCGTGTCCTACAGCGTCGTCTACGGCTACACCCAATGGCTCGAACACGGCCGTGGCCTTTCGGCGAGCGAAGCCGGCCTCGCCACTTTGCCGCTGTTCGCGGCCGGGATCGTCGTCTCGCTGGTCACCGGACGGCGGGAGGCGGTGCGCGGCAAGCTCGCCGTCGCCGCGGTCGGCCAGCTCGCCGGCTGCGCCCTGCTCCTGACGCTGGACTCCGACGCCGCGGTCTGGCTGCTCGTCCTCGTCGCGATCGTCTTCGGGATCCCGCAGGGACTCAACAGCCTCGCCCTGCAGAACTCCGTGTACCGCCAGGCCGATCCGGCCGACACCGGCGCGTCGGCCGGGCTGCTGCGCACCTTCGGCTACCTCGGCGCGATCATCTCCTCCGCGCTGCAAGGCGCGTTCTACGGCCAGGCCGCCGACACCGGCGGCCTGCACCACCTGGCGCTGCTGCTCATCGGCATCGGCGTCGTGTTCCTGCTCATCACCGTGTTCGACCGATCGTTGAAGGAAAAGAACCATGCCTGAAGCCACGACCACCGCGCTGCTCGTGATGGACTACCAGAACGGGATCGTCGGGCAGCTGCCCGACACCGGCCCGCTCCTCGACCGGGTTTCCTTCGCCACCAAGCAGTTCCGCGAGCGCGGCGGCCACGTGGGCTGGGTCCGCGTCGCGTTCGAAGACGCGGATTTCGACGCCATTCCCGAGACCAGCTTCTTCGGCGGGCTCGTCGCCTCGGCGGAGATGCGGGCGGCGATGCACGCCGACGCCCCCACCACGCAGCTCGACGCCCGGCTCGACCCGCAGCCCGGCGACGTCCAGGTCCGCAAGATCCGCGTCGGCGCCTTCACCACCACGGACCTCGACGAGCAGCTGCGCGCGCGGGGCGTCACCACGATCGTCCTGGCGGGGATCAGCACCAGCGGCGTGGTGCTGTCGACCGTGCGCGAGGCGATGGACCGCGACTACCGGATCGTCGTCCTGCGCGACGCCTGCGCCGACCGCGAAGCCGAGACGCACGACTTCCTCACCCGGCAGCTGTTCCCGCGGGCCGCGCTCGTGACCGACGTGGCGGACCTCGACGCCGTCTGGGCCTGACTCAGGCCGGGATCGCCGCCGCGCCCAGGCGGCCCTGCAGCCACGCCGCCGCCAGCTCGACCCGG
This sequence comes from Amycolatopsis sp. NPDC104863, assembly GCF_055582965.1. Classification (NCBI taxonomy): domain Bacteria; kingdom Bacillati; phylum Actinomycetota; class Actinomycetes; order Pseudonocardiales; family Pseudonocardiaceae; genus Amycolatopsis; species Amycolatopsis sp. NPDC104863. The sequence goes on from NZ_JBVJOW010000001.1 coordinate 704,240, forward strand.
GAGTGGCAGCCCGTGCGCTCGAACAACGACGTCAGCCGGGCCTCGACGCGCTTTTCGCTGATCCTCAGCGCCGCCGCGATCTGGCGGTTCGTGCGGCCGCTCGCGACCAGGTCGGCGATCCGCCGCTCCAGCGGGTCGAGCGCCGCGCGGTCGGTGCGGTCGCGGGGGACGGTGATGCGGCGGCGGTCCAGCAGCTCGGCCACCGGGGCCATCGCGGCCGACGCGCCGAGCCGCTTCAGCGTCCGGTGCGCTTCGAGCAGCCACGGCGCCGGGACCGGGCTCAGCTCACCCAGGGCCACGCACGCTTCGGCGACCCGGAAGACGTCGCCGGAGCGGCGGGCCAGGTCGAGGCCCGCGCGGACCGCCACCGGGTCCTCGCGGACCAGACCGCCGTAGACCAGGAACGTCTCGCGGGTCGACAGCGTGGGGTGGTGTTCGGTCAGGTCCTCCAGCTCGGCCAGCAACCGCTCGACACCGGTGTGGTCGTTCACCGAGCGCGCGCACCGCAGCAGCCGCGCCAGCAGGAACTCCGCGCCCGCGTGCACGCCCTGCCCGCGGCAGGCGACGTACTCCTCCCAGCCCAGCTCCACCGCTTCACCGGGCTGCCCGGCATAACGGCGCAACGCGCAGCGCACCCAGGCGACGTACGCGGCCGCGGCGGCCGGGAACGGGATCCGGCGCAGCCAGCTCGCGGCGCGGTCCGGTTCCCCGCGCTGGGCGCAGATCTCGGCGGCGAACACACTCGCGAACCGGTGCCGCCGCGGCGACTCCCACCACAGCCGGGCGCCTTCGAGACGCCGGGCCCGCGACAGCGCGGTGTCCCAGTCGCCCGCGCGGTAGGCCTCGCGCACCCCGTGCCAGCCGGCCGCGAAGCCGGTCGACGGCGCGCGATAGCGGACGGGCAGCAGGTTCTCCAGCACGTGGGGGAAGTCGTAGAGGTCGGCGGCTTCGGACACCTCGTCGGCGGCGGTGCCGGGCAGGCACGCGAGCAGGACGGTCGCGCCGAGGTCGAACAGGTCGTCCCCGCTGCCGCCCAGGTCGTGCGCGGCGGCCGCGGCCGCCGTGCGGTCGGCCCGCCGGACCGCGCCGAACAACCGGGTGGCGGCGGAGCCGAGCGTGCCGGCCAGCGGCCGGACGACGTCGAGCTCGAGCAGCCGGTGTTCGTGGGCGAGCGCGCCGAGCCAGCACACCAACGCCGTGGCCGACGGTCCCCGGCCGGTCAGCCGCGGCGCGACGACCGTGGCGAGGTCGTCCGCGAGCTGCCCGTACGCGCCGGTCGCGAAGCTGTCGGCGAGCACCGCCCGCAGGACTTCGGGGAACCGCGGGTCGTCCGGATCGAGGCACCGCAACGCCGTCACGCGATACCGGCGCGCGTCCTCGGGGGCCGCGGTCGCCGCGCCTTCCACCAGCACCCCAGCCGCGTCGACGTCCACTGTGGACGGCGGCAGTTCGGCGAGGTGCCGGGCGATCGCGGACGCCGGGAGCGTCGAGCCGGCGCGCCGTTCGGCCATCAGGTGCCCGGCGATGCCGCCGTGCAGGGCCCGGCGCCAGCGGGCGTCCCGCTCCACCCGCAGCCGGTCGGCCAGCGCGGGCACGGGGAACCCGACCGCGCCGTCTTGCCCGATCCGCAGGACGTCGGTGCGCACCAGCTCGTCCAGCACCCGCCCGGCGGCGGGCAGCGACATCCCGGCCGAGGCGGCCAGCCCGGTCAGGTGGTCGACCGCCGGGGTGCAGTGCTCACCTAGCACTGCGACGACGGCGGCCAGCTTCCGCGCGGCCGGACCGAGCGCGTGCAGCCGCAGCGGCAGCGGGTGGTTCGCCGGCAGCAGGATCGGCAGCCCGGTCCCGGCCAAGCACACGTGGTCGTCGACGACTACGAGGCGGCCGCGGGCGCGCAGCTCGGCGACCGTCGCGCGGACCGTGCCGGGGTTGCCGAACAGCGGGCCCAAGGCCGTGCGGAGGGTGTCGACGAGCCCGGGGTCACTGGCGCGGCGGCCGTCGGCGGTGGTCCAGTCGGGCAGCAGCGCGGTGGTTTCGGCGGCGGTGAGCGGGCGCAGGTCGACCGTGCCGTCCGCGACGGCGAGCAGCCGGCCGGCGGGTCCACCGCCCCGCTCCGCGGCGGTCGCCACGGTGATCGTCCCGGCGGCGCGAGCGCCCTCGGCGACCAGCGCCAGCACCGCCGCGATGTCCGGCGGCAGGTGGTCGAAGTCGTCGCACTGCAGCACGATCCGGGTGTAGGGCGCGAGGGTGGCGAAGATCGTGACGAGGTCGTGCGCCACCGGCAGCGGCCGGGGCCCGGCGCCGGAGTCGAGCCGGCTGCGCAGCCACGCCACCGCGGTCAGCATGCTCACCAGCTCGGGCCGGTCCAGCGCGGTGATCAGCTCGACCAGTTCGGTGGTCAGCCGCACCAGCGCGGTGTGCGGGGCCGCGCCCGCGGGCACCGCCAGCACCGCGGCGCCGGTCCGGCGGCCGCGCGCGGCCATCGCCGCCAGTGCCGTGCTGCGTCCCGCGCCGAGGCGCCCGCGCACCAGCCACACCGCGCCCGGACCGGTGAGCACACGATCGAGCGCGGCGAGCGCGTCGCCCGGCCCGGCGTCCGTGACCGCCGTGACTCCCATGTTCCTCCTCGACCGGCCCGGCGCCGGCGGCATCGGCGCGAACGGGCGGCGGATCGTCCCCCCACTTTCCGAGCGTGCTGCCGCCTGTCCGGTTCGTCCAGCCGGGCCGCGGTCCCCGGTCACCTTCAGGCATCGTTGTTGCCCCGGCACACCCGGTCGACCGATCGGGACCGACGGGCGCCTCGCGGGAGCTGGTCAACTGGACGGCATGGTCGCTGCGAAGGGGGCGCGGGCGGACGCCCGCGCGGAGGAGGTCGGCTTCCTCCGGGACGACGCGTGGCTCGGCACGACACCGCTCACGGTGCTGGCCGGCGAACCGGGCAGCGGGCGCAGCACGGTGCTCGACCGGCTCGCCGCGGAGCTCGCGGGGTCGGCGACCGTCGTTGTCCTGCGGCTGGCCGAGCTCGACCGCGAACTGCCCTACGGCGTGGTGTACCGGCTGCTCAGCGGTCTGGAACCGGGCCGGTCGGACGACGACCCGCCGGTGCAGCCGGCGTTGTCGCTGCTCTCCCGCGTGAGCGCGGCGCCCGGCGGCCGGCCGGAAACCGCGGCGATGGTCGCCACCGCGGTGTTCCCGCTCCTGCGCGCCCGGGGCCCGCTGGTGGTGCTGGTGGACGACGCCCAGTGGCTGGACGAAGGCACCGCCGGCCTGCTGGGACCGTTGCTGCGCCAGTGTTCCGAGGAGACACGCATCGGCGTCGTCGCCACCCTGCGGCTCGGGGCCGGCGCCGACGCCCCGGCCCGCGCGACGTTCGCCCGCCTGCGGGCCGAAGGCCGGGCGCGGCTGCGGCTGCTGCGGCCGTTGTCCCGGACGCAGTCGCGGTCCCTGCTGGCCGGGCTGATCTCGGCCCGGCCGAGCGCGAGCCTCGTCGGCGAGCTGTACGCGGCGGGCCGCGGCAACCCGGCGGCGCTGACCGCGCTGGTCCGCGGGTACCGCTCCGCCGGGGCGATGCGGATCGTGGACCGCACCGCCTACCGCGCCGACTGGGTCGACCCGCCGGTCGCCACCGAGGACCACCCGCTGCTGCGCGTCACGACCGACGCCGGCGAGCAGGACCGGGAGGTGGCCGAGGCGATGGCCGTGCTCGCCCCGCTCGGCGAGGCCGCGGCGACGCTGGCCGCGGCGGCGCTCGGCCGGGACGAGACCACCGTCCGGGCGGCGGTCGAGGGGCTCGTCGACCGGCGGGTGCTGGTCCGGCACCGCGACGGCCGGCTCTGGTTCCGGGTGCCCGCCGTCCGCGACGGCCTGCTGTCGCGGCTCGGGCCGTACGCCTGGCGGAACCTGGCCGCGCACGCCGTCCACGCGGTGTGGGAGGGCGACGTCCGGGTTCCCGACGACGACTTCCTGCTCGACCGCGTCGCGCAGGCCGGCGCGCTCGTCGACGCCCGCCGGGCCGCCACCGAGCTGCTCGCCCACGGCCGGCGGGTGCTGCTCACCGACGGCGTCAAGGCCGAACGCTGGCTCAGCGCGGCGGTGGCCCGCGTGACGACCCCGGCCGAGCGGGCCGAAGCGTTGCTGCTGCTCAGCGGCGCGCGGGCGCTGCACTACCGGCAGGCCGAGGCGGGGGACTGCGCGCGGCACGTGCTGCGTGACCACGTCGCGCACCTCGAGCCGCACCAGGCGCAGGAGCTGTCGATCGTGTTCATCACCGGGCTGACCGCGCGCGGGGAGTTCGGCGAGCTCGCCGAGATCGCCGCAGGGGCGTCGCCGGTGCTACCGGACGACCCGGCGCTGAAGGTCGTCAACCAGGCGTTCGCGCTGATGATGTCCGGCCGCTGGATCGAGGCGTGCGACCTGCTGGAGCGGCGGCGGGAGGTGTGGAGCGGCAGCAACAGCGTCACCGCCGACTTCGGGACGATGTTCCTGGCCGGCGCGCGGGTGGTGCTCGGGGACTCGTCGCAGCTGTTCGAGCTCGTCGAGCACCCGGAGCGGTGGCGGTCCGGACACCTGCCCAACCACTGGTTCGAGCAGCGCCGGTTCGAGCTGGACATGTTGCTGCAGCTGGGGGAGCACCAGCACGCGCTGCGGCGGATGGCGGACGCGGGGCTGACCGTCGAGCAGCTGTCCGGGCCCGACCGGTTCTACCTCAACTACCTCGGCGGCGACTGGCCGGAGGCGATGGAGCTCGCCCGCCGGACGATGCTGGAGGGCACCGACCCGGCCCGGCCGATGCACAACATGATGATGGGCGGGGCGATCCGCATCCTCGGCGGGCAGGGCTGGCTGGCCCGCGCCCGGGCGCTGGCCGCCGACGGCCGCGACATGCCGATGTCCCACGTGATCGACCACGCGGAGTTCACCGTGCTGCGCAAGCTCGGCGACGACGAGGCCGCGGACGAGCTGCTGTTCGCGGCCGCCCGCAGCGCCGACCAGGGCGGCTACCTGCTCGGCACCGAGGACCTCTGGGCCGACCTGACGCGTTCGGCGCTGCTGCGGAAGAACCGCCGCGAGGCCGAGCACTGGGTGGACCGTTCCGCACGCACGGCAATGCGCCTCGACACGGCCCGCGCGCACCTGTGCCACCACCTGTCCCGGGCGGCGGCCTACCGCGACACGGCGGCGGCCCGCCGCGCGGTGGCGATCGCCCGCGAACGCCGCGACGTCCCGTACGAGACGGCGATGGCGTACCTGTGGGCCGGCCTGGCGGGCTACGACACCGAGCGGCTGCTGAACGAGGCGTACGAGCTGTACGGCGAGGTGGGCGCGTGGTTCTGGCGCGCACGCCTGCGGAAGGTGTTGCGCGACATGGGGTTCGCCGGACCGGGACGAGCGGAGGCGGCGGCGGAGAACGAACGGCTGCTGGCGATCCTCGTGGCGGAGGGGTTGAGCAACCGGCAGCTGGCGGTGGTGCTCGATACGAGCGAGAAGAGCGTGGAGGGGCGGTTGTCGCGGATGTTCGCTCGGATCGGGTATGGGTCGCGCGTGGAGCTGGCGGCGGCGATCCTCACGGGTGAGTACCTGTCCTGACCCGCGCTGTCTACTGTGGACTCTCCACCGGCTGCGGCTGGTCCAGCGGGTTCTCGATCACCTTCGGCACTCGCCGCAACGTCCGCAGCGCCACCACCGACAGCACCACCATCACCGCCGCGCTGCCGAGCATGCTCGTCCGGATGCCGCCGACGAACGACTGCTCCGCCGCCAGGCGGACCGCGCTCGCCACCGGCTCCGGCAGGCCCGCCGCCACTGCCGCCGTGGCGCTGAACGACTCGTGGACCTGGGCCGCCAGGGCCGGGGGCACGCCGGCCGGGAGGGTCAGCTCCGCGTGGTACACCGCCGAAAGCACGCTGCCCACCACCGCGATGCCCAGGGAACCGCCGAGCTCGTATGCTGTCGCGGAGATCGCCGCCGCCGCGCCCGCGCGGTCCCTCGGCGCCGTGCCGAGGATCGTGTCGCCGGTGACCGTCAGGGTCAGCCCGGCGCCCGCGCCGAACGCCACCTGGGCGGCCAGCACCAGCGTGTACGGCGTGTCCGCGCCCACCGAGCCGAACAGGCCGAACCCGAGCGCCGCCAGCGCCAGCCCGCCCGACACCGTCGGCGCGCGGCCGAACCGCCGCACGCACTTGGCCGCCAGCACCCCGCCGGCCACGAGCGCGGCCAGCGCGCCCGGCACGAACGCCAGGCCCGAGCGCAGCGGGCTCCAGCCCAGCACGAGCTGGAAGTACTGGCTGCTGATCAGCGCGAACGCCGACATCGTGAACACCGACACGAGGTTCGACCCGACCGACGCCGAGAACCCGCGCCGGCGGAACAGTTCCACGTCGATCAGCGGCGACGCCAACCGGCGTTGACGGCGCAGGAACACCACCAGGCAGCCGCCGCCGAGCGCGAACGCGCCCAGCACCTCCGGGTACCACAGCCCGGCGTAGAACGCGCCCTTCAGCGCGTACACCAGCGCGATGACCCCGACGATCGAGAGCCCGACGCTGAGCGCGTCGAGCGGCAGCCGGTGGTTGCTGCGGGACTCCGGCACCAGCCGGGTCGCGAGCAGGATCAGCGCCGCGACCGGGACGTTGACGAGGAACACCGAGCCCCACCAGAAGTGGTCCAGCAGCACCCCGCCGACGATCGGGCCGATCGCGAACCCGGCCGCCGACACGCCGGCGCCGGCGCCCACGGCCGCGGTCCGCGCCCGTTGGGTCGTGAACACCGCGCGCAGCAGGGAAGACGTCGAGGGCAGCACGGCCGCGCCGGCCACACCCAGCAGCGCGCGGGCGACGATCAGCAGTCCGGCTGTCGGAGCGTAGGCGGCCAGCAGCGACCCCACGGCGAACGCCGTGACGCCGATGACCAGCACACGCCGCCGGCCGAGCCGGTCGCCGAGGTTGCCCATCGTGACCAGGAGCCCGCCCATGGCGAACCCGTAGACGTCGGCGATCCACAGCAGCTCCTCGGCCGACGCGCCGAGCTGCGTCGTCAGCGCGGGCACGGCCAGGTGCAGCACGGTCATGTCGATCGCGACCATCAGCTGCGCCAGGCAGGACACCAGGATCGTCGCGAGGTTGCGGACCCGGGTGCTCATGCCGCCACCGCCCGGGCCAGGCGCGGCCGCCGCGGCGGTTTCAGGGTGGCGCGCAGGTCGGCGCGCAGCAGGGTGAACCGCCCGGTGAGACCGGGCAGCCGGTGCAGCAGGTGGTCCGGACCGGCGACGAGGACCCGGCCGACGCCGAGCCGGGCGAACCGGTGGACCAGCTCGGGTAGCCGCACCGCGTTGACCGTCGACTCCAGCAGGAGTGACGCCGCCCCGTCGCCGGTCCGGACCGGCTCTCCGTCCTGATCGGACACGATCGGCAGGGCCGGGTCGGTGAACCCGAACCCGCCGAAGACTTCGGCCAGCTCGTCGCGCAGCGGGCCGAGCGCCCGCGCGTGCGCCGCCGGCCGCATGGTGGTGAGCGCGTAGCCGCCGGCCGCGCGGACCCGCCGGACGAACTCGTCGAGCTCGCTTTCCCGCAGTGTCACCAGGTGCACGTCGTCGTCGAACCGGCCGGACAGCTCGTGCCCGATCCCGTCGAGGACGTCGGCGAGCGCGGTTTCCGGGGTCCGGACGACGAACTGGCTGACCAGGTCCTGGTGTGCCCGCTCGAAGTAGGCCCGTTCGCGCCGGGCCACCTCCGCGACCAGCCGGACGAGGTCGGCCAGCGGCAGCGCCCCGGCGCGCACCACGGCGGCGCGCTCGCCGAAGCTGGACCCGCCGACCGCGACCGGCGCCAGGCCGTGCTCCTGCTCGGCCCGCTCGGCCACGGCCAGCGAGGCGAGCACGAACGCGAGCTGGCTGTGCTCGGTGTACTCGTCGCCGTCGCGGGCGAGCGGGTCCAGCAGGGAATGGCCGAGCGCCTGCTCCGCGACGCCGAGCAGCTTCCGCGCGCGGGGGTCGACGACGAGGAACCGGCCCAGCTCCCCGGCGCGGGCCGGGCCCATGCCGGGGAAGAGGACGGCGTCCGCGGTGTTGTCCACTGTGTACACCCAGTTTCGGCAGGAGGTTCAGAGCTGTTCGGCGACGGCGAACCGTTCCAGCTGCTGGCGGTCGGGTTTCCCGTTGCGGTTCAACGGGAACTGCTCGGTGACGAGCACGCGGTTCGGCTGCTCGGCCGGCGGCAGCACCCCGTTGATCCGGTCGCGCCAGTACCGCGGGTCGCGCAGGGCGTCGTCCTGGACGACGAACACGAGGCTCGACCCGCGCCGCTGGTCGGGCAGCGCGACGATCTTCGCCGAGCAGCCCCCTTCGGCCAGCCGGTGCTCGATGACGTCCGGGTGCAGGGTGTGCCCGTTGCGGTGCACCGCCCGCTTGCGGCCGACGACGAACAGGTTCCCGTCCGCGTCGAGCAGCCCGAGGTCGCCGGTGGCGTACCAGCCGCGGTCGACGGGCCGGATGCGCCCGGCGCCGTCGAGGTAGCCCTCCATCAGGTCGGGGTCGAGCACGAACAGCTCGCCGACCTCGCCGGCGGGCAGCACGGTGCCGTCCTCGGCGCGCACCTCGACCTCGAGGCCCTCGACGACGTGCCCGCAGCCGTGCGGGTTCTCGAGGTTCGCGAAGGCGACGTTGCCCATCTCGGTGCTGCCGTAGCTGTCGAGCAGCGTCAGGCCGAATAGCTCCTCGCCCTGCTCGACGACGGCTTTCTCCAGCGGCGCCGCGCCACTGCACAGCATCCGCACCCGGCCGAAGTCCTCCTTCAGCGCCGGGCGCTTGGTGATGATGTTGAACAGGCTGCGGTAGGTCGACGGCGTCGCGTCGACGACCGTGGCCCCGGCCCGCCCGGCCAGGCGCAGCGCCCGGTCGGGGCGCCGGTAGGGCGCGATCACGAACTCGCAGTCCCGCAGCCACGCGATGAGCACCATCGACAGGCCGTACTGGTGGTTGAACGGCAGCAGCGGCAGCAGGACGTCACCGGAGTGGTGCCCGACGAGGTCGGCGTTGCGCTCCAGGTTCTTCAGGAACTTCGCGCCGTTCTTCGCGACGCCCTTGGGCACGCCGGTCGAGCCGGACGACCACATCACCAGGCTGTCGGGCAGCTTCTCCCACGCGTCGAAGCGCAGGTGGACGTCGTCCGGGACGCGGTCCGCGGCGGCGACCATGATCTCGTAGGTGAACGCCGAAGGCGCGTCGGCGGGCATCGGCGCGTCGTCGTCGACGACGGCGAGTACGACCCCGGACGAGGCGATCGTCTCGGCGGTCCGGTCGGCGTGCTCCATGTGGTCCACCAGCACGATGGACGCGCCGACGTGCATCAGCGCGAGCAGGACCGTCAGGTAGCCCAGCGTGTTCTCGGCCTTGAGCAGCACCCGGTCGCCGGAGCCGACCCCGCGGTCGCGCAGCACCTCGGCCACGCGCAGCGCCTGCTGTTCGAAGGCCGCGCCGCCGGTGACCGCGTCGGGGGAATAGATCTTCGCGAACATGGGAAGTCCTTTCCGCTGGTCAGTCGAGGCTCACCGGGGCGATCTCGTCGAAGACGTCACCGGGACCGGGGTTTTCCGGGTGTGTGCCGCCGCCGAGGTGCCCGACGACGCCCCAGACGGCGTTCAACGCCGTGGTGACCGCGCTCTCGGAGAACCCGGCGATCCACGCGACGTCGTCGCCGGCCAGGAAGAACCCACGGTGGTCCGGCGCGGTGTCCCGCTGCATGAACTGGGTGAACAGCCGCCGCTGGTAGCGGTAGCTGCCGGGCAGGCACGACTTGAACGCGCCCTTGAAGTGCGGCTGGGTCTCCCAGGTGATGGCGATCGGCGGGCCGATCATGTGCGAGCGGATGTCGACCCCGGGGTAGATCTTCGCGAGCGCGTCGAGCATGACGTCGAGGCGCTCCTCGGCGCCCAGGGACGCGACCTTCAGCGAGTCGTCGTTCCAGGTGTAGGACAGCAGCATCACACCGGGCTCGTCGGGGCCGTTCTCGATGAGGTAGACCCCGCGCGGGAAGCGGTCGGTGAGGGTGGTGCTCATGACGTCGCGGCCGGTGGCCGGGTCCTGGTCGAGCCAGAACGGGCGGTCGGTGATGACGAACAGCTTCGACGCGCCCATGTAGTGGGTGCGCTCGAGCGCGGTCCACACCGGCTGGGGCAGCAGGTCCTCGTCGGCCTTCATGCCGGAGAGCAGGTTCCAGTTCTGCGCGGCGAAGATCGCCGCCGGGTAGGTGCGCACGCCGCGGCCGGAGTCCTCGATCGTGAACCCGCGGCCGGTGCGGTCGATCCGCACGACGCCGGGACGCGGCTCGCCGCCGTGCAGCTTCGCCAGCGACGTCCCGACCGGCCAGTACTCCAGGTCGGCCGGCTCGTCGGCCCACAGCCCGAGCGGCAGCTGCTGGCAGCCGCCGAGGATGCGGTGGTGCTCGTCGCTGGTGTCGGTGGCGATGACCCGCAGGATCTCCAGCGCGGAGTTGGGGAAGTCGGTGTCCCAGCCGCCGCAGCCGAAGCCGACCTGGCCGAAGATCTCGCGGTGCTCGAAGGAGGAGAACAACGGGGACGAGGTCAGGAAGCCGTAGAACGACTCGTTGTCGAACTTGGCCACCAGGTGGTTCCACAACGCCTTGATGGTCGCGAAGTCGCGGCGCCGGATGGCGTCCTCGAGCAGCGACATGTCCGCCTGCTCCTGCAGGGTCTTCGTCCAGGCGTCGTTGACGTCCCGGTAGACCGCCGGCAGGTCGGCCGACGTGCGGGCCCAGTGGCTCTCGCCGTGCAGGTTGATCACCGTGCTCGGGGACGCGGCCGAGAGCGGGTTGGGGAACGGCGTGGTCTGCAGCCCCAGCTTGTCGATGTAGTGGAAGAGCGTGCCGGCCGACGGCGGGAAGCGCATCGCGCCCAGCTCCGCGACGGCGTCGGGGTACCCGTCGAGGGTGACCGAGCGCATCCGGCCGCCGAGCTGCTCGGCTTCGTAGATCACCGGCTTCAGGCCGAGCTTCATCAGCTCGTAGGCGGCCACCATCCCGGACAGCCCGCCGCCGATCACGGCTACCTCGGTGCCGTGCGCGTGCTCCGGCACGCGGCCCAGACCGGCGGGGTGCTTGACCCAGTCGTCGTAGGCGAACGGGAAGTCGGGACACAGCATGCTCGCCGAACCCGCCTCGGCCCGCAGGCCGGGCCGTGTGCGTTCTTCAACGGGGGACATGGTCATCGGCGTTACCTCCGGCTCGGGTTCTGGCGTCGCGCGGGCATCCCGTGGCCGGCCACGCCGCCGGGAAGGGATGCCTTCGCTGTCGCCGGACGCGGCCTGTGCGGCCACGGGTCTCGGCGCTGAAATCCGGTTCGCCGAGGGCCACGTTATCGATTCCGCGCGCCGGCGCTCGGATACCTTTTCCACTCCCCGCCCACGGCCCGGAAACTCCGCGCCGGTTACCGGGGCGTGGAACAGTTCCCCCCGGCCGGACGCAGGGGCGTCGCTACCTTGACCGGCGAGACCCCTGTGCCGGCGACCCGAGGTGGCGAGTGCGCGCATGAGCGAGCTTGCGAGTGAATCATCCAACACTGCGCGGCTGGAAGGCCGGCCACGGCCCGAGCGGCGGCGGACGCTGCTCGGCCTGGTGCGGCGCGCGACGGCGGCGGTGCTGGACGGGCCGGCGCCCGCGGCCGGCCGCACGTTCGCCGACCTCGGCTTCGACTCGCTGCTCGCGGTGCGCCTGCACGAGCGGCTGAGCGCCGAGACCGGCGCCGACCTGCCGGTGACGCTGGCCTACGACCACCCCGGGCCGGAGGCGGTCGCGGACTTCCTCGACGAAACGCTGTACGGCGGTGGTTCCGCGGCGGCTGCGTCGGTGTCCACAGGGGACACCGCGGAGCCGGTGGTGATCGTCGGGATCGGCTGCCGGTTCCCCGGCGGCGCGCACTCCCCGGCCGACCTGTGGTCCATTGTGGACGACGGCAGGGACGTCATCTCCGAGTTCCCGGACGACCGCGGCTGGGACGTCGACGGCCTGTACGACCCGACACCGGGCACGCCGGGCCGGACTTACGTGCGCCACGGCGGTTTCCTGCACGATGCCGCCGAGTTCGACGCCGGCTTCTTCGGTGTCTCGCCGCGCGAGGCGCTGGCGATGGACCCGCAGCAACGCCTCGTCCTGGAGACGGCGTGGGAGGCTCTGGAGCGCGCCGGGATCGACGCCGGGAGCCTGGCGGGCAGCCCGACCGGGGTGTTCGTCGGCGCCGAGCCGCAGGAGTACGGCACCCGGCTGGCCGACGCGCCCGACGGCCTCGACGGGCACCTGCTCACCGGCAGCGCCCCGAGTGTCGTCTCCGGCCGGATCGCCTACACCCTGGGCCTGCAGGGGCCCGCGCTGACCGTCGACACCGCGTGCTCGGCGTCGCTGGTGGCGGTGCACCTCGCCGTGCGGGCGCTGCGGGCCGGCGACTGCAGCCTGGCGCTGGCCGGCGGGGTCGCCGTGCTCGGCACGCCGGGGCCGTTCGTCGCCTTCTCCCGCCAGCGCGGCCTGGCCGCGGACGGCCGCTGCAAGCCGTTCTCGGCCGCCGCGGACGGGACGGCGTGGGCCGAAGGCGCCGGGATGTTCGTCCTGGAACGGCTTTCCGACGCCCGCCGGCACGGCCACCCGATCCTCGCCGTGGTCCGCGGCAGCGCGGTGAACTCCGACGGCGCGTCGAACGGCCTCACCGCGCCGAACGGGCCTTCGCAGCAGCGCGTGATCCGGGCCGCGCTCGCCGACGCCGGACTGTCCACTTCGGACGTGGACGTCGTCGAGGCGCACGGCACCGGCACCACCCTCGGCGACCCGATCGAGGCGCAGGCCCTGCTGGCCACCTACGGCCGCGACCGCGCCGAGCCGCTGCGGCTCGGTTCCGTGAAGTCCAACCTCGGGCACACCCAGGCCGCGGCGGGCGCGGCCGGCGTCATCAAGCTGGTAGAGGCCTTCGGGCACGAGTGGCTGCCCCGGACCCTGTACGCGGAGGTGCCCACCCCGGCCGTCGACTGGACGGCCGGCTCAGTCTCCCTGCTCACCGAGCCCGTGGCCTGGCCGCGCGGGGAGCAGCCGCGGCGCGCGGCGGTGTCGTCGTTCGGCATCTCCGGCACGAACGCCCACCTGATCCTCGAAGAGCCGCCGCTGCCGGAGCCGGCCGAGCCCGAGCCGCTGGTGCCGTCGCCGATCGTGGTGGCCTTCTCGGCCGCCGACCCGGACGCGCTGCGGGCCCAGGCCGAGCAGCTCGCGACCGTCGACGCGCACCCGGCCGACCTGGCCTTCTCCCTGGCTCGCTCCCGCGCGACCCTGCCCGAGCGCGCGTTCGTCGTGGCTCCCGACCCCGCGGGCCTCGCCGACGCGCTGACCGCGTTCGACGAGCGTGTCCTGCGGGGCGGCCCGCTGCCGGAGGCGGCGGACCTCGCCTACCTGTTCACCGGCCAAGGCGCGCAGCGTGTCACGATGGGCGCCGAGCTGTACGACGCGTTCGACGTCTACGCCGACACGTTCGACGAGGTCTGCGCGCACGCCGACCTCCAGCTGGACGTCCCGCTGCGGGACGTCGTCTTCGGGCGTTCGGAGCTGCTGGACCGCACCGACTACGCGCAGCCCGCGTTGTTCGCGGTGGAAGTCGCGCTGTACCGCCTGCTGGAGAGCTGGAGTGTGACCCCGGCGTACCTGTGCGGGCACTCGGTCGGCGAGTTCGCCGCCGCGCACGTGGCCGGGGTGCTTTCGCTGGCCGACGCCGCGATGCTGGTCACCGCGCGCGGCCGGCTCATGCGGCAGCTGCCCGAGGGCGGCGCGATGGTGTCGCTGCGGGCGTCGGAAGAGACGGCCCGCGCCCTGCTGGCGGGCCACGAGGACCGCGCCGGGATCGCCGCGGTCAACGGCGACGAAGCCGTTGTCCTTTCCGGTGACACCGAGGTCCTGCGCGCCGCGCTCGCCGGCTTCGACGGCAAGACGAAGTGGCTCAACGTCAGCCACGCGTTCCACTCGCCGCTGATGCGGGACATGGTCGGGGAGTTCGGCCGGATCGCGCGCCTGGCCGACTACCGGCCGGCCGCACTGCCGATCGTCTCGACGGTCACCGGGGAGATCGGCGGCCACGACACCGCCGACTACTGGATCCGGCACGTCGAGGCCGCCGTCCGGTTCGCCGACGCCGCCCGCACGCTGGGCGCGGCGGGCTGCGGCACCTACCTGGAGCTGGGCCCGGACGGCGTGCTGTCCGCGCTGGTCGACGCCGGCGTCGCCCGGCCGCTGCTGCGCCGCGACCGCCCCGAGGTCCCCGAGCTCCTCGCCGCGCTGGGCACCGCCCACGTGCGCGGGGTGGACGTCGACTTCGCCGCCCTCGCCCCGGGAGGGCGGCGGATCGACCTCCCCACCTACCCCTTCCAGCGGTCGCGGTTCTGGCTGACGCCGGGTTCGGCCGCGGACGCGCGCGGGCTGGGCCTGCGGCGCGCCGAACATCCGCTGCTGGGCGCGGTCGTCCCGGTCGCCGACGGCGACACCGTCTTCACCGCGCGGCTGTCGGCCGCCGACCAGCCGTGGCTCGCCGGGCACCGCGTCGGCGGTGAGATCCTCTTCCCGGGCACGGGTTTTCTCGAGCTCGCGCTGCACGCCGGAGCCGAGACCGGCTGCCCGGCCGTCGAGGAGCTGACCCTGGGCGCGCCGCTCGTGCTCTCGGCTCCCGCCGAGGTCCAGGTGGTCGTCTCACCCGAGGAGGGCGGCCGCCGCACGCTCACCATCCACTCCCGCCCCGAGACCGCCGACGACTGGACCCGCCACGCGACCGGCACCCTGGCCGAGCTTTCACGTGAAAGCTCGGGATCGGTGCCGTGGCCGCCGCCGGGGGAGGCCAGGGAGCTGGACTACGACAACCTGCCCGGTTTCGAGTACGACGGCGTTTTCCGTGGTTTGCAGGCCGCGTGGGTGGACGGCGACGACGTCTACGCCGAGGTTTCCGTGCCCGAAGGCGGTTTCGGGATCCACCCGGCGCTGCTGGACTCCGCGCTGCACGCGCTCTTCCTGCGGGAGTCCGCCGAGTCCGCGGGCGGCCTGCCGTTCTCCTGGTCCGGGGTCCGGCTGCACGCGAGCGACGCGAAGTCGCTGCGCGTCCGGCTGTCGTTCCAGGCCGGCGACACCGTGTCGCTGGTCGCGGCCGACGACGCCGGCGAGGTGGTGCTGAGCGTCGACGCGCTGGTCGTCCGGCGGCCCGCCGCGCGGAGCCGGGAGCTGCCGTCCGGGCTGTACACCGTGGACTGGGTTCCGGTGCGGGCGGCGGAGCCCGTCGAGCCGGCGGCCCTGCTGACCGTCGAGACGGACGGCGACCCGGTCACCGCCACCCATCGGGCGACCACCCAGGTTCTCGCGGCGCTCCAGGACCGGGTGACGCGCGACGAGTCCACTTTGGTCGTCCACACGCGACAGCAGGACCCGGCCGCTGCGGCGGTCTGGGGCCTGGTCCGCAGTGCCCAGGCCGAGCACCCGGGCCGGTTCGTCCTGGTCGAGGGTGACCTCGCCGACGTGCCCCTGGCGGTCGGCACCGGCGAGCCGCAGGTCGCGGTGCGCGACGGCGTCCCGCTCGTGCCGCGGATCGCCGAAGCGGGCGGAGTTCTCCTGCCTCCCGAAGGACCATGGCGGCTGGACAAGGCCGGTGAAGGCACGGTCGACCACCTGGTCTTGACGGACGCCGACGAGCCGGAGCTGGGCCCGCTCGACGTCCGCATCGCGGTGCGCGCCGCCGGGCTGAACTTCCGGGACGTGCTGAACGTCCTCGGCATGTAC
This sequence comes from Amycolatopsis sp. NPDC104863, assembly GCF_055582965.1. Lineage (NCBI taxonomy): Bacteria > Bacillati > Actinomycetota > Actinomycetes > Pseudonocardiales > Pseudonocardiaceae > Amycolatopsis > Amycolatopsis sp. NPDC104863. The sequence continues at coordinate 720,034 of NZ_JBVJOW010000001.1, forward strand.
CCCGGTGAGGCCGGGCCGCTCGGCTGCGAGGTCGCCGGCACCGTCCTCGAGACCGGCGCCGCGGTCACCGACCTCACGCCGGGCGACCGGGTGATGGGCATGGTGCACGGCGGCATCGGCCCGGTCGCCGTCGGCGAGCGCCCGATGCTCACCCGCGTCCCGGACGGCTGGACCGACGAGCAGGCCGCGACCACTCCTCTGGTGTTCCTGACCGCCTACTACGCCCTCGTTGATCTCGCCGACCTCCAAGCGGGGGAGTCGATCCTCGTCCACTCCGCGGCCGGTGGGGTCGGCATGGCCGCGACCCAGCTGGCCCAGCACCTGGGCGCCGAGGTCTACGGCACGGCGAGCGAGGGCAAGCAGCACGTCCTGCGCGCGGCCGGGCTGGACGACGACCACATCGCGTCCTCCCGCACCCTGGAGTTCGAAGAGCGGTTCAGCGGCATCAACGTCGTGCTCAACGCCCTGGCCGGGGACTTCGTCGACGCGTCGATGCGCACGCTGGCGCCCGGCGGGCGGTTCCTCGAGATGGGCAAGACCGACGTCCGCGAAGGCCCCGGCTACCGGGCGTTCGACCTCATCGAGGCGGGCCCCGAGCGGACCGCGCGGATCTGGGACGCGCTCACCGAGCTGTTCGCCGCCGGCGCCCTGACCCCGCTGCCGGTGCGGACCTGGGACGTCCGCGAGGCCCGGGAGGCGTTCCGGTTCCTGAGCCAGGCCAAGCACATCGGCAAGATCGCCCTGACGATCCCGCGCGCGCTCGACCCCGGGCGGACCGTGCTGGTCACCGGCGGCACCGGCGGGCTGGGCGCGCTCGTGGCCCGGCACCTGGTGACGACGCATGGCGCGCGGAAGCTGCTGCTCACCAGCCGCCGCGGCCCGGACGCCCCGGGCGCGGCGGAGCTGCGCGCCGAGCTGACCGGGCTGGGCGCGCAGGTGGACGTCGTGGCCTGCGACGTCGCCGACCGCGACGCCGTGGCCGCGCTGCTCCAGGACGTCGACCTCACCGGCGTGGTGCACACCGCCGGGGTGCTCGACGACGGCATCCTGACCTCGCTCACCCCGGAGCGCCTCGCCGGGGTCCTGCGCCCCAAGGCGGACGCGGCCTGGCACCTCCACGAGCTGACGAAGAACCACGATCTCGCCCTGTTCGCGCTCTATTCGTCGGTGTCCGGCACCGTCGGCTCGGCCGGGCAGGCGTCCTACGCGGCCGCGAACACCTTCCTCGACGCGCTCGCCGGACACCGGCGGGAGCAGGGCTTGCCCGCCGTCTCGCTGGCGTGGGGCCTGTGGCGGGAAGGCATGGGCAGCGGGCTGGCCGACACCGACGTCGACCGCATGGCCCGCGAAGGACTGCCGGCGCTCACCGCGGAGACCGGGCTGAAGCTCTTCGACGCCGCGCTCGCCGGCGGCTTCACCACCGTGCTGCCGATCGAGCTCGACCGCGCCGCGCTGCGGGCCCACGCCCGCACCACCGAGGTCGCGCCGGTGCTGCGGGGCCTCGCGAAGGTCACCACCCGCCGGGCCGTGACCACCGCACGCCAGGAGACCGGCCTGCGGGAACGGCTGGCCACACTGCCGGACGACGAACGCCGGAGTGTCGTCGTCGACCTCGTGCGGCACAACGCCGCCGCGGTGCTCGGCCACGAAGCGGGCGGCGCGATCGACCCGGCCCGCGCGTTCAAGGACCTCGGCTTCGACTCGCTGACGTCGGTGGAGCTGCGCAACCGGATGAACGCCGTCACCGGCCTGCGGCTGTCGGCGACCGCGGTGTTCGACCACCCGACCGTGGCCGCGCTCGCCGCGCACCTGCTCGCCGAGCTCGCACCACCGGAGGTGGACGCCGCCGACGCGGTGCTCGCCGAGCTCGAGCGCCTGGGGACCCGGCTGGCGGCCGTGGCCGACGACGGGCGGATCGCCGCACGGCTGCGGCAGCTGCTCGACGGCGTCACCACGACCGGGTCCGACGTCGGCGGCCGGCTCGAGGACGCCAGCGCCGACGAAGTTGTCGACTTCCTCGCGACCGAGCTCGGGATCTCCTGATGGCGGAGAAGGACGTCGAGCGGGTGCGGGCGGAGATCGACGCGCTCGGCAAGAGCCTGCGCGCGCTGAAACCCAAGGAGCGCAAGAAGGTCGCCAAGCCGCTGAAGAAGCTGCTGCTGGAGTACGCGTCCGCGGACGGCGACAAGGAGTTCGACGACCTGCTGTTCGACGCCGCCGTCGACAAGGTCTTCGACTTCCTCGCCGACGAGATCTTCTGACCACAGTGAGGGAATGATGGCGGACCAAGAGAAGCTGCTGGACCTGCTCAAGCGCGTCACCGGCGACCTGCACCGCACGCGGGAACGGCTGCGCGACGTCGAGTCCGGCCGGCACGAGCCGGTCGCGATCGTCGGCATGGCCTGCCGGTTCCCCGGCGGCGCCGACTCGCCCGCCGCGCTCTGGGACCTCGTCGACGCCGGCCGCGACGGCATCGGCGAGTTCCCGGCCGACCGCGGCTGGGACACCACCGGCCTCTTCGACGACGACCCCGACCACCGCGGCACCACCTACGTGCGCACCGGCGGCTTCCTGCCCGGCGCGGGCGGGTTCGACGCCGAGTTCTTCGGCATCTCGCCCCGCGAGGCCCTCGCGATGGAGCCGCAGCAGCGGCTGCTGCTGGAGACGTCGTGGGAGGCCGTCGAGCACTCCGGCATCAACCCGGCCGCGCTGCGCGGCAGCGCCACCGGCGTCTACGTCGGCGTGTCCGCGCAGGAGTACGGGCCCCGCCTGCACAACCCCGGCGACGCGGTCGACGGGTACCTGCTCACCGGCACCACCTGCAGTGTCCACTCCGGACGGATTGCCTACCAGCTCGGCCTCGAGGGCCCGGCGGTGTCGATCGACACGGCGTGCTCGTCTTCGCTGGTCGCCGTGCACGCGGCCGTGCGCGGGCTGCGCGCGGGGGAGTGCTCCCTCGCCCTCGCCGGCGGGGTCAACCTGATGGCCTCACCCGGCATCTTCGTCGACTTCGCGCGCCAGCGCGGCCTCGCCCCGGACGGCCGGTGCAAGTCGTTCTCCGACGACGCCGACGGCACCGCCTGGGCCGAGGGCGTCGGGGTCCTGGTGCTCGAAAAGCTGTCCGACGCCCAGCGCAACGGGCACCGGATCCTCGCCGTCGTGCGCGGCACGGCGGTGAACTCCGACGGCGCGTCCAACGGCCTCACCGCGCCGAACGGCCCGTCCCAGCAACGCGTGATCCGGGCGGCCCTCGCCGACGCACGACTGTCCACTTCGGACGTCGACGCGATCGAGGCGCACGGCACCGGGACCCGGCTGGGCGACCCGATCGAGGCCGAGGCGCTGCTGGCGACCTACGGCGCCGACCGCGACCGGCCGCTGTTCCTCGGCTCGGTCAAGTCGAACTTCGGGCACGCCCAGGCCGCGGCCGGGGTCGCGGGCATCATCAAGATGGTCGAGGCGATGCGCCACGGCGTCCTGCCGCCGACCCTGAACGTCGGCACGCCGAGCCGCGAGGTCGACTGGGCCGCCGGGCCGGTGTCCCTGCTGACCGAGCGCACGCCGTGGCCGACTGCGGGGGAGCCGCGCCGGTGCGCGGTGTCGTCGTTCGGGATCAGCGGCACCAATTCGCACGTCGTGCTGGAGCAGGCTCCCGACGTCGTCGCCGAAGAAGCCATGGCGGCGCCCGCGGTTGTCCCGCTGCTGCTGTCCGCGGCGACGGAACCGGCTCTCGCCGCGCAGGCCGCGCGGCTCCTGGCCACCCGGCCGGCCGAGCCGGCCGATGCCGCGCACACCCTGGCCACGACCCGGGCCGCGCTGCCGTACCGCGCGGTCGTCACCGGCGCGGACTGGGAGACGCTGTCGGCCGGGCTGGCCGAGGTGGCCGAAGGCCGCGGGACCACCGGCCGGGTCACCGAGGGCGGGCTCGCGTTCCTGTTCACCGGACAGGGTTCGCAGCGAGCCGGGATGGGTGAGGGCCTGTACGAGGCGTTCCCCGTCTTCGCAGCCGCCTACGACGAGGTCCGCGCGCTCCTGCCGGACTTCGGCGACCTGTCCCGCACCGAGTTCGCGCAGCCGGCGATCTTCGCCCTCGAGGTGGCGCTGTTCCGGCTGGTGGAGTCGTGGGGGGTGCGGCCGGACGTGCTGGCCGGGCACTCGATCGGCGAGATCGCGGCGGCCCACGTGTCCGGTGTGCTGTCGCTCGAGGACGCGGCCAAGCTCGTCACCGCGCGGGGCCGGTTGATGCAGGCCCTGCCCGAGGGCGGGGTCATGGTCGCCGTACAGGCCTCCGAAGCCGAGATCGTGGAACACCTCACCGACGGTGTTTCCCTGGCTGCGGTGAACGGCCCGTCCTCGGTTGTCCTGTCCGGCGCCGAGGAACCGACACTCGCGCTCGCCGCGCGGTTCGCCGACCGCAAGACCAAACAGCTCGACGTCTCGCACGCGTTCCACTCGGTGCTGATGGAGCCGATGCTCGAGGAGTTCGGCGAGCTGGTCCGCGGCCTGACGTTCAGCCGCCCGCGCATCCCGATCGAATCGACGGTCACGCCGGACGCCGACTTCACCGACCCCGCCTACTGGGTCACCCACGTCCGCGAGACCGTCCGGTTCGCCGACGCGGCCGGCCGCCTGAACGGCATCACGAAGTTCCTGGAGCTCGGCCCCGACGCCGTCCTCAGCGCGCTCGTCGACAACGGCGTGCCCCTGCTCCGGCGCGGGCACGACGAGGCGACGCAGGCGGTCACCGCCGTCGGCGCCCTGCACACCCAGGGTGTGCCCGTCGACTGGACGGCCTACTTCGGCGGCGGCGGCCGGTTCACCGAGCTGCCCCCTTACCCCTTCCAGCACGAGCACTTCTGGCTCGCGCAGGACGACGAAGCCGACGTCACCTCGGCCGGCCTGGCCGCCGCCGACCACCCGCTGCTGGGCGCCGCGGTGTCCGTCGCCGACCACGACGGCCTGCTGCTCACCGGCCGGCTTTCCCCGGACCGGCACCCGTGGCTGGCCGACCACGTGGTCGGCGGCCGGGTGCTGGTGCCCGGCACCGCGTTCGCCGAGCTGGCCGTCCGCGCGGCCGACGAAACCGGCTGCGGCGGCGTGGAAGAGCTCGTGCTGCAGGAGCCCCTCGCGCTCGACCCCGGCACCGCGCCGGAGGTCCAGGTGGTGGTCGGCGCGGCCGACGAGCACGGCCGCCGTCCGGTCTCGATCCACTCGCGCCTGCCGGAGCACTCGTGGACCACCCACGCCACCGGCACCCTCGGCGCCCCGGCCGTGTCCACTGTGGACCTGCCGTGGCCACCGGAGGCCGACGCCGTCGAGCTGGGTGACGCCTACGAGCGGCTCGCCGCCGCCGGGCTCGCCTACGGCCCGCTGTTCCAGGGCCTGCGCCGGGTCTGGCGCCGCGGCGACGAGATCTTCGCCGAGGTCGCCCTCCCGGACCCGGACCAGGCCGCGAAGTTCGGCCTCCACCCGGCGCTGCTCGACGCGGCGCTCCAGGCCACCGCCGTCCCGGGTGGCGACGACCAGGGCTCGGTCCCGTTCGCCTGGCGTGACGTCGTCCTGCACGCCCGCGGCGCGACCGAACTGCGGGTCCACGCCCGCCCCACGGCGGAGGGCTTCACCTTCGACCTCGCCGACGGCACGGGCGCGCCGGTCGCGTCGATCGGCGGCCTGAGCGTCCGCGCGGTGACCCCCGCGGCGGCTCCGGCGCGCGACGGCCTCTACCGCGTCGAGCTCGCCCCCGTTCCGGCGGGCACGGCCGAGATGACCGTCGCCGACGTCTTCGAGGTGCCCGGCGCCGACCCGGTGACCGCGACGCTCCTTGCGGTGCAGCAGTTCCTGGCCGCCGACCACGACGGTGTGCTCGTTGTCCTGACCTCCGGCGGCGCCGCCGACGGCCTGGTCCGCACCGCGCAGGCCGAGAACCCGGACCGGATCGTCCTGCTCCACGGCGGCCGCGCCGACATCGACGCCGCGCTGACCACCGGCGAGCCGGAGGTCCACGTCCAGGACGGCAAGCTCTTCGCCCCGCGCCTCGCCCGGGCCACGGCGTCCGAAGGGTCCACTGTGGACACCGACGGCACCGTGCTCGTCACCGGCGGCACCGGTGGCCTGGGCGCGGAGCTGGCCCGGCACCTGGTCACGACCCACGGCGTCCGGAACCTGCTGCTCGTCAGCCGCCGCGGTCCGGCCGCACCGGGCGCCGAGGCCTTGGCCGCCGAGCTCACCGGGCTCGGCGCCACCGTGCGGGTCGAAGCCGCCGACGTCGCCGACCGCGACCAGGTCCGGGTCCTCCTCGGGCGGGAGCCGGTGACCGGGATCGTCCACGCGGCCGGGATCCTCGACGACGGTGTCCTCACCGCCCTGACCCCCGAACGCCTCGAAGGTGTCTTCCGCGCCAAGGCCACCGCCGCCCAGGTCCTCGACGAGCTAGCCGGCGACCTCGGCTTCTTCGTGCTGTTCTCCTCGATCGCCGGGGTCTTCGGCTCGCCCGGCCAGGCGGCCTACTCGGCGGCCAACGCCTCCCTCGACGCGCTCGCGCGGCAGCGGCGGGCCGCCGGAAAGCCCGCGCAGTCCCTCGCCTGGGGCCTGTGGCAGCACGGCATGGGCGCCGGGCTGGCCGGCGCCGACCGCGACCGCATCGGCCGGGACGGCTTCGGCGCCCTCGACGTCACCGAAGGCCTGACCCTCTTCGACGCCGCCCTGGCCGACGGCGGGGAGCTGCTCGTCCCGGTCCGCCTGGACCTGGCCACCGTCCGGAAGGCCGGGACCGTTCCGCCGCTGCTGCGGGGCCTGGTCCGGGTGCGGACCCGGCGGACCGCCGCCCGCGGCGCGGAGGCGAACGGGCTGGTCAAGCGCTTGGCCGCGCTGCCCGAAGGCGACCGCGAACCGGCGCTGACCGACCTGGTCCGCGCCCGGGTCGCCGCCGTGCTCGGCCGCGCGGGCGCGGACACCGTCGAGGCGACCCGGCCGTTCACCGAGCTCGGCTTCGACTCGCTCACCGCCGTCGAGCTGCGCAACGAACTGAGCACCGAGACCGGGCTGCGGCTGCCCGCGACCCTCGTGTTCGACCACCCGTCCCCGGCCGCCGTCGCGCGGTTCCTCACCGGTGAGCTGCTCGGCGGCGAGGAGAAGAAAGCCGCCGTGACCGCGCCGCGCCGGGGTGCGGCCGACGAGCCGATCGCCATCGTCGCGATGGCCTGCCGGTACCCCGGCGGGGTCCGCTCGCCGGAAGACCTGTGGGACCTCGTCGACGCGGGCACCGACGCGATCTCGCCGTTCCCCGGCCGGCCCGGCTGGGACGTCGACGCGCTGTACGACCCCGAGCCCGGCCTGCCCGGCAAGACCTACACGCGGCACGGCGGCTTCCTGCACGACGCGGGCGAGTTCGACCCCGAGTTCTTCGGCATCTCGCCCCGCGAAGCGCTCGCGATGGACCCGCAGCAGCGACTCCTCCTGGAGGTCAGCTGGGAGGCGTGCGAGCGCGCCCGGCTCGACCCCGCGTCGCTGAAGGGCAGCGCCACCGGGGTGTTCGCCGGGATCATGTACTACGACTACGCCGCGAAGCTGGCCAGCGTGCCCGACAGCGTCGCCGGATTCCTCGGCACCGGCACCTCGGCCAGTGTCCTGTCCGGCCGTGTCGCCTACACGCTCGGTCTGGAGGGCCCGGCGGTGTCGGTGGACACGGCGTGTTCGTCGTCGCTGGTCGCCCTGCACCTCGCCGCCCGCGCGCTGCGGGCGGGGGAGTGCACGATGGCGCTGGCCGGCGGGGTCACCGTGATGGCGACCCCCGAGACGTTCCTCGACTTCTCGCGCCAGCGCGGGCTCTCGCCGGACGGCCGCTGCAAGTCCTTCTCTGCCGACGCCGACGGCACCGGCTGGTCGGAAGGCGCCGGTGTCCTCGTGCTGGAACGGCTGTCCGACGCCCGCCGCAACGGCCACCCCGTGCTCGCGGTCGTCCGCGGGTCCGCGGTCAACCAGGACGGCGCGTCGAACGGCCTCACCGCGCCGAACGGCCCGTCGCAGCAGCGCGTGATCCGGGCCGCGCTCGCCGACGCCGGACTGTCCACTTCGGACGTCGACGCGGTCGAGGCGCACGGCACCGGCACCCGGCTCGGCGACCCGATCGAGGCCCAGGCGCTGATCGCCACCTACGGCGCCGAACGCGAAGAGCCGCTGTGGTTCGGGTCCGTGAAGTCGAACCTCGGACACACGCAGGCCGCGGCCGGGGTCGCCGGGATCATCAAGATGGTCGAGGCGATGCGCCGGGGTGTCCTCCCGCGCAGCCTGCACGCCGGTGAGCTGTCGCACGAGGTCGAGTGGGACGCTGGAGCCGTCTCGCTGCTGACCGAGCCGCGGCCCTGGCCGGAGACCGGCCGTCCGCGGCGCGCCGGGGTGTCGTCGTTCGGCATCAGCGGCACGAACTCGCACGTCGTCCTGGAGGCCGTCCCCGAGGAACCGGCGCGTGAACCCGTCTCGCACGGGGTGGTGCCGTGGGTGCTCTCGGCGAAGTCGGACGCGGCCCTGGCCGAACAGGCCCGGGCGCTCCTGCCGCTGGTGGGCACGGCCGACGCGGACGTCGCGTTCTCCCTGGCCACCACGCGGACCGCGCACGAGCGCCGGGCCGCGGTCGTCGGCGACCTGAAGGCCGGACTCGAAGGGCTCGCCGAGGGCCGCGGGAGCATCGGGCGGCCCCAGCCGGGGAAGCTGGCGTTCCTGTTCACCGGCCAGGGCTCCCAGCGGGCCGGGATGGGCGAAGGGCTGTACGAGGCATTCCCGGTGTTCGCGGCGGCCTACGACGAGGTGCACGCGCTGCTGCCGGACTTCGGCGACCTGTCGCGGACGGAGTTCGCGCAGCCCGCGATCTTCGCTTTGGAAGTGGCGTTGTTCAGGCTGGTGGAGTCCTGGGGCATCCGCCCGGACGTCCTGACCGGGCATTCCATCGGCGAGATCGCTGCAGCGCACGTCTCCGGCGTGCTCTCGTTGGAAGACGCGGCCAAGCTCGTCACGGCTCGCGGCCGGTTGATGCAGGCGCTGCCCGAGGGCGGGGTGATGGTCGCGGTCCAGGCGTCCGAGGACGAGGTCGCCGAGCATCTCACCGACGGCGTCTCCCTGGCCGCGGTGAACGGTCCGGCCTCGGTGGTGCTGTCCGGCGCCGAGGAGCCGACGCTCGCGGTGGCGGCGAAGTTCAAGGACCGCAAGACCAAGCGTCTCGACGTCTCGCACGCGTTCCACTCGGTGCTGATGGAACCGATGCTGGCGGAGTTCCGCGAGGTCGTGCGCGGGTTGACGTTCAATGACCCGCGGGTTCCGATCGTCTCGACGGTGACCGTGGACGCCGACGTCACCGACCCCGAGTACTGGGTGACCCACGTTCGCGAGACCGTCCGGTTCGCCGACGCCGTGGAGCGGCTCGGCACCGCGAAGTGCCTCGAACTCGGCCCGGACGCCGTGCTCAGCGCGCTGGTCGACACCGGCGTGCCGCTGCTGCGGCGCAACCAGGACGAAGCCACCACCGCGATGACCGCCGTGGCGACGCTGCACGTCCAGGGCGTCCGGCTCGACTGGGCCGCGGTCCTGCCCGGCGCGCGGCCGGTCGCGCTGCCGACGTATCCCTTCCAGCGCAAGCACTTCTGGCTCGCCCCGGCCGGCGCCGCGGACCTCGGCCAGGCCGGGCTCGAGACCCCCGGGCACCCGCTGCTGGCGGCCGGGCTGCAGCTGGCCGAGGCGGAGGGCACCGTCCTCACCGGACGGCTGTCGCTGGCCACCCACCCGTGGCTGGCCGGGCACACCGTGCACAACACGGTGCTGCTGCCCGGCGCCGCGCTCGCCGAGCTGGCCGTCCGGGCCGGCGACGAGGCCGGGCTGCCGCGGCTGGCGGAGCTGACCCTGCACGCCCCGCTCGTCATCCCGCCCGCCGGTGCGGTCGAGCTGCAGGTCGCGGTGACCGCGGCGGCGGCCGTCACGATCCACTCGCGGGTCCCGGGCGAGGCCTGGGAGCTCAACGCGTCCGGTGTGCTCGCCGAGGCGGCCCCGCCCGTGTCCGGCTTCCCCTGGCCGGACGGCCTGGAGCCGGTCGACCTCGGGACGTTCTACGACGACCTGGCCGACCGCGGCTTCGCCTACGACGCGCTGTTCCAGGGCCTGCAAGCGGCCTGGCGCCACGGCGACAACCTCTACGCGGAGATCTCGCTGCCCGAAGAGGCCCACGACGACGCCGCGCGCTTCGGCCTGCACCCCGCGCTGTTCGACGCGGCACTGCACGGCATGTTCCTCGGCGCCGGTGAGGAAGCCGGGGCGCTGCCGTTCAGCTGGACCGACGTGAGCCTGCACGCGAGCGGCGCCACCGCGGTCCGCGCCCGGCTGCGGTTCACCGGGCCCGGCGAGATCGCCGTCGACCTGACCGACCTCGCCGGCGCGCCGGTGCTGACCGTCGGCTCGCTGGTCGTCCGCGCAGTCAGCGGCGACCAGCTGCGCGGCGGGGAGGACCGCTCGCTCTTCCGCGTCGAGCACGTCCCGGTGGCCGTCCCGGCGGTGACTCCGGTGGTGTCGCAGCGCTGGGACGAGGTCACCGAGCCGGTCGGGCCGGTGGTCGTGCTGCCCCGGCCGGAGGGCGACCTGCGGGAGACCACGCACGCCGTGCTGGACGTCCTGCAGCGGTTCCTCGCCGAGCCCCGGTTCTCCGGCTCCCGCCTGGTCGTGCAGACCGGGACCGGGCTGGCCGACGCGGCCGCGTCCGGCCTCGTCCGCTCGGCGCAGGCGGAGAACCCCGGCCGGTTCGTCGTCCTGGACGGCGCACTGTCCGATGTGGACACTGCGCTGGCGCTGAACGAGCCGCGCGTCCGGGTCCGCGACGGCCACGCCGAGGTCCCGCGGCTGGTGCGCGCCGAACCCGGCCGCAAACCCGACTGGGAGCCGGCGGGCACCGTGCTGGTCACCGGCGGCACGGGCGGCGTCGGCGCGCGGCTGGCCGAGCGGCTCGTCACGCACCACGGCGTCGAGCGCCTGGTGCTCACCAGCCGCCGTGGGTTCGCCGCGCCGGACGCTCCGGAGCTGGCCGCCCGGCTGGGCGAGCTGGGCGCCGAGGTGCGGGTCGAGGCGTGTGACGTCGCCGACCGCGACGCCGTGGCCGCGCTGCTCGCCGGGATCCCCGACCTCAAGGGGATCGTGCACGCGGCGGGTGTGCTCGACGACGGCGTCGTGACGGCGTTGACTCCCGAGCGGCTGGACCGCGTCCTCGGCCCGAAGGCCGACGGCGCCCGGCACCTGCACGAGCTGACGCGGGACCGGGAGCTGACGGAGTTCGTGCTGGTCTCGTCGGTCTCCGGGGTGCTCGGCGGGCCCGGGCAGGGCAACTACGCCGCCGCCAACGCCTACCTCGACGCGCTCGCCGAGCAGCGGCACACCGACGGGCTGCCGGCGCGGTCGCTGGCCTACGGGCTGTGGGCCGCCGACGGCATGGGCGGTGTCCTCGACCCGGCGCTGGTCGACCGCATGCGCCGGGACGGCTTCGGCGCGCTGACCCCGGAGGAGGGCGAAGTCCTGTTCGACCTCGCCGCCGGGCCGGTGGCGGTGCCGGTCAAGCTGGACGTCGCGGGCCTGCGCGACCAGGCTCGCGCCGGAGTGCTGCCCGCCCTGCTCACCGGCCTGGTCCGGCTGCCCGTGCGGCGCTCGGCGACCAGCACCCCGGCGGCGTCGCCCGACCTGGCGTCGCTGGCCCCGGCGGCCCGCGCCGAGGCGCTGGCCGACCTGGTCCGGACGCACACCGCGCAGGTGCTCGGCTTCGCGTCGGCGTCCGAAGTGGACCCGGAGCACGCGTTCACCGACCTGGGGTTCGACTCCCTGACCTCGGTCGAGCTGCGTAACCGGCTCGCGGCCGCGGCGGGCCGGCCGCTGGGGGCGACGGTGGTGTTCGACCACCCGACCCCGGCCGCCCTCGCGACCCACCTCGGGGCGCTGCTGTTCCCGGAGGTCGTGGTGCCGGACGAGAGCCGGCTGCGCCGGGCCCTGGCGGGCGCGTCGCTCGACCGGTTCCGCGAGCTGGGGGTGCTGGAGGCGTTGATCCGCCTCGTCGACGACCATCCCGAGGAGGTCCGGGAGCCGGAGGAGTCGATCGACGACCTCGACGTCGGCGACCTGATCAGCCGGGCGATGTCCACCTCCCGCGACTGACCCGCGACCCCCTCGACGCCCGGCCGGAACCCCTCCGGCCGGGCGTTGTCGTGTCCGGGGGATGGGTCCCCGGTTACCGGGTGGTGGTGAAGCGCCCGCCGGGAACCGGGCCCGCGCGCCCAGGATCGAGGCATGCCCGAGCTTCGCCCGTCTCGTCCGGTCCGGAGAATCTGATGGCGACACCCGAGGAGCTGGTTGCCGCGCTGCGGGAATCGGTCAAGGAGAACAGCAGGCTGGCCGCGCGCAACCGGGAACTCGCCGAGGCCGCGCGGGAACCGGTCGCGATCATCGGCATGGGCTGCCGGTACCCCGGCGGCGCCGACTCGCCCGAGGCGCTGTGGGACCTGGTCGCCGGCGGCCGGGACGCGGTGTCGGAGTTCCCCGCCGACCGCGGCTGGAACCTCGCCGAGCTGTTCCACCCCGACCCCGACCACCCCGGCACGTCCTACGCGCGCGAAGGCGGCTTCCTGCACGACGCCGCCGAGTTCGACGCCGAGTTCTTCGGCATCTCGCCGCGCGAGGCCCTGGCGATGGACCCGCAGCAGCGGCTGCTGCTGCAGGTCAGCTGGGAGGCCGTCGAACGCGCCGGGCTCGACGCCGCGGCGTTGAAGGGCAGCCCCACCGGCGTGTTCGCCGGGATCATGTACCACGACTACGGCTCCGGCGCCGGTGAGCTGCCCGAAGGCGTCGAGGGGTTCCTCGGCACCGGCACCGCCGGCAGTGTGCTCTCCGGGCGTGTCGCCTACAGCTTCGGCTTCGAAGGCCCGGCCGTCTCGGTCGACACGGCGTGTTCGTCGTCGCTGGTCGCCGTCCACCTGGCCGCCCAGGCGCTGCGCAATGGCGAGTGCACGCTCGCCCTGGCCGGCGGCGCGACCGTGATGGCCGTGCCCGACACGTTTGTCGAGTTCTCCCGCCAGCGCGGTCTCGCCCCGGACGGGCGGTGCAAGTCGTTCGGCGCGGGCGCCGACGGCACCGGCTGGGGGGAAGGCGCCGGGGTCCTCCTGCTGGAGAAGCTGTCCGACGCCGTCCGCAACGGCCACCCCGTGCTCGCGGTGGTCGCCGGATCCGCGGTCAACTCCGACGGCGCGTCCAACGGCCTCACCGCCCCCAACGGCCCGTCGCAGCAGCGGGTCATCCGCGCCGCGCTGGCGAGCGCCGGACTGTCCACTTCGGACGTCGACGTCGTCGAGGCGCACGGCACCGGCACCAAGCTCGGCGACCCGATCGAGGCCGACACGCTCCTGGCGACCTACGGCCAGGGCCGCGAGACACCGCTGTACCTCGGCTCGGTGAAGTCGAACCTCGGGCACACGCAGGCCGCGGCCGGCGTCGCCGGCATCATCAAGATGGTCGAGGCGCTGCGCCGCGGTGAGCTGCCGCGCACGCTGCACGCCGAGGAGCCGTCGCCGCACGTCGCGTGGGACTCCGGCGCCGTCGAGCTGCTCACCGAGCACCGCGCCTGGCCCGCGGTGGACCGCCCGCGCGCGGCCGCCGTGTCGTCGTTCGGCATCAGCGGCACCAACTCCCACGTCGTGCTGCGTCAGGCCCCGGACGTGGTCCCGGCCGGCGCGGACCGCCGGCCGCCCGCCCGGATCCCGTGGGTGCTGTCCGCGCGCAGCGAGGCCGCGCTGCCCGACCTTGCAGAGCGGCTCCGCCGCGCCGAAGGTGACCCGCTCGACATCGCGTACTCCCTGGCCACCGGCCGGGCGGCGCTGCCGTTCCGGGCCGTGGTCACCGGCGCCGACCGCGACGAGCTGCACGCCGGCCTCGACGCCCTCGTCGAAGGCCGCGGGGTCACCGGGCGCGCCGGCAGCGGGAAGGTCGCGTTCCTGTGCACCGGCCAGGGCGCGCAACGGCTCGCCATGGGCAGCGAGCTGGCACGGGCGTTCCCCGTCTTCGCCGAGACCTTCACCCGCGTCGCCGAGCGGCTCGACGCGCACACCGGTTACCAGCTCGCCGACGTCCTCGCCTGCGGCGACACCGCGATGATCAACCGCACCGAGGTCGCGCAGCCCGCGCTGTTCGCCTTCGAGGTCGCGACGGCCGAGCTGCTCCGCTCGTGGGGCGTCGAGCCGGACTTCCTGCTCGGGCACTCGATCGGCGAGCTGGCCGCGGCGCACCTGGCCGGCGTGTGGTCGCTCGACGACGCCGCCCGGCTGGTCGCCGCCCGCGGCCGGCTGATGCAGGCCCAGCCCGCGGGCGGCGCGATGGTCGCCCTGCAGGCCACCGAAGCCGAGCTGGACCTGCCGGACGGCGTCAGCATCGCCGCTATCAACGGGCCGGCGTCGGTGGTGCTCTCTGGCGAGGAAACCGCGGTCGAAAAGGTGGTCGCGGGCCTCCCGGACCGGCGCGCCAAGCGCCTCGCGGTCAGCCACGCCTTCCACTCCGCGCTGATGGACGGCATGCTCGAGGACTTCCGCGCCGTCGCCGAGAGCGTCACCTACGCCGAGCCGCGGATCCCGCTGGTTTCGGGCCTGACCGGCGACATCGCCGATGTCCGCGACCCCGGCTACTGGGTGCGGCAGGTCCGCGAAGCCGTCCGGTTCGCCGACGGCGTGCGGACGCTGCACACACGCGGGGTCCGCCGGTTCGTCGAGATCGGGCCGGACGCCTCCCTGTCCGCGCTCGCCGCCGACTGCGTCGACGACGGGGTTTTTGTTCCCCTGCAACGCAAGGACCACGATGAGGTGGCGGGTGCGGACCTCGCGCGGGCCCGGCTCTTCACCGCGGGTGTCCGGCTTGACTGGGCGCGGATCTTCGACGGCACCGGCGCCACACGCGTCGACCTGCCGACCTATCCGTTCCGCCGGGACCGCTTCTGGCTCGCCGCCGCGGACCGGAGCGCCCCACCGGCCCGGCGTCACGAAGTCGTCTGGCGCCCCTTCGAACCGGCTCCGGCGCCGGAAGCGAGCTGGACCGTGTACGCCCCCGAAGGGCACGCCTGGGCCGAAGTCGCGGCAAAGGCCCTCGGCGCCCCGCTGGTGACGGAGGTGCCCCAGGACGGTCCGGTCCTCGCGTTCCCGGCCGACGGCGCCGCGCTCGCGGCCCTCCTGCGGGACACCCCGGCGAAGATCTGGTGCGCCACCACCGATCCCGGCGTGGCCGCGGTCGGCCGCGTCGCGGCGATCGAGCAGCCCCGGCGCTGGGGTGGCTGTGTCACCCTGCCTGCCCAGCCGGACGACCAGGCCGCCGCCCGGCTGCGGGCGGTTCTCGGCGGCGCCGAGGACGAAGTCGAGATCCGCGAGGACGGCGTGTACGCGCGGCGGCTCGTCCCGGCCGCACCGGCGTCCGCGGACTGGACGACCTCCGGCACGGCCCTGGTCACCGGCGGCACCGGCGCGCTCGGCGCGGTGGTGGCCGAGCGGCTGGTCCAGGCCGGGGCGGAGCGCCTGGTGCTGCTGTCCCGCCGCGGTGCGGACGCTCCCGGCGCGGCCGAGCTGCGCGAGCGGCTGGAGGCGCGAGGCGCGCGTGTCAGCATTCACGCCTGCGACGCGGCCGACCGCGCCGCTCTGTCCACAGTGGTCAGTGCGATCGACGACCTGCGCGTGGTCGTGCACACGGCGGGCGTCCTCGACGACGCCCTCCTCGACGACGCGACGCCGGAGCGGTTCGAAGCCGTCGCCCGGCCGAAGGTCACGGCCGCGCACAACCTGCGTGAGCTGACCGGCGACCTGGACGCGCTGGTGCTGTTCTCCTCGGTCGCCGGGGTGCTCGGGAACGGCGGCCAAGCCGCCTACGCGGCCGCGAACGCCGAACTCGACGCCCTCGCGACGCGGTGGCGCGGAGAAGGCGTCCCGGCGGTGTCGATCGCCTGGGGCCCGTGGGCCGAGGGTGGCATGGCCGAGGACGTCGACGTCAGCCGCAAGGGCCTGCGCCCGATGACCCCCGAGGCGGGCGCCGAGGAGTTCGTCGCCGCGATCACCGCGGGCGAGGCATGTGTCACCGTGGCCGACTTCGACTGGCCGGCGTTCTTCGAGAGCTTCCGGACCGCGCCGATGCTGGCCGAGCTCCCGCACCCGGAAACCGCGGCGCCGGAAGCGCCGGTCGCCGACCTGCGCGCACAGCTGACCGGGCTCATCGAGCCGGAACAGCGGCGGCTGCTCGTCCAGCTCGTGCGGGACGCCGTCGCCCGGGTGCTCGGCCACCCGGACCCGGCGAAGATCGGGCCGGACCGCGCGTTCACCGAGCTCGGCTTCGACTCGCTCACCGCCGTCGAGCTGCGCAACCGGCTCGACGCGGCCACCGGGCTGGCCGTCCCGGCCACGCTCGTGTTCGACCACCCGACCCCGGCGGCCCTCGCCGGGTACCTCTGGCAGGAGCTGGCCCGGCCCGAACCGGCGGACCCGGCGGACCTCGACGGCCTGCTCGACGGCCTCGAAGCCGCCCTCGACCGGCTCGACCCGGCGGGCGAGGACCACGCCCGCGTGAGCGACCGGCTGCGCGCGCTCGCCGACCGTGTGGGCGCCCCGGACTTCAAGCCGGCGTCCGACGACGAGCTCTTCGCCTTCATTGACCAGCAACTCGGCGCTTGAGCCGGGTGCACGCGACCACGACCGATGAGTGGGGACACCGTGGGTGAGAACGACAAGCTTCGCGACTACCTGACGCGAGTCACCGGCGAGCTGCAGCGCACGCGCGGCCGGCTGGCGGCGCTCGAGGAGCGCGCGGCCGAACCGATCGCGATCGTCGGGATGGGCTGCCGCTTCCCGGGCGGCGTCCGCTCCCCGGAACGGTTCTGGGAGCTGCTGACCGCGGGGGAGCACGGCATCACCGGCTTCCCGGCCGAACGCGGCTGGGACGTCGGCGGCCTCGTCGACCCCGACCCGGACCACCTCGGCACCAGCTACGTCGACCGCGGCGGTTTCCTCGACGGCGCCGACGAGTTCGACGCGGAGTTCTTCGGCATCTCGCCGCGCGAGGCCGTCTCGATGGACCCGCAGCAGCGGCTGCTGCTGGAGACGTCGTGGGAGGCCCTGGAACGCGGCGGCATCAACCCGGCGTCGCTGGCCGGCGGCCGCACCGGCGTGTTCGTCGGCACCAACGGCCAGGACTACGGCCGTGACCTCGCCAAGGGCGTCGAAGGCGTCGAGGGGTACCTCGGCACCGGCATCTCCGGCAGTGTCCTTTCCGGACGGATCTCCTACGTCCTCGGTGTCGAAGGCCCGTCGGTCACGGTCGACACGGCGTGCTCGGCGTCGCTCGTCACCCTGCACCTTGCGGTTCGCGCCCTGCGCGCCGGGGAGTGCGACCTGGCGCTTTCCGGTGGCGCCACGGTGATGGCGAGCCCGGACGCGTTCATCGAGTTCTCCCGCCAGCGCGGTCTCGCGCGCGACGGCCTGGTCAAGGCGTTCGCCGCCGGCGCCGACGGCACGGCGTGGGGTGAGGGCGCGGGCATGATCGTGCTGGAGCGCCTCTCCGACGCCCAGCGCCACGGCCACCACGTCCTCGCCGTCGTCCGCGGCACCGCCGTCAACTCCGACGGCGCGTCCAACGGCCTCACCGCCCCCAACGGCCCCTCGCAGCAGCGGGTCATCCGCCAGGCGCTGGCCGACGCGCGGCTGTCGGCCAAGGACGTCGACGTCATCGAGGCGCACGGCACCGGCACCACCCTCGGCGACCCCATCGAGGTCCAGGCGCTGCAGGCCACCTACGGCCGCGAGCGCGGCGGCCGCGGTCCGCTGCTGCTGGGCTCGGTCAAGTCGAACATCGGCCACACCCAGGCCGCCGCCGGGGTCGCGGGTGTGATCAAGATGGTGCTGGCGCTGCAGCACGGGCACCTTCCCGCGACCCTGCACGTCGACGCGCCGAGCACGCAGGTCGACTGGTCGCCGGGCACCGTCGAGCTGCTCACCGCCGCGCGCGAGTGGTCCGGTGAGGACACTCGCCGTGCCGGGGTGTCGTCGTTCGGCATCAGCGGGACGAACTCGCACGTCCTGCTGGAGCAGGCCCCGGTTCCCGAAGAGTCCACTGTGGACGCACCTGAGGTGCCGCCCCTGGTGCCGTGGGTCCTTTCCGGACACACCGAGGCGGCGTTGCGCGCCCAGGCGCGGGCGCTGCTGGACGTCGAGGGCGACCCGGTCGACATCGGCTGGTCCCTGGCCGCCACGCGCGCGACGTTCGACCACCGCGCCGTCGTCACCGGCGCCACTCTTGAGGAACTGCGGGCCGGGCTGTCGGCCGTCGCGGACGGTGCGACCAGCGGCGAAGCGGTCGGCGGGCAGCTCGCCGTCGCCTTCACCGGCCAGGGTTCCCAGCGGCTCGGCATGGGCCGCGAGCTGTACGACGCGTACCCGGCGTTCGCCGCGGCCTTCGACGAGGTGTGCGCGCTGCTGCCCGGCGTCCGCGAGATCGTCTTCGGCGAGAACGCCGACGCGCTGCAGGACACCGGGAACGCGCAGCCCGCGCTGTTCGCCCTGGAGGTCGCGCTCTACCGGCTCGTCGAGTCGTGGGGTGTGGTCCCCGAGTTCCTGATCGGCCACTCCGTCGGCGAGCTGGCCGCCGCGCACGTCGCCGGCGTCTGGTCCCTGGCCGACGCGGCCGAGCTGGTCGCCGCGCGTGGCCGTCTGATGAGCGCATTGCCGCGTGGCGGCGCGATGTGCGCGATCGAAGCCGACGAGGACGAGGTTCGCGCGGCGCTGGTGCCGGGTGCGGACATCGCCGCCGTCAATGGCCCGCGCGCGATCGTCGTGTCCGGCACTGAGGACGCCGTCCGGCAGGTCCAGGCGGTGTTCGCCGACCGCCGGACCAAGCAGCTCGCCGTGTCGCACGCGTTCCACTCCGCGCTGATGGACGGCATGCTCGCCGAGTTCGGCGAGGTCGCCCGCCGCATCACCTACCGGACGCCGAAGATCGCGCTGGTCTCGAACGTCACCGGTCACATCGCCGCCACCGCCGAGATCACCGATCCGGAGTACTGGGTCCGGCACGTCCGCGAGGCCGTGCGCTTCGCCGACGGCGTCCGCGCGCTGGTCGACGCCGGCGTCACCCGCTTCCTCGAACTGGGCCCGGACGGCGTCCTCTCGGCCGCGGGCCAGGACAGCGCGGACGGCCTGTTCGTCCCCGCCCTGCGCCGCGACCGTCCCGAGGTCGAGACGCTCGTCGCCGCGCTGGCCGCGGTGCACGTCCACGGCGGCAAGGTCGGCTGGGCCGCGATGCTCGCCGGCGGCCGGCGCGTCGACCTGCCCACCTACCCGTTCCAGCGCGCGAGCTACTGGCTGCCCGCGACGGCGTCCACCGGCGACGCCGCCGGGCTCGGCCTCGGCTCGATCGAGCACCCGCTGCTCGGCGCGGCGGTGTCCGTCGCCGACGCCGACGGGTTCCTGTTCACCGGCAGCCTGTCCCTGCGCACCCACCCGTGGCTGGCCGAGCACGCCGTGCACGGCCAGGTTGTCGTGCCCGGCACGGCGCTGGTCGAGCTGGCCGTCCGCGCCGCGGACGAGACCGGCCTGTCCGCGCTCGAAGAGCTGACCCTCCAGACGCCGCTGGTGCTCCCGGAGACCGGCGCGGTCCAGGTCCAGCTGTGGGCGGGTGCGCCGGAGGAGTCCGGCCGCCGCCCGCTGACCGTCCACTCGCGACCGCACGGCGCCGGAGACTGGACCCTGCACGCCACCGGCTCCCTTGCCAATGCGGAGCTTTCCCGTGAAAGCTCCGACCTGGGGGAGTGGCCGCCGCCGGGCGCCGAGGCCGTCTCCCTTGATGGTCGCTACGAAGAGCTGGCGGCCGCCGGGCTTGATTACGGCGAGACTTTCCAGTGCCTGCAAGGGGTCTGGCGGCTCGGCGACGACACCTACGCCGAGGTCGCGCTGCCCGACGCCGCCCGGGACCAGGCGGGCCGGTTCGGCCTGCACCCGGCGTTGCTCGACGCCGCTCTGCACGCCCTCGCCTCCGGGGACGGCCCCGCGCGGCTGCCGTTCGCGTGGAGCGACGTTGTCCTGCACGCTTCCGGGGCCGCCGAACTGCGCGTCAAGCTGACGCCGTCCGGCACCGACGCCGTGTCGCTGCAGGTCGCCGACGGCACCGGTGCGCCGGTCGCCACGGTCGGATCCCTGGTCGTGCGGCCGGTTTCGGCCGAGCAGCTGCGTCCGTCGGCGAGTGTCGACGGGCTCTACGAGGTGACCTGGCAGCCGATCGTCCCCACCGGCGACGTGCCGGGTCACGCGGACTGGCCGGAGGTCGCCGACGTTGTCGTCTTCCGTGCCTCCGGCGACGACGTGCGTGCGCTGACCGGCGAGACCCTCGACGTCCTCAAGACATTCCTCGCCGACGAGCGGTACGCCGACGTGAAGCTGCTCGTCCACACCGGACAGTCCGATGTGGACCCGGTTGCCGCCGCGGTGTGGGGCCTGGTGCGCAGTGCGCAGTCCGAACACCCAGGCCGGTTCCTTCTCGCCGACGCCGACGAGCTGACCGACGCCGTCCTCGCCGCGGGAGAACCGCAGGTCGCCGTGCGCGAAGGCGAGCTGCGTGTCCCGCGCCTG
Source organism: Amycolatopsis sp. NPDC104863 (assembly GCF_055582965.1). Classification (NCBI taxonomy): domain Bacteria; kingdom Bacillati; phylum Actinomycetota; class Actinomycetes; order Pseudonocardiales; family Pseudonocardiaceae; genus Amycolatopsis; species Amycolatopsis sp. NPDC104863. Next base: position 740,682 of record NZ_JBVJOW010000001.1, read on the forward strand.
GTCACGCCCGAAGCCGCCGGACGGCTGCTGCCGCCGGCCGGGAACTGGCGCCTCGGCCTCGCGGGCAAGGGCACCTTCGACCACCTGACCCTGGAAGAGGTTCCCGAAGAGCCGCTGAGCCCGCTCGGCGTCCGCGTCAGCGTGCGCGCGGCCGGGCTGAACTTCCGCGACGTCCTCAACGCCCTCGGCATGTACCCCGGCGAGGCCGGGCTGCTCGGCAGCGAGTTCGCCGGAACCGTCCTCGAAGTCGGTGCCGACGTCGACGACCTGCACCCGGGCGACGAGGTCATGGGCCTCGTCTCGGGTGGCGCGGGTCCGATCGCCGTCGCCGAACGGCCGATGATCACCCGCAAGCCCGCGGACTGGACGTACGAACAGGCCGCGACGACGCCCCTGGTGTTCCTCACCGCCTACTACGCCCTGGTCGACCTCGCGGACCTGCGGGCGGGGGAGTCGATCCTCGTCCACGCGGCTGCCGGCGGCGTCGGCATGGCCGCCACGCAGCTCGCGCAGTACCTCGGCGCCGACGTCTACGGCACGGCCAGCGAGGGCAAGCAGCACATCCTCCGCGAGGCGGGCCTCGACGACGACCACATCGCTTCGAGCCGCACCCTGGAGTTCGAAGAGCGCTTCAGCGGCATCAACGTCGTCCTGAACGCCCTCGCGGGCGACTTCATCGACGCCTCCTTCCGCACGATGGCCCCCGGCGGCCGGTTCCTCGAGATGGGCAAGACCGACATCCGCGAGGGTGACGGCTACCAGGCGTTCGACCTGATCGACGCCGGTCCCGAGCGCACCGCGCAGATGTGGGACGCGCTGATCGAGCTGTTCGACTCCGGCGCGCTCAAGCCGTTGCCGGTGCGGTCCTGGGACGTCCGCGAAGCGCGTGAGGCGTTCCGGTTCCTCAGCCAGGCCAAGCACATCGGCAAGATCGCCCTCACCGTGCCGCGCGCCCTCGACACCGACCGCACGGTCCTGATCACCGGCGGCACCGGCGGCCTGGGCGCGCTGATCGCCCGGCACCTGGTGGAGAACCACGGCGTCCGGAAGCTGCTGCTCACCAGCCGTCGCGGCCCGGACGCCCCGGGCGCCGCGGACCTGCGCGCCGAACTCGACGCCGAGGTGGAGATCGTCGCCTGCGACGTCGCCGACCGCGACGCCGTGGCCGCGCTGCTCCAGGACGTCGACCTCACCGGCGTCGTCCACGCCGCCGGCGTCCTCGACGACGGCACCATCGACACCCTCACGCCCGAGCGTCTCGACTACGTGTTCGGCCCGAAGGTCGACGCGGCCCGGCACCTGCACGAGCTGGCCGGCGACGTCGACCTGTTCGTCACGTTCTCCTCGGCCGCCGGGGTCCTCGGCGCGCCCGGGCAGGGCAACTACGCTGCCGCCAACGCCTACCTCGACGCCCTCGCCGCGCACCGCCGCGCGCAGGGCCTCGCCGGGCAGTCGCTGGCCTGGGGGCCGTGGGCCGCGGGCATGGGTGAGGCGATGGGCGAGGCCCACCTGGCCCGCCTGCGCCAGAGCGGCACCCCGGCCCTGCCCGTCGCCGAAGGCCTCGCCCTCTTCGACGCGGCCCTGGCCGCCGGGTCGCCGTTGGCCGTGCCGGTGAAGCTGGACCTGCCGGTGCTGGCCGCGGCGGCCGCGTCCGAACCGCTGCCGCCGTTGCTCGGCACGCTGGTCAAGCCCGGCCGCCGGACCGCGAAGTCCGGTGGCGGCCAGGACTCGTCGCTCGCCCGGCGCCTGGCCACCTTGACCGAGGCCGAGCAGGACCGTGAGCTCCTCGACCTGGTCCGCACGCAGGTCGCGCTGGTGCTCGGGCACGTCACCGCGGCCACCGTCGAGCCCGGCCGCGGCTTCATGGACCTCGGTTTCGACTCGCTCACCGCCGTCGAGCTGCGCAACCGCCTCGGCGCCGCGACCGGCCTGCGGCTGCCCGCGACGGTCATCTTCGACCACCCGACCCCGGTCGCGCTCGCCGGGTACGTCCGGTCCGAGCTGCTCGGCGACCTCGCCGCCGGCCCGCGCACCCGCGCGCGGGTCGCGGCCGCCGACGAGCCGATCGCGATCGTCGCGACCAGCTGCCGGTTCCCCGGCGCGTCGACGCCGGAAGACCTGTGGCGCCTGGTCGTCGAAGGCCGCGAGGGCCTCAGCGAGTTCCCGACCGACCGCGGCTGGGACCTGGCGGCGCTCTTCGATCAGACGCCGGGCAAGCAGGGTGTCTCGCACACCCGCACCGGTGGGTTCCTGCCCGCCGCCGGTGACTTCGACCCCGAGTTCTTCGGCATCTCGCCGCGTGAAGCGCTGGCCATGGACCCGCAGCAGCGGCTCCTGCTGGAGATCGCCTGGGAGGCCTTCGAACGCGCGGGCATCGCGCCGAGCACCCTGCGCGGCAGCGACACCGGCGTGTTCACCGGTGCGATCTACCACGAGTACGCGTCACGCCTGACGAAGATCCCCGAGGAGGTCGAGGGGTTCCTCGGCACCGGCACGTCCGGCGCGATGATGGCCGGCCGCGTCTCCTACACCTTTGGCTTCGAGGGCCCGGCCGTCGCGGTCGACACGGCGTGCTCGTCGTCGCTGGTCGCGATGCACCTGGCGAGCCAGGCCCTGCGGTCCGGCGAGTGTTCGCTCGCGCTGGCCGGTGGCGTCACGATCATGGTCAACCCGGACCCGTTCGTCGACTTCAGCAAGCAGAACGCGATGGCCGTCGACGGCCGCTGCAAGGCCTTCTCCGACGGCGCCGACGGTGTCGCGTGGGGTGAGGGCGCCGGGTTCGTGCTGCTGGAGAAGCTGTCCGACGCGCGCCGCAACGGCCACCAGGTTCTCGCACTGCTCAAGGGATCCGCCGTCAACCAGGACGGCGCCTCCAGCGGCCTCACCGCACCCAACGGGCCCGCGCAGCAGCGCGTGATCCGCCAGGCGCTGGCCAACGCCGGACTGTCCACATCGGACGTCGACGTCGTCGAGGCGCACGGCACCGGCACCCGTCTCGGCGACCCGATCGAGGCCCAGGCCCTCCTGGCGACCTACGGCCAGGAGCGCGAAGAGCCGCTGCGGCTCGGCTCGGTGAAGTCCAACTTCGGCCACACGCAGGCCGCGGCGGGCGTCGCCGGGGTCATCAAGATGATCGAGGCCATGCGCCACGGCGTGGTCCCGGCGACCCTGCACGTCGACGCCCCGTCGGCCCAGGTCGACTGGGAGACCGGCGCGATCCGCGTCGCCACCGGCGTCGAGCCGTGGCCGGAGACCGGCCGTCCGCGCCGGTCCGGTGTCTCGTCGTTCGGCTTCAGCGGCACCAACGCGCACGTCGTGCTGGAGCACGTCCCGGCCGAGGAGGTCACAGCCGTCGGGGTTGCGCCCGCGGTTCTGCCGTGGGTCCTTTCCGGACGGTCCGAAGAGGCGCTGCGGGCCCAGGCCGCGCGGCTGGCCAACGTCACCGCCGAACCGCTCGACGTCGCGTGGTCACTGGCCACGGCCCGCACCGCCCACGAGCGGCGTGCGGTCGTCGTCGGCACCGACCCCGCCGTGCTGCGGGCCGGGCTGGCCGCGTTCGCCGACACCGGCCGGGCGGCCAACGTCGTCACCGGCCGCGCGGTCACCGGACGGCTCGCCGCGCTGTTCACCGGTCAGGGCTCCCAGCGCCCCGGCATGGGTGACGCGCTGGCCGAGGCGTTCCCGGTGTTCGCCGCCGCGTATGCCGAGGTCCGGGCGCTGCTGCCGGGCCTCGGTGAGGACATCAACCGCACTGGCACCGCCCAGCCTGCGATCTTCGCCCTCGAAGTCGCGCTGTACCGGCTCTTCGAGTCCTGGGGCGTGGCGCCGGACGTCCTCGCCGGGCACTCCATCGGCGAGATCGCCGCCGCGCACGTCGCCGGAGTGTTCTCCCTGGAAGACGCCGCGAAGCTGGTCGAGGCGCGCGGCCGGCTGATGGAGGCGCTGCCCGAGGGCGGCGCGATGGTCGCGATCGAGGCCACCGAGGCCGAGGTCGCCGACGTTCTCTCCGACGAGGTTTCGCTGGCCGCGGTCAACGGCCCCACCGCTGTCGTGCTTTCCGGTGTGGACAGTGCACTGCGGACGGTCGCCGCACAGTTCGCCCGCGATGGTCGTCGCACCAAGCACCTCGTGGTGTCCCACGCGTTCCACTCGGCGCTGATGGAGCCGATGCTGGCGGAGTTCGACGCCGTCGCGCGGTCGCTGACCTACGCCGAGCCGCGCCTCCCGATCGTCTCCACGGTCACGCCCGACGCCGACTTCACCGACCCGGCCTACTGGGTGACCCATGTCCGCGAGACCGTCCGGTTCGCCGACGCGGTCGAGCGCCTGGCCGCCGACGGCGTCACGACGTTCCTCGAGCTCGGCCCGGACGCCGTCCTCGCCGCGATGGGCCCGGACAGCGCTCCCGACGCCGCGTTCGTCCCGGCGCTGCGCAAGGACCAGGAGGAGGCCCGCGCGGCCGTCTCCGCCCTCGGCGCGATCCACGCCGCGGGCGCACCGGTCGACTGGACCCGCTTCTTCGCCGAGAGCGGCGCGCGCCCGGCGTCCCTGCCGACATACGCCTTCCAGCGCCGCCGGTTCTGGCTGCTTGCCCCGCCGGGCGGCGGCGACGCCACGGCGCTGGGCCTCGGCGCGCTCGACCACCCGCTGCTCGGCGCTGCCGTCGCGCTGCCCGAACGCGGCGGCCTGGTCCTGACCGGACGGCTCTCGCTCGACGAGCAGCCGTGGCTGGCCGGGCACCAGATCCGCGGCACGGTCCTGCTGCCGGGCACGGCGTTCGCCGAACTGGCCGTCCGCGCCGGCGACGAGGCCGGGTGCGGCGAAGTCGAAGAGCTGACGCTGCAGGCCCCGCTCGTCCTCACCACCACGCCGGTCCACTTGCGAGTGTCCCTTTCGGACGCCGACGACTCCGGCCGCCGCACCCTCGCGATCCACTCCCGCCCCCAGGACGCCGACACCGACTGGGACCTGCACGCGACCGGCTCGCTCCTCCCCGAAGCGGAGCTTTCCCGTGAAAGCTCGGCCCAGTGGCCGCCCGCGGGAGCCGAGGCCGCCAACCTGGAGGGCTTCTACACGACTCTCGCCGACGCCGGGCTCGGCTACGGCGATCCCTTCCGGGGTCTGCAGGCCGCCTGGCGCCTCGGTGACGACGTCTTCGCCGAGGTCGCGCTGCCGGACGGCACCGAGGTCACCGGCTTCGGCCTGCACCCGGCGCTGCTCGACGCTGTCCTGCACGCCGTCGGCCTGACCGGCGGCCCGGCCCGGCTGCCGTTCTCGTGGACCGGGCTGCGGCTGCACGCCACCGGCGCGAGCACGCTCCGGGCGAAGCTCACGCCCGCCGGGCCGGATGCCTTCTCGCTGACCGTCACCGACGGCACCGGCGAGCCGGTCCTGACCGCGGCCTCCCTGAGCCTGCGCCCGGTCGGCGACGCCCCGCTGGCCTCCACGGCCGGCGACGCGGTGTTCACTGTGGACTGGATCCCGGTGGCCCTGCCCTCGGACGCACCCGAAGTTGATGTGCTCGAAGGGATTTCGGCCGACACCGTGCTCGCCGAGCTGCAGGAACGGCTCGCCGGAGAGGGCCAGGTCGTTGTGCACGTCCCGGGCGACACCCCGGCGCACGCCGCCGTCGCCGGGCTCGTCCGCAGCGCCCAGGCCGAGTACCCGGACCGCCTGGTCCTGGTCCACGGCACCGGCGACCTCGCGGCGGCCGCGGCCACCGGTGAGCCCGAGATCGCCTTCACCGATGACGGTCCACGTGTTCCCCGCCTGGCGCGGGCCCGCGCGACCGGCGACCCGGACTGGACCCTCGACGGAACCGTTCTGGTCACCGGCGGCACCGGCGGACTCGGCGCCCAGGTCGCGCGGCGGCTCGTCGAGCGCCACGGCGTCCGGCACCTGCTGCTCGTCGGCCGCCGCGGCGGGGACGCCCCCGGCGCGGACGACCTGCGCCGCGAGCTGACCGAGCTCGGCGCCGAGGTGACGTTCGCCGCGTGCGACGTCACCGACCGCGACCAGCTGCAGTCCGTGCTCGCGCTGGTCCCGGCCGAGCTGACCGGCGTTGTGCACGCGGCCGGTGTCCTCGACGACGGCGTCTTCACTTCGATGACGCCCGAGCGCCTGGCCGCCGTCGCGGGCCCGAAGGCCGTCGCGGCGCAGCACCTGCACGAGCTGACCAGCGGCCTCAAGCTGTTCGTCACGTTCTCCTCGATCGCGGGCGCCCTCGGCGCACCGGGGCAGGCGAACTACGCAGCCGCCAACGGGTTCCTCGACGGCCTCGCCGCCCGGCGCCGTGCGGAAGGCCTCCCGGCGACGTCGATCGCCTACGGCCTCTGGGAAACCGGCATGGGCGACGGCCGCGGCGGTTCCGGCTTCACGCCGCTGCCGGTCGACGCCGGGCTGGAGCTGTTCGACCTCCTGGCCCTCGGTGACGACCCGCGCCCGGTCGCGACGCGGCTCGACCTCCCGGCGTTGCGCGCGGCCGAAGTCCCGCACGTCCTGCGCGGCCTGGTCCGGACCCGCCGTCGCACCGCCGGCGTCGCCGAAGCGGGCGGGTTGCGCGAGCGCCTGGCCGGGCTGCCGGCGTCCGAGCAGACGCGGCTGCTGACCGAGCTGGTCCGCACCGAAGCCGCGATGGTGCTCAGCCACACGAGCCCTGACGCCGTCGAGGCCGACCGCGCGTTCGGCGACCTCGGGTTCGACTCGCTCACCGCCGTCGAGTTCCGCAACCGCCTCGGCACGGCCACCGGCCTGCGGCTGCCCGCGACGCTGACGTTCGACCACCCGACCCCGCTCGCCCTGGCCGCGTTCCTGCTCGCGGAGCTGCTGGGCGCGGAGGACGAGCCGGTCAAGCCGACGTTCACCCCGGCGCGGTCCGGCGACGACCCGATCGTCATCGTCGGCATGGCCTGCCGCTACCCGGGCGGCGTGACGTCGCCGGAAGAGCTGTGGGACCTGGTGTCCGGCGGCCGTGACGGCGTCACGCGGTTCCCCGAGGACCGCGGCTGGGACGTCGACGGCATCTACGACCCCGACCCCGACCGCCCCGGCAAGACCTACACCCGCGAAGGCGGCTTCCTCCACGACGCCGGCTACTTCGACCCGGAGTTCTTCGGCATCTCCCCGCGGGAAGCCCTCGCGATGGACCCGCAGCAGCGGCTCCTGCTGGAGACGTCGTGGGAGGCCCTGGAGCGCTCGGGCACCGACCCGGCGTCGCTCAAGGGCAGCCCGACCGGCGTGTTCGCCGGCGTGATGTACCACGACTACGGCACCCGGCTCGGCGACGTGCCCGACGACGTCGAGGGTTTCCTCGGCACCGGCACGTCCGGCAGCGTCCTGTCCGGGCGTGTCGCCTACACGCTCGGCCTGGAGGGCCCGGCGGTCTCGGTCGACACGGCGTGCTCGTCGTCGCTGGTCGCGTTGCACTGGGCCATGCAGGCCCTGCGCTCCGGTGAGTGCTCGCTGGCATTGGCGGGCGGTGTGACCGTGATGGCGACGCCGGAGACGTTCATCGGCTTCTCCCGCCAGCGCGGCCTCGCCGCCGACGGCCGCTGCAAGTCCTTCTCGGCCGACGCCGACGGGACCGGCTGGGCCGAGGGCGCGGGCATGCTCGTGCTGGAGCGGATGTCGGACGCGCGGCGCAACGGGCACCGGATTCTGGCTGTGGTGCGCGGTTCCGCGGTGAACTCCGACGGCGCGTCCAACGGCCTGACGGCGCCCAACGGTCCGTCCCAGCAGCGGGTGATCCGTCAGGCGCTGGCTGCTGCGGGGGTCGAGTCGTCCACTGTGGACGCCGTCGAGGCGCACGGGACCGGCACCACGCTTGGTGACCCGATCGAGGCGCAGGCTTTGCTGGCCACCTATGGCCGTGAGCGGGACGCCGAGCCGTTGTACCTCGGCTCGGTGAAGTCCAACTTCGGGCACACCCAGGCCGCTGCCGGTGTTGCCGGGATCATCAAGATGGTCCAGGCCATGCACCACGGTGTCCTCCCGCCGTCGTTGCACCTGGGGGAGCGGACGCCGCACGTCGACTGGGAAGCCGGCGATGTCACGCTGCTGGCCGAGGGGCGGGCGTGGCCGGAGACCGGGCGGGCGCGGCGCAGTGCCGTGTCGTCGTTCGGGATCAGCGGGACCAACGCGCACGTCATCCTGGAGCAGGCTCCCACTGTGGCGCCGGTTTCGCGCTCGGTGACGCCGCCTCCTTTGGTGCCGTGGGTGCTGTCCGGTCGCAGTGACGAGGTCTTGCGCGAGCAGGCTGCCCGACTGCGGGACGTCGAGGGCGAGCCTGTTGATGTCGGCCTTTCGCTGGCCACCACTCGTACTGCGCACGATCGCCGTGCCGTGATTCTTGGTGATCTCCGGTCTGGTTTGGACGCTCTGGCGTCCGGTGTGGACAGTGACTTCGTTGTCTCGGGACGTGTCCTGCCTGGACGGACCGCGTTCCTGTTCACCGGCCAAGGTTCGCAGCGGGTCGGCATGGGATCCGGGCTGTACGAGGCGTTCCCGGTCTTCGCTGCCGCCTACGACGAGGTCCGGGCGTTGTTGCCGGAGATCGGCGAGAACCTCGACCGGGCCGGCAACGCGCAGCCCGCGATCTTCGCCCTGGAAGTCGCGCTGTACCGGCTCGCGGAGTCGTGGGGGATCGTGCCCGACTTCGTCGCCGGGCACTCGATCGGCGAGATCGCCGCGGCACACGTCGCCGGGGTGCTGTCGCTCGAGGACGCGGCCAAGCTCGTCGAGGCGCGGGGACGGCTGATGGAGGCGCTGCCCGAGGGCGGCGCGATGGTCGCCGTGCAGGCGTCCGAAGAGGAGGTTCGTGAGCACCTGACGCCGAAGGTTTCGCTGGCTGCGGTCAACGGGCCGAACGCCGTGGTGCTGTCCGGGGCCGCGTCGCCGACGCTCAAGCTCGCCAAGAAGTTCGAGAAGCTCGGCCGGCGGACCAAGCGCCTGGAGGTCTCGCACGCGTTCCACTCGGCGCTGATGGAGCCGATGCTCGACGAGTTCGCCGCGGTCGTGCGGGAGCTGGAGTTCTCCGCGCCGCGGATCCCGTTCGTGTCCACTGTGGATGGGTCGCGGACCGATCGGGTCGCCGAGCCGGAGTACTGGGTCGAGCACGTCCGCGCGACCGTCCGGTTCGCCGACGGCCTCTCGTGGCTGCGCGAGGCCGGGGTGTCGAAGTTCCTCGAGGTCGGCCCGGCCGCGGTCCTCACGGCTTTGGCCGCTGACGACGGCTTCGCGGCCTCGTTCCTGCGCGCCGACCGCGACGAAGCCACCACGGCGTTGACAACGCTGGCCGCCGCGCACACCCGCGGTGTCCCGGTCGACTGGGCCGCCGTCTTCCGTCCCACCGGCGCCCGGGTGGTCGACCTGCCGACGACGGTGTTCGACCGCCGCCACTACTGGCTGGCCGCCGGAACCGGCGCAGGCGACGTCCGCGCCGCCGGGCTCCAGACGGCCGGGCACCCGCTGCTCGGCGCGGCGGTCCCGTTCGCCGACGGCGAGGGCTGGGTCCTCACCGGACGGCTCTCGACGGCCACGCACTCGTGGCTGGCCGGGCACGCCGCGTTCGGCGAGGTCCTGGTGCCGGGCACCGGCCTGCTGGAGCTGGCCATCCGTGCCGGCGACGAGGCCGGGTGCGCGGGTGTCGAGGAGCTGACCCTCGCGGCGCCGCTGGTGCTGCGCGGGACGGTCGACGTCCAGGTGCTCGTCGGCGCGGCCGATGCGGCTGGACGGCGTCCGGTCTCGATCCACTCGCGCGCCGCGGAGGGGGAGTGGACCGAACACGCTTCCGGCACCCTCACTCCCGAGCCTTCCCGGGAAAGCTCGGGGCTCACCGAGTGGCCGCCGGCCGCCGAGCCGGTTGCGTTGGACGGGCTCTACGCGGACATGGCCGCGGCGGGTCTGGACTACGGGCCGCCGTTCCGCGGCCTCACCGCCGCGTGGCGCGCCGGGGACACGGTGTTCGCCGAGGTGGAGCTGCCGGAGGGCACGGACGTCGACGGCTTCGGCCTGCACCCGGCCCTGCTCGACGCGGCCCTGCACACCCTGGGCCTGCTGCCCGGCGAGGGGACGCGGTTGCCGTTCCTGTTCGGTGACGTCACTTTGCACGCGACCGGCGCTTCTGCGCTGCGGGTGCGGGTTACGCAGTCCGGGACGGACACGGTGTCGGTCCTGGCCACGGACGCCACGGGCGCCCCGGTGGCAACGCTCGGCACGGTCACGGTTCGGGTCGCGGAGGCCCCGCGGGCGCAGGGCACGGACTCGCTGTACGAGCTGACCTGGGTCGAGGTCCCGGCCGGAGAGGTCGGTGACGTGACCACGCAGGTGTTCACGGCACCGGACAGCGAGCCGCACGAGGCATTGGCCGCGACGCTGACGGCGGTCCAGGAGTTCCTGGCGGACGACCAGCTCGCCGACACGCGGATGGTCATCCACACGGGCGATAACCCGGCCGGGGCGGCGGTCCGCGGCTTGGCCCGCAGCGCGGCTTCGGAGCACCCGGACCGGTTCGTGGTGGTCGAGGGCACCCCCCTCGGTGGCGATGCTGACGCCCGAACTGGCGGCGAGGCTGCCGGGACTGGCGGCGAGGCTGCTCGGATCGGTGGCGAGGCCGCCCAGCCCGGCAGCGAGGCCGCCCAGCCCAGCAGCGGTGGTGCCGCCCAGATCGGTGGCGAGGCCGCCCAGACCGGTGGCGAGGTCGCCCGGACCGGCGGCGCGGGCGGCGGCGAAGCCGCCGACCGCATCCGCGCCGAGGTCGCCCTGGCCCTGGCCACCGGCGAACCCCAGATCCGCATCCGCAACGGCATCACCGAAGCCCCCCGCCTCGCCCGCACCACCACCGGCGACCCCGCGACCTGGGGTGAAGGCACCGTCCTCATCACAGGCGGCACCGGCGGCATCGGCGCAGCCATCGCCCGCCACCTGACCGCCACCCAGAACGTCACCCTGGTCCTCACCAGCCGCCGAGGTCTCGACGCCCCCGGTGCGAAGGAACTCGCGGAAGAACTCGGCGCCCAGGTCGTAGCCTGCGACGTCGCCGACCGCGAAGCCCTCGAAACGCTGGTCAACGGCATCGAGGACCTCACCGGCATCGTCCACGCGGCCGGCGTCCTCGACGACGGCATCCTCACCGAGCTCACCCCTGGGCGGTTCGAAGCCGTCCTCCGCCCCAAGGCCGACGCGGCCGAAACCCTCCACGAGCTGACCAAGGACAAACCGCTCACCCAGTTCGTCCTCCTGTCCTCGGTCTCCGGCATCCTCGGCGGCCCCGGCCAGGCGAACTACGCCGCGGCCAACGCCCTCCTCGACAACCTCGCCCAACGGCGTCACGCCGAAGGCCTCCCGGCGACTTCACTCGCCTACGGCCTCTGGGCCAACGGCATGGGCAACCAGTCCAACCTCGACCGGCTGGCCCGCGCGGGATTCGGAGCCCTGACCGAAACCGAAGGCCTGGCCCTGTTCGACGCCGCCCTGGCCGCCGGAACCCCGGTTCCGGTGCCGGTCAAGCTCGACCTGCCGACCCTGCGGACCCTCGCCCGGACCACCGAACCGCCGTCGGTGCTGCGCGGGCTGGTGAAGGTCCCGAAGCGACGCGGTGCCGCCAACGCCGCAGCCGCCGCGGGACTCGCCGCCACCCTCGCGCGGCTCTCGCCCGCCGACCAGCAGACGCACCTGCTCGACCTCGTGCGCGGGCACGTCGCCGGCGTGCTCGGGCACGGGACCGCCTCCGTCGAGGCCGGGCGCGCCTTCACCGAGCTGGGCTTCGACTCGCTCACCGCCGTCGAGCTGCGCAACCGCCTCGGCGAGGCGACCGGGCTGCGGCTGCCCGCCACCCTCGTCTTCGACCACCCGACGCCGCTCGACCTGGCCACCCACGTCCGGGCCGAGCTGGTCGGCGAGACCGAAACGACCGAGACGCCGACCGTGGTCGCCTCGGACGAGCCCATCGCCATCGTCGCCATGAGCTGCCGGTTCCCCGGGGGCGTCAGCTCGCCCGAGGACCTGTGGCGCCTGGTCGCCGACGGGACCGACGCCATCACGCCGTTCCCCGCCGACCGCGGCTGGGACCTCGACCGGCTCTACAACCCCGACCCGGACCACCCCGGCACGTCGTACGCCCGCGAAGGCGGCTTCCTGCTCGACGCCGCCGACTTCGACGCCGAGTTCTTCGGCATCTCGCCGCGGGAGGCGCTCACCGTCGACCCGCAGCAGCGCCTGCTGCTGGAGACAGCGCACGAGGCGTTCGAGCGCGCCGGCATCGACCCGGTGAGCCTCAGGGGCAGCGCCACCGGCGTCTTCGCCGGTGTCATGTACGACGACTACGCCTCCCGCCTGCCGTCCACCCCGGACGGCATGGAAGGCCTGCTCGGCACGGGAAGCGCGAGCAGCGTCCTGTCCGGCCGCGTCGCCTACACCTTCGGGCTCGAAGGCCCGGCCGTCTCCGTCGACACGGCGTGCTCGTCGTCGCTGGTCGCCCTGCACTGGGCGGCACAGGCGTTGCGCTCCGGCGAGTGCACGCTCGCCCTGGTCGGCGGCGCGACCGTCATGTCCAGCCCCAACCCCTTCATCGAGTTCTCCCGCCAGCGCGGCCTCGCCGCCGACGGCCGCTGCAAGCCCTTCGCGGCCGCCGCCGACGGCACCGCCTGGGCCGAGGGGGCCGGGTTCCTGCTCCTCGAACGGCTTTCCGAGGCCAAGCGCAACGGACGCCGGATCCTCGCCGTCGTCAAGGGTTCCGCCGTGAACTCCGACGGCGCGTCCAACGGCCTCACCGCTCCCAACGGGCCGTCCCAGAAGCGGGTCATCCGCCGCGCGCTGGCGGCGTCCGGAGTGGACTCGTCCACTGTGGACATCGTCGAGGCGCACGGCACCGGCACCGCGCTCGGTGACCCGATCGAAGCGCAGGCGCTGCTGGCCACCTACGGCCAGGACCGCGACGAGCCGCTCTGGCTCGGCTCGGTCAAGTCGAACATCGGCCACACGCAGGCCGCGGCCGGCGTCGCCGGGATCATCAAGATGGTCGAGGCCATGCGCCACGGCGTCCTGCCCGCGACCCTGCACGTCGACGAGCCGTCGCCGCACGTCGACTGGAGCGAGGGTGAGGTCCGGCTGCTCACCGAGGCACGGCCGTGGCCGGATGCCGGACGTCCGCGCCGCGCGGCGGTCTCGTCGTTCGGCATCAGCGGCACCAACGCCCACGTCGTGCTGGAGCAGGCCCCCGACCAGCCCGCGCCGGCCCGGACTCCCGAGCCGCCCGCATTGCTGCCGTGGGTCCTGTCCGCCCGCACCGAAGACGGGCTGCAGGCGCAGGCGGAACGGCTGCTCGGCACCGTCGGGTTCGAAGACCCCCTCGACATCGCCTACTCGCTGGCGACCACGCGCACCGCGTTCGAGCGGCGCGCCGTGCTCACCGGCGACGTCCGGGCCGGGCTGGCCGCCCTCGCCGGCGGCCGTGCCGGTTCCGGTGTGGTCACCGGCCGGGCGGTCGACGGGAAGCTCGCCTTCCTGTTCACCGGCCAGGGTTCGCAGCGGGCCGGGATGGGAACCGGGCTCTACGAGGCGTTCCCGGTCTTCGCCGCGGCCTACGACGAGGTCCTGGCGTTGCTGCCGGGCCTCGGCGAGGACATCAACCGCACCGGCACCGCGCAGCCGGCGATCTTCGCCCTCGAGGTCGCGCTGTTCCGGCTGGTCGAGTCGTGGGGCATCCGTCCCGACTTCCTCGCCGGACACTCGATCGGCGAGATCGCCGCGGCCCACGTCGCCGGGGTCTTCTCCCTGGAGGACGCCGCGAAGCTCGTCGAGGCGCGGGGACGGCTGATGGAGGCGCTGCCCGAGGGTGGCGCGATGGTCGCCGTCCAGGCGAGCGAGGACGAGGTCGCGGAGTTCCTCTCCGCCGAGGTCGGCCTGGCCGCCATCAACGGCCCGAACGCCGTCGTCCTGTCCGGTGTGGACGGTCCGGTGCACGCCGCCGCCGCGGCGCTCGCCGAACGCGGCCGCCGCACCAAGGGCCTGGTCGTCTCGCACGCCTTCCACTCCGTGTTGATGGAACCGATGCTGGCCGAGTTCGAGGCGGTCGCGCGGTCGATCGACTACACCGAGCCGTCCATCCCGGTCGTCTCCACCCTCACGGGGCGCCACGCCGACGAACTGACCGACCCGGGCTACTGGGTGCGGCACGTGCGGGAGCCGGTCCGGTTCGCCGACGGCGTCCGTGCGCTCACCGAAGCCGGTGTCACGCGCTTCGCCGAGCTGGGCCCGGACGGCGTGCTCTCGGCCATGGGCCTCGACAGCGCCCCGGACGCGGTGTTCGTCCCGGTCCTGCGCAAGGACCGCGACGAGCGGCAGACCGCCGAGACGGCGTTCGCGAAGCTCGTCACGGCCGGCACGCGCATCGACTGGACGGCGTTCTTCGCGGGCACCGGCGCCCGCGAGGTTCCGCTGCCGACGTACGCCTTCCAGCGCGAGCGGTTCTGGCTCGACGCACCCGCGGGCACCGGCGACGCCGCCGGGCTGGGCCTGGCCGCGGCCGGGCACCCGCTGCTCGGCGCGACCGTCCCGACCGCGGGGGAGGACGGCCTGGTCGCCTACGGCCGGCTGTCCCGCGCGGCCCAGCCGTGGCTCGCCGACCACGCCGTGCTCGGCACCGTCCTGGTCCCGGGTGCGGCCCTGGTCGAGCTGGCCGTGCGGGCCGGCGCCGAGCTCGGCTGCGGCCGGCTGGCCGAGCTGACCCTGGCCGCGCCGGTGGTGCTGCCGGAGTCCGGCGGCCTGTCGGTGCAGGTCGTGGTCGGCGCGCCGGACGGCGACGGCCGCCGTCCGGTGTCGATCCACACCCGGCGCCCGGACGCCCCGGCCGGGGAGCCGTGGACCGCCCACGCCACCGGCCTGCTCGCCACCGGCGAGGGCCACCCGGCCGCTCAGGAGAGCCAGTGGCCGCCCGCGGGTGCGGAAGCCCTCGACGTCACCGAGCTGTACCCGGGGCTCGCCGAGGCGGGCCTGCAGTACGGGCCGGTGTTCCAGGGCCTCACGGCTGCGTGGCAGAACGGCGATGAGGTCTACGCCGATCTCGAACTGCCCTCGGTCGCGCACAGCGACGCCGCGCAGTTCGGCCTGCACCCCGCGCTGCTCGACTCCGCGCTGCACGCCATCGGCCTGCTGCCGACCGGGGACGCCCCGGCCACGCGGCTGCCGTTCCTCTGGCGGGACGTCGTCCTGCACGCGGCCGGCGCCACCGCCGCCCGCGTCCGGGTCGCCAAGGCCGGGGACGACGCCGTCCGCCTGGAGCTCACCGACGGCGGCGGCGCCCCGGTGCTGACCGTCGGCGCGTTGCTGCTACGCGAGGTCACCGACCTCGGCCCGCAGACGTCCGACGCGCTGTTCCGGCTCGGCTGGGCCCCGGTCGTGAACGAGCCCGGAACCGTGGCCCCGCACGAAGTCCTGGACGCGGTGCCGAACGGCGAGACCACCCCGGTGGCCACGCACACCCTCCTCACCGAGACCCTGGCGAAGCTGCAGGAATGGCTCGCGAAGGAAAGCGACGCCGTCTTGGTGGTCCGGACGGAGAACGCCGTCGCAGTGTCCACTTCGGACACCGTCGACCCGGCCGCCGCCGCGGTGTGGGGCCTGGTCCGCAGTGCCCAGTCCGAACACCCCGACCGTTTGACCCTGGTCGACGCGGCCGAGCTGGACGTCCAGGCCGCGCTCGCCGTCCAAGGCGACGAGACGCAGCTGGCCGTCCGCGACGGGGTGGTCCACGCCGCCCGGCTGCTGACCGCGGCGTCGTCGAACGACCTCGTGCCGCCGTGGCACGAGCCCGGCTGGCGCCTCGACAGCGTCGAGAAGGGCACCCTGGAGCGGTTCTCGTTCGAGCCGTTCCCGGAGGCCGTCGGCGAGCTGCTGCCGGGGGAGGTCCGGATCGCCACCCGCGCGGCCGGCACCAACTTCCGCGACGTGCTCAACGTCCTCGGCATGTACCCGGGTGACGCGGGCCGGATCGGCTACGAGGCCGCGGGTGTGGTCGTCGAGGTCGGGTCCGAAGTGGACGACCTGCAGGTCGGGGACCGCGTGATGGGCCTGGTGCACGGCGGGTTCGGCCCGCTCACCTTCGCCGACCGCGCGCTGCTGGCCCCGGTCCCGGACGGCTGGACGTTCGAAGAGGCCGCGTCGGTGCCGCTGGTGTTCCTCACCGCCTACTACGCGCTGACCGACCTCGGCGCGCTGAAGGCGGGGGAGTCGGTGCTCATCCACGCCGCCGCCGGTGGGGTCGGCATGGCCGCGACGCAGCTGGCCAAGCACCTGGGTGCCGAGGTCTACGGCACCGCGAGCGAAGGCAAGTGGGACGTCCTGCGCGAAGCGGGGATGGACGACGGCCACCTCGCGTCGTCGCGGACCTTGGACTTCGAGGAGAAGTTCCTGGCCACCAGCGGCGGCCACGGCGTCGACGTCGTGCTCAACGCGCTCACCGGGGAGTTCATCGACGCCTCGATGCGCCTGTTACCGCGTGGTGGGCGGTTCGTGGAAATGGGGAAGACCGACGTCCGTCCGGACGGCGGCGGCGAGGGGCACCATCCCGGTGTGACCTACCGGGCGTTCGACGTGATCGAAGCGGGGAACGACCGGATCGCGCGGATCTGGGAGGAGCTGATCGTGTTGTTCGAAGCAGGCGCGCTCAAGCCGCTGCCCATCCGCACCTGGGACCTGCGCCGGGCCCCCGAGGCCCTGCGGTACCTCAGCCAGGCCAAGCACGTCGGCAAGGTCGTCCTGACCATCCCGCGGCGCCCCGAAGGCACCGTGCTGGTCACCGGCGGCACCGGCGGGCTGGGTGCGGTCCTGGCCCGGCACCTGGTCACCCGCCACGGTGTCACCGACCTGGTGCTCACCAGCCGTCGCGGCCCGGACGCCCCGGGCGCGGCCGAGCTGGCCGAAGAGCTCACCGGGCTGGGCGCGACCGTGCGGATCGAGGCGTGCGACGCCGCCGACCGCGCCGCGCTGGCCGCCGTGCTCGACCGGACCCCGGACCTCGGCGGCGTGATCCACGCGGCCGGCGTCCTCGACGACGGACTGCTCACCGCGCTCACCCCCGAGCGCCTCGAGAAGGTGCTGCGGCCCAAGGTCGACGCGGCCTGGAACCTCCACGAGCTGACCCGCGACCGTGACCTGGCGATGTTCGTGCTGTTCTCCTCGGCCGCCGGGGTGCTCGGCGCGCCGGGCCAGGCCAACTACGCCGCGGCCAACACCTTCCTCGACGGCCTGGCCCAGCACCGCCGGGGCCTCGGGCTGCCCGCGACGTCACTCGCCTTCGGTCTCTGGGCCGACGGCATGGGCGACACCGCGGACAGCGCCCGGATGGGCCGCGACGGCATCGGCAGCTTCGCCCCCGCCGAAGGCCTGGAGCTGTTCGACCAGGCGAGTGTGCTGGCCGAGCCGGTGTCCGTGCCGGTGAAGATCGACCTCGCCGGCCTGCGGGCCGAGCCGGGGCCGGTGCCCCCGCTGCTGCGCGGGCTGGTGCGCGGATCCGTCCGCCGCGCCGCCCCGATGGCCGCGGCGGCCCAGGCCGACGGGCTCAAGCGCAAGCTGACCGGGCTGTCGCAGCAGGACGCCGAAATGGTCCTGCTGACCGTGGTCCGCGGCCAGGCCGCGGCCGCGCTCGGGCACACCGGGGCCGACGCGATCGAGCCCGGCCGGGCGTTCACCGAGCTCGGCTTCGACTCGCTGACCGCGGTCGAGCTGCGCAACGGCCTCGACGCGGCCACCGGGCTGCGCCTGCCCGCGACGCTGATCTTCGACTACCCGACCCCGGACGCGCTGGCGAAGTTCCTCCAGTCCGAAGTGGTCCCGGCCGCGGCGGCGACGCCGGAAACCGGCCTGGGCGCCGGGATCGACCGGCTCGCCGCCGAGCTGTCCACTGTGGACGTCTCGACGGCCGACGGCGCCGCGGTGGAGGCGAAGCTGCGGCAGCTGGTCTCGCTCTGGCAGGAGCGGACCCGTCCGGCCGCCGGGGACGACCTCGAAGTGGAGACCATCGACGACATGTTCGCCTTGCTGGACAACGAACTCTGACCCCGGCCCGGCCCTGCCGCCGCTAGGAGGACCACCGTCATGACCACCGACGAGCGGACGCTCGAGTACTTCAAGCGGCTGACCGCCGAGCTGCGCGAGACGCGGCGACGGCTGCAGGAGGCCGAGGACAGCGGCTCCGAGCCGCTGGCCGTGATCGGCATGGCCTGCCGGTACCCCGGCGGTGTCACCTCGCCGGAGGGACTGTGGGACCTGGTCGCCGAGGGCGGCGACGGCATCACGGCGTTCCCGGACAACCGTGGCTGGGACACCGAGGCGCTCTACCACCCGGACCCCGAGCACCGCGGGACCACCTACAGCAACCAGGGCGGGTTCCTGCACGACGCCGGTGAGTTCGACGCGGGCTTCTTCGGCATCTCGCCGCGGGAGGCCCTGGCGATGGACCCGCAGCAGCGGCTGCTGCTGGAGGTCACCTGGGAGGCGCTGGAGCGGGCGGGCCTGGACACGACGTCGCTGAAGGGCAGCGGCACCGGTGTGTTCGCCGGCGCGATGCGCAGCGAGTACGTGTCCGGGTTCGACGGGGTGTCCGAAGAGGTCGAAGGCTTCCTCGGCACCGGGTCGTCCAACAGCGTGCTGTCCGGCCGGATCTCCTACACCCTCGGCCTGGAGGGCCCGGCCGTCACGATCGACACGGCGTGCTCGTCGTCGCTGGTCGCGGTGCACCTGGCCGCGCACGCGCTGCGGTCGGGGGAGTGCTCGCTCGCCCTCGCCGGGGGCGTCACGGTGATGGCGACGCCGGAGACGTTCGTCGAGTTCTCCCGCCAGCGCGGCATGGCGCCGGACGGCCGGTGCAAGGCCTTCGCCCAGGGCTCCGACGGCACTGGCTGGTCCGAGGGCGCGGGCATGCTCCTGCTGGAGCGCTTGTCCGACGCCAAGCGCAACGGTCACCGCATCCTCGCGGTGATCCGCGGCTCGGCGGTCAACCAGGACGGCGCGTCCAACGGCCTCACCGCGCCCAACGGGCCTTCGCAGCAGCGGGTCATCCGCGCCGCGCTGGCCAACGCCAAGCTCACCGCCGCGGACGTCGACGCCGTCGAAGCCCACGGCACCGGCACCACCCTGGGTGACCCGATCGAGGCCCAGGCCCTGCTGGCCACCTACGGCCAGGAGCGCGACGAGCCGCTGTGGCTCGGCTCGATCAAGTCGAACATCGGCCACAGCCAGGCCGCGGCCGGCGCGGCCGGGCTCATCAAGATGATCGAGGCGATGCGCCACGGTGTGCTGCCCGCGACGCTGCACGTCGACGAGCCGACGTCGCACGTCGACTGGTCCGCCGGTGCGGTGCAGCTGGTCACCGAACGGCGGGAATGGCCGTCCGCCGAGCGTCCGCGCCGCGCGGGTGTCTCGTCCTTCGGGCTCAGTGGCACCAACGCGCACGTCATCCTGGAGCAGGCTCCCCCGCCCGAAGAGTCCGAAGAGGACCGGACCCCGCCCGCCGTCCAGCCGTGGCTGCTCTCGGCCCGCGGTCCGGCCGCGCTGCAGGGTGCGGCTCGGTCCCTGCTGTCCACTGTGGACGACGTCGACCCGCTCGACCTCGGCTGGTCGCTGGCCACCACACGCACTGCGCTGGAGACGCGGGCCGCCGTCGTCGGCCGCACGGCGGAAGACCTCAAGGCCGGGCTCACCGCCCTGGCCAACGGCGACCCCGCGCCGGGTGTTGTCACCGGTGAGCCGCTGCACGGGCGCACCGCGTTCCTGTTCTCCGGCATGGGCGCCCAGCGCTGTGGCATGGGCCGCGAACTGTACGACACGTTCCCCGCGTACCGTACGGCGTTCGACGAGGCCTGCGCGGCTCTGGACGCCCACCTCGACCGGCCGCTGGCCGACATCGTCTTCGGGGACGACCAGTCGCTGCTCGACCGGATGACCTACGCGCAGCCCGCGATGTTCGCCCTGCAGGTCGCGCTGTTCCGTCTCTACGAGTCCTGGGGCGCGCGCCCCGACTACGTCGTCGGCCACTCCGCCGGTGAGCTGGGCGCCGCGCACGTCGCCGGCGTCTGGAACCTCGCCGACGCCGCCCGGATGATCACCGCCCGCGGCCGTCTGATGGAGGCGCAGCCGCCGGGTGGCGCGATGATCGGCATCCAGGCCACCGAGGAGGAGGTCGCCGCCGAACTGACCGACGGCCTCGCCATCGGTGCCCTCAACGCGCCCGACTCGATCGTCATCTCCGGCGAGGAAGCCGTCGCCGAGGCCCTCGCGGCGAAGTTCGCCGAGCGCGGCCGCAAGACCAAGCGGCTCAACATCTCCCACGCGTCGCACTCCGCGCGGATGGACGGCATGCTCGCCGAGTTCGGCGCCATCGCCGACGAGATGACCTACCACGCGCCGTCGATCCCGGTGGTGTCCAACGTGACCGGTCGGCTCGCCGGCGCTGACGAAGTCACCGTCCCCGGCTACTGGCCGCGGCACGTCCGCCAGCCGGTCCGGTTTGCCGACGGCGTCCAGTTCCTGCGTGGCGAGGGCGTTTCCCGGTTCGTCGAGATCGGCCCCGACTCGGTGCTGGCCGGGATGGCCGCCCGGACGCTGCCGGCCGAGGGTGTGCTCGCCGTCCCGGTGCTGCGGCGCGACCGCGACGAGGCGCTGACCGCGATGTCCGTGCTGGCCGAGCTGCACGTCCGCGGCGCCCGCGTCGACTGGACGGCCTTCTACGCCGGGACCGGCGCCCGCACGATCGACCTGCCGACCTACGCCTTCCAGCGCGACATCTACTGGTTGCGCGGCAACCGCAGTGCCGGTGACCCGAGCGGGCTGGGCCTGGCCGACGCCGGGCACCCGCTGCTCGGCGCGTCCGTCACGCTGGCCGACGGCGCCGGGGTTGTGCTGACCGGCCGGATCTCGCCGTCCACCCACCCGTGGCTGACCGACCACGCCGTCGGCGGCATGGTCGTCGTGCCCGGCACCGCTTTGGTCGAGCTGGCCCTGCGCGCGGGGGACGAAGCCGGGTGCGCGCACCTGGAAGAGCTGACCCTGCGTGAGCCGATGGTCCTGGCCGGGGCCCTCGACGTCCAGGTCGCCGTCGCCGGGCCGGACGAGAGCGGCCGCCGCGCCGTGGCCGTCTACTCCCGCGCCGGCGAGGGCTCCTGGACGCTGCACGGCACCGGCACCCTCGCCCCGACGGCCCCGGCCGCCGGCTTCGACCTGACCGCGTGGCCGCCGCGTGACGCGACCCCGGTCGACCTCACCGACGTCTACCCGGCCTTCGCCGCCGCGGGCATGGAGTACGGCCCGACCTTCCGCGGTCTCACCCACGCCTGGCGCCTCGGCGACGAGATCTTCGCCGAGACCGCGCTGCCGGAGGACGCGGGCAAGGCCGATGTCGAGCGCTTCGGCCTGCACCCCGCCCTGCTCGACGCGGGCCTGCACGCGATCGGCCTGGTCACCGGCGGGGGCGGCGGCGCGCAGCTGCCGTTCCTCTGGCAGGACGTCGCCCTGCACGCGACCGGCGCGTCCCAGCTGCGGCTGCGCATCACGCGGGACGCGTCGGGCGCGGTCACCCTGCGCGCGGCCGACAGCACCGGTTCGCCCGTCGCCACGGTCGGCTCGCTGACCCTGCGCGAACTCACCGCGGGCCCGCTCACCGCGTCGACGCCGGGCCTGGACGCGCTGTGGCGCCTCGACTGGACGCCGCTGCCGACGCCCGCCGACCCCGAGCCGGTCGGCTGGTCCTTCCACGGCCGCCTCGGTGGCGGGGACGTGCCGCCGGTTGTCGTCCTGCCGGTGCTGACCGACCCGGACGACGCCGCCGAGAGCGCCCGGCTCGCCACCCGCGAGGTCCTGGCCGTCCTGCAGCAGTGGTCGACCGAAGACCGCTTCGCCGACGCCAAGCTGGTCATCGTCACCGCCGACGCCACCACCGGCCGTGTCGACCCGGCCGCCGCCGCGGTCTGGGGCCTCGGCCGCTCCGCGCAGAGCGAGCTGCCCGGCCGCGTGCTCCTGATCGACACCGAGACCGGCGATCTCTCCGACTCCGAGGTCGCCGCGGCCATCGCCACCGGCGAACCGCAGCTGACCCTGCGCGACGGCGTCTTCTCCGCGCTGCGCCTCGGCCCGCTGCCGGGCACGGACGAGCTGGTCCCGCCCGCCGAAACCGCGTGGCGGCTCGGCATGGCCGGTCGCGGCACCCTGGAGGAGCTGCGGCTGGAGCCGTGCCCGCAAGCCCTGGAACCCTTGGCGCCCGGGAACATCCGCGTCGCCGTCGGGGCTGCGGGCCTGAACTTCCGCGACGCGCTCAACGTGCTCGGCATGTTCGACGGCGAGCCCGGCCCGCTCGGCAACGAGGTGGCCGGGGTGGTCCTCGAGGTCGGGTCCGAAGTGGACGATCTCGCCCCCGGCGACCGCGTCATGGGGGTCGCGATCGGCGGCATCGGCACGATCACCACCGCCCAGCGGTCGATGTGCGCGCGGATCCCCGGCAGCTGGACCGACGAAGAAGCCGCGTCCGTGCCGCTCGTGTTCCTCACCGCCTACTTCGGACTGAAGGAGCTGGCCGGGCTGCAGCCGGGCGAGAGCGTGCTGATCCACGCCGGCGCCGGTGGTGTCGGCATGGCGGCCATCCAGATCGCGCGTCACCTCGGCGCCGAGGTCTACAGCACCGCGAGCCCCGCCAAGCAGCACATCCTGCGCGAGGCCGGGCTCGACGACGCCCACATCGCCAACTCCCGCACCCTCGACTTCGAGCAGCAGTTCCTCGCGACCAGCGAAGGCCGCGGTGTCGACGTTGTGCTCGACGCGCTCACCGGCGACTTCGTCGACGCGTCCCTGCGGCTGCTGCCGCGTGGCGGCCGGTTCCTCGAGATGGGCAAGGCGGGCCTGCGCGACCCCGACGAGGTCGCCGCGCAGCACACCGGCGTCCACTACCGGCCCTACGACCTCATCGAAGCCGGTCCGGAGCAGTTCTCCCGCATGTGGGCCGAGGTCCTCGAGCCGTTCGCGGCGGGGACGTTCGAGCCGCTGCCGCGTCGCGTCTGGGACGTTCGCCGCGCACCCGAGGCGTTCCGGCTGCTGAGCCAGGCCAAGCACATCGGCAAGCTGGTGCTGACCATCCCGAAGCGTCCCGACGGGACAGTCCTCATCACCGGCGGCACCGGCGGCCTCGGCGCGATGCTGTCGCGGCACCTGATCACCGAGCACGGCCTCCGCGACCTGGTGCTGACCAGCCGTCGCGGCCCGGACGCCCCGGGCGCGGCCGAGCTGGCCGAAGAGCTGACCGGGCTCGGCGGGAACGTCACCATCACCGCGTGCGACAGCTCCGACCGCGATGCCGTCGCCACGCTGCTCGCCGGGATCCCGAACCTGACCGGCGTCATCCACGCGGCCGGCGTCCTCGACGACGGCCCGATCGACACCCTGACCCCCGAGCGTCTCGACCGGGTCCTGTACCCGAAGGCCGACGCGGCCTGGCACCTGCACGAGCTGACCGCGGACCTGCCGCTGCGCTGGTTCGCCACGTTCTCCTCGGCCGCCGGTGTGCTCGGAAACCCGGGCCAGGGCAACTACGCCGCCGCCAACGCCTTCCTCGACGGCCTGGCCGCGCGCCGCCGCGCCGAGGGCAAGGCCGCGCAGTCCGTCGCGTGGGGCCTGTGGTCCGGCGGCATGCGCGGCGAGCTGGGTGACGCGGGCGAGGAACGCATGCGCCGCAGCGGGTTCCCGCCGATCGCGCCCGAAGAGGGCATGGCGATGTTCGACCGCGCCGTCTCCCTCGACCACGCCGTCCTGCTCGGCCTGAAGCTCGACCGCGCCACCGTGCGCGGCAGCGACGCGCCGATCTCACCGCTCATCCGGTCGCTGGTCGGCGGGTCCACCCGCGGCAAGGCCAAGACGGCGACGGCCGAGCAGGCGGGCGAGCTGCGTCGCAAGCTCACCGGCCTGCCCGGCGCGGAGCAGGACGAACTGCTGCTGGAGCTGGTGCGCCGCGAAGTCGCGCAGGTCCTCGGTCACGCGGACGCGGCGGGCATCGCCGCGACCCGCGCGTTCAACGAAATCGGGTTCGACTCGCTCACCGCGGTCGAGCTCCGCAACCGCCTCGGCGCCGCGACCGGCCTCCGGCTGCCCGCGACGCTCGTCTTCGACCACCCGACGCCCGCCGCGCTGAGCACGTTCCTGCGCGCCGAGCTGATCGGGACCGAGGAGCCGGCCCCGGCCGTGGTCGCCCCCAGCGCGGCCGGCGCCGGTTCCTCCCCGGACGACCCGATCGTCATCGTCGGCATGGGCTGCCGCTACCCGGGCGGCGTCACCTCGCCGAGCGAGCTGTGGCAGCTCGTCGCAGAAGCCCGTGACGGCGTCGGCGACTTCCCGACCGACCGTGACTGGCCCCTCGACTCCCTGTTCCACCCGGACCCCGACCACCGCGGCACGACGTACGCCTCCGAGGGCGCGTTCCTCTACAACGCGGGCGACTTCGACCCCGAGTTCTTCGGCATCTCACCGCGCGAAGCCCTCGCGATGGACCCGCAGCAGCGTCAGGTCCTGGAGACGGCGTGGGAGGCCTTGGAGCGGGCGGGTATCGACCCGTCCTCGCTGCGCGGCACCAGCACCGGGGTGTTCGCCGGCGCGCTGTCCAACGACTACGTCTCGCGGCTGAGCGCCATCCCCGAGCAGGTCGAGGGCTTCCTCGGCACGGCGTCGTTCAGCAGTGTCATCTCCGGGCGTGTCGCCTACGCGCTCGGCCTCGAAGGCCCCGCGGTGTCGGTGGACACGGCGTGCTCGTCGTCGCTGGTCGCCGTGCACCTCGCGGCCCAGTCGCTGCGGTCGGGGGAGTGCACGCTCGCCCTCGCCGGTGGTGTCAACGTGATGGCGTCACCGGACATGTTCGTCGAGTTCTCCCGCCAGCGCGGCCTCGCGCCGGACGGCCGCTGCAAGCCGTTCGCGGCCGCGGCCGACGGCACGAACTGGGCCGAAGGTGTCGGGATCCTCGTCCTGGAAAGGCTTTCCGACGCCCGCCGCCACGGTCACCACGTCCTGGCCGTCGTCGCCGGATCCGCGGTCAACCAGGACGGCGCGTCCAACGGCCTCACCGCCCCCAACGGCCCGTCGCAGCAGCGTGTCATTCGCGCGGCGCTGGCCAACGCGGGTGTCGAGGCGTCCACTGTGGACGTTGTCGAGGCGCACGGCACCGGGACGCCGCTGGGCGACCCGATCGAAGCCCAAGCCCTCCTGGCCACCTACGGCCAGGGCCGCGAGCGGCCGCTGCTGCTCGGCTCGGTGAAATCCAACATCGGCCACACGCAGGCCGCGGCGGGGGTCGCCGGGATCATCAAGATGGTCGAGGCCATGCGCCAGGGGGTTGTCCCGGCGAGCCTGCACCTCGACGAGCCGACCCCGCACGTCGACTGGGAAGCCGGTGAGATCACACTCCTCGGCACGCAGGAGCAGTGGCCGGAGACCGGACGCCCGCGTCGCGCCGGGGTGTCGTCGTTCGGCATCAGCGGCACCAACGCCCACGTCATCCTCGAACAGGCGCCGGCCGCGGCCGAGCCAGAGCCGACGCAGCCGCTGCCCGTGGCCGCGTACCCGATCTCGGGCCGCACCCCGGCCGCGCTCGCCGCGCAGGCTTCGCGCCTGCTGTCCACTGTGGACAACCCGGCGGACGTCGGCTTCTCGCTGGCCACCACCCGCACGCACCACGCTCACCGCGCGGTGGTTGTCGGCGACCCGGCCGCCGGGCTGCAGGCGCTGGCCGCCGGCGGGACGTCGGCGCACCTGGTGACCGGCGAGACCGCGCCGGGCCGCCTGGCCTTCCTCTTCACCGGCCAGGGCTCCCAGCGGGCCGGGATGGGCCGCGGCCTGTACGCCGCGTTCCCGGCGTTCGCGGCGGCCTACGACGAGATCGCCGAACTGCTCCCGGCCGTGCGCGACGTCAACGACGCCGTCGCGCTCGGCCGGACCGGGCTCGCCCAGCCCGCCATCTTCGCCCTCGAAGTCGCCCTCTTCCGGCTCTACGAGTCGTGGGGTGTGCGGCCGGCGTTTGTCGCCGGGCACTCGATCGGCGAGATCGCCGCGGCGCACGTCACCGGGGTGCTGACCCTGGCGGACGCGGCCAAGCTGATCGAGGCCCGCGGCCGCCTGATGGAGGCGCTGCCCGAGGGCGGCGCGATGGTCGCGGTGCAGGCGTCCGAAGAGGAGGTCGCCGAGTTCACCGACGTGAGCATCGCCGCGATCAACGGCCCGCAGGCCGTGGTGCTTTCGGGTGCCGAGGAGCCGGTGCTGGCCGCCGCGGCGGCGTTGGAAGCGCGGGGCCGCAAGATCAAGCGCCTCGACGTCTCGCACGCCTTCCACTCGGCGCTGATGGACCCGATGCTCGACGACTTCGCCGCCGTCGCCGGTCAGCTGACCTACGCCGAGCCGTCGATCCCGGTGGTGTCCTCGGGCACCGATCTGACCGACCCGGCGCACTGGGTCCGGCACGTCCGCGAGCCGGTCCGGTTCGCCGACGCCGTCGCGACCCTGAAGGCCGAAGGTGTGACGACGTTCCTGGAGATCGGCCCGGACGCCGTGCTGTCGGCCCTGGCCGCGGACGCGGGCACGGCCGTCCCCGCCCTGCGCGCGGACCACGACGAGCCGGCCACGGCCGTCACGGCGTTGGCGCGGCTGCACGTCGTCGGCGTCGACGTCGACTGGACGGCGTTCTACGCTCCCGCCCGGCCCCAGGTGATCGACCTGCCGACCTACGCCTTCCAGCACGAGCGGTTCTGGCTGCGCGAGCCCGCCGTGGCCCGTGCCGCCGGCGGTCTCGGCCACCCGGTGCTGGCCGGCGCGGTCACCTCGGCCGGGGACGGTTCGGTGCTGTGCACCGGCGTCCTGCCCGCCGAGCCGTCGGACACGCTGCTCGTCGAGCTGGCCATCCGCGCCGGTGACGAGGTCGGCGCGGGCACCATCGCCGAGCTGGCCGTCGAGGCTCCGCTGGCCGGGGACCGCGAGGTCCAGGTCGCCGTCGGACCCGAAGCCGACGGCCGCCGTCCGGTCTCGATCCACACCCGCGGCGGCCGGGACTGGCAGCGGCACGCCACCGGCTTCCTGGTCGGCACTCCCGCCCCGGCGCCGGTCGCCGACGGCCCGCTCACCGAGCTGACCGTGCCCGGCGCGTCCGACGACACCGCCCAGCTCTACGGCTTGCACCCCGAACTGCTGGACCCGCTGCTGGCCGAGCACGGCTGGCCCGCCGGCTGGCGGAACGTCACCCTGCACGCCACCGGCGCCACCACGGTCCGGGCTCGGGTGGAGAACGGCAAGCTGGCCGTCTTCGACGTCTCCGGCGAGCCGGTCCTGTCCGCCGAGATCACCTTCGGCGAACGCCCGGCCGTCGCGGGCTCCGAGCAGGAGCACCTGCACCGGCTGGCCTGGACGCCGGTCGCGCTCGGCACCGCCGAGACGACGTGGACGCGTCGCGAAGACCTCGGTGACGAGGTCCCGGACGCGGTCGTGCTGGAAGTGTCCGAGTCGGACGGTGACCTCGCCGGAGTGCTGACCGCCGTGCAGGAATGGCTCACCGAGCCGAAGTTCGCCGAAAGCCGTCTGGTCGTGCTGACCGCCGGGGCGACCGGGCTGTCCGAAGAGGACGGTGCCGACCCGGCCGCGGCGGCCGTCTGGGGTCTGGTGCGCTCGGCGCAGTCGGAGCACCCGGACCGGTTCGTCCTGGTCGACGGCGACGGCGACACGACGGCCCTGGGCCGCGCGCTCGCCACCGGCGAAGGCCAGCTGCTGCTGCGGGACGGCCAGGCGTACGCGCCGAAGCTGGCCACCGTCAGCGGTCCGGTCATTGAAGCGCCCGAACTGGCCGGCGGCACCGTGCTCGTCACGGGCGGCACCGGCGGGCTCGGCGCCCAAATCGCCCGGCACCTCGTGCGGAACCACGGCGTCACCGACCTGGTGCTCACCAGCCGTCGTGGGCTCGACGCGCCCGGCGCGGCCGAGCTGGCCGACGAACTCGGCGCCCGGGTCGTGGCCTGCGACGTCGCCGACCGTGGCGCCCTGGAAGCCCTGCTCGCCGGGATTCCGCGCCTGACCGGCGTGGTGCACGCGGCCGGCGTCCTCGACGACGGTCTGGTCGAAGCCCAGACGCCGGAGCGGCTCGACGGCGTCTTCGCGCCCAAGGCCGGGGCCGCTTGGCACCTGCACGAGCTGACCAAGGGCCACGAACTCGCCGCGTTTGTCCTGTTCTCCTCGGCTGCCGGGGTCCTCGGCAACGCCGGGCAGGCCAACTACGCGGCGGCGAACGCGTTCCTCGACGGACTGGCCGTGCACCGGCGGGCTCTCGGCCTGCCGGCCCGGTCGCTGGCCTGGGGCCGCTGGGCCGACGGCATGGGCGGCGCGCTCGACACCGCGGCCGCGCAACGGCTCAGCCGCACCGGTTTCCCCGCGCTGTTGCTCGACGAAGGCCTCGCGCTGTTCGACCGGGCGCTCACCACCGACGTCGCCTCGCAGGTGCCGGTCAAGCTGGACCGGACCGCGCTCGCCGCGGCCGCCGGGGCCGGGCTGCTGCCGCCGGTGCTGCGGGACCTGGTGCCCGCGGTGCGGCGCCGGGCCGCGGCCGCCGACGCCGGGGAGCTGCGGCGCAAGCTCGCCGGCCAGGCCGGGTCCGAGCAGGAGCGCACGCTGCTCGACCTGGTCCGCGGGCACGCCGCGACCGTGCTCGGGCACACGACCCCGGCCGCGATCGCCCCGGCGCGTGGCTTCCTCGACCTGGGCTTCGACTCGCTGACCGCGGTCGAGTTCCGGGCCGCGCTGGCCGCCGCGACCGGGCTGAGCCTGCCCACGACCGTCGTGTTCGACTACCCGGCGCCCGACGCGCTGGCCAAGTACCTGCAGGCCGAGCTCGCCCCCGAGACCGGCCCCGGGGCCGCGGTGACCGAGCAGATCACCCGGCTCGAAGCCCTCCTCGACGGCGCCGACCCCGCCGACGCGGAGATCGACAACCGGCTGAAGCGGCTGGTGTCGGCGTGGGCGGCGAAGAAGCCCGCGCTCGCCACCGCCGACCTCGAAGCCGCGTCCCCGGACGACCTCCTCGCGCTGATCGACGACGAGTTCGGCCCGCGCTGACCCGCCCTCCAGCCCCTCGGGAGCCGTGACCCATGCCTTCGGAAGAGCAGTACGTCGACTACCTCAAGCGGATGGCGGCCGACCTGCGTGAGAGCCGCCGCGAGCTGGCGGACGCGCGGGAGAAGGAGACCGAGCCCGTCGCGATCGTCGCGATGAGCTGCCGGTTCCCCGGCGGGGTCCGCACCCCGGACCAGCTGTGGGACGTGGTCGACGGCGGTGTCGACGCGATCTCGCCGTGGCCGGCGGACCGCGGCTGGGACACCGACGCGATCCACGACCTCGACGCGTCCAAGCCGGGCACCAGCTACGTCCGCGAGGGCGGGTTCCTGCACGACGCGGCCGAGTTCGACGCCGAGCTGTTCGGCATCTCGCCGCGTGAGGCGGAGGCGACCGACCCCCAGCAGCGGCTGCTGCTGGAGACGGCGTGGGAGGCGGTCGAGCGGGCCGGCATCAACCCGGCGTCGCTCAAGGGCAGCGCGACCGGTGTGTTCGCGGGCGTCGGCTTCACCGACTACGCGTCGCGGCTGACGGCGCTGCCGGAGGAACACGAGGGCTACCTCGGCATCGGGACCTCGGGCTCGGTGGTCTCGGGCCGCGTGTCGTACGCGCTCGGCCTGGAGGGGCCGTCGGTGTCGATCGACACGGCGTGCTCGTCGTCCCTGGTCGCTCTGCACCTCGCCGCCCGCGCGCTGCGGTCGGGGGAGTGCACCCTGGCGCTGGCCGGCGGTGTCACCGTGATGGCGACGCCCGGGGCGTTTGTCGAGTTCTCCCGGCAGCGTGGCCTCGCGCCGGACGGCCGCTGCAAGCCGTTCGCGGCCGCGGCCGACGGCACGAACTGGGCCGAGGGCGCCGGGATGCTCGTCCTGGAACGGCTTTCCGACGCCCGGCGCAACGGTCACCCGGTGCTGGCGCTGGTCCGCGGTAGCGCGGTCAACTCCGACGGCGCGTCCAGTGGTCTCACCGCGCCGAACGGTCCCTCGCAGCAGCGGGTGATCCGGTCGGCGCTGGCGAACGCCGGACTGTCCACTTCGGACGTCGACATGGTCGAAGCGCACGGCACCGGCACCGCCCTTGGTGACCCGATCGAGGCGCAGGCCCTGCTCGCCACCTACGGCCGGGACCGCGAGACGCCGTTGTGGCTCGGGTCGGTGAAGTCCAACATCGGGCACACCCAGGCCGCGGCGGGCATCGCCGGGATCGTCAAGGTCGTCGAGGCGATGCGGCACGGCGTCCTGCCTGCGACGCTGCACGTCGACAAGCCGTCGCCGCACGTCGACTGGTCCGCCGGGGCGGTCGAAGTCCTGTCCTCGCGCCGGGAGTGGCCGACGGCCGACCGGCCGCGCCGCGCGGGGGTGTCGTCGTTCGGGATCAGCGGGACCAACGCGCACGTGATCCTGGAGCAGCCGGTCGACGAGCCCGCTTCGGAGCGTGAGGTTTTTGCGCCGCCGGTGGTTCCGTATGTCCTTTCGGGAGCTTCTCCCGCGGCGGTGAAGGCGCAGGCCGCCGCTTTGCTGTCCACTGTGGATGAATCGGGGGCGGAGCCGGTTGACGTCGCGCTCTCGCTCGTCGCCGGCCGGGCCGCGCTGGAGCACCGGGCGGTGGTCACCGGCACGAACCGCGGCGAACTCGCGGCGGGCCTGCGAGCGCTGGCCGCCGGCGAGGCGGCGACCACCAACGGCAGCGACACCGGCGGCCGCCTGGCCGTCCTGTTCACCGGCCAGGGGGCGCAGCGGCTCGGCATGGGCCGCCGCCTCCACGAGGTCTTCCCGGCGTTCGCCTCGGCGTTCGACGAGATCTGCGCGCACCTGCCCGGCGTCCGTGACGTCGTCTTCGGCGCCGACGCCGCCCGTCTCGACCGGACGGAGTTCGCGCAGCCCGCGCTGTTCGCCTTCGAGGTCGCGCTCTACCGGCTGGTGACGTCCTGGGGTGTCACGCCGGACTTCCTGGCCGGGCACTCGATCGGCGAGCTGGCTGCCGCGCACGTCGCCGGGGTGCTGTCCCTGGCGGACGCGGCGAAGCTGGTGCTCGCTCGCGGTCGTCTCATGCAGGCGCTGCCCGAGGGGGGCGCGATGCTCGCCCTCGAAGCCACCGAAGACGAGGTCCGCCCGCACCTGTCCGACGAAGTTGCGCTCGCCGCCGTCAACGGCCCGCGTGCGGTGGTCCTGTCCGGGGCCGAAGCCGCGACCCTGGCTGTCGCCGAGAAGTTCCCCGGCCGCCGTTCGACGCGGCTCTCGGTGTCGCACGCGTTCCACTCGGCGCTGATGGAGCCGATGCTCGCCGAGTTCACCGCGGTCGCGCGGACTTTGGCCTTCCATGAGCCGACGATCCCCGTCGTCTCGACGCTGACCGGCGAGCCCACCGACCGGCTGACCGACCCGGCCTACTGGGCCGAGCACGTCCGCGGCACCGTCCGGTTCGCCGACGCCGTCGAGACCCTGCACGCCCAGGGCGCGACGACGTTCCTCGAGGTCGGCCCGGACGCCGCGCTCACCCCGATGGGCCGTTCGGTGCGGCCGGACGACGCCGTCTTCGCCGCGGCCCAGCGCAAGGACCGCGACCAGGCGCAGACCCTCGTCACCGCGCTCGGTCAGCTGCACGCTCACGGCGCGCGCGTCGACTGGGCCGCCTACCTCTCCGGCAGCGGCGCCCGCCGTGTCGACCTGCCGACGTACCCGTTCCAGCGCAAGCGCTTCTGGCTGGAGGACCCGGGCACGCAGATGGTCGCCGCCGAGGACGGCCGGTTCTGGTCGGTTGTCGAGAGCGGTGATCTCGGCGAGTTCGCCGCCGAGCTGAAGCTGTCCGATGTGGACGCTCCACTCGGGACGGTCCTGCCCGCACTGACCCGTTACCGCCGCGCCCGCTCGCTGTCCGCCGAGGCCGACTCGCTCGCGTACCACGTCCGCTGGCAGCCGTTCACACCTGCTGCGTCGACTGCGCCGGGCCGCTGGCTGCTCGTCACGGCGCCCGGCGAGCACCCCTGGATCGACGCGGCCGCCAACGCCCTGGGCGACGTAGAGCGCCTGGTCGTCGAGCGCCCCGACCACGTCGAGCTGCCCGACGAGCACTTCGACGGCATCCTCTCCCTGCTGGCCCTCGACGAGACCGAGACCGACGGCCTGTCCTTCGGCGCCGAGGCCACGATGACCCTGGTCCAGGCACTGGCGGCGCGTGATCCGCAGGGTCCGCTGTGGACGCTGACCCGCGGCGCCGTCTCGACCGGCCCGGACGACGCGCCCGACGCGCCGGCCCAGGCCCAGCTGTGGGGCTTCGGCCGCGCCGCCGCCCTGGAGAACCCGCAGGGCTGGGGCGGCCTCGTCGACGTCCCGGCCGAGCCGGCGGAGCGGGCCGTCGCGCTGCTGCGCGACGTCATCACCGGCCCGCGTGGGGAGGACCAGGTCGCCGTCCGCGCGTCCGGTGCCTTAGGCCGTCGTCTTGCGCACGCCGAGGTCGGCGAGCCGAAACGCTCGTGGCAGCCGCGTGGCACCGTGCTCGTCACCGGCGGTACCGGTGGCCTGGGCGGGGTTGTCACGCGCTGGCTGCTCGACCACGGCGCCGAGCACGTGGTTCTCGTGTCCCGCCAAGGTCTGGACGCGGCCGGCGCGAAGGAGCTCGCCGGGGACCGCGTGACGATCGCCGCCTGCGACGTCGCCGACCGCGACGCCCTGGCCGCCGTGATCGAGCCGATCCGCGATGACTTGCGCGCGGTGTTCCACCTCGCCGGTGTCCTCGAACTCGGCCTGGTCGAGTCGATGGACCGCGAGCGTTACGCGAACGTCCTGCGCCCGAAGGTCGCCGGAACGCGCAACCTCGAAGAGCTGACCGACGGCCTCGACCTCGACGCGTTTGTGCTGTTCTCGTCGATCGCCGCGTCCATCGGCAACGCCGTCCAGAGTGCCTACGGCGCCGCGAACGCGCACCTGGAAGCCGTCGCCCAGCGGCGGCGGGCGCAGGGGCTGCCCGCGACGTCGATCGCGTGGGGACGCTGGGGTCAGGTCGGCATGGGGGTCGGTGCGGACCTCGACGAGCTGCTGAGCGGCCTGGGTGTCCCGGCGATGGCGCCGGAGACCGGGCTGGTCGCGCTCGGGCACGCGCTGGACCGCGACGAGACCGCGCTGACCGTCGCCGAGCTGAACTGGGAGAAGTTCGCGCCGCCGTTCGCCGCGCTGCGGCCGAGCCCGCTGCTGGCCGACCTGCCCGAGGTCGTCGCGATCGCCGAGGCCGAGGCGGCTCGCGCCGAAGAAGGCGCGGAGGCCGCGGAAGCATGGCGGACCCGGCTCGCGGGATTGCCCGAGGCTGAACGCGAGCGCGTCGTCACGGAGCTGGTGCTGACCCACACCGCGGCGGTGCTCGGGCACACCGACGGCGTGCCGGCCGGGCAGCAGTTCACCAAGCTCGGTATCGACTCGCTGACCGCGATCGAGCTGCGCGGCCGGATCAACACCGAGACCGGGCTGGGGCTGCCGCCCACGATGGTGTTCGACCACGCCACCCCGGCCGCGCTGGCCGCGCACCTGCTGGCGTCGCTCGCGCCCGGTGCCCGGGACGACCGGCCGGTGGTGACCGGCCAGGCCGCCGCCGCGGGGCAGGACGTCGCCGTCGTCGGGCTGTCGTGCCGGTTCGCCGGCGGCAGTGACACGCCCGAGCAGTTCTGGACGAACCTCGTCGAGGGCAAGGACCTGGTGCGCGAGGTGCCGCCGGACCGCTGGACGGCCGCCGACTACTACGACCCCGACCGCACCGCGCCCGGCAAGGCGTACACGCAGCAGGGCGCGTTCGTCTCCGACCTCGCCGGCTGGGACGCCGGGTTCTTCGGCCTCTCGCCGCAGGAGGCGCGGCGGCTCGACCCGTCGTTCCGGCTGCTCATGGAGCTGGTCTGGGAAGGCCTGGAGGACGCCGGCCTGACCGCCGAGGAGCTGCGCGGCAGCCGCACCGGCGTGTTCGCCGGGCTGATCGACACGATGCAGTACAGCATGCGGCAGCTGGAGGCCGACGGCATCGACGCGGCCGACGACCCGTACTTCGGCCTCGGCAGCTCGCTGTCCGCGGCCGCCGGGCGCATCGCGCACCTGCTGGACCTGCGCGGCCCGTGCCTGACGGTCGACACGGCGTGCTCGTCGGCGCTGAGTGCGGCGCACCTGGCCGTGCAGAGCCTGCGCCGGGGCGAGTGCGACATCGCGATCGTCGGCGCGACGTCCGCGATGATCAACCCGGACGTGTTCATCCAGTCCTGCAAGATGAGCATGCTCGCGGCGGACGGCCGCACGAAGACGTTCGACGAGACCGCCGACGGTTACGTCATCGGCGAAGGCGGCGGGGTCGTGGTGCTGCGCCGCGCGGCCGACGCCGGCCGCGCCCGCGCGATCATCCGCGGCTCGGCGACCAACCAGGACGGCCGCAGCAACGGCCTCACCGCGCCCAACCGCGCGGCCCAGAACGCGGTCATCCGCGCGGCGCTGGCCGACGCCGGGGTGACGCCGGACGAGATCGGGTTCGTCGAGGCGCACGGGTCCGGCACGCAGCTGGGTGACGCGATCGAGTTCACGGCGTTGAAGGAGATCTTCGCCGAGCGGTCGGCTCCGGAGCCTTTGTTCGTGGGCGCGGTGAAGTCCAACGTCGGGCACACGCTCGCCGCGGCGGGGATGGCGGGGCTGATCAAGACCGTGCTGTCGCTGGAGAACGCGACCTTGCCGGGGAACCTGCACATGAGCACGCCGAACTCCGTGGTGACGGTGGACGGGCCGGTGCGTCCGGTGCCGGGTTCGCGCCCCTTCCCGGCCAACGCCGCCGGGGTGCTGCGGGCCGGGGTGAGCTCGTTCGGCTGGTCGGGATCGAACGTCCACTTCGTCCTCGACGCGGCCGCACCCGCTCCGGCGCCGGTGTCCGGTCCGGAGTGGCAGCTGCTGACCGTCTCCGGGCAGGGGGAGGCCGGGTTGCGCGCGAACGCTTCGGCGTTGGCGGACCACCTTTCCGGGCACCCGGAGCTCGAGCTGGCCGACGTCGCCTTCACGACGCAGGCCGGGCGCAGTGCGTTGCCGCTGCGCAAGGCGGTGCTGGTGCGTGACACCGCCGAGGCGATCACCGCGCTGCGCGAGGTGAACGGCGGCTCGGCGGTGACCGACCGGCGCCGGTTCGGGCTGCTGCTGCCCGGGACGCACGGAACGTGGTCGGACGAGCTGTACCGCACGGAACCGGCCTTCCAGGCGGCGATCGACGAGGTCGCGACGGTGAAGGACCTCTCGACGGACGAGCGGGCTGCGACCTTCGCGGCCGAGTACGCCCTCACCCGGCTGCTCGCCGCCTGGGGCCTTGAACCCGCCGTCATCCTGGGCCGCGGCACCGGCGAGCACGTCGCCGCCGTCGCCGGCGGGCTGTTCACCCTCGCCGACGGCCTCGACCTCGCCCTCGGCGGAGCCGTTCCGGCCGCCGAAGCCCCCAGGATCCCCGTCATCTCCCCGCGCACCGGGGAGCTCCTCACCGCCGCCGAAGCCGCCGACCCCGCCCACTGGCGCATCTCCGACGACCGTTTCGAGGACGGCCTGCTCGCCCTCGCCCGCTACGCCGAAGTCCTCGTCGAGGCCGGGCTCGGCGACGCCGGGGCCGAAGCCGCCGGTCGCTACCTCTCGCAGACGCCGGCCGTCTCGCTGCAGCCGCAGCCCGGCCGCGAAGCCTGGCTCACCGCGCTCGGCGCCCTCTGGGAGCACGGCGTCCCGGTCACCTGGCCGGACACGGACCGCCAGCTCGTCCGCCTGCCTGCCTACCGTTTCCAGCGCATCCGCTACTGGCCCGAGGTCGAGTCGCGCGGCAGCGGCTGGTCCATGACCCAGATGACCGCGGGCCAGGCCACCGCCGAACCCGCCGCCCCGGTCAAGGACGGCCTCGCCGCCCACACGCCGACGTGGCGCCGCGACAGCACCCGCCGCGTCCCCGCCACCCCGGGGGAGATCATCCTGTTCGGCACCCTCGACGGCTTCGAGGCCGCCGCCGAAGCCGCCGGGCACGACGTCACGCGGGCCGGGATCGAGCCGTCCGATGTGGACGGTTACCGCCGGGTGCTCGCCCAGGCGAAGGGAGATGGGCCGCTGCGGATCGTGCACACCCACGGCCTCACCGGCACCGACCTCGAAGCCGGCTTCTACAGCCTGATGTGGCTCGGCAAGGCCATCGGCGCCGAGACAAACGGCCGCCGTGTCGAACTGCTCTCCCTCGGCCGGGGCGGGTACGACGTCCTCGGCGGGGACGCCACCGACCCGTTCGCGCCGACCATCGCCGCCATGACCGACGCCATCGCCGCCGAATACCCCCTGGTCCGCGCCCAGTACGCCGACCTCGACGGCGACACCGCCACCCAGGCGCTGCACGAGCTCGATCTCCTCGCCGCGTCCACAGTGGACACCGTCGACGGCGTCGCGGTCGCGGCCTGGCGCCGCGGGCGGCGGTGGCTGCGCGACTACGACGTCGTCCAGCTGCCCGAGGTCGACGACGCGAGCGCGTGGAAACCCGGCGGCACCTACCTCGTCACCGGTGGCCTCGGGGTACTCGGGCTCGCGCTGGCCCGGCGGCTCGCGCCGCTCGGGGTCAACCTGGCGCTGGCGGGACGCACCGCGCTGCCGCCCGAGGACACCTGGGACGACTGGATCCGCGAGCACGGCGTCGACGACCGCACGAGCACCGTGCTGCTGGCCGTCCGCGACCTGCGGGCCCTCGGCGCCGACGTGCTCACCGTGAAAGCCGACGTCAGCGTCCCCGGTGAGGCCGCCGCGCTGCTGGCCGAGGTCCGCGGCTACTTCGGTGGCCTGGACGGCGTGATCCACGCGGCGGGCATCGCCGGTGGTGGCCTGCTGCAGAACAAGACCCGCGAGCAGGCGGCCGCCGTCCTCGCCCCGAAGATCGACGGCACCCTCGCCCTGGCCGAAGCGCTGCGCGTCGACCCGGTCGAGCTGCTGGTCCTGTACTCCTCGACGGTCACCCTGACCGTCGGGGTCGGCGAGACCGACTACTCCGCGGCCAATGCCTTCCTCGACGGCTTCGCCGCCGTCGAGTCGGCCTCCGGCAAGGCGGCCGAGCGGGTCGTGTCGGTGGCGTGGGGCCCGTGGCAGCTGGACGCGTGGACCTCGGCCGGGCTGTCCGGCTCGGCGGAGGCGCAGGAAGGCTCCAAGCGGTTCCGCGAGGAGTTCGGCATCGGCGCCGAAGAAGGCACCGAGCTGCTCTCGCGGATCGTCGCCTCCGGCGAGTCCCAGGTCACGGTGCTGCCGCTGCCGCTGACCGACGTCCTCGCCGCCCTGGCCCGGATGGGCTCGGTCGACGCGCTGGTCGGCGCCGACGCCGCGGTCCCCTCCGGCGAGCGCTACCCGCGCCCCGACCTGCGCACCGCGCTGGTCGCGCCGCGGACACCCGCCGAGGAACGCGTCGCCGCCGCGTGGTGTGACTGCCTCGGCCTGGAAGAGGTCGGCGTGCACGACCCGTTCTTCGACCTCGGCGGCACCTCGCTGATCGGCCTGGTGCTGATCGGCCGCGTCGCCAAGGAGTTCGGCGTCGAGCTCGCCCCGGCCAGCCTGTTCGAGAAACCGACCATCGCGGAGTTCGTCACGCTGCTCGGCGAGCCGGACGCGGCCCCCGCGGCCGGGGCCGCCGCGCCCGCCGAAGCCGCCGAAGACGTCGCCGCGCGCGGCGAGCGCCGCCGCGCCCGCGCCGCGAACCTCCGCAAACGCCCGAGCCGGACCGGAAGGTAGACCATGACCACGCAACCCAGGGACACCGGCGACGACATCGCGATCGTCGGCATGGCCGGGAACTTCCCCGGTGCGCCCGACATCGGCAAGTTCTGGGCCGACCTGTGCGCCGGCCGCGACGGCATCACCCGGATGACCCGCGACGAGCTGCTCGCCGCCGGGGTCGCGCCCGAGGTCGCCGACGACCCGGCGTTCGTGCCCGCGGCCGGGCTGCTGCCGGACATCGACCGCTTCGACGCCGACTTCTTCGGCTACAGCCGCGCGGACGCCGAACTGCTCGACCCGCAGCACCGGCTGTTCCTCGAGTGCTCCTGGCACGCCCTGGAGGACGCGGGGGTCGACCCCGACAAGATCGAGGGCCTGGCCGGCGTGTTCGCCGGCGGCGCGCCGAGCACGTACCTGATGTCGAATCTGCTGCAGAACGACGTCACGGCGCTGACCGTCGGCCCGGACCAGCTGATCCTGCAGAACGAGAAGGACCTGCTGGCGTCGCGGCTGTCGTTCGCGCTCGACCTGACCGGGCCGTCGGTGAGCGTGCAGAGCTGCAGCTCGACCGCGCTCGCCGCGGTCGCCCAGGCCTGCTCGAGCCTGCTGACCGGCGAGTCCGACCTGGTCGTGGCGGGCGCGGTGTCGGTCGTCGTGCCGCAGGACCCCGGCTACCTCTACCGCGAGGGCAGCCGGTTCGCCCCCGACGGGATCAACCGCATCCTCGACGCCGGCGCCAACGGCAAGGTCCCGGGCAACGGCCTGGGCGTGATCGTCCTGCGCCGCCTCGAAGACGCGCAGGCCGACGGCGACCGCGTGTACGCCGTGGTCCGCGGCTGGGCCATCCACCACGAGGGCAACCGCGCGCGGCAGGGCTTCAACCTGCCGGGCGTGCCGGGCCAGGCCGCTGTCGTCGCCGAGGCGATGGCCGCCGCCGACGTCGAGCCGGCCGAGATCGACCACGTCGAAGTGTCCACTTTGGGCACGCCGTTCGGGGACGTTGCGGAGATCTGCGCACTGCAGAAGATCTTCGACGTCGAGGGCGTCGAGAAGGTCACCCTCGGCTCGATCGACGCGAACCTCGGGCACATCAACCAGGCCGGCGGCATCGCCCGGTTCATCAAGGCCGCCCTCGCGCTGCACCACGAGAAGCTGCCGCCCGCGGTCAACTTCAGCACCCCCAACCCCCAGCTCGCGCAGAGCGGCGACAAGCTGGTCGTGCAGGCGGAGCTGGCCGACTGGCCGCGCGGCGAGCGGCCGCGCCTGGCCGGGGTGAGCGCCTACGGCTTCGGCGGCACCGACGCGCACGTCGTCATCGAGGAGGCCCCGGAGGACCACCCGGTGCGGCCGGCGCCGCGGCCGCACCACCTGCTTGTCTGGTCGGCGCGGACGGCCGAAGCCGCCGACGCGGCCACCGACCGGCTCGCCGCCCACCGTCCGGAGTGGACGGACCTCGCCGACGTCGCCTACACGCTGCAGGCCGGGCGCAAGGCGTTCGAGCACCGCCGGATGACCGTCGTCTCGTCCCTGGACGACGCCGCCGACGCGTTCACCGCCGAGAACCGGATCGTCGCCGAGGCCGACACGAAGCCACGGCGGACGGCCTTCCTGCTCGCCGGTGTCGGCGAGCAGTACCGCGGCATGGCGGGCGGCCTCTACGACAGCGAGCCGGAGTTCAAGGCCGCCGTCGACGAGTGCGCGGCGCTCTTCAAGCAGCACCTCGGCAGCGACCCGACCGAAACCCTGCTGGGCGCCCGCGGCGGCGACGGCGGCGACCTGGCCCGGCTGCTCGGCCGCGCCACCGACAGCGAGGAAGCAGGCCCGGCGGTCACGCAGCCTGCGGTGTTCACCCTCGGCTACGCGCTGGGCCGCCTGCTGCGCGCCTGGGGTGTCGAGCCGTCGGTGCTCGCCGGCTACAGCGTCGGCGAGTTCGCCGCCGCCGCGCTCTCGGGCGCGCTGAGCCTCGAGGAGGCGACCGCCCTGGTCGCGTTCCGCGCGCAGCTGGTCGAGAAGCTGCCGCCCGGCGCGATGGCCGCCGTCCCGGTCGGCGCCGACGAGCTCACCAGGCTGGTCGGCGACGTGACGGCGTTCGGCGTCGACGTCGCCGCGGTCAACGGGCCGCGCATGATCGTGGTCTCCGGCCCCGCCGAGGGCGTCGAGAAGCTGGCCGCCGCGCTCGCCGAACACGGCGTTCCCGCACGTCCGCTGCGGACGACCCACGCCTTCCACTCGCGCTCGCTGCGGCCGGCCGCAGCCGAGCTGACGGCCTGGGCCCGGCAGCACCTCACCCCGCGCGAGCCGGACGTCCCGTACCTGTCCAACGTCACCGGCGCGCCGATCACCGCGAAGCAGCTCAAGGACCCGGGCTACTGGGCCGAGCACATGTGCCGCCCGGTCCGGTTCGCCGCGATGATCGAGCATCTCGCCAGTGCCGCACCTGACACGGTGGTCCTGGAGCTGGGAGCCGGGCAGTCGCTGGGCTCGATGTTCCGCGGCCACCCGGACTTCCCGCAGGAGTCCTGGCCGCTGCTGGTGCCGACGTTGCCGGGCGAAGCCGATCCCCGCCCGGACACGGCGGTGCTCGCGGAGGCGCTCGGCCGGGCGTGGTTGTCCGGCGCGGACGTGGACTGGCGTGCCTGCCACGCCGGCCGCGAACCGCGCAAGACCACGCTGCCCGGTTACGCGTTCCACCGCGAGCGGTACTGGATCGAACCGACGACGACGCGGTCGGCGGCCGAGGTCGCCCTCGGCGCGCGGTCCGCGGAAACGACGGCGGAGCGGCCGGTCTACCTCGTCGAAGGCGAGCTCGACCGGACCGCCCGAGACCTCGCCACCCGGCTCGCCACCGAGCTGGGCGCCACGGTCCTGTTCGCCGGCGAACAGCCCGGGGGAGCCGACGCCGTGCGCGCGACGCACGGCCGGCTCGACGGCGTGCTGGACCTGACCACGAGCAACGCAGCCAAGGAGGAACGATGAGCCTCGTCGGAGTCGTCGGCGCCGGTGTGATGGGCACCGGGGTCGCGCAGAACCTCGCCACCAGCGGGCACGACGCCGTGCTCGTGGACGTCGACCCGGGCAAGCTGGCCGACGCCCGCGACCGGATCGAGCTCGAGTGCCGGATGAGCCGGATGCTCGGCGGCCCCGAGCTCGACGCCGAGGCCGTGCTCGGCCGGATCACCACCGGCACCGAGCTCGAGCTGCTCGCCGAGGCCGAGGTCGTGATCGAGAACATCACCGAGAACTGGGACCTGAAGTCCCGCCTCTACCCGAAGCTCGACGAGGCCTGCAAGGCCGACACCGTCTTCGTCGTCAACACCTCGGCCATCCCGATCACCAAGGTCGCCGCGCTCACCTCGCGCCCGGACAAGGTGATGGGCGTGCACTTCATGAACCCGGTGCCGATGAAGCCGGCGTGCGAGTTCATCCCCGGCTACCACACCAGCGAGTCCACGAAGGACATCGTCCGGACGCTGCTGGAGTCGATGGGCAAGAAGCCGATCCCGGTCAACGACGCCTCGGGGTTCGTCTCCAACCGCGTGCTCATGCTCACCGTCAACGAGGCCGCTTTCCTGGTGCACGAAGGTGTCGCCGACGCGGCGACCGTCGACGAGGTGTTCCGCAGCTGCTTCGGCCACCCGATGGGCCCGCTGGAGACCGCGGACCTGATCGGCGTCGACACGATCCTCTACAGCGTCGAGGTGCTCTACGACGAGTTCAACGACGGCAAGTACCGCCCCTGCCCGCTGCTCAAGCAGATGACCGCGGCCGGGCTGCACGGCCGCAAGAGCGGCAAGGGCTTCTACTCCTACAGCGCGGCCGGCGCCGGCTGAGCCGCCGGCGCCCCCTTCCCCCACACGAGAGAGGCTTTCCCATGTCGCAGGACGTCCGCGGCGAGATCCGCACCTTCATCGGGGCGAAGTTCCCCGGCCTGTCGTTCACCGACGAGCAGGACATCTTCGCCCTCGGCTTCGTGAACTCGCTCTTCGCGATGGAGCTCGTCATGTTCATCGAGAAGGCGTTCGCCACGCGGATCCCCAACGAGGAGCTGAAGCTGGACAACTTCCGCACCGTCGAGCGGATGACCGAGCTGGTGCAGCGGCGCACGGCCGCGGCCGCGCACTGACCGGGGAGGCCGAGGTGACGGCGAGGACACGGCCGGAGGCTCCCGAGCTCGTGGTGGTCGGGCGCTTCGTCGACGACGAGGTCGCCCCGCACGCGAACGGGTGGGAGCAGGCCGAAGAGATTCCCCACGAAGTCCGCGGGCGGGTGGCCGACCTCGGCCTGTGGGCCCCGTTCCTGCCGGCGGAGTCCGGCGGCGCGGGCATGGACATGGTGACCCTCGGGCGGGTGCACGAGGAGGTCGGCCGCGGCTGTTCGTCGCTGCGCAGCCTGCTGACCGTGCACACCATGGTCACCGCCACGGTCGAGCGCTGGGGCGACGACGAGCAGCGTGAGCGGTGGCTGCCGGCCCTGGCCGCCGGGGACACCCTCGGCGCGTTCTGCCTGACCGACCCGGACTTCAGCGGCAGCGACGCCACCGCGGCCGGCACCGTCGCCGTCGCCGGCCACGGCAGCTGGACGCTCACCGGCCGCAAGAAGTGGATCACCGGCGGCCAGCGGGCGGGCCTGCTGCTCGTGTTCGCCCACACCGCCAACGGGATGACGGCGTTCCTGGTGCCGGCCGACCACCCCGGCGTGCGGGTCACGCCGGTGCGGCACGTGCTCGGCACCACGGCCAGCATGCTGGCCACCATCGAGTTCGACGACGTCCGGCTCGACCCGGACGCGCTGGTCGGGCCGCCGGGCTGGGCCGCGGGCACGGTGATGACCGGCGCGCTCGACCTCGGCCGCTACAGCGTCGCCTGCGGCTCGGTCGGGATCGTGCGGGCCGCGCTGGCCGCGTCCGCCGCCTACACCTCGGAACGCTCGGCCGGCGGCGGGCTGCTGCGCGACCTGCCGCAGATCCGCGCCAAGATCAGCGACATGGTCACCGCGCGCGACGCCGCGCGGCTGCTGTGCGAGAAGGCCGGGCGGCTCAAGGACGCCGGCGACCCGGCGACGATCATGGCCACCTGGGTGGCCAAGTACTTCGCGTCCACCGCGGCCGCGCGGGCGGCGTCGGACGCCGTCCAGATCCACGGCGCGAACGGCTGCGGCCCCGACTACCCCGTCGCGCGGCTGTACCGGGACGCGAAGGTCATGGAAATCATCGAGGGCAGCACCCAGATCCAGGAGCTGACCATCGCGGACGAGGCCTACCGGGAGGTGGCGGGATGACCAGCGCGGAAACCACGGCGGTGGCGGAGAAGCCGAAGCGCGGCCGCATCAAGTGCGTGGTCTGGGACCTGGACAACACGGTGTGGGACGGCACCCTGCTGGAGGACG
Organism: Amycolatopsis sp. NPDC104863; assembly: GCF_055582965.1. Lineage (NCBI taxonomy): Bacteria > Bacillati > Actinomycetota > Actinomycetes > Pseudonocardiales > Pseudonocardiaceae > Amycolatopsis > Amycolatopsis sp. NPDC104863. The sequence continues at coordinate 783,887 of NZ_JBVJOW010000001.1, forward strand.
GCGACGTCACGGTGCGCCCCGGCGTCGTCGCCGAGATCAAGCGGCTCGACGAGCTGGGTGTGCTCCACTCGGTGGCCAGCCGCAACGACCACGACGCGGCCATGGCGCGCCTGAAGGCGGCCGGGCTGGCCGAGTACTTCCTGCACCCGCAGATCACCTGGAACCCGAAGTCCGGGTCCGTGGAACGGATCGCGAAGGCCCTCAACATCGGCCTGGACGCGATCGCGTTCGTCGACGACCAGCCGTTCGAGCTGGAAGAGGTCGCGCACGCGCTGCCCGCGGTGAAGACCGTCGACGTCGCAGACCTGGCGGAAACGCTGGCGTCGGAGGAGTTCCGGCCCAAGTTCGTCACCGACGAGTCGCGCGTCCGCCGTCAGCTCTACCGGGCCGCCGCCGAGCGGGACCAGGTGGAGCAGGACTACGAGGGCACGAACGAGGAGTTCCTGTCCACTTTGGACATGACGTTCACGATCTCGGCGGCGCAGCGCGAAGACCTGCAGCGCGCCGAGGAGCTGACCGTCCGCACCAACCAGCTCAACTCGACCGGGCGGACCTACTCCTACGACGAGCTGGACCGGCTGCGGACCTCACCCGACCACGTGCTGCTGGTCGCGTCGCTGTCGGACAAGTACGGCGGCTACGGCAAGATCGGCCTGGCGCTCGCCGAGCGCGGCGCCGAAGCCTGGCACCTGCGGATGATGCTGATGTCGTGCCGCGTGATGTCCCGCGGGGTCGGCACGGTGCTGCTCAACCACATCATGGGGCTGGCCAAGGCCGAGGGCGCCAAGCTGCGCGCGGACTTCGTCGAGACCGGCCGCAACCGCGTCATGTACGTGACCTACGCGTTCGCCGGGTTCAGCGAGATCTTCCGCGACGGCAACCAGCTGGTGCTGGAGTCGGACCTCGGGCAGATCCAGCCGCCGCCGGCCTACCTGACGCTGGAGGTGCGATGACCACGGCGACCGCGCGGCCGTGGCTGCCCGGCGGGCTGCCCGCGACCGGCGCCACGAAGCTGTTCTGCTTCCCGCACGCCGGGGCGAGCGCGGCGGTCTACCGGAGCTGGACGGCCGCCGCGGGGGACGACCTGGTCGTGCTCCCGGTCCAGCCGCCCGGCCGCGCCGAGCGGGGCCGCGAACGGCCGCACGACAGCGTCGAGGCGCTGGTCGACGACGCCGTTGACGGGCTGTCCGACACGCTGACCGGGGACTTCGCCTTCTTCGGGCACAGCCTCGGCGCCCTCGTGGCGTACCTGCTGACGCGCCGGCTCGCCGAGCGCGGCGCGACCCTGCCGCGGCACCTGTTCGTGTCCGGCCGGGCCGCGCCCCAGCTGCCCGACACGCGCCCGCCGCTGCGCGCGCTGCCCGACGACCGGCTCGCCGCGGAGCTGGACGCCCTCGGCGGGCTGCCTGACGTCCTGCGGCGGGAGCCGTCGCTGCTGGCGATGTTCCTGCCGCTGATGCGCGCCGACCTGGCCGTCAACGAGACCTACCGGCACGTGCCGGGGGAGCGGCTGCCGGTGCCGGTGACCGCGTTCGGCGGTGACCACGACCCGCGGGCGAGCGAGGACGAGCTGGCCGCGTGGCTCGAGCTGGGGACGGACCCGGCGATGTTCACCTACGTCGGCGGGCACTTCTACCTCGAGGAGCGGGTGCCGGAGCTGCTGCGGGTGATGCGGCGGAGGCTGGCGCGGTGACCACGGACTGGTCGCCGGCGTGGCGGCAGCCCTCGGGCGCGGTCGGCGAGCGGCTGCGGCCGGGCCGCGACGTGCACGTCTGGCGGATCGGCCTGGGCCGCGTCCTCGGCGTGTCCGACGTCTGCGGCCTGCTCGGCCGGCTGTCCGACGACGAGCTGCGCCGCGCGGCCCGGATCACGGTCGACGAAGAGCGCACCCGGTTCCTGGCCTCGCACGTCGCCCTGCGCGACGTGCTCGCCGGGTACGTGCCCGGCGAGCTGCGGTTCACCCGCGACGGCGACCGCCCGGCGCTGGCCGGCGACTCCGGGCTGGAGTTCAGCCTGTCCCGCTCCGGCGGCCTGGCGCTGGTCGCGGTCGCCGCCGGGGTGCGTGTCGGGGTCGACGTCGAGGAGATCCGCGCCGTGGACCACGTCGGGCTGGCGTCACGCACGCTGGCCGCGTCCGAAGCCGCCGACGTCGCCGAGCCGGAGACGTTCTTCCGGTACTGGACCTGCAAAGAGGCCTACCTCAAGGCCGAAGGGGTCGGCCTGGCCGGGCTCCCGGGCCCGGCCTTCACCCTCACCGGCGGCGAAGCGGGGTGCCCGGACAGTCCCGAATGGACGGTCACGGAACTGGCCGCCGGCCCCGGCCACGCCGCGGCGCTGGCCGTCCCGGCGCGCCCGGTGACGGTGCGCGCCTTCGACTGGCTCCCGGGCCGGACCCCGGCCGGAGCGCACGGGAAAGGAGCGACATGAGCGAGCCGCGAGCGGAGCTCGAAGAGTTCATCCAGACCAAGGAGTTCAGCTGCCTCGGCGCCCGGTCGGCGCTCAAGCGCGGCTCCATCGAACACGGCCACTACCCGGCACTGGGCGACCCGGCGTCGGCCCGCGCCAACTACCGCGACCTGCTCGGGTACGCGCGGGGCATCCGCCCGACGCTGTCGGACAAGAGCTTCCGCACGTTCGTCTCGACGTTCGAGACACCCGGCGGGATCCTCGACGAGGAGGAGCACGAGCGCCTGTTGTGGCGCCACCTCCAGCTGATGCACGACATCGACAGCCGCACGTACGGCCTCGACGAGGGCGCGACGTCCGACCCGGCCGAGCCCAACTTCGGCTTCCACGTGGCCGGCCACGCGTTTTTCATCGTCGGCATGCACCCGGGCGCGTCCCGCGCGAGCCGCCGGTTCGTCCGCCCGGCGATCGCGTTCAACTCCCTGATGCAGTTCATGCTCCTGGGCGACAAGTTCTTCTCGATGCAGGACGCGATCCGCAAGCGCGAGAACACGAACAACGGCTCGGTGAACCCGAGCTTCACGACGTACGAGTACCAGATGCCGTCCCGCCACTTCGCGGGCCGGATGACCGAAGAGGACTGGAAGTGCCCGTTCAGTTCCCGGCACGAGGCGTCGGCGGTCAAGTACGACTCGGACGTCATGCAGCGCCCCACCGGCTGACGTCGGACACGAGGAAGCCCCGGTCACTTCGGTGGCCGGGGCTTTGTCGTGCGCCGGGACTCCCGCCGTGTGGGGGACATGGCTGTGCCGCCTCCCGCAGGCGAGAGGCGGCACAAGACGCGGACGCTCAGGCGGGGATCTCCGTGCGGGCCGCCCGGCTCACCGGACGGCGCAGCAGCTCGGTCCGCACCGACCGCGGGATCCGCTGGTAGGCCAGCTCCCGCAGCGCCGCGCGCCGGAACGTGAAGCCGTCCTCCTCGCGCTGCAGCACGTCGCGCTCGGTCAATGCCGTCAGCGCCGCCGCTACCTCCGAGGCGGACCGGTCGCAGACCGAAGCCACGTCGGACGCGTCGAAGACGTCTCCGGTCAGCGTCGCCGCCTTCAGGACCGCCTTCTCGGCCGGGGGCAGGCTGTCCAGCAGGGCTGACAGCGTCCGGCGGACCAGCGGGGGTGTCGTCTGGGCCGCGAACGGCGTTGTGCGGCCGCGGACGCTGTCCGCGTAAGCGTGCGCGAAACGCGGGTTGCCGCCGATGCGCGTGATCAGCTCGCGCTTGCCGCGGGCCAGGCGGGTCGTGCCTGGGAGCAGGACGTCGAGCAGGCCGGCCACCGCGTCGTCGGCGAGCGGGGCCAGGGTGACCGTCGTCTGCCCGGCCGAGCCCGGCGCCGGCTCGGGCGAGCCGGGGCGCGCCGTCGCGACCACCAGCACCGGCAGGCTCGCGCAGGCGCCGCCGAGGGCGGACACCGGCAGGCCGGACTCGTGGACGTCGTCGGCCAGCACCACCAGCGGCCCGTGCGCGGTCAGCTCGGTCGCGGCCGCGCGCAACGCGTCGTCGTCGCCCTCGGCGCGCAGCCGGGCCACCGTGCGGGGGAGCAGCCCCGGCGCGCCGGCGAACGTCGCCGCCAGGTCGCCGGACGCCTCCAGCACCCGCACCTCGGGCCGCTTGGCCAGCAGCTCGCCGAACTCCGCGAGCAGCCGCGTCTTGCCGATGCCGGGCTCGCCGAGCACCGTGATCCGGTGCGGGCGGCCGCCGTGCTCGACAAACCCGAGGAAGTGGGCCAGCAGGGCGAGGTCGTGGTCGCGGCCGGCGAACGTGCCGGGGTCGGGCGTCTCGGCCACGACGTGCGGACGCACCGAAGCCGCCTGCCACCAGTCGGGGGAGTCGTCGGCGGCGCCGTAGACCACCGTCGGCTCGCTCGCCTCTCGCACCGCGTCGGAGACCCGGACGCGGCCGTCGGGGGCGGCCAGCGCGGACCGGACGCAGCGGTCCAGCACCGGCCCGGTGACCACCGGCCCGCCGGGGGAGGACTCCGCCAGGACGTCCCCGGCGTCGACGCCGATCTGCGTGACGACGCCCGCGGCGGCCAGCCGGTCGCGGATCCGCAGCGCGGTGCGGACCGCACGCACGGCGTCGTCGTCGCGGGTGCCGGGCAGGCCGAACACCGCCAGCTGCACCGGGCCCGGGCCACCGGGCAGGTGGGCGCCCTCGGCTTCGGCCTCTTCTTCGGCGACGGCGCGCAGCCGGGCGAGGACCTCGACGGCGTCCTCGGGGTCGTCGTCGCCGGTGTCGGCGGGGGCGATGCCGACCACGACGACCGGCTTCCGCTCGGCGTCGGCCGGCTCCGGGCGGGCCGGGGCGACCGCGATCACCGGCGGCGCGGGCGAGACGGGCGGTGCGGGCGTGACCGGCGGCGTCGGCAGGACCGGCGGCGCGACGGGCCGGGGCGCGGGTTCGGGCGCCGGCTCGTGGGTCAGCAGGGTGTCGTCGTGCTGCAGGATCGCCCGCTCCAGCTCGCGCAGCTCCTTGCCCGGCTCCAGGCCCAGCCCCTCGGCGAGGGCGACCCGGGTCGCGCGGAAGACCTCGAGCGCGTCGACGTGCCGGCCGCAGCGGTACAGCGCGGTCATCAGCTGGCCGTTGAGGCGCTCGCGGTTCGGGTGGGCCTCGGCCAGCGCCCGCAGGTCGGTCAGCACCTCGTGGTGGCGCCCGCGGTCCAGCTCGAGCGCGAACAGCTCCTCGTGCACGGCCAGCCGCTCGTCCTCGAGCGCGGTGAGCTCGGGCCAGGCGACCCCGGTCTCGGCGAGGTCGGCGAGCATCCGGCCCCGCCAGAGCCCGAGCGCCTCGCGGTAGGCCGCGATGGCCGTCTCGTCGTCGCCTGCCGCGGCCCGCCCGGCCGCGACCAGCCGCCGGAACCGGGCGACGTCGACCTGCTCACCGTCGACCCGCAGCAGGTACCCGGGCGCGTGGGTGAGCAGCATCGGCGGCTCCTCCCCGGCGCCGGACCGCGCGGCGAGCGTCGTGCGGAGCCCGGAAACGGCGTTCTGCACCATCTTGCGCGCGGTCGCGGGGACCCCGTCCGGCCAGAGGGCCGAGAGCAGCGTGCTCGTCGCGACGACCTCGTTGTGGTGGAGCAGGAGGAAGGCCAGCACGGCTCGCTGGGTCGCCCCGCGCAGCACGACCGGGCGTCCGTCGTGGACTACGTCGAGTGGGCCGAGAAGGTCGAAACGCACGGGTCACCGCCTTGTCCGGGCTTGTGAAGACGATCTCCACCGTGGGCCACGAACGGGGTCGCCGACAACGCCTGGGGCCCGATACTGGCGGGGTGCCAGGCCGCACCGGAACGATGCCAGTTACCGCCGGATGTGTTGACGATGACCGGGGGAACTGCTATCGGAAACCGGCCGGAACCGAGGGGAACCGAACGCGGGCCCGCCGCGTCCGAGTGGTCGTGGTGGCGCCTGGGACGGCCGCCCGGCCCGTGAGCAGGACGGCGGCCCGGGCGCTCGGTGCTGCCCGCGGGCAGCGTCCACAAAGCACCGCGCACCGCGGGCGAACCGGAGCCGGGGCGTCCAGTAGGTTGCGGAGCGTGTCCCGTCCGACCGTGTCCGTGCCCGAAGCGGTGCTGCGCACCTCGATCGTGGAGTGCCTGTTCGCCCGCGCGGACGACGAGCGCCCGCTGTTCACCCACCAGGACCACTCGCACACCACGGAACACACGCTGACGTGGGCGGAGTTCGCCGCCCGGGTCCGCGTGGTCGCCGGGGAGCTGCGCCGGGCCGCCGAGCCAGGGGAGCGGGTCGCGATCCTCGCCGGGCAGGAGCTCGCCTACCCGCTCGCGTTCTTCGGCGCGCTCGCCGCCGGGCTGGTCGCCGTCCCGCTGATGGCGCCGTCGAGCCCCGCGCAGGCCGAGCGGCTGACCGGGATCCTCGCCGACTCCGGCGCACGGCTGCGGCTGACGTCGAAAGCCGTGGCGGAGCGCCTGCCGGGGGACGGCCTGATCGTGATCGACGACCTGGCCGGCCCGGGCGCCGACCCGGTGCCGTCGGAGCCGGAAACGCCCGCCTACCTGCAGTACACCTCCGGTTCGACGCGCGAGCCGGCCGGCGCGGTCGTCCCGCACCGGGCGATCGTCGCGGCCTGCTGGCAGGGCAGCCGCGCCTACGCCGTCGACGAGGGCACGACGTGTGCCGGCTGGATCCCGTTCTTCCACGACATGGGCCTGATCCAGCTGCTGTGCCTGCCGGTCTTCGCCGGCGGGCGCTCGGTGTTCATGGCCCCGGCCGAGTTCGTGCACCGGCCGGAGCGCTGGCTGCGGCAGCTGAGCGACTACCCCGCGGTGTTCACCGCCGCCCCGAACTTCGCCTACGACCTCGCGGCCGACGCCGCGGGTGCGGGCGAGTTCGACCTTTCCGGCGTGAGTGTCGCCCTCAACGGCAGCGAACCCGTCCGGCCGCGCACGGTCGAGCGGTTCCAGGAGGTCTTCGGGCCGCACGGGTTCCGCCGCGAAGCGCACCGGCCGTCCTACGGGCTCGCCGAAGCCACCGTCTACGTCGCGAGCGCGGGGCCGGAAGGCCCGCGGGGCGCGGTGTTCGACCGCGAAGCCCTCGCGCAGGGCCGGGCCGTCGAAACCGTCGAAGGCCAGGAACTGCTGTCGGTCGGCCGTCCGGTCGGGCAGCTGGTGCGGATCGTCCACGACGGCGAGGAGCAACCCGACGGCCTGGTCGGCGAGATCTGGGTGCACGGCCCGAACGTCGCGACCGGGTACTGGGGCCGCGGCGACGGCACGGCGTTCGGCGCGACCCTCGGCGGCCTCGGCGGCTGGCTGCGCACCGGCGACCTCGGTGTGGTGCACCGCGGCGACCTCTACGTCACCGGCCGGCTCAAGGACCTCATCGTCATCGACGGCCGCAACTTCCACCCGCAGGACATCGAAGCGTCCGCGGGCGAGGCCCACCCCGCGGTGCGCCGCGACCGCGTCGCCGCGTACGGGGTGTCCGACGACGAGGGCGAAGGGGCTGTCGTCGTCGCGGAATGGGTGCGCGGCGCCGAGGCGGACACCAAAGAGGTGACCCGGGCCGTGCTGCGCGCGGTGTCGAAGGAGCACGATCTCACGCTCCGTGCGGTACGTCTGGTCCCTTCCGGCGGACTTCCGCGCACATCCAGTGGCAAGGTCGCTCGGTCGGCCGCCAAGGCACGTTATGGTGGCGGCCGTGGGTGATCACCGCGCCGAGGTCACGAGGGTCGTCATCGACACCTTCCGGCTCGACCCGGCCCTCGTCGAGCCCGACGCCCCGCTGGAGGAGCTCGGCATCGACTCGAAGGGCCGGATCCGCCTCCTGGCGGCACTCGAGGTCTATTACGGGGTCACCATCGACCTCGACCTGCTCGACCGCTTCACCGACGTGGGATCCGTGGCCGGCGTGCTCGCGGAAGCCCTGGGAACCGAAGAATCCGAGGAAAGGCGCTGACATGAGCGGCGGGGGGTACACCGCGACGACGGAAGCGTTGTCGACGGCGTCCAAGACGATCGGTGACCTGGCGGAGCACCTGCTGGACGACAACCCGGACCTGGAGACGCCGGAGGTGACCGCGGAAGGGTTCGGCCGGGCGCACAACGCCCACGCCGCGAAGTACACCGCGGGCGCGCAGGCCCTGTGGGCCGCGGTCTCCGGCTACAGCACCACGCTGGGCTCGTTCGGCACGAACCTCGGCACCGCCGGGTCGGCCTACGGCGCCAACGAGGAAAACCAGGCGGGCGCGATCACGAACGCCGGAGGGTCGCTCTGATGGCCGAGAAGAAGAAGTGGTCCGACGTCAAGGCGATCCTCGACGACCCGAGCGTGCCGGCGGCCCAGAAGAGCACGCTGATCAGCAGCTGGCTGCGGGAGAACCCGCCACCGCCGCCGTTCCTGGCCGACCAGGAACCGGACGACATCAAGCAGAAGCGCCAGGAAGCCGACAAGTACGCGACCGCGTACAACGCGAACCCGTTGTTCGCCGGGCAGTCGGTCGACGAGGCCTACGACAAGGCGAAGTCGAGCGGCGACCAGAACTCCTACAACGAAGACCAGGAGAAAAAGGCCGTCGACGACGGCAAGGCCAAGCTCGACGGCACGAAGCCGCCCGCCGCCGGGGAGAACGGCGCGGGCGCTTCCGGGACGAAGACGTCGGACGAGATCTTCGACGCCGCCGCTCCCGCGCTGAAGCTGTTCGAGACGTTCGGGTCGCTGCTGGCGAAGATCCCCGCCGACTGCCGGGGCAACACCCGCGCGATCGACCTCGACAAGGACATCCGCGCGCCGTTCGACGAGCAGCGCGGGATCAGCTTCGAGCACTTCGTCAACGACGCCGCGCACTTCAAGACCGGCTCGGAGACGGTGGACCAGACGGTGGAGGACACCGGTTCGCAGCTGGGCTCCCTCTTCAAGACGTGGACCGGCGCCGGCGCGGACGCCGCGTCCGACACCTACAACGACAAGATCCAGCCCAAGGCCTCGAAGCTGTCCCAGACGCTCGGCAACGTGAGCGAGGCGACGCTGAACACCGCCACCACGGTGTTCCAGCTGTGCAAGGGCAAGGCCGACGCGGTGGTCGGCATGTACACCGACCTGGTCGGCAAGGCCGACTACACGATGGCGCAGAAGGTCATCGCGGTCGCCAGCGGCGAGCACGGCAACGAGCAGGACCTGGCCCAGATCGCGGGCTGGATGGACCTCAACTTCGGCACGAACCTGGTCAAGACCCTCAACGACCAGGGCTGCTGCGACGGCGACGAGATCAAGAAGCACGGCCAGGACCTGGCCAAGCAGTGGATCCAGAACCAGTTCAACCCCGACATGTGGGACCGGCTCTACCAGGGGTTCGCGAAGACCTGCAAGGACACCAAGGACCTCGTCGACCAGGCGTACGACGCGCTCGACAAGGTCATGGGCAAGGTCAAGAACGAGTTCGAAGGGGTGTCGCTGCCGGGGGGTTCCGGCGGGGGGCCCGGGGGAACCGGTGGCACGGGCGGCGGTCCGGGTGGCTCGGGTTCCGGCTCGGGCGGTTCCGGTTCGGGTTCCGGTGGCTCGGGTGGCGGGTCCGGGAGTGGCTCCGGTTCGGGCATTCCCGGCGGCGGTGGTCCGGGCGGTGGCGGTTCGGGTTCAGGCGGTTCCGGCAGTGGCTCCGGCTCGGGGATTCCCGACGGCGGCGGCTCGGGTTCCGGCTCGGGCTCGGGTTCCGGTGGTTCGGGCTCGGGTGGTGGCTCGGTGCCGCCGATCCCCGACACGACAACACCTTCCGACAGCGGTCCGGTGGGCGGCGGGTCCGGTTCGGGCTCCGGCGGTTCGGGTTCTGGCTCCGGTTCCGGCTCCGGCTCTGGTGACAACGGCCAGGCCGCGGCCCAAGCCGCCGCCGAAGAGGCCAAGAACAAGGCGGCCGACGCGCTGAAGCAGTTCAGCGGCCCGGGGATCCAGACGGATTCGGGCGCGGGCGCGGGTTCCGGGTCCGACCTCGGCTCGGGTGGCGGTTCGGGCTCCGGCGGTTCCGGCTCGGGTTCGGGTTCGGGTAGTGACGACACTTCGCCGTCTTCGGTGCCGCCGCCGTCTTCCGGCGGTCAGGACGCGGCGGCCGCGGCCGCCGAAGCGGCCAAGAAGAAGGCCGCCGACGCGCTGGCCGAGTTCAGCGGACCGGGCATCGAGACGGATTCGGGCGCCGGCGGTGGATCCGGCGCCGGAAGCGGCCTCGGCGGCGACGAAGGTCTCGGCGGCGGCGGTTCCGGCTCGGGCGGCGGGTCCGGGTCCGGGTCCGGTTCGGGCTCCGGCGACGACGGCAAGGCCGCGGCCGAGCAGGCTGCGGAGGACGCGAAGAACAAGGCGGCCGACGCGCTGAAGGAGTTCAGCGGCGACCCGATCAAGACCGAACCGGGCGGCGACCACCCCGGCCTCGACACCGACGGCGACGGCAAGCCGGACAGCCCGCTGGGCGAGGACAAGGACGGCGACGGCAAGCCGGACCATCCGCTGGGCGAAGACAAGGACGGCGACGGCAAGCCGGACAGCCTGCTCGGCGACGACAAGAACGGCGACGACACGCCGGACACCCTGAAGGTCAAGCAGGGCGACAAGACCTTCGAGATGACCGAGCCGGACCACGACGGCAAGATGGACATCAAGGTCGGCGACGGATCCGGCCCGCTGAAGGACTACAAGCTCGACTGGTCCGACGACGCGAAGGCGGGCGACGGTCCACAAGGGACGGACGACGTCCACTGCCCGGGCCCGGACGGCAAGATCCACATCGACGACGGCGGGGTGAAGATCACCGCCGAGCGGCCCGACGGGCCGGACGGGCCGACCGTCGTGACCGTCGACGACGGCAGCGGCAAGCCGACCACCTACACCCTCGGCGAAGACGACAAGAACACCCCGGGCGGCGCCCACCACCTCGCCGACGACACGCTCGGAGGCGGCAAGAAGGACGCCCTCGGCGACACCCCGATCTCACCCGCGCACGGCGGCAAGATCGACGACCTGCCCACCCACCGCGGCACCCTCGACGGGCTCACCGGCGGCGGTGGCGGCGGGCACGAGGGGCTCGGCGGCGGTGGCGGGGGTGGCCTGTCGTCGGCCGGTCTCGACCCGGTCGGCGCCGGAGCGGCGTCGGGCGCGCTGGGCGACACGCCGTCGTTGTCCGAAGGCGCCCACAGCGGGACCGCGGCGCACCAGCCGCAGCCCGCCACGGCGGCGTTCGCCCCGGCGGGTGCCGGGGCGCCCGGCGCGGCCGGCCAGAGCTTCGGCGGCGGCGGGATGGCGCCGATGGGCGGCATGGGCGGCGCCGGCGGCGGTGGCGGCGACCAGGAGCGCAGCAACCGGGCCTACCGGATCGACGGCGGTGTCTTCGAGCCGATCGCCGAGCCGACCGGCCGGATCGTCGGCTCGCTGGACGAGGAGGAGCCGCCGGCCGCCCGCCGGTGGTGAGCGTGGCACGGGAGGACGCATGACCGACATCAGCGGGATGAAGGCCGAGCTGGACGGCCTGGTCCGCGAGCAGTCCGAGCGCCGCGCGCTGCGGGAACAGCGGGGCGAGGAGATCAAGGCGCGCTCGCAGGAGTACATGACGAAGCAGGTCCAGGCCGCGGAGCGGTACGTCCAGCGCCGCCGGGAGCTCGCTCAGCGCAAGACGAAGTCGGGGTGGAGCACAGACCGTTCGGGCGCGGAGCCGCCTTCGGCCTTCGACTCGGACGCGTTCGGCGGCGAGCCGGGCTCGGCGTCCCCGTTCGCCCCGACGTCGGCGCCCCCGATGGCCCCGCCGTCACCCCGCGACGAGCCGCCCCGCCGCGGCCGCCGCGCACGCATGGACGAGGACGACGACGGGTTCACGAACAACCCCTGGTGAACGGGGCCGGCCGTGGCGAGCATCCCGCTCCCGCGGCCGGGTCACGGCCACCAGAGGTCGACCGCGATCTCGCGCAGTGTCTCGGCGAACACGCCGTTCGGGCTGGCCCGTTCCAGCAGCTCCCGCGGCTGGGTCATGGCCGCCAGAGGTCGACGGCGATCTCGCGCAAGGTCTCGGCGAACATGCCGTTCGGGCTGGCCTGTCCCGGCAGCTCCCGTGGCCGGTCATGGCCGCCAGAGGTCGACGGCGATCTCGCGCAGTGTCTCGGCGAACATGCCGTTCGGGCTGGCCCGTTCCGGCAGCTCCCGTGGCCGGTCATGGCCGCCAGAGGTCGACGGCGATCTCGCGCAGTGTCTCGGCGAACACCCCCTCCGGGCTGACCCGCCTCAGCAGCTCCCGCGGCCCGGTCACGGCCACCAGAGGTCGACCGCGATCTCCCGCAATGTCTCGGCGAACACCCCCTCCGGGCTCGCCCGCCCCAGCAGCCCCCGCAGCTCGGCCTCGAACTCCGCCCGCCGGTCCCCGAATAGGTGCGGCGCCGAGCTCGACAGTGAGAACACCGCTGCCACGACGTCGTCGAGCTGCCGCACGACCACCCGGCCCGGCACCTCGAACCGCCGTGGGCCGCCGAACCCCGCGGCCCGGTAGATCTTCGCTTCACCGCCGGCCGTCCCGTTCGGCAGTGAGCCCTGGCCCGCGCGCCGCACCGGGCCGAGGAACTTCCGCACCAGCTCGGTGATCGCGTCGTGCGGTGGCGGCGGGTGCGCGAGCGTCTCGCCCTCGATGCCCTGGTGCGTCGTCGCGTGCACGTGGGCGCAGGCGCCGCCCGGCTCCAGCATCGCGCGCACCGTCGTGGCGACCTGGAGCCGGTCGAGCCAGTGGAACGACTGGGCGAACGTCACCAGCCGGAACCGGCCCAGCCCGGCGGGCAGCTCTTCGGCCCGCCGGTGCACCCAGCGGCAGTTCCCGATCCCCGCCACGGCGGCGAGGCGCCCGGCCTCGGCGAGCATGTCCGCGTCCGCGTCCAGCCCGACCGCTTCCGAAAACTCACCGGCCAGCAGCAGCGTCAGCGAACCGGGCCCGCAGCCGACGTCGAGCAGGCGGCCCGACCCGTCGAGCCCGGCCTCGGCCACGATCGCGGTGGCGAGCTCGCGCGGGTAGGCGGCCCGGCCACGCGCGTAGTACTCGGCGCTGCCCGCGTACAACGACGAATCCATGCCCTCAGCGTAGATACTCGGATCCATGAACGAGTGGTGGCGCGACGCCGTGGTCTACGAGGTCTACGTACGGAGCTTCGCCGACTCGGACGGCAACGGTGTCGGTGACCTCGCCGGCCTGCGCTCCCGGCTCGGGTACCTGGCCGATCTGGGTGTCGACGCCGTGTGGACCACCCCGTGGTACCGCTCGCCGATGGTCGACGGCGGTTACGACGTCGAAGACCACCGGTCGGTCGACCCGCTCTTCGGCGGCGACCAGGACGCGCTCGAGCTCCTCGCCGAGGCGCACCGGCTCGGCCTGCGGGTGATCATCGACGTCGTCCCGAACCACACCTCCGACCGCCACCCCTGGTTCCGGGCCGCGCTGGCCGCCGGCCCCGGCTCACCCGAGCGCGCGCGGTACCACTTCCGGCCCGGCCGCGGCGTGGACGGCGAGCTGCCGCCCACCGACTGGCGCAGCGTCTTCGGCGGCCCGGCCTGGACCCGCGTGCCCGGTGGCGAGTGGTACCTGCACCTGTTCGCCCCCGAGCAGCCCGACCTGAACTGGGACCACGCCGAGGTCCGCGCCGAGTTCGAGGACCTGCTGCGGTTCTGGTTCGCGCGCGGCGTCGACGGCGTCCGCATCGACGTCGCCCACGGCCTGCTCAAGGACCCGGGGTTCCCCGACCTCGGCGCCGAAACCGACGTCAGCCCGCACTGGGACCGCGACGGCGTGCACGACGTCTACCGTTCGTGGCGGAAGGTCGCCGGCGAGTTCGGCCCCGACCGGGTGTTCGTGGCCGAGGCGTGGGTCGACCGGCCGGACCGCCTGGCGCGGTACGTCCGCCCGGACGAGCTGCACACGGCGTTCAACTTCGACTTCCTGCTGGGCGAGTGGGACGCGGTCAAGCTGCGGGCGGTGGTCGACCGGACCCTCGACGCGCTGGGCGCGGTCGGCGCGCCCGCGACGTGGGTGCTGTCCAACCACGACGTCGTCCGGCACGTGACGCGCTTCGCGGGGGAGTCCGGCCTCGAACCGGGCCGCCGACGGGCCCGCGCCGCGCTGCTGCTGATGCTGGCGCTGCCCGGCGGCGCTTACCTGTACCAGGGCGAAGAACTGGGGCTGGAGGAGGTCGAGGACCTGCCCGAAGCGGTGCTCGCCGACCCGACGTGGGAACGCTCCGGCCACACCCGCCGCGGGCGCGACGGCTGCCGGGTGCCGCTGCCGTGGTCGGGGACGGCGCCGCCGTTCGGGTTCACCGAGGACGGCGTCCGGACGTGGTTGCCGCAGCCCGGCCACTGGCGGGAGCTGACCGCGGAGAAGCAGGCTGCCGACCCCGTGTCGGTGCTCAGCCTGTACCGCGCCGCCCTGGCCGCCCGCCGGGCGCACCCGGCGCTGGGGGACGGGACGCTGGCGTGGCTGCCCGCACGGGAGGGCGTGCTGAGGTTCGGCCGGGAGCCGGGGTTCGAGTGTGTGGTGAACCTGTCCGCCGAGCCGTACGAGCTGCCCGGGGACACGCGGGTGCTGCTCGCGAGTGTGCCTCTGGTGGACGGCCGGGTGCCTGCGGACGCGGCCGTGTGGGTCGAGCGGTGAGCCCGGCGGACCGCAAACTGCGGCGCTACCAGGAGATGCGTGACTTCGGCCGGACCGCCGAACCGGCCGGCGGAGGCGCATCCGGCCCCGATGGTCACCGGTTCGTCGTGCAGCGGCACCGCGCCCGCCGGCTGCACTACGACTTCCGGCTGGAGCTCGACGGGGTGCTCGTCAGCTGGGCGGTGCCGAAAGGTCCTTCGCTGGACCCGAAAGCGCGCCGGCTGGCAGTGCACGTCGAAGATCATCCGATCGAGTACGCCGACTTCGAAGGGGTCATTCCGCACGGGGAGTACGGCGGCGGCGACGTCATCGTCTGGGACCGCGGGGTCTGGCGGCCGGTCGAGCCCGACCCGGCCCGGGCGATCGAGGAGGGCACGCTGCACTTCGACCTCGACGGCGAGAAGCTGGCCGGGCGGTTCGTCCTGGTGCGCACCAGCCGCGGGGACAAGGAACAGTGGTTCCTCCTGCACAAGACCGACGAACACGACCAGGCCGGCTGGGACGCCGAGGACCATCCGCGGTCGGTGAAGAGCGGCCGCACGAACGACGAAGTGGCCGCCGCGCCCTCGGCGTTGTGGCACGGTGACCGGCCGGCCGCGCAGGCGGAGGAGGCCGTCGGCTTCCCAGCCGCGACCGAGGACGAGCTGGCGGCGCTCGACGACCTGGGCGCCAAGGGAAAGTGGTCGATCGGCGGCCGGGAGCTCACGCTGACCAACCTCGACAAGGTGCTCTTCCCCGGCCCGGCGCCCGGCACGAAGCGGGACCTGATCCGCTACTACGTCACGGTAGGGCCGGCGATACTGCCGTACCTGGCCGGGCGCCCGCTCAACACCCAGCGGTTCCCGGAGGGGGTGACGGAGCCGGGTTTCTACCAGAAGGAGGTTCCGCGGCACGCGCCCGAGTGGCTGACCACCTGGCACAACGAACGCGCCGACGCCGGTGAGAGCCAGCGTTACGTCGTCGCCGACAGCGTCGCGACACTGGCGTGGCTGGCCAACTACGGCGCGCTGGAGCTGCACGCGTGGACGTCCCGCGCCGCCGACGTCGACCACCCGACGTGGGTGCTGTTCGACATCGACCCGGGCCCGGAGACGACGTTCGCCGACGTCCTGGAGCTGGCGCGGCTGCACCGCACGGCGCTGGAGCACCTCGGCCTGACCGGGCGGCCCAAGGTGACCGGGCAGCGCGGCGTCCAGGTCTGGGTGCCGATCGCGCCGCACCGGACGTTCGAGGAGACCCGGACGTGGGCGGAGACGGTGTCCAAGACCATCGGGCAGGTGCTCCCGGAGCTGGTCAGCTGGGCGTGGACGAAGGACAAGCGCCGGGGCCGCGCCCGGCTCGACTACACGCAGAACGTGCGGAACAAGACGCTGGTCGCGCCGTACAGCGTCCGCCCGCGGCCGGAAGCGCCGGTGTCGGTGCCGCTGGAGTGGGACGAGCTGGACGACCCGGACCTGAAACCGGACGGCTGGACGATCCGCGAGGTCCCGGCGCGCCTGGCCGAGCGCGGCGACCCGTTCGCGGCGTTGCTCGGCGTGGCGCAGGAGCTGCCGGGGCTGTAACCGGGTTCACGCGTGGACGACTTCCAGCCCCTGCGGCTGCAGCCGGTCGAGGTCGGGCCGGGTCAGCCGGGGCCGTCCGCCCGCGTGCTCGGTGGTCGCCGCCGCCGCGGCCACCGCCAGGCACGCCGCCGTCTCCAGCGGCCGCCGGCGGGTGAGCGCCGCCGTCAGCGTCGCGACCAGGGCGTCCCCCGCGCCGGTCGGGTCGACCACCTCGGTCTCGACGTCCGGGAGGAACCACGTGCCCTCGGGCCCGGCGAACAGGGTGCCCTGCCCGGTCACCTCGAGCACCACGAGCGACGGCCCGCGCCGGCGGAGGTCGGTGGCCGCGCGGGCCGCCGTGGCGACGTCGGCCAGAGGCCCGCCGGTGAGCAGTTCGGCGTCGTGACCGTCGGCGCGGACGACGTCGGCCAGCGCCAGCAGCTCGGGGGTCAGGGACTCCGGCGCGCCGTCCAACACGACCCGGGTGCCCGCCCGGCGCGCCAGCCGGGCCGCCAGGAGCGCCGCCGGGGCGGGCTGGCGCAGCTGGACGATCAGCGAGGCCGCGGCCGAGATCGGCGCGGACGCGGCGAAGACGTCGGTCTCGGTGACGAGCGTGCCGTCCGGGACGTGCTCGCGGTGGCGGCGGAGGCCCTGGTCGTCGACCACCTCGACCAGCCGCGCGGTCTCGGTGCCGGGCCGGCGGACGACGTGGGTCGTCCCGATCCGGTCGGCCCGGGCCTGGGCGCGCAGCGCGTCGCCGGCGGGGTCGTCGCCGACCACGCCGACCAGGGACACCGACGTCCCGAGCTGACGCAGCGCCACGGCCTGGTGGGCGCCTCTCCCGCCGAGCGTCGCCTGTCCGTGCTCGACCGGCGCGTCCGCGGCCGGGAGCACGAGGTCGCAGGCCACCTGGCCGACAACGACCACTTCGCTGTACATCATCGGCACCGCCGGTCGGTCATGACGCCTCCTCGGTTCCCCGGTTCGGTTACCCGGAGCGACGCGAGGCGCAAACCGCACGATCGGGGGGCTCGCTTTTCTTCGAGGGTGCCGAGTTTCCCGGATCGTGGGAGGCCCGGAGAAAGCGGGCGTTTCCCGCGCGGGACTTTGGGTATCAAGACCCCGTCCTTGATCACCTCGCTGCGACGCCGGCCCGCCCGGCGCGGAAGGCCTGACGACCCCGTGTCCCCCACCTCCCCGGTCCCGCCCCGGTCCGCGCCGCTCGCGGCGCGCCGGACGGAGTACCGCCCCGGTTTCCTCGTGCTGACCCTCACCGGCGAGATCGACGCCCTGACCCTGCCGATCCTGGACCGCGAGCTGCGGGCGGCGCCACCGGGCACCACGGTGGTGGACCTGACGAAGGTGGCGTTCGTCGGCCTGGCCGGCGCCCGGGCGCTGGCGGCGGCCGCGGAACGGGCCGGCAGCGAGGGACGCCGGTTCGGCGTCGTGGCGAACAGCCGCACCCTCGCCCGGCTGTTCCGGATCACCGGCCTGGCCGCGGTGGTCCCGATGTTCGCGTCGCTCTCGGACGCGCTGCGGGAGCTGCTCTCGGCCGGGATCCAGGACGCGGCCAGCTGACCTACTTGCGGCGGCCGAGCGCCTTGGCGCGGTCGTGCGCCCAGCCGGCGAGCACAACGCCGATCGCCGTCGCCACGACGTAGCACACCAGCGTGCCCGCGAAACCGGCGTGGAGCCAGCCGAGCAGGCCGAAGTGCTCGTGGTCGATCAGCAGCCGGATGACGCCCTGGGCGCCGATGACGGTCAGCACCGCTCCCACGATCTGCAGCACGTCGAACTTCACCGTGGTCCCCTCTCGTTGGTGATACGACTGCATCATAACCACGAGTGACGGATGTGCTCCACCGCCGGGGGCGGTAGCGTGTGCGGTGTGGCGGGGAGCCGGATCACGGTGCAGGTGGGCGAGCGGCAGCTGACGCTCTCGAACCTCGAAAAGGTGCTCTACCCGCGGCACGGGTTCACCAAGGGCGAGGTCCTCGACTACTACACGCGCATCGCGCCGCTGATGCTGCCGCACATCCGCGACCGGGCGATGACCTTCGTGCGGTTCCCGGACGGCGTCACCGGCAGCTCGTTCTTCGAGAAGAACGTCTCCCGGCACGCGCCGGACTGGGTCCGGACCGCGAGTCTCGCCGTCGGCGGCCGCGGCAAGGACCCCGAGATCATCGAGTACCCGCTGATCAACGACCTGCCCGAGCTGGTGTGGGCGGCCAACCTCGCCGCGCTCGAGCTGCACGTCCACCAGTGGACGGTCGAGGACGGCGACGAGCGGAGCACGCCGGACCGGCTGGTGTTCGACCTCGACCCGGGGCCGGGGGCGACCGTGGTCGACTGCTGCCGCGTCGCCGAGCAGCTCTACGAGGTGCTCACCGAAGACGGGTTCACGCCGGTCGCGAAGACCAGTGGCTCCAAGGGGATGCAGCTCTACGCGGGGGTCGTCACGGCCGACGGCGCGGAGACGTCGCAGTACGCCAGGGCGCTGGCCGAGCGGCTGGCCGCGGAGACGCCGGACCGCGTCGTCGCGCGCATGACGAAAACCCTGCGGCCGGGCAAGGTTTTCATCGACTGGAGCCAGAACAACCCCTTCAAGACCACCGTGGCGCCGTACTCCCTGCGCGGGCGCGACGAGCCGACGGTGTCGACCCCGGTGACGTGGGACGAGGTCCGCGCCTGCCGGCACGTGACGCACCTGCGGTTCACCGCCGGCGAGGTCCTCGAGCGCGTCGACGAGCTGGGCGACCTCTTCGCCGATCTGGAGCGCACGCGCGTCCCGATTCCTGCGTTCGGCTGAATTTCGGAAACCGCAATTCCGCGGTGAATCCCGGCCGGTTCCCGGCGCGGCGCCCGCGGTTTCCGGGCGAATTGCCGGGGCGGGGTCGGGACCAGGCGGTTTGATCGTCCTCAGTGGACTGTTGCACGTGCAGACGGCGTGTGCCGGTGCACGGCTCGCCGCTGGACGATCTTTCCGTTGTGCGGCAAGCTGGACGAAGTGGGTACGGTCTACGCGTAAACCGTCAGGACGGGTCTCCGATCGCCGCAAGCTGTTCACGCTCACCGCGTTCGCCGGTGAGCGGAGCACGGCCGCCGCGGTGGCCGGAGACATTGTTCTCGCGACGGTCGCCATTCTTGTCGAATGCGCGCTCGGCCGATCCTGCTCTTCCGGCCGGCAGGGCGCGCGGCCGGCGTTCCGGTGCGAAGAAAGGAAACGGGTGTCCGGCCTGATCGACACCGATCTCGAGTTCTGGTTCCAGCGCGGCCTGCGCGCCTACCTCGGCGAGGTGGCCAGGGCGCTCGGCTTCGGCCTCGAGTCCTGCACCGTGGACGTCGACGTCCCGGTGTCGGCCTACCTCGCGGTCGACTGGCGGCTGCGCCGGTTCCCCGACCGCGACGTGGCGCTGCTGTGGGACGAGGTGCACGGCTGGGCGGTCGCGGTCGAGGCGGCGTGCGGCGAGGAGATGATCGTGCTGGCCTACCTCGGTGGGGCCGACATCCTGCCACCGCCGCGGGTGATCGTGCGGTTCCTGGCCGCGCTGCGCGCCGGGGACCTCGCGCCGGACGGGCCGGGTTCGCCGGTGCTGCGCCGCGCCGGGAGCCACCAGGAGCTCCTGCCGCTGCTGCCCGCCGGGTGACGCGCGGCCGCCGATCCTCCACACTGGACGTCGAGCGCGGAGGTGGGGGATGGGGACGATCCCGGCGGCGGTGGCCGCGATGCTGGCCGTCGACGGGCCGCTGCCCGACGACGACCGCCACGGGTACGAGTGGAAGTGGGACGGCTTCCGCGGCTGCGCCCGGGTCGCCGACACCGGCGAGGCCCGGATCACCAGCCGCAGCGGCAGTGACCACACGCACCGCTACCCCGAGCTGCGGGACGTGTTCGGGGCGGCGCTCGGCGGCCAGGCGGCCGTGCTCGACGGCGAGGTCGTCGCGCTCAACGAGGCCGGGCGCCCGGAGTTCGTGCTCATGCAGCGCCGCGCCATGCACCCGCCGACGCCGGAGCTGCAGGCCGAGGTCCCGGTCGTCTACTTCGCGTTCGACGTGCTGCGGATCGGGAACGAGTCCCTGCTGGAGCTCCCGTACGAGCAGCGGCGCGAGCTGCTCGCCGAGCTGGTCCGGCCCGCCGACGGCCGGCTCGTCGTGCCGCCCTGGTACTCCCGGGCCGACATCTCACCGGACCAGCTGCTGGCGACGGCCGCCGAGCACGGCATCGAAGGCGTCGTCGCAAAGCGCCTCGACGCGCCGTACCTGCCCGGCGCGCGCTCACCTCTGTGGACAAAACACGCGCTGAGGCAGACGTGCGAAGTGGTCGTCGGCGGCTGGCGAGCCGGCGAAGGCCGCCGCGCGGGCACGTTCGGCGCGCTCCTGCTCGGCGCGTTCGACGACGCCGGCGAGCTGGTGTACCTCGGCGACGTCGGCACGGGGTTCACCGACGAGGCGCTCGACCACCTCAGCGACGCGCTGGCGCCGCTGGTCCGCACCGCGAGCCCGTTCGCGACCGAGCTGCCGCGCGACCGGGCACTGGGAGCCAAGTGGGTGGAGCCGTCACTGGTCGGTGAGGTGGTTTACCGCCGGATCACGCCGGACCGCCGGTTGCGGCACACGGCGTGGCGAGGGCTGCGGCCGGACCGGACCCCGGACGAGGTGCGCGTCCCGTGAGCTCGCCGGTGCTGAGCGCCGCGCCCACGCGCATCCGCCGCGAAGACGTCGTGGTCATGGAACAGACCACCGCCGACGAGCTGCCGGCGATCCAGGCGCTCTGGCCGGCGTTCGAGCGGGCGGTGGGCCTGCGCGGCCGCCGGATGTTCGCCCGCGCCGACGAACGGGCGGGCACCTACACCGTGTGCACCCCGGTCAAGACCGGTGACCGGCCGGAAGCCCTCAGCCTGCGGACCGGGGTCCTGCCGGGCGGCTGGTACCTGCGCGGAACCCTGGTCGGCGACCCGGACCTGATCTACCGGCACATCGCCGGCGGGATGGCCGAGCTCCGGCGCGCGGCGCCGATGGACGAGACGCGGCCGCTCGTGGAGTTCTACCGCCGGCACGGCCACATCGAGCTGTGGCTGCCGGTCGGGGAGCCCGCGCGACAGCGGTGCGGCTGGTGCCGGGCCGGGAGCGGTTCGGTTCGCCGGTCGCCGGAGCACGCCGCGACGACCCGGGGGGCGAGCCCTGGTTCCGGGGCGAGGTCGACCACGGCGAAACGGTGCTCCGGCTGACGCTGTGACCGCCGTCACGAGAAGTGCTGTCACATCGGTCCCGACCCCGGAGTCGAGGGGGTGACGGCGCCGGAACCCCCGGCGCCCGCGATCTCCCGAGGAGCTCCGATGTCGACCGCATACCTGATCGTCACCCTCGTCGCCGCCGCACTGGCCGGGTTCTCCGCCGTCTCGGTGTTCACCCGCGCGAAGTGGGTCGTCGAGCCGATCACCTCCTACGGCGTGCCGGAGGCGTGGTGGCCGTGGCTCGGCACCGCGAAGGCGGCGGGCGCCGTCGGGCTGGTCGTCGGCCTGTTCGTGCCGCCGATCGGCGTCGCCGCGGCGATCGGCCTGGTGCTGTACTTCCTCGGCGCCATCGTCACCGTCGCCCGCGCCCGGTCGTACGGGCACCTGGCGTTCCCGGTGATCTACCTGGCGCCGGTGGTCGCTTCGCTCGCGCTGCTGTGACCGGCGAGCCAGGTGAGGGCGCCGGCGGCGTGGTCCAGCACGGAGATGTGCCCGTCGCCGGCGGTGGCCCGGAACTCCGCGTCCGGGCAGGCGCCGGCCAGCCACGCGCTGTGCGTCGCCGGGATCATCCGGTCCGCCTCGCCGTGCAGCAGCAGGACCGGCGCGGTGATCGCGGCCGGGTCGCCACCCCAGGGCGCGACGTAGGCGAGGTCGTCGTCGATCAGGCCGTCCGGCCCGCCGGCGAGCGCGGGCTGGACGACCTCGTCCAGCCACGACCAGGAACCCTTCAGAGCGGCGAAGTCGGCCTCGGTGAAGACGTCCGGATCGAACTCACTGGCGGCCTCGTGCTTTTCCTTGGCCGAGCGGCCTTCGACGGCGGCGCCGAGCGAAGCGGCACTGGCGGCGGCCATCCCCCCGAACCAGTCGAGCCCCTCGGCGTCGAAGGGCGCGACGGCGGCCAGGCTCGCGACGGCGATAACGCGATCCGGCAGCAGCGCGGCACAGGCCAGGGCGTGCGAGCTGCCCCCGGAATGCCCCATGACGGCGAACTTCCCGACGCCGAGCGCATCGGCGACGGCGGTCGCCCACCCGGCGGCGTCCCCGACGGTCCGCCCGGGCGCGGGGGTGGAAGTGCCGTAGGCGGGCCGGTCGTAGGAGATCCAGCGAACCCCGAGCCGCTCGCCGAGCGGCAGCAACGGCCCGGGCGGCGCGCCGAGGTTGGGCGTGCCGTGGTGCCAGAGCACGGTGAGCCGCGCCGGGCCGCCGCTGTCGTAGACGTGCAGGGTGGCTCCGCCGGGCAGCACGACGTCGGTCTCGGTCACCATGCGGCCGAGCCTAGCGGCTGTAACAAAACCCGGGCGCCGATCGTCGGAAGACCACACACCACCACGAGGGGAGCCGCCATGAGCACCGGGAACTACGCGATCCTGGGGGAGGACCGGTACCCGTTCAACGTCTGGTACGACGAAGAGAACCGGTCGATCCACCTGACGTGCACCGATCCCCGGCTGACCGACGAAAACGGGCGGAAGCCGAGTTCTTCACGGAGTTCAACGCCAACCCGCGGTCGGCGGACTACGACCCGGCCAACTTCAACCGGTTCGCGCGGTACCTGCGGCAGCAGGGCAAGTCCGCGCCGGACGAGGTGCCGGTGCACCCTCGCCAGCTGGCCCAGCGCCCGCAGGTGATCGAGGCGATCGGCGGCTGAGCCCGGCTCAGCGGGCCAGCCGTTCCGCCAACCAGGCCAACGACAGCGGATACCGGTAGTCGATGCCCCCATGACCGGCATCGAACAGCTCGAACCGCACCCGCTCCTCCGGCAGGCCGACCTCCGCCACCGCGTTCCGGAACGCCTCCGCGCCCAGGTCGAGGTACCACTCGTCACTCGTGCCCGCGTCGATCCACACCGCGCGCAGTGAACGGATCGCCTCCGCGTGGTCCGGCACCATCCGGACCGGGTCCCAGTCCAGCCAGCGCTGCCACACCGCGGGCCGCAGCGCGCCGGTCGCCGGGTCGAACGGCAGCTCCGGGGTACCGTCCTCGGTGGCCGAGAAGCACGCCGCGACGCCGTACAGCATCAGGAGGTTCGAGTCCTCGGGCTTGGTGAACGCCGTGCGGCTGCGGAAGTCCGCCCACCACGCCTCGACGTCCTGGTCGTACTCGCGCAGCGCGCGGACCGCCTTGCCGAAGTCCGGGACGTAACACATCTCGTACAGCGCGTCGCCCGCGTGCGTGGCCAGTGCGCCGAACAGGTCCGGGCGCAGCATCGGCGTGATCATCGCACCGAAGCCGCCCGACGACTTGCCCGTGATCGCGCGGGACTCGCGGTCGGGCAGCGTGCGGTAGTGCTCGTCGACCCAGGGCACGATCTCGTCGCAGAGGTACGAGTGGTAGCGGCCGGTGCCCGGCGAGTCGACGAACTGCGAGCCGCCGTACGCGGTCCAGGCGTCCACGTACACGACGACGCAGCCGGGGGTGCCGCCGGCGAAGACCGCGTCGGCCGTCTCGACGAACGGCTGCCGGAACGGCGTCCGGTTGGCCCACATCGACAGGTGCCCGGTGTACCCCTGGATGACGTATACCGCGGGGTAGCGCTGGTCGCCGTCGTCGTACCCCGGTGGCACGTACACCCACAGCGGACGCTCGTGCGGGTCGCCGAGCGGATTGTCCCGCAACAGCGCGGAGTCGACGGTGTGCCGGTCGAGCCGGCCGGCGAGGTCGCCGTCCCAGGGCAGCATGCGCCCAGTCAACCACGGCTCACCGGTTGCAGAGGCTAAGCGATACCTCTTTTCCACGCGTAGCGTTGAGCCGTTCCGCCCCGACCCTCGTGTTACGAGCACGGTGGTGGGTAGGGAGAAGCGGGGAGATCATGAAACATCCGGGGCCGTTGTTCACCTTGCTCGCCGGTGTGGTGCTCGCCGGCGGGATCGGGATCGCCAACCTGGCGATGGGGACGGGCGTCGCGCCGGTCGCCGGCGCCGCGAGCGCGGCCGGCGCCGCGAGCACGACGGCCGCGCCGCCGCCGAAGACGTCCGAAGCACCGAAGCAAGAAGCAGCACCCGCGCGAGCGGACTACGCCGGACGCGTCACCGGCGGCGGCGCGTCGGTCGCGGTGTCGGTGCGCGACGGGCACGCCATCGCTTACCTCTGCGACGGCAAGAAGGTCGAAGCCTGGCTCCAGGGGGTGACGGTCGGCGGGAAGCTCGACCTCAAGGGCGCCAAGAACGCCAGCCTGACGGGCAGCTTCGACACCGCCGCGGTCACCGGCACGGTGACGGCGGCCGGCAAGACCTGGCAGTTCTCCGCGCCCCCGGCGAAGAAACCCGCGGGCCTCTACCGCGCGACGCCGAAGGTGAAGGGCAAGGCGGGCAAGGTCGGCTGGATCGTGCAGCCCGACGGCAGCCAGGTCGGCATCCTCACGACGGACGAGGACTCGACGTCGGCGCCCGCGCTCGACCCGGCCGCCGCCACGGCGACCGTCGACGGCGCGCCCGTGACCGCCGAAGCCGTCAGCGGCCTGGCCGGGAACGGGGACTTCTGATGACCACGGCGGGCAACCGCGCCGCGGTGGTGCTCCTGGTCCCGCTGGCCGTCGGCGCCGTCGTCTCGGTGGTGCTCGGTGTCTACGGCAGCCTGCACACGCCGACCGGGGTCGCGATCAACGTCGCCGGCTTCTCCAGCCCGCAGTCGGTGAAGGCGTGGCTCGCCACGGTCGTCGTCGTGCTGGCGCTCGTGCAGCTGGTTTCGGCACTGGCGATGTACGGCAAGCTCGGCCGCACCACCCCCGCGTGGGTCGCGCCGGTGCACCGCTGGTCGGGCCGGCTGGCCTTCCTCGTGTCGATCCCGGTGGCGCTGCACTGCCTCTACGCGCTCGGGTTCCAGTCGTTCGACACGCGGGTCCTGCTGCATTCGCTGCTGGGCTGCTTCTTCTACGGCGTGTTCGTCGCGAAGATGCTGCTGCTGCGCAAGGACGGCGCCCCCGGGTGGTCGCTGCCGGTGGTCGGTGGCCTGGTCTTCACCGCGCTGGTCGGGCTGTGGCTGAGCGCGTCGTTGTGGTTCTTCACCCAATTCGGCTTGACCTTCTAGGCGGAGGACGACCTTGCGCGACGACAACACGGACCCGGTGCTGGCGCGCCGGACGGCCCTCGCGGTCCTGGGCGCCGGCCTGGCCGCCGGGTGCAGCACGTACGGCGGCACCTCGGCCTCGACGTCCGCCGCGCCGGCGCCCGCGGCCGGCCCCGCGCTCGGCGACGCCGCCGACGTGCCGGTCGGCGGGGGCAAGGTGTTCGCCGCGCAGCAGGTGGTGGTCACGCAGCCGGCGGCCGGCACCTTCGCGGCCTTCTCGGTGGTCTGCACCCACCAGGGCTGCGCGGTCGACGCCGTCGCCGACGGCACCATCAACTGCCCGTGCCACGGCAGCAAGTTCGCCATCGCCGACGGCTCGGTGGCGAACGGCCCGGCGTCGCAGCCACTGGAGAAGAAGAAGGTCACCGTCACCGGCGGCAAGATCACCCTGGCCTAGGTGTAGGCCTTCGCGACGGTCGCCGCGTCGATCGTCCACAAGGGACTCGACGTGTCCGGTTCGCCGTGCAGGAAGGTCTTGCCGTCGGCGCAGGCGAACCGGGCGCCCGGCGGCGCGTTCCCGGTGACGGCGGCGCACTCCAGGCCGCCTTCCAGCGTGAGCAGGAAGGGATCGGCGGTCCCGCCGGGCTCCGGCGGCGACGGCAGCGCGCCGGTGTAGGTCAGCAGCACGGCCTTGCTCGCCGACGTCGGGCAGAGCACCTGCGGCCGGGCGCCGGTCCCGGCGAAGCACGGGTCGTAGGTCTTGTCGCGGGTCGAACAGCGGTAGGCGTCGTGGCGGCCGGACACCGCGGACACCGCGGCGCAGGTCCCGGTCACCCGCAGCGCCGTCGTGACGCGGGTGCCGGTCCACGGCCGGTAGTCGACGTTCTGGGTGAACCGCGCCGAGCGGCTCGTGGTCACCGGGATCTCGACGGCGGGCCCGGCGAGCGCGTCGGCGAACCCGCCGGCCACCGGCCCCATCCCGGCGGCGAGGAGCCGCCGCACGACACCGCCGCCGTCCGGGTGGCACGGTTCGAGCGCGGCCCACACCTCGGTCGCGACGGCGTCGAGCGGCCGGCCCGCGGAGTAGCGGGCGGCGGCGGTGTCGGCGGCGCAGGTCAGCACCCCGGACGCCGGTTCGGGCCCGGTGGCCAGGCCGAACAGCGCGGCCACGCGGTGCGCCACCGTGGCGAGCGCCGTCCCGAGCGCGGGACCGGGTTCGGCCGTGCCGCGGACGCTCGCCGGCAGCCGGCCGAACGGCACGTCGTAGGTCACGCCGGAGCCGGGCCAGAGCAGCTCCCGCTGGCGTGGCCGCCCGAGCAGCTGCACGGCGGACGTGCTCGCCGCCGCGGTCCGGGCGCTCGGCTCCGGCCAGCCCGCCGGCACTTCGAGCCGGTAGGGCACCCGCGCGTTCGAGGTCAGGGTGACACTCGCGCGGCCACCGGCGGCCGTCACGCACGCCTGCACCGGCGCCTGGGGATCCGCCGCGCCGATCCCGACCGTCACCCCGGCGGAGCTCGCGGCCCGCCCCGCGCAGTCCGGTCGCGGCGCCGGGCCCGGCACCCCGCTGCGGCCCAGCGCCGCGAGGTCGAGCAGCCCGCCCCAGAAGGCGCCCGGCCGGTCCAGCTCGGCGACGATGCCCCCGGCGTCGTACCCGGCGGGCACGAGCCGGGAGCCGTTCGCGGTGACGAGCACGGGCACGAACCCCGGCGGCGGCGCGGCGACGAGCGGGATCCGCACTCGCGGCCTGCCGCCCTCGAAGGCCACTTCGACGCCGCTGCCGACGCGGCGGGTCATCGGCGTCTCGAGACCCGGCTCCGGCGCCGGGCCCGCCGACAGGCGCGTGCCCGCCGGCGCGACGACCTCGACGCCGCCGACGGTGAGCGTCCCGCCGGCCACGGCCGACCGGCCGGAAAGCCGTTGGTGGACCAGGACTCCCGCGCCACCCAGCAGCAGCACGGCCACGGCCACCACGAGCGCGCGCCGGGCCCGTGTGTCGTTCGCGGCCATCACGCCTCCCGAAACCCCTGTGCCTCCCCAGTCCGCGGGGGGCTCATGGTCGTTAGCCGGTGTGGCCCAACCGTGACCGGACCTGCGCTTTCCCGGTTCGCCCGGCAGTTCACCGTGGACGGACGGCGGCGCCGGTAAGCCGGTCGCCACCGGCGGGCCGGTCTGGCACCATCGGACCGGTGAGCCCGGTCGAGATCGCCTGCGACGAGTCGGGCTCCGAGGGCGAAAACCTCCTCGGCGGCGAGACCGACGTCTTCGCCCACGCCGGGGTGCGGCTGACGTCGGCGGAGGCCGCCGCGTGCGTGCGGGAGATCCGCCGCCGCATCGGCTCGCCGGCCGAGGAGTACAAGGCCAACCACCTGCTCCGCGCCAAGCACCGCGCGGTCCTCGAGTGGCTGCTCGACCCGGCCGGCCCGCTCGCCGGCCGCGGGCACGTGCACCTGACCGACAAGACGCTCTTCGCCGTGCGGGCCGCCGTCACGCTGCTGGCCGAGGACGGCACGGACACGGTGGCGCGCACGCTGTACCGCGCCGGCCCGGCCGCTTTCGGCGCCGCCCGCTGGGAGTTCTTCCTGACCGCGTTCACGAGTGTGCTGCGGCTGAAGCCGCGCCGCGGGCCGACGGCGTCACCGGCGGAGTTCTTCGCCCTGGTCGAGGAGCTCGCCGCGATCCCCGGCGAGGCCGGTGAGATCGTCGCGCGGTTCCGCGGCGGCGGTGCGCGCGTGGCCGCCTACCGCGCCCGGCTGGCGAGCGACCCGGGGCTCGTGCCGGTGCTGGACCCGCTGGTGCCCGCGGTGGTCCACACCGTCCGCCACTGGAGCGCCGGCGGCACGCCGGTCGCGCTCGTGCACGACGAACAGCTCGCCCTCACCCCGGAGCGCGTGCTGCAGCTCAAGGCCGGGCTCGGGCACCGGCTGGCCGGCGTCCGGTTCGTCGACTCCCGCTCGGACGCCCGGGTCCAGGTCGCGGACTTCCTCGCCGGGGTCGCCCGCCGGATCGCCTCCGACGCGCTGAACGGCCGCGGGGACCCCGCGTTGACCGGCCTGCTGCGGTCCTTTGTGGACCGTGAGTCCGTCTGGGCCGCGGTCAGCAGCTGACCACCTGCGCCGGTGAAGACGTGTTGTCGAGCCGCTTGACGTACGCGGCGCCGGTTCGTCGCGCGCACGCGGCTTCCTTGCTGCCGAACGGCCCGGCGTACACCGCGTAGACGTCGGCGCCGTCGAGCCGCTGCCGCAGCGAGCCGCAGCCGGTGGTCGGCGCGTGCAGGTACCCCGAGCCGGGGTTCGTGGTCAGTAACTGCTGGACGTCGGCGCGGTAGCGGGCCCGGGTGACGGCCGAGCCGAGCACAACGACGAACGAGCCGTCGCACGCCGGGGTGCTCATCGCCGTCGCGAGCCCGAGGTCCGCACTGCTCGCGATACTGGTGGCGACGGTCGTCCGGGTGGTCGTGACCGGTGCGGCGGTCACCGGCGGTGCGGGCGCCGTCGACTTCGGCGAGGACGACGGCGCCGGGCTGGACGACGCCGCGGCCTGCGTCGAGGTCTCGTGGAAGGTGAACCAGCCGACGACGGCGAGGAGCGCGGCCAGCGCGGCCGCGGCGACCAGCCACGGCGCCTTCGACCCGCGCCGGACCACCGTCGCCGGCGGCGTCTCGGGAGCCGAGCCGACCCGCGTCGCCTGCCGGGTCGGGGGAGCGGCGGCCGGGACCGGGCTGGTGCCGCCGAGCGCGGCGCGGGCGGCCTCGGCCAGCTCGGCCACACTGCCGAACCGCTCGGCCGGGTCCTTCGCCATGCCCCGCGCGATGACGTCGTCGAAGGCGGCGGGCAGGCCGGGCCGCAGCGCGCTGGGCCGCGGCGGCGGCTGGTGCAGGTGCGCGCCGATCAGCGCCACGGCCGTCGACGCGGCGAAGGGCTTGCTGCCGGTCAGGCACTGGTGCAGCACGCAGGCCAGCGAGTAGACGTCGACGCGGTGGTCGGCCGGCGCGTCGGTGAACCGCTCGGGCGCCATGTAGTCGAGCGTGCCGACGGCGCCGCCGGTCGCGGTGAGCCCCGTCGCGGGCCCGGCCGCGCGGGCGATGCCGAAGTCGACGAGGTAAGCGAACCCGGTCGCGCCGACGAGCACGTTCGACGGCTTGACGTCGCGGTGCACCAGCCCCTCGGCGTGTGCGGCGGCCAGCGCCTGCGCGACCTGCCCGACGACGTCGACCGCTTCGGCCGGGGTGAGCGCGCCGCCCGCGGCGAGCCGCCCGCCGAGGTCTTCGCCGTCGACCAGCCGCATGTCGAGGTAGAGCCGGCCGTCGATCTCACCGTAGGCGTGGATCGGGATCACGTGCGGCTCGCGCAGCCGCGCCACCGCGTGCGCCTCCCGCCGGAACCGCTCCTGGAACTCCCGGTCCTCGGCGAACTCGGGCGCGAGCAGCTTCAGGGCGACAACGCGGTCGTGACGCGTGTCGTAGGCCCGCACGACCTCGCCCATGCCCCCGCGGGCGACCAGCGACTCCACGCGGTAGGGGCCGAACTGCCAGCTCACGCGTTTCCCTCCGTTGCCCGTGCGAAGGGAGGTTACCGGGCGCTATCCCTTCGGGGTGCCGAAGTCCTGCGTCCAGTACGCCCGGCGGCCCGAGTCGACGGTGTAGCCCACCCCCAGCTCGGTCAGCCGGCAGTCGAGGATGTTGGCCCGGTGCACCTTGCTGTTCATCCAGCTCTCCACGACCTGCTCGGGGGTGCGCTGGCCGGCGGCGATGTTCTCGGCCCAGCGCTGCCACCGGTACCCGGCGGCGGTGATCCGGGCCGACGGGTCGCCGCCGTCCCGGCCGGTGTGGCTGAAGTACCGGTAGCGCGCCATGTCGGCGGTGTGCGCGTCGGCCGCGGCGGTGAGCAGCGGGTCGGCGGTGAGCGGCCCGCACCCGAACCGGACGCGCTGGGCGTTGGTCAGCTGCAGCACCTGCGTGGGGTAGGACCCCGCGGCGGACGCCGGCGGGGCCGGCACGAGCAGCGCCAGGACGGCGGCGGCACTCCCGGCCACGATTTCGCGGAACATGACGACCTCCTCTTCGACGGTTTTTCCGACACCGGGAAACTGCGCCGGTTGCCCGGGTGACCAAACGCGCCCGAGCGAAGGAAACCGCTGGTACGGAGCGTGCGGAGGGTCGAGGGAATTCACCGGGAACGGGCGCGGGATTCGCCGGGCGGGCGAATTTCGGGAACCGCCGGTGAACGCGGTGTCGCGGCACGTGCAGCCTCATGTGCGTACCCTGGCGTGGTGCGGACCCGACCCACCCTGACCTGGACGTCGGCGGAGGCGCCGCTGCCGCGGACGTCCAGCCTCGACGAAGTCACCGACGTCCTCGCGCGGCGCCGGGTGGCCGTGCTCAGCGGCGCCGGCCTGTCCACCGAGTCCGGGATCCCCGACTACCGCGGCGAGAGCGGCAGCCTGCGCCGGCACACGCCGATGACCTACGACGAGTTCGTCTCCAGCGCCGAAGGCCGGCAGCGGTACTGGGCGCGCAGCCACCTCGGCTGGCGCACGATCGCCCGCGCCGACCCCAACGACGGCCACCGCGCGGTCACGGCGTTGCGCGACGGCGGTTTTGTCTCCGGCGTGATCACGCAGAACGTCGACGGGCTGCACCAGGCGGCGGGCACCG
The DNA here is from genome assembly GCF_055582965.1 of Amycolatopsis sp. NPDC104863. NCBI lineage: Bacteria > Bacillati > Actinomycetota > Actinomycetes > Pseudonocardiales > Pseudonocardiaceae > Amycolatopsis > Amycolatopsis sp. NPDC104863. The sequence goes on from NZ_JBVJOW010000001.1 coordinate 814,889, forward strand.
CCGACGCGGTCGAGCTGCACGGCAGCCTGGACCGCGTGATCTGCCTGGCCTGCCGCCGCACGAGCCCCCGGGCGGAGCTGGACCGGCGGCTGCGGGCGGCGAACCCGGCCTTCGAGGGGACGGCCACCCGGATCAACCCGGACGGCGACGTCGAACTGCCCGAGGACGTCGTCCGCCGGTTCACGCCGGTGCCGTGCACGGAATGCGCCGGGGTGCTCAAGCCGGACGTCGTGTTCTTCGGCGAGAACGTGCCGCGCCCGCGCGTCGAGCAGTGCTACCGGCTGGTCGACGACGCCGGCGCGTTGCTGGTGCTGGGTTCTTCACTGACCGTGATGTCGGGCCTGCGGTTCGTCCGCCACGCGGCGGCCGCGGGCAAGCCGGTGGTGATCGTCAACCGCGGACAGACCCGCGGTGACCGGCACGCGTCGGTGCGGGTGGACCTGCCGCTGGGGCGGGCGCTGCCGGAACTGGCCGCACGGCTGGGCTGCGGGGGTCACGGCCGAAGCGCGTGAGCAGCCGGTCCTGCCGGGACGCGCCGGGTGCGACGGGTGGCGGGCCGGCGAAGAACGCCGGGCCGAGCGCGAGCCCGGCGAAGATCGTGTCGAAGTCCTCGTCGATCCAGGCGACCAGACCCGGATCGAGGGTGTCGTCGGCGCCGAGCGCCCGCGCCAGATCCCAGGTGTGGATCGTGCTGTCGGTGGTCCGCACGGCCAGGGCCCGCCGCCCGGTCAGCTCGCCCAGCGGGTAGTCGACGACCCGGTCCAGCGCGCCCGGTTCGGCGAACGCCGCCGCGCACCCCCGCACCGACGCGGTGTACGCCGCGACCGGGTCGGTCCCGAGTGCGTCGACGTCGCGGGCGGCCAGGAACTCTTCGCGGCTGCTCCCGCGCAGGAGCGCGACGTAGTTGAGGTTGCCGCGGGTCATGTGGTTCACCAGCGCCCGGACGTCCCACTCGGAGCACGGTGTCGGAGCGCCCCAGCCGTCCGGTGCGACCGCCCGGAGGTGGTGCTCGAAACCCTCGGCGGCGAGGAGGTAGCGGTCCAGGAGCGTCATGGCCGCAGTCTGGCCGGGCGGGTGGCGGTGGTGCTCGCGGGAATCGGACGTCGTGGACGAGCCGGCCCCGGGCGGATCGGGGGGAAACCCGCCCGGGCCGGCTCTGCGACGGACCTCCACAGCCGGTCGTTGCTCACAAGACGCGCGGGCCCCTCACGTCGTTACAGTGCTGTTCGGTACCGATCCGACCGCAGCCACGGCCGAAGGCCTCTCGGGAAACGGTTACGTGCCGATCCGGGGGCGGCCTACTTTCGGCCGGATCGGTACCCTGCTTGCAGTCCGTCCCACGACCAGCGCGGCATCGCCAGCCCGGCGGGGACGTCGCCGGCCGGGCCGGGGTAGGTGAGCACCTCGGCCACCGCCCACTCCATGTAGGCCCGCAGCGCGGCGCGGAACTCGGGGTCGGCGGGCAGACCGGCGTCGTCGGCGGCCTGCACGAAGCACGTCACGAACCGGCGGCCGAGGTCGCTCATGTCGCCGTTGCCGGCGTGCATCCGCAGCATCGCCGAGTGGTCGCTGTACTCGGCGGAGAACGTCGGCGGCCCGCCCAGCACCTCGGCCCAGTACCGCGCCAGCCGTTCGACGTGCCGCGGGTGCTGCCCGGGGTGCGAGAACGGGTGGTTCAGCTCGGGGTCGGCCAGGCAACGCTCGTGGTGGGCGGCGGCCAGCGCGAGGAACGCGGGGTCACCGCCGGCGAAGTCGTACAACGTCGGGCGCACCCGCCGAGCCTGGCACGCGCGCCCGCCGAACGCTAGGACGTCAGCGCGCCGCGGCGGCGGCGCGTTCCGCAGCCGGGGTGAAGCCGCCGAACGCGTCGACCGCCTGCCGGACGTCTTCGGCGACGAGGTCGTGGTTCAGCGCGCCCGCGGCCGCCGCGCCCTGGGCCGCGGCGATGATCACGGTGGCCCGCGCGTCGACGACGTTCCCGGCCGCCCACACGCCCGGCACGCTGGTCTTGCCCACCGGGTCGACGGCCACGACGTCGTCTTCGGTGACGGCGCAGCCGAGTCCGCGCAGCACGTCGTCGTGCGGGACCGTCCGGGTCCGGACGAACAGCGCCACCCGCGGCACGAACCGGCCGCCCAGCTCGATCCCGGTGAGGTGCCCGTTTTCCCGCCGAAGGGCGGTCACGACGCCGTCGACGACCCGGATGCCCCGTGCGTCGAGCCGTTCGCGGTCCTCTTCGGACGGTGGCGTGGTGTGCGCGAAGTACACGACGTCCGGCGACCACTGGCGCACCAGCAGTGCGTGCTCGACGCTCGCGGGCTCGGTGCCGAGCACCCCGAGCGGCTGGTCGCGCACCTCGTAGCCGTGGCAGTACGGGCAGGTCACCGCGTCGGTGCCCCAGCTTTCGCGCAGGCCGGGCAGGTCCGGCAGGTCGTCGTGGACGCCGGTGGCGACCAGGACGCGCCGGGCGGTGAGCTCCCGGCCGCTCGCGAGCCGCGCGGTGAACCCGTCGTCGAGCCGGGTGACCTGGTCGTCGAGGAGGTCGACGCCGTACCCGGCGAGCTCCTCGCGGCCGATCTTGAGCAGTTCGGACGGCGGGAGGCCGTCGCGGGAAAGGAAACCGTGCATGTGCGACGCGGGCGCGTTGCGGGGCGCACCGCCGTCGACGACCGCGACGCGCCTGCGCGCCCGGCCCAGCATCAGGGCGGCGCTGAGACCCGCCGCGCCGCCACCCACCACCAGGACGTCATAGTTGTTTTCGGTCATGCGGCCACCCTGCGCCCGGCGTCGCGGATCCGACAACAAATGTTGCCATTTCCGCAACGACGGCGTTTCCTGGGGGCATGACGGACGCGATCACCCAGGCCCTGGCCGAGGTCGGCCCCCGGCTCAAGCGGGTCCGCACCCAGCGGCGGGTCACGCTGGCGGACCTGTCGACGGCGACGGGGATTTCGAAGAGCACGCTGTCCCGGCTGGAGTCCGGGCAGCGGAAGCCGAGCCTGGAGCTGCTGCTGCCGATCGCCCAGGCCCACCAGGTCCCGCTGGACGAGCTGGTGGGCGCCCCGGAGGTCGGCGACCCCCGTGTCCGCCTGACCGCGCGCCGCATCCCGCGCCACAACGGCACGGCGATGACGGTGCTCCCGCTGACCCGCCAGCCGGGCGCGCCCCAGGCGTTCAAGATGATCCTCGAGCCGGACGCGAGCGAGCCCGACCCGCAGGTGCACGAGGGGTACGAGTGGCTCTACGTCCTGTCGGGCCGCCTCCGCCTGGTGCTGGCCGACCGCGACATGACGCTCGGCCCGGGCGAGGCGGCGGAGTTCGACACGCGGCTCCCGCACTGGTTCGGCGCGGTCGACCGGCCGGCGGAGATCCTCAGCCTGTTCGGGAAGCAGGGGGAGCGGCTGCACCTGCGGGCGAAGTCCCGCTGACCGGCCGCTGGCCGAGTTCGCGCTGCATCAGGACGGTGTCGAGCCAGCGGTCGTGCTTGAACCCGACGCGGCGCAGCACGCCGGCGTCGGTGAACCCGGCCGCGCGGTGCAGGTTCCGCGACGCGGGGCTGCCGGAGTCGACCACCACGGCGATCGCCTGCCGCGCCCCGGCTTCACTGCAGTGCTTGAGCAGTTCGTCGAGCAGGCGCCGGCCGTGTCCGCGGCCGGTGGCGCCGGGCGCGAGGTAGATCGTCGTCTCCACCGAGAACCGGTACGCCGGCTTCGGTCGCCACGGCGTGGCCAGCGCGTACCCCAGGACGTCGGTTCCGTTCGCCAGCACGAGGAACGGCAGCTCGCTCGCCCGGATCTTCGCGCGCCACTGCGCCGGGGTCGGCGGGGTGGTCTCGAAGGTGACGACCGAGTCGGTGACGTACGGCGCGAAGACCGCCGCGATGCCCTCGGCGTCGGCCTCGGTCACCGGCCGAATTTCCTCTATAGTGGACATAATCTGTATTATAGAGGAATGATTGATCCCGTCGTCCTCGGCCGCCGCCTGCACGACCTGCGCGCCGACCGGGCGCTGGCGCTGAGCGCCCTGGCGAAGGCGGCCGGGGTCAGCGTCAGCATGCTGTCGGCCATCGAACGCGGCGAGAAGACGCCGACGGTCGTGGTGCTGTCACGGATCGCGGACGGCCTCGGGCTGTCGCTTTCGCGGCTGCTGGCCGACCTCGAGGCCGACCGGGTGATCCTCCGCCGCGCGGCCGCGCAGGAGCACGTCGCCGAGCCGGGCGGCTGGCGCCGCACGGTGCTGACGCCGGTCGTCCCCGGCGTCAACTTCGAATGGATCCGCACGACGCTGCCGCCGCACGTCGACGCGGGCACGTTTCCCGCGTACGCCCCGGGTTCCCACGAGTTCGTCGCGGTCTCGGCGGGGACGTTGCACCTCGGTGTGGGATCGGAGGAGTACGTGCTGCACGCGGGCGATTCGGTCTACTTTCCCGCCGACGTAACGCATTCCTACGCCAACCGCGGTGAGGACGTGTGCGAATACCACGTCGCCGCGCTCGTGATGCGGCCGCGCTCCTAGGAAAACCCGGTGACGCGGCGGCCGCCGTGGCACTCTTCCCGGCATGTTCCCCGTGTCCGATCGCGCGACGCTCGCAGGCCTGTCCCTGCCGAGCGCCCGTTCGGCACGGCTGTTCCCGGTTGTGTCCACCGGCGCTCGAAGCTGACCCTTCCCCGATTCCCCTGTCCTGCCGCGGAACCGCCGGGGGAGGGTCGACGCGCTCACCGCGGCCATCACCAAGGTGCTCGCCGAGCAGGGCGGCGCCAACCACTACGTCGCCTTCGACCGGCGGATCGGGGTCGAGCACCTGGTGATCGCGCTGAACAAGGCCGACCTCGCCGAGGACGAGGACCTACTCGACCTGGTCAAGCTCGAGGTCCGGGAGCTGCTGACCCGCTAGGGGTTCGACGGCGACCGGGTCCCGGTGGTCCGCGTGTCCGGGCTGCGCGCGCTCGCGGGCGACCCAGCGGGTCCTCGACCTGCTCGCGGTCGTCGACGAGCACGCGGTCGAGGTGGTCGGCCTCGGCCCGGCGGTGTCCACTGTGGTCACGGGACTGGAGACGTTCGGCAAGCCGATGGACCGAGCCGAAGCGGGCGACAACGCGGCGGTGCTGCTGCGCGGAGTGAAGCGCGGCGAGGTCCGGCGCGGCCAGGTGGTCTGCCTGCCGGGCACCATCCGGCCCACACGCGGTTCCGGCGGAGGTCCACGTCCTGTCGACGGCAGAGGGCGGCCGCCGCACGCCGTTCGCGGCGAACTACCGGCCGCAGTTCCACTTCCGCACGAGTGACGTGGTCGGCGTGGTGGGCCTGGCCCAGAGGGTGACGGTGGTCCGCCCGGGCGAGACGGCATCGCTGACGGTGGAGCTGGGGCTGCCGGTGCCGATGAGCCCGGGTCTGGGTTTCGCGAAGGCCGCCTGACCGTGGCGGCCGGGACTATCACCGAGGTGCTGGACTGAAGAGCGGACCCGTCCCCGGGTTGGGGACGGGCCCCTCCGATTTTGCCGTTCGACGGTTTTGCGCGCCCGGCGCTGCTAGCGTCCGAAAGGTGCGAATGTGCTGGTGTGGTCTGGTTCTGGCGGCCGCCTTGGTGGCGACGGCCTGCACGGGCGCGCGGTCGGGCAGCGGCCAGGTGGTACCGCCGACCACAACCACGCCGATCACGACCACCACCGCACCGGCCACAACGGACTCCCCGGTGGCGACGACACCCGGGACGACCCAGACCCGCGCGCACACCCCCACGGCGACGACGACGAAGAAGCCGACCACTCCGCGCCGGAGCACCACGACCCGCCGTCGCCCCCGCTGAGCCGGGTCCGGTCAGCGGCCCCGCAGGTCCGGCCGAGCCAACCCAACCCCGGCCAGCGCCATCAACCCCACCGCCAGCACCGCCACGACCACGGCCAGCACCGGCACGTTCGCCGCCGTCGTCAACGTGATGATGCTCGACACCAGCAGGAGCACGCCCGCCGCCAGGCTGAGCCAGCACAGCGGGGCCGTCCTCGGGATCACGTGCCAGTGGTTTCGCTCCGCCATCGGACCTCCTCGGTCGGTACGCGTCCAAGCTGCCCCGATCCCGAGTCGATCAAACCGGCGGGAAGCCCACGGTCGCCGACGTTCCGCTGGTCGGAACACCCCGCTGTCCCGACACCCGGCCGCGGTGCGACGGTCGGGGCATGGCTCCCGTGAAGGCGGCGATCGTCGGCCCCGGCAACATCGGCACCGATTTGCTGGCGAAGCTGCGACGCAGTGAGGTACTCGAAGTCGGTTACGTGGTCGGGGTGGTCGAGTCCGACGGGCTCGACCGCGCCCGCGCGCAGGGGATCGCGGTGTCCGCCGAGGGGGTCGACTGGCTGCTGCGCCAGGACCCCCTGCCGGAGCTGGTGTTCGAGGCGACGTCGGCGAAGGCCCACGCCGCGAACGCGCCGCGATACGCGGAAGCCGGCATCCAGGCCATCGACCTGACCCCGGCGCACCTCGGCCCGATGGTGTGCCCGCCGGTGAACCTCGGCGCGCACCTCGACGCGCCCAACGTTTCGATGATCACCTGCGGCGGCCAGGCCACGATTCCCATGGTGCACGCGGTTTCCCGGGTGACGCCGGTGCCGTACGCGGAGATCGTCGCCTCGGTGGCTTCGCGCGGCGCGGGCCCGGGAACCCGCGCGAACATCGACGAGTTCACCCGCACGACGTCCGGCGCCGTCGCCGAAATCGGGGGTGCCGACCGCGGCAAGGCGATCATCATCCTCAACCCGGTGGAACCGCCGATGATCATGCGCGACACGGTGTTCTGCGCGATCGGGCTCGACGCCGACCGCGACGCGATCACCGCGTCGATCCACGAAATGGCGGACGAAGTGAGAAAGTACGTGCCCGGATACTCGCTCCGCGCCGATCCGCAGTTCGACGATGCGCGCGAGGAATGGGACGGCCACGCGCGGGTCGGGATCTTCCTCGAGGTCCGCGGCAACGGCGACTACCTGCCCGAGTACGCCGGGAACCTCGACATCATGACCGCCGCGGCCGCCCGCGTCGGCGAGCTGATGGCCCGCGCCAAGCAGGAGGTGCCGGCATGAGCCGCCCGGAACTGAAGCACGACGTCCGGATCGTCGACACGACCCTGCGCGACGGCAGCCACGCCATGGCGCACCGCTTCACCGAGCAGCAGGTGCGCGACACGGTGCGCGCGCTCGACCGTGCCGGCGTCGAGGTGATCGAGGTGACCCACGGCGACGGCCTCGGCGGCTCGTCGTTCACCTACGGGTTCTCCGCCGTCGATGAGCTGAAGCTGATCGCCGCGGCGCGCGAAGAAGCGAAGCAGGCGAAGATCGCCGTGCTGCTCGTGCCGGGAATCGGCACTGCCGAAGACCTCCAGCGCGCGTTCGACGCGGGCGCCGAGATGGTCCGTGTGGCAACCCACTGCACCGAGGCCGACGTCTCGCCGCAGCACTTCGGGCTCGCGCGGGAGCTGGGGATGGAGACGGCCGGGTTCCTCATGATGGCGCACCGGACGCCGCCGGAGGACCTCGCGAAACAGGCCCGGATCATGGTCGACGCGGGCTGCCAGGCGGCGTACGTGACCGACTCGGCCGGCGCGCTGCTGATGCACGAAGCCAAACAACGGTTCGAAGCGCTCGTCGCCGAAGTCGGCGACACGGCGTGGGTCGGCTACCACGGCCACCAGAACCTGAGCCTCGGCGTCGCGAACTCCGTGCTCGCCCACGAAGCCGGCGTCCGCTACATCGACGGGTCGCTCTGCGCGCTCGGCGCGGGAGCCGGGAACTCGCCGACCGAGGTCCTCGCGGCGGTGTTCGACCGACTGGAGATCTCGACCGGCCTAGACGTCGGCGCGCTGCTCGACGCGGCCGAGGAGGTCGTCCGCCCGTACCTGCAGCGCTGGCCGAAGATGGACCGCAACGCGATCGTGCAGGGCTGGGCCGGGGTCTACTCGAGCTTCCTGCTGCACGCCGAACGCGCGGCCGAGCGCTACGGCGTCCCGGCGCAGGCGATCCTCCGCCGCTGCGGTGAGCTCGCCCTGGTCGGCGGCCAGGAGGACATGATCATCGACGTCGCCGTGCAGCTGGCTGCGGAGGGATGACAACCGTTCGCGGGGCTCGCGCGTGAAGCAAGCATGGAAACAAAACCGCGGGCCGACGAGGACCTCTCGCTGTCGGTCGTACGCCGCCGCGGCCACGGCGAGCCCGCCCAGTGGCGGCGGACGTGGGCGATCGTGCTCGACCTCGCGCTGCACCTCACGGCGGCCCTCGTGGTCGCCTCGCGGCTGGGCTTCCCGTTCCTGCTCACGGCGATCGCGACGTACGCGGTGGTGTCGTTCGCCCACCGGGTCCTGCTGCAGTGGTGGTGGGGCGCCACGCTCGGCCGGGCGTTCTTCGGCCTGCGCTGCGTGGTCGAGCCGATCGGCGAAAAAGCGACGTTCGAGCTGCTGGCCAAGGAGTGGCTGTTCACCTCCTACGTGCTGGTGGTCTTCGCCGTGCTCCCCGTGGCCGACGCGATCCCGCGCTAGTCCTGGTCGCGATTGGCGCAGTCGCTGAAGATCGCGCCCGCCGACGGCCACCGGAAGCTCGCGTTGTTGTTCTTCATGGTGGCGGTGAAGTCGTGCCCGCTGTACATGCCGAACGACTGCGACGCGAAGCTGCCGTTGCAGCCGCTGTTGTAGTAGACCGTCGCGGTCCAGCCCGCGTTGTTGATGACCGAGGCGGCGTTGTTCTTCACCTGGACGCCGCGGCCGTTGGCGCCGCCCCACCGGAACACCTCGTTGTCGAGGTTGCCGTCCGAGTAGGCGTAGTTGGCGAAGGCGCCTTGGAAGCCGCTGTTGAAGTAGAAGCAGAGGTAGAGGTCGGGGCAGCCGGAGAGGGGCGCCGCGGAGGCGGCCGGAGCCGTGAGAGAGGTTCCGGTGAGCGCGGCGGCGAGTGCCGTGAACCCGATCAGTGCCCGTTTCGCACGCATGGGTCTCCGTTCCTGGATCGGTCGCCCCTCAGCCGCATCACTGCCGGCCGCTGATCCGGTTTACCGGCCTCCCGGGGGTTCACTCGATCGGCCCAGCGCACGCCAGGCGCCGACGTCGTTGTCGGCGCCTGGCGCGCAAGTCAGGCGGGCTCGCCGAACCACCGGTGCAGCGCGTCCGCCAGTCCCGCGGTCGTGCCGTCTTCCCGCGCCCAGGCGATGTGCCCGTCCGGCCGGATCAGCACCCCGGTGAGGGACGGCTCGCTCTCGCACTTCACGCTCAGCACCCGGACGCGCCCGGCCCACGCGGAAGCCGCGTCGCGGACGTCGGCGCTCTCGGCGAGGTCCAGCAGGAGCGCCTGGCCGTCCTGGAGGTGCTCGCCGAGCCGGGTGCCGTCGGCGAACGCGAAGTCGGGCGCCCCGCGGCCGGTGAGGTCGTGCTCGCCCTCGATCGGGTAGCGGTGCAGCACGCCGGAGAGCTTCTTCGCCAGGTACGTCGCGCCGTCGTCGGTGTGCAGGAGATCGGTGACGACCTGGCGCAGCGCCCGGGTCCGGGCGTCGGTGCGCATCAGCGCGACCTGCGCCCGGGTCCACTCGAGCACCCACTCGCCGATGGGGTGGCGTTCGGTGGTGTAGCTGTCGAGCAGGCCGCCCGGCGCCCAGCCGCGGATCGTCGCGGCGAGCTTCCAGCCGAGGTTGACGGCGTCCCCGACACCGAGGTTGAGCCCCTGCCCGCCGAACGGCGAGTGGACGTGCGCCGCGTCGCCGGCCAGCAGGACGCGGCCCTGGCGGTAGGTCGCCGCCTGGCGGGCGTTGTCGGTGAAGCGGGTCGCGCTGTGCACCTTCGTCACCCGGACGTCCGCGCCGGACACCCGCCGGAAGCTGTCTTCCAGCTCCTGCGCGGTGATCGGCGCGTCGCGGTCGGCGGGCGGGCCGTCGAACTCGACGGTGAGGATCCGCCCCGGCATCGGCCCGTGGACGTACAGGCCGCCGGTGCCGTGCTGCCAGCCGCCGGGAAGCCCGTCGGCGCCGGTGAGCTCGACCATCGCCTGCCGTCCGGTGATGGCGGGATCGGTGCCCGGGAACGCGAAGCCGGCCTGCTTGCGGACGAAGCTGCGACCCCCGTCGCAGCCGACGAGCCAGCCCGCGCGGACCTCTTCGTCCCCGATCCGGACGGTCACACCGTCGTCGTCGGCGTCGAAGCCGGTCACCTCGGCGCCGCGCCGGACCTCGACCCCCAGCTCCTTCGCGCGTTCGCCGAGGATCGCCTCGACGGCCTGCTGCTGGATCACGACGACCCGGGCCGCGGGCCCGACGTCGCGGAAGTCGGGGTCGTCGAAGTGGACCCCGCCCGCGCCGACCATGATCCCGGCGAAGTGCCCGACCGGCATCGCGGGCTTCGGCCCGGGCCCGCCCCCGCCGCGCGACTTCAGGAACTCCTGGATCCGTTCGAAGTTCTGCCGCACGTTCTCGTCGAGCGCGGGCAGCATACCGCGGCGGTAGAACGCCTCGGCCGTCGGCAGGTTGATCGACCCCGCCTTGATCGTCTGGTCCGGTTCGGGCAGCCGTTCGACCACGAGCACGTCGACGCCGTGGAGCCGCAGTTCGCAGGCGAGCATCAGCCCGACCGGTCCGCCCCCGGAGATCACCACATCCCTGTTCATGGCTCCGATGATGCCGATAAACTTTTACCGAGTCAAACTTTATGATCAGTCTATACTCTCGGCTCATGGTGGACGACGGACTGCGCGAACGGAAAAAACGGGCCACCCGCCAGCTGATCGCGGACGTGGCGACGGGTCTGTTCATCCACCGCGGCTTCGACGAGGTGACGGTCGCGGAGGTCGCCGAAGCGGCCGGCGTCTCGAAGATGACCGTGTTCAACTACTTCCCGCGCAAGGAAGACCTGTTCCTCGACCGGCACGCCGACCGCCTGGCCGACCTCGTGGCGGCCGTGACCTCCCGCCCCGCGGGCACGTCGGTGGTGGCCGCGCTGCGAAACCACCAGCAGGAGCTGCTGGCCGCCGGCCATCCGCTTTCGGGCGCCATCGCCGGCGGCCCCGGGTTCTGGTGGGTGCTCACCTCGAGCCCGGCCTTGACGGCGCGCTGGTACGAGCAGGAGCGCGAGATCGCCGACGCGCTGGCGGAGGTGTTCAAGAAGGAGACCGGGGACGCCTTCCGCTCCCGGATGGTCGCCGGCCTGGTGACCACGGCGATCACGACGATCTTCACGCACGCGATGAGCCGCATCATGGCCGGCGACGAGCCGGAGGTCGTCCGGAAGGAGCAGGTCGGGTTCATCAACCAGGCCTTCGACCTGGCCGAGAACGGGGTGGGCGACTTCCCGGGGGAGTCAGTCTGACAACACCTGGATGATCGTCTTGCCGGGAGTGCGGCGGCGGCGGGTGAACGCGTCGGCCGTTTCGGCGAGCGAGCGCACGTCGCCGACGAGGGGCCGCAGCCGGCCGTCCCGCACCCGCTGGGCGAGGTCCGCCAGCCGCGCGCGGTCGGGCTCGACGACGAAGAAGACGGTGCGCCCGTCCTTCGGCCGCACGGCGGTCGGCTCCGCGATGGTCACGACGGTGCCGCCCGGGCGCACCAGCGCGGCCGAGCGCTCGAGGACGTCACCGCCGATGACGTCGAGGACCACGTCGACCTCGCCGATCCCGGACCAGGGATCGGCGGCCAGGTCGGCGAAGGAGTGGGCGCCCAGCTCCAGCACGACGTCGCGGTCGGCGGCCCGGCCGGTGCCGATGACCCGGGCGCCGAGCTCGCGCGCGAGCTGGACGGCGATCGAGCCGACCCCGCCGGCCGCGCCGTGGATCAGCACGGTCTGCCCGGTCGTGAGCCCGGCGTGGCCGACCAGGCCCTGCCACGCCGTCAGCCCCGAGACCGGCAGTGCCGCGGCGACGGCGTAATCGATGTCGGCGGGCAGCGGCGCGAGGTTGCGGGCCTCCACGGCGGTGTACTCGGCGAGGGAGCCGTCGCGGGCCCAGTCGCCGAGGCCGAAGACCCGCTGGCCGATCGTGAGACCGGTGGTGCCGTACCCGAGTTCGACGACCACTCCGGCCAGCTCGTGCCCGGGCACGCTCGGCGTCCGGTCGTGGCCCGCGCGGTCGGTCCAGGTGGCGGGCCAGTCGAGCTCGCCGGGCGTGAAGCCGGCGGCGTGGACCTGAACGATGACGTCGTTCTCGGCGGCGTGCGGGTGGGGCAGGTCGGTCAGGGTGAGCCCGCCGACACCGGCGTCGCGGTCTCGTACGGTGATGGCTTGCATGGTGGTTCCTTTCGGGGTGGTCTTCGCCGGGCCGCGTGCGTCAGCTCGGCCAGGCGGAGCCGAGGATGCGTTCGACGGTGGTGGTGCGGCGGAAACCGGGGACGAAGTGCTCGAGGACGTCGGCGTTGACGGTTCCGTTGGCCGTCTCCGGGCGGTTCTTCAGGCCGTCGAGGTAGGTGCTGAGGAACGCGTTCTTGAAGTCGCCTCGGGGGTGCGCGGCGACGATTTCGTCCACCTGCGCGGTGTCCATTCCGTCCAGCCCGAAGCCGAGGATGTCGGTCAGCACCCCGAAATGCGTCGTGGCGATCTCCGGCCCCATGCGGCCGGGAATGCCCGGGGTCGTGTGCAGCGCGATGGCTGTCCAGACGGTTTCGGCGGCCGCGGCGGAGAAGCCGTGGTCGAGCAGGAACCTGCGGCCGTGGTCGGCGCCGTCGACCTCGAACCGCTGTTCCGTCGCCGAAAACGGCGTCAGGAGACCGGAGTCGTGGAACATCGCGGCGAGGTACAGCAGCTCGGGATCGGGGTCCACCTCGAGCCGGCGGGCGTGGAGCCGGCTGAAGAAGTAGACCCGGCGGGAGTGGTGGTAGAGGAGGGGACTGGTCGTGGCCTGGACGAGCCGCGTCGCCTCGGCGACGGCCGCGGTCTCGGGAACTTCCACTCCCGCGATGATCTCGGACATGACGTCAGCGCTTTCGTTGATGGTCTCCGCCCTCGGCCAAGGTAGCCGCGAGTTAAGTTACAGTCAATGTGTGTAACGGAACATCACTCGTGGGTGGCCCGGCTGATCGTCATCATGGCGTCGCCGCCGCGCTGGAACTCGTAGTCCACGGGCCGGACGGTCGTGTGCAGCCCGGCCGCCGCCAGCTCGGCGCGGACCGGCGCCAGCTCCGGGGTCTCGGCCAGGCCCATCGGCACCAGGGGGAACACGCGGACCTCGCGGCCGATCCTCGCCAGCTCGCGCAGGCTGGCCACGTGGAACGCGCGGTCGAGCCGGTCGGCGTAGCTGAACAGCAGGTGCGAGCTCAGCACCAGGTCGAACTCCCCGTCCGGGAACGGCAACGCGGGCAACGCGGCCCGGAGGTAGTTCTCCGGGTGCGCGGTGCGGTCGGCCGCGAACAGCTCCACCGACCGGGTCCGCGACTCCAGGTAGTGGCCCGGGTCGCGGAAGTACGTCCACACGTACTCGTCCGGGTTGGCCTGGTGGTAGGCGTACCCGCGGCGCAGGCTCTCGAGCGCGGCCTCCCGGACCTGCTCGACCGGGCGCTCGTACACCGGGTCGCACGCCAGCGTCGTCCCGCCGGCCGCGTTGACCTCCGCCGTCAGGCTGGCCGCACCGCCGGGGCAGTCGAGGATCCGCCCGGCGAGGTCGGCGTCGGTGAGGGCGAACATCCGGCGGTATTCGTCAAGCGAGCGCGAGCTGACGAGCACCGCGCCGATCCGGTTCTCGGGGCGCAGTTCGTCCGGTTTGGTCATCATTGTCTCCCCATGGCAATCCGACGAGAGGACTTCCCCCTCCTGCCCGTCACTTATTTTCCCATTGCCGCCCAGTTGGACGACAATGAACCGGTAGTCTCCCTTCCCGTCATCGAGGGAGGGGCCCCATGAACACATTCCGGCGGTGGATCACCGCCGCAGCCGTCGTTTCCGCTGTCGCCGCGCTGGGCGGGTGCGGCCTGCTCGGCGGGTCGGACGACAACGTCGGCAGCAACAACAAGGTCGAGAAGGCCACCGTCAAGGTCGGCATCATCCCGCAGCTGATCGACATCGCCGGCTTCGAGCGGGCACGCAGCGCGGGTTACTTCGGCGCCGAGGGCCTTCAGGTCGAGCTGGTCACCATCAAGAGCGCCACCGAGGCGGTGCCCAAGCTCAAGACGGGGGAGCTGGACTTCGCCTTCGGCAACTGGACTTCGTTCATCGCGGCCCAGTCCGAGGGGACGGTCGACCTGCGGACGGTCGCGGACGGCCTGCAGGCCAAGCCGGGGATGACCGCACTGGTCGCGATGCCGCAGTCGCCGATCAGCTCGCCGAAGGACCTGCCGGGCAAGTCGGTCGGCGTCAACGCGCTGGTCGGCAACGTGACGCTCACCAGCAAGGCGGTCATCAAGGCCGCCGGGGTCGATCCCGGCGGCGTCCAGTTCAAGGTCATCCCGACCGCGAACGCGCTCAACGCCCTGCAGACCGGGCAGATCGACGTCATGTCGCTGCAGGAGCCGAACCTGACCATGGCCAAGCAGCAGCTCGGCGCCAAGGTGGTGGTCGACCGGGCGACCGGGCCGGTGGCGGACTTCTCGATCAGCGGCTACGTCGCGCCGGCGGACTTCGTCAAGAACGACCCGAAGACGACCGCCGCGTTCGCCCGCGCGATGGCCAAGGGACAGGGCGACCTGGCCGACGAGCAGACGGTCCGGAAGACCCTGCAGGACTACGCCAAGATCGAGCCGGGTGTCGCGAACGCGGCCGGCGTCGGTGTCTTCCCGGCCGCGGTCGACCGGGCCCGGCTGCAGAAGGTCGCCGACCTGATGCTGACCTACGGTGACCTCAAGCAGAAGTTCGACGTCGGTCCGATGATCTACCAGGCGCCGGCGTCGTAGGTGATGCGCCGGTTCCTCCGCCGTCTGGCCGGGGTGGCTGTGCTCCTCCTCGCGTGGGAGGGGTTCAGCCGCTCCGGCGTGATCGCGCGGGAGTACTTCCCGCCGCCGTCCGAAGTCGTCGTCGCGCTGGTCCGGATGCTCGGCGATCGCGAGTTCCAGCTCGACCTGGTCGCGACGCTCCTCGCGTGGCTGATCGCGCTGGGCGTCGCGGTGCTGATCGCGGTTCCCGGCGGCCTGCTGCTCGGCAGCATCCCGGTGGTGCGCACGGCGGCGGGCGCGGTGATCGAGTTCCTGCGCCCGATCCCGGCGATCATGTGGTGGCCGCTGTTCTACATCATTCTTTCGGACGGACCGGGAACGAAGATCACGCTCGCGGTGTACGCGGCGATCTGGCCGATCGTGTTCAACATCGTCTACGCGCTCGGCGAGGTCGAGCGCGGCTACATCGAAACGGCGCGAACCTTCGGCCTCGGCCGGCTGTCGGTGCTCCTGTGGGTCAAGCTGCCCGACGTGGTGCCGTTCGCGATCACGAGCCTGCGCATCGCATCGACGTTCGCGTTGCTGGTGGTGGTTTCGACAGAGCTGGTGTTCGGCGGCGACCGTGGTATCGGGATCTACCTCATCCGGTACGGAGACGAGAGCGGCCACTTGGACGTCGTGCTGGCGGGGGCGGTGCTCGCCGGACTCGTCGGATACCTGAGCAACAGCGCGTTCGCGGCACTGCAACGGAAGTTCGTCGTGTGGGCGCCGGGGGAGCCGCGATGAGGGGTGTCCTCCAGCGGTGGGTGGTGTTCGTCATCGGTGTGGTCGTGTGGCAGGCCCTGACCGCGTACTTCGACGACGCGTACTTCCCGACCCCGGTCGAGATCGCCGGGAAGATGCACGAACTGTGGTTCGCCGGCCCGCCGAGCCACCTGTTCCTGACCAGGCTGGCGATCGAGAACATCATGCCGAGCCTTGGCCGCCTCCTGACCGGCTGGCTCATCGGCAGCGCGGCGGGCGTGGTTTTCGGTCTGGTACTGGGCCGGTCTCGAGCAGGCCTCGACTACGCGGACGCGGTGATCAACTTCGGCCGAGCACTCCCGGCGCCGGCGCTCTTGCCGGTGTTCTTGGTGCTGTTCAAGATCGGCACCCCGGTCCAACTGGCCACGATAGTCTTCGGCGTGGTGTGGCCGGTGCTGCTGAACACGATCCAGGGCGCGCAGTCGGTGGACCCGATCATGGTCGACACGGCCAGGGTGTTCGGAACTCGACGGCTACGGCTGCTGTTCGTGGTGATCCTCCCGGCGTCGCTCCCGAAGATCTTCTCGGGCATGCGGATCGCGCTTGGGCTGTCTCTGGTGCTGATGGTGATCTCGGAGCTGGTGGGCGCTACGAACGGGATTGGTTATCAGTTCCTGTTCGCCAGCCAGAGCTTTGACCTGTCGGCTGTGTGGGCTTGGATCGTTTTGGTCGGGGTTCTGGGGAATGTCTTGAACTGGCTGTTCCTGGTGGTGGAGAAACGAGCGCTCGGCCGCCACCACGCGGCAGTGAACCCAGTGGAGGTGTAGGACCAACCTGCGTTGAGTTCATCTGGTCCCGTGTGGGAACGTCATGTGTCCGAGGACGATCTTGTTCACTATCTACACGCCTGCAACTGCCCAGTCGAACAGTTCGACCACCAGGCGGGCGCCACTCTCCGCGGACACGGTCAACTTCTCCAGTGGTTTTGGCTTAACTTACGCTACCCAGTCGACCCGAGGACCGAGAACTTGTTCCCCGCTCTTCGCAGTCATACTTACCTTACAGACTGACTGTTGATATGGCGGGTCATCCTGCCGCCACTATCCAAGCCGCCGGTCGAACGATCGACTAGCACGCCCTTGACGCATGGACTGCACGCGATTGCCGTAGGATCACTCGGCGGCTAGACTTCCCCTGTCCTTTCTATGATGAGATGAGGAAAACCGTGGTAGCGCTCGAATCCATAGCAGCTAAGGTCGTCGAAAAGTCGCTTACCGCAGTCCTGTCCCAACTGGCCAAGCGATTACGCGGCAATCGCCTCAGAGCAACAAAGGAAGTCGTTCGACAACTTTCGGTCCACGATTTCAATGGGCAGATTCGGCTAACATCGGTTTTGCCTGAACTGTCAGCTGGTTTCTCGCTGAAGCAAGTAAAAGGATGCCTCAGCGGTCCGATTTTCGAGGGTTTATTGCATGAACTAGTCGCGGCACGTGTCATGAGGATGCCACCCGCAACTATGGCCCGCGTCCGAGAAAATATGCAGATTGCGTTACGCCTGGAATTTCCACAGGCAGACCCTGATCAGGTCATGACGTTCGGCCTGAAACTCTTCGACGAACTCGATAGAGTCGTCCTTGAGTTGGTTAAAAAGTTGAACGGCACCAACATGCCAGAACTGACCGAGCTCCGCGAGAACGCAACAGCGCTACTCAACTCCAGTCAGGACAGCATCAAACGACATAACTCCTACCTAAAAGGCTTGGAGGATGCCGCAGAGACTCTGGAGTGGGAATCCGCTTACCGTCAGCAAGTCCGTGCCGGCCATGGGTATATCGAGCCCCCGGACTTCGAGCGAAAACGTAAGGTCCCAATCGGCGACTTGTTCGTTTCTCCGCAAGTCGCAGAGCGCGAAGAGAGCGATGGTAGTACCGTTCGCGACGTATGGACATTGGCAGAAGCGATCGATCGAACAGTTCTACTGGGCGACCCAGGTGGCGGAAAGTCGACTGCGTGCAACGTGATCGCCTGGCACCTTGACGATTTGATTCCACTCGTGGTCATTCTTCGAAATTTTGTGGATGATAACCAATCTGTGGTCGACTATATTGAGTCCAGATTGTCTGCCTACTATCAGTGCCCGGCCCCGCCACAAGTGGTCGACGGCCTACTTTTATCAGGACGCGCCATGGTCATATTCGACGGCTTAGACGAGCTGATCGATACCTCTAAACGCCGCCAGGTCACCGAGCGCGTGGAATTGTTCTGCACTAGGTACCCGCTAACCAAAGTGCTCATTACATCTCGCCGCGTCGGGTATGAGGAAGCAGCCCTTGACTCAAGCGTGTTTGAAGTCTACGGATTAGCCGAGTTCTCCGACCATGATGTTGAGAATTATGTGACCAAATGGTTCATGCAGGTCGACAGTGCAACGGAAGACAAGGCGCGTGCGCTTGCAGTGTCGTTCGCTCAGGAAAGCGCGGCCGTCCCAGATCTACGTCGCAATCCGTTGATGCTTTCGTTGATGTGCATCATCTATCGAGGGCAGAACTGGATTCCTCGAAACCGCCCGGAAATGTACGAGCACTGCTCTAAATTGTTGTTTGAAAAATGGGACAGCAGTCGCCAAATCTATGTTGAACTCGCGGCGAGCGCACACGTGGACGGAGCCATTAAACAGCTCGCCTACTGGATGTTCACTAAATCAGAAGCAACACAGGGCGTACGAGAGCAGGATCTGGTCCGGGAGGCGGCAGCCTACCTCGAACCCGCGTTCAGTTCAGCACCGGAAGCCAAGCGGGCCGCGCAGCAATTCATCGAGTTTTGCCGCGGGCGAGGTTGGGTGCTCACGGATGTGGGCACAACAGCCGACGGTGAAGCGCTTTTCGCCTTTACTCACCGGACTTTCATGGAGTACTTCGCCGCCTACGAACTGACTAGACTGCACGATCGGCCAGAGCAGATCGCGAAAGCAATCCTTCCACACGTCGCGGCTGCAGAGTGGGAAACCGTCGCAGAACTCGCACTACAGATATCTGACAAACATTCCCGAGACGGCGCAGCCCGAATTCTTAGAACCCTCTTATCGAATAAACAGTACAGCGCAGTTGCATCCCGATACAACATAGCCCGCTTCGCAATGCACTGCCTTGGCTTCGTTCATATCCCTGTCCCGTTAGCCAAAGAAATCGGACGATCGTTCATCGAGTCCACCCTCCGGTACGGAGCCACAGGAAAGCGCATAGAAGGCGACCGGTACGCTGTCATATCAGACCTTCAATTCTCTGTAGAAATGGCAATCTTGGATACTCTGAGAACAGTGGCAACTAGCGAGGACATGAGTCTCCGCAGCGTCGCAGCCGAGCTGATCATCTCCTTGCCGCAATTCATGAACGTCCGCGAGAACATGCTTCCCAATTGGAATGAATATAATCGATGGAGATTGCATCGTCAGACCCTATCCGCACAGTTTCTTGCAGGTCTAGTTGACATCCAAGACGACGGGATCTGGTTTGCTGCTTGGCGAAAAGGCCTAATTTCACTAAGACAACTACTCCTCGAAGGGCCCGATGCAGGAAATTACCCCTTGAGTGCACTTTTCCGGAACGCGACCCTCCAGCACGTCATCCACGGTTGGGGAGATTGGGGGTCGTTCATACCTGAACGCCTCCTTCAGTCGGACGCCGACACGGATCCTGATTTTCCATTGAAACAGACGGAGCTTGATTGGCTCGGCTACTTTATCGATAATCTTGGCTCACCTCCTTGGGTAATCGACCCTAGAGATGTATATATGAGCCACGGATTCAGTGGTGACTTCCTCGTAGGAAAACTCGCCACAGAAAACGGTTGGACACTTTTCCGTCTATTGCTCATTGCCATCGAGTCAGAGACGCGTCTCCAGCCCAAGTTAACCAGAAAAGAATCGCGCAAATTTAATGACGTCGTGGCAGCTCTGAGTTGGCGGCGAAAAGATGGAACTGCCTTGCCTGGTTGGTTGTCGAAGCTCATCGACAGCTTTCCGCCTGAACGGCATGCCTTGGTGGCGGCGTGGCTTGACCGCGAGGTTAACTTTATCGCGGACTGATGTCGTATACCGATCAACACTTGGTCACGAGACTTGTCAATCGGAATTCGGGAAGGCCGGCTGCAAAACACGGCCACAGCGGCTCCACGCAGCGATCAAGGCTGGCGCAGAGTCGGCGCTCCCTTCTGCGGCGACAGGTGAGGCCTTTGCTGGACTCGTACAAGCCCCAATCACCGCGATTTTGCCCTGCGCAGGAGGGGGTAGCTGACCGAGGGATGCAAATTTCCCATCGTGAGCTTGTCACGGATCCAACCTCACGACGCGTCCCACGAACCGTCTGAGCGTCACACTCGTGCGCGTGCGGCAGGACGAATGAACTGCGAGGATCGTGCTCGTGACGGCCGTGACGGGGCGAGATGATCCGTCACAGCCGTCACGTATGAGGTTACCGGCGTCGGTTACATTCGAGTCAGTCAACTGTACTCAGGTAACTGCTGCGCCTAAGGTTCACCGCTCACGATATATGAGCCATGGTTCAGGGACGATTGATCCGATCTTGTCGGGGTGGAATTATATGCTGACGACGGTAGATGGCGTCGCAGCGTTCGCACTGCCGAGGAATCTGGTTCTGGCGACGCACATTTGATAGCTCGAACACCGCGGCTCCGGAGGCCCAGAGCATCGTGATGAGCTGTCCGGGCGCCGGGATCCCTGTTAGGCGGATCCGATGCCACTCACCGTCGATTACCGGCTGGATCACGAGCGGGTCGATGTAGATCGCTGCAGTCAACGCGCCGCTCGAATCAGCGCAGGTGTACTCAACGCAGAGGTACTCGTCGGCTCGTCGAACGCGCGCCGTAGCAGAGCCCTTGGCGTGTCGTGGTAGCGGCTCAGCGTGTTTCGGTCGGTAAGGTAGGTGTTGCAGTGGTGATGCCTGAGCACCACGGCGATCGGATCGATCCTCGAAGAGTGTGAAGGCGCCGATCGACTCCAGCGCGATCTCAGCCGGGGGGCACGAACTGTGCAGTCACGTGCTTAAGCTGCGCCACCGCGCGACGGTGCTCGATCTGCTCGTTGCGCAAGTCGTCCAAGCCGTGTAGCGCCTGGTTAGCGATCAGGAAGACCGTAGCGACGGGTCCCGTCGTTCATGGCCTGCTGGCGGACTTGGCGGCTCAGCAGGTCCATGTCCTGCGGTCTTCCTGCACCACGGCCTTGTCGAGCACTCGTTCGGCATACGCCCGCGTCTGGAGAAGATCCGGGATGCATGACGGTGTCCATCAACCAGGAACAGGCCGAACGAGCCGCAGCAAAGCGCAGATCGAGAGCGTTCCGGGCGACTCGACGGTAAGGCGTGCCGAGATCTACGCGAGGATCGATGCGCTCGGCGACGTCTGCGGCACACTGGCCGACGCGACCACAGTTGGCATGAGCCGCCTATACCGAGCACTGAACCTGGAGCTACGCTACGAACCAAAAGAGCTGGCCGTCTATGCGGCGACGAGCCAGTGTGTAGATAGTGCGTGTGTCCGAGGAGGGCCTTGAACTCCATGCGCGTGGCTTGAAGATTTGTCGCTCGGTCAGGCGAGTCGTGGAGTTGGGCCGACAGCTGATGGTCGGTGTTGGGCGGTGGCTGTTCAGCGGAGTGCGGCCTTTGCGCCTTGGGTTACTGCCTGGGCTACTGCTGCCAGGGCTGGGGAGTCCAGCTTCCACTGCTGCCAGTGCAGGGGGACGTCCAAGGGACGGTCCGGTGCTAGGTCGACCAGGGCGTCTCCGCGGGAGGCCGCCTGGATTTCTGGGACCATTCCCCAGCGCAGGCCGGCTGTTACGGCGTCGGTGAAGGACTCTGAGGCTGGGACGTAGTGGCGGACCAGCGTGAAGTTTCGGCGGCGGGTCAGGGCTCGGAGGAAGCGGTCCTGGAGGTCGTCCTTGCGGTCGAACACGATCACCGGTGCTGTGGGCAGGGCGGATGGGAGCGGGGCTGATGAGAGCCAGCGCTTGACGAATGCTGGTGACGCCATTGCCCGGTAGCGCATGCGGCCGAGGCGGTGGGATGTGCAGCCTCGGACTGGTTGGGGAGCCGCCGTTACTGCGGCCATCACCAGGCCTTCGCGCAGGAGCGCTGCTGTGTGGTCCTGGTCCTCGCGTTGCAGGTCGTAGCTGAGGGACAGGGACTCCGGGACTTGGGACAGGGCCGGGAGGAACCACGTTGCCAAGGAGTCGGCGTTTACCGCGATAGTGAGCGTGCGGACGGCTGACGAGCCCAGGCCCAGCTCGGAGAGCGCGTCCTGTTCCAGTTGGGCCAGGGACCGCGCGTAGCGGACTACCACCTTGCCGGATTCGGTCAGGCGTACTGGCTTGGTTCGGAGCAGGAGGACTCGGCCGGTGCGCTGCTCCAGGGCCTTTACTCGCTGGCTGACCGCGGACGGGCGTGACGTGCAGTACTGACGCTGCCGCGTCGAAGCTTTGCTCGTCCACTACGGCCAGGAGTGTTCTGACCTGGTCCAGAGGGAGGTCTGACATCATGAGCGCTAATGTTACGTAAGAATCTTTAGCTGGAGTAACGCAGCCGGACGGTCATACGGTGGTGGCGTGCTCCCTCTGCTCGTCGCCGGGTTCGGAACCGGCCTCTCGCTCATCGTTGCCATCGGCTCTCAGAACGCCTTCCTGCTGCAGCAGGGTCTGCGTGGGGGAGCCGTGACGCCGCTGGTGGTCATCTGCGCCGTGTCCGATCTGGTGCTCATCGGGCTGGGGGTCAGTGGGATCGGGGCCGTCCTGGGCCGGTGGCCGACCGCCATCGGGGTCATCGCTGTCGGGGGTGGGCTGTTCCTCCTTGCCTATGGCGCCCTAGCCGCGCGGCGGGCGTTCCGGCCTTCGGTGATGACCGTGGGTGAGGAACGCACGCCGCTGCGGAAGGCGGTGCTTGCCTGTGTTGCCTTTACCTGGCTCAACCCGCACGTCTACCTCGACACCGTGCTGCTGCTCGGCTCGATCGCCGTCGCTCATGGGGACGGGCGGTGGGTCTTCGGTGTCGGGGCCGGCATTGCCAGTGCCGTGTGGTTCAGTGCGCTGGGCTTTGGCGCGAAGCGGTTGGCCGGGGTGTTTGCCAAGCCGGTGGCGTGGCGTGTCCTCGACGTCCTCATCGCCGTGACCATGACCGGCCTTGGTGCGACGATGCTGCTGAGCCACGTCTAGCTCACCAGAGCTGGCCGCGCTCTGACGCTGGCGGGCGTTCCAGTTCCAGGAGGAACTCCTTGCGCTTCAGGCCGCCTGCGTAGCCGGTCAGCTTGCCGTTCTTGCCGACGACGCGGTGGCACGCCACGAGGATGCTCAGCGGGTTCCGGCCCACCGCCGCGCCGACTTCGTGCGGCAGGCCGCCCGCGACCTTCGCGAGTTCGCCGTACGTGGCGGTGTGGCCGTAGGGGATCTTTGCGATCTCGGCCCACACCGCGCGGTCGAAGGTGGGGCCGTCGGCGCGCGTGGGGATGTCGAACTCGGTGCGCTGGCCGGCGAAGTACTCCTTCAGCTGGTGGACCGCTTCCGGGAAGGCCGTGTCGTCCTGCTCGCCGAACGTCGACCGGTCGGGGCGCGTCCAGTGGTGCGGGAAGTACAGGCCGGTGACGACCTCGCCGTCTCCGACGAGGGTCAGGGGGCCGATCGGTGAGTCGACGATCGTGTGTTTCATCAGTCCTCCCAAGTGGTGCCGTCAGCCCGTGCGCCGCGTACGCCGGGCATGCGAAAATCTGCCAAGGTTGCGGTGACGACTGTCCGATGTGGACTCCAGGACGTCGACGTCCGCAACCGCTGTGCCATCCCGGCCCAGCCGGCCGGTGTTGCGCTGACCACCCACACGTCCGGTTCCGGTGCTGCGAACCGGCGGGCTTGGCGCAGCCAGGACGCTGCCGTCTCCGGCCACGTCACTGTTGCCAGGACCAGGCCGCCCCAGGCCTCGGCGATGCGTGCTCCGTCGGCCCGGGACACCGGATCGGCCGCGGTGCCGAGGACGATGTGGCGGGCCGAGCCAATGAGGCGGACCAGTGCCTCGAGTTCTGCGTCGGTCATGTTGCGTCGTGGAAGACGAGGCCGAGCGTGTGCCGTTGGCCTGAACGGACTGCTGAGACGCCGTGGCGTACCGGAGCTGCCGACCAGCCGCGAGCTGAGCGGACCGGACGGTCGCGAGTGGTGAACACCAGGCCGTGGCCCTGGGGGATGAGTGTCGCGGTGCCGCGTGACTGAGCGCGTGGTCGTTGCTCGACCAGCAGGAACTCGCCTCCGGTGTGGTCGGTGCCCGGGTTGTTGAGGTTGATCACGACCTGGAGCGGGAAGACCTTGTCGCCGTACAGGTCGCGGTGCAGGGCGTTCCAGCCGCCCGTTTCGTAGCGCAGCAGGATCGGTGTCGGCCGGTGTTGGCCGGCGGCGTGGCAGATGTCCAGCCATTCGTCCAAGGTGGACGGCCATTCCGCGTCGCGGCCGAGGCGGGCGTGCCAATCCTGGGCGATCGGCAGCAGCCGGGGGTAGAGCGCCCGGCGGAGGCGCTGCACCGGCTCCGGGAACGGTGCGGCGAAGTAGTGGTAGTCGCCGTTGTCGCCGAAGCGGTGGCGCCGCAGGTTCACGGTGGCGCGGAAGTGCTCCGGCTCGTCCCACATCGCGACGAGCTTGGCGCACTCGGCCGGGGTCAGGAGCTGCGGCAGCAAGGCGCAGCCGTAGTCGTCGACTTCGGCGGCCACGGCGTTCCAGTCGGCCGCCGCGACCCGCTTCTCGAATGTGCTCATACCTGGTAGACGCGCCGGGTGGGGAAAACGTGAGATCGGTGGGAGGGCGATTTGGTTCTGGTGTGGACGCGAGGTGAGAACGGGGGAGTGGCGGCTCGGCTGGGCTAGGCAGCCGGGGCGCGAGGGGACCCGTGCCGGGCGTTGCTGGTGGATGGACGAGCGGTCCCGGTGCCAGGTGGGTTGGCTGGGCGAGTGGTCCGGTGCCGGTGGGGCAAGGCGGGCGGACCTGCTGGATGCGGCTGTCCTGGCCAGGTGGCTGTTGTGGCGGCGGCCGTGAGGGTGAGTGCTGCGGAGGGTGGTGGTGAGGGCGAGTGCGCTGTTGAGCGGATGGCGAGGACGAACGCTGCGGACGGCGGCGCCGAGGAGGGGGGTGTGCTGTTGGGGGGCGACGATGAGTGCGCGGCGAAGGGGCGGTGGTGAGGTCGAGTGTGCTGTGGGGGCGGGGATGTGCGTGCTGCGGAGGGGGGTGGTGAGGTCGAGTGTGCTGTGGGGGCGGGGATGCGCGCGCTGCGGAGGGTGGTGGCGTCGCCGGGGCCAGCGGGGCGTGCTGGGGAATCGGCGACGCCGAGTCAGTCGCCGCCCTCCCGCCGGGGGGAAGAGAGAGACGGGACAGCGCTACTCCACCTTCGGCCCCGCTGACCCAGGCCGAAGGTGGAGTAGCTGAAGACCGGCGCCTAGCAGCGGCTCAGGCCGCCTCCAAGGTCAACAGCACTCGCTTGGCCTCTTCACCGCCTGCGTACTGGCCGTACGAACCGTCGGAGCGGACTACTCGGTGGCAGGGCACCACCACCGGCAGTGGGTTGAGCGCGCACGCCGTGCCCACGGCGCGGACTGCCTTGGGGCTGCCCGCCGCCGCTGCTACCTGGGCGTAGCTCTCCGTGTGGCCGTACGCGATCTCCGGGAGGTGCTCCAGGACCGACAGGCGGAAGCCGCGGGCCAGGCGGAAGTCGAGCGGGACGTCGAACGACTGGCGGCCGCCCGTGAAGTACTCGTCCAGCTGTCTGGTCACCGTTTCGAGGCGGGCTGGGGCTCGGAGGATGCGGGGGCTGATGGTCTCGGCCAGCGCCGCCAGCACCGCGTCGTGGTCCTGGCGGTCGAACGCCACCTTGACCAGGCCGCGCTCGGTCGCTGCCAGCAGCAGGGGGCCGACCGGGCTGTCCAGGGTGCGGTAGGCGAGGTCGAGCAGGCCTTCGCGCTCGGCGGCCGCGGTCAGGCGCTCGTGCATGCGGTTCGGGTTGAGCTCGTACTCCACCGGAAGCGAGGCGAAGATGTCGGTCATGAGTGCGCTCCTTCCAAGTTCACGGGATAGGTGGCCCGCAGGGCCTTGACGCCGTCGGCGGCCGCGCGGCGGGCGGCCTCCGTGGTGCCGCCGAGGATCTCGGCGATTTCGCGGTACGACAGCCCGCCCAGGTAGTGGTAGGCGACGGCGGCGCGCTGCTTGTCGGGCAGCCGGGCGAGCGCCGCCCACAGGTCGCCGTCCCACGTCGGCTCGCGGCCCGGGCGGTCCGGGATCTCGCCGACCGGGACCGGGGCGCGCGCGTGCGCCCGGGTGACGTCGATGGCCTTGCGGTGCGCGATCGTGACGAGCCACGCCTGGACGTTCGCGTCGGCGGGCAGCTCGGGGTAGGCCTTCAGCGCCGACAAGAAGGTCTCCGACCAGGCGTCTTCGGCGTCTGCGGGGCCCAGCACGGCCCGGCAGACCCGGAAGACCATCGGTCCGTGCTCGGCCACGATCTGCTCGAACGGTTTCACGATCACACCTGGTAGACGCTCACGGCGCCGAAACGTGAGATCTCGGATGGGTGATGCGGGACCCGGTGACCACGGTGGCGCCCAGCTCCTCGGACTCGTGCACCTGCGGCGCCAGGCCGGCCGCGGCGAAGAGCGCCGCCAGCACCGGCGCCTGCCGCTCACTCGCCTCGACCAGCACGGTCCCGCCGGGAACCAGCCAGTCCGGCGCCCCCGCGGCGACACGGCGGGCGAGGTCGAGGCCGTCCGCGCCGCCGTCCAGCGCGACGCGGGGTTCGTGCAGCCGGGCCTCGGGCGGCATCGTCGCGACGGCTTCCGACGGGACGTACGGGACGTTCGCCAGCAGCACGTCGACCCGGCCGCGCAGCGACGACGGCAGCGCGTCGTAGAGATCGCCCTGGTGGACGTGGAAATCCGGAAGGTTCACGCGGGCGCACTCGACGGCCGCGCGCTCGACGTCGGCGGCGTACAGCTCAAGCGGCCGCAGCACCGCGGCGAACGCGGCGCCGAGCGCGCCCGAACCGCAGCACAGGTCCAGCACGACGGGGTCCGGCGGGGCGAGCGAAACGGCGACGTCGACGAGGAACTCCGTCCGGCGCCGCGGCACGAACACGCCGGGCCGCACGGTGATCCGCAAGCCGTGGAACTCCGCCCAGCCGAGCAGCTGCTCCAAGGGCAGGCCGGCGATGCGGCGCACGACCAGCGACTCGAGCTCGGCGGGGGACGCGGCCGCGGTGACGAGGAGCTCGGCCTCGTCCTCGGCGAACACACAACCGGCGGCACGCAGCCGCGCGACGACGTCGGAAAGGGAAGTGGTCAAGGTCAGCGAAGTTTATACGACCTGCACCGCGTCGCCGACGTTCAACCCGGCGAAGAACGCGGCCGCGTCGGCGTCGTTCAGGTGGACGCAGCCGTGCGACGGCGCGTCCAGCGGGCCCTCGTGGAAGGCGATGCCGCCGGCCGCGAAGAACACTGAGTAGGGCATGTTCGTGCCGTAGATGCTGCTGGTGTGCTCGCGGTCCTTCCACGCGACGCGGAACGACCCCGCGGGGGTCGCCTGGTCGGGCGGGCCGAAGCCGGCGGGGACCGGGCCGCGCACGACCTGGCCGTCCCGCAGCAGCCAGGCGAGCCGCTGGGTTAGGCTCACGCACGCGCCGGTGGTGACGGCGCAGGGTGGCGCGGGCGGGGGAGTCGTCGTGGTCGGCGTGGTCGTCTTGGTCAGTGGCGCCGGCTCGGCGATCGGGCTCGGCGTGGTCGTCCGCGGCGGCGAACACGCCGCCGTGACCAGCATCAACCCCAGCAGGGTCGCTACCCCGGTGCTGCGCATCCGTCTTTCCCCTCGTCGCGGGTCCTCCCGGGGATCAGTACGGCTGACCGGCCCCGAAGGTTGAGCCACGTGTGCAGCGGGGTTGTCCCTGCGTGCAGCGCGGCTACCGCGGCGGGTACCCGGACGGTCAAGGTCGAACCCATGACCAAGCTGAGCGCCGAGCAGATCGCCCGGCACGCCTACGACGCCGGGTTCCGCGGCCAGGGCCTGACCACCGCGGTCGCGGTCGCGCTGGCCGAGTCCGGCGGCCGGACGACCGCGCACAACGCCACGCCGCCGGACAACTCCTACGGCCTGTGGCAGATCAACATGCTGGGCGCGCTCGGCCCGGACCGGCGCCACCAGTACCACCTCAAGTCGAACGACGCGTTGTTCAACCCGGACACGAACGCCCGGGTCGCGAAGGACATCTCGAGTGACGGGCACGACTTCACGCCCTGGTCGACGTACACGAACGGCGCCTACAAGGATCACCTCACCGCGGCGCGCAAGGCCGCCCAGGACGTCACGAAGCACCACGGCAAGCCGCACGCGCAGTCCGGCGCGTCCCACGGCAAGCCGCTGCGCGTGGACGACGCCGTCCTGCACTCCTACGTGAAGCGGACCCGGCACGTCGCCGACAGCCTGGGTGCCACGACCGGGCAGCTGCGCGACGTGCGGGAGATCGGTCACGAGAGCTTCGGCAAGATCGGCAAGGAGTCCGGGTTCGCCGACGCGCTCGCCGGCTTCGGCTTGGCGCTGCAGAAGCAGGTCAAGGGCGTCGGCGCGCACGCCGACGGGCTCGCTACGGCCGCGCAGAAGGCCGCGAAGTCCTATCGCGACCACGAGACGGCGACCGCCGCCGCGTTGAACGGACGGAACTGACATGGACACCGCCGCGCTGGCGCGCTCCTTCGCGAAGGACCTCATCGCGCACCGCAACAAGCTCGCCGGGAAGGCCGAGGACGCCGTCCGCGCCGAGTTCGCCCTGCACCAGGTGGCGGGCGCGCTGGACGCCCAGCACGACGCCTACCACAAGGAAAGCGCCACGGTGCTCGGCCAGTGGCACGGCCACGGCGCCGACGGCTTCGAGCACACCAGCGCGAAGCTCACGAAGGAGCTGAAGGTCACCGGCGCCGCCGGGGCCGCGGCGGAGAAGCTCGTCGCGCACGTGGCGTCCACTGTGGACAGCGGGCACACGGCCGTGCAGCGGCTGGTCGACGAATACACCACCAAGGCCAAGCAGATCCTCGACGCCGGCGCGACGACCGGGACGCAGGCCGCGCTGATGCGGGCCGTCGGGCACGCCGCGGACCTCGCGCCGCAGTACACACGCCAGTCAGCGTCGACACTGCGGCACGTCGACGCCGAGCTCAAGGCGGCGGCGAAGAAGCTGAACGAGCTCCGGAAGGACCTGACCCACGACGGCGTCGCCGACAAGACGGCGCCCGCGCACGCGAAGTCGACTCATCCCGGCAAGTCGACCCATCCCAGCAAGGCATCCGGGCGCGGGAAGGACGTCGTCCACGCCGCGCGCACGCAGCTGGGCGTCCGCGAGAACCCGCCGGGCAGCAACCGGAACCCGTACGGCCCGACCGCCGCGTGGTGCTCGTCGTTCGCCACCGCGATGTGGCGCAAGGCCGGGGTGAAGATCCCGATCCTGCCGTTCAGCGGCGACGTCTACCACTGGGGCCAGGAGAACGGGCACGCGTACGGCAAGAACTCGCTGCACCAGGCGCGCCCGGGAGACGTGCTGATCTTCGGCACCGGGCCGCAGAACACGTCGACGAGCACGCACATCGGCATCGTCGAGAAGGTCGAGGGGAACCAGGTCACGATGATCGAGGGCAACTCCGGGGACGCCGTCCGCCGGAACACGCACACGCTCTCGGCGTCGACGTTCTACGGAGGGGTCCACCCGTGATCACCGGAAAAGCCGCCGACCGGACGGTCGCCGTGGAGGTCGCGCCCGGCGGGGCGCTGCAGGAGCTGACGCTGGAGGCGTCGGCGCTGCGGCTGGAGCCGGACGAGCTCGCCCGCCGGATCCTGCTGCTGACGGCGGCCGCGTCGGCTCGCGCCACCGCGTCGCTGTGGCACACCGTCGACGACGGGCTCGAGGGTCTCGGCCTGCCCGCGCCGGGGGAAGCCGCGGAAGAGACGACGCCGGAAAGCTGGCGGGCGCAGTGAACGGGGAGCGGACGGCGGTGGAGCTGGCCGACGACGCCTTCGCGGCGCCGGACCCGGGGTACGGGGCGCGGCTGGCGGCGATTCGCGCGAGTGCGGCCGGGGACGGGGTTTCGGTGCTGGTCGATCTGCACGGTGCGCTCGTCGACCTGCGGTTCGACCGGTGGGCGCTGAACCGGGCGCCGGGGGAGCTGGCTGGGGTGATCCGACGGCTGGCCGAGGAAGCCGCGGTTGATGCGCTGCGGCAGGGGCGGGAGCTGCTCGGCGACTTGCTGCCGGAAGAGGAGTCCGGCGGCATGGAGGGGCCCGCGATCCGGCCGCGCGAGCAGGACGAGTCCGGCCCGGCTCGAGCCTCGGGACCCGAGATCCGGCCGCGCGAGCAGGACCAGCCCGGCCCGGCTCAAGCCTCGGGACCGGCGATCCGGCCGCGCGAGCAGGACCAGCCCGGTCCGGCTCAAGCCTCGGGACCGGCGATCCGGCCCCGACGGCAGCCCGCGATCCGGTCACGCGAGCCCGACGACTCCTTCACCCCCGTGACCTGGGCGACCTGACCGGTCCGCTCACCGGACGTCGTCGACCAGACGGCCGATCCGGTCCGCCAACCACGCGCTGTCCGCGGGGGTGAGCGTCACCCACGGCTCGCCGCCGACGTCCTCCGGGGTCACCGCGTACCGCCCCGCCGCCGTGTCGAACCACGCCACGACCGGGGTGCGGCCCGCAGGACCGGTCGCGGCGAGCTGGCCCGCCGCGTAGCGCTCGGCGGTGACCAGCGTGGCGAGCGGCCGCACGGCCCGGCCGGTGATCCCGGCCGCGCCCAAGGCCCGCTCGAACGCGTCGTAACCGCTGCGGGCGTACGCCTCTGTCGCCGCCGAGTAGGCCGCGCGAGGGAGGCGGAGCTGGTCGCCGGGGCCCGGGGGCTGGTCGCCGAGCATGCGGGTCACCGCCGGGACCAGGTCGGCCGGGCGCAACGGCTCCAGCACCAGGTCACGTTCGTCCAGCACGGCCAGCACCCCGGCCGTGTCCCGCACCGCGGCGAGCAGCCGCCACGGCGCCTCGCCGAGCACCAGCGCGTCGACGCTCAGCGCCGGTGACCCCAGCAGCCCGAACAGGTCCGCCAACCCCGGGTCGACGTCGTCGCCGTCGGTCAGCCCGGCTTCGGACAGCCCCGCGAACACGCGGACGCCCAGGTCGTCGCGCTCGGCGTGGGTGGCGCCGTGCGCCGGGACGTCGAACGGGTGCGGTGGCGGCCCGCCCGGTCCCAGGTCCTCCCAGAGGAGATCGAATTCCAGATGCGACAGGATCACTCCCGCCGTCGTCGCGGTGCGGCGCGCCATGGTCCCCCTTCCCGTGGTGGGCGGCCGCCGTCGGGCACGATGGTGCCGATGGCCGAGCCGCACCCTGTGGAGGTACCCGCGAGCGGGTACCTCGTCGTCCGCGCTTCGGGCGCGGCGGCGGCGCGCGCGGCGATCCTCGGCGGCGCCGCCGGTGCTCCGGAGGGCATCCAGCTGCTGCTGCGCTGCCCGGTGCCCCGCGCGGTCGCCGAGTCCGGCGCGAAGCTGACGTTCGCCGACGCGACCCTGCACCTGCAGCCGTCCGGCGTGGTGATGCTGACCGTCGCCGCGGCGAAGCTGTCGATCTCCTTCACCGAGCTGCGGCCGCTGATGTTCCGGCCGGTCGAGGTCGACGCGCCGCTGCGGTCGCTGTTCGCCGGCGCCGTGGCGCACGTCCTCGCGGCCGGGCCGCGCCTCGACCCGCACGGCCTGGCCCACCACCTGCTCGGGCTGGCCGAACTGGTGCTGCGCAGCGCGTTGCGCGTCGAGCTCGACCGTGTCGACGCACTCGCGGCGCGAAGGCGCGAAGCACTGGAGTACATGCGCGCGCACCTGTCCGAGCAGTCGCTCACAGCGGACAGGATCGCCGAAGCGCTGTACATCTCACGAAGGCGGCTGTACCAGCTGTTCGACGACGGCCAAGGCGTCTCGGAACGGCTCAAGGGCCTCCGGATCGAACGCGCGAAGGTGCTCCTGGCCGACCCCGCGAAGGCCGGGCGCGGGATCGCGGAGATCGCGCGGGACTGCGGGTTCACGAGCGCCCCGCACTTCTCGCGGACGTTCCGCGCGGCGACCGGCCGGACCCCGCGGGAGTTCCGGGAGCGGGCGCTGCGGCCGTGAGGTCGACGCCGGCGACGAGCGTGCCCGCCAGGCCCGCCACCTCCAGCCAGCCCCGGCCGCCGGGGGAGTGCAGGGTGAACACCGCCGCGCGCGGGCGGTCCGGGTCGAGCACCACGGCCTGCAGCTGCGCGCCGGACAGGCCGATGCGCTCGACGATCGTCACCGGGTAACCGCGGCCGGTGCGGGCGCTGCTCACGTCGCGGATGCCCGGGCTCCGGTCGGCGACGAACCGGCCGAGGTCCGCCGCGGCGGCTTCGTCGAGCGGCCCGTCCGCGGCGATCATTCCGGCGATCAGCAGCGCCGGGTCCGCGTCGCGGTGCTCGACCAGCGCGAGCAGGCCCGCGCGCTGCTCGTGGGCGATCTCCGCGGACTGGACGGCGGCCGCCTCGAGCCCGAGGTCGCGGGCGGCGTCGGGCCCGCGCAGGCGCGCCATCAGCGTGTGCAGCTCGGCCGTGGTGCGCTCGACCGAGTCCAGGCTCACCGGGGTGATCCCCGGGACGGCGGGCAGTTTCACCGGCCACCCAGCGCGGCGGCGAACGCGCCCACGGCGCCCGGCGGCGGGGTCACCGGCGCGACGGGTGTCCGTGCGACGGTCACCCCCAGCTCGCGCCCGGCGGCCGCGAACGACTCCAGATGGGTGCTGAGGGAAGGGAAGTCCGGCGCGCTCGGCAGTGGTCCGCCGTCACCGAGGGCCCACAGCCGGGCGGCGACGCGGGCCGCTTCGGCGGTGTGGGCGCGTTCGAGGTCCCGCGCTTCGGCGAGGACACGCTCAAGGTCGTCGCGCCGGGCGGCGAGGCGGGTGCGGGCGGCGGTGAGTTCTCCTTGGCCGGCCGGGGAAAACTGGGCTTCCGTCTCGGCCCGCTCGACGTCGTCTTCGGCGTCGACGACGGCTCGGCGCGCGGCCGCGGCCCGGCGGTCCAGCTCTTCGGCCTGGCGGCGGTGGGCGAGCAGCGTCCCGGCCCAGTCGCCGAGAACCGTTGCCGCCGTGCGCATCGCGTCCGGCACGGCGGACAGGCCCGCCGCGGCTCGGCGGGCGCGGTCGGCCAGCGCCTGGGCGGACCGGCCCGCCCATTCCGGGATTTCGCCGGGGGACAGGGCTTCGCCGAGCCGGGCCGCCGCTTCGGCGCACCGGCGGGCCGCTTCGGCGACGGCGTCGGGACTGCCGGGCGCCGGGTCGAAGCCGAGGCCGCGGAACTCAGCCATCGGCCCGGCCCAGGTCGCCGGCGGCTTCCGCGTCCGTGGACCGGTAGGCCTTCGCCGCGGCCCGGACACTCGCCGCCGCCATGCCGAAGTCCGTCTCCACGGCACGCATCCTGCCGGACCATTCGCCGATCAGCGCGGTGAGCGCGGCCGACACCGGGCCCGGGTCGTCCAGGCCCGCGGCGTCGACCTCGGCCGCCGCGGCGCGATGCTCCTCCGCCGCGTCCTCCAGCCGCCGGGCGAGGACGTCGAGCGCGGCGGGGTCGGCGTGGAACCCGCTCATTCGCCGAACACCGGCGGGTACGCGGGCGGGAGGTCGTCGAGCAGGTCGTACCCGTCGGCGTACTTGTCGCGGTGCTCGGTGTCGTCCTCGCGCCGGGCACCCTGGCCCGGCGGGTACATCCCGTACCCGCCCGCCGAGCCGCGGCCGCCGTTCGCGCCCGGGCCGAAGCCGGACACGCCGGCGCCCGGTCCGCGGCCCAGGCCTGTCCGCCCGCCTTCGCCGAAACCTCCGCCGGAAGCCGAACCGGCCGGGACCCCGGGGAAGCCCGGGCCGAAGCCGGTCCCGTACCCCGCCCCGCTGGTCTGGCCGCCGGTCGTCACCCCCGGCCCGATCACGCCGTCGAGCCCGCCGGGCACCACGGCGCCGGTGAGCGTGCCCGGCAGGGCGGCCGCGGACGACGTCGAGTCGTCCGGGACGCTGCCGGGGTCATGGCCCGGTTCGGGGTGATCGACGGGCGGGGCCACCGTCACCGGCGTGGGGACCCGCGGGGTGTCGGAGCCCGCGCTGACCTGCGGCGCGGTGTCGAACGCCGGGGGCAGCCGGTGGCGGACGTCGTGGCTCGCGCCCTCGTACTGCTCCATCACGCGCACGGCTTCGGCCTTGGCCTGGTCGGCCTGCTTCTTGGTGGGCAGCTTGTCGTCGAGCAGGTCGTCCAGCATGTACGCGCCTTCGGGCCCGTCGAGCCGCTTGACGGCGTACCCCTCCTGGAACCACCGCTCGGCCCAGTAGTGCACCGGCTCCGGCATCTTCCGCCGGGCTTCGCCGATCGCCGAGGTGTAGCTGTCGAGTCCGTCGCCGATGTGGCGGGCGTTCTCGCTCGCGGTGCTCGCCCAGCCGGTCAGCCGCTGCACCGAGTCCGCCGCCTGCGCCGCCGACGGGCCGCGCCACGACAGCAGCAGCTTCTGCACCAGCGCGTGGACGTCGCCGGTGGCCGTGTCGACACCCTTGCCGAGCTCGGCCCACCGGTGGGCCTGCTCGCCCAGCCGGGGCGGGTCGGCCGACTGGACCATGTCCCACAGCTCGCGGTGGTCGTAGCTCTCCCAGTTGATCCGCCCGAACGTGTCTTCACGGTCGTTGACGGCTTTCTCCCGACGGACGCGCCGCGCTTTCGCCTTCTCGCGCTTCGTGGGCTCGTGGTGCGTGGAGTGGTACTCAGGCATCACGCTCACCCGCCCGGAGGGACGCGGCGGCCTCCTCGTCGTTGCGGCGGTGCGTCGCGGCGACGGTGTCGAGCGCCTGCCGGAGCGCGGCGAGCTCGCCGAGGTACGACGTCAGCGCGGCCTGCACCCCGCCGGCCTCGGCGCCCCCGCGGACGCCGAACGAGCGGCGCATCCAGTGGGAGACCGGCCCCTTGCCGTCGGCCAGCGGAGTGCCGAGGTCACGGGCGCTTTCGAGGTAGGCGGACAGCTCCTGGTGACGCTCGTCGAGGGCCTTCTTCGCCGCGTCGACCTCGGCGTAGTCCAGCTCCAGGACGTCGGAGCCGTCGGCGACCAGCGCGGCCGTGCCCCCGCCCTGCGGCTGCGCGACGCCCGAGGCGTGTTCCCGCGGGTCGTGCCCGTCCTGCTTCTCTCGCTGGTGCTCCGCCCGCAGCTGCCGCCGTGCGTCGGCTTCGTTGCGCACTGTCGCCATTGAGGTCCTTCCCTCGCCACCCAGGCGTCCATCCTGGCCAATGGGCGGCGCGAAGAGAAGGGAGACCCACCCGGGTGCACGGGTGGACACGAAGACTGCACGGGCGGATAGGGCAGGATGTCCGGATGATCCCGCGTCGCACGTTCGGTGCCGTCCTCGCCGCCCTGGTGGGGCTTGTCGTCCTCGCCGGACCGGCGTCGGCCCACACCGAGCTCGAGTCCAGTTCACCCGCCGAAGGCGCGTCGATCGCGACCGCGCCGACGCAGCTCCAGCTGACCTTCGGCGAGCCTGTGACGCTGCCGCCGGACCCGGTCAAGGTCACCGGGCGCGACGGCACCGCCTGGAAGGTCGGCACGCCGGCGGTCGCGGGCAAGGTCGTGACGGTGCCCGTGACGCCGGCCGGGCCCGCCCAGGCCTACACGCTGACCTGGCAGGTGATCGCCGAGGACGGCGACAACCTCACCGGCACCGTGCACTTCACCCTCACCACCGCGGCGTCGAGCTCGGCGACTCCGACGTCCGCGGTCGCCCAGACCCAGCCGGCGGCGCCCAGCTCGCCGGCCCCCGCCGGCGTCGACTCCGTCGGCATCCCGAGCTGGATCTGGGTCCTGGTCGGCGTGGTCGGCCTGCTCGCGGTGATCATCATCGGCGTGCGCCAGCTGAGGGGCCGGCCGAAGGACTGACCTACTCCTCCGGCGGGACGGTCACGACCCACCGCTCGGGCCGCCGCCGCAGGTACCCCCACCAGTACAGCGCCGACACGACCAGCACCCCGGCGGTGATGCCCAGGTCGAGCGCGCTCTGCTCGACCAGGACGTACGCCAGCGCGGCGACGGCGACCGCCGGCACCACCGGCCAGGCCGGCATCCGCCAGACGTGGGGCTTGCGGTGCGCGGCCCGGCGCGCG
The DNA here is from genome assembly GCF_055582965.1 of Amycolatopsis sp. NPDC104863. Lineage (NCBI taxonomy): Bacteria > Bacillati > Actinomycetota > Actinomycetes > Pseudonocardiales > Pseudonocardiaceae > Amycolatopsis > Amycolatopsis sp. NPDC104863. The sequence continues at coordinate 850,657 of NZ_JBVJOW010000001.1, forward strand.
CCGAGCGCGGCGGCCGCGACGCTGAGGTACAGCGCGACGACGGCGACCCCGGTGACACCGCTGAGCGTGTCCACCGGCACGAAGCAGAGGACGGCTTCGGACAGCCCGACCACGAGCGTCGCGACCCACGGCGCGCCGAACCGTTCGCTGACCACGCTCATCACGCGGTTCACCGGCGCCGGCCACGCCTGGTCGCGGGCGGAGGCGTAGAGCACCCGCGAGTTCTGGATGACCATCACGATGACGGCGTTCACGATCGCCGCGGCGATGCAGAGGCTGATCGCGACGCCGACGGCGGAGCCGCTCCAGGCGGTGACCAGCGCGGTGAGGTCGACCCCGGCGAGCGCGGCGGCGTCCGGCACGGCCAGGGTGATGGCGACGACCGGCACGAGGATGACCAGCGCGCTGATGCCGAGCGTCCAGAACACCGTCCTGGCCACGGTCTTGCGCGGCTCGCGCATCTCTTCGGCGAGGTAGACGGCGGTGCTGAAGCCTTGCACGACGAACAACGCGACGGCGAGCCCGGCGACCACGGCGATCAGCCCGATGCCGCCGGTGCCGAGGCTCGGCTTCAGCAGCACGGCCGGGCTCTGCGTGGTGTGCGTGAAGCCCAGCAGGGACACGACGAAGATCGCGACGATCTCGATGACGAGGAAGATTCCGGTGATCCACGCGTTGGACCGCAGGTTCAGCAGGCCCATCACGGTCGAGGCGAGCATCACGAGCGCCCCGGCGACCGAGGGGTTGATGTCCGCGACCGCGGCGACGTAGTCGGCGACGCCGATCGCGATGATCGGCGGCACGACGAGGATCACGATGAACGACAGCATGAACGTCAGCCAGCCGGCGAACCGGTTCGCCACGGTCGTCACCATCGCGTATTCACCGCCGGCGCTCGGCACCAGCGTGCCGAGCTCGGAGTAGCAGAAGGCGATCCCGACGCAGAGCAGCACCGCGAGCGTGATGGCGAGGGCGGTGCCGGTGCCGAGCTCGGCGAACAGCGGGGGCACGAGGACGAACAGCGACGACGCCGGGGTCACGCAGCTGAGCGTGAGGAGCGTGCCGCCGCCGACCCCGATGGAGCGGGTGAGCTTGCGGGCGGTCTTCGGCGTCGCGGCGGTGGTGGTGTCGGGCGGGGCGGGAGTGCGGGACACGGGGCGTTCCCTCCGGCCGGGGGCAAGGTGCGACGGATGGAACAGCACCGTTTCGGTGTTGTCAACGGCCCGAAGACGACTAAATCCGTTGTCATTCCGGGGATGCGCTTTCGCATCCGGTGACCTTCCGTTACGAATGCGCCGCGTTTGCCTGGGATCGCCCGTGTCGGGGATGATCCGGGGGGTGAGCAGCCAGGACACGCCCAACCGGCCCGCCCCGCCGGTGCTCGACGACATCTCGCGGCAGATCATCGCGCAGCTGCAGGAAGACGGCCGCCGCGCGTACGCGACGATCGGCAAGGCGGTCGGCCTGTCGGAGGCGGCGGTGCGGCAGCGGGTGCAGCGGCTGTCGGACTCCGGGGTCATCCAGATCGTCGCCGTCTCGGATCCCTTGCAGGTCGGGCTGTTCCGGCAGGCGATGATCGCCATCACCGTCGAGGGGCCGCTCGAGCCGGTCGGCGACGCACTGGCCGAAATGGACGAAATCGCGTACGTCATCCTCTGCGCCGGGCGCTACGACCTGCTGTGCGAGGCGGTCTGCGCGAACGACGAGGCGCTGCTCGAACTGATCTCGACGCGGATCCGCGCGCTGCCGGGGGTCCGGCACGCGGAGGCGATGGTCTACCTCAAGCTGCGGAAGCAGACCTACCAGTGGGGCACTCGCTGAGCGTCACGACTAAATCCGAAGCTTGCTGCGCGATATTGACCATGGATTAGTTGTCGATGTTCGTCCGAGCGACTGAATCACTTGCGTGACGGCGACAGCGCGTGCGATAACCGAGGCATGACCACTACCGCCGACCGCGCTTCCGTCGACGCATCGAGGCTCGCCCAGTCCGCCCGCAGCAACCTCTGGATGCACTTCACCCGCCACTCCGCCTACGACGAGACCGACGTCCCGGTGATCGTGCGAGGCGAAGGCGCCTACATCTGGGACGCCCGCGGGAAGCGCTATCTGGACGGGCTCGCCGGCCTGTTCGCGGTGCAGGTCGGGCACGGCCGCGAAGAGCTCGCCGAAGCCGCCGCGCGGCAGACGAAGCAGCTCGCGTACTTCCCCCTGTGGGGCCACGCGCACCCGACGGCGATCGAGCTGGCTTCGCGCCTGGCCGACGCGTCACCCGGCGACCTCAACCGCGTGTTCTTCACCGTGAGCGGCGGAGAGTCCGTCGAAACGGCGTGGAAGCTCGCGAAGCAGTACTTCAAGCTCGTCGGGAAACCGACCAAGCACAAGGTGATCAGCCGCGCGCTGGCTTACCACGGCACGTCGCAGGGCGCGCTGTCGATCACCGGCATCCCCGGCGCGAAAGCCGACTTCGAGCCGCTCGTGCCGAGCACCCTGCGCGTGCCGAACACCAACTTCTACCGCGCGCCCGAGCACGCCGACGACTACGCCGCCTACGGGCGCTGGGCCGCCGACCAGATCGAGCAGGCCATCGAGTTCGAGGGCGCGGACACCGTCGCGGCCGCGTTCCTCGAGCCGGTGCAGAACACCGGCGGCTGTTTTGTGCCGCCGCCCGGGTACTTCGAGCGGGTGCGCGAAATCTGCGACAAGCACGACGTGCTGCTCGTGTCGGACGAGGTGATCTGCGCGTTCGGCCGCGTCGGGTACGACTTCGCCGCCAAGCGTTACGGCTACCAGCCGGACATCATCACGACGGCGAAGGGCCTGACCTCCGGGTACGCGCCGCTGGGTGCGGTGCTCGCTTCGGAGCGGCTGATGGAGCCGTTCACGCGTGGTGCGACGACGTTCATGCACGGGTCGACCTACGGCGGGCACCCGGTGTCCTGCGCGGTGGCGCTGGCCAACCTGGATCTCATGGAGCGGGAGGACATCTACGGGCACGTGCTGGCGCGGGAGGCGGCGTTCCGGTCCACTTTGGACAAGCTGACCGACCTGCCGATCGTCGGCGACGTCCGGGGCGCGGGCTTCTTCTACGGCATCGAGCTGGTGAAGGACAAGGCGACCAAGGAGACCATCAGCGCCGACGAGTCCGAGCGTGTGCTGCGCGGGTTCCTCTCGGATGCTCTGTTCGAGGCGGGGTTGTACTGCCGCGCCGACGACCGGGCCGAGCCGGTGGTGCAGCTGTCGCCGCCGCTGATCTGCGACCAGGCGCAGTTCGACGAGATGGAGCAGATCCTGCGGGACACGCTGACCCGGGCGTGGAAACTGCTGTAGGGCGGGCCGCCGCCCCCGGAATCCAGTCTAGCGGTGGGCACCGACAGTTTCGGCCGCCTCTTTGGCCGCGGCTTTGGCCCGATCGGGCGGGGAACCCGGCTTTCCCGCCCGGGGGCCGGGTTCCTGGGTACCGTGGACGTCGGGGGGCCGGGGGAGTGGCCGGTGACCGGGCCGCCCGTGTTCGCGCCCGCCGGCCGCGCGCCCGGGAGGAGACCCCATGACCGCGACCACGGACACCCCGCGCCTGCCCTTCGCGCGGCCGAACGTCCTGGAGATCGCCCCGCTGTTCGGGGTGCTGCGCCGGGAGGGCCCGGTGGTGCCGGTGACCACCCCGGCGGGCGACCCGGCCTGGCTGGTCACCGGGTTCGAGCAGGTGCGCGCCGTCTTCACCGACCCGCGGTTCGGCCGCTCGCACCCGGCGCCGGAGGAGGCGTCGGCGCTGTCGTCCGCGGCGATCCTCAGCCGGCCGCAGGGTGACCACGAGACCGAACACGTCGAGTACGCGCGGATGCGGCGGATGCTCGTGCCCGCGTTCTCCGCCAACCGGATCCGCCGGCTCGCCGGGCACGTCCAAGAGCTCGCCGACGGCTGTTTCGACTCGATGGAACGTGCTCGGGGTGGCGGTGAGCCGGTCGACCTGCACGAGCACCTCTCGTTCCCGTTGCCGGTGCTGGTGATCTGCGAGCTGCTCGGCGTCCCGTACGAGGACCGGGGCACGTTCCGCGTGCTGTCGGACCGGATGGGCCGGATGGACATCGGCGACGGCGCCGAGGCCGCGCTCCAGGAGTTCGCGGCCTACATGGGCCGGCTCGCCGCGGCCAAGCGGCGCGAGCCCGGGCAGGACGTCGTCTCCGACATGGTGCGGACCCAGGCCGAGGACCCGGCGTTCACCGACGACGACCTCGCGAAGCTGGCCGCCGGCCTGCTGTTCGCCGGCCACGAGACGACGTCCAACCGCATCGACCTCGGCGTGCTGTACCTGCTGACCAACCTCGCCCGGCGCGACGCGCTCGCCGCCGACCCCGACGGCCGGGTGCACGGCGTCGTCGAAGAGATCCTGCGGATGTCCGCGCCCGGCGGGCTCGGGGTGCTGCGGTACGCCCACGACGACGTCGAGCTCGGCGGGGTGACGGTCGCCCGCGGAGACGCTGTGGTCCTGTCGCTGGCCGCCGCCAACCGCGACTCGGCGGTGTTCGACGACCCCGAGTCGTTCGACCCGGACCGGAAGCCGAACGCGCACGTCGCCTTCGCTTACGGCGGCTGGTTCTGCATCGGCGCGAGCCTGGCGCGCACCGAGCTCCGGGTGGTGTTCGGGTCGCTGTTCCGGCGGTTCCCGGGGCTGCGGCTGGCCGCATCGGTGGATGAACTGGAGGTGCGGACGAACCGTGTCACCGGGGGAGTGGACCGCGTGCCGGTCCTCTGGTAGACCTGCGGCGGCGGCAGAGGAGAACGGGACAGCATGACCCTGTGGGACAAGCTCGGAATGGACGACAAGCTCGTCAAGGTGCTGCAGGAGATCCCGCCGGGCCCGGACGCGGGGGACTTCGGGCCCGCGTACGTCACGATCCACCAGCTGGCCGTCGAGCTGGACCAGCGGTTCCCCGAGGTGCGCAAGCAGCTGGACGTCCCGCTGGGCGGCGGCGCCACCCGGCACGCCGGGCTGGTGGAGCTGCTGGGCAAGGAGCTGGTCGACAAGATCAAGCGCTACGGCGACGTCTACCCGATCGAGGCCGCGCAGCTGTCTTCGGTGCGGTTCCGCGAGCTGCGCCTGCGTGGCCCGGGCGGCCGCGACCTGGTCGGGGCGTCGCGCGCCGACCTGCCGTTGATCCGCCTGCGGCCCAAGGACTGACCGGTGCTCCCACCGCCGCCGGTCCGGGTCCTGGTGGCCGAACGCGACGCCGGCGTGCGGGACCGCCTGAGCGCGATCCTCGCGGAAGCGGACGGCATCGAGGTGGTCGGCGCGGAGAGCGACGCGACGGCGGCCCGGGTCACCCTCCGCCGGAGGCTGCCCGACGTGGTGCTGCTGGACCCGCGCCTGGGCCCGCTGGGCCCGGTCACCCGCCGCCCGGCGGTGGTGGTGCTGGCGACGTTCGACTCCGAGACGGGAATCCTGCGCGCGCTGCGTGATGGCGCGGCGGGTTTCCTGCTGCGCTCGGCTCGGCGGAACGAGGTGATCAAGGTGGTCCGTCTGGCGGCGGACGGGCACGTGGTGCTTTCCCCGGACGCCTCGCGACGCCTGGTCTCGGCGGCAACTCGGTTGTCAGGGCCCCGGGACGAGCGGCTGGCGCAGGTGGACCGGCTGACGGAGCGCGAGAGGGAAGTGCTGGTCGGAATCGGGTCGGCGCTGACGAACGCGGAGATCGCCGAGCGGCTGGGGCTGGCGGAGCCGGTGGTGCGCGGGTGTGTGGCGCAGGTGGTGCGGAAGCTGGGGTGCGCGCATCGGACGGAGGCCGGGTTGCTGGCTTATGAGCGGGGCTTGTGCCGCCCGGGGTGAGGTGGTTTGGGGATCGTGCGGGACGCGGGGAACCCACGGGTCTCGGTTGGGGCGGTGCGCCTGCGCCGCTCGGCTGAGGCGGCTGGCGGTGTGGGCATATTCGCCGGGCGGGATGCTGGCTGTGGCCTTCCCTGGTGCCGCGAGGCTGCGCCGCTCGAGGTTAGTGCGGCGGCGGTGTGGGCCCGTTCGGCTGGCTGTGCCACATTGGCGGCGCGGTGGGCTTGGTGAGCTCGGGTGAGGCGGCTGGCGGTGCGGAAATATTGGCCTGGCGGAGTTTTGGCTGCGGCTTTCGCTGGCGTGGTGCGCCTGCGCTGCTCGAGTGAGGGCGGCGGCGGTGCGGGCGCGTTCGGCTGGCTGTGCCACATTGGCGGCGCGGTGGGCCTGCTGAGCTCGGGTGAGGCGGCTGGCGGTGCGGGGAGCGCTTGCTCGGCTGGGCCTTGGGCTGCGCCGCCTGTCAGCGAGAGAGCAGGGCAGCCCGGCCGAAGGCTTGCTCAGCTGGGCTCTGTCTGCAGTAGCTTGGCCGATACCGCGAACCCGTGGCGCTCGTACGCCGGCACCGCTCTCTCCGAGGAATGCACCGTCACGCGCTCCAGACCCAGCTCCGCCGCCAACTGCAGCACCGCCTCGATCAGCAGACCGCCAAGGCCGTTGGCGCGGGCTTCTGGTGCCACGTATACGCACTGCACATCTCCCGCGGCGCGGGTGAACTCGCGGGGCGTTGGCACCCTCGCCGTGATCGCGAGGAACGCCATTCCCGTCACCTCGCCGTCGCGAATCAGGACCAGGCAACGGTGAGTCGGCGCGTTCTCCCTGGCCCACGCCGCGAATTCGCGCACGAACTCCTCTCGGCCCGCGTCCGTCAGGCCGTCCTGCTCGGCCACCCAGCGCCAGCGCAGGCGCGCGACCGCTTCGAACTCGTCGGCGCCTGCCGGGCGGATCTCGATCTTCGGCACTCCTCGATTCTGGCAAAGCCGCTCCGCCGGGCGCATCCCCGGCGGAGCGGCTCCGGTCAGAAGCCGGTCAGGCCGTTTGGCACGCCGACGCCCGTTGGCGCGTCATAACCCGGGCCGGCCACGCACAGATAATCGCCGCCGCATTTCTTGCCTGCTCCCGTCGGGTCGTTGTGGCCCGTGGTGATGTCCACGAACTGCGACGCGTGCGCGTACAGGTCCGCCGGGCCCGCCGCTCCCGCGCGGCCCGAGCGGCCGTACAGCCCGGCGACGAACGGCGCCGACGCGCTTGTCCCGTTCACCGGGAGCCAGCCGCCCGCGTCGGCGTTGAAGATCGCGATGCCGTCCGCGGCCGCCGCCACGTCCGCGACCGTTCGCTTGCCGCAGTGGGTGTCCTTCTGCCACTTCGGTTTGGCGATGTAGGCCGAGCAGCCGCTGCCGCCGTACTCCCACGCCGACTCCGCCCAGCCGCGCGCGGAGTCCGGGTCGCGGGCGAGCGTCGTCCCGCCGACCGCGACCGTCGACGCCAGCACCGCCGGGTAGCTCGCCGACGTGAACCCGAAGTCGCCGGAAGAGGCGACCACGGTGACCCCCGCGTGCTGGTAGTGGCTCGCGTACGCCAGCGGCACACCGCTTTCCCGCGCGCCGTAGCTGTTCGACACCACCTTCGCGCCCAGCCGGACCGCGGTGTCCTCCGTCTCCGCCAGGTCGGCGAACCCGGGCGTGTTGCCTTCGACGACCACGATGCGGCACGACGGGCACGCCGCCGACACCATCGAGACGTCCAAAGTGGACTCCATGGCCCAGCCGAAATCGGCCGGTGGCAGGGGAGCCGCGGCGCCCTGCTGGTTGACCTTCGTGAAGCAGCCGTTCGCCGTTGTGCACGGCGGCAGCCCGTACTGCGCCCGGTACGCGGCCAGGTCCGCTTCCAGGTTCGGCGCGTCGTAGGCGATCGAGATGCCGACGACAGTCCCCGGCCCCGGGGCGGACGGCAGCCGGTACGCCGACGCCAGGTCGTCGGCACCCCAGCCGGCCGGGCCGTCGGCCAGTCCGCGCACCGAACTCGGCGTGTACGTGGTCAGGCAGCGGAGCATCCCGGGCCGCTCGGGACACGCGGCGCGCGGCACCGGAGCGGCCGACGCGACAGGCGCGAACACGCCGACGGCGACCACGGCGGCGCTCAGGGCGCCGATGATCGATCTATGCACAGTGGACACTCCCCTCAGGACGTATAGATGTGGTAGGCGGCGGTGATCGACTCGGCGATGGTCGCCCCCGCGGCGTCGGAAGCCCTGACGCGCAGGGAGACGTCCCCGCCGCGGAACGCCTCCGTGGTCGCCGTGAAGTCCGCGTGGAAGACGCCGCCACCGCGAGCGGTGACGGTCGCGTCCCGCCAGGTCGTGCCGTCGGTCGAGTACTGCACCGTCGCGGCGGTCACCGGAGAACCCGCGCTCTGCTGCAGGTGCCCGACCGTCAGGTCGAGGCCCTGCGGCCCGGAGACCGTCGAGCCGTCCGGCCGCAGCCCGGCGACGGCGTACCCCAGCGTCAGCAGGGGTTCGACCGTGCACGCCCGGTCCGAGCCGCGCGCGCAGGACAGGGCCGGCGGGAGCGTGCCCTCGGTGTGCTGCGACTGCCACGTCCACTCGGTGTGGGTGGCCGTGCTCTGGCGGTACATCGGGCCGGTGCGGCCCGCGTCGACCGTGAGCCCCAGTGTCGACGGCCCGGCCGCGACCTCCTGCGCCAGCGAAAGTTCGGGCGCCCCCACCGGGCTGCCCTCGGCGATCGTCGCGCCGTCCTGGGTCAGCGTGTAGTGCCCGGTCATCGTGTCCGTCGGCTCGCCGGAGAAGCCGAACCCGGTGTGCCCGGGCTGGTTGTCGCTGAACGGCGTGATCGACAACCGCAGCAGGTCACCGGCGCGGGTCGCGGCCGGGATCACCGGCGCGCTGCCGTCGGACAGCGGCAGCAGCGCGACGTCACCCGCCGGGTGCAGCGGGAACCTGTTCCAGTCCTCGGTGACCGTGGTGCCGCCGGTGTAGGCGTGGAACGGCTCGTACTGCCCGCCGGCCCAGGCCGGGAACGGCGCGGGCACGACGTACTTCGAGAACCCGCCGAACCAGCGCAGGTCCGGCGCGGCGGAGACGTACTCGGTCTGCTTCCGGGGCGTCTCGATCAGGTGCGACCCCCGGCCGCTGCTGTCCTCGAAGGCGAACATCCCGCTGCGCTGGCGACGGCCGAGCGTGGCGAACTCGCTGAAGTACGTTGCGTTCACCGCGGCGACGTCCTGCGCCGTGATCACGTACCGCTGCTGCGGAATCGTGCCCACGCTCGCCTTCTGCAGCACGTATTCGTACGGCGTGCCCGGCCCCGGCGGGGACACGAGCCTGCTGTACGGGTACGTCTGCAGCGCCCCGGTGCGCACCGGGACCGGCGACGGCGACACCGCGATCGGCACACCCGGACCGGCGTCGAAGTCGACGGCCAGCGCCGGCCCCGTCTTCGCCGCCCGGCGGAAGAAGAACCCGGTGTCGTCCAGCAGTGCCGGTCGCGGGGTCACCCAGGTCAGCTTGCTGTTAGCACGGGAAGCGTCCACCCGGACCGTCTTGTCCGCCTTCACCGCGAACTCCGGCTGCGCGCTGAAGCGCACCTCGGTCGGGTTGCCGTCGCCGTCGGCGGTCCAGAAGAGCCCGAGCGCGCTGTAGTTCCCCTCCGGCGCGCTGAACTTCGCCGTGCCGCCCGAGAAGTAGTTGAGACTCTCGTTCGGGTCGAGCAGGTTCCCGTCGTCGGTGTTGTAGAGGAAGGCGACGCCGGTGTCGGCGGGCTTGCCCGCGATGTCCTTGGCGTCGACCGACACCGTGCGCATCACCGAGCGGGGCTGCACGGCCCGCCGCTGCGGTGCCCCCGAGAGCGCGAAGCTTTTACCCCCGGCGAAGAGCCCCTGACCCCCGAAGTGGCCCTTCGCGTTGTCTTCCTTGAACTGCTTGGCCAGCGCCCCGCCGAACGTCGACGGGTCGACCGGCGCCGAAGCGCCGGCCAGCAGCGCCTGGACGTCGAACAGGCTCAGATCCAGCCCGCGCCCCAGGTAGGGGAGCGCGGTGCCGGGGACCTCGTAGTCGCGTTCGCCCAGCCGCAGGTGCACGAGCGCCCGCGCCATGCCCTTCCCGGCGGCCGGCTCGACTTCGTAGTGGAACCGGCCGTCCGTGCTGGTCCGGACGGCGATCCGCTCCCCGGTGGGCAGAACGGCGCCGGCCGCGGCGACCGCGGCCGGCGGGGCGAGCCCGGCCAGCCCCGCCGCACCGGCGAGCAGGACCGCGAGCATCGAAAGTGTTCTTCGCACTGGCACCTCCGTGTGGTGGTTGATCACCACTACCGACGAGCCAGACGCCGAACCCGTTGAGCCCGGTTCTCGATCTTTCGGAAGTTACCTCGATCGGGTCAACGACCCAGAGTCAGGAATGGGCCGCGGGCACCGGCCGCGCGACGCCGAAACCGCCGTACGGACCGGCTTTCGCGCGCTTGCGCACCTCGTCGAAGTGCCGGTGCACGGCTTCGGCGGCCGCGTCGGCGTCACGCAGCACCAGGGCGTCGACGATCGCCTGGTGGCGTTTCGCGGTGGCCGTCGCCGACGACGCCGGCCCGCCGAGCTCGCTTTCGGCGATCCGGTAGACGTCCCAGAACAGCCCGGTGAGCTCGCGGGCGAGGTCGAACCCGGCCTCGGCGCAGATGAGGTCGTGGAACTCGCGGTCGGCCTCCGCGGCGTCGGGGCCCTTGCGCTTCATCCGCGTGACGCAGGCCTGCAGGTCTTCGACGAGCCCGGGCCGGTGGTCGGTGGCCACGCGGCGGGTCAGCTCGGTCTCGAGCATCTCCCGGACCTCCAGGAGGTCACGCAGCCGCCCGACGTCGGTCGCGCCCCGCGCGCGGGTGCGGAACAGCAGCCACGTCTGCAGCGACTCCGAGCCGGCCGAGCCGACGAACGTGCCGTAGCCGTGGCGGATCTCGACGATGCCCAGGGCCTGCAGGGCCTTGATCGCCTCGCGGATCGAGTTGCGGCTGACCCCGATGTCCTCCATCAGGCTCAGCTCGGTGGGCATGGGCGCGCCCGGCGGGAGCTCCCGCTCGACGATCAGGTCGATGATGCGCTTGGTGATCTCTTCGCTGCGCTGCGGACGGGCCACTGCTGTCCTCCCCGGATGCGTCGTGAGAGGACATCCTACGTCATACGTCCAGAAGGGTTGACCGGCACGCGAACCCATCCTAGGCTCACGCCGGTCATAGGACGTCCCATGTCCTACCGTTCGAGGCCAGCCGGAGACACCGATGTCCCAGAGCCCGTCGCTCAGCCGCCGCCAGTTGCTGCGCTACACCACCTTCGCCGGGGCGGCCTTGGCGTTCCCGACCGTGCTCGCCGCGTGCGGCGGGCCGGCGTCCACGAACAAGACCGGCAGCTCGACCGGCTCGCTGACGGCCGTGATCGGCTACGGCAACAACCAGACCTGGGACCCGCTGCAGACCGCGTCCGCGTTCTCGATGGCCGCGATCCTGCACTGCTACGAGTCCCTCCTGGAGGGTGACCCGATCACCCGCGCGCCGTTCCCGGGCCTGGCGAAGGCGCTGCCCGCCGACCCGGGCGGCACCAGCCTGAAGTTCGACCTCCGCGACGGCGCCCAGTGGCACGACGGGCAGCCGGTGACCGCGGACGACGTCGTCTTCACCTACGCCCGGGCGCTGGACGACAAGGAGAATGTGCTCATCCACAGCTTCTTCTCCACGTGGCTCAAGGAGGTCCGCAAGACCGGCGACCGGTCGGTCGAGTTCGTCCTCAAGTTCCCCTTCCCCTACGCGCTGCAGCGCATCCAGTGCTGCAAGATCGTCCCGAAGCACGTCTACGACGGCAAGTGGGACGACGCCAAGGGCGGCAAGGTGGTCGGCTCCGGCCCCTACAAGATCGTCGAGCAGGCCCCGCTGTCCCACACCAGCTTCGAGAAGTTCGCCGCCTACAACGGCCCGCGCCCGGCCGCGTACGACAAGATGCTCTGGAAGTCCATCGTGGACTCGGCGCCGCGCGTCGCGGCCATCTCCGGGGCGACGCCGGACGCGCAGATCGCCGAGAACATCCCGGCTGCCAACGCCGAGCAGCTCCGCAAGGCGGGCCGGACGGTCGAGTTCGCCGACGGCGGCAACAACCTCTTCCTGCTCTTCAACACCGAGCACAAGCCGTTCGACAGCAACCTCGTCCGGCAGGCGCTGCACTACGCGATCGACAAGAAGAAGATGATCGACATCGGCCTGAAGGGCGCCGGCTCGCCCGGCACGTCGTTCATCAACCCGAAGCTCCCGTCGTCCCAGCCCGCGTCGCAGGACTTCGCCTACAACCCCGACAAGGCGAGGCAGCTGCTGCAGCAGGCCGGCGTCAGCGGGCTCAAGGTGACGCTGTCCACGACGAACACCTCGCTGGTCGCCGACTGCGTCAAGGTGATCAAGGAGGGCTGGGACGCGATCGGCGTCCAGACCACTTTGGACTCCCAGGACACGAAGGCGCTGTTCTCCAAGCTGGACGCGGGCATCGACTTCCAGGTCGTCGCGACGACCAACAACCCGATGCAGTTCGGCAACGACCCGGACCTGCTCATCCGCTACTACTACGACGCCAAGTCGATCCTGACCACCAAGTACGCCCGGTGGACCGGCGCCGACGCCCAGTCGCTGCTCGCCCTGCAGAACCAGGCCGCGGCGGAGACCGACGAAGCCAAGCGGACGTCGCTGAACAAGCAGCTGCTCGACCGGATCTCCGAGCAGGCCGTGATCTACCCGGTCGTGTTCACCCAGCTCGGCACCGCGTGGGACCCGAAGGCGATCACCGGGGTGCACGCCCAGGGGTATCCCGGCATCTACCTGAACCAGGCCAAGCCGGTCTAGGAGGAGAACCCCGTGGCCGTCGTCGTGCGGATGCTGCTCAGCCGCATCCTCGCCCTGATCCCGCTGCTGCTCGGCGTGATCCTGTTCGTGTTCATCGTGATGCGGTTCGCGCCGGTCGACCCGGCGCTGGCCGCCTTCGACGGCGCGAACGCCACCGCCGAGCAGCTGCAGCAGTTCCGGCTGGAGAACGGGCTGCTGGACCCGCTGCCGCTGCAGTACGTCCACTTCGTCTGGCACCTGGTCCAGGGCGACTTCGGCACCAGCGTGATCACGAAGCAGCCGGTCGGCGACACGATCGCGACCGCGCTGCCGCTGACCGTCCAGCTCACCCTGCTCGGCCTGGTCATCGCGCTGGTGACGGCGTTGGTGCTCGGCGTGACGTCGGCGCTGTTCCGCGACCACTGGCCGGACAAGGTGATCCGCGTGGTCACCCTGGCCGGGGTCGCCGCGCCGGCGTTCTGGGTGGCGTTGCTGCTGGTCCAGTGGCTGGCCGTCGGCCAGGGCCTGTTCCCGACCAGCGGCTACGTCAGCCCGGCCGACTCGTTCGGCGGCTGGCTGAACTCGCTGACGCTGCCCGCGGTCTCGCTGGCGCTGCCGGTGGCGGCGCAGCTGACCCGGGTGATCCGGACGTCGATGGTCGAGGAGCTGGACAAGGACTACGTCCGCACCGCGCGCGGCGGCGGGCTGCCGCCGGTCGTCGTGGTCGGGCGCAACGTGCTGAGGAACGCGCTGGTCACGCCGCTGACCGTGCTCGGCCTGCGGGTCGGCTACCTGCTGGGCGGCGCCGTCGTCATCGAGACGATGTTCGCGCTGCCGGGGATGGGGCAGAACATGATCCAGGCCGTCACCGACGGCGACACCGCCAAGGTGCAGGGTTTCGTGATCACGATCGCGATCGGGTTCGTGCTGGTCAACCTGGTCGTCGATGTCCTGTACCTGATCGCGAACCCGCGCCTGCGGAGCCACGCGTGAGGCGCCTGCGCGGGTCCTGGCCCGCTCTCGCGATCCTCGGTGTGCTCATCCTGGTCGCCGTGCTCGGCACGCTCGTCGCGACGCACAACCCGGACGCGCTCAGCACCGACACCGGCGGCCCGAGCGGCTCGCACTGGTTCGGCACCGACACCTCCGGCCGCGACATCTTCTCCCGGCTCGTCGCCGGCACGCGCTGGTCGCTCGCCATCGGCCTGGGGGCGGTGGCGCTCGCGCTCGTGTCGGGGGCGGTGATCGGGGCGTTCGCCGCCACGTCGCACCGCCGGGTGGACGCCGTCGTCATGCGGGTCCTCGACGTCATCATGGCCTTCCCGGGCATCGCGCTCGCGGCGGTGCTGGTCGCGGTGTTCGGGCACGGGATCGTCGTGCTGGTCCTGGCCATCGGGTTCCTCAACATGCCCGCGGTGGCCCGGGTGATCCGGGCGAACGTGCTGGCCCAGTACGGCGAGGACTACGTCGCCGCGGAACGCGTCATCGGGGCGCGGCGGTTCTTCGTGCTGACCCGGCACGTCGCGATCAACTGCGCGGCGCCGGTGCTGGTGTACTGCACGGTCACGGTGGCCGACGCGATCGTGTTCGAGGCGTCGCTGTCGTTCATCGGCGCCGGCATCCAGCCGCCCGACCCGTCGTGGGGCTCGGTGCTCGCCGACGGCAAGGACCTGGTGCTGACCGGCGGCTGGTGGGCGACGCTCTTCCCCGGCCTGCTCATCCTGGTCACGGTGCTGGCGCTGAACATCCTGTCCGAGCGGATCTCCGACGCCTGGGCCGCACCTTCGGCGCGGGCGGTCAAGGCGGCCGAAGTCGCGAAGGCCGTCGAAGCCCGCGACGACGCCGACACCGCGCCCGTCCTGCCGATCGCCGGGCTGCGGGAAGCGGGGGAGCGGCTGTCCCGCACCGCCCGGTCCCTGGACCACCGCGACACGGTCCTGGAGGTCGACCGGCTGCGGATCGCGTTCCCCGGGCGGCACGAGGGTGTGGACGTCGTCGACGGCGTGTCGTTCAGCGTCCGCGCCGGCGAGGTCCTCGGCCTGATCGGGGAGTCCGGCTGCGGCAAGACGCTCACGGCGTTGTCGATCCTCGGCCTGCAGCCCGCCGGCGCGGAGGTGACGGGCCAGATCCGGTTCGCGCAGCGCGACCTGCTCGCCCTGCGCCCCGGCGAACGCCGCCGCCACCTCGGCCACGACATCGCGATGATCTACCAGGACGCGCTCAGCTCGCTCAACCCGGCGATGACCATCCGGGCCCAGCTCAAGCAGTTCACCCGCCGCGGTGGCACGCGCACCCCGGCCGAGCTGCTCGAGCTGGTCAACCTCGACCCGGGCCGCACACTGCGCGCGTACCCCCACGAGCTGTCCGGCGGCCAGCGCCAGCGGGTGCTGATCGCGATGGCGCTCTCGCGCGACCCGAAGCTGATCGTCGCCGACGAGCCGACCACCGCGCTCGACGTCACGGTGCAGGCCCAGATCATGGCGCTGCTGCTGCGGCTGCAGGAGGAGCTCGGGTTCGCGCTCATCCTCGTCTCCCACGACCTGGCGCTGGTGTCCGAGATCGCCGACCGCGTCGTTGTCATGTACGGCGGGCAGGTCGCCGAGCTGGGCACGACCGCCGAGGTTGTCGGCTCACCGCGGCACCACTACACCCGCGGGTTGCTCAGCGCGGTGCTCTCGCTGGAGGAGAACGAGGCCCGGCTCACCCAGATCAAGGGGGTCGTCCCGGCCCCCGCCGAGTTCCCGGCGGGCTGCCGGTTCGCCGACCGCTGCCCGGCGGCCCGCGCCAAGTGCTGCGAAGAGACCCCGGTCCGCTTCGGCGAGCCCGTCGACCACCTGGTCGCCTGCCACTTCCCGGCGGTCGACCTCGCCCGCGAGAAGGAGGCGACGGCGTGAACCTGCTCGAACTGGACGGCGTCCACGTCGTCCACCGGATCCGCGGCGCGAACCTGTTCGGCCACGACAACGTGTACGCGCTCACCGACGCCCACCTCGTGGTGAACCCGGGCGAGACGATCGGGGTCGTCGGCGAGTCCGGCTGCGGCAAGTCGACGCTGGCCAAGGTGGTCGTCGGTCTCCAGCGGCCGACCGCGGGCACCGTGCGGTTCCGCGGCAAGCCCCTGGAACGCGGCTCCGGCCGCGAGGTCGGCATGGTGTTCCAGGACCCGTCCACCGCGCTGAACCGGCGGCTCGCCGTCGCCAGGATCATCCGCGACCCGCTCGACGTGCACCGCGTCGGCACCCCGGCCGAGCGTGAGGACCGCGTCCGCGAGCTGATGTCACTGGTCGGCCTGCCCGCCAGCGTCGCCGACGCGGTGCCGGGACAGCTCTCCGGCGGGCAGCGCCAGCGGGTCGCGATCGCCCGCGCGCTGGCCCTGCGGCCGGCGCTGCTCGTCGCCGACGAGCCGACCTCCGCCCTCGACGTCTCGGTCCGCGCCCAGATCCTCAACCTGCTGCTCGACCTGCGCGAACAGCTGGAGCTGGCGATGGTGTTCGTCTCCCACGACATCCAGACGGTGTCGAAGATGAGCGACCGGATCGTGACGATGTACCTCGGCCGGATCGTCGAGGAGGCGCCGGTCGGGGCCGCGGCCCGGCACCCGTACACCCGCGCGCTCTTCTCGGCGACGCCCAGCCTGCTGCACCCCGTCGAGCCGATCGTGCTCAGCGGGCCGGTGCCGTCGGCGACGCACCCGCCGAGCGGCTGCCCGTTCCGCACCCGCTGCCCGAAGGCCACCGACGAGTGCGCGGCCGAGCTGCCGCCGCTCGCCGTGGCCGAGGGCAGGCACACCTACCGCTGCATCCATCCCGAGATCCCGACCGGAGTGACCACCTGATGCCGAAGTTCGCCGGAATCGTCCCGCCGCTGTGCACGCCGTTCAACGACGACTTCAGCGTGGACACCGACTCGCTGCGCCGCCACGTCGAGGTCCAGCTCGACGCCGGGGTGCACGGCGTGTTCGTCCTCGGCTCGTCCAGCGAGGTCGCCTTCCTCCCGGACGCCCAGCGCCGTGTCGTCGTCGAGACGACGGTCGACCAGGTCGCCGGGCGCGTCCCGGTGCTCGCCGGCTGTATCGACATGACGACATTGCGGGTCGCCGAGCACATCCGGGCCGCCGAAGCCGCCGGGGCCGACGCCGTCGTCGTCACCGCGCCTTACTACACGCGGACCCACGTCGCCGAGGTCGACCGGCACTTCCGCCTGCTCGCCGAGCGCACGGCGCTGCCGATCGTCGCCTACGACATCCCGGTCGCGGTGCACACCAAGCTCGACGGGGCGATGGTGCTCGACCTCGCCGCCGACGGCGTGATCGCCGGGTTGAAGGACTCCAGCGGCGATGAAGCGGCGTTCCGCTTGGTGCTGCTCGGCAAGCGCGAACGCGGTCTCGACTCCTTCGCCGTTTTCACCGGCTCCGAGCTGGTCGTCGACGCGGCGCTCGCGATGGGCGCGGACGGCGCCGTCCCCGGCCTGGCCAACGTCGACCCCGTCGGGTACGTGCTCATCCACGACCACTTCAGGTCCGGCAACCTCGCCGCGGCCCGCCGCGAGCAGGAACGCCTGCTGAAGCTGTTCTCGATCACCTCGGTGGCGCCCCCGAGCCGGATGGGCCGCGGCTCGGCCGGGCTCGGCGCGTTCAAGGCCGCGATGAAGATGCGCGGGTTCGTCGACAACGCTGTCATGGCGCCGCCACAGCTGCCCCTCGACGACGAGGAGCTGTTGCGCATCAAGGAGAAGCTCGCCGAGGCGGGTCTGCTCTGATGATCCGCTACGGCGCCGACTACAACCCCGAACACTGGTCCGAGGAGGTCCGCCGGGAAGACCTGAAGCTGATGGCCGAAGCCGGCGTCACGATGGTCACCGCGGGGATCTATTCGTGGGCCGCGGTCGAGCCGCGGCCGGGGGAGTACGACTTCGGCTGGTTCGACGACGTCATGGACGGCCTGGCCGGCGTGGGTGTCCAGGTGTGCCTGGCGACGATGACGGCGTCACCGCCGGCCTGGTTGTCCCACGCGCACCCGGAAACCCTGCCGGTGCGCGCCGACGGCGTCCGGCTCTCGCCCGGCGCCCGGCAGCAGTTCTGCCCGTCCAGCCCGGTCTATCGGGCACACGCCGAGCGCCTGGTCGAGCAGCTGGCGACGCGCTACGCCGGGCACCCGGCGCTGGCGATGTGGCACATCGGCAACGAGTTCGGCTGCCACGTCCGGGCCTGCTACTGCGACGAGTCCGCGTCGGACTTCCGTCGGTGGCTGCAGGAGCGGTACGGCACGGTCGAGGCGCTGAACGCGGCGTGGACCACGACGTTCTGGTCGCAGCGGTACGACGACTGGGCCGAGATCCTGCCGCCGCGCGTCGCGCCGACGTTCCCGAACCCCGCGCAGCAGCTGGACTTCCACCGGTTCTCCTCCGACGCCGCGCTCGGCTGTTACCTGACCGAAAAGCGCGTCCTGCGCCGGATCACGCCGGGCATCCCGGTCACGACCAACTTCGTCGGCCTGGTGCAGAAGGCGCTCGACTGGCACACCTGGACACCGCACGAGGACGTCGTCAGCCTCGACTCCTACCCCGACCCGTACGACCCGCGCGCCCACGTCGAGGCTGCGTTCGCCTACGACCTCGTCCGGTCCACAAAGGACCAACCGTGGCTGCTGCTCGAACAGGCCCCCAGTGCGGTGAACTGGCGGCCCCGCAACAGCCCCAAGCCGCCCGGCGCGATGCGGCTCGGCAGCTGGCAGGCCATCGCCCAGGGCGCCGACGCCGTGCTGTTCTTCCAGTGGCGGCAGACCAGCGGCGGCGCCGAGAAGTTCCACTCGGCGATGGTCCCGCACGGCGGCCGCGAGACCCGCACCTTCCGTGAGACGGCCGCGCTCGGCCAGGAGCTGGCCCGCGTGCCCGAACTGGCAGGGACGCGCGTGCGCGCCGACGTCGCCCTGCTGCACGACTGGCCGAGCTGGTGGGGCCTGGAGCTGGACTCACACCCGGCCCGGCTGGACCAGCTCGAGACGCACCTCGCGCACTACGCGCCGTTGTTCGACGCCAACATCACCTGCGACGTCGTCCCTCCCTCGCGTGACTTGTCGGGCTACAAGCTCGTGGTCGTCCCGAATCTTTACCTGCTGGAGCAGGCTTCCGCGGACAACCTGCGCGCGTACGTCGCCGGCGGCGGGCACCTCGTGGTGTCGTACTTCAGCGGCATCGTCGACGGCTGCGATCGCGCGTACCTCGGGGGCCACCCGGCGCCGCTGCGGGACGTCCTCGGCCTGCGCGTCGACGAGTTCTGGCCGCTTGACGGGACGACCTCACTCGATTTCGGCGACGGGACCACGGATTCCGGGGCGATCTGGTCCGAATGGATCGAGCTCGAAGGCGCCGAGGTCGTCGCGTCGTTCGCGAGTGGTGACCTGGCCGGGCGGCCCGCGATCACCCGGCACGCCTTCGGTGACGGTGTCGCCTGGTACGTCAGCACCCGCCCCGATCTGGCTTCGCTGCTGAGCAGCGTCACCGCCGAAGCCGGGGTGACGCCGGTTCTGGCGGCTCCGCCCGGGGTCCAGGCCGTCGTCCGGCACGGCGGGGAAAGCGCTTACCTGATCCTGCTCAACCACGGCACCGAGCCGGTCACCGTCGACCTGCCGCACACCGCGCCGGACCTGCTGACCGACCCGTCGCGGCCGGTGGACCAGGTCCGGCTCGCCCCGCGAGGTGTCGCCGTCCTGAAGGGATGAGAATGAGAACACTGGGGAGATGGGCCGCGCTGGTGGCCCTGGTGGCGGGCACGCTGCTCGCCGTGAGCCCGGCGCAGGCCGCGCCGCAGTTCGACCAGCAGGTCCTGTTCAAGGCGTCGCAGGATCCCGGGTACAGCTGTTTCCGGATCCCGGCGATCGTCAAGTCCACCCACGGCACGCTCTTGGCCTTCGCCGAAGGCCGCATCGACAACTGCGGTGACACCGGCGACATCGACCTCGTGCTGAAACGCTCCACCGACGGCGGGAAGACGTGGTCACCGCTGCAGGTGGTCAACCGCGGCGGCGGGGACACCCACGGCAACCCGGTGCCCATGGTGGACCGCCGGACCGGCCGGATCGTGCTGGTCACGACGTACAACAAGGGCCGCACCGACGACAAGGCCTGCGACGTCCCGTGTCCGCGGACCCCGCACTCGCAGTACAGCGACGACGACGGCCGGACCTGGTCGGCCCCGGTCGACATCAGCGCTCAGGCGAAACTGCCGAACTGGGACTCGTGGTACGCCTCGGGCCCGGTGCACGGGATCCAGCTGACCCGCGGCCGCCACGCTGGACGGCTCGTGTTCGGCGTCAACGCGGAAACCAGCGACGGCACGAACTCCATCGAGAACCACGCCGGGCTTGTGTACAGCGACGACGGCGGACGCAGCTGGCATGTCGGCGCCGTCAACAGCTACCCGCACCCGGTCGGCGGGACGTACACGCAGAAGCCGTCCGAGGTCACCGTCGTCGAGCTGGCGGACGGCTCGATCTACGCCGGGGGCCGTGAGCAGGGCGGCACCGACATCGGCAACCGCGACTACGCCGTCAGCCGCGACGGCGGCGAGACGTTCTCCAGGTCCTTCACCACCATCCCCGACCTGGTGACGCCGATGGTGCAGGGGGCGATCGTGCGGGTCGGCGATCGCCTCCTGCTCTCGTCGCCGTCGGACACCGACCGGCGGCGGTGGATGATGATCCGCTCGTCCTACGACGGCGGCCGGACGTGGGACAACGCCGAGCAGGGCACGCAGATCACGACGGACTGGTCCGGCTACTCCGACCTGGTGCAGATCGGCGGTCCGGAGATCGGGCTCCTGTACGAAGGCGGCGCGGTCGACGCGCGTGACGAGATCCGCTTCGCGCGGTTCACCGAAGACTACCTGGGCCGGCACCGCTCCGCGGGACCGTCCACACCGGACGTTTCGGGTCACGCCGACGCGCGGGTGCTGGGTGGCGCGCCGGTGACGCCCGGCCGGTTCGGCGGTGCGCTGACCTTGGACGGCGTCGACGACTACGTCCGCGTGCCGTACGACCCGGCGCAGCCGCCCGGCGACGGTGACCTCACGTGGACCGGCTGGTTCCGGTACGGGGCGAGCAAAGGCAGCCAGGTGCTCTTCTGGCTCGGCGGGATGGGCACCACGGCGCCGCAGCTGTGGCTGCGCGGCGAACCCGCGAACCACCGGCTGATCACCACGATGACCACGGCGGCCGGGACCGCGTCGATCACGACGGCGCAGGCCTACGACGACCAGGCCTGGCACCACGTCGCGCTGGAGCGCACGGGCGGCAGGCTGCTGCTGTGGGTCGACGGTGTCCAGGCCGCGGCCGGCGCGGCGGTCGCCGGGTCGGTCAGCCAGACCGTGTCGTTCCAGCTTCAGCTGGGGCAGCGGCTCGACAACACGTTCCGGTGGAACGGCTCGTTCGACGAGGTTCGCTTCTACCGCCGGGCGCTCACGGCGCCGGAGCTCGACGCGATCCGCCTCCGGAACGCGCCGGTTCCCGCGGGGCAGGTGCTGCGGCTGCCGTTCGACCGGATCCACGGCTGAGGGAGATGAGGACGACGCCGGCGATGCTGAGCGCACCGCCGGCGGCGTTCACCCAGGTCGGGACCTCGCCGAGCCAGCCGAACGCGACGGCGAGGGCGACCGCCGGGACGAGGTAGAGCGCGCCGGTCGCGACGGCGATCGAGTGCCGTGCGACCGCGTACCCCCAGGCGACGAACCCGGCGGCCGAGGGGAGCACGCCGAGGAAAACAACCGAGAGTGTCGCCGCGGCCGGGGCCGTCGCGACGGCGTCCAGCGCCTGCGGGGCGAGGGGCGCGAGGAAGAGCGTCCCGGCCCACATGGCGTAACACGCGACTTCGAGCCCGGTGTAGCGCTTGAGCAGCGGCTTGCTGCAGAAGTGGTAGACGCCCTGGACGGCCGCGGCGGCCAGCACGACCCACGCCGCGCCCGAGTAGCCCAGGCCGCCGCCCACCGCGATGAGCGCGCTGCCACCGAGCGCGACGGCGCTGCCGAGGACCTTGCGCGCGGTCAGCCGCTCGCCCAGGAACGCCGTGGCGAGCAGGACGCTGAACACCGGCGCCACCGAGACGAGCAGGCTCGCGGTGCCCGCCGGGACGTGGACCTCGCCCCAGTTGAGCAGGACCTGGTAGGCGCTCATCCCGGCCAGCCCGCAGGCGGCGATCAGCGGCAAGTCGGCCTTTTGCGGTACGCGCACCTTGAGGATCGGCGCGGCGAGCAGCAGGACGGCCGACGCGACCGCGAGCCGGGCGAACGAGAGGCCCGCGACGCCGTACCCGTCGAGGCCGACCTTGATCGCGGGGAACGCCGAGGCCCATAGGACGACGGTGACGGCGAGAGCTGCGAGTTTCACGTTCTCCATCGTCGGCCGTGCGATACTGAAGTACCAGTTACGGTTTCTTCTTGAACCAGGAAGTCGGACTTCATGTTGGAGCTTCGCCGCCTGCGCATCCTGCACGGACTCGCCCAGTACCGGACCGTGGCCGCCACGGCCGCGGCACTGCACCTGACCGGCCCCGCCGTCTCCCAGCACCTGGCCGCGCTCGAGCGCGAGGCCGGGACACCGCTGCTGGAGAAACAAGGCCGCACGCTGGCGTTCACCCCGGCCGGGCGGTTGCTGGTGTCCCACGCGGAGGTCATCCTCGACGACCTCGCGGCGGCCGAGTCGGCGCTGGCGGCGGTCGCCGAGAACGGCGGGACGGGCACGGTCCGGGTCGCGGCGTTCGCCTCGGCGTCCCGGCAGCTGCTGCCGCGGGTGTGGGCCGAGCTGCCGCCGGCGGTGTCCTTGCGCCTGGCCGTGCAGGAGCCGGAGACCGCCTTCCGGTCGCTGCGCACCCAGGACGCGGACATCGCGGTGGTGCACGGGTATTCGCTGCTGCCGCGCGACGTCCCGCCGCGGTGCGAGGACCGGGTGCTGCTCTCGGAGCCGGTCCTGCTGGCGACCGCCGGCCCGCCGGGCTCCGGCGAGCCCGTGCGGTTGGCCGACTTCTCCGATCGGCCCTGGCTCGTGCCCACCGCCGACCTCTCGTGCCACGAGATGATCCAGCGGGCGTGCGGGGCGGCGGGTTTTGTGCCGTCGGTGGCCGCGGAGTCACCGGACTTCGCGGTGCTGATCGCGCTGGCCGCCGCCGGGGCGGGCGTGGCGCTGGTGCCGGCTATGGCGCTTCCCGCCGGACCGCTGGGGGTCGGCCTCCACCGGCTCGCGGAACCGTTGACCCGCAAGGTGTTCGCGGTGACCCGGAGCGGCACGGCCCGGCGGCCGGACATCCGGGCCGTGCTCGACCTGCTGGAGCGGTCGGCGGCCGAGTGGGTGGCGGAACTGTGAGCCGCTACTTGGCGGCCCGCGCCTTCTCGACGGCTTCCAGGAACTTCGCGACCTTCTTGCGGTCGCCGTAGTCGTACTGGAACGTGTTGCCGGCCAGCTTGTCGGCGAACAGCGGGACGTTCTCGACGACCGCGCCCGGCCCGTCCGGCGTCACGAACTCGATCTTCCCGGGCTTCCACGCCGTGGCGGGGGTGTGGCGGATGGCGGTGATCTTCGCGAGCGGGAACCGGTTCTTCTGGTCGTCCGGGACCACCGCCCAGATCTTGGTCGCGATGGTCAGCGTGATCGCGCTCCCGTCGAAGCGCAGGGACCGACGGCGGGATCTGATGGGCTTCACCGGACCTCCCGTCCTCACCACGACTATCCCAGCGGCCCAGGGCGGCCGGAAGACGCCGTCCGGACGGTTCAGAGCGTCCGGCAGGTGAGCTCCGGACGGCCGTCGGCGGCGCCGTTGCCGGTCAGCGCGATCAGCCCGAACGTCGTCGAGCCGTCCGCGTCGAGCTTCGCGTTCCACGCCGCGTTGTCGACCGTCACCGTCGAGCCGTCGACCGTGAACGTGCCGTTCCACAGGCCGCTGATGTGGTGCCCGTCCGGCAGGGTCCAGCGGACGCGCCAGCCGGACAGCGCGGCCGCGCGGTCGTTGCGGACCGTCACCTCGACCTGGTAGCCGCCGGGCCAGGAGTTCGTCACCTGGTAGCGGGCCGCGCAGCCCAGGTCGGCCGGGGTCGTCGAGGTGGTGGGCGGGGGAGTGGCCGGGACCGGCGCGGCGACCGGGGCCGCCGCCGGGGCCGGTCGGTCCGGCACCAGCGCCGTCCCGATCACCACGCCGAGGGCCAGCAGCAACGCACCGCCCGTGCTCGCCAGGACGAGCCGGCGGCGCGGGCGGTGGACGCGCAGCAGCCGGGTCCCCAGGTGCCCTCGCGGCCGCGGCCGGGGCGGCGGCAGCGGACGGCCGCCGGTGACGGCTTCGAACAGGTCCTGCACCTCGGCCATCACCGGGCGCTCGGCCGGGTCGCGCCGCAGCAGCCGCCCGAGCACCTCCGCGAGCGGCCCGCTGTGCCGCGGCGGGGTGACCTCGTCCCGGGCGACGCGCAGCAGCAGCGTGATGGCGTTGTCGTCGTTCCCGAACGGCGGCGCGCCCTCCAGCGCGCGGTAGAGCGTCGCGCCGAGGGAGAAGACGTCGGCCGGGAAGCCCGCGTCGGCGCCGTTCGCGACTTCGGGCGAGAGGTAGGCGGGGGTGCCCGCGATGAACCCGCCGCCGGTCACCGTGCCCTCGCCGGTGGCCCGCGAAATCCCGAAGTCGGCGATCTTCGCGACGCCGGACTCGCCGATGAGCACGTTGGCGGGGGTGACGTCCCGGTGCACGATGCCCTCGGCGTGCGCGGCGGCCAGCGCCGAAGCCACCTGCAGGCCGATGCGCGCCACCTCGTCGGCGGGCAGGCTCTCCCGGTCGAGCAGGATCTCCGCGAGGCTGCGCGAGGGCAGGTACTCCATGACCAGGTACGGCTCGCCGCCGTGCTCGGCGACGTCGTGCACGGTGATGGCGTGGGGATGCCGCAGGCGCGCGGTGAGCCGGGCCTCGCGCATCGCGCGCGAAGCCGCCTGCTCACCGGCGGCCTGCCCGATCGCCGGGTCGTACCCCAGCTGCTTGACGGCGACCACCCGGTCGAGCCGCTCGTCGCGGGCCCGCCAGACGACGCCCATCGCGCCCTGGCCGATCCGCTCGTCCAGCCGGTAGCGCCCGGCGATCAGCTCTCCTGCGTCGGTCACGACGACCTCCCGGCCTTCCCCGGAACACACGGATGCCAGCGGCAATCGGTTCGAGCCTACGGCCTGCCCGCCGGAGGTGCCGGCGGGCAGGCCGCGCTCACGCGCCGGGCCGGTGCAGCTGGTCCCACGTCGGGACGGCCGGGGTGAACCGGAGCTTCATCCCGGCCTCGGCCGGCAGCTTGTCCGCCTTGCGGGCGTTGCAGCTGCGGGGCGTGCCGCCGCACGCGGCGACCGTGTTGAGCCAGCTGGTCCTGGCGCCGCCGCGGGACAGCGGCGTCACGTGGTCGATCGTGGTCGCGCGCTGCCCGCAGTAGGCGCAGCGGTGCCCGTCCCGGACCAGGACCCCGCGCCGGGACCAGCGCGGTGGCTGCGTATATCGCCACTTCATGACGACGTACCGCAGCAACCGGACGATCTTCGGGCGCGGGAACAGCCCGTACGCGAGACCGTCTTCGGCCTCGTGGATCTCGGCGACGTGCCGCACGAGCATCCGGATGGCGTGCGGGACGGACACGGTCTGCAGCGGCTCGTAGCCGGCGTTGAGGACAAGAACCTTCACGGCGCACCTCTTCCTTCGGTGGGGAGACGCAGAAAGCCGCCCGTCGGCGGTCCGACGGGCGGCTTCTGCCTGGTGCGGTTCATGGTCGCCGAGGGGCGCGAGCCGCGTCAATCGTGTTTACCGCAGGGAATGGCCCCGGAAGAACCGCCAGATCACCGGGGTCGCGTCGATGACCGTCGGCGTGGCCGAGTCGAGGTTCGGCTTCGTGCTCGGCCAGACGTGCCCGGCCCCTTCGACGCGGTAGTGCTCGAGGGCGCCGCGGTGGTCGCAGCCGAGCCACTTCTGCGCGACTACCCCTTGCACCGGCGTCCACGAAACGGGCTTGGCGCGGCAACCGTCCCTTGTGGACCAGCCGGCCAGCCAGTCCGGGATCGACGGCAGGCCCTTGTCCGGGTTGCCGGTGTAGGGGATGGTCGTGTCGGCGGTGCCGTGGAAGTCGAGGATCGGGACGTCCCGGCTCGGGTGGCAGGCGCCGCCCTGCGGGTAGAAGGCGCCCGAGACCGGGGCGAACGCCGCGATCCGGCCGGCCAGCCGGCACGCGAGCACCCCGACGAACCCGCCGCCGTTGGACTTCCCGGTGGCGAAGATCCGGTTGTCGTCGACGCACAGCGTGCGCTGCAGCGAGTTCAGCAGGTCACTGGTGAGCAGGACGTCGTCCGCGGCGGCGGAGTAGGGCGCGCCGGTCCAGGCCGACTCGCCGTCGGTGCCGATCAGGCCCTGCGGGTACACCGAGATCGTGTCCAGCGCCGAGAACCCGGACAGCTCCTCCTGGTACTGGGAGGTGCGCTTGTGCCCGTGGAAGGAGAGGACCAGGGGGTAGGCGCGGCGCGGGTTGTAGTGCGCGGGCAGGTGCACGGTGTAGGTGCGGTCGAGGCCGCCGGACACGACGTGCTGCGTGGTCGTCACCCCGGCGGGGACCGGGGCGGGGCGCCCGCAGCCGGTGGTGCGGACGGGGTGGTCGACGACGCCCGCCGCGGCGGCGGGCGCGGCGAAGGCGGTGGTCAGGGCGCAGGCCGCGGCGAACGCGGCCGCCCACCGGGGCAGGGGTCCGGGCACTCGATCCTCCTTGATCGGCAGCGGGGCGTGGCCAGCATCACCCTCGGAGTCCGACCTCACCTAGATTGCGTTCATACTGTGCGCACTTTTCACTGATCCGACCGCGGTCACGGCCTGATGGCTCCGTGCCGACGGTCGCTTGCCGTGCGCGGGCCGGCCTGCTTCCGGCCGGATCAGTGAAGTGCGCGACCGGGTGACGCCCCGGAGTGTCGGTGCCCCTCGGTAGGATCGGCCCACCTCGGCTTTTGTGCACCGGAAAGGACCGGAAGTGACCACCCCGATCGAGACGCTGGAGTTCCAGTCGGAAGCGCGTCAGCTGCTGCAGCTGATGATCCATTCGATCTATTCGAACAAGGACACCTTCCTGCGGGAGCTCGTCTCCAACGCCTCCGACGCCCTCGACAAGCTGCGGCTGGAGTCGTACCGCGACAAGGACCTGGACGCGGACACGGCCGACCTGCACGTGGCGATCGAGGCGGACTCGGCCGCGCGCACCCTCACGGTGCGCGACAACGGCATCGGCATGACGCGCGACGAGGTCGTCGCCCTCATCGGCACGATCGCCAAGTCCGGCACCGCCGACTTCCTGACCAAGCTGAAGGAGGCGAAGGACGCGGCGGCGTCGCAGGACCTCATCGGGCAGTTCGGCGTCGGGTTCTACGCGAGCTTCATGGTCGCGGACAAGGTCACGCTGGTGACGCGCAAGGCCGGCACGGCCGAGGGCGTGCGCTGGGAGTCGACCGGCGAAGGCACCTACACGATCGAGCCGGTCGAAGACGCGCCGCAGGGCACCGCGGTCACCCTGCACCTCAAGCCCGAGGACGCCGAGGACCACCTCTACGACTACACGTCCCCGGCGAAGATCCGGGAGATCGTCAAGAAGTACTCCGACTTCATCACCTGGCCGATCCGGATGGCCGGCGAGGCCGCCGAGGGTGAAGAGCCGAAGGCCGAGACGGTCAACTCGATGAAGGCGCTGTGGGCGCGGTCGTCGAGCGAGGTCACCGAGGCCGAGTACCACGAGTTCTACAAGCACGTCAGCCACGACTGGCAGGACCCGCTGGAGACCATCCGGCTGCAGGCCGAGGGCACGTTCGAGTACCAGGCGCTGCTGTTCCTGCCCTCGCACGCGCCGATGGACCTGTTCCTGCGGGAGCGCAAGCGCGGCGTCCAGCTGTACGTGAAGCGCGTCTTCATCATGGACGACTGCGAGTCGCTCGTCCCCGAGTACCTGCGGTTCGTCAAGGGCGTCGTCGACGCGCAGGACCTCTCGCTCAACGTCTCGCGCGAGATCCTGCAGCAGGACCGGCAGATCCAGCTGATCCGCCGTCGCCTGGTCAAGAAGGTCCTCTCGACGGTGAAGTCGATGATGACCGCCGACGCCGAGAAGTACGCGACGTTCTGGCGGGAGTTCGGGCGCGCGGTCAAGGAAGGCCTGCTCGACGACTTCGAGAACCGCGAGGCCATCCTCGAGATCTCGTCGTTCGCCTCGACGCACGACGCGGAGAAGCCGACCTCGCTGCGCGACTACGTCGAGCGGATGAAGGACGGCCAGCAGCACATCTACTACATGACCGGCGAGTCCCGGTCGGCCATCGAGAACTCGCCGCACCTGGAGGCGTTCCGGGCCAAGGGGTACGAGGTGCTCGCGCTCACCGACCCGATCGACGAGATGTGGGTCGACGCGGTGCCGGGCTTCGACGGGAAGCAGTTCCAGTCGATCGCCAAGGGCCAGGTCGACCTGGAGTCGGACGAGGACAAGAAGGCCACCGAGGTGGCCCGCGAACAGCAGCAGAAGGACTTCGAAGGCCTGCTGTCGTGGATGGGGACGTCCCTGGGCGAGTCCGTCAAGGAGGTCCGGCTTTCGTCGCGGCTGACGACGTCGCCCGCCTGCATCGTCGGGGACACCCACGACCTGACCCCGACGCTGGAGAAGATGTACCGGGCGATGGGGCAGGAGCTGCCGCCGATCAAGCGGATCCTCGAGCTCAACCCCGAGCACGCGCTGGTGACCGGCCTGCGCGAGGCACACACCGCGCGGCCGGAAGACGCGGGGCTGGCCGAGACGGCCGAGCTGCTCTACGGGATGGCGCTGCTGGCCGAAGGCGGCGAGCTCGGTGACCCGGGCCGGTTCATCAAGCTGCTCGCGAGCCGGCTCGAAAAGACGCTGTGAGACCGGGCCCGGGCGGGACCACCCCGCCCGGGCTTCGTCCACTGTGGACGATCGCCGAGGTTGCGCGTGAGGTTTCGGGCGGCTCCCGAACGGGCATGCGCGACGTATGGCCGGAACCGTGCTCGAAGCCGCCAGGCCGCCGCGCTGTCCGCAGGTACCCGGCGAGTGGCCTGTGCACCGCCGGGAACCGGACGGCGGCTGACCCGTGGGCACCCGCGAGAGCGTTGCGCGCGTCTTCGCCGACCGAGAGGACGCTGGGCGCCGGCTCGCCGACGCCTTGGCGCGGCGGACCTGGACCGACCCGCTCGTGCTCGGGCTCGCCCGGGGCGGGGTGCCGGTGGCCGCCGTGGTCGCGCGGCGGCTCGGCGCTCAGCTGGACGTCGCGGTCGCCCGCAAGATCGGCGCGCCGGGCCGCCGCGAGTACGGCGTCGGCGCGGTGACCCCGGACGGTCCCGCGATCTACGACGAAACGATCCTGCGTGTCATGGAGCTGACGGCCGTCCGGATGGCCCGCGTGGAAGAGCGCGAACGGGCGGAGGCCCGGCGCCGCCTCGAGCGGTACCTGGGCGGCCGCGCGCCGGCCGGGCCGGCGGGCCGCGACGTCATCCTCGTCGACGACGGGCTGGCCACCGGCGTCACCGCGACGGCCGCACTGCGTGACCTGCGGGCCGGGCACCCGCGGACCGTCGTCTTCGCCGTGCCGGTGGGCGCGCCCGACGCGGTTGCGAGGCTGCGGGACGAGGTCGACGACGTCGTCTGCGTGGCCGAACCGGCGGGATTCCGCGCGGTCGGCGAGTGGTACGCCGATTTCCGCCAGACGAGCGACGAGGACGTACTTTCGCTGCTCGGCCGGTGACCCTGGGACCTCCACTGAGGACGGGCCGTGACGTGCTGCTCCACCCGGGGAGACCCGGGTTGACCGGATGGGTGGCGGGGTACCACCCGGCGGGGGCCGCGAACCGGATGGGCGGGCGAGATGATCGAACGGGACGGGCTCGGCGCTCCGGCGCGCGGGCTGCGGCAGTACTTCCTGGCCGTGGCGACCAAGCTGGACGTTCCGGCGTGGTTCTGCGAGGTGGAAGTGCCCGCGTCCGCGTACTTCGCGCTGGAGCGCCGGCTCGCGCGGTTCCCGGACCACGAAGCGGCCCTGCTGTGGGACGAGCGTGACGGCTGGGCCGCGGCGGTCGAGTCCGCGGCCGGCGAGGACGTGGTGGTGCTCGCCTACCTCGGCGTCGACGTGCTGGCGGCACCGGACACCGTCCTGGCCTTCGTGAAGGATCTCTACGCCGACGCGTACCCAGGCCAGCCCGACCCGCCGGACCTGCGGAGACCCGGGGCCCCGGACGGCTTCGACGAGCGTCTCGCCGGCTGCGCGAGCAACCCCGTCTGCCTGCCCGAGGGCCAGTCCTGAGCAGTCCACCGCCCGCGTCAGCGCGGCGGCAGCACGCAGAACTCGTTGTCCTCCGGGTCGTCCGCCGGGTCGTCGAGAACCTTCGCGCCGAGCGTTACGAGCCGCGCCACCTCGGCCCGCTGGTCGCGGCACGCGGCCGTCATGTGGCCGCCACGATCCGGTTGACCGCCTCCGCGACCAGGTCCGGCTCGGCGACCGTCACCGTCAGGCCCGGGTGCCGCAGGAGTCCCCACGGTTCGATGCCGGGCACCGGTTCCCGGAAGCGCAGGCAGACACCGCCCGCGGTGGTCGTGCCGAACGTCAGGCCGCGGTCGGCGAGCGAAAGCCGGACGCCGAGGCCGCGCCACGCGCTGTACGGGCCGCTGACCTCGGCCCCGGCGAGGTTGTGCAGCGGCGTCGTGACCACCCACGGCCCGAGCCGCACCCGCAGGCCGCCCGCGTCGAGATCGAGGCCGCTGCGGGGGCCGAGCAGCCGTCGCACCCAGGGGTGGCCGACGGCGGAGTCCGCGTGCAGGCGGTACTGCACGACGACCGGCGCCGCGGTCATGCGCGCTCGCCCGTCGGCCGGGTGGTGGTGCGGTGCATGGGAACCCTCCTTCACGCCGTGTCCTTCCGGCTACCCGGTGGCGCCGGGCCGAAACCGCCCGGCGCGGACGTGGAGGGGCCGGGACTCGCGCCGGTCCCTCCAACCAGGACGCGGGCCCCCGGTCCGGTGGGGGTAACGAAGTCCGTGTCCCGGCCGGTTACCACATCCACGCGGGACCAAACCAAGTCCGAAGTGGACAATCGCGGTTCGGCCCGCCGGGCCCGGGGTAACCGGTGCGCGGTGACCGATCCGCGGAGGGAGGACCGATGGCCGAAGCGCCGGGGGAGCGGCCGCGGTCGCGCTTCGGGACCGCGCTGACCGAACGGCACGACCGGACGCCGGTGGGCTGGTTCGCCCGCGCGCTGCGGGTCCCGGGAACCGAACGGCAAAGTCTCGTCCAAGCCGCGAAAGCCACGTTCGCCGCCACCGGCGCCTGGCTGCTGGCCACGCTGGTGCTGCGGCTGCCCCAGCCGTTCCTCGCGCCGTACGCGGCGGTGTTCCTGGTGGACGCGACGGTGTACCGGTCGCTTCGGGGTTGGCTGCAGCAGGTCGGCGCCGTGGCGGCGGGCGTGCTGCTCGCCGCGCTCGCCGGGCAGCTGATCCCGTCGCAGGCCGTGGCGCTCGCCGTGGTCGTGTTCACCGGACTGCTGGCCGGGAACTGGCGGCACTTCGGCTCGGCCGGGATCTGGGTCGGCGTCACCGGCATGCTGGTGATCTCCTACGGCACCGCGACCGAGACCGTGCTGCTGGGCGACCGGCTGCTGGAGACCGCGCTGGGCGCGACGATCGGCGCGGTCGTGAACGCCCTGATCTTCCCGCCGCTGCACGGGGAACGGCTGTCCTCGGCCGCCGGCCGGCTCGCGACCGCGCTGTCGGAGCTGCTGGAGGCGACGGCCGACCTGGTCCGCCACGGCGAGCCGCCGGAGGACGTCGAAGACCTGCTGGCCCGGGCCCGTGACGTGCGGAGCCTCGTGCAGCTGGCCGAGGATGCCGCCGGCCTGACCAAGGAGGGGCGGCTGCTCAACCTGCGCCGCCGCCGGCCGGGGGCGGGCAGCCGGCACGAACGTCCACTCGCGACACTCATCGCGCTGTGGCCGCCGGTTTCCCAGCTGGTCACCGCCGTCCGGACGACGTCCGGGCAGCAGGAGCACCCGTTCGGCTACCCGTGGCCGGCCGCGCGGGACGCGCTGGCGGACCTGGTCGCGGGCTTGGCCGCCGCGGTCCGGTCGGTGGCGAAGGGCGGCGAAGCCGTCGACCTGGACCGGTCCCGTGAACTGCTGGCGCAGCTCGAGGAGCGGCTGGTCACCGCGGACGACGGCGTGTCCGCGCGGCTGGGGCTCGGCACCCTCACCCTGCCGGCGCGGCACCTGCTGGAGCGGCTGGAAAGCCGTTGACCTGGATCGAGGTAGCCGTCACGAAGCCGGGTACTGCTGCTCCCGGAGCAGGTTCGCCAGGTGGACGGCGTTGCGGACGAGCGTCGCGTTCGCCGAGGCCACGGCCTTGGGCGTCTCGTCGAGGTCGTTGTAGTCGCCGCCCTGCATGGCCTCGCCGTTCCAGTACGTGCCGCCCTGCGCCGGCACCGTGAAGCCGGTGTCGTTGAGGGCCTGGAACAGGTCAGCGATGATCTTGTGGGCGCCGTCCTCGTTGCCGACCGCCGCGGCGACCGCGACCTTGCCGAACATCGCGGGCCGGCCTTCGCCGTCCTGTTCGGACAGTTCGGCGTCGAGGCGTTCGAGGACGCGCTGCGCGACGCTCGACATGTGACCCACCCACGTCGGCGTGGCGACCAGCAGGACGTCGGCGGCCAAGATCTTGTGCCGGATCTCCGGCCACTCGTCACCCTCGCCCATGTCGGTTTCCACGCCCGGGCGGACGTCGTAGTCGACCACGCGGACGATCTCGCCGGTGGCGCCGCGTTCGGCGAACAGGTCCAGCAGCTGGCGCGCGATGAGGTCGCTGCTCGACTTCGACGGCGACGGCTTGAGCGTGCAGGTGAGCGCCAGGACGCGCAGGGGCATGGGTTCCTCCCGGTGGGTTCGGACCACTCCGGCTACCCGGTCCGCGCGGGCGCCAACCGCCGGCGGCCACGCGTTTGCCGCCCGCCCACCCGGGAAACCGGGGATCGACAACCCCACGGAAGAGGAGAGCCATGAAGGCAGTGACCTGGCACGGTAGGCGCGACGTCCGTGTCGAAGAGGTGCCGGACCCGAAGATCGAGGAGGGCACCGACGCCGTCATCCGGGTCACCTCGACCGGGATCTGCGGCTCCGACCTGCACCTCTACGAGGTCCTCGGCGCGTTCATGACCGAGGGCGACATCCTCGGCCACGAGCCGATGGGGATCGTCGAGGAGGTCGGGCCCGAGGTGAAGCACATCAAGCCCGGAGACCGGGTCGTGGTCCCGTTCACCATTTCTTGCGGCTACTGCTGGATGTGCGAGCGCGGCCTGCAGTCGCAGTGCGAGACCACCCAGGTGACCGAACAGGGCAAAGGCGCGTCGCTGCTCGGCTACACGCGGCTCTACGGCCAGGTGCCCGGCGGCCAGGCCGAATACCTGCGGGTCCCGCAGGCGCACTACGGCCCGATCAAGGTGCCGCACGGCCCGCCGGACGACCGGTTCGTCTACCTCTCCGACGTGGTGCCGACCGCGTGGCAGGCCGTCGAGTACGCGAACATCCCGAAGGACGGCACGGTTGTCGTCTTCGGGCTCGGGCCGATCGGGCAGATGAGCTGCCGCATCGCCCGTCACCACGGCGCCGGTCAGGTGATCGGGGTCGACCTCGTGCCGGAGCGGCTCGCGCGCGCCCGTGAGTACGGCGCCACCGCGCTCGACACGCGGGACCACAAGGAAATCGGCGACACCATCCGCGGGCTGACCCACGGCCGCGGGGCCGACGCGGTGATCGACGCGGTCGGCATGGAGGCCCACGGCGCCCCGGTCGGCAAGCTCGCGCACAACCTGGTGAACCTGCTGCCGCCGCAGCTCGGCGCGAAGATCACCGAGAAGGCCGGCATCGACCGGCTCAGCGTGCTGTACGCGGCCATCGACAGCGTCCGCCGCGGCGGCACGATCTCGCTGTCGGGCGTCTACGGCGGCATGGTCGACCCGATGCCGATGATGGAGCTGTTCGACAAGCAGATCCAGCTGCGGATGGGCCAGGCCAACGTCCGGCGCTGGATCGACGACATCATGCCGGTGCTCACCGGCGACGGCGACCCGCTCGGCGTCGAAAGCTTCGCGACGCACAAGCTGCCGCTCGCCGAAGCACCGCGCGCGTACGAGATCTTCCAGAAGAAGCTCGACGGCGCGCAGAAGATCCTGCTCCAGCCCAGCCGGTAGTCCTCGGGAGGAACCTGCCGTTCCGAGCCGCGCCGCCCACGCTGGCGGAGATCGCGGCGGGCTGGCAACCTCGACGGGGACGAGCCGGCCCCCGGGAGGTCCCAGTGAGTACCGAAGCCGTCGACGCCGTCGTCATCGGCGCCGGGCACAACGGCCTGGTGGCGGCGAACCTGCTGGCCGACGCGGGCTGGTCGGTGCTGGTGCTGGAGGCGACCGGGCATCCCGGCGGCGCGGTCCGGACGGCCGAGGTCACCGAACCGGGCTTCCGCAACGACCTGTTCAGCGCCTTCTACCCGATGAGCGCGGTGTCCCCGGTGATCCAGGGGCTGCGGCTGGGGGAGCACGGCCTGCGCTGGCGGCACGCTCCCGACGTCCTCGCGCACGTGCTGCCCGACGACCGGAGCGTGGTGCTGTCGCGGGACCTCGACCGCACGGCGGCGTCGGTCGAGGCGTTCGCCCCCGGCGACGGCGACGCGTGGCGGCGGCTGGTCGAGCAGTGGCGGGAGATCCGGGAACCGCTGCTGGACGCGTTGTTCACGCCGTTCCCGCCGGTCCGCCCGGGGCTGAAGCTGCTGTGGCGCACCGGGACGCCGGAAGCGCTGCGCCTGGCGCGGATGCTCACGCTGCCCGCGCGGCGGTTCGGCGACGAGCTGTTCGACGGCGAGGGCGCGAAGCTGCTGCTGGCCGGGAACGCCGCGCACAGCGACCTGTCGGTGGACAACGCGGGCAGCGCGGTGTTCGGCTGGCTGATGGCGATGATCGGCCAGGACGAGGGGTTCCCGGTGCCGGCGGGCGGCGCGGGGGAGCTGATCACGGCGCTGGTGCGACGGCTGGAGTCCCGCGGCGGAACCGTCCACTGTGGACGTCCGGTGGCCGAGGTGCTCGTCCGCGATGGACGCGCGCTCGGGGTCCGCGGCACTTCCGGCGCCCCGGTGCGCGCCCGCAAGGCCGTGCTCGCGGACGTCCCGGCGCCGATCCTGTACGGCGACCTGGTCGGCGCCGAGTGGCTGCCGCGGCGGCTGGTCGAGGATCTCGGCCGGTTCGAATGGGACAGTGCGACGGTCAAGGTGGACTGGGCGCTGTCCGGCCCGATCCCGTGGACGGCCGAAGCCGCGCGCGGCGCCGGCACGATCCACCTGGGGACGGACCTCGACGGCCTGTCCGCCTACGGGAGCGAGCTCACCCGCGGCCGCACCCCGCGGCGGCCGTTCCTGCTGCTCGGCCAGATGACCACCACGGACCCGGACCGGTCCCCGCCCGGCACGGAGTCGGCGTGGGCGTACACGCACGTCCCGCGCGGCACGATGGAGAACCGCGCGGCGCTGGAGCGGCGCGCGAAGCGCATCGAGGAGACGGTGGAGGCGAACGCGCCGGGCTTCCGCGACCTGATCAAGGCCCGCTACGTCCAGGGGCCGGTGGAACTGGCGAACCACAACCCGGGCCTGGTGGGCGGCGCGATCAACGGTGGCACCACGGCGATTCACCAGCAGCTGTTCTTCCGCCCGGTGCCGAGCGCGGGCCGCGCGGACACCCCGGTGGACCGCCTGTTCCTGGCGGGCGCGTCGGCGCACCCGGGCGGCGCGGTCCACGGCGGCCCGGGCGCGAACGCGGCCCGGGCGGCGCTGGCCCGGGCGGGAAAGCTGGGTCCCGGGTACGCGGCGGTGATCCGGGCGGCCCACCGCGCGATCTACGGCTGAGCCGGGTTGGCGTGCTTGCCGGTCGCGAGGTCGGCGAGACGAGCCAGGGACTCGGTGTTACGGGGCTTCACCAGCAGCGACTGCAGGGCCGCCGGCAGCAGCTTGCCGGGCCCGCGCACGACGTGTTCGGTCATCCGGACCAGGGTCTTTCCGTCGCCGTGCGGCACGAGCGTGAGCCCGACCGCCGCGGCGCCGACGGGCCAGGCCCGCGCCTCCAGCGCCAGCGAAAGCCCCGGCTCGACCGCGGTCACGACGGTCTCGTCCTGGATGTGCACCGGCCACGGGCCGACGCTGTGGTGGATCCGCGAGCCGGTCGCGGGCCAGCGCTCGTCGACGTCGCGGATGTGCGAGCTCCCGACCACCCAGCCGGCATAGAGCCAGCCGTCGGCGAGGACGTCGTACACGGCTTCGGGCGGCACGTCGATCACCCGGCTGACCTCGGTCACGACTACCTCCTGCTCGTCGGGGCGAAGCGGGAGTACCCCGTCACCGACGGGGTATGCCCGCGCCGACGAACCCGAGCCTGCGGCCGCGTGCCACGATGGTGGTCGACGACGAAGCCACCGCCGTGGCGCGGAAAACCGAACGGAGCTGAGCGGGATGGCCTGCCGGATCACCGAGCTCGTCCTGGACTGTGCCGATCCCGGCCGGCTCGCCGAGTTCTGGTGCGCCGTGCTCGGTTACGAGATCGTCGGCCACGAGCCCGACGGTCTCGAGCTGGGTCCGCCGGGTGGCAAGTTCGGCGCCGGGCCGCCGACGCTGGTCCTGGCGCAGACCGACAACCCGCGCCGAGGGAAGCTGCCGTTGCACCTGGACGTGAGCCCGGCCGGCACGGATCACGAGACGGAGCTGGCCCGGTTGCTGGCGCTCGGCGCGCGCCCGGCCGACGTCGGTCAGGACGGCACTGAGTCCTGGGAAGTGCTGCAGGACCCGGAAGGCAACGAGTTCTGCCTGCTGCGCACGGACGTCGGCGCCGCCTGAGCGGTCAGTCGCTTTCGGCCGCGCAGCGGCGCCACTGCACCCGGTCGCCGGCCTGGTCCGCGTGCCACACGGGTGTCCCCTCGGACTCCCACGTCGGCAGCAGGCGTCCGGTCACCACGCGCCCGCGGTCGACCCGGCCGAACAGTTCGGCCCCGTCCGCGCGGCGGGCCGCCGGGATCCACGCCGGGAACCTCGCCCGCGGCAGCTTCCGTTCGATCCACTCGCGGGCCGAGCCCTCGCTCCCGTGGTCGGATTCGACGATGCTCGACACCGGCCCGTCGCCGCCGACCGCGAGGCCGATCGACGCGCGCCAGCGCACGGAGGAAACGTCGGGATTCATCGGTCCCAGGTTCCCGGACGAGCGGGTCCGCGGGCCAGTACACGTACGGGTGGATCGACGCTCACTCACCGTGCCCCCTGCTGTCTGCGGCCGTCCGGACACCCTCGGATTTCCCCGCCCGGGTGATGTTCAATCACGCGCTGCTCAGCAGCCGTGCGCACGCCTTCTCCAGCACCGCCCGCGCGTCGTCGCCGTCGACGCGTGCCGCCCGCTTCAGCGCCGCCGCGATCGTGCGCTCGTCGCGGTAGGCCTCGACCAGCCGCGGGTCCACATAGGACGATCGGCACACCGCGGGGGTGTTGCCCAGCGCCAGGGAAACCTCCTTCATCACGCCCGCTTCCGCGCGCTTGCGGGCGGCGGGCGACGACGGCGGGTCCGCGGCGGCGAACGCGGCCGCCGCCAGCACCGTCGCGTTCCAGGTGCGCAGGTCCTTCGCGGTGCAGCCGTCGCCGGCGAGCTCCTTGAACCGCTCGTTGACGTCGGCCGCGTGCACTTCGTGCCAGGTCCGGCCCTCGCGGTGGACGAGCAGCCGGTCGCTGCCCGACCGGCTGCGCAGCAGGGACTTCAGGACCTTGGCCAGCGCCTCGTCCCGGATCGCCACCTCACGGTCGAGACCGCCTTTGGCGACGTAGCAGAACCGGCATTCGTCCCCGCGGACCGCAGCGTGCTCCCGCAGCAGCGTCGCGACGCCGTGCGTGCCGTTCTCCTCCGCGTACTCCTCGCCGCCGGTGCGGAAGATCCCCCGGTCGAGCATCCGCAGCGCCGCCGCGAGAACCCGCTTCCGGGTGAGGCCGGATCCGGACAGATCGGTCTCGACCGAGTCCCGCCACGCCGGGAGCCGGCGGGCCATCGCCAGGACGCGGTCGTGCTTCTCCTCGTCGCGGTCCCGCCGCCACTGCTCGTGGTAGAGGTACTGGCGCCGCCCCGCGTCGTCGGTCCCGACGGCCTGGACGTGCCCGTTCGGGTGCGGGCAGATCCACACGTCCCGCCAGGCCGGCGGGATGACCAGGGCCTTGATCCGGTCGAGCGGCTCGGCGCCGGTGACGGGCCCGCCGTCGGCCGTCGTGTACGAGAAGCCGCGGCCGCGGCGGACCCGCCGGAAGCCGGGGCCGCGCAGGTCACTGCGCCGGAGTCGGGTGCGTCCCACGCCCCGTTGGTACCCGCCCCGGCCGCCGCGAAACCCGGATCACCCCGGTCGGGGCCGGACCGCATTTCGTCCACAGTAGACCCGTCACCGTCCGGGTCCGCGGGCGCGCCGCGGTGATCACCGTCCGGGCGCCCGGTTCGGTGCGGGCAGAACGGGCCCGCCGGCGTCGAACGCGGGCAGCCCGGCCGTCCGGGCGGGCCCACGCCGTGG
Source organism: Amycolatopsis sp. NPDC104863 (assembly GCF_055582965.1). Classification (NCBI taxonomy): domain Bacteria; kingdom Bacillati; phylum Actinomycetota; class Actinomycetes; order Pseudonocardiales; family Pseudonocardiaceae; genus Amycolatopsis; species Amycolatopsis sp. NPDC104863. Next base: position 888,942 of record NZ_JBVJOW010000001.1, read on the forward strand.
ACCTCGCGATCCGCGGTCCGGCCCGGCTCCCGGTGTGCGGCACGACGGTGGGTGACAACCTCGTTTCGGTCCGCGTCCGGTGGCGGCACGAGTGCCGGAGACGACTACCGTGGCCGTCGTGAGGAGGTGGTCGCCGTGCCCGTCCACCGGGGCGTGGTGGTGGTCGGCGCCTCCGCCGGCGGGGTCGAGGCGCTGCGCGGGCTCGTCGGGGCGCTGCCCGCGGACTTCCCGGCGGCGATCGTCGTCGTCCTGCACCTGGCGCCCGGCGTGCCGAGCGCGTTGCCGCAGGTCCTGAGCCGCGGCGGGCTGCTGCCCGCGGTCCAGGCGGAGCACGGCCGTCCGCTGACCCCGGGTGTCATCCACGTCGCGCCGCCCGACCACCACCTGCTCCTCGACGACGGCGTGCAGTGCCTCAGCCACGGGCCCACCGAGAGCGGGCACCGTCCGGCGATCAACGCCACCTTCCGGTCCGCGGCGCTCGCCGCGGGACCGGAGGCGGTCGGCGTGGTGCTTTCCGGTGCCCTCGACGACGGCGCCGCCGGGCTCAGCTCGATCGTCGAACGCGGTGGGGTGGCGATGGTGCAGGACCCGGCGGAGGCGATCTACCCGGGCATGCCCGAGAGTGCGCTGGCCAGGGTGCCGACGGCGCACGTGCACCCGGTCGAGATGCTCGGCAAGATGCTGGACAAGCTGGTGCGCGCCCCGATGGCGCCCGCCGCCATGCCCGCACCCTCACCGACGCTCCTGCTGGAGGACCGGATCGCCCGGGACGGCGTCCGGCTCGAGGCCGTGGTGGCGGACGAGGTTCCGGCGTCCGGCCACAGCTGCCCGGACTGCGGCGACGCGCTCGTCGAGGTCGACGGGCCGGCGGGCCGGTACCGGTGCCGCGTCGGGCACGCCTGGTCGGCCGAGGCGCTGCTGCGGGCCCACGACCTCGGGTTCGAACGGGCGCTGTGGACGGCGCTGCGGGCCCTCGACGAGAAGGCGGCCCTGGCCGGCCGGATGCAGCGGAACGCCGTCGCCCGCGGCCGCGGTGCGCTGACCGGCGGGCGGTACCAGAACACCGCGCGCGAGTGCGCCGAAGCCGCGGAGACCCTCCGCCGGTTCCTGCTCGCGCAGCAGCCGGGGCCGGACTCGTGACCGCGGCGGCGGTGCACCTCGTCCCGGAGCCCCGGGCGTGGGCGACGGTGGTCACCGTGACCGGGACGCTCAGCCTGGACAGCTACCCCGACCTGCGGGACGGCCTGCTCAAGATCGCCACGGACGCCGTCAACGGCGTGGTCGCCGACATCGCCGGCCTCACCGTCGAAGAAGACCGGCTGGTCACCGTCTTCGGCACCGTCGCCCTGCGGGTCAGCGACTGGCCGGGCATCCCGTTTTCGCTCGTCACCCCGCGCCCGGACCACTTCCGGGTCCTGACGAGCCGGGCGGTCGCCCGGTTCGTCGCGGTCCACCCCGACCTGGGCACGGCCGAGCGGGAGCTGCACCACCCGCCGCGGCGCCGGGCGGTGCAGCTGCTGGTACCGGTGCCCGGCGCGTCGGCGCTCGCGCGGCGGTTCGTCACCCGGGTCTGCGCCGACTGGGGGGTGCCCGAACACACCGAGGACGCCCTGGTCATCGCGACGGAGCTGGTCGAGAACACGATCCGGCACACCGGCTCCGCGGCCCGGCTGCGGCTCGAGCTGCGGCCGGACCTGCTGTCGGTGTCCGTTGCCGACGACGACCCGCGCCCGGCCGTGCTGCATGAGCGGGTCGCCGCGACCGACCCCGGCCTCGGGCTGGCGATGGTCGCGCAGATTGCCCGAGTCTGGGGCTGCAACCCCTCCTGGACGGGCGGGAAGGTGGTCTGGGCGGTGCTGACCCGGCGTGGCCGCCCGCGGGCCCACCGCCGGGTAGCCTTCCCCCGGTGACGGATCTGCGGCCGGAAGGCGACGACGAGTTCGAAGCGGTGCTCCGCTACATCAAGGAGTCCCGCGGCTTCGACTTCACCGGCTACAAGCGGACGAGCCTGATGCGGCGGGTCCAGCGGCGGATGAGCCAGGTGGGCGCCGAGAGCTACGCCGACTACGTCGACCAGCTCCAGGTGAACGCGGACGAGTTCGTCGCCCTGTTCAACACGATCCTCATCAACGTCACCGCGTTCTTCCGCGACCCGGATGCCTGGGAGTACCTGCAGAACGACGTCGTCCCGGCGTTGCTGGCCGCGCGCAGCCCGGAGGAGCCGATCCGGGTGTGGTGCGCGGGGTGCGCGGCCGGCCAGGAGGCCTACAGCCTCGCCATCGTCTTCGCGGAAGCGATCGGGGTCGACGCCTTCCGCCGGCGCGTCAAGATCTACGCCACGGACGTCGACGAGGAAGCCCTCACCCAAGCGCGCCACGCCGCCTACACCCCGGCCGAGCTCGAAGGGCTGCCCGAAGGCGCCCTCGAAACCTACTTCGAGCAGCACGGCAGCCGGTACAGCTTCCGCAAGGACCTCCGCCGCTCGGTCATCTTCGGGCGCAACGACCTCGTGCAGGACGCCCCCATCTCGCGCATCGACCTGCTCGCGTGCCGGAACACGCTGATGTACTTCAACGCCGACACCCAGACGAAGATCCTCGAGCGGTTCCACTTCGCGCTGGCGCCGCGGGGGATGATGTTCCTGGGCAAGGCGGAGATGCTGCTCAGCCACACGCGCATCTTCGAGCCGCTCGACCTCAAGCAGCGCGTCTTCCGCAAGATCGCCGATTCGCAAGCGGGCTTCCGCACCTTCGTCTCCCAGGGCCTCCCGGCCCGGCGGGCGGACGACGAGGTCGCCGGCCTCGACCAGCTGCGCGAGCACGCGTTCTCCGCGAGCCCCGTCGCCCAGATCGTGGTGACGGCCGACGAGGTCATCGCGCTGATCAACCAGCAGGCCGAGATCTCGTTCGGGCTGACCGACCGGGACCTCGGGCGCAAGCTGTGGGACGTCGACCTCTCCTACCGCCCGGTCGGGCTCCGGCCGTATGTCGAGCAGGCCCGGCTGGAACGCCGCTCGCTGCGGATCAAGGACGTCGAGTGGCGCCGCGCCGGCGACACCGTGTGGTACGAGGTGCACGTGAACCCGTTGCTGGGCAAGGAAAAGAGCCTGCTCGGGGTGTCGGTCGTGTTCCACGACGTCAGCTGGGCGCGGCTGCTGCTCACCGAGCTCGAGCACGCGAACCGCCAGCTCGAGTCGGCCTACGAAGAGCTGCAGTCGACCAACGAGGAGCTGGAGACCACGAACGAGGAGCTCCAGTCCACTGTGGAGGAGCTGGAGACGACCAACGAAGAGCTCCAGTCCACCAACGAAGAGCTCGAAACGATGAACGAGGAGCTGCACTCCACCAACGACGAGCTGCAGACGATCAACGACGCTCTCCGCGACCGCGGCGTCGAGCTCGACGAGCTGAACGACTTCCTGGAGTCCGTGCTGACCTCGGTCCAGGCCGGGATGGTCGTCCTCGACACCGAGATGCGGATCAAGGCGTGGAACCGGGGCGCCGAAGACCTGTGGGGCGTCCGCCGCGAAGAGGCCGAGGGCATGCACCTGCTCAACCTCGACATCGGCCTGCCGCTGGCCGAGCTCCGCCCGGTCGTGCGCGACGCGCTGACCGACGCGGCGACCCGCACCGAGCTGACCCTGGACGCCATCAACCGCCGGGGCCGCGCGGTCGTGGTCCGGCTGCGCTGCAGCGCGTTGCACAGCACCGGCGACGAGAGCCACGGCGCGCTGCTGATGATGGAAGAGCTGCCGCCCGCTTCCTGAACCGCGTCCCGGCGTGTTTCGTGATGATCATGCCCGGGGTACTTCGTGGTCATGACGACCTACGACCGTCCGCGCGTCGTCTCGCCGCGAACGGACCGGCTGCCTTCGCCGCGCGCTCCCGTGGACGGTGTCCTGCGGAGCCGGATCCGCTGGAAGACGGCCGACGCGATCGTCGTCGAGGTGGCGGGGGAGGTCGACCTGTGCACGGCGCCCGGCCTCGAAGCCGTGCTGGCCGAGCACGTCAAGGCCTGCCCGGGGGTGCTGCGGGTCGACCTCGGCGAAGTGCGTTTTCTGGGCGCGGAAGGCATCGACGTGCTGCTCCGGGCGCAGCAGCGGGCCGAAGCCGCCGGGATCCGGTTCGTCATCGATCCCGGCCGCTCCCGCGCGGCCGTGCGTGCGCTCGAACTGGCCGACCGGATCGGGGGCCGCAGCCCGCGCTAGCCGCCCGTCAGCAGGTCGACGACGTCTTCGGGCCGGTTCCGTTCCGCGAACCGGCGGCGCTGCCGGTCCGCGCCGCCGCCTTCCGCGACGAGCCGCGTCAGCCCGTCCCGTGCGAACTCCAGGTCGTCCGCCGCCTCCAGCGCGGGCGCCGTCCGCTCGATCAGGTCGTCGAGCACCGCCTTGGCCGGCACCAGGTCCCCGCTGTCCGGGTGCGGGCAGCAGCCGGTCGGCCCTTCGCGCGACGCCCGCCAGAGCTGCGCGCGCAGCACTTCGTTCGACAGCTGCGGTGGGGGCGCGGCCTCGGCCAGCGCGGTCGCGACCAGGGCTCTCGCCAGTACGCCCAGCAGGACGGCCTCCTCCGGGGTCGCGGCGACGTCGGCGATGCGGAACTCGATCGTCGGCTGCTTCTCCGAAAGCCGGACGTCCCAGTAGATCATCCCGCGGTCGAGGATCGAACCGGCGCGCAGCCAGCCGTCGACGATGCTTTCGTACTCGTCGAGGGAGGCGAACCGCGGCGGCGGGCCCGCTGACGGCCACCGGCTCCACTGCTGGTACCGCCAGCTGCCGTAACCGGTGTCGTAGCCGTCCGCGATCGCCGAGTTCGCGGTGATCGTGAGCAGCACCGGCAGCCACGGCCGGACGTGGTTGAGCACGCGGATGCCGCTGTCCTTGTCCGGGATCGCGACGTGCACGTGGCAGCCGCAGGTGAGCGAAGTCCGTGCGGTGGCGCCGAAGTGCTCGGCCATCCGCTCGTACCGCGGGCTGGGCGTGATGGTCGGCGGGCCCGCTTCGGCCAGCGGCGGCGCCGCGGCGGGCAGCACCCGCAGCCCGCGCCGTCGCGCGGCGCCCGACAGGTCGGCACGCATCCTGCGTAGCTGCCGCAGCGCTTCGCCGTGGGTCCGGCAGACGTCGGTCGCGGCCTCGGCCTGCGACCGGGTCAGTTCGTGCTGCAGCTCGCCCTGATCGTTCGCCGTGGCTTCCGCGGCGTCGACGACGTTGTCGCCCGCCTGCGAGAGGTGGCCACGGCGGTCGACGACGAAGAACTCTTCTTCGATGCCGAACGTCAGCACTTCACCGGGGGCTTGGTTCACCGGGGATCTCCTGGGGATCGGGGAGTCACCCGGATACCCGTGCGGTCCAGCGTGCAAACCGCGGCCGGCCCGTGTGGAACACTGCGGGTGGTGTGACCGTGCAGGGCGGGGGTATTCCGGTGGGCATGGAGTGGCACGAAGACCTGCACGAGCGGGCCGACGAGCGGATCGAGCACTGGGCCGAACGGCTCTGGGCCGTCGCCGTCGCGCTGCACGAACGGCCGGAACTGTCCTATGAGGAGCACGCCGCCGCGGAGCTGCTGACCGGCGAGCTGGCCACGGCCGGCTTCGCGGTGGAGTCCGGCGTGGCCGGGCTGCCCACGGCGTTCGTCGCGCGGGCGGGCAGCGGACGGCCGTGCGTCGCGCTCCTGCTCGAGTACGACGCGCTGCCCGGACTGGGCCACGCCTGCGGGCACAACCTCGTCGCCGCGTCCGGGCTCGGCGCCGCGCTGGCCGTGAAGGAGGTCCTCGCGGAGAGCCCGGGTTCGCTGCTCGCGATCGGCTGCCCGGCCGAGGAACGCGGCGGCGGCAAGGTCGCGTTGGCCGAGGCGGGCGTCTTCGACGACGTCGACGCGGCCCTGATGGTCCACCCCGGCGTGCACTCGTGGTCCTGGGCGCCGCTGACCGCGCAGGTCGAGCTGAAGGTGACCTTCCACGGCCGCGCGGCCCACCCCACCGGCGACCCCGAGCAGGGCGTGGACGCCCTCGCCGCGCTGGTCCAGGCGTTCGGCGCGGTCTCGGCGCTGCGCCAGCGGATGCCCGCGAGCTCCCACGTCCAGGGCATCATCACCCACGGTGGCGAGGCGACGAACATCGTCCCCGACCGGGCCGAGGGCCGGTTCGGGCTCCGCGCGCTGACGACCGGGGCGCTGGACCGCCTGGCCGAGGACGTCGGCACGTGCGCGCAGGGCGCCGCGCTGGCGACCGGCGCGAAGGTCGACGTCGAACGGCTCGGGCGCGGGTTCGCGCACTTCCGCGACAACCCGGTGCTGTCCGAGCGGTTCACCGAACACCTGGCGGCGTGCGGGATCCACGCGACACCGCCGGAGCCGGGTGTCTACCCGGGGTCGTCCGACATCGGCGACGTCAGCGTCCGCGTCCCGGCGATCCACCCGTTCGTGGCGATCACGGCGGAGGAGTACGCGGTGCACACCGAAGAGTTCGCGGCCGCGTCGGCCGGTGCGCGCGGGCGGTCGGTGATGCTCGCGTCGGCGGCGGCGCTGGCCCGCACGGCGATCGACCTGCGGACGCACCCGTCGCTGGTCAGCCGGGCCTGGGACCACTTCCGGGAACAGGCGCGGAACGAGCACTGAGCCCGTTCCGCGCCCCGGCTCACGCCACCGAGGTGTAGTGCGAGGCGTCGCCCTCCAGCGACTCGCTTGCCCGGCCGTCGATCCCCACCGGGATGTCGCCGGCCACCGTCACCCGGTTGAGCCGCCGCGGCAGGCCGTCGTAGTTGTCGATCGCGTAGTGCTGGGTGATCCGGTTGTCGAACAGCACCAGCTGGTTCGGCTCCCACGCCACGCGCACGACGTTCTCCGGCCGCGTCACGTAGGACTGCAGCAGCCGCAGCAGGTCCCGCGACTCGCTCACCGACAGGCCTTCGATCCGCTGCGCGAAGCCGCCGATGTACAGCCCGCGCTCGCCGGTGACCGGGTGCACCCGCACGACCGGGTGCACGGTCCGGTACTTGCGCGAGACGAACTGCGCGCGCCGCGCCTGTTCCTTGTCGTCCACTGTTTCCGGCGGCTGGACGTAGTCGTAGTCGTTGGTGTGCACCGCGCGCAGCGTGTCCGCGAAGGCCCGCAGCGGCTCGGGCAGGTCGCGGTAGGCCGCCGCGGAGTTCGCGATCAGCGTCTCCCCGCCGTAGGGCGGCACCACGAGGCTGCGCAGGGTGCTGGCCTTCGGCGGGTTGAGCACGAAGGTGACGTCGGTGTGCCAGTGGTTGGCGCGGCCTTGCTCGCTGTCCACCGGCAGGATCGTCGGCGCGCCGTCGACGGCGGGCACCGTCGGGTGCGCCTTGGTCAGCTCACCGAAGCGCGCGGCGAACCGCTGCTGTCCTTCGTCGTCGAGCGTGACGTTGCGGAACACGAGCGCCTTGTGCTCGTGCAGGGCGTCGGCGAGGAACGCCACCTGGGCCGCGTCCAGGTCGCCGGCGGGGTCGACACCGACGATCTCGGCGCCGATCCTCCCGGTGAGCTTGCGGACGTCGGTGCTGAGGGTGGTCATGCGGGCTCCTTCACTCGGTTGCGGTTGACGGGACGCGCGAGGCCGTAGTGCTCGCGCAAGGTGGCGCCGGAGTACTCGGTGCGGAACAGCCCGCGCCGCTGCAGCTCCGGGACGACGAGGTCGACGAAGTCGTCGAGCCCGCCGGGCAGGGTCGGTGGCATGACGTTGAAGCCGTCCGCGGCGCCGCCGGTGAACCACGCCTCCAGCTCGTCGGCCACCTGGACGGGAGTGCCGGCGAAGACGCGGTGCCCGCGGCCGCCGGCCAGCCGCTCCAGCAGCTGCCGGATGGTCAGGTCCTCGCGCCGGGCCAGGCCGACGACCAGTTCGAACCGGCTCTGCCCGCCTTCGGTGAAGCTGCCCACCTCGGGCAGCGGGCCGTCCAGCGGGTAGCCGGTGACGTCGTGGTCGAGCATCTTCGACAGCTGCCGCAGCCCGTAGTCCGGCGTGATCAGCGCGTTGAGCTCGGCTTCCCGCTGACGCGCTTCGGCTTCGGTGCGGCCGAGGATCGGCGAGATGCCGGGGAGGATCTTGATCTCGTCGGGCGTGCGGCCGTACTTCGCCAGGCGGCCCTTGACGTCGTCGTAGAACGCCTTGCCCTCGGCGAAGGTCTGCTGCGCGGTGAAGACGGCTTCGGCGTGGCGGGCCGCGTACTCCTTGCCGGTTTCGGACGAGCCCGCCTGCACCAGCAGCGGGTGACCCTGGGGCGGGCGTTCGATGTTGAGCGGCCCGCGGACCTGGAAGTGCTCGCCGTCGTGCGCGATCGGCCGGATCCGCTCGGTGTCGGCGTAGACGCCGATCTCGCGGTCGACGATCGCGGCGTTGTCGTCCCAGCTGTCCCAGAGCTTCTTGACGACGTCGACGAACTCCTCGGCCCGGTCGTACCGCGCGTCGTGGGACGGGCGCTTGGCCAGGTTGAAGTTCCGGGCCTCGTCGATGCCGGCCGAGGTGACGATGTTCCAGCCCGCGCGGCCGCCGGAGAGGTGGTCGAGCGAGGCGAACTTCCGGGCCAGGTGGTACGGCTCGTTGTACGTCGTCGACGCCGTCGCGATCAGTCCGATGTGGACCGTGGACGCGGCGAGCGCCGAAAGCAGCGTCAACGGCTCGAAGTGGCTGTGGGAGTTGTGCTTCACGTTGCCCCACAGCGCGACGCCGTCGGCGAGGAACAGCGAGTCCAGCTTGCCGCGCTCGGCGGTCCGGGCGATGTCGGCGTAGTGCTGCAGCGTCCGGGCCCGGTGCGGGTCGGTCGACGGGTGCCGCCAGGCGGCTTCGTGGTGGCCGTTCGGCATCACGAACGCGTTGAGGTGCATCATGGCTTCTCCTTGGGACGCCAGGTGGAAAACCGCCGCTCGAGGACGACAAAACCCTGGTTGACGAGCACTCCGAGCACCGAGACCGCGATGATCCCGGCGTACATCTGCTGGATCTGGAAGTTCACCTGGCTGGTGTTGATGAGGTAACCGAGCCCGGCCTTCGCGCCGACCATCTCGGCGGCCACCAGCACCAGGATCGAGTAGGACGCCGCCATCCGGATGCCGGTGAACACCGTGGGCACCGCCGAGGGGAGGATCACCTTCCGGAACAGCCGCGGGCTGGACAGGCCGAGCGAGCGGGCCGCCTTGATCAGCAGCGGGTCGACCGTGTTCACCCCGGCGATCGTGTTGAGCAGCACCGGCCAGACGCACGCGTAGACGACCAGGGTGACCTTCGACAGCTCGCCGATGCCCAGCAGGAGCGTGAACACCGGCAGCAGGGCCAGCGCGGCGGTGTTGCGGGCCAGCTCCAGCAGCGGCTGCAGGAACCGCGCGACCGGCCGGTACCAGCCGATCAGCAGCCCGAGCGGCACCGCGACGGCCACGGCGATGGCGAACCCGGCGGCCGAGCGCCCGACGCTGGCCAGCAAGTGGTCGGCGAGCCGGCCGTCGAGCATGAGGTCCCAGAGAGCCTGCAGGTCTTCGGACAGCGGCGGCAGGAACGTCCGGGTGCCTTCGTCGAGCACGAACCGGGGGACCAGCTCCCAGAGCGCGACGAACAGCACGATCGCGGCCGAGCCGTGCACCGCGCGGGTCAGCTTCTTCGTGAACCGCCGTGGTTTCGGCGGTGGAGCCGTGGGTCCACTGTGGACAGGTGGCGCTTCGAGGGTGGTGGTCATCCGAGGACGCTCCGTTCGTGTTCGGCCGCCTTGCGGACCTCGTCGTGCAGCAGCTCCCACAGCCGGTGGCGCTGCCGCCCGAACGCCGGGTCGGACCGGACGTCCCCGGTGCGGTCGCCGAGGTCGACGTCGACGACGGCCTTGAGCCGCCCGGGCCGCGACGTCAGCACGGCCACCCGCTGCCCGAGGTAGACGGCTTCGTCGATGCCGTGGGTGATGAACACGATCGTCTTGCCGGTGCGGCGCCAGATCCGCAGCAGCTCGTCCTGCAGCTGCTCGCGGGTCTGGGCGTCGAGGGCGGCGAACGGCTCGTCCATCAGCAGCACCGCCGGGTCGTAGGCGAGGCTGCGGGCGATCGCGACCCGCTGCTTCATCCCGCCGGACAGCTCGTGCGGGTAACGGTCCTCGAAGCCGGAAAGCCCGACCAGGGCGAGGAACTCGCGTGCCCGGTCCGCCCGCTGCCGCTTCCCGAGCTGGCCGCCTTCGAGGCCGAACTCGACGTTGGCGCGGGCGGTGCGCCACGGGAACAGCGCGTACTGCTGGAAGACGACCCCGCGGTCGAGGCCGGGGCCGCGCACCGGCTCGCCGTTGATGAGCACCTCACCGGACGTCGGGGTGGTGAGCCCGCCGAGGAGGTCGAGCAGGGTCGACTTGCCCGACCCGCTCGGCCCGACGAGGGACAGGAAGGTGCCTTCGGCGACGTCGAGCGTGACGTCGTCGAGTGCGGTCAGCTCGCCGAAAGTCTTGGTGACGGACCGGATGCCGATCACTTGGTCACCGCCGGGGCGCCGTCGCGGTAGGGGTTGAACTCGTTGGTGTAGAGCTTCGAGGTGTCGATCTTGTCGCCCTTGATGTAGCCCTGCTGCTTCAGCCACGGCTCCCACAGCGTGTAGTCCTGGTCGGAGATGAGACCGCCGCGGGTGATGCCGACGCTCTTCCAGTACTTGAGGGTGCCGGTGTTCTCGTTGCGGCCGCGGGCGTTGATGATCTTGGTGAACCGGGCGATCACCTCTTCGCGCGGGGTGGTGCGCTCCCACTCGATCGCCTTCGCCACCGCGGAGACGAAGATCTTCGTGGTCTCCGGGTACTTCTTGATGAAGTCGGTGCGCAGCACGTACGGGCCGCCGTTGTACGGGCCGAACGCCTGGACGTCGCTGAACAGGGCGCGGACCCCGCCGGCGGCGAGGGCGTGGTCCTGCAGGATGCCTTGCAGGGCAACAACGTCGAGCTGGCCGTTGCGCAGCGCCTGCTCGGCGTTCACCGGCGGGATGACCACGAGCTGGACCTGCTTGATCTCGTCGTCGGACAGGCCCTGCTTCTTCAGCCAGGTGTCGAGCGCGGCCTCCAGGTTGGCGCCGGCCGTGTTGACGCCGACCTTCTTGCCGACCAGGTCGCGGGCGCTCCGGATCGGACTGTCCTCTTTGGCGTAGTAGCCGATGAACGCCTTGTCGTCGGACCCGTAGTAGTTGACGACCGCCTTGACCGGCGCCCCGGCTTCGACCAGCTTGACCACGGCGCCGGTGAAGGCGCCGCCGAAGTCGGTCTGGTCGGTGGCCGCGGACTGGATGTCCTGCGGGCCGCTGATCGTGTTGCCGACCCACTTCAGCTTGACCGGGCCGAAGTAGCCCAGGTCTTCGGCGAGCTCGGGCAGGGTGACGGAGTTCGCGCTGCCCTGGTAGCGCAGCTCGAGTTTCTCGGGTTGCCCGGGCGCGCCGGTGGCCGTCGCCGACGCGCAGCCGGTCAGCAGCACCGCGGCCGCGGCGAGGAGGGGCAGGATCTTCTTCACGGTGGTTTCGTCCGTTCCGGGATTCGGCGGGGATGCCTCGATTGTTCGGGGCGGCCGAGCGGACGGTCAATTTTGCGAGTTTCTGAATTAACTCGGGAGGTTCACGAGGCGTGGGAGAGTTCGGAGAGCAGCGGCCCGAGCGGGTCTTCGTAGAGGAGGTCGAGCAGGACCGCGCCGCCGGCCGTGGCCAGCTCGGTGCCCGGGAAGCTCGTACCCACAACGGTTTCTGCGCTGTCAAGGCGGCGGGACCGCCGGCCGACCTCGTCCCGGATGGCGGGAAGGCAGCCGGGCACCCCGGCTATGCTCCGGTCGACCACCACGAGCACGGCCGGGTTGAGGACGTCGAGCAGCAAGGCGGCCGCCTGACCGATGAGCCGGGCGCGATCGTGGAACAACCGCACCGCCGCGGAATCGCCGTGTGCGGCGAGCGCGAGCAGTTCCGGAAAGGGCATCCCGGCTTTGCGCGCGATGGTCGCTTCCGAGACGGTGGCTTCGAGGCAGCCGGTGCGCCCGCACCGGCACGCTTCCGTGCTGTCGTCGACCGGCAGGTGCGCGACCGCGCCCGCGGCCGAGCGCGGCCCGTGGTGCACGGTGCCCCCGGTGGCGAACGCGGCGTCGACCACGTTGCCGGTGAACAGCTGAACGACGCTCTCCCGCGCACGCGGATGCCCGAAGAGCTGCTCGGCGTGCACCAACGAGCGCGCGTGCCCGTCGACCGCGACGGTGAGCCCCGTGCTTTCGGTCAGCAGGTCCCGCACCGGCACGTCTTTCCAGTCCAGCAGCGGGTGTTCGACGACGGTGCCGGACTCGCGGTCGACCCAGCCGCCGGTGGCCACGCCGAGCCCGAGCGGCTCGCGGTCCGGCGCGTGCCCGAGCAGCAGGTCGTCGAGGATCTCCGCGGCCCGGGCGAGCAGGTCTTCGGCGGCCAGGCCGTCGTGCGGTTCTTCGTGCTGCGCCAGGACGTTCCCGCGCAGGTCGAGCAGCGCGACGGTCGCGTGGTGCACGGCCAGGTGCAGTGCCCCGGCGACGTGCCGCCCGGTGTCGAGGTCGACGGGCACGTGCGGCCGCCCGACGTTCCGCCGCGGTTCGGCTTCGGGCAGTTCGCGCAGCAGCCCGCGCCGCAGGAGCTCGCCGGCGTGCCCGCTGACCGCGGCGGCGGACAGCCCGGTCCGCCGCGCGACGGTGCTGCGCGCGATCGGCCCGCCGTCGAGGACCGCCCGCAGGACGGCGCTGGCACTGGCGCTGCGCCGGGCGCCGCGCGCGTCCGTCCTCTGTGGACCGCCGGCCCCCGTCATGGCCTGATGGTGGCAGACGCCGGGGTGTCCGCCCAGCGTGCCCAGGATGTGGGTGTTGACGCATACCCATATCGGCATATGATGGCGGCGTGGCACGAGCAGCAACAACGACCGACACCTTCAACGCCGTCGCCGAACCGCGGCGGCGGCAGATCCTCGACGTCCTCATGGCCGGCGAGCGGTCGGTCGGGGACCTCGTCGACGCGCTCGGGCTCGCGCAGCCGCAGGTGTCGAAGCACCTGCGCGTCCTGCGAGAGGTGGGCGCCGTGGACGTGCGCGGGGCCGGCCGTCAGCGGCTCTACCGGCTCAACGGGCCCGCGCTCAAACCCATCCACGACTGGGTCAGCCGCTACGAGCGGACCTGGTCGGAACGCTTCGAGCTGCTGGACGACGTCCTCGAAGAACTCAACGAACAGGAGCAGTGACGTGGAGATCACCACCCCCGCCGACGACCGGATCCTCATCACCCGGGAGTTCGCCGCGCCGAAGCACCTCGTCTACCGCGCGTGGACCACGCCGGAGCTGGTGAAACGCTGGTGGGCCGGGCACCGGGGCACGACCACGAAGGTCGAGCTGGACCTGCGGCCCGGCGGCCGCTGGCGGTACGTCCTCAAGACCAACGACGGTGCCGAGGTGGGCTTCCACGGGGAGTACCGCGAAGTCGTGCCGGAGGAGAAGATCGTCTACACCGAGGTGTTCGAGCTGCCCGGGGTCGACCTCGACTCCGTCGACGGGCCGCTCAACACCGCCACCTTCACCGCCCTCGACGGCGACCGGACGCGCCTGGAGCTGCTGACCGAGACCGGGAGCAAGGAGCTGCGCGACGTCATCCTCGGGTCCGGCATGGAGGTCGGCGTCCGGGAGCAGATGGTGCTCATCGAGGAGCTGGCGAACTCCCTGCGCTAGCCCGCAGGAACCGGGCGCCCACCCGGGCCAGCTCGGCGGCCAGCGCCGGCGCGTCGAGCACCTCGAAGTCCACTTCGAGCAGCCCGAGGTACAGCGCCAGCATCGGCGCGTGGTCGGAGCCGACCTCGGCGACACAGCGGTCCGGCCCCTCGGCGGTCACCTCGACGGCCATCGGGAGGCGGGCCCGGACCTGCTCGGCCGGCGCGTGGAACCGCACCTTCGCGTGGAACCGCCAGGTCGCCGCGCCCACGCTGCGCTGCACGAACTGGGCGACGTCACCCTCCGGCGCCTCGCGCGGGACGAACCGCGGCCCGTTCGGCACCCGCGGGGTCATCCGGTCGACGCGGAAGGTGCGCCAGTCGTCGCGCCCGGTGTCCCAGGCGACGAGGTACCAGCGCCGGCCCCAGCTGACCAGCCGGTGCGGCTCGACGTCGCGGCGGCTGGCCGCGCGGTCGTGGCTGGTGTAGTCGAACCGCAGCCGCTCGGCGGCCCGGATCGCCGAAGCGATCGCGGTCAGCACGTCGGCGTCGACGGCAGGGCCGGCGCCGGGCACCGAGACCGTCGCCGCCTGCAGCGCGTGCACCCGGTGCCGCAGGCGCGACGGCAGCACCTGCTCGAGCTTGGCCAGCGCCCGCACCGACGTCTCGCCGATGCCGGCGACCCCCGTGGCCGTGCGCAGGCCGACCGCCACAGCCACCGCTTCGTCGTCGTCCAGCAGCAACGGCGGCAGCTGTGCGCCGGCGCCCAGCCGGTAGCCGCCCTGGACGCCGGGGGAGGCCTCGACGGGGTAGCCGAGGTCCCGCAGCTTGCCGATGTCGGTGCGGACGGTGCGCGGGGTGACGTCGAGCCGCTCGGCCAGGTCGGCGCCGGTCCAGTCGCGCCGCGTTTCGAGCAGCGACAGCAACCGCAGCAGGCGGGCGGAGGTCTGCAACATTTTCCGAGCATCGCACGAATCGCGGAAGAAAGTCTTCCGCAATGGTTCCTACCGTGGTGCTCATGACGAACTCCTTCCGGATCGACATCCCGCAGACCGACCTCGACGACCTGCGCCGGCGCCTCGCCGAAGCCCGGTTCGCCGACCCCGTGCCCGGCGACGAGCCGGACTGGTCCCGGGGCATCCCGGCCGCCGTCGTGCGCGAGCTGGCCGAGTACTGGCGCGACGAGTACGACTGGCGGGCCCAGGAAGCGGCGATCAACGCGTTCCCGCAGTTCACGACCGTGATCGACGGCCAGACGATCCACTACCTGCACGTCCGGTCGCCCCGCGCCGACGCGATGCCGCTGCTGCTCACCCACGGGTATCCCAGCTCCTTCGCCGAGTTCCTCGACGTCATCGGCCCGCTGACCGAGGCCGGCCCGGACGCGTTCCACGTCGTCGTGCCGTCGGTGCCCGGCTTCGGGTTCTCGACGCCGCTGAGCGGGCCGGGCTGGGAGCTGGCGCGGACCACCGACGCCTTCGCCGAGCTGATGACCCGCCTCGGCTACGACCGCTTCGCCGCGCAGGGCGGGGACATCGGCGCCGGTGTCACCGGACGGCTCGCCGCGCTGTACCCGGAGCGCGTGATCGGCACCCACGTGAACAGCGACCGCGGCACCATCGCGCTGGCGGGGGAGCAGCTGCCGCTGCCGCCGAACCTGACCGAGCCCGAGCAGGTCGAGCTGGACGCGGCGCGCGAAGCGTGGAAAGCCGGACGCGGGTACCTGGACCTGCAGTCCCACAAGCCCGAGACGCTCGCCGCCGGGCTCACCGACTCGCCGGTCGGCCAACTGGCGTGGATCGCGGAGAAGTTCGAGGCGTGGACGAACGCGTCCGGCGGGATCGCGCGCGACCGGCTCCTGACGACGGTGAGCCTGTACTGGTTCACCCGCAGCGGCGCGACCGCGGCCCGCTTCCTCTACGAAGCCGCCCACGCCGCGCACGGCTGGCTCGCGCCGTCGGACGTGCCGGCGGGCTGGGCGGTGTTCGACTCCTCCCCGGTGGTCCGCCGGATCATGGACCCGGAGGAGAAGATCGAGCACTGGTCGGACTTCGCCGCGGGCGGCCACTTCGCGGCGATGGAGGAGCCGGAGGTGCTGGTGGCCGACATCCGGGCGTTCTTCCGCACGCTTCGGGGGTGAGCCGGGGGCCGGGAGCGGGCGGTTCGGCGGAAAGCCGTCCGCGACCGGCGTCGCCGGGCCAGAATCAGCGGGTGCAGTTCGCCATCCTCGGGCCGGTCGAAGCCCGCCGTCCCGACGGGACCCCGGTCGCCCTCGGCGGGCCGCAGCTGCGCGGGCTGCTCGCGTTGCTCGCCCTCGACGCCGGGCGGGTCGTCAGCGCCGAGCGGCTGATCGACGGCCTGCACGGCGAGCACCCGCCCGAAGGCGCCGCCGATGCCCTGCAGTCCCAGGTTTCCCGGCTCCGGCGGCGATTGCGGGACGGCGGCGCGCCCGACGGGCTCGTCGAGTTCACGCCCGCCGGGTACCGGCTGGCCGTCGAGCCGCGGGCCGTCGACGTCCACCGGTTCGAACGGCTCACCGCCGAAGCGCGGGAGACACCCGACCCGGCCACCAAGCTCGAGTTGTTCGGCGAGGCGCTCGCGCTCTGGCGCGGCCCGGCGCTCGACGGGCTCGCGGACCCGCCGCGCGCGGCCCGGCTGGCCGAGCTGCGGCTGGCCGCGACCGAAGACCGCGTCGAAGCCGGGCTCGCGCTCGGCCACCACGAGCGGCTGGTTGCCGAACTGCGTGAGCTCACCGAGGAGCATCCGCTGCGGGAGCGGCTCGCCGCGCAGCTCGTCCGGGCGTTGCACGGCAGTGGACGTCCGGCCGAAGCCCTCGCCGTGTTCGCGGAAATCCGGGAGCGCCTCGCCGACGAGCTCGGCGCGGACCCGTCACCGGAACTCGCGGACGCGCATGTCGCCGTCCTGCGGGCCGCCGCGCCCGCGCCGGCGCGGCGGGTTCCGGTGCCGCTCACCGGGTTTGTCGGCCGGACGGAGCTCGACCGGCTGACGGCGGCCTTGCGCGACGCCCGGCTCGTCACGCTCACCGGGCCCGGCGGCGCGGGGAAGACCCGGCTCGCCGTCGAGGCCGCGGCCGGCGAAACGGGCGAAGTGTGCTTTGTCGAGCTGGCCACGACGACCGACGTCCCGCGAGCCGTGCTCGCTGCGCTGGGCCTGCGGGAACAGGGCGTGCTTGCGCCGGGTGCGCCCGCGGATCCGGCCGACCGGCTGGTCGCCGGGCTCACCGACCGGCCGCTGCTGCTGGTCCTCGACAACTGCGAACACGTCGTCGCCGGGGCCGCCACTTTGGTCCGGCGGCTGCTCGGCGAGTGCGCCGGGCTGCGGGTGCTCACCACCAGCCGGGAGGCGCTCGGCCTGACCGGCGAAACGCTGGTGCCGGTCGGCGCGCTGCCCGCCGAAGCCGCCGAACGGCTGTTCAGGGACCGGGCCGCGGCGGTGGCCGGTGGTCAGGAACCCGATCCCACGGCGGTCACGCGGATCTGCACCGCCCTCGACGGTCTTCCGCTGGCGATCGAGCTCGCCGCCGCGCGGCTGAAGTCGATGTCCGCGGCCGACGTCGCCGCCCGGCTCGGCGAGCCGTTCCGGCTGCTGTCCCGCGGGGAGCGGACCGCCGAGCCGCGGCACCGGACGCTGCGCGGCGTCGTCGAGTGGAGCTGGGACCTCCTCGAGCCGGACGAACAGCGGCTCGCCGGCCGGTTCGCGGTGTTCACCGGCGGCGCCCGGCTCGACGCGGTCGAGCGGGTCTGCGACGTCCCCGACACCGACTTCGTGCTCACCGGCCTGGTCGAGAAGTCCCTCGTCGAGTTCGCCGGCGGCCGCTACCGGATGCTCGAGACGATCCGCGCGTTCTGCGCCGAGCAGGGTGACGACCGGCGCGAGGCGCACGCGAAGTACTTCCTCGACTTCGCCCGCGCCGCCGAACCGAAACTGCGCGGCGCGGACCAGCTGACCGCCTTGGCGGAGCTGACCGCCGAGCACGCCGACCTCCACGCGGCTTTGCGCCGGAGCGTCGAGCACGCGCCGGACGTCGCGCTGCGGCTCCTCGCGGCGCTCACCTGGTACTGGTGGCTGCGCGGCCTGCGCGGCGAGGCGGCGCCGTTCGCGGACGCCGTGCTCGCCGCCGTCGGGCCCGAGCCGCCGCCCGGGCTCGTCGAGGAGTACGTCCTGTGCGTGATCCACGCGTCGGACACCGACGTCGAGATCGAGCCGATCCTGGCCGCCCACCCCGGCCCGCTGCGGTACCCGTACCTCTTCCTGCTGTGGGCGTTTTCCCCGCGTACCAAGGTGAAGGAGGGTGAACGGCTGGCGGCGCTCGTCGGCGGCGACGCGTGGTCGCGTGCGTTCACCCGGGTCGGTGACGGCCTCGGCGCGCAGTACCGCGGCCGGGTCGCCGAAGCCGAGGCGCACTTTTCGGCGGCCTTGGACGGGTTCCGCGTCCTCGGTGACCGCTGGGGTGAGGCGAGCACGCTGGAGAAGCTCGCGGAGTTCGCCGACTGGCGCGGTGAGCACGCGCGGTTCCGCGAGCTGATGGACGAGTCCGTCCGGCTGGCCGGTGAACTCGGAGCCGGCGAAGACGCCGCCGACCTGCTCTGCCGCCGCGCCGACGGGGTGCTCCGGGCCGGGGACGCCGAGGCCGCCCGAGCCGACTACGAAGCCGCCGCCGAGCAGGCCCGCGCGGCCGGGACACCGGTGATGCTGGCCCGGGCGCGCGGCGGGCTGGGGGAGATCGCGCGGCGCGCGGGTGACCTGGCGGCGGCCCGGCGCTGGTACACCTCGGCGCTCGCACTGCCCGCCGGCCCGGTGACCGGCGGCGAGACGCGGATCCGTCTTTACACCGGTTTCGGCTGGACCGCGGCCGCCGAGGGTGAGCTCGACGAAGCGACCGAGCTGCACCAGGAGGCGCTGGCGACGGCGCTCGACCACGTGAACCTGCCCGGCGCGGCGCAGGCGGTCGAAGGACTGGCCGGGGTGCTCGCCGCCCGGGCCGAGGACCACCGGGCCGCGTTCCTGCTCGGCGCCGCCGTCGGGCTGCGCGGCGCGCCGGTCACCGGGGACGCCGACGTCGCCGCGGTGACCGAGCGCGTGCGGGCCCGCATCGGCGCCGAGGCTTACGCCGAAGCGTTCGACCGCGGCCGCGAAATGCCCCCTGAGCAGGCACTTCAGGAGTTCGGTCAGCGGCGGTGCGCGCTCGGTTCGTGAGCGGTTGGCGGCCGCGCCCAGAGTTCGGGGCATGACGAAGAACATCCTGATCTCCGGCGCCAGCGTCGCCGGCCCCGCCCTCGCCTTCTGGCTGCACCGCCACGGCTTCCGCGCCACCGTCGTCGAGCGGGCCCCGAGCCTGCGCGAAGGCGGCTACAAGGTCGACATCCGCGGGGTCGCCGTGGACGTCGTGCGCCGGATGGGCCTGCTGGAGCAGGTGCACGCGGCGAGCACCGACATGCAGGGCGCCGCGTTCGTGAACAAGCGCGGCAAGGAGCTCGCGACGCTGGACGCCGACACGTTCGGCTTCCGCCACGGCGACGACACCGAGATCCTGCGCGGCGACCTCGCGAAGATCCTCTACGCCGCGACCCGCGACGAGACCGAGTACGTCTTCGGCGACTGGGTCACCGGCCTCGAGGAGCGCGCGGACGGCGTCCACGTGACGTTCGCCCACGGCGCGCCGCGCCGGTTCGACCTGGTGGTCGGCGCGGACGGCCTGCACTCCGGCGTCCGCGCGCTGGCGTTCGGCCCGGAGGAGGACTTCCTGCGCCGGTTCGACGCCTACATCTCGATCTCGACCGTGCCGAACAGGTTCGACCTGGACCGCTGGGAGCTGCTGCACTCGGCGGCGCCGGGCAAGATGGTCAACGTCTACAGCACCGCCCGCGCCGACGACGCGAAGGCCGCGTTCTGGTTCTCCGCGCCGCCGCTGTCCTACGACCGTCGTGACGTCGAGGGCCAGAAGGACCTTGTGGCCGGCCAGTTCGCCGGGCTGGGCTGGGCGATCCCGGAGCTGCTGGAAGCCATGCGCTCGGCGGGCGACTTCTACTTCGACCCGGTGTGCCAGATCGTCATGGACCGCCTGTCGACCGGCCGCGTGACCCTGGTGGGCGACGCGGGTTACTGCGCGTCCCCGGCATCGGGCCAGGGCACGAGCCTAGCGTTGGTGGGGGCGTACGTCCTGGCGGGGGAGCTGGCGGCGTCGGACGACTTCGCGACGGCGTTGTCCCGGTACGAGACCGAGATGCGGCCGTACATCGAGAAGAACCAGGCGCTGGCGAAGACGGCGCTGCGCGGGATCATCCCGCAGTCCCGGGCGTTCGCGTGGTTCAACACCCGGATGATCAAGCTGATGCCCCACCTCCCGGGGCACAACCGGGTGCTGGAGCAGATGTCCCGCCCGATTCGGGAGGCGGCGAATGCTGTGGTTTTGAAGGACTACGCACCGGTTCTTCGGTGCAACGAGCATCATATTCGATGATCGTTGTAACGGTGCTCGAGGTATTGGCGAGTAACAACTTTGCCATACCCTGTTCGCCGAACTTTCGAGAAAGCTGGATGATCCGATGGACGAGATCTTCCTCTTCGATCTTGCGCCCGTGGTCGAGGCCGCCAACGGCCGGACCCAACGATTGATAGATCTGATCGCGCCGAAAATTCACGTCGACTGGACTTCCGGGCGGACGGAAGTCGACCAGCGCGATTCGATCGCCGAATCGATCCGGGAGCTGACCGGGTCACCGGCTTCCGACGAGATCGCGGACAGGTTCCTGGCCACCGTCGACGACGGTTTCGCCGTGCGGCCGTTCGGGCCGGGCCCCGACGACCCGGGCTTCCGCGCCATCCCGTGGCGGTCCCTCTCGCACGCCTACTCGGTGGAGACCATGGGGCTGCCCGACTGGGAGTGGCTCGGGATCCGCGAGGGTGCTTCCGCGCGGGAGGTCCGAGCGGCGCTGGAAGCTTTTCCGGGTCGTCCCGACTACGTGTTGTCCGAAGAACACGTCGCGATGTTGACCGACTCGGCGGCGTTCTCGCTGCCGCTGCTGCGGATCCGGCCCGAGTTCCCGCCGCGTCCGTCCGGGTTCACCCCGCTCCTGCGGTTCGCCGAGGACGGTGTCCCCCTGGACCGCATCGTGCTCCGGCAGCGGCCGGAGAACGGCGGGGGTGGCGACGGAGGCGACAAGAAGCCGCCACCGCCGGCGCCGGGTCCGGACTACGCGAAGCTCGCCGAACAGATCTGGACCTTCGTCAAGGAAGTCGGGGAATGTCTGGCCCACGGTCAATGGTCGATCCAGTGGGCGTGGATCTATCCTCTCGGTGTCCGGGTCTGCCTGGATTCCGCTTGTGCGGAAAAGATCTCCGCGGCGCTCAAGGGGCTGCTCGGGACGGCCGCGGGAAATCTGCTGGCCGTGATCGGGACGCTGATCGCGAAAGGTCTTCTGACGTGGGCGGGTCTCCTTTCCGCATTGGGCTGGCTCGGGTTGGCGATTCTCCATTTCGCGGCGTACTGGACGGTGATGATCGCGTTGAACGCGACGCCGCGAGGGGTCTGCATCGTGCACCTTTTCCCGTGGAACTCGGCCCTCAGCGCGGGGCTGATCAACGGCTGGGCGGAAGGGCGGTGACCGAGGCCTAGAGCGCCGCGTGGCGGGGGAGCACGTGCAGGTGGACGTGGGGGGATCTCCTGGCCCGCGGCCGCTCCGTCGGCCGGGACCGGGTTGATCCCTTCGCGCCGCAGGTCCGTTCGCCGGAGTGCGGCCGGCGCCCCGACCGTGGCGGGTGGATCAAGCGATCTCGAACGCGACCGTCAGCCACTCGCGCACGTCGTCGTCCACATCGGACACCGCGCGCAGGCTCAGCTTGTGCCCCACCCGGGGGCCGCTCGCCCAGCTCGCCGGGGCGATCCGCGCCGTCTCCAGTGGGTGGGGCAGCCACAGGTACACCAGGACGTCGCGTGAGCGCGGGCGCAGCTCGGCCAGCTTCCGGTCGCGCTTGAGGAACACCCCCACCTTGACGGCGTCCTCGTGGACGTCGCCCAGGGTGCGCAGGTGCGCGACGACCGCGTCGTAGACCTCGCGCTGCCAGGGGGCGCGGCCGGCGAACGTCTCGTCGACCGTGCAGCCCGGGACGCACGTGTGGCCCTGGCCGGCGCGTGCGAACTCGCGGTCGCACTGCGGGCACGTCCAGCGGGTCGGCATGCCGTCCAGGATGGCACTCACAGCGGGACGGGGCCGAGCGCGGGGATCGTCGCGGCCGCCTGGACCAGGCGCCGGGCCGCCGTGGCCGCCGTCTTCCGCTGACCAGGAGGCAGGCGGTCCAGCAGCTCGCCCAGCGCCGCGTGCCGGCGGTCGAGGATCCGCGTCACCAGCTCACGGCCGGTCGTGGTGACCTCCAGGGTCACGACGCTCCGGTTGCGCGCGTCGCGGCCGCGGACCACGTACCCGAGCGCTTCCAGCCGGTCGGCCAGCCGGGTCACCGACGACGCGTTCACGCCCATCGCCGCCGCGAGCCGCGAGCTCGGGACCCGGCCCAGGCGGTCGAGGATGAGCAGCAGCCGCGTCTGCGGGAACGACACCTCCGGCGGCGCCGCGTGCGCGCACTCCCACGCGATGCCGACCAGGACCAGGGTGAGGCCGTCCAGGGCTTCGACGTCCGGGTCGGCGCCCGGCTCCGCGGTTTCGAGGGTTTGCATGACGCAATACTTGCCAACCGCAAGAGCATCGGTCAAGATGGGTCACCCCGGCGCTCGCCGGGCCGTCCGGCCGGATCGGCCGCCCTTCCTCGTGTCTCCACTGTGGACTGTGGAAAACCGTTGGTGTGCAACAAAAATAATCCTGGTTCCGGTGAACTCCGTTGCGACGGGAGCCGTAGTACCCGGTACACGCCCGTCGTCAGAAGGAGGAACGATGCCGGATCACCGTGGCATGACGGCCAAGGCCAGGGCCCGGACCGTGCTGGTCGTGGTGGCCACGCTCGCCGTGGTCGCCGCGGGCTCGGTCATGGTGCTGAAGGCCAGTGCCCAGACCGCCCCCGGGTCGACGCAGACGCAGGTCCCGGCCTACGGCCACACGATGGCGGGGATGCAGGCGGGCCCGGTGGCGGAAGCGAACGTCGCCGGCGCCGGGCCGGTGACCGAGCTGGACAAGACGTTCCTGGTCAAGGTCCGCCAGGCGGGCCTGTGGGAGATGCCCGCCGGCGACCTCGCACAGACCCACGCCAGCAGCGACGCGGTGAAACGCGCCGGGCTGCACCTGCTGGACGGGCACTCCCACCTCGACCAGCTCGTCCGCGAGGACGCGAAGATGCTCGGCGTCACGCTGCCCGACCTGGCCAGTGCCGAGCAGCAGGGCTGGGTCCGGCAGCTGACCGCCGCCCAGGGGCTCGAGTTCGACAAGCTGTTCGTGAACCTGCTGCGCGCCTCGCACGGCAAGATCTTCGCGACCATCGCCGAGGTCCGGGCCGGCACGCAGAACGACGTCATCCGCCGGCACGCGACGCAGGCGAACCAGACGGTGCTCGACCACATGAACGTCCTGGAGGACACCGGCCTGGTCGACCCGCAGACGATCGCCGACGTCGCGGCGGCGGTCAACCCGCCGAAGTGACGCCCGACAGGTAGCGCTGCACGGTCGGCGCGATCTCGGCGACGATCTCCGCCGGGGTCAGCGCCACCACCGGCGGCAGGCGCAGCACGTAGCGCGTGAGCGCCAGGCCGAACAGCTGGCTCACGATCAGGCCCGCGCGGCGCGGGGCGTCGGCCGGGTTGCCGAACCGCAGGACCGCGGGGGTGACCTGGCCGGCGAACACGTCGCGGATCTTCTCGACGACGGCGTCGTCCGCGACGGCCGAGCGCAGCAGGGTCAGCAGGATCTCGTCGGTCGGCGGCTGCTCCCACAGCACGAGGAACTGCCGGGTCAGCAGCTCGCCGACCGTGTCCGGGTCGGCCGCGGCCAGGTCCGGCAAGTCGAGCTCGACGTCGACGGCCGCGGCGAACAGGCCGTCCTTGCTGCCGTAGTAGCGCATCACCATCGACGGGTCGATGTCCGCGTCGGCGGCGATCGCGCGGATCGTCGCGCGGCGGAAGCCGTCGGCGGCGAACCGGCGGCGCGCGGCCTCCAGGATGGTCGCCCGGGTCGTGTCGGAACGGCGGGGGGAGCTCATGTCAACAAGTGTAGGCCAACACTTGTTGACAAGCCAGGCCGGGGGTGCTTTCGTGGATGCCAACAGTTGTTGGCAACTACGGAGGAGCCGTCATGTCCCTGCCCGCCCGCACCGATGTCCTGGTCGTCGGCGGTGGCCCCGCCGGGCTCACCGCCGCGATCGCCCTCGCCGACGCCGGCGTCGACTTCGTGCTGCTCGACCGCCAGGCCGAGGGCGCGAACACCTCACGGGCCTGCGTGATCCACGCCCGGACCCTGGAGGTGCTGGCCGAGCTCGGGGTCACCGAACGGCTGAAGGAGCTGGGTGTCGTCGTCCCGACGTTCACCGTCCGCGACGGCGCCACCGTGCTCGCCCGGATCGGGTTCGGGGACCTGCCCACCGAGTACCCGTACACGCTGATGGTGCCGCAGGACCGGACCGAAGTGGTGCTGCTCGAGCGGCTGCGCGAAGCCGGCGGCGACGTGCACCGCCCGTACGAGGTCACCGCGGTCGACGGCGACGACACGGGTGTCACGGTCACGACGACCGGCGGCGCCGTGCGCGCGAAGTACGTCATCGGCGCCGACGGCATGCACAGCACCGTGCGCGAGCAGGCGGGCATCGGCTTCACCGGGGCGAGCTACGCCGAGTCGTTCGTGCTGGCCGACGTCCGGATGGGCTGGCCGCTGGCGCGCGACGAGGTCAGCCTGCACCTCTCGCCGGAAGGGGTCACGGTGGTCGCCCCGCTGCCCGGCGGCGACGACCACTACCGGGTGGTCGCGACGGTCGCCGAGGCCCCCGAGCACCCCGGGACCGCCGACATCCAGTCCATTGTGGACAAGCGCGGGCCGGAGGGCGCCCGCAGCCGGGTCACCGAGGTCGTCTGGAGCTCGCGGTTCCGGGTGCACCACCGGGTGGCCGACCACTACCGCGCGGGCCGGGTCCTGCTGGCCGGCGACGCGGCCCACGTGCACAGCCCGGCGGGCGGGCAGGGCATGAACACCGGCATCCAGGACGCCGTTGTGCTCGGCCGGCTGCTGGCCGGGGTCGTCGCCGGCGAGCCGGACGCGCTGCTGGACACCTACGAGACGACGCGTCGCCCGATCGCGACCGGCGTCGTGGCGTTCACCGACCGCATGACCCGGATGGCGACCCTGCGGCCCCGCCCGGCGCGCCTGCTGCGCAACACCGTGCTGAAGGCGGCGTTCTCGCTGCCGCCGGTGCGGGGGAAGCTCGCCCACCAGCTGGCGGAGCTGGACGCGCGCTGAGGCCCCCAGCCAGGAGTCAGCGGGTCGGCGGCACGATCCCGTACTCGTGGATCTTGCGGTAGATCGTCGCCCGCGAGATGCCGAGCAGCTTGGCCGCCCGCACCTTGTTCCCGTCGGCGTCTTCGAGGCACCGGACGATGGCGTCCCGCTCGATCGACTCGAAGCGGTTCAGCGGCCGCCGCGTCACGGCGTGGAACTCCGCGGGGAGGTCGCCCGGGCGGATGGTGCCCGCCCGGCGGCGCTGGGCCACCTTGCGCAGCACCTGGTAAAGCTGCCCGGTGTTGCCCGGCCACTCCGCCCGCATCAGCAGGTGCAGGGCCGCCGCCGAACACGTGAGCCGGCCGCCGTAGCCCAGCTTGCTCAGCACCAGCGGCACCAGCTCGGCCAGGTCCTCGATGTGGTGGCGCAGCGGCGGCACGAGCACCGTCCGCGGGAACGACTTCAGCAGCTCGGCCAGCCTCGGCTCGGTCTCGGCCTCCGGCACCAGCGTCGCGACGACCCAGGGCGCGTCGGGCCGCTCCCGCAGTTCGCGCAGCACCGTCGCCAGCCCGTTCGCCGCCGGCGCCGGCAGGCGGTCGGCGTGGCGCACCACCAGCGTGCGGATCGGGGTTTCGGCGTGTTCGCGCAGCAGCGAGCTCGCCCAGTCGGGGCCCGTCGCCGTCGCCGCGTCGACGGTGAGCAGCCGGTCCGCCGGGTGGTGGCGCTGGTGCAGGCCCTTCGCGAGGGTGAGCTTGCCGGTGCCCGGCTCGCCCTCGAGCGCGACCCACTCGCCGCGCTGGTGGCCGGTGTCGAGGTCGTGCCCGCAGCGCAGCCACAGCGGCGCCGAGCCGACGACGCCCGGCAGGTACATCGGCAGCATCGGCGTCGACGCCGCGATCGTGTCCTCCGCCTCGATCAGCTTGACCGACAGCACACCGCCCGCGGTGTCGGTCTCGCGCTGGCCGGGGACGCGGCGGCAGAACACCCGCACCCGCAGGCCGCTGGAGAGGGCGAGCGTGGCCGACGTCCGGCGGCCGTCGGCCAGCGCCTCGGTCGCGTGGCTGAGCAGCACCGACTGGTCGGCCGGGTCGAGCAGCTGCCGGGCCCGGTCGTTCATCATCACGATGTCCTCGTTGAACGCGAGCACGATGCCGGTCCAACGGCGGCAGGTCTGCAGGTAGGCCTGGAAGAGGATCATCTCCCGCAGGTCGCTGTGGCGCAGCAGCGCCTGCCGGATCTGCTCGGCGGTCGAGCGGGCCAGCGCGATGAGCAGGCCGCCCGCGTCCTTGTACCAGCAGGTGAGGTCGACGGCGCCGATCTTCTTGCCGGAGATCGGGTGGTGGATCGGGACGCCGGCGCAGGCGAGGTTCTCCAGGTGCTCGGCGTAGTGCTCGTGGCCGAACACCGTCGTCGCGCGGCCGTCCTCCAGCGCGGTGCCGATGCCGTTGGTGCCGACGGACTGCTCGCCGTAGCTGAACCCGGGCACCAGCTCGACACGCTCGAGGTGCCGGCGCAGGTCGGCGTCGCCGGTCCGCTGGGTGAGCACCACGCCGCTGGCGTCGGTGAGGATGAGGCTGATCGGCTGGCCGTCGAACTGCTCGCCCAGCTTGTGGAGCACCGGCTCGGCGCCGCGCATCAGCGGGATGTCGAGGTTCTGGTCACCGTGGAACAGCGGGTCGATCCGCTCGGCCTGCACCTGGAACTCCTGCGACCGCCGCCAGGAGGCGAGGATCGTCTGCCGGACGGTTCCGGGGGGCACCGGTTCGGCGGTCAGGAAACGCACCCGGGTGCGGGCGAGCTCGTCGTCGGCGAGCAGGGTTCCGGGCGCGATGTCGTCCACGCGTGACCTCCATTTTCCCGCGGCCCACGTGGGTGCGGGCACACCCGTTGTGCCGCCCGTCCAGCCTAGAGCGCGTTGCGCCGCGGCGGTGTCTCAAATTGAGACGGCCGGGGCGCGCCGTCGGCGGTCGGATGGACCCGGAAGAGACCGCTGACCAGGAGGAGGGCCCATGGCCGCCGATGCCGCGGAGACCTACAACCCGTGGACGATCGTCAACCTGGTTTTCACGCATCTGGCCGAACAGGGGCTGCACCCGGTGTTCGGCGGGGAGGGACATCCGGGTGAGCCGGCCGCGGCGCTGCTGCGCGCCCTCGGGATCACCCCGACCGTGGAAGGGGACGCGCGCGTGCGTACCAGCGTCCACAGCGAGCTCGCCGAGCTGCGCGCCCGGGTGCTCGGCGGAGACGAAACGCCCTGAGCAGCGGTTCTGTCTCAGATTGAGACCCGCGTCACTCGCGGGCCCCCCTTGAATGGTGGACGCAGGACGTGCGCCCCGAATCCCCCGGCCGGGAGGAGAGCCGCTCGGCCGCCGTAGGCAGGAGCCACGGATAAGGAGTGATCCATGAGTCGCCAGAGTGTGGCGAAAGCCCACCAGAAGATCCAGGAACTGTCGTGGGAACCGGCGTACCACACCCCGGTTTCGCACTACGGGACCGACTACACCTTCCAGAAGGCCAAGAAGAAGGACCCGCTGAAGCAGGTCCTCCGTTCCTACTTCCCGATGCAGGAAGAAAAGGACCACCGGGTCTACGGCGCCGAGGACGGCGCGATCCGCGGCAACATGTTCCGGCAGGTGCAGGAACGCTGGCTGGAATGGCAGAAGCTGTTCCTGTCGATCATCCCGCTGCCGGAGATCTCGGCCGCGCGGGCGATGCCGCTGCTGTTCCGCACGGTGCCCAACCCGGAACTGCACAATGGCCAGGCGATCCAGATGATCGACGAGGTCCGGCACTCGACGATCCAGCAGAACCTCAAGCGCCTGTACATGCAGAACTACATCGACCCGGCGGGCTTCAACTCGAGCCTGCGCAACTTCCAGAACGACTACTGCGGCACGATCGGCCGCCAGTTCGCCGAAGGCTTCATCACCGGTGACGCCATCACCGCGGCGAGCATCTACCTCACGATCGTGGCGGAGACGGCGTTCACCAACACGCTGTTCGTCGCCATGCCGGCCGAAGCCGCCGCGAACGGCGACTACCTGCTGCCGACGGTGTTCCACTCGGTGCAGTCCGACGAGTCCCGGCACATCAGCAACGGCTACGCGACGCTGCTGATGGCGTTGTCGGACGAGAGCAACCACCAGCTGCTCGAACGCGACCTGCGGTACGCGTGGTGGAACAACCACGCCGTCGTCGACGCCGCGATCGGCACGTTCATCGAGTACGGCACCAAGGACCGCCGCAAGGACCGCGAGTCCTACGCGGAGATGTGGCGCCGCTGGATCTACGACGACTACTACCGGTCCTACCTCGTCCCGCTCGAGAAGTACGGGCTCGTGATCCCGCACGACCTCATCGAAGAGGCGTGGAACCGGATCTGGAACAAGGGCTACGTGCACGAGGTCGCGCAGTTCTTCGCCACCGGGTGGCTCGCCAACTACTGGCGCATCGACCCGATGACGGACGAGGACTTCGAGTGGTTCGAGTACAAGTACCCCGGGTGGTACGACAAGTACGGCAAGTGGTGGGAGAACTACGCCCGCCTCGCGACGCCGAACGGGCACCACCCGATCGTCGCCGAGGACGTCGACTACGTGTACCCGCACCGGTGCTGGACCTGCATGGTCCCGTGCCTGATCCGCGAGGACATGGTGGTCGACGAGGTCGACGGCCAGCACCGCACGTACTGCTCGGAGACGTGCCGCTGGACCGACGCCGAGGCGTTCCGGCCCACCTACCAGGGCCGCAACACCCCGAACATGGGCAAGCTGGTCGGCGCCCGCGAGTGGGAGACGCTCTACCACGGCTGGAACTGGGCCGACGTCGTCTCCGACATGGGCTTCGTGCGTGACGACGGCAAGACGATGGTCGCGCAGCCGCACCTGAACCTCGACCCCAAGAAGATGTGGACGCTCGACCACCTGCGCCGGATGCCGGAGGTGCAGTCGCCGAACGTGCTGCTGAACCAGATGTCCGCCGACGAGCGGGCCGCGTTCGTGGCCGACTACAACCGCCAGGGCCCGGCCGGGCGCCCGGCGCCGCAAAAGGCCTGACGCGCGACCACCGGTCGTGGGGGGGGGGGGGGGGGGGGGGGGGGGGGAAAAAGCACAGAAACCCACCAAAAACAAGAGGGGAAGGGGGAGAAAAAACACAAACGAGTCTAGCTGGTTCGGGCCGGGAGAGGAAGGCCC
>NZ_JBVJOW010000001.1:918172-983487 GCF_055582965.1 Amycolatopsis sp. NPDC104863
TTTTGGGCCACACCCAACCTCACAGGGCCCCCCGAGACCCCGGACCACCAAAAAGCCCCGCACCCCCCACCACTGGTGGTGGTTGTTGGGTGTTTTCCCCCCCCCCCAAACCCCCCACGGCCCCGCACCGAGACGGGGCTGGCATGTCAGAGAAACACCGCGTCCGGTTCGAGCCGGTCGGGATCGAGATCGACGTCGCCGAGGACCAGACGATCCTGCGCGCCGCCGCCGAGCAGGGCGTCATGCTCATGCACGGCTGCAAGGAAGGGCAGTGCGCGGCCTGCAAGTCGTTCATCCTCGACGGCGACGACGTCGAACACGACCGCTACTCCACCTTCGCGCTCCCGGACTACGAAAAGGAGGAGGGTTTCACCCTGCTGTGCCGGGCCCACGCCTACGAGGACCTCACGATCGAGCTGCTCAACTACGACGAGGAGATGATCCAGTCCGGGCTCCCGATCCAGGAGGTCACGGTCGAGGTCGTCTCGAACGACAACGTCACGCACGACCTGCGTCACCTGGTCGTCAAGCTGGCGGACGCGGACCGGTCGCTGAAGTTCTTCCCCGGGCAGTACATGGACTTCGCGATCCCGGACACCGAGGAGTCCCGGTCGTTCTCCATGGCCAACACCTCGGCCCGCGAAGGCCTGCTCGAGTTCGTCGTCAAGATCTACCCCGACGGGCTGTTCTCCCGATTCCTGGACGCCGATGTCGCGGTCGGCGACCAGCTCCGGATCACCGGCCCGTTCGGGGTGTTCACCTTGCGGGACAACCCGAGCGCGGACCTGGTCTTCGTCGGCGGCGGGGCCGGGATGGCGCCGATCCTGTCGCTGCTGCGGTCCATGGCGGAACGCGGCATCGAGCGGAAGGCGACCTACTACTACGGCGCCCGCCGCGAGGCGGACCTCTGCTTCCACGCGGAACTGCGGGAGCTCGAGCAGAAACTGCCGGACTTCCGTTACGTGCCAGCGCTTTCCGAGCCGGGTGACGACGGCTGGGACGGCGAGACCGGCCTGATCACCGACGTCCTGCGCCGGGCTGGCCTCGACCTGAAGGGCGCCGACGCCTACGTCTGCGGGCCGCCACCGATGGTGGAAGCCGCGCTGGAACTGCTGCCCGCGCTCGGCGTCGCCGAAAAGCGCGTCTTCTACGACAAGTTCACCACCACGGGCGAATCCGACGCCTGAGACAGAGGACGGATCCCATGACAGCCACTTCCGAACGCAGTGTGCCGAAGCCGACGTTCACCGACGCCGAAGCGGGCGCCAAGGTCTTCCCGGACTCGGACGCCCGCCGGTACAACTACTTCACCCCGGCCAAGCGCAAGCAGAGCCACTACGAGGACGTCACGGTCGAGGTCCAGCCCGACCCGCGGCACTACCTGTCCCAGGGCTGGCTCTACGCCTTCGCCGACGGCAAGGGCGGCTACCCGCTGGAGTGGACCGCGCTGAAGGCGTGGGGCTCGGACCGGCCGGTGCCCGAGCGCAGCCCCGGCTCCGGCGGCAAGGGCTACGACTGGCCCGCCCACGGCTGGCACGAGTTCCGCGACCCCAACGAGGAGTGGGAGCTCACTCTCTACCGGTACAACGCGAACGTGGTGCGCCAGCTCAACCAGAACATCGACGCGGCGCGGCAGGCCAAGGCGTTCGAGCAGTGGAACCCGAACTGGGTCGACTTCGTCGCCAAGCACGTCGGCGCCTGGATGCACGTCGACCACGGCCTCGGCCTCTACCTGTACGCCAACGCCAACCGGCGCGCGCCGACGAACATGCACAACAACGCGATCTCGGTGAACAGCATGCACCGGATCCGCGCGGCGCAGGACCTGGCCCTGTACAACCTGACGCTGACCGAAGAGGTCGACGGCTTCGACGGCAGCGCCCACCTGACGACCTGGGCCGAGGACCCGGCCTGGCAGGGCGTGCGGGAGACCGCCGAGCAGCTGACCGGGATCTGGGACTGGTGCGAGGCGATCTTCGCCGCGAACATCGTCTTCGAGCCCCTCGTCGGCGAGCTGTTCCGCAGCAACCTGGTGCAGCAGGCCGCGCCGGCGAACGGCGACTTCGTCACCCCGACGCTGATCGGCGCCGAGGAGTTCGACTTCTCCGAACGCGACCTCCGCTACACGAAGGCGATGTTCCACCTCCTGATCAACGACAAGGAGTTCGCCGGGCACAACCAGGCGCTGCTGCAGAAGTGGCTGGAGGAGTGGGTGCCGAAGAGCATCGCCGCCGCCCGGGCCCTGCAGCCGCTGTGGTCGCAGCCCGACGCCAAGCCGATCCGGTTCGAGGACGGTCTCGACCGGGCGAAGAGCCGGTTCGCCGGAATCCTGTCCGAATTGGGCCTCAAAGCACCGGAGGAGCTGAGCCAGTGACTGTCTTCAAGACCGCGGAAAGCCCGTACAAGACGAACAACACCGCGTCCAACATGTGCGGCTTCACGCTGATGAACAACCAGGTCGGCGCGATCATCGCGGAAGTCATGGCGAGCAAGGACAACGTGACCGTGACGCCGTTGCCTTCGATGATCCGCGTCGATGCGCAGGGCCGGACCGACCTCGTCTACGCCGAGGTCGACGAGGCCGCCGGCGAGGAAGAGGGCTGGTTCAACGCGGCCGAGTTCGAGGAGAGCATGTCCACCCACTACGGGCGGATGATCCACGAAGACGACCGCACGATCATGTTCGCCAACCCCGAGGACGCGGCCGAATACCTCGACTTCGACCTCAAGGTCATCACCAAGTAGTTCAGAGCAGCAAGCAAGGAAGCACTCGATCCGCTCAGGAGGGTCACCGTGTACGAAAAAGACGGCGAAAAGTATTTCGTAGTTGACGCCCACACCCATTTCTGGGACGCCAGCCCGGACAACTGGGTGAAGGGGCAGGAGGAATACGCCAAGGGCTGGATCGAGTGCTTCCACGCCTACCAGGGCCTCGGCCCGAAGGAGACGCACTGGCCGATCGACCGGTTCCAGAAGTACTCCGAAGAGCTGATGATGCACGACCTGTTCGAGGTCGGGCACGTCGACACGGCCATCTTCCAGCCGACCAACCTGCGGCAGTGGTACACGAACGGGTTCAACACGACCGAGGCCGACGGGGCGCTGGCCGCGAAGCACCCCGGCAAGTTCCTGGTGAACACCACCTTCGACCCGCGTGAAGGCGACGAGGGCATGAAGGCGTTCGAGGAACGCGTCAAGAAGTACGGCTGCAAGGGTGTCAAGCTCTACACGGCCGAGTGGCGCGGGGACTCCCGCGGCTGGAGCCTCAAGGACCCGGAAGCGGCCAAGTACCTCGAGAAGTGTGAGGAGCTGGGCGTCAAGAACGTCCACATCCACAAGGGCCCGACGATCTGGCCGCTGGACAAGGACGCCTTCGACGTGTCCGATGTGGACCACGTGGCGACCAACTTCCAGGGCCTGAACTTCATCGTCGAGCACGTCGGCCTGCCGCGCATCGAGGACTTCTGCTTCATGGCCACCCAGGAGCGGAACGTCTACGCGGGGCTGGCCGTGGTGGTCGGCGGCCTGATGCACGCCCGGCCGAAGTTCTTCGCGAAGGTCATGGGCGAGCTGATGTTCTGGCTGGGCGAGGACAAGCTGATCTTCGGCGCGGACTACGCCATCTGGGAGCCCAAGTGGCAGGTCGAGGGCTTCGTCGACTGGAACATGCCCGGTGACGACGACCTGTCGGACTTCCCGCCGCTGACGGTCGACCAGAAGAAGAAGATCCTCGGCCTGAACGCGGCCCGGCTCTACGACATCGACGTGCCGAAGGAGCTGCAGCTGGCGGCGCCGGAGAACGTCGAGCCCGTCGGCGTGCCGAACTCATGACGGCTCTCGACGAACGGGGTGTCCGGGCCGGCCACGCCGATTACGCGACAGTGTGGTCGGCTCTCGGAACCGTCCGGGATCCCGAACTGGACGAACCCCTCACCGACCTGGGTTTCGTGGCCCGCTGCGAGGTGAGCGCGGCGGGCCACGCCGTCATCCGGCTGCGGCTGCCGACCTACTTCTGCGCGCCCAACTTCGCGTTCCTGATGGTCGCGGACGCCTACGACGCCGTCGCCGGGGTGCCGGGCCTGACCGGGCTCGACATCCGGCTCGACGACCACTTCGCCTCCGACGTCATCAACCGCGGGGTGGCGGCGCGGCAGGGGTTCGTCGCGTCGTTCGAGGGTGAGGCGGTCGACGAGCTCGACACGCTGCGCCACGACTTCGTGCGCAAGGCCGTGCTCGCCGGCACCGACCGTGTTTGCCGGACCCTCGGCGGGCGCGACCCGCGGTCGCTGACGCTCGGCGACGTCCCGCCCGGGCCGGACCTCGAGCGGCTGCGCGCCCGGCGCCGTGAGCTGGGCCTGCCCGCCGAGGACGGCGATCCGCTGCTGCTCGACCCCGCGACCGGGGCGGCGGTGGCCCCGGCCGACGCGAAGCGCCACCTGGCCTTCGCCCGGCTGACCCGCACGAGCATGGAGGCCAACTCCGGCGTGTGCCGCGGCATGCTGCGCGCGCGGTACTCGCTGACTTCGGATGAGGAGGGCACGGGATGAAGGCCGTGCGGCTGCAGAAGTACCACCAGCAACCGGTGATCGAAGAGGTGCCGGAGCCGCGCGCCACCGGGCCCTTCGACGTCGTCGTGAAGATCGGCGGCGCCGGCGTGTGCCGCACCGACCTGCACATCATCGAAGAGCAGTGGGCCGAGAAGTCCGGCGTCGCGCTGCCCTACACGATCGGGCACGAGAACGCGGGCTGGGTGCACGAGGTCGGGCCGGCGGTGACCAACGTCGCTGTCGGCGACACCGTCATCCTGCACCCGACCCCGACGTGCGGGCTGTGCCACGCCTGCCGCGCGGGTGACGACATGCACTGCCCGAACGGGAGCTTCCCGGGCATCGACAGCGACGGCGGCATGGCCGAGTACCTGCTGACGTCGGCGCGGGCGTGCATCAAGCTCGACCCGGCGACGCAGCCGGAGGACGTCGCCGCCCTGGCCGACGCGGGCATCACCGCTTACCACGCGGTCCGCAAGGCCGTGCCGCTGCTGTACCCGGGCACCACCTGCGTCGTCAACGGCGCCGGCGGCCTCGGGCACATCGGCATCCAGTCGCTCAAGGCGCTCACCGCGACCCGCGTGATCGTGGTCGACCGAAACGCCGACGCGCTGAAGCTGGCGGCCGAGCTGGGCGCCGACGAAACGGTGCTGGGCGACGGCAAGCAGGTCGACGCCGTGCTCGACCTGACCGGCGGCGACGGCGCCGAGGTCGTGCTCGACTTCGTCGCCGAGCAGGGCGCCCAGCAGGACGCCTTCGCGATGACCCGGCGGGCCGGCTCGCACTTCGTCATCGGCTACGGCAGCAACATCGACATCCCGACGATCGACATCATCTCGACCGAGCGGAACGTCATCGGCAACCTGGTCGGCACCTACAACGACCTCGTGGAGCTGATGGTGCTCGCCCAGGCCGGGAAGGTCACGCTCCACACGAAGAAGTACCCGCTGGACGCGGCTCTCGACGCACTCGCCGACCTCGATGCCGGACGCGTGCGCGGTCGGGCCATCCTCACACCCTAGGAGCAGGAACATGGCGAAGGAACTGCGGTTCGGCTCGGACGCCCGCGACCTGCTGCTGGCGGGCGTCGACAAGCTGGCCGAAGCGGTCAAGTCCACCCTCGGCCCCAAGGGCCGCAACGTGATCATCGAGAAGATCACCGGTTCGCCGGTGGTCACCAACGACGGCGTCACCATCGCCCGCGAGATCCACCTGAAGAACCAGTTCGAGAACATGGGCGCGCAGCTGGTCAAGGAAGCGGCGATCAAGACCAACGACGTCGTCGGCGACGGCACCACCACGGCCACCGTGCTCGCCCAGGCCATCGTCCACGAAGGCATGCGGGCGATCTCGGGCGGCGGCAACCCGGTGCTCGTCAAGCGCGGCATCGACCACGCCGTCGGGCTGCTGGTGGCGCACCTGGAGAAGCAGGCGCACCCGGTGGTGTCCGAACAGGACTACGCGCGAGTCGCCGCGATCTCGGCCAACGACGACGACGTCGTCGGCGCGGTGATCGCGAAGGCCCTGCACACCGTCGGTGACGGCGGGGTGGTGACGGTCGAGGAGTCGCCCACGATCGGCATGAGCGTCGACTTCGTCGAGGGTTTCGAGTTCGACAACGGCTACCTCTCGCCGTACCTGGTCACCGACCCGGGCCGGCTGGAGGCGGTGCTCGACGACCCGTACATCCTCATGTGCGCGGAGAAGATCACCAGGGTGCAGCAGCTGATGCCGTTGCTGGACAAGGTGATGCGCGACCCGCGGCCGCTCGTCGTGATCGGCGAGACGGTCGAGGGCACGGCCCTGCAGATGCTGATCCACAACCACGTGAACGGCACCTTCCAGTCGGTGGCCGTGCGCGCGCCCGGGTTCGGCGACCGGCGGCTGCACAAGCTGGAGGACCTCGCGGCCATCGTCGGCGGCGCGGTGCTCTCGCGGCACTCCGGCTTCAGCATGGAGACGATGACCCTGGAGCACCTCGGCCGGGCCAAGCAGGTCCGCGTCACCGAGAACAACACGACCATCGTCGGCGGCGCGGGTTCGGCCGGCGCGGTGGAGTTCCGGGTCGGGCAGCTGCGGGCGGAGCTCGAGCGCGCGCAGTTCGGCGTCGACGAGGACGTGCTGACCGAGCGGATCGGCGCGCTGACCGGCAAGGTCGCGGTGGTGCGCGTCGGGGCGGCGACCCCGGCGGAGCTGAAGGAGCTGCAGCACCGCGTCGAGGACGCCCTGTCGGCGACGCGGGCGGCGATGGCGGAAGGCATCGTGGCGGGCGGGGGAGCGGCCCTGCTCCACGCCGAGAAGGCGCTCGAAGGTCTCGGGCTGGAAGGCGACCAGGCGATCGGGGTCGAGATCGTCCGGCGCGCGCTGGCCGAACCGGCCTACCTCATCGCCCACAACGCGGGCCACCCGGCGCACGAGATCGTCGCGCGCACCCGCGAGCTGGGCAACGACGAGGGCTTCGACGCCTTGCACGACCGCTACGGCGACATGATCGCGCTCGGCGTCGTCGACCCGCTGCGGGTGTGCCGTTCGGCGGTGCAGAACGGGGCTTCGGTGGCCGGGCTGCTGCTGACGACGAACTCCCTGATCGCCGAGGAAGCCACCCCGTGGGGCGGCAGCGCGGCGCTGATGACGGAGTTCGGCCCGCTGGACGAAGGCCTGCACCAGCCCTCGCCCGACGCGAGCACGCCGCAGTCCCTCGGGATGGGCCCCTCCGTCGGCTGAGGACCGCCTGCGGAGTGTGGGGGTCTCCCCGCCGGTGTCCTGAGCGCCGGCGGGGGACCTTCACGTCGTGCGGGCCACGCCGTCCGGTGCGACGCTGGTGATCATGACGCACTACACGATGGTCCAGGCCCTGGCGACGGTGACCGACCTCGAAGCCAAGGGCTTCCTCGGCACGGTCGGCAAGATCGCCGCGGCGACGGTGATCTTCTTCGTCGCGATCGGCCTGGTGGTGGGCTTGCTTCTGGGTTACTTCATCGGCCGCTCGGTGGGCCGGAAGCAGGGCCCGCGCTGAGACGTCGGCTCGTTAGGAGCGGGGACACCTTGTGCGCGGCGCGGACGACGTTCGGATCGAGGTGCCAGTCGGTGCCGACCCGGACGGCGGCCGACCGGTCACGCAGCATCTTCAGGGTCGCGCCCACGTCGAACGGCGCGAGGTCGTTCAAGTCGACCACGCTCGCGGCCGAGAAGGTCGTCGTGCTCAGCCGGTCGGCGAGCAGGACGATGAGCCGCTCGTCCGGTGTCATCCGGTCGAGAACACCTCTGGCGGGCGCCAGGATCGCCCCGGCGAGCGATCCGGTGATCGCCAGGTCGGCCGCGAACGTGCGGTAGGAAGCGAGGCCGTGCCGATCACAGAGGTGCTTGCCGACGGTGACCAGCGAAGCGGCGTGATGACCCAGGTGGGCCGCGAGCTCGTCGCGCGCGACGCTGTCTTCGTCGTCATCCGGCACCCGATAGGCGTCCAACAGCGCGGCCGCGTCGTGCGGGGGGAGCGGGCCGACCCGCACCACCGGGAGGTCGTCGCGGAATTCGTCGTCTTCGCCGATCAAAATGACCCGCGTGCGGCCGAATTCGGGCAGCGGGAGAGCCTCGAGCAATTCGGGACCGACTCCCGCCGGGACGTCGTCCACCACCCACAGGCAGCGCGGCGACGCCCGAGCGGACCGGCGGGTCCGTCCGGCGGCCGTTCGCCCGAGCAGGCGCGGCCGGGGCGGGTCGAGGTCGATCAGCGCGGTCTCGAGCCGCCGTCGCAGTTCGCCGGGCTCCGCGGTGGCGCCCTTGAGGCTCAACCACCGCACACCGCCCGGGTACGCCGCCGCGAATCGCCAGGCGTAGGTCGTCACCAAGGCCGTCTTGCCCGCGCCCGGCAAGCCGGACACCGCGGCGAAGGCGCCGCAGGCGGTCTCGTCGATCAACGGGAACTCCGCCATGTGCAGCGCCGTGTGCAGGTCCCAGAGCTCCTGGTAGCGCCCCAGGAACCGGCGGACGGGACCCACCCGCTGCGCGTGCCACGACGGGGGTGAGTCCGGCAGGGCGGAGCCGATCGGGGTGTCGACCGCCGCGGCTCGCTTGGCGATCGCGCGCACCAGCTCGCCGTCGTCCGTGATCGCGAACTTGGCGTCGGCCAGCTGGATCGGACGCAGGTGCTCGGTGTGCGCTTCCGGGTTGAGCACCATGATCCGCCCGCAGGGATCCCCTTCCTGCTCGCCGGCCAAGATCGCGAGCATGAGCTCGTGCTGGCAAGCGGCTCGGTCGGCATAGGCCGTTGAGTAGTAGGCGAGCAGCGTCTTCGACGTGCTCAACGCCTCCCGGATGCTCTCCGTGATACCCGAAAACAATTCGATCTTCTCATCGAAAAAAACGCGCACTCCGTAGGCGCTGAGGTCGTTCGCGAGCCGGCGGCCGATCGACCGGTCCGAGCCGGCGAAGGACAAAAAGACGTCGTATCTGGGTTCAGGCAAGTCGTTCGGTCCTTTCGGGCTGACGACTTGCTCACTCGTCGTCATGGGCGTTGGTCCTCAGGCT
Source organism: Amycolatopsis sp. NPDC104863 (assembly GCF_055582965.1). Taxonomy (NCBI): domain Bacteria; kingdom Bacillati; phylum Actinomycetota; class Actinomycetes; order Pseudonocardiales; family Pseudonocardiaceae; genus Amycolatopsis; species Amycolatopsis sp. NPDC104863. Next base: position 927,247 of record NZ_JBVJOW010000001.1, read on the forward strand.
TCGCCCATTTGTACCAGCGATCACGCTGTGTGGCGGCGTTACATCGTTCCCTTCGCAGTTTGTAACGCCGATGGGCCACCGCCGCGATCCTTGGCCCGATGGCCATGGCCGATGATGGGAACCACGTGGTGCGGGACCGAGCGGCCGGAGGAGGCGAAGTGGGCGAAGACGGGGCGACTTTCGGTGGCCGGGTCCGGGAACTCCGGTTGCGGGCCGGTCTGTCCACCAAGGCCCTCGGCGACCTCATCCACTACAGCAAGGCCCAGGTCAGCCGAGTCGAGCAGGGCCAGTCACCGCCGACGACCACGTTCGCGGCCGCGTGCGACCGCGTGTTCGGAACCGGCGACGAGCTGGCCCGAGTGGCGGCCCGGCGGGCGGTCGGCGACCGCCGGATGTCGGCCGAGCCGAAGTTCGACCTGCCCGCCGGTCCGAACCGGCTGATCGGGCGTGACGCCGAGGTCGAGGCGCTCACGAAACACCTCAAGGAGGTGGGCGGGCGGCAGGCGGCCCAGGTGTGCGTGCTGCACGGGCTGCCCGGGGTCGGCAAGACGGCGATCGCCTTGTGGGTCGCGGACGTCCTGCGCGACGACTACCCCGACGGCCGGCTCTACCTCGACATGCAGGGCTACAACCCGGACAGCAAGCCCATCGCCGAGGACGAGGCGCTCGACCGCGTCCTGCGCCGGTTGGGTGTGCCCGGCGAGCTGGTGCCGAGGAACACCGACGACCGGGCGGCCCTGCTGCGGCAGAAGCTGGTGAACCGGCGGGTCCTGCTGATCCTCGACAGCGTCAAAAGCGCTCAGGAGCTCGTGCGCCTGCTGCCGCCGAACGGCCGCTCCGCGGTGATCGTCACCAGCAGGCAGCCGCTGACCGCCCTGGGCACCTCGTTCCACCGCCAGGTGCGGACGCTGGCTCCCGCCGCCGCCGCCGAGCTCTTCCGCTCGGTGGCGCAGCTGCGCCAGGGCTCGGACGAGCGCGGCGATCGGGCGGTCATCACCGAGATCACCCGGTTGTGTTATCAGCTGCCGCTCGCGGTGTGCATCGTCGCGTCGCGGTTCCGCGACAACCCCGCCCGGCGGCTCGAGGACGTGGCCGCCAGGCTGGCCGACGAAGCCGCCCGGCCCCGCGAATTCGACGACGGGGTGCGCAGCATCGCCGCGGTGTTCGCGGCGTCCTGCGCGACGCTGTCCGACGCGCAACAGGCCATGCTCGCCATGACCGCCCTGCACCCCGGCCCGCGGATCGACGCGCACGCGGCCGGCGCCCTGGCCGGGATCACGCCGGCCGCCGCCGAAGAGCTGCTCGACGGGCTGATCCGGTCCGGCATGCTCGAATGGCACTCGCACAACGCCTATCGCCTTCACGACATGCTGCGGGATCACCTGCGCCGCCCGGAGACCGGGATCCTGTCCGAAGGCGAGGCCGTCGCAGGCCGCCGTCGGTTGTTCGAGTACTTCCTGCACACCGCGGCCGCGGCCAACCTGCGGACCAACGAGCACCGCTACCGGATCCCGCTGGACCCGCCGTCGACCCCGGTCACCAGTCCGGTCTTCCTCGATCCCGAGGCCGGGAAGAAGTGGATGGACCTGGAAGCCGACAACTTCCTGCCGCTGCTGCAGGAGATGGCCGACCACGGTCACGACACCGAGTGCTGGAAGCTCGCCTACAACCTCCGCGAGTACTTCTACGCCACGAAGCAGTGGGAACAGATGATCGCCTGCTTCGAGCAGGCGCACGAATCGGCGGTCCGCACGAAGGACCACAAGGCGATGGGTGTCACGCTGAACGGGCTCGGCCTGGCGCGCGGGCAGCTCGGTGAGCGCGACGAGGCGATGGACCGCTACGAGCGCGCGCGGGCCGAGTTCGTCGCCGCCGAAGACCAGCACGGCGAGATGAACGTCGTGGCCAACCACGCGTGGTTGGCCTTCGAAGGCGGCGACTGTCAGGTCGCGGTCGAACTGGCCGACACGGCGTGGCGGTTCTACCGCGCCGAAGGGCAGCGGTTCAACGCCGCGATCGCGCTGGATCTGATCGCCCGCTGCCGGCTGCGGCTGGGGCAGCTGGAGCAGGCGGAGGAGCATTTCCTGAGCGCCCTCGCCGAGTTCGGCGAGCTCGAGTTCCGTGACGGTGACGTCGCCCAGCTGCTGTCCTACCTCGGTGAGACGGAACTGAAGCTGGGCAAGGTGACCGTTTCCGGTGACCGCTACCGCAAAGCCGTGGAGCGAGCCCGGTACGGCGGGGCCGCCCGGGAGGAGGCGGTGGCGTTCGAAGGCTTGAGCAGGGTGGCCGCCGCGATCGGCGACCTGGTGGACGCGGCCGCCCACCGCGCGGCGGCCATCGCGCTCTACGAAGAGGTCGGGGCGAACGCGGACGTCGAGCGGTTGCGGGCGGAAGGTCCAGTGCAGGGTCCGCCGGAAAAGTCGGCGGACCAGTCCGGCGACGCGCGCGAACCCGTCAGGACCTCCGCTCGCCGCCGGCTGCGCGTACTCGCCGTGAACACCGAATGGGAGTCGCGCAACGGCGGCTTGAGCACGTTCAACCGGCAGCTGTGCCGGGCCTTGGCCGCGGAGGACGTCGAGGTGTACTGCTCGATTCCCTTCGCTTCAGCGGAAGAGCGCCAGGACGCGGCGGCGACGGGCGTGACGCTGGTCCACCCGCCGGCCGCGCTCGACCGCCCCGAGACCGCCTTGTCCCGGCCGCCGCTGGGCCTGGACGGCGCGGTGCCGGATGTCGTGATCGGGCACGGACGCAAGACCGGCGAGCCGGCCTCGTGGCTGGTCGAGGACCACTTTCGCGAGGCGAAGCTGCTGCACTTCTTCCACGTGATCTCCGACCGGGTCGAGTTCGAGAAGGAGCACGAGCTCGACGAAGATCCCACCGCCGAAGCCGAACGACGGTTCTTGGCCGAGTTCAAGCTGGCGAGCAAAGCCGATCTGGCCGTCGGGGTCGGCCCGGTCCTGCACCACTACCTGCGGGACCGCTTGCACGGCTCCACGGACACGGCGGCACTGCGCCTGGACCCGGGGTTCGACGTCGCGGACCGGGTCGTCGAGCTGCCGCCGCCGAGCGACACCGTCCGGGTGCTCCTGGTCGGCAGGCTCACGCGGCGCGAAGCGAAGCTGAAGGGAGTGGACCTGCTTGCCCGGGCGCTGGGGAACGCTTGCCAGCAGCGGGGTACGCACGACCCGGAGGTCGAGCTCGTCTTGCGCGGCGTGGAAGCCAAGGAAGGCAAAGCACTGGCGGACGCGGTCCGGGCCTGGGCCGGATCGCCCTCGCTGCGCGTCGTTCCCCGCCCCTATTCCCCGTTGGTGTCCACTTTGGCTCAAGACCTGCACCAGGCGAGCGTTGTCGTGATGCCGTCGCGTGCCGAAGGGTTCGGCCTGGTCGGGCTGGAGGCGATCACCGCCGGCGTCCCGACCATCGTGAGCAAGCGCAGCGGGCTCGGGGCGCTGCTCGAGGAGGAGCGAGGGGATCTCTCGGTGGAGCTGAGCACCCGGGTGCTTCCGGTGGTCGACGACGAACAGGTAAACGCACTGCGGTGGGGCGACGCACTCGCCGCCGTCCTGAACAACCCGAAGCCCGCCTTCGCGACCGCCAGAGCCCTCCGGGACGAGATGGCGGAGAAGCGCACCTGGGCGATGGCGGCCAAGGGGCTGATCAAGTCGATGCACTCGCTGACGCGGTTCACCCCGTGATGGCCTGACCGAGCTCAGGTCACCAGGCCGTGGCTGGCCAGCTCGCGGCCGGCCAGTTTCTCGATGACGTCGCGGTCCCGCTCCCGCCAGCCGGTCGCGACTTCGCCGTCCGAAGCCAGCTTGCGCAGTGGCTGGGTCACCAACGCGCGCAGCGCCAGCAGATCCAGGCCCTCGTCCCCGAGCGCCCGCAACCGGGCCGCCGCCGTTGCGCGGCGGGTGAAGTGCCAGCGCAGCGGCAGCCACGTCGCCAGCAGCGTCAGCACCGGCAGCGCGATGATGACCGCCGCCATCCACCAGGCCAGGTTCTCCACCGCCTCGATCTGCCAGCGGCCCGAGTCGACGAGCTTGGTGCCGACGTCGGAGCCGCCGTGGAGCGCTTTGGCGAGGGCGTCGCCGACGAGCGGGAGGCCGCCGGCCGAGTTCGCCGCCGAGTCGAACGTGCCGCGCAGCCCCGTTCCGGCGTCGACGAGCCCGTCACCCGGGGCGCGCAGCTTCATGACCTCGTCGTACACCGTGGTCCCGAGCCACACCGCGACCACCACGACCAGCAGGGCGAGCAGGTCGGCCAGGAGCTGGGCGGTGCGGCGGATCGGCCGTTCGGCGTAAAGCTGCATCGGGACGCCTTTCGCGGTGGGGGAGCGCGGGCGTCGGCAACGTACCCGCGCTCCCCGCCGGCGAACCGTGGGCCGGCCGTGGCTAGCTCCGGACCACCTCCGCGAGCCCGGCCAGCGCCGGGGGCAACGCGCCTTCGTGCAGCACGCCGAGCCGCTGGGTCGCCCGGGTGAGCGCCACGTACAGGTCGGCCGCGCTGGCGGCGAGGATCGTCGCCGGCTCCACCACCAGGACCGCGTCGAACTCCAGGCCCTTCGTCTCCGACGCGGGCACCGTGCCCGGCACCCCCGGCGGCCCGATCACGACGCTCGTGCCTTCCTTCCCGGCCTCCTCGCGGACGAACTCCTCGATCGCCGCCGCCCGCTCGTCCGCGGTCACCCGCCGGGACCACGGCGGGACGCCGCACGCCCGGACCGACTCCGGCGGCTTGACCTCCGGCGCGAAGTCCGCGAGCACCGAGGCGGCGACCGCCATGATCTCGGCCGGCGTGCGGTAGTTGACCGTCAGCGAGCGGTAGGCCCAGCGGCCCGGCACGTACGGCGCCAGCATGGCGTCCCACGACCGCGCCCCGGCCGCCGAGCGGCGCTGGGCGAGGTCGCCCACCACCGTGAACGACCGGCCCGGGCAGCGCCGCATCAGCACCCGCCAGTCCATTTCGGACAGTTCCTGGGCCTCGTCGACGACGACGTGCCGGTAGGTCCAGTCCCGGTCCGCTGACGCGCGCTCGACGAGACTGCGCGTGTCGTGCTCGACGAACCGGTCGGCCAGGTCCTCGGCGTAGAGGAGGTTCTCGGCCGAGAGCAGCACGTCCTCGTCCATCTCCTCCCGGTCGAGCTTCATCGTCTGGAAGACGCCTTCGGCGTACTCGGCCTCGGCTTTCCGTTCCCGCGCGGCGGCGGCTTCGGCGGCCTTCTCGGCCGTCTTGTCGTGGCCCAGCAGGTCGGTCAGCTCGTCGAGCAGGGGCACGTCCGACACCGTCCAGGCGTCACCGCGGGCCCGGTGCAACGCCGAATCCGCCGGGGCGGAGGAGTAGAACGAGGACAGCAGGCCCTCCGGTGTCAGGACCGGCCAGAGCTCGTCGAGCGCCGCGGCGAACTTCCGGTCTTCGGCGAGCTCGTCGAGCAGGCCCGCGCGGAACTGCTCCCACTCCTCCTTGTCGTCCCGGCTGAGCCAGCCGCGGCCGATCCGGCCGATCGCCCGTTCGGTGAGCACGTAGGTGATGATCTCGGTGAACGTCGCGCGGGCTTCGTTGTGCGCCAGCCCGCTGTCACGCGCCTCCTGCCGGGCCCACTCGGCGGTCTCGGCGTCGATCCGCACCGTGACGTCCTTCAGCTGGATCGGGATCGGCTCCGCCGGCAACCGCTGCCGGTCGGCGACCGCCGCCTTCAGCACGTCGAGGATCTTCAGCGAACCCTTGAGCTGCGCGGCTTCCGGAGTGTCCTCGGCGGTGACGTGCAGGCCCGGGAGGAGGCCGCCCGCGGTCGTGAACACCACGTCCGTCTCGCCCAGCGAGGGCAGGACGCGGCCGATGTGGTCCAGGAACGCCGGGTTGGGCCCGACGACCAGCGCGCCGTGGCGTTCCATCCGCTCCCGCTGCGTGTAGAGCAGGTACGCGACGCGGTGCAGGGCGACGACCGTCTTGCCGGTGCCCGGCCCGCCTTCGATCACGAGCACACCCGGGTGGTCGAGCCGGATGATCTCGTCCTGCTCGGCCTGGATCGTCGCGACGATGTCGCGCATGCCCTCGCCACGCGGCGCGTTGACGGCGGCCAGCAGGGCCGCGTCCCCCTGCGCCTGCGCGTCCGGGCGGCCGAGGTCCTCGTCGGTGAACCCGAGCAGCCGCCGGCCTCGCGTGTGGAACTGCCGGCGCCGCCGCATGTCCTCCGGGTTCGCGCCGGTGGCCGTGTAGAACGGGCGCGCCGCGGGCGCCCGCCAGTCGAGCAGCACCGGCCGGTACTCGTCCTCCTCGTCGAAGAGGCCGATCCGCCCGATGTGGGAGACCTCGCCCGAGACGGCGTCCAGCCGTCCGAAGCACAGCCCGTTGTCCACGACGTCCAGCCGTTTCACCTGACGGCCGAGCGCGCGCACGCCGACGTCGCGTTCCATGGCGCCCGCGCCGTCGCCCCGCAACGCCGCCTCGTACTCGCCCTTCACTCGCGCGCGCTCGGCGTCGAGCCGCGCGTAGAGCCCCGCCACGTAGCCGCGTTCGGCCCGCAGCTCTTCTTCGTACCCCTGAGACAAGATTCCCTCTTCGTGTTCGGACAACAGCGTTTCAGGCGGTGGGCGCGCCGAACCACTTGTGCAGCGCACCGGACAGGTCCACGCCGTCTTCCCCGGCCCAGACGACGTGCCCGTCCGGGCGCAGCAGCACCGCGGGCACGTCCAGCTCCTCGCTGACGTCGGTGACGTCGATGACGTGGTCGACCCGGTCTTCCCAGCCGGCCGGCGAAAGCGAGCCGGTCCGGTCGAGCAGCAGGCCGCGGCCCGCGTGCAGCAGCCCGTAGAGGTGCCCCTGCTTGAGCTCGACGTCCCGCAGCCGGCGGCCCAGCAGCGGGTGGCCCTCACCGAAGTCGTAGCGGATGCCGATCGCGATGATCTTCTCGGTGAGGTGCCGGTTGACCTCGTCGAAGTCCATCAGCTCCGCGAGCAGCCGGCGCGCCGCCTGCGGGCCCGGCTCGAGCTGCATCAGCTCCATCTGGGCGCGGGTGTTGTTGAGGACGTCCTCGCCGACCGGGTGCCGCTCCGCCTCGTAGCTGTCCAGCAGCCCGGCCGGCGCCCAGCCGTTCACCTCGGCCGCGAGCTTCCAGCCGAGGTTGAAGGCGTCCTGGACCCCGAGGTTGAGTCCCTGGCCGCCGGTCGGCGGGTGGACGTGGGCGGCGTCGCCGGCCAGCAGCACCCGGCCCACCCGGTAGTGCTCGGCCTGCCGGGTGGCGTCGCCGAAGCGGGACAGCCAGCGCGGCGAGTGCACGCCGTAGTCTGTGCCGGCGGTCTTCCGTAGCTGCTCCTTGAGCTCTTCCAGCGTCGGCGGGGTCCGGCGGTCTTCGGCGACCCCTTCGGCGGGGACGCCCACGCGGTAGGTGCCGCCCTCCACGGGCATGAAACCGAAGCGCTTCTGGGTCTTGCGGACCTCGATGTTCGCGGTGTCGATCTCCTCCCGCGACACCGTCACCTCGACCTCGGCCAGCAGCGTCTCGATCCGGCTGGGCTCACCGGGGAAGCCGACGCCGAGCAGCTTGCGCACGGTGCTGCGCCCGCCGTCGCAGCCGACGAGCCAGCGCGTCCGCAGCCGTTCGCCGTCGGCCAGCTCGACCGTGACGCCCTCGTCGTCCTGCTCCAGCCCGGTCACCTCGCGGCCGCGCCGGACCTCGGCGCCGGCCTCGACCGCGTGCTCGGCCAGGAGCCGGTCGATGACGGGCTGGTGGATGCCGAGCGTGTAGCCGTGCGCGGTGTCCAGCCGCTCCGGCGAGGGCTTCGGAATTCCCGCGAAGAAACCCCCGACCGGGTATTTCGTGCCCAGTTCCAGGAACCGCTCCAGCAGCCCCCGCTGGTCCATCACTTCGATGCTCCGCGCGTGCAGGCCGAGCGAGCGGACGACCTTGGTCGGCTCCGCGTCGCGCTCCAGCACGAGCACGTCGACGCCGTGCAGCCGCAGTTCGGCCGCCAGCATCATGCCGGTCGGCCCGCCCCCGGCGATGATCACGTCAGACAAGAGACCCCCTTGGAAATCCCCGCGTTTGTGCAGGTCGTGGCTTCGGTCGAGAATTGTGGGGGACAACCGGGGTCTTGCCGCAAGCCCGGGGGTGCGCTATAAGTTAGATACGGAAGGGAGTGGTTTTTCCTCTCTCCGCTTCGGGAGCGTCTTCCCAGGTCCAGCCTTCAGGCACTGTCGCAGACTTTTCGCGCGCCGTCGATCTATGACGGCGGTCATAGTGTGTTCCGGGCCGCATCGTGCTGTGATGGGACTATGACAGCCGTCATGGAGATCCGGGAGCTGGGCGACCGCCCGGCGGACCGGGAGTGCGTGGCCGCGCTGGTCGCGGCCTGCTCGCCGGACAGCCTCCGGCGGCGCTTCATCATGGGCGGCCCGGCCGAGCCGGGTGACGTCTTCCGGCGCTACCAGCGGTTCCTGCTCGCCGGCTCGCCGGCGTTGCTGGCCACCCGCGGCGGGGTTCCGGTGGGCCTGCTGAACTTCGTCGCGGAAACCCCGGGCGAGGCAGAGATCGGGCTGCTGGTCGCCGACGCGTGGCAGCGGCAGGGGATCGGCAGCGCGCTGAGCCGCTGGTTGTGGGCGTCCGGGCGGTTCCCGGGCTGGGTCGTGCGGGGCACCGTGCAGGCCGGGAACACCGGGGCCGAGGCGCTGCTGCTGCGCCAGGGCTTCCGCCCGGTCCCCACTTTCGAACGCGGAGAGCGTGACTTCGCCCTGGTCGTCCCCGGCTGGGCTACCATGACGAACGTCATGAAGGAGGCAGCCGATGACGAGGACACCGCGCGAGCGGATGGTGCTCAGCGCCGCGCAGCTGGTGCGGATCCACGGTGTCGGGGCGACCGGCATGCGGGACGTCGTGGCGCACGCCGAAGCCCCGCGGGGGTCGCTGCAGCACTACTTCCCGGGCGGTAAGGACCAGCTGATCGCCGAGGCGGTCACCTGGGCCGGCGACTACGCGGCCCGGCGCGTCGCGCGCGTCACCGCGAAGCTCGAGGACCCGACCCCCGGCAAGCTCTTCGCGGCGATGGCCGCCCAGTGGCGTGAGGAGTTCACGGCGCAGGGCTTCGACGCCGGCTGCCCGCTCGTCGCGACGGTCGCCGACACCGTGGCGACCAGCGACCTCCTGCGGGAGGCGGTCGGCAAGGCCTTCGACGGCTGGCAGCGTCCGCTGGCGGGCGCGCTCGAGGACATGGGCGTCCCGCCGGCCCGCAGCACCTCGCTGGCGGTGCTGATGCTCAGCACCCTGGAGGGCGCGATCGTCCTGGCGCGGGCGCACCAGGACGTCGCCCCGCTCGACACGGTGGTGGCGGAGCTGCGCCCGTTGCTCGACGGCGCCGTGTCCACTGTGGACTAGACGCGCCTACGTCGGCACAGGGAGGCTCGAGGTGCCGTCCGCGTGGGACGGCGTCGCGCCTCGCGGGTCGGGTGACGCCAGCTGGCTCGTGGCGAGCACGCAGATCGACACCACGAAGGCCGCGCCCGCCAACGCGGCGCGCCGCACGCGCGGGACCACCGCCGGCCGGGTTTCCAGCTGGTCCAGCCCCTGGCGGAGCAGCGCCTCGACCCGGCCCGGCGAACGGCCGAGGGTCTCCGCGATCTCGGCCGTGCCGAGGTCCAGCCCGTAGCGCAGCACGAGGACCTCGCGCTGCGGCCGGGGTAGCGCGTCCAGCTCCGTGAACGTCGCGCGAGCCCGCTGTCTCCGCGACCGGCGCACCACGGTCACGCGAAGGCGGCAGGTCGCGCGGTCGCCCAGCGGGGCGCGGAGCCGGAGGAAGGCCTCCTGCGCCACGTCTTCGGGGGCGTCGGCGCCGGGCAGGTGGGCGAGCCGGGTCAGCTCGCCGAAGTGCACCTCGAACAGTTCCCGGAAGCGCACGTCGTGGTCTGGAACGGGAGCGGTCACGGGCTCTCCACGCGCGAGCGGGCCCGCCGGTTTAGTCCTCAGGTGTGCGTGCCGCCGTCGATCCGGATCTCCGTGCCCGTGATGAACTTGCCGTCGTCCGAGGCCAGCATCGCCACGACCCCCGCCACCGTCTCCGGGCCCGCCACCGGGTTGCCCACCTCGGTCGTGTGGTCGGCCGGGATGATCGGCAGCAGCCGGCTGAACAGGGAGAAGTCGGCGTCCTGGGGCAGCCAGCTCGCCGCCGAGTCCGTGATGCCGCTCTTCACGCTGCCGGGCGCGATGCTGACCGCGCGCAGGCCCTGCTTGCTGTACTCCAGGGCCAGCGAGTGCGTGAACGCCTGGATGCCGCCCTTGCTCGCGCAGTACGCCGCCATGTACGGGTGGGCGAACGACGCCGACGTCGAGCTGAAGTTGACCACGACGCCGTGCGCCGAGGTGAGCAGGGCCGGCAGGGCCGCGCGCGTCACCAGGAACGTGCCGGTCAGGTTCACCGCCAGCACCCGGTTCCACAGCTCCAGCGACGTCTCGTGCGTGTGGGACGCCAGCAGGATGCCCGCGGCGTTGACCAGCACGTCGAGCCCGCCCAGGGCCTCGGTCGCCGAGGCGACTCCCGAGGCCACCGACGCCTCGTCGGCCACGTCCATGGCGAAGGTCGTCAGGCCCGGCCGGTCGGCGGCCTGCTGGGTGCCCAGCAGGCCCTCCTCCGAGACGTCGGTGCCGATGACGCGGGCGCCCTCCGCCAGCAGGCGCAGGGTGGTGGCCCGGCCGATGCCGGAGCCGGCTCCGGTGACCAGGATGCGGCGATCGTGCAGGCGTTCCATGGCGATCACCGTAGCCAGTCAGGCCAGGGCGGGCACCTGTTCCGCGGCGGGAGGCGGGCCCGGCGGGGTGCCGTCGCCGAACGGGCGGCCGCCGAGCTGGTCGCGGTCGTGCGGGGTCAGCCAGCCGGACACGTCCGGCCCGAGCGGGACGATCCCGCTCGGGTTCACGTTCTTGTGCACCACGTAGTAGTGCTCCTTGGTCTGCGCGAAGTCGATCGTGTCGCCGAAGCCGGGTGTCTGGAACAGGTCGCGCGTGTAGGCCCACAGCACCGGCAGCTCGGTGAGCTTCTGGCGGTTGCACTTGAAGTGGCCGTGGTAGACCGCGTCGAACCGGACGAGCGTGGTGAACAGCCGGACGTCGGCCTCGGTGATCGTGTCGCCGACCAGGTAGCGCTGGTCCGCGAGCCGCTCCGAAAGCCAGTCCAGGCGCGAGAACAGCTTGCGGTACGAGTGCTCGTAGGCCTCCTGGGACCGGGCGAACCCGCACTGGTAAACGGCGTTGTTGACGTCGGTGAACACCTTCTGCGCGACGTCGTCGATCTCGTCGCGCAGCTTCTCCGGGTACAGCTCCGGCGCGCCGTCGCGGTGGTACGCGGTCCACTCGGTGGACATGTCCAGCGTCATCTGCGCGAAGTCGTTGGTGACGACCTGGCCGCTCGGGACGTCGACGAACGCCGGCACGGTGATGCCGCGCGGGTACCCGGGGTCGCGCTTGAAGAACGCCTCCTGCAGCCGCTCGATACCGAGCACCGGGTCCCTGCCGCCGGGGTCGAGGTCGAAGCTCCAGCTCCGCTCGTCGTGCACCGGCCCGGCGATGCCCATCGACAGCGCCGGCTCGAGGCCCAGCAGCCGCCGGACGATCACCGCGCGGTTCGCCCACGGGCACGCCCGCGCGACGACCAGCCGGTAGCGGCCGGCCTCGACCGGCCAGCCGTCGCGGCCGTCGGCGGTGATGCGGTCCGGGATGTAGTTCAGGTCGCGCTTGTACTCGCCCTGGTCGGTCATCGGCGTCCTCAGCAGTCGTCGGTCGGGGGAGTGGCCTCCATGGCCGCGGCCAGCCGGGCCAGCACCGGCCCGGCGGTGCGGATGTCCCCGGCGCTCAGGTGGTCGAACACCGAAGCCCGCACACGGGCGAGGTGGCCCGGGTAGGCCGCCTCCAGTTTGGCGAGTCCGGCGGCGGTCAGCACGGCGTTGGACGCGCGGCCGTCTTCGGCGCACCGGCGCTTCTCGACGAGCCCGCGCCGCGTGAGGTCGTCGACCACCCGGCTGATCCGGCTGAGCGACAACGCGGTCGTCGCCGCCAGCGCGGAGATGCGAAGCAGGTGGCCGGGCGCCTCGGACAGCGCGACGAGCACGCCGTAGTCGCTGATCGTCAGCCCGGTCTCGGGGAGGAACTGGTCGTCGAGGGCGCGCGGCAGCACCGTCGTGATGCGGATCAGCGACCGCCAGAAGGCGGCTTCCTCCTCGTCCAGATCACCCATACCGGCAGTCTATCCAAAGCTTGCTTGCGCAACCAGTCATTCTGAGTACAGTGTTGTTGAGCCCTCAATCACCGGGGGGACGCCAGCACGAGGAGAGAAGACCAGCGATGACCACCGCGACCACGTACCCCCAGCTCACCGGCGAGTACACCCTGGACGCCGCCCACTCGCGGATCGGGTTCGTCGCCCGGCACGCGATGGTGACCAAGGTGCGCGGCAGCTTCAACGACTTCACCGGCACCGCGACGATCGACGGTGACGCCCCGGAGAAGTCCTCCGCCCAGGTGACCATCCAGGCGCACAGCATCGACACCCGCAACGCCGACCGCGACGGGCACCTGAAGAGCAACGACTTCCTGTCGATGGACGAGTACCCCACGATCACCTTCGTCACCACCGAGATCAAGCAGACCGGCGAGACCAGCTTCGACGTCACCGGCGACCTGACCCTCAAGGACGTCACCCGTTCGGTGACGGTCCCCTTCGAGTTCGAGGGCTCGGCCAAGGACCCGTTCGGCAACGACCGGATCGGCTTCGAGGGCTCGACCACGATCAGCCGCAAGGACTACGGCATCACCTGGAATGCCGCCCTCGAGACCGGCGGTGTCCTGGTGAGCGACAAGGTCACCCTCGAGTTCGAGATCTCCGCGATCAAGAACGCCTGACCCCGGGAGCGGGAGCCGGGCTCAGCCCCGGTTTCCGCTCGCCCGCAGGTTCGCGATCCCGACGTCGAGCGCCGCTTCCAGATGGTCGATGCGGCCGGTCGAGAGCATCACCACCACGCCGCCCTGCAGGCCCGCCAGCAGGGCGGCCGCGGTGCGTTCGACGTTCAGCTCCGGGCTCACCTCGCCCGCGTCCCGCAGCCGGCGGATGCCGGCCTCCAGCTCGTTCTGCCAGCCGCGCAGCAGCTCCGTCACCACGGCCTGCGCGCCCGGGGTCGCCCGGCCCAGCTGGGAGATCAGCACGTTGAGCGGGCAGTACTGCCCGCGCTCGCGGTAGTGCGAGACGACCGTGTCGCGCCAGCGCTTCCACGCCGCCCACGAGCCCAGCTCGCCCAGCTGCGGCTGCTGGGCCGCCATCACCTGGCCGGCCTCGAACCGCGCCACCTCCAGCAGGAGCTCTTCCTTGCCGTCCGGGAAGTAGTGGAAGAGCTGGCTCTTGCTGGTGCCGGTGCGCGCCCGGACGTCGTCGAGCGTCGTGACGGCGACACCGCGCTCGCGGATCTCCGCCGCCGCGCCTTCGATGATCCGCTGCCGCGTCGCGGCGCCCTTCTTCGTCAGCGTTGGACTCACAGGTCCACTTTAAACCGGTGTCGCCGAGCCGGGCCGGGACGGGACAATCCCGGCATGTCCACGCTCACCCCGTTCCCGATCCTCGCGCTGGTCGGCGCGGTCTCGGGCGCGGTCACGGCGTGGCTGCTGCTCCGCCGCGACCGGCCGGCCGAGGTCCTGACCCCGGCCGCGCCGCCGGAGCCGGTGCCGCGGGAGGTCCGGGCGGAACTGCTCGCGAACGAGTACGCGGCGCGCCTCGCCGCGCTGCGGAACCTGGCCGCAGCGGCCGACGACGACCCCGGGCTGCGCCAGGAGTGCGTCGACGAGGTCCTCGCCCAGCTCCGCCACGGCCCGCAGGAGCCGCTGTGGGAGCTGCTGCGGCCGCGCCTGCGGCGGGCCGGTCCGCGGTTCTGGCCGGACGTGGACCTGCACGTCGGGCACGCGGTGCTGGCCGCGGTCGACCTGCGCGGCTGCTCGGTGCGCAGCGCCGTCTTCAGCAGTGTCCGCTTCGTCGGGGACGCCCGCTTCGACGGCGTGGTCTTCACCGGCCTCGTGAGCTTCGAAGGCTCGTGCTTCGCGAGGCACGCCTGGTTCCGCGACACCCGGTTCGGCGAGGGCGCGGACTTCGAGGGCGTCACGTTCACCGGGACCGCGGCCTTCGCCGAGAGCACCAGCCACGGCGAAACCTGGTTCGACAACGCGCGGTTCTCGGCCCTGACGGACTTCTCGGCGGCCGAGTTCGCCGACGACGCGTCGTTCGCCGGCGCGGGCTTCGCCGGCCGGACGACCTTCCGCGACACCCGGTTCACCGACGCCTTCTTCGGCGGCGCCCGGTTCAGCGGCCACGCCGACTTCGCCGGCGCGACCGCCACCCGCTTCCGGTTCCCGCGGGCGCGGGTCCGCACGGACGTCCACGTGGTCCGCACGTGGCCCGACGGCGTCCACGCGGGCGAGCCGGTGCCGTGGCGCCCGGGTTTCTGGGCCGAGCTGCACGGCGCGTGACCCGCCGTCAGCCGCGGATCGGCAGCTTCGTGTCGTCGCGCAGGAAGAGCGGGATCCGCTCCGGCGGGGCGGCCGCCTCCACGGTGGCCCCGCCGTCGTGGCGCGCACCGGTCACCGCGTCCGTCCACATCGCACCCGAGGGCAGGTAGACCCGGCGTGCCGTGACGCCCGGTTCGAGCACCGGCGCGACCAGCAGGTCCGGGCCGAGCAGGAACGCGTCGTCGACGTCCCACGCGCCGGGGTCGCCAGGGAAGTCGACGAACAGCGGCCGCATCGGCGGGACACCCTGCTCGTGCGCCACCCGCATCTGGGCCATCAGGTACGGCCGCAGCCGCTCCCGCAGCCGCAACGACTCCTCGATCGCCGCCAGCGCCTCGGCGCCGTACGACCAGACCTCGTTCGGCCCGCCGGTCATCCCCGGCCCGAACGGCGGCCGCGGGTCGCGAAAGCCGTGCAGGCGGAACAGCGGGCAGCACACGCCGTAGGAGAACCACCGCACCATCAGCTCGCGATAACCGGGCGACGCCGGGTCACCGCCGTGGAACCCGCCGATGTCCGTGGTCCACCACGGGATCCCGGCGACGGCGACGTTCAGCCCCGCCCGCACCTGCGCCCGCAGCGACGCCCAGGTCGCCGGGACGTCCCCCGACCACAGCGCCGCGCCGAACCGCTGGCTGCCGGCCCACGCCGAGCGGCTGAGCAGCACCACTTCGTCGTCGCCCTCGCCGCGGATGCCGTCGTGGAAGGCCTGCGCGTTCGCCTGCGGGTAGAGGTTGAAGACCTCCGAGCCCGGCCCGGCGTGGAAGCCGAGGTTGTGCGGGTGGCCGGGCTGGATCTCCGGCTCGTCGCCGTCGAGCCACCACGCGCGCACGCCCAGGTCGTAGTAGTTCTCCTTGACCTTGGCCCAGACGAACCGCCGCGCCGCCGGGTTGGTCGCGTCGTAGAACGCCACCGGCAGCTCGACGTCGAACCCCTTGTCCTGCCACGGCGCGTGGGCCGGGACGCCGTTCTCGGCGGCCACCAGCAGGCCCTGCTCGTGCAGCTCGCGGTAGTTCTCCGACAGCGGGCTGACCGACGGCCACACCGACACCATCAGCTTGACGCCCAGCTCGTCGAGCTCCCGCACCAGCCCGGCCGGGTCGGGCCACTCGGCCGGGTCGAACTTCCAGTCGCCGAGGTGCGTCCAGTGGAAGAAGTCGGCAGCGATCACCGACAGCGGCAGCCCGCGCGAGTGGTACTCCCGCGCGACGGCCAGCAGCTCTTCCTGCGTCCGGTAGCGCAGCTTCGACTGCCAGAACCCGGCCGCCCACTCCGGCAGCATGGGCGCGTGCCCGGTCGCGTCGGCGTAGTGGCCGAGGATCTGCCGCGGGCCGTCGCCGGTGGTCACCCAGTAGTCGAGCTGACGCGCGTCGTCGGCGACCCAGCGGGTGCCGTTGGCGGCCAGCTCGACGCGGCCGACGGCGGGGTTGTTCCAGAGGAAGCCGTACCCGCGGCTCGAGAGCAGGAACGGCACCGACACCTCGGCGTTGCGCTGCACCAGGTCGAGGACCAGGCCCTTCTGGTCGAGCCGGCCGTGCGTGTGCTGGCCGAGGCCGTAGACGCGCTCGTCGTCGTGGGCGGCGAACCGCTGCTCGAGGCGGCCGTACCCGTTGCGCGACGGCAGGAACAGCCGGGCGCCGGGCCACCAGAAGTGCGCGCGCTGCTCGGCCAGCAGCTCCTCGCCGGTGTCCGTGCGGACGAACCTCAGCTGCGCGTCGACGCCGGTGTCGGTGTCGGCGAGCTCGACGATCGCGGTGAGCGCGCCGTTCACCACCCGGCCGGACCGCTCGCCGGCCTCGGCGGTGGCGGCGGACGGCTTGGCGGGCAGCAGCGCGCCCGGGACGTCGTCGAGGATCCGGTGCCGTCCGGCGCGCACGCGCAGGCTGTCCGCGCCCCACGGTTCGATCCGCAGCACCTCGTGCCGCACGGTGACTTCGAGCGAGCGGCCGTCTTCGGTCGTGGCGATCACGCGGTCTCCTAGTCTTTGACGGCGCCGCTGGTCAGCCCGGCGACGACGTACCGCTGGGCCACGACGAGCAGGGCGGCCGCGGGGACCGCGGCGAGGACGGCGGTGGCCATGACCCCGTTCCAGTCCGCGGACTGGTTGCCGACGAACCGGTAGATGCCGACGGTGATCGGCTCGATCGACCGGCCGGTGGTGAGGGTGACGGCGAAGAGGAAGTCCGCCCAGGCGAACAGGAACGAGAACAGCCCGGCGGTGACGAGCGCGTTGCGGCTGAC
This sequence comes from Amycolatopsis sp. NPDC104863, assembly GCF_055582965.1. Taxonomy (NCBI): domain Bacteria; kingdom Bacillati; phylum Actinomycetota; class Actinomycetes; order Pseudonocardiales; family Pseudonocardiaceae; genus Amycolatopsis; species Amycolatopsis sp. NPDC104863. The sequence continues at coordinate 944,015 of NZ_JBVJOW010000001.1, forward strand.
CGGGAGGATGATCGAGACGAACGTCCGCCAGTACCCGGCGCCGTCCACACGCGACGCTTCGGTCAGCTCTCTCGGCACGGAGATCATGAAGGCCCGCAACAGCAGCACCGCGAACGGGATGGTCGCGGTGGAGTCGGCGAGCACCAGGCCGAGGTAGTTGTCGATCAGCCCGAGGTTGCCGAACACGGTGTAGAGCGCGTTGGCCATCACGATCCCCGGGATCATCTGCACGATGAGCAGCACGAACACCAGCGCCGGGCCGCCGCGGACCTTGAGCTGGGCCAGCGCGTACGCCGCGGGCGCCGCGACCGCGAGCGAGACGAGCACGGTCCCGAGCGCGATGACGACGCTGGACAACAGGTGGGGCCCCTGCGAGGCGAGGGCCTTGCGGTAGCCGTCCAGCGTGCCGCCGACCGGGAAGAAGGCCGGGTCCGGGCGCAGCAGCGCGCCGCTGGGCTGCAGCGACGCGTTGACCATCCAGTACAGCGGGAACAGCAGCACGGCGACGATCAGGACACCGAAGACCGTCCGGGCCTTCACGTCGCCGCCTCGGCCAGCGTCGCCCGCGCCGAGCGCAGGTACAGCAGCCCGAACACCGTGGCGACGAGGATGAGGACATTGCCGACCGCCGCGCCCTGCCCGAACGCGAAATCCTGGAAGGACAGCCGGTAGGACCACGTCGTGAGCGTCTGCGTCGCGTTGGCCGGCCCGCCGCCGGTGACGACCATGATCACGTCGAACACCTTGATCGTGTAGACCAGCCCGAGCATCAGCACGATCCCGGTGACCGGCCGCAGCAGCGGCCAGGTGACGTGGCGGAACCGCTGCCACGCGTTCGCGCCGTCGAGCGCCGCGGCCTCGTGGAGCGACGCCGGGATCGCGCGCAGCCCGCCGTGCAGGATCACCAGGTTGAACGGGATGCCGATCCAGATGTTGGTGAGGATCACCGCGGGCAGCGCCCAGGTCGTGCTGCTCAGCCACGGCACCGCGGGGAAGCCGAGGAGGCGCAGGCCCGCGTTGAGCACCCCGTGGTCCTGGTCGAACATCCACCGCCAGACCGCCCCGCTGACCACCAGCGGCAGCAGCCACGGCAGCAGGAGCAGCGACCGCAGCAGCGCGCTGCCGAGGAACCGGCCGGTGAAGAACACCGCCAGCGCCAGGCCGATGCCGAACTGGAAGACGAGCGACCCGGCGGTGAACAGCACGGTGGTGAGCGCGGCCGTCGAGAACAACGGGTCGGCGAACACGGCGGAGTAGTTGGCGAAGCCGACGAAGGGCGCTTCACCGGTGTAGAACGACTTCACCGTGTAGTCCTGGGCACTCATCACCAGGTTCGCGACCAGGGGATACCCGAAGAACACCCCGACGTAGGCCAGGGCCGGCAGGAGGAACGCCCACGCCGCGAACCGGGGCTCGCGGCGGGCGGCCGGTGTCACGACCCGCTCGCCTGCTGTGCGGCCTTCAGGGCCTGGTCGGCCGGCTGCTTCCCGGTCAGCGCCGCCTGCAGCGCGTCGGCCAGCGCCTGCGAGACCTTCGGGTACTTCTCGCCGAGCTCGGCGGTGCGGGAGCGGGCCGAGCCGACCTCGTCGACGAAGGCCTGCATCGCGGGCTGCTCGGTGCCGAACTTCGCGGCCGCGGCCGTCTTCGACGGGACGTAGGCGTGCGCCTTGCTCCACTGCAGCATCGTCGGTTCGGAAAGGATGCAGGAGAGCACCTTCCCGGCGGCCTGCTGGGCGGGCCCGCTGGTGACCGGCACGGCGCCGACCTCGCCGCCGAGGGCGACCACCGGCTTGCCGCCCGCCTGCGGCACCGGGATCGGGACCACGCCGTAGTGCAGCGACTGCTGCTCGTCGAGCCGGGCCAGGTTCCACGACCCGTTGACCATCATGGCCGCGGCGCCGCCGACGAACTGGTCGGCGACGTCGTTCTGGTTCCACGTCACCACGGACTTCGACGCCGAGCCGGAGCTCACCAGGTCCGTGACGTACTGCAGGGCCTGCACGGCCTTCGGGGAGTCCAGCTGGGACAGTTCCGCGCCGTTGCCCCAGAAGAACGGGAGGAACTGCCAGGTGCCCTCCTCGGACGGGATCGCGGAGAACGCGAGGCCGTACTTGCCGTCCTTGGTGAGCTTCGCCGCGGCGGCCTTCAGCTCGTCCCAGGTCTTCGGCGGTTCGACACCGGCCGAGGTGAGGAGGTCCTTGTTGTAGATCAGCGCGAGGCCGTTGACGCCCGGAGCGACGCCGTACACCTTTCCTTGGTAGGTCCCGGCTTTGACGATGCTGTCGTAGTAGCCGTCGGTGGTGATGCCGTAGTCGCCCAGCGCCGTCAGCGCGCCGGTGGCGGCGACCTGCTGCAGTGTCGGGTTGTCGGTGAAGAGCAGGTCCGGCAGCGTCTTCGAGCTCGCGCCCTGCAGGATCTTCGGCAGCATCTGCGCGGTCGGCACCTTCTGCCGGTCGATCCTGACCCCGGTCTGCGTGGCGCACGTGTCGAGGATCTTCTGCCACGCGGCCGAACCCTGCTCGTCGGCGTAGTAGTCGAGCTCGGTGATCGAGGTGGCGGCCGGGGCGCCGGCGGCGCTCGACACCGGCGGCGCGGGGCTGGGGCTGCAGGCGGCCAGCAGGGTGACGCTCGCGGCCAGGACGAGGGCGCGACGAGCTGCGGACATGGTGGTTCTCCTTCGTCGCTGGAGTGGAACCGGTCAGGCGCGCGGCGCGGCGGTGCTGTCTCGCGGGGTGAGGCGGGGCCCGAGCAGCCGGACCTCGGGGGTGGTGTGGCCGGCGAGCCGGCGCATGGTCATCTCGACGGCCTGGGCGCCGACCTCCTCGGCCGGGATGGCCACGGTGGTCAGCGCGACCGCGTGCTGCGCGGCCATGCTGTCCGGGCAGACCGCGACGACGGAGATGTCCTCGGGCACGCGCAGACCGCGCTGGCGCAGGTTCGAGAGCAGCCCGGGCAGCACGGCCTCGTTGTGCACGACCAGGCCGGTCAGGTCCGGGTCGGCGGCGAGCAGTTCGTCCAAACAGGCGCTCACGGCTTCGTAGGAGTGCGCGCAGGGCCGGTTCGTCGCCCGCACGCCACGGCTTTGCGCGGCGTCGTCGAACCCGCGCAGGAAGCGCGTCGCGTAGCTGGTGCCGCGCCGGTAGACGGCGGGGGAGGGGCCGATCAGCGCGACCGAACGGTGGCCGAGGTCGGCCAGGTGCGCGACGCACGCGGAGCCCGCGGCCGTGAAGTCGAGGTCGACGCAGCTCAGCCCGGCCGGGTGGTCGGGCACGCCGATGAGCACCACCGGCAGGTCGAGCGCGATGAGCATCGGCACCCGCGGGTCCGCGGCCTCGACGTCCATCACCATCAGCGCGTCGGCGATCGCCGAGGACGCCACCCGCTGCAGCGCGGCGGGGCCTTCGTCCTTGGTGAGCAGCAACAGGTCCTGGTCGTGCGCGCGGGCCGCGGTGACCGCCGCGGCGACGAACTCCATCACCACGGCGACGTTGAGGTCGGTGCGCAGCGGGACGACCAGGGCCAGCACGTTGGTCTTGCTGCTGGCGAGCGCGCGGGCCCCGGCGTGCGGGTGGTACCCGAGCTTGCGGATACTCTCTTCCACCAGCCGGCGGGTCTTCGGCGAGATCGAGCGCTTTCCGCTGATCACGTACGACACCGTGCTGGGTGCCACGCCCGCCGCGCTGGCGACGTCGTTGATCGTGACCACGTGCGGCCTCCTGGGGACGAAGCGGGAGAAGTGCGTCGAAGCGCATCGACGATGGCAAGAAGGTAAGTGACACCCGCGCGAAACACAAGCACGCATTGCCGCGTGGAGATATTCGATTCGCATTCGACGGCGGGCCTCGGAGTCGAATTTGTCGAACGGTGCTGGTAACGGATCTTCCCCCAGCTCAGAGCGCAGTTTGGAGCATGACCGAAACTTCCTGGGTGCGCTCCCAGTAACTCTTGACCTTCGACTCCGGCGACTGTAATAGTCGTCACCATCCTCACCTTCGACGCGAATGTTCCGCGCCGCGCCGTCGAAACGATTCGACGAATCCGGGAGGCCGTCCGTGCGCCCGTCCCCGTTCCGCCGCGCGCTCGTCCCGGCGGTGGTCGCGCTCCTGCTGCCGATCCCCTCGCCGGCGCTCGCGGCGCCCCCGCCCGCGTTCCGCGATCCGGCGTTGCCGCTGGCGACCCGGATCGACGACCTGCTGTCCCGGCTCACGATGGACGAGAAGATCTCGCTGCTGCACCAGTACGAGCCGGCCATCCCGCGGCTGGGCATCGGCGTGTTCAAGACGGGCACCGAGGCACTGCACGGCGTCGCGTGGTCCACTGACTACGACCACGACGGCGCGGTGGTCAAAGCCGACGGCACGGTGTTCCCGCAGGCCATCGGGCTGGCGTCGACGTGGGACCCGGCGCTGGTCAAGCGGGTCGGCACGGCTGTCGGCCAGGAGGCGCGCGGCTTCAACGCGCGCAACCCGACGTTGTGGGGGCTCAACCTGTGGGCGCCGGTGGTGAACCTGCTGCGCGACCCGCGGTGGGGCCGCAACGAGGAGGGGTACTCCGAGGACCCGTACCTCACCGGGCAGCTCGCCACCGCCTACGGCCGCGGCATCCAGGGTGACGACCCGCGGTACCTTCAGGCCGCGCCGACGTTGAAGCACTACCTCGCCTACAACAACGGGGTGAGCCGGGACACGAGCAACTCCTCGGTGCCGCCGAAGATCCTGCACGACTACGACGAGCGGGCGTTCGAGATCCCGCTGCGGGCCGGCGCGGCGAACGCCGTCATGCCGTCGTACAACCTGGTCAACGGCCGGCCGAACACGGTGAGCCCGGACCTCGGCGGCACTCTGCGGAACTGGGCGCCGCGGGACATCGCGGTCGTCAGCGACGCCGGGGCGCCGTCCAACCTGGTCACCTCGGAGAAGTACTACGCCACCAAGGCAGAGGCTGACGCGGCGGCGATCAAGGCCGGGCTCGACAGCTTCACCGACAACGACACGAACGGCTCGATCACCGTCGCGGCGGTGGAGGAGGCGCTGGCCCGCGGGCTGCTGACGATGGCCGACGTCGAGACCGCCGACCGGCACCTGCTGTCGCTGCGGTTCCGGCTGGGCGAGTTCGACCCGCCGGGACGCAACCCGTACGCGAAGATCACCCCCGCCGTGATCGGCTCGCCCTCGCACCGCGCCCTGGCGCGCGAGGCGGCCGACGAGCAGATCGTCCTGCTGCGCAACGAAGGCAGTGCGCTCCCGCTCGACGCGGCGAAGACGAAGGTGGCCGTGGTCGGTCCGCTGTCCGACACGCTGTACGAGGACTGGTACAGCGGCTCGATACCCTACCGCGTCACGCCGAAGCAGGGCATCGAGGAGCGGCTCGGCACGACGGTGGCGTCTTCCGAAGGCGTCGACCGGATCGCGCTCAAAGACCTCTCGACCAGCCGGTACCTGACGGCGCCTGCTGCGCCCGGCAAGGTGACCGCGGGCGGGACCACGGCCGGGGCGGCGGAGTCCTTCGACGTCTTCGACTGGGGCGCGGGCAAGAACACCCTGCGCGCGGCGGCGAACGGGAAGTACCTGAGCTTCTCCGGCGGCGCGCTGGTGAACGACGCCGACCAGCCCACCGGCTGGTTCGTGCCGCAGCAGCTCAAGCTCGACCCGCAGCCGGATGGCAGCTTCGTGCTGGAGTACGCGGGCAACGAGGTGACCGAGCCGTGGTTCGGCCCGAACCGCTTCGCCGTGGTCGGCGCCGACGGGGTCCTCACGATCTCCGCGCCCGACGCGGCGCACGCGACGAAGTTCGGCCGCGAGGTGCTGCGCAGCGGCGTCGCCTCGGCGGTCGACGCGGCCCGCGGCGCCGACACGGTGGTGGTCGTGGTCGGCAGCATGCCGTTCATCAACGGCCGTGAGGCGAACGACCGGACGAGCACGGAGCTGGCTCCCGCGCAACGGGCGTTGATCGAGGCCGTGCGAAAGGCGAACCCGCACACTGTGGTTGTGGTGGAGAACAGCTACCCGACCACCGGCTGGGACTCGCTGCCGGTGCCGGGGATCGTGTGGACGAGCCACGCGGGGCAGGAGACCGGGCACGCGGTCGCCGACGTCCTGTTCGGCGACGTCGACCCGAGCGGGCGGCTCACGCAGACCTGGTACGCCTCGGACGCCGGGCTGCCGAGCATCCTGGACTACGACATCGCGAAGACCGGGATGACGTACCAGTACTACCGCGGGAAACCGTCGTACCCCTTCGGGTACGGGCTCAGTTACACGTCGTTCCGGTACGGCGCGGCGCGGGCTGGGTTCGACGGCTCGGCGGTGCAGGTCAGCGTCGAGGTGACGAACACCGGCGGCCGTCTCGGGTCGGACGTCGTCCAGCTGTACTCGAAGGACTCCGGCGTACAGCGGCTGCGGGATTTCTCGCGCGTGACACTGGCTCCGCACGAGACGCGGACGGTGCGGTTCTCCGTGCCGGTCGCGGACCTGGCGTCCTGGGACGTCTCACGGGGACGGTCTGTCGTGGCGGAAGGGATCCACGAGTTCTCCTTGGGCCACAACGCTTCCGACCTCTCCGCGGCGCAGCGGGTTTTCGTGCCGGGGGAGCGGCATGCGCCGCGAGACCTGAGCCGTCCCACACCCGCGCAGAACTTCGACGACTACTCCGGGACGACGTTGACGGACACGTCGAAGGTCGCGGGCACGTCGGTCGCGGCTTCCTCGGGGAACTGGCTGGTGTACCGCGATGCCGCACTGAACGGCCCGTCACGGTTCACCGCCTCGGTGTCCACAGTGGAGCCATCGCACGTCACGGTGCGCCTCGACTCGCCGACCGGCCGGGTGCTGGGGACGGCTTCGGTTCCGACCACGGGTGACCGGTACGCGTACACGACGGTGACCACCGGCCTGGCGAAGGCAACCGGCTGCCACGACGTCTACCTGACTTTCGCCGGCCCGGTGAACCTGGCGACGTTCTCCCTGCGGTGACTAGGGTTTCCGCCCCATACCCGCGTACGGCAGCGCGTTGATCGCCGGGTCGTCGGACATGTCGCCGGCGCCGCGGGGGTTCCACATCGCGCACCCCACCAGCCCCGGCTCCACCATTTCGAAGCCGTCGAAGAAGCGGAGGACCTCGGCGTGGGTGCGGGGGACCGGCTGGTTCTGCTGGTTCTGGTTGCTCTTGTACACCTCGACCGCCTCGTCGAGGCGCTCGGACTCGGAGTCCGCCGCGACGTGCGAGATCGTCAGGTAGCTGCCCGGGGCCAGGCGGTCGCGGTAGCGGGCGACGATGCCCGCCGGGTCCCACGAATCCGGGACGAAGTGCAGCAGCAGCAACATGAACACGGCGATCGGCTCGCCCGGGTCCAGCAGCTTGGCGGCGCCCTCCAGGACTTCGTCGACGTCGCGCAGGTCGGCCTGCAGCACCAGGCAGCCCGGGTTGTCCTGCAGCAGCAGCTCGCTGTGCGCGACGGCGACCGGCTCGCGGTCGACGTACACCACGCGGCACGACGGGTCGGCCTGCTGGACGATCTCGTGCAGGTTGCCCACCGTCGGGATGCCGGAGCCGATGTCGAGGAACTGCCGGACGCCGGCGTCGACGAGGTACCGTGCCGCGCGGCGCAGGAACGCGCGGTTGAGGCGGGCCGCGTCGCGGACGCCCGGCATGATCTTGAGGATCTGCTCGCCGAGCGCGCGGTCGGCGGCGAAGTTGTGGTCGCCGTCGAGCCAGAAGTCGTACACCCGCGCCGGGTTCGGCACCGTCGTGTCGATCTCCGCCGGCACCCAGCTCAGTTCCCCGGTCACAGGACCTCCCACCCTCGCTCGAGATGCCGGAGTGTAGCGCCCTCATCCGTTCGTGTGGACCCGCGCTCGGAGACCCCGCCGCGTCGCTAAGGTGTCCCGGTCGCGAGGAGGCGAGACATGACCGACGCGCGTCCCGTCCCCGGCCGCTGGCCCGTGCTCGGGCACACAGTGGCGCTGCTGCGTGACCCGCTGAAACTCTTCACTTCCCTGCCCGCGCACGGAGAAGTCGTCAAACTCCACCTCGGCCCGCTGCCGGTGCACGTGGTCACCACCCCCGAGCTGTCCTGGCAGGTGCTGGCCACCGACGCCGACAAGTTCGACAAGGGTCTGGTCTTCGACAAGATGCGCCCGCTCTTCGGCGACGGCCTGGCCACCTCGAACGGCGAGCTCAACCGCCGTCAGCGCCGGCTCGTGATGCCCGCCTTCGGCCGGACGCGGATCGCGGGCTACGCCGAAAACACCATGACCAAGCTGGCCGACGAGATCACGACGTCGTGGCAGCCAGGCGAAGTCGTCGAGTTCGACCGGCGGATGCAGGACCTGGTGCTGACCATCGCGGGGCAGACGCTCTTCTCGACGGCGCTCGGCGACGAGGCACTCGCGGAAATCCAGCGTTCCATCCCGGTCATGCTGAAATACGTGCTGATCCGGGCGTTTTCCCCGAAGTTCGTGGAGAAGCTGCCCATCCCGCCGAACCGGAAGTTCGACGCCGCGGCCGCGCGGCTGCGCGAGGTGATCGGCGAAACCGTGGTCACCGCCCGGGAACAGGGCGCCGACCACGGCGACCTGCTGTCGATGCTGCTCATGGCGCGCGACGAGGACACCGGCGAGGGCATGTCCGACCGGCAGGTGCACGACGAGGTCATCACGATCCTCACCACCGGCGCCGAAACCACCGCCGTCGCCCTGGCCTGGTTCTTCCACGAGCTCGGGCAGCACCCGGACGTCGAACGCCGGTTCCACGCCGAGGTCGACGCCGTGCTCGGCGGCCGGGCCGCGCGGTTCGAGGACCTGCCGGATCTGGTGTACACGCACCAGATCGTCAACGAGATCGTCCGCCGCACACCGCCGCTGATCCTCATGCGCCGGGCCCGCGAAGACGTCGAGCTCGGCGGCGTCCGCATCCCGGCCGGCGCCGAGGTCGCGGTCAGCCAGCACACGCTGCACCGGGATCCGCGCTGGTTCCCCGATCCCGGGCGGTTCGACCCCGGCCGGTGGGCTCCCGGCCACACCGCGGAACTGCCGAAGGGCGCGTACATCCCGTTCGGCGCAGGTGCCCGGCTGTGCCCCGGCCACGTGTTCGCGCCGACGGAGCTCGGCATCGTCGCCGCGACGATCGGGGCGCGCTGGCGGCTGGTTCCGGTGCCGGGCAAGAAGGTCTACGCGCAGCTCAAGGCCACGATGCAGCCGAACCGGCTGCCGATGACGCTGGTGCCGCGGACCTGACGGTGCCCGTTTGGCTACCGGGTGTAGTGTTCCGGAGTTCCTTCACCTGTCCGAGTCCAGAGGGAGTGCGGCGTGAAGCTGCCCGTCAAGGTGACGTCGGCCCTGTTCGCCTGCGGTGTCCTGCTCGCCTCGATGACCGCCGCGATGCCCGCCGAGGCCGCCGCGATCTCGTGCACCGACACGGATCTGCCGGTCAGCGGCCCGGGTCTGCCGCCGCTGGTGCCGGGCGCGCCCGCGACGATGCACGGCCGGCTGTGCCTGCCCGCCGGTGACGCGCCGGACACCGTCCAGCTGCTCGTGCACGGCGGGACGTACAACAGCGCGTACTGGGACCTGCCGTACCAGCCCGAGCGCTACTCCTACCAGCGCGACATGGCCGCGCACGGCTACGCGACCTTCGCCGCGGACCAGCTCGGCGCCGGGAACAGCAGTCACCCGCTGAGCCTGCCGCTGTCGGTGTGGGCCGCGGCGGAGTCGACGCACGAGGTGGTCGGCCACCTGCGCGCCGGGCACGTCGGCGGGGTACGGTTCGCAAAGGTCGTGATCGTCGGGCACTCGGTCGGCTCCGGTGTGGTCGCCGTCGAAGCGTCGACCTACCACGACGTCGACGGGGTGGTCCTCACCGGCATCACGCACCTGCCGGCGCTGCCGGTGCTGGCGCTCGGCGCGGCGCTCGGGCTCCAGCCCGCGCTGCTCGAAGGCCGGCTCGGGCACCTCGGCAGCGATCCGCTGTACTTCACCACGCGGCCGGGGGCGCGGGCCGGGCTGTTCTACAACACCGCCGACGCCGACCCGGGCGTGATCGCGGCCGACGAAGCCACGAAGGACCAGGTCTCGGTGCCCGGGATGGGCACGGTCGCGTTGTTCGGGATCGTGCTGCCGGCGACGAGGGGAATTACCGCACCGGTTTTCCAGGTGGTGGGAGAAAAGGACGTTCTTTTCTGCGGACTGCTCGCGCTGCGTGACTGCGCGGACCCCGGAGTGTTGCGCGCGCAGGAGGCGCCCTACTACGCCGATCCGTCGAAACTGTCGATGTACGTCCTCCCGGGTGCCGGTCATTCCGTTGCGTTGCACCGGAACGCCGGTGACTACCGGGACGCCACCCGGTCGTGGCTGCGAAACAGCCTGAGTATCGCTCCGCAGGGTTATCACTCGATTGGATGAATATTAAACCGTGCGTGTCGCGTTGTTTCGCGCCAAGATATATCGGCTGACCGAATCGGAGTATGCCCGAGACCCCTTGGACAGGCAGAGGTGACTGCTCCCCATCCCCGCGGTGACACCCCGCGGAAGAAGCCGTCCGCCGAACGCGCGGCACGCCGGCTCGGCACCCTCGCGCGCAAGTGGGGTTACCTGGTCAGCACGACCGCCTACCTGCCGCACACGCCCGAAGAGATCGAGCGCGAGCTGGCGGTCCTGGCCGGCCGGCTGTTCGACGCGGTCGCGAGCGAGCCCCCGGACCTGGCGGGCGCCGCGGCGGCCGGGAAGCGGCTCGTCGAACTGCGGTGCGTCGGCGCGGACAGCCTGCGCCGCAGCCTGGAGGTGCTCGGCAAGGCGCTCCTGCGCGAGCCGGAGCTGCACCACGTCGACCGCCTGGCCGAGCGGGTCGTGGTCGTGCTCGGCGCGCTCAGCTCGGGGTACGGCGAGATGATGCGCGAGGACATCCAGAAGCGGCAGGAAGGCCTCAGCCGCGCGCTGCTGAAGGTCGAGCAGGAGACGCGGCAGAAGCAGGTCATCACCCGCGCGCAGTTCGAGGAGGTGTTCGCCGGCTCCGCCAGCGGCGTCGCGCTCACCGAGCTGGACGGCCGGGTGCTGCGGGCCAACGCGGCGCTCGCCAAGACGCTCAACCGCACGCCGGCCGAGATCGCGGCGCTGAGCCTGTTCGACCTCGTGCACCCGGAGGACGTCGAGCTGCTGCGGGAGGCCTACCGGGACCTGGTGGCCGGCAAGCTGCACCGGCTGCGTGCCGGCCGGCGCCTGCTCGGCCGCGACGGCGAGCCGATGTGGGCGACGTTCGCCGCTTCGGTGATCCGCGACGCCGTCGGCACCCCGCGGCAGGTGCTCACGATCGTCGACGACGACACCGAGGTTTCGCTGCTGCAGCGGCGCTTGTCCCACCAGGCCCTGCACGACGCGCTCACCGGGCTGCCGAACCGGCAGTTCTTCGGCACCCGGCTGGAAAACCTGCTGCGCGAGGCCGATGCTGCCCGCGGGGTCACGCTGTTCCACCTCGACCTGGACGGCTTCTCGCAGATCGCCGGCGGGCTCGGCCAGGAGCTCGCGGACCGCGTGCTGCGCGGCGTCGCCGCGAAGCTGAAGACGGTGTTCGAAGCGGAAAAGGCGCTCGTGGCCCGCCTCGGCGGCGACGAGTTCGGTGTGCTGGTGCAGAACTCCGCCGAGACGCCGGGTGTCGTGACGCTCGTCCGCCGGATCACCCATGAGCTCGCGGAGGCGGAGTACGTCGACGGCGACCGCGGGGTGGCGGTGTCGGCCAGCATCGGCGTGGTCCACCGGCCGCCGCGCGAGATCACGCCGGCGGAGCTGCTGCGCGCGTCGGACCTGACGCTGCGCCGCGTCCAGCGCACGGGCAACCAGTGGGGCCTCTACGACCGGGAGCTGGACCGGCGCGACCGGCACGACTTCGGGCTCGCGGCGTCGATGGCGGGCGCCTGGGAGAACGGCGAGATCGAGGTCCGCTACCGGCCGCTGGTCGCCGCCGGCGACGAGGTGGCCGGGGTGGAGGCGCGGCTGCGCTGGACGCATCCGCGGGAAGGCGTGCTGCCGCACGACACCTGCGTGCGGCTGGCCGCGGAGACCGGGCTGGCGCTGCCGCTGGGCACGTGGCTGCTGCGCACGGCGGCCGAGCGGCTGGCCGAGTCCGGCGTCGAGGTGCCGCTGACGGTGGAGCTCACGGCGCCGCAGGCGGCCGATCCGGAGCTGGTGGGGGAGATCCGCCGGGTGCTCGAAGACACCGGCCTGCCCCCGGAACGGCTCCGCCCGGGTTTCCCGGCGGCGGCCCTGCCCCCGGACGCCGTCGACGCGGCCGACAACCTCAAGGTGCTGGCGGAAATCGGCGTGGCTTCGGAGATCCACGGCGCGGCGGGCGATTTGACGTGGCTGGTGGACCTGCCGGTCCGCACGGTCCGCCTGGCGCCGCACGTGGTGGCCCGCCGGGACCACCCGCTGGTGGAGCTGTCGACGGCGACGCTGATCGAAGCGGCCCATCTGGGCGGGGCGACGGTTTCGGTGACCGAGGTCGGGAGCCGCGAGCTGGCCGAGTGGTGGCGGGAGCGCGGGGTGGATCTCGTGGCGGGGCCGGTGTTCGCCGAGCTGCCGGGCGGGTTGCCCGGCAGCTGAGCCGGTCAGGCGCGGAGGAGACCTCGTCGAGGGGGTTCGGTGGCGGAGTCGGTTGCCGGAAGCGTGGCGGGGCCGGTGTTCGCCGAGCTGCCGGGCGGGTTGCCCGGCAGCTGAGCAGCACTCACACCCGGACCAGCACCTCTTCGAGCGGCTTCCGCTGCAGATCCGGCACCACGCAGTCGTCCGCGGGATATCCCACCGGGATCACCGCGAACGCCTTCTCGTTGCGGGGCCGGCCGAGCAGCTCGCCGAGGAACCGCATCGGGGACGGGGTGTGCGTCAACGCCGCCAGGCCGGCCACCTGCAACGCCGTCAGGAGCATGCCGACCGCGATGCCCACCGACTCGTCGACGTAGTAGTGCTTGTGGACGCCGCCGTCTTCGTCGAGGGTGAAACGTTGCTGGAACACCACGATCAGGTACGGCGCGTCCGTCAGGTGCGGCTTCACCGCGTCCGTGCCCAAGGGCCGCAGCGCGTCGAGCCACGCGTCGCCCAACCGGCCGCCGTAGGAGATCCGTTCCTCTTCCTCGGCGGCTTCGCGGATCGTGCGGCGGACCGCCGGGTCGGTGACGAGGACGAACGTCCAGGGCTGCTGGTGCGCGCCGCTCGGTGCGGTGGAGGCGACCGCGATCGCGTCGAGGACCGCGCGCTCCGGCACCGGGTCGGGGGAGAACATCCGGACCGAGCGCCGTGCTTCCATCCGCTGCCGCAGCGCGGCGGACCGGGCGACGGCTTCGGCGGCGGGCAGCCGGGCGGGCCGGTAGGGCACGGGGTGGTAGGTCATGTCCGGAGTGTGGCGGGGGACACGGTCGCCGCGGCAGGGCCGAACGTACGATCTCCGGCGCAACGCCGTTCGCTGTACGGACAGTAAGGTGATCCTTCCTCTGTTTTTTACGTCGAACAGCCTATGTCAACTAGGCCATTTGGTCCTGTCGCACGACGTGAGCCTCTCATTACCCTCCAGTAGCAGGCAGTGGTGCCGATCACAGTCGCTCCAGGAGGCCCCATGGCGTCGCGCGTCCGAGGACCCGGCTCCGAAGATCGGCGCGAACTGCGGCTCAGGCACATCACCGGCTGTCTCTCCTGCACCCTCAAATGCGGGTACTGCGGGCTGCCGGTGCGGCTCACCGGACCGGGCAGCCACCCCGGTTACGGCGTTGTCGACGAAGTGAGCGGGGAGCTGGTGCTGCTGCACCGGTTCTGCCGCGGCGCGCTCGGCCGCTGCGGGACGCGGGGGTGCGTGCTGCGGCGCGCCCACCTCGGCCGCGCGACCGAGCAGTACGAAACCGGCCGCCGCCGTCCGGGGCGCTACCAGCGCCTCGGCGTCCGCCGGTCGGCCGACCTCGATCTGTACCGGAAACACTGGCGGGTCGCGAAGATGCGGTACGCGTGCCAGGCGTGCCGCTACTACACCGGCTCGCACTGAGCCGTTCCTTCCAGCACGTCACGGAGGACTCGTGCTCGTTCGTCTCATCCTCGGTCTGCTCATGACGGTCGTCGGCCTCGCCGTCGCCGGCAAGCGCGTGGCCTTCCTGTACCGGCTGATCAAGGCCGGCCAGCCCGACACGAAGCGGTCGGACGACCTGGGCGCCCGCCTCTTCGCGCAGGTGCGCGAAGTGTTCGGCCAGCGCAAGCTCCTGAAGTGGTCGGTGCCCGGCCTCGCGCACTTCTTCACGTTCTGGGGCTTCGTGATCCTCGCTTCGGTGTACCTCGAGGCGTACGGCGCGCTGTTCGACGAGCGGTTCGCGATCCCGTGGATCGGGCACTGGGCGGTGCTCGGCTTCCTGCAGGACTTCATCGCCGTGATGGTGGCCGTCTCGTTGGGCGTGTTCACCGTGATCCGCATCCGGAACGCCCCCGAGCGCAAGGACCGCGCGTCCCGCTTCTACGGCTCGCACACCGGCGGCGCCTGGCTGATCCTGGTCATGATCTTCAACGTTGTCTGGACGATGTTCTTCTTCCGCGGCGCGTCTTCGGCGTCGGGCAACTTCCCGTACGACAACGGCGCGTACGTCTCGCTCGGCGTCGGGAACCTCCTCGAGCCGCTCGGGCACTCCACGACCGAGGTCCTCGAGACGGTCGGCCTGCTGCTGCACATCGGCGTCATGCTCGTGTTCCTCAGCATCGTGCTCTACTCCAAGCACCTGCACATCTTCGTGGCGCCGATCAACGTCTCGGCGAAGCGGCTGCCGGACGCGCTCGGCCCGCTGCTGCCGATGGAGTCCGGCGGCAAGCCGATCGACTTCGAGGACCCGGGCGAGGACGACACGTTCGGCCGCGGCAAGATCGGCGACTTCACGTGGAAGGGCATGCTCGACTTCGCCACGTGCACCGAGTGCGGCCGCTGCCAGTCGCAGTGCCCGGCGTGGAACACCGGGAAGCCGTTGTCGCCCAAGCTGCTCATCATGGGCCTGCGGGACAACCTCTTCGAGGAGGCGCCCTACGTCCTCTCGGGCAAGGAGCACGAGGACGCGCGCCCGCTGGTCGGGCCGGAAGCCGACGGCGGTGTCATCGACCCGGATGTCCTCTGGTCGTGCACCACCTGCGGCGCGTGCGTCGAGCAGTGCCCGGTGGACATCGAGCACGTCGACCACATCGTCGACATGCGGCGCTACCAGGTGATGATCGAGTCGGCGTTCCCGACCGAGCTGGGCGGGCTGTTCAAGAACCTGGAGACCAAGGGCAACCCCTGGGGCCAGAACAACTCGGAACGCCTCGCCTGGACCAAGGACCTCGGCTTCGACGTCCCGGTGTTCGACGGTGAGCTCGCGGAAGACGTCGAATACGTCTACTGGGTCGGCTGCGCGGGCGCATTCGACGACAACGCCCGCAAGACCGTCCGCGCCACGGCCGAGCTGCTGCACATCGCCGGGGTGAAGTACGTCGTGCTCGGTAAGGAGGAGTCCTGCACCGGTGACCCGGCGCGCCGCGCGGGCAACGAGTTCCTCTTCCAGATGATGGCGCAGCAGACGGCGGAGACGCTCAACGCCGTGTTCGAGGGCCGCGAGCCGCGGCTGCGCAAGATCGTCACGACGTGCCCGCACTGCCTGAACACGCTCGGCCGCGAGTACCCGGACCTCGACGGGCACTACGAGGTCGTGCACCACACCCAGCTGCTCAACCGGCTGGTGCGCGGCGGGCAGCTGACGCCGGTCAAGGCGGTCGAAGACGGTCCGAAGGTCACCTACCACGACCCGTGTTACCTCGGCCGCCACAACAAGGTCTACACCCCGCCGCGCGAGCTCGTCGGGGCGACCGGCGCGACGCTCGAGGAGATGCCGCGCCACGCCGACCGCGCGCTCTGCTGCGGCGCGGGCGGCGCGCGGATGTGGATGGAGGAGCAGATCGGCAAGCGCATCAACCTGGAGCGCGTCGACGAAGCCATCGCGACGGACGCGGAGACGATCGTGACCGGCTGCCCGTTCTGCCGCGTGATGCTCACCGACGGCCTGGTCCAGCGGCAGAGCGAGCAGAAGGCGGAGAACGTCGACGTCCGCGACGTGGCCCAGCTGTTGCTGGAGCGGGTGAAGACACCGGCGCCGAAGGCCTGAACGGGTTCACCCGTTCGCCGGATATCTCCCGGCCGCCGCAGGGCTCTTCCTTGAAGCAGCGGAGAGCCCTGCGGCAGGAGGAGAGTGCCGATGAGCGGGCAGGACGAAGCGAAGATCGAGACGCTCGACGGCGCGGTCGCCCGGCTCGTGGTGCGCCGCGGCTCGTGGCTGGTCGGCCGCGGCCCGGACGCGCACCTGCGGCTGTACTCCGACCAGGTCAGCAGCCACCACGCGTGGGTCCGCCGGGACGGCCGCGGCACCTGGGTGTCCGACGCCGGTTCGCGCAACGGCACCTGGGTCAACGGCCACCGCCTGGCCGCCAAGCAGGACCACGCGCTGCGCAACGGCGACCGGCTCGAGTTCGGCCCGATCGCCGCGGTCTACTCCGACGGCGAGGGCGGCGCCGCGCACACCCGCACGTGGCAGCGGTCCTCGGCCGGCGGGGTTGCGTTCGGCGACGTGTCCGCCGAGACGATCAACAACGCCGGCCGCGACGTCAACAACAGCTACGACCACCGGCAGCACCACCAGTACGAGTTCAGCACGCCGGAGGGCCAGGTGTTCACCGAGCTGGCCACCGGGCAGGGCGCCGGCCGCGCGGTGATGCTGCTGGGGCTGCTGATGCTGCTCGGCGGGTTCGGGATCTGGGCGTCGGTGATCCTGAAGTTCGTCAAGGCGGGCTCCGACGCGGTTTCGGCGGGCTCGTTCGACGCGCCGCCGCCGCTGCTCGGCCCGGACGTGATCGACGGGGTGCCGCTGGGTGTCGTCGGGTTCGCGCTGTTCGTGCTCGGCACGGTCGTGACGATGATCGGGCTGGTGATGGCCAAGGCGGCGCGCGAGCGCAGGCGCCGCCAGCGGAGCAGGAGGGGCTAGATGGACGGCATCCACTTCCACGGCGAAGTCCGCGCGGGGACGGTCAACAACGCAGTCCACGGCGACATCAACACCGTCCACGGTGGACACCAGGAGATCCGCCGCGGCCTCGACGCCCGGCAGGTCGCCGGGCTGGTCCGGGCGGTCCGCGCCGAGCTGGACGCCGCCCGGCTGCCCCCGGCCACGAAGGACGCCGTGCACGACGCCCTCGACGAGGTCGACCGGGACGTGGTCCACGGCGGGGCGGCGGGGTCCGCGGGCGCGAAGGTGCGCCGGGCGCGAGACCTGCTGCGCGACGCCGGCGGCCTCGCGACGGCCGGTGCCGGGTTGTGGACGGCGGTGCGGGTGCTCGGCGCGGCGGTGGGAGTGCCGTTCTAGCTGTGCGGGTGCTCGGCGCGGCGGTGGGAGTGCCGTTCTAGTCGTGCGGGTGCTCGGCGCGGCGGTGGGAGTCCCGTTCCAGTCGTGCGGGCGCTCGGCGCGCTGGTGGGATCCTGTTCCAGCCGAGTGGGTGCTCAACGCGGCGGCGGAAGTCCCGTTCTAGCTGTGCGGGCGCTCGGCGCGGCAGTGGGGATCCCGTTCCAGCCGTGCGGGGCTCGCGGCGGCGGTACCGCGGCCGCCTGACCGGCCGGGCGGGCCGCACCGCCGCACCAGGTGAGACACGCTCGTTTCCGCACTTCAGGGCCGGTTCAAGGCCGGATTCCGGCCGGAAAGCACACCGGCGCCGACCGGACCGGCCGTCGCCCGCACCCGCGGGCGGCCTGGTCTCCGGAAACGGAAACCGCACGCGCGCTTCATCGCCGTCCCGGTAATTCTTTCCCGGGGCGGTTTTTGCTGCGCCGTCCGGGTGGTGCTGCCGCGGATTCCGCGTGCCCACCGGTGAAAAACGTTCCGGACACCCTCCTATTCGGACGACTTCCGCCGCAGGTCGGGGCAGTGCGGGTGACCGGTCGGCTACTCTTCGTCAGAGTGCCCGGTGCGTTTACAACGTTCCGGCAACCGCCTTGACACCGCCTGTGGTACGTACCACTCTAGCTCCAACATTGGTCTACACCATTTGGGGCGTCCGGCCACGGTGGCCGGGCATGGAAAGGACGGCATCGAGTGAAACGCTGGCTCAAGCTGGCGGCGGGCGCCGCCGCACTCACCCTCGCGACCGCGGGCTGCGCGGGTTCCAGCGGCACGGACACCGCCGCTTCGTCGAGTGGTGCTCCCGCGCAGATCACCGGCGACGTCACGGTCTGGCTGATGACGGGCTCCGCGCCGACCACGCTGACCGACGCGCTCAACAAGGAGTTCGAGACCGCCCACCCGGGCGTCAAGGTCAAGTACGAAATCCAGCAGTGGGACGGCATCCAGCAGAAGCTGACGACCGCGCTGGCCAGTGGCGCCCCGCCGGACGTCATCGAGATCGGCAACACGCAGACCGCGGCGTTCGCCGCGCAGGACGGTGTGCTGACCGACCTGACCGCCGACAAGGACAGCTTCAACGGCGCGCAGTGGCTGAAGGGTCTCGCGGACTCCGGCAGCTACGACGGCAAGGTCTACGGCGTGCCGTTCTACGCGGCCAACCGTGAGGTCATCTACCGCAAGGACATGTTCGAGCAGGCCGGCATCACCAAGACGCCGACGTCGAACGACGAGTGGGTCGACGCGATCACCAAGCTGAAGACGAAGTTCGGGTCCGACCCCGACTTCCAGCCCTTGTACATGCCGGGCCAGAACTGGTATGCGCTGCTTTCGTTCATCTGGGACAACGGTGGCGACATCGCCCAGCCCGACGGCAAGAACTTCAAGGCGACGCTGGACAGCGCCGGCGCGAAGGCGGGCCTGGACTTCTACAAGAAGCTCGTCGACACCTCCGGCACCAAGGCGCCGAAGGACGCCGACGAGGCCAAGCCGCAGCAGGCGACCGTCTACGGCGCCGGCAAGGTGGCCATGATGATCGGTCTCCCGTGGGAGCTGCCGACGGCCGCCAAGACCGACCCGAGCCTGACCGCCAAGACCGGCGCCTTCCCGATCCCGAGCAAGACCGCCGGCCAGAGCGCCCCGGTCTTCCTGGGCGGCTCCAACCTGGCGATCCCGGCCAACAGCAAGAACGTGGCCGCGGCCAAGGAGTACATCAAGCTGCTCTCCAGCGCGAAGTACCAGGGCCAGCTCGCCGCCGCCGGGGTTGTGCCCGGCACGTCGACCGACCTCGCGGGCCTGGACAAGGACCCGCTGGGCACGGTGATGGCGAAGGCCTCCACCAACGGCAAGGCCGTGCCGGCCAGCCCGAAGTGGGGTGACGTGGAGTCCGGCCAGAACCCGGTCAAGGACATGCTGACCGCGTACCTGACCGGCAAGAAGACGCTCGACCAGGCGACCGCCGACGCCAACGCAGCGCTGAACAAGCTCATCGGCGGATGACAGCGACCGCGAATGTGACGATGCCGGCGGGGGCGACCCCGCCGGCATCGCCGCGCGACGCGGGGGTCAGGAGGCGCAAGCGGGGCCGGTTCGGCGACCGGGTGCTCCCGTACCTGCTCCTCCTCCCCGCCCTCGCCGCCATCCTCGTCCTGCTCGCCTGGCCGCTGGTCCAGGTGCTCGCGATCAGCTTCCGCAAGCTCGACATCGGCCAGCTCATCTCGGGCAAGACCATCTGGGTCGGGTTCGACAACTACACGAACACGCTTTCGGACCCGGAGTTCTGGGCCATCACGGTCCGGACGCTGGTGTTCACCGCCTCGATCGTGGCCGCGACCATCCTCGGCGGCCTGCTGCTGGCGGTGCTGATGCGCCACCTCGACCCGGTCGTCCGGATCATCGTGCAGGTGACGCTCGTGCTGGCCTGGGCGACCCCGGTGATCGCCACGACCACCGTCTTCCAGTGGATCTTCGACGAGCAGTACGGCATCCTCAACAAGACCCTCGACCGGCTCGGGTTCCACAGCTTCATCGGCTTCTCGTGGTTCTCCAGCGGCCCCAGCACGCTCGCCGTGATCGGGCTGCTCATCGTCTGGCAGGCCGTGCCGTTCGTGACGTTCTCGCTGTACGCGGGCCTCATCGGCGTCCCGCGCGAGCAGTACGAGGCCGCCGGCATCGACGGCGCCGGGCCGTGGCAGACGTTCCGCGCGGTGACCTGGCCCGCCATCCGGCCGATCACCACCATGGTGACCTTCCTGTCGGTGCTGTGGGACTTCAACGCCTTCGCCCAGATCTGGGCGATCCGCGAGGGCGGCCCGGACGGCGGGAGCACCACGCTCGCCGTCGTCCTCTACCTCAAGGGCATCGCGGGCAACCACTTCGGCGCGGCGGGCGCGATCGCGACCCTGATGCTGATCGTGCTGGCGCTCATCACCGGCCGGTACATCCAGCTGCTGGTCCGGACCCCGGAAGGTGATCTGACGTGAGGAAACCGCTGTCGCAGCGGATCGCGCTCTCGGTCGTCGGCGTGCTCGTGGCGCTGGCGATCGTGTTCCCGACGTACTGGATGTTCGTCACGTCGCTGCGGACGCCCGGCGAGATCCTCTCGCCCAAGTACGACCTGATCCCGACGTCGTTCTCCTTCGGCAACTTCGCCACCGCGCTGTCCAAGGACAACTTCCCGACGTACCTGCTCAACAGCCTGATCGTCACGGTCGGGTCGGTGCTGTGCGCGCTGGTCGCCGGGACGCTGGCGGCGATCCCGCTCTCGCGGCTGCGCTTCACCGGCCGCAAGGGCTTCCTGGTGCTGGTCATGGTGGCGCAGCTGGCCCCGGTGTCGGCACTGTTCATCCCGCTGTTCCTGCTGATGCGGGACGCCGGGCTGCTCAACACGCTGCCGTCGCTGCTGCTGATCTACTTCGCCACCACGCTGCCGTTCACGGTCTGGATGCTCTACGGGTTCGTCAACGGGATCCCGTACGAGCTGGAAGAGGCCGCGATGATCGACGGCTGCAGCCAGACCGGCGCGTTCCGCCGGGTGACGCTGCCGCTGCTCGGGCCGGGGCTGGTCACCACCTCGGTGTTCAGCTTCATCACGGCGTGGAACGAGTACCTGTTCGCCCTGGTGTTCATCCGGGACAAGCCGAAGGAGACGCTGCCGGTGTGGCTGGCGTCGTTCCGCACGGCGTTCGCGACCGACTGGGGCGGCGTGATGGCCGCGTCGGTCATCTACGCCATCCCGGCGCTGGTGTTCTTCCTGATCGTGCAGCGCAAGCTCGTGTCCGGCGTGACGGCCGGCGCGGTGAAGGGGTAGCCGGTGTCCGCTCCCGAAAAGCTCGCCGAAGCGGTCGTCCTGCCCGGCTTCGCCGGGACCACCGCGCCGGACTGGCTCCGCCGCCGGATCGCAGACGGCCTCGGTGGGGTGGTGCTGTTCGGCCGCAACGTCGTGGACGACGAGCAGGTCGCCGCGCTCACCGCGCAGCTGCGGGGCGAGCGGGACGGCGTGGTCGTCGGCATCGACGAGGAGGGTGGCGACGTCACCCGCCTCGACGTCAACACCGGGTCGTTCGTGCCGGGCCCGCTGGCGCTCGGCGCGGCCGACGACCCGGAGCTGACCACGGCGGTCGCCGCCGCGCTCGGCGAACGGCTCGCGGCCTGCGGTGTCACGATCAACCTGGCGCCGTGCGCGGACCTGACCCTGGCGGCCGAGGACCCGATCATCGGCGTCCGGGCGTTCGGGTCCGACCCGGCGAAGGCGTCACCGCACGTCGCGGCCTACGTCACCGGCCTGCAGAAGTACGGCGTCGCGGCGTGCGCGAAGCACTTCCCGGGCCACGGCGCGGCGACGGAGGACTCCCACGTCGCGCTGCCGGTGCTGCCGCGGACGCCGGAGGAGCTGCGAGAGATCGAGCTGGTCCCGTTCGCCGCGGCGATCCGGGCCGGGGTGCGCTCGGTGATGTCGGGTCACCTGGTCGTCCCGGCCTGGGGCGACGAGCCGGCCACGCTCAACCGGACGGCCCTCACCGAGGTCCTGCGCGGCGAGCTGGGCTTCACCGGCGCGGTCATCACCGACGCGCTGGAGATGGGCGCGGTGTCCGGCGCGTACGGCCGGCACGACCGCCTGGGCCAGTCCGCCGTGCGGGCCCTGGTCGCCGGCGCGGACGCGCTGTGCATCGGCGGCGCGGCCTTCGAGGCCGACGCCCTGGACGCCATCAACGCGGCGATCGTCGCCGCGGTGGCGTCGGGGGAGCTGCCGCTGGAGCGGCTCGAGGAGGCGGCTTCGCGGACGGCGTCGCTCGGCACCGACCCGGCCCCGGCGACGGTCGGCCCGGTCGACCGCCGGCTCGGCCTGGAGGCGGCGCGCAAGGCGCTGCGGGTCACCGGCGAGCCGCGGCTGGCCGGTCCGCCGCTGGTGGTCGACGTCCAGACCGAGCCGACCATTGCGGCCGGCCCGATGCCGTGGGGCCTCGGCGCGCACCTGGCCGAGCTGGTGCCCGGCACCCGGGCGATGACGGCGACCCCTGAAGACGTCGAGACGATCCTCGAGGCGGCGAAGGGGTTCGGCAGCGTCGTCGTGGTCACGCGGGAAGCGCACCGGCACCCGCGGGTGCGGGAGCTGCTGGCCGCGTTGTCCGGGGTGGACTTCATCCGCGTCGAGACCGGCGCGCCCGGTCCGGTGGCGGAAGGCCGGCCGCGGATCGACACGTTCAGCGGCTCGTACGTGAGCCTGCGCGCGGTGGCCGAGTACCTGGCCTGAGCCCGGTTTCGACGAGCCCCGCCGGTCGGCCGACCGGCGGGGCTCGTCCTGTTTGCCGCATCTCCACAAGGGGTCCGCGCTTTTGTACGGGCCTTGTACCGGCGGTCTCCATGCTGTCCCCACACACATCCTGGAGGGACAGACCATGAGAATTCGGATCGGGAAGCGGGTGGCCGGCGTGGCCGGCATCGCCGCGGCGATCGTGCTCGCCGGCGCCACCCCGGCCCTGGCGGCCACGGGGACCGTGCACACGGACTCGGGGATCGCGCTGACCGTGCGGGCCACCCCGAGCACCAGCGGGAGCCCGGTCGGCGCGGTCGCCGACGGCACCGCGGTCACCATCTCCTGCCAGACCAACGGTTCGACCGTCGACGGCAAGTACGGCACCTCGGACATCTGGGACAAGGTCGGCGACGGCTACATCAGCGACGCCTACGTCTACACCGGCTCGGACGGCCGCGTGGCCCCGGACTGCGCGGGCTCGACCCTGACCTGCACCACCGCGGGCACCGGCAACCCCAAGACGTGCGCCCAGGCGGTGGCCTACGCCAAGACCCGCGTCCACACGAACGACCTCGACTCCTACGAGGGCTGGTGCGACCGGATCAACGCGCAGAACTACGGCTGGACCGCATCGGGCTCGGAGACGGCGTACGTCCACTGGACGCAGATCCCGGCCTCGTTCAAGCACCCGGGCGACACCCAGGTCCCGGCCGGCGGGCTGGCGTTCTTCAAGAGCAGCGGCGCCGGCCACACGATGATCTCCATCGGCGGCGGCAAGTTCCTGTCGAACGACATCAACGGCTACGGCAGCTACACCGAGACGACGATCGCGCAGATCAAGAGCAAGTGGGGCCAGACGTACCTCGGCTGGTCGCAGCCTTGGTTCAAGGTGAACCACTGACGTTTTGAGCGGTAGTCACGCGCGGCCCCTGCCCACCTCCCCCGGGCAGGGGCCGCGCGTCGTGAATGGGTCATTCGGGACGCTCGGGACGCCCCGGCGTCTCCGAACCCTCCCGCTTCACGTGATGCAGCACAAAAATCCCCCCAACCGCCGGGCGGTCCGAGCGCTCATGATCGGTCGCCACGTACTCGTCCAGCACCGCCAAGATCCGCCGATCCAGCTCCGCGGCCTCGTCAGGGGACAGGTGCAGCAGGAACTTCTCGTGCACCACCACCGACTCCGGCCCCGCCTCGCGCAGCTCCTCCTGGAAGATCTCCAGCGGCGCGAACCGCGTCTCGGGGTCGGCGCCGGCCAGGGGGCCGTCCAGCCACCACGTCTCGTTGTTCGAACGGTACGGCTTCTCCAGCGCGCCGCTGGCTCCCGTGCGGACCGGCGCCGGCTCCAGCAAGCCCGCCGCCACCAGCTGGCGCACGTGGTGCAGGACCGTGCCCGGGTCGCGGTCCAGGCGGTCGGCCAGCTGCTTGTTCGTCAGCTCGTCGACCAGGCAGAGCCGCATGATGCGCAGCCGCAGGGGGTGGCCGAGGGCCTTGGCCTCGGCCGGAGTCGCGGGCCGGCGGCGGCGGGGCTCGGTCATGAACGCAGCGTAGTCCATCGATGGAATCGCGTCACATCGATGGAGAAATCCCCATCGATGTGCGAACCTCCATTCATGAACTCCGTGTTCTGGCGGCTGTGGACCGCCGCCGGCCTGTCCAGCCTCGCCGACGGCGTGCTCAAGGTCGCGCTGCCGCTCGTCGCGGTCGGTTACACCCGGGAGCCGGCCCTCATCGCCGGGCTCGCCTTCGCCTTCAGCCTGCCGTGGCTGCTCTTCGCGCTGCCCGCCGGCGCGCTGGTCGACCGCCTCGACCGCCGCCGCGCGATGCTCGCCGCCAACCTCGTCCGCGGGGGACTGCTCGCCGGAGTGAGCCTGCTGACCGTCTTCGGCGGGGGATCGATCTGGGCGCTCTACGTCGCCGCCGTCGGGGTGGGGTGCGCCGAGACGATCTACGACACCGCCGCGCAGTCGATCGTGCCGCAGGTGGTCGGGCGGGCGCAGCTGGCCCGGGCCAACGGCCGGATGTTCGCCGCCGAGCAGACCGCCAACGAGTTCGCCGGCCCGCCGCTCGCCGGGGTGCTGGCCGCGGCCGGGGTGGTCGCCGCCCTCGTCACGCCGGTGGCGCTGTGGGCGGTGGCCGTCGTGGCGCTGCTGCTGGTGCGCGGGTCCTACCGGATCGAACGCCCGGCGCCCACCTCGCTCCGCGCGGACATCACCGAAGGCCTGCGGTTCCTCATGCGGCACCGGGTGCTGCGGACGTTCTCGGTCATGGTCGGCACGTTCAACTTCGCCACCGGCGCGACCTTCGCCGTGTTCGTGCTGTACGCGGCGGGCCCGGGCTCGGCGATGGGACTCTCCGGACCCGCCTTCGGCCTGCTGATGGCCATGACCGCCGCCGGTGGCCTGGCCGGCTCGCTGCTCGCCGAGCCGGTGGAACGGCTGCTCGGCCGCGTCCGCGCACTGTGGGTGTCGTGGCTCGCCGGCGGGCTCACGGTCGGCGTGCTCACCGTGACGGCCGACCCGTTCCTCGTCGGCGCCGCGTTCTTCCTCGGCGGCGCGGGCATCCTCGTCTCGAACGTCGTGATGGTGTCGCTGCGCCAGCGCGTGACGCCCGACCGCCTGCTCGGCCGGCTCAACAGCAGCCACCGGCTCGTCGCCTGGGGCACCAAGTCGCTCGGCGCCCTGGCCGGCGGCGCGCTCGCGCAGGCCGCCGGGCTGCACACCGTGTTCGTGCTCATGACCGTGCTGGCCTTCGCCGTCGTCGGCGGCCTGTTCGGAATCACCGAAGACACGTTCACGCGCGCGGAAAGCGAAGCCACCGAAAGAACTTCTCAGGCGTAGGGGAGCGGGAAGACGTTCAGCCGCTCCTCCGGCAACGGCTTCTCCCGCCACCCGAGGTCGACGGCCGCGCGGCGGATCCGGCCGTCGCCCCAGCAGGGCAGCCCGGCCGGGAACGCGGGCACCAGCCCCGGCACGAGCGTGTGCGTGACGTGGAAGCCGGCGGCGGCGACGTCGCGAGTGGTGAGGTCGACGCTGATCACCTCGAACCCGCGCGCCTCCACTCGATCCTGGTAGGCCTTGAAAGTCCGCTCTCCCAACGCCGGCAGGCCTTCCCAGCCGCGCGCCGGCAGGTCGCGCACCCACGGCGCGGTCCGGGCCGCCGCGCGCGGGTCGAGGTGGACCTGCTGCTGGCACGCCGGATCCACGACGTCGGCGAAGTCCTCGCGGTAGGAGTCGAGGTACCGGCGGTCGGCGCGGTACGGCTTGAGCGCGCCCGACCGGCCCGGCGCCCGCTCGTCGTCGAGGGTGAGCTGGGTGTGCTGCAGCGCAAAACCCTCGGCGAGCGCTGCTTTGGCCGCCTCGACCGCGTCGGAGCGGCTCGCGAACCCGGTTGTCAGCCGCCGCCGGGTGCGGTCGAAGACGGCGGCCGCGACCACCGGGACGCCGAACTCGGTGTCCAGCGGAATCAGCGTGACGTCGTGGGTTTCGGCGGTCTCGGCGACGAGGGCGCGCAGTTCGGTCGTCAGCCGGAGCCGCGGCAGCCGCGGGGTGTTGGCCCACCACAGCATGGCGGTGTCCCGGGCCAGCACCGCTTCCAGACCGGCGGTGAGGGTCTGCTCTTCGCTGGTCCCGCCGGCCGCCCCGGCGGTGAGCGGGGCGGTGAAGCGGGCGCCGGGCCCGGGCGAGACGAGGCACGCCGGAACCCAGACCGGTTCCCGCCGGGTGTGCGAAAACCCTGCCAGCCAGTCGATCGCGACGTCGGGGGTCAGCGGCGCGAACGGGAAACCGGGGGTGCGGTACTGCCGCGGCGAATAGAGGTTCAGCCGGCGCGGGTCGAGCGCCGGGACGCCGTCGCGCCGCAGCCGCGCGTAACTGTCGTGGCGGACGTCGTCGTCCGAGAGCGGTGACGCGCCGCAGTAGAGCCGCACCGCCTCGCCGAGTGCCGCGTCGCGGGCGGACTCGACGTCCTGCCACGACGCGCCGACCACCCGTCCGTGGCCCGCGACATCGGCGGCATACACCCGAAGCCGCGCCGGGACGCCCGGCAGTTCGTGGACGCCGGTCACGATCCCGGTCCGGTCGTCGACGAGCAGGCCGGGGCGAGGCTCGTCCGCCGCCTGCCCGCGCCGGGAGGACAACGGCAGCACGGGCCGCGGCAACGCCGTCAGCCGCGCCGGGTCGAGCTCGAGCTCCCCGGTGGTGGTGTCGGCGGGTTCACCGGCGATCCAGCGTCCCAGCTGGACGGCGACGGTGGTGAGCAGCCAGCGGGCGTCGGCGGGGGAGAACCGCGAGCCGGCGTCGTCGAGCTCCCGCGGATCCCCGGCGGCGGCACGTCGGGCGAGCGCGTCGGCGAAACCGGGGCCGGCGCCCGGCGTGACCGCGGGCCCGGCGAGACCCCGGCCGTGTTCGGCGCGGAACGGGAAGAAGCGCAGCCCGTGGCGCGCGCACAACGCGCCCAGCGCGGTGAGTTCGGCATGCGCCGGACGGGTGTACGCCGCGACGACGACGGTGTCGTCGGCGGTCACCGGGAAGGTGTGGTCGAGGCCGGTGAGCACCTCGACCCGCGCGTAGCCGGACGTCGCCAGGATGTCCGCGAGGGGAGCGGTCAGCTCCGGCGAACCGGCCAGCAGCACGGTGGTCGTGGTGATCCGGGGGGACCCGACGCCGGGGTGGCGCGCCGGCGCGGAAACGCTGTCCGCGGCCAGGAGGTCGACGATCTCGCCGAAGCCGGGGTCCATCCAGGACAGCAGCTCGGTGCGGCCGCGGGTGCCGTCGCAGCGGCGGACCCAGTCCCGGACCTCGTGCGCCGGCGCGGGAATCGGGACCTCACCGCCGCTCGGCGTGATCAGCAGGCACCGTCCGGGACCGAGGTCGTGGACCTCGGCTCCGGTCAACCGCAGGCGGACGTCGTCGGCGGGCATCACGAACCTCCGGTGGGCCGGACGTGGGCGTGCCGCGGCCCCGGAGCCAGGGGGCCGCGGCACGTGGCGGGGTGCGTTGGGGCGGAAATCCCGCGGTTCCTCCTCTTCGGTGTGCGGGCCCCGGCCGCAACCGGGGAGTGGTGAGGTGACCCAGTTTCGGTCGCGCCCGGGTGTTCCGGCGTCTTCTGGACTGCGGTCCGCACGTGCCGCGCCCGCGTTCGTCACGGTCCGGTCCGGGAGGTACGCACACCCGGAACCATGAAGGCCTCCCACCGGCGGATCGCCGGTGGGAGGCCGTTCGAGGGGCAGCTCAGCTCACGCGCGGCAGTTCTTGCCGCGGTTCACGCAGTTGACCAGCCCGTTCATGATCCGCTGCGACATCACGTTGGCGAAGTCGTCGTGGTCGGACAGCGGGTTGTGCTTCTCCTGGGGGAAGGCGTCCACTTTGTACTGCTTCTTGACCTGGATGTCGTGCGGGATGTCGTAGGTCAGCGAGATCTGCAGCTGCGGCACGGCCTTGAACCCCTTGGCGCACTGCCCGAACTTGTCCGGGAACACGATGTGCGTGCGGTGGTTGGCGCTGTCGGTGTTCTTCCCGTCCCAGCAGCTCGGGAACGTGTGGATCCGCTTGACCTTGCTGTTCTGCGGGCAGATCGGGTACTTGTCCGTGACGCGGTTCTCGAAGCCGGTGCACGTCCAGCTCGCCCGGGCGTTGGCCGGCCCGTTGGTGCTCTGCTTGGCGTCGCCGTAGAGGACACGCAGGAAGCGCGGCATCGCCACGACCTTGCCCACCGGGCTGCCGCGGAAGGTGATCTGGACCTTCTGCGGCCGCTGGATCTCCCCGTCGTTGCCCGGCAGCTCGTTGTTCTCGTCCTGGCCCGGCAGCGCGCCACCCGCGGTGCTGCTCGGCGGCGGGGTCGGCGTGCCGGTGTCCTTGCCGGGCTTCGGCGCGCACGGCGCGAGCCCGCCGAGGTCCTTCGGCTTCGGCGCGAACCGGGCGATGATGGTGGCGATCCGCTCGAGGATCGCCGCGCGCCGGTCCTTCAGCGGGTTCAGGATGGCGTTCTGCACGAAGTCCGCGCCGCCCTGGCCCTGCGTCTGCGCGACGCGCTGGTTGGCCTCGTCGGTCTGCGTGTCGAGCTGGTCGAGGTTGCCGTCGACCTCGGGCATCGCCTGGTCGGGCACGTCGGTGAGCTTGCTCGCGACGTCCGGGCAGGCGACCTGCACGGTCTTCGCCTCCTGGTCGGCCTGCGCGCGGTCGCCGTCGGGCTTCTTCGCCGGAGCGTTCTTCTCTGCTTCGCCGGTGTCGATGCGGACGACGGGCCAGAAGTAGGCGGACTTGTCGCCGTTGCGGCAGGTGGTGCCGGCCTTGACGAGGCTCTTGTTGTTCGAGTCGGCGTTGGTCGAGAGGTTGCCGACGTAGTCGTGCAGGTGCTGGGCGCCGTTGCGGACGCCGGGCTGGGCGATGAAGTTGTCGGGGTTGAAGTGGCCGTTCTCGTTGCGGCCGCAGTCGACGGTGAAGGTGCCGGTCGACGCGCCGTAGACCGGCCGCGGGTCGAACTGGTTCGGCTTCACCTTCAGGATGTCGACGTAGAGCGCGGGATCGGCTTCGTCGGCACTGGCTTCGCCGGTGCCGCCGGTGGTCGTGGCGACGACGATGCCACCCACGGCGATCGCGAGGGCGAGGCCGCCGGTCGCGATCTTCGTTCTGCGGGAAAGGCGATGCCGTCCTTGGGTGCGGGACATGCGGAATCCTCCGGGGGTGTCGGGCTGGCGGGAACGCACGACACTGAACGGACGCGAGGCAGGGCTCGGCCCATCAGGAAAAACGTCGGCGGGAGAACGATTCCCGGCTGGTCCACCGACCCGACATCGGCGGATGCGCGACCACCTGCCCGTGGCCGCGCCGTCAACCGGCTGGTTATCGTTCCGTGATGGAAGCTACACCGGGACTTGACGCCGGGCAAGAAGGTATTTCCGGCAATCACGAACCGTCAGGTCCGGTTTCCGTTTCCGTAGCCGGGTGCGGGCGTGAAAGGGCGTCAAGAATTGACGAAGAATGGCGCACACCAAATGACGCGGGCGCGACGGCTCGCAGGTGGATCACGCTGGGTAGCCGCGCGTGACCCGCTCCGACGTTCTCGGGTGCGCGGTCATCTTGGGCCGCCGACCAGGGCGTTGTCCAGCTCCGAGGAGTGTGGCGAAAAACTTTGAACCGATCCGAACCGGCATCCGTATCCCTGAGTGAGGCGCGCGGAATGCCCGCCGGCCGCGGGTTGGGGAATCTGTGTCCGCGCCACGACGGGAGAACCGTTCCGGCCGGAGATCAGATTCCCGGCCGCCGGGCGCCCGGCCGCCGTGGTGAATGACTCATTCCTGACGTCCGACGCCAGGAATGAGTCATTCACGGCGTCGCCGGGATCAGCGCAGCGCCGCCGGGACCGCCGGGATCGCGGCCAGGGCCGAGTCGAGGCGGTGCCCGACCGCGAGGGCCACCTGGTCGCGCAGCTCGGCCAGCTTCCCGACGTCGATCCCGGTCGCGACGCCTTCGCGGTGGAAGAAGTCGACGAGGTCGTCCGTCGCGACATTGCCGGACGCGCCCGGGGCGAACGGGCAGCCGCCGAGCCCGCCGAGCGCCGAGTCGAAGCGGCGGATGCCGAGGCCGAGCCCCTCCCACGCGTTGGCCGCCGCGCGGCCGTAGGTGTTGTGCAGGTGCAGGCCGAGCGGCACGTCCGGCAGCTCGTCGCGCACGGCGGCCACGGTCGCGCGAAGCTGGCCGGGCCGGGCGGCGCCGATCGTGTCGGCGAGGTGGACCACCCGCGCGCCCAGTGCGCCCAGCCGGGCGGCGACGCCGGCCGTCCGGGCGGGGTCGATGTCCCCGTCGAACGGGCACACGAACGCCGTCGCTACCGACGCTTCCACCGTCACGCCCGCCGCAGCGAGCAATTCGGCGCACCCGGCCAGCCGGTCCAGGGCCGCGGCCGTCGGGACCCCGGCGTTGGCGGCGCTGTGCCCGTCGCCGGCCGAAACGACCAGCCGCACCGCCTTCGCGCCGGCGTCGATCGCCTGCCGCGTCCCGCGTTCGGTGAACACGAGCGTGTGCAGGCTCGCCGGCACGTCCGGCAGCAGGGTCCGCAGCACCTCGCCCGTGTCGGCCATCTGCGGCACCCGCCGCGGCGAGACGAACGAGCCGACCTCCAGGGAACGCAGGCCCGCGTGGACCAGGCCGCGGGCGAGCCGGACCTTCTCGTGCGACGGCACGGTGACCGGCTCGTCCTGCAGGCCGTCGCGCAGCACGACCTCGGTGATGAGGACCTCGCTCATGTCAGATCACGCCTTTCTCGCGCAGGCGGGCAACGGCCTCGCCGGTGAGACCGAGCTCCGCGAGCACGGCCTCGGTGTGTTCGCCCAGCTCCGGCCCGAGCGCCCGGGTCGACCCGGGCCGTTCGGTCAGCTTCGGCACGATGCCGGGAAAGGTGACTTCGGTGTGGTGGCCGGGCACGCGGTGCCGTTCGTGCATGCCGCGCGCCGCGAAGTGCGGGTCCTTGGTGATGTCGGCCGCGGTCAGGATCGGTCCACAAGGGACGGACGCCGCGCGCAGCGCCGCTTCGGCAGCCTCCTGGGCGAGGGTCGCCGTCCACGCGCCGATCGCGTCGTCGAGCAGGCCGGCGTGCTCGACGCGCCCGGCGTTGTCCGCGAGGCGCGGGTCGTCCGCGAGGTCGCCGCGGTCGATCGCGCGCATCAGCCGCCGGAAGATCGCGTCGCCGTTGCCGCTGACGACGATGTACTTCCCGTCGGCGCAGCGGTAGGTGTTGGACGGCGCCACGCCGGGCAGCGCGGAGCCGGCCGGGCCGCGCGTGACGCCGAACGCCTCGAAGTCCGGGACCAGCGACTCCATCAGCGAATACACGGCCTCGTACAACGCGACGTCGACCACCTCGCCCGGGGTGGCGCCCGGCTCGCGGTCGCGCCGCAGCAGGCCCATCAGCGCGCCGATCACCGCGTAGAGCCCGGCGACGGAGTCGGCGAGGCTGATCCCGACCCGGGTCGGCGGCCGGTCGGGATAGCCGGTCAGCGCGCGCAGGCCGCCGATCGCCTCGGCGACCCCGCCGAAGCCGGGCCGGTCGCGGTAGGGGCCGGTCTGGCCGTAGCCGGACACGCGGACCACGACCAGCCGCGGGTTGAGCGCGCGCAGCTCGTCCGGGCCGAGTCCCCAGCGTTCCAGGGTGCCGGGCCGGAAGTTCTCCAGCAGGACGTCGCCGCGGGC
Source organism: Amycolatopsis sp. NPDC104863 (assembly GCF_055582965.1). Classification (NCBI taxonomy): domain Bacteria; kingdom Bacillati; phylum Actinomycetota; class Actinomycetes; order Pseudonocardiales; family Pseudonocardiaceae; genus Amycolatopsis; species Amycolatopsis sp. NPDC104863. Next base: position 975,876 of record NZ_JBVJOW010000001.1, read on the forward strand.
GGCCAGCCCACGCACGATCTCCTGGCCTTCGGGACGGCGCAGGTCGACGGACACCGAGCGCTTGTTGCGGCCGAGCGTGCGGAAGAGCAGCGACGTGTCCCCGCCGTGCAGCCGCCAGCGCCGCAGCTCGTCCCCGGTGCCCGGGCGCTCGACCTTGACGACGTCGGCGCCGAAGTCGGCCAGCAGGCGCCCGGCGGTCGGCGCGGCGATGAAGTTCCCCAGTTCGACCACCCGGACACCGGTCAGCGGCCCGGTTTGTTCGTTCATGCCCGACTCCCAACCACTATGTGAGTTGCCAACTCAGAATACGGGCGAGTGTCGAGGAGTCAACAGCGGTGAGCGTGGATAGACTGTGCGGCACACCACGGGGCACGGGACGGGGCGAATGGCTGAGGAAGAACGCAGTGGCACCACGCCGGTGCTGGTGCTGCGCAAGTTCAAGCAGATCCTCGAGTCGTTCACCATCGACAACCCCGAGCTGACGCTGCAGCAGATCACCCGGTCCACCGGGCTGCCGGCGAGCACGTGCCAGCGGCTGGTGCACAACCTGGTGCGCGAGGGCTTCCTCGACCGCTACGACGACACCTACCGCGTCGGGCTCGGCCTGGTCCGCTGGGCGGCGCCGGGCACGTTCGGCCTCGACCTGGTCCGGCTGACCCGCCCGGTGCTGCAGCAGCTGCGCGACGAAACCGGCGAGACGGCGTGCCTCTACGTCCGCGACGGCGCGTACCGCACGGTGATCTCGCTCGCCGAGTCCCGGCACCCGGTGGTGCGGCTGTTCGTCGTCGGCATGGTGATGCCGCTGCACGCCGGCTCGGCCGGGAAGGTGTTCCTGGCCTGGGACAAGCTCGCGGTCAAGGACGCGATCGGCCACGGCCTGGCCCGCTTCACCCCGCGCACGACGGTCGACATCGACCTGCTCACCGAGCAGCTCGGGCAGATCCGCGAGACGGGGTACGCGGTGAGCTTCGAAGAGCGCGACCTCGGCGCGGCGTCGCTCAGCGCGCCGGTGTTCGGCTTGAACGGCGAGGTCAGCGCGGCGATCGGGATCGGCGCGCCGACCCAGCGGATGACGGCGGCCGACGTGCCGCGGCTGGCGCCGGTCGTGGTCGAGGCGGGCCGCCGGGCCTCGGAGCGGCTCGGGTACCGCCCGGGTGTCGAGCGGGTCGCCGCGCTCTGAACGCGAGGCTGTCCGGTTCGTGCCGGTGAGCGGCACGGTGCCCGTTAACGCATCCCGGCTTCGTCCGGGGTGTCCTTGACTCCGCGTGTCGGCCGTCACATCATGGGTCGGCCAACCACATCGTGGCGAAGTCAAAGGAGACGACGGATGGCGAACACCGCGCCGGACACCGGCACGATCGCGGGCCGGCTCGACCGGCTGCCCATCACCCGCACCCACCGCCGGGCCACCGTCGCCGTCGGGCTCGGCCTGTTCTTCGACTTTTACGAGGTCTTCCTGACCGGCGTGCTGAGCTCGGTGCTGGTCGAGGAGTTCGATCTGTCCAAAGCGGACCTGCCGCCACTGCTGGCGTCGACGTTCGTCGGCATGTTCTTCGGCGCGCTGCTGCTCGGCCGGCTCGCCGACCGGTTCGGCCGCCGCGGCGCGTTCCTGCTCAACCTCGGGCTGTACTCGTTGTTTTCGTTGCTGGGCGCGTTCAGCGGCAGCGCGCTGATGCTGCTCGTGACGCGGTTCTTCGCGGGCATCGGCCTGGGCGCGGAGCCGCCGCTGGCCGACACCTACCTCACCGACCTGCTGCCCGCCCGCAAGCGCGGCCGGTTCATCGCCTGGGCCTACACCCTCGCCTTCTGCGGCTTCCCGGTCGTCGGCTTCCTCGCCCGGGGGCTGACCGAGCACGAGGTCCTCGGCATCGCCGGCTGGCGCTGGCTGTTCGTCCTCGGCGCGCTCGGCGCGGGCGCGGTCTTCCTGCTGCGGCGCGGGCTGCCCGAGTCACCGCGGTGGCTGGACTCCGTCGGCCGCACCGAAGAAGCCGAGCACCTGGTGGCCGGGCTGGAAGCCGAAGCCCGGGGCGCCGTGAACGAAAACCCCGCGCCGCCGCGCGGCACCACCCGCAAGCGCGCCGCGGCGCCGGTGCGCGAGCTGTTCGGCGCGGGCCTGCGCCGCCGCACCTGGATGATGGTCGTCTTCCACATCCTGCAGACCCTCGGCTACTACGGCTTCGGCACGCTCGTGCCGCTCGTGCTGGCGGCCAAGGGGTACGCCGTTTCGCAGTCGCTGCTGTTCGCGGCGCTGACCTATCTCGGCTACCCCGTCGGCTCGGCGCTGTCGCTGCCGATCGTCGAACGCGTGGAGCGCAAGTATCTGGTGGTCGGCTCGGTGCTGGCGATGGCGGTGTTCGGCATCGCGTTCGGCTACGCGGGTTCGATGGCGCTGATCCTCGTGTTCGGCTTCCTCTACACCGCGACCAGCAACCTGTTCTCGAACGCCTACCACATCTACCAGGCCGAGATCTTCCCGACGGCACTGCGCTCGACGGCCTCCAGCGGCACGTATTCGCTGTCGCGGCTGGCGAGCGGCGCGATGCCGTTCGTGCTGGTGCCGCTGCTGAGCTCGCACGGCCCGACGACGCTGTTCCTGATCGTCGCCGCCGCGCTGGTGGTGGTCGCGGTGGACGTCGCGGTCCTCGGCCCGCGCACCACCGGCCGCCGCCTGGACAGCGTCAACGACGACGTCACGGCCGCGCCGCAGCTGCGATGACCGCCACCGCCTCGTCGACCGAGGCCCGTGCGGTGTCGACGACGAGGCGGTCCCGGGTCCACGGCTCGTACTCGCGGTCGAGGATCTCCTGCCACGTCGGCGGCACGAGGTCCGCGATGCCGACGTCGCGGGACTCCGCGCGGCGGCGGTGTTCGGCCGGGTCCGAGCAGACGATCTCGGTCTCCAGCACCACGGCTCCGGCGCCGAGCCCGGTGTCCCGCCACGCGTCGCGGGTGACGGCGAGCGGGTTGACGCATTCGGCGATCACGCCGGCGCCGGTGCGGAGCAGGTCGGCGGCGACGTCTCGCGCGACGACGTAACCGACCGGTCCGAGCGGCTGCGCCAGCGGGCTCGCGCGGACGATGGCCTGCTCGATGGTGTCCACCCGCAGGAACGAGAACCCGGTGCGCCGGGCCAGTTCCGCGGCGATGGTGGACTTCCCGGTGGCGGGCAGCCCGCCGACGACGATCAGCCGGGGAGGCGCCGCGAAAGTCCGTGAAGGTCTCATCCGGGGACTCTAAGTCCCGCGCCCCGGGACACGAAGGAAGCCGCATCGAAGTAGGCCAAGTCCCTCGATGCGGCAACCCCCGGCCGTAGCCGGGCTTTACGAGGCCGCCTCGCGCTTCTGGGCGAGCAGGCCACGCCGCAACGTCGTGAGCGCCCGGTGCTGGGCGACGCGGACCGCGCCCGCGCTGGCCAGGCCGACCGCCGCGGCCGTCTCCTCGGCCGAGAGCCCGAGGATGATGCGCAGCACCAGGATCTCCCGCTGGCGCGGCGGGAGCGTGTCGAGCAGCCCGGCCGACCAGTCGAGCGCGGCGGAGCGCTCGACCTCGTCGCCGGTCGGGTCCGCGCCGACCCAGCGCTCGGCGGGCGGGTCGGCCACCGGGCTCGTGCGGTCGCGCGCCCGGCGGCGGTGGAAGTCGGAGACCTTGTGCCCGGCGATCCCGAAGACGAACGGCACGAAGCCGTCCACCTCGTAGCGGTAACCCGGCAGCGCCCGGACGACCGCGAGCAGCACGTCCTGGGCGCAGTCCTCGGCGTCCGACGAGCCGTCCTGCCACGCCCCGAGGCGGCCCAGGCAGTAGCGGAACACCATCGGCCGCAGCGCGCGCAGCAGCCCGGCCACCGCGGCCCGGTTCCCGCCGACGGCGGAGCGGACCAGCGCCGGGTCGAGCACGAACGTCGCCGTGGGCGCGGCGTCACCCTCGGCGGAGTGCGGCGGCATCGTTCTCACGTCTCCCTCGGCAGCGCTCGCCGGCAACGGACGGTCACGACGCTAGATCGCCGCGCGTGAGCGCGACACCGGCCGGGCGACCGCCACGGCCCGGGTCTTCCGGCCCTACCGCGCGGGCTCGCGCTGTGTCGTCGCCGCGGCGAAAGGGCGTCGGCGGTCCACCGCGGCGGCGCTCGGGCCGAACGGCCCTACCGGCCGTCCACGGCTTTCGATCACGCTGGTCACCGGGGATTTTTTACAGGAGAAACACAGGTACGCGATGGTGGACGACGTGGGCTTCGGGCTGCTGCTCGACCGGCAGCAGTGCCTCGCCCTGCTCCGGACGGCGAGCCTCGGCCGGGTGATCTTCACCCACCGAGCCATGCCCGCGGTCCGCCCGGTGCGGTTCACCGTCGTCGAGGAAGCCGTCGTGTTCGCCGTGCCGGCGGGCAGTCCCCTCTACGCGGGCGCGCGTGACGCCGTCGTCGCGTTCGAAGCCGACGACTTCGCCGCCGACTTCGGCGCGGGCTGGTACGTGAGCCTCCTCGGCCGGGCCACCGAGTCCGCCGTCGACGACGAAGTCGCCTGCCTGTGCCCGTGTCCCTCCCTTTCCGGGCGCCGGTTCCTGCGCATCCCGGTCGAAGCCATCACCGGTCACCGCATCGCCTGCCACGCCGAGTAACAAAGCCACTGCTCCGATCGACCCACCGGATGGACGAACCGGATTGGACCGACACGGGCAGCCCCCTGTGGCACCCTTGACGGCCCGGGGAGTCCTCCGGGAGACGGCGAGCCAACGGGGTCGACGGGAACAGTGGCGGACGAAGTCAGCATGCCGATGATCTTGGCCGCGGTGGCCGGGATCGCACGGGAGCTGGAACTGCCGGCGGTGCTGGACCGCGCGGCCAAGACGGTGTGCGAGCTGCTCGGCGCCCGCCACGGCCGGCTCGAGGTGACCGGCCCCGAGGGCGCCGTCGCCGAGTACGGGCGCCCCGGCAGTGGGGTCCCAGTCGAGTTGCCGCTTCGGGCCGGTGAACGGATGTTCGGCACCTTCTCGGTCGAACCCGGCGACGGCGCCGAGTTCGGCCGTCGTCAGCGCGAAGTGCTGGGAGCGCTCACCGCGGCGACCGGGATGGCGGTCGAGAAGGCCGTGCTCGTGGACGGGATGCGCCGCCGCGAACGCTGGCTGGAAGCGTCCTACGACGTGACCCGCGCGCTGCTGGGCGCGCAGGACCTGCGCGCGACCCTGCGGCTGATCGCCGAACGCGCCCGCGTCGTGGCGGGCGGCACCGGCGGCGCGATCGCGCTGCCCGCCGGGCCGGGGCAGCTGGTCTTCGACGTCGTCGAGCCGCCGGGGGAGGACTCCGACCGGCTCACCGGGCTGACCGTCCCGGCCGAGGGCACGGCCACCGGGATCGCCTACACCACGCGCAAACCCGTCGTGGTCCGCGACTACGGCGAGCACGTCCAGAACGAGCAGCGCGACCGCGCCGGGCCGATGCCCGCGATGATCAAGGACCTGGACGCGGCGATCTCGGTGCCGCTGATCGTCGGCGACGAGACGCTCGGGGTGCTCGTCGTGGCGAAGTTCCGCGACAAGTCGCCGTTCACCGACTCCGACGTCCAGCTGGCCGAGACGTTCGCCGGGCACGCCGCGCTGGCCGTCGAGTTCTCCCGGGCCCAGGTGGCCCGCCAGCAGCTCGCGGTGTTCGAGGACCGCGACCGGATCGCCCGCGACCTGCACGACCTCGTCATCCAGCGGCTCTTCGCCACCGGGCTCGGGCTGGAAGGCGTCAGCAGGCTGATCTCCGACCCGGGGGTCGGCGCGCGCGTCGCCGGGTTCGCCCAGGACCTCGACGGCACGATCCGCGAGATCCGCAACAGCATCTTTTCGCTGCAGGCGCCGTCACAGGCCCAGGGCAGCCTTCGCGCGGAGCTGCTGCGCGTGGCCGTCGACGCCCGGGACACGCTGGGTTTCGAGCCGCGCGTCGGCTTCGACGGGCCGCTGGACGCCGCGGTGCCCGACGCCGTCCGCACCGACCTGACCGCGTCGCTGCGCGAAGCCCTGACGAACGTCGCGCGCCACGCCGGGGCGACGTCGTGCTCGGTCGAGGTCACCGTGGACGGGCTCGGCCGGCGGCTGAGCCTGGTGGTGCGCGACGACGGGACCGGCCCGCCGGCGGCGGCCGGGCGGGTCAGCGGGCTGGGCAACCTGGCCGCCCGCGCGGCGCGGTGGAGCGGGAAGTGCGTGCTGGTGGCCGCCGACGGTGGCGGCTCCCGGCTGGAGTGGACGGCCGAGCTGCCGGCGCGAACCGGCGAGCAGGGGAGTGCGTGATGACGATCTCGGTGTTTCTGCTCGACGACCACGAGCTGGTCCGCACCGGGCTGAAGACCGTGTTCGAACCCGAAGCCGACATCGAGGTGGCCGGGGAGGCGGCGACGGCCGCCGAGGCGCTGGTCCGGATCCCGCAGGTCCGCCCCGACGTCGCGATCCTCGACGTCCGGCTGCCGGACGGGCAGGGCGTGGAGGTGTGCCGCGAGATCCGCTCGACGGTCGAGCCGCCGCCCGCGTGCCTGATGCTGACGTCCTATTCGGACGACGACGCGCTGTTCGGCGCGATCATGGCGGGCGCGGCCGGGTACATGCTGAAGCAGGTCTCCGGCCGGTCGCTGGTCGACGCCGTCCGCACGGTCGCCGTCGGCGGCTCGCTGCTGGACGCCACGCTCACCGCGTCCGTCATGAACAAGCTGCGGGGAGAAACGTCGACGGCGGCGCCGGACCCGCGGTACGAGCAGCTCAGCCCGCAGGAGCGGCGGGTGCTCGACCTCGTCGCGGAGGGCCTCACCAACCGGCAGATCGCCGAACGGCTGTTCCTGGCCGAGAAGACGGTGAAGAACTACGTGTCGTCGGTGCTGCACAAGCTCGGGGTCGAGCGGCGGACCTCGGCGGCGGTGTACGTGTCGCAGCGCCGCGGCGAGGGCGGCCGCCCGACCTGATCATGCGACCACTCGGCGGAAACCCGGTGGGGCATCCGACGTATCTGGCCGTCGATGCGATACACCTGTCGGGGTGACGCACGAGTTGTCGTGCGCGGCAGAGGGGACAGCATGGCGGGGTTGTCGAGCGGGGACTATGTCACGCAGCAGATCAGGGCGCTCGCGGAAGCGGTGCGCAGAGAGGGCGCCGGCGGGGTCGGCACACACAGCTTCCAGCTCGCGGAGCACCTGGCGGCCGAAGGGGGCGTCCACCGCGGCGACATCCTGACGGCGACGGCGACCCTGCTGTCGATGACGGCCTGGTGCGACGGTGAGGCCGAAGCGGCCGAGCGGTTCGCGGAGCTGGCCGGGGAACAGGGTGAAGACTCGCGCGAGCTGGTGACGCACCTGCTGCGCCTGGAGGTCGGCGCGGACCAGGGCACGCTCCCGCGAGAGCAGGTCGAGGCGCTGCTGGAGTACGCGCGCCGGGCCCGCCGGAGCGACCTGGCGCTGCGGGTGCGTGCGATCGCCGGGTCGCGCGGCGGACGGCACCGCCGGGACAACTAGCGCACCGTCCGGATCGGACACGGCCGTGGGGGGGGGGGGGGGGGGGGGGGGGGGGGGGGGGGGGGGGGGGCGGGGGGTGGGGGGGGGGGGGGGGGGGGGGGGGGGGGTTTGGTGTTGGGGGGGGGGGGGGGGGGGGAACG
>NZ_JBVJOW010000001.1:983494-1030278 GCF_055582965.1 Amycolatopsis sp. NPDC104863
ATGCGCCGACCCCGTGCCACAAATACGCCCCAAACCCCCCCCCCCCCCCCAGCCCCCCCCCCCCCCCCCCCCCCCCCCCCCCCCCCCCCCCCCCCCCCCCCCCCCCCCCCCCCCCCCCCCCCCCCCCCCCCACGGCCGTCAGGCGTTCACCCCGGTCAGCGCGAAGAACTCCTGCCGGGTCTTCGGCTGTTCACGGAGCAGGCCGTGCAGGGACGAGGTGACGGTGAGCGCGCCGGTCGCGCGCACCCCGCGCAGCGACATGCACATGTGCTCGGCTTCGATCACCACGCCGACGCCCTTCGGCGCCAGGTGCTCCTGCAGCCAGTCGGCGACCTGCTTGGTCAGCCGCTCCTGCACCTGCAGGTCGCGCGCGAAGAGCTCGACCACGCGGGCGAGCTTCGAGAGGCCGAGGATGCGCTCGCCGGGCAGGTAGCCGACGTGCGCGACCCCGCGGAAGGGCAGCAGGTGGTGCTCGCACAGCGACTGCACCGGGATGCTCTTGGCCAGCACGAGCTCGTCGTAGCCCTCGTCGTTGGGGAACGTCGTGAGCTGGAAGTCGCGTGGCTGCAGCATTTCCGCGTAGGCCTTGGCCACCCGCCGCGGGGTGTCGCCGAGGTGCTCCGACGACGGGTCCTTGCCCAGGGCGCGCAGCAGGTCGGCGACCGCGCGTTCCGCGGCGGCCAGGTCCACGGCGTCCCGGTTGTGCACGACACCGAGGTGCCGCAGCGGCACCGGTTCGCTGACGGGGTCGACGGTCAAGGCAGGCCTCCTTCCGAAACCAGGACGAGCTGACGGTAGAAGCCCGCCCGGGTTTTCGTCAACGTTCATTTGTTTTAGAGTGCGATGATGCACACTCCCGAGGCCGGCGCGGTGAGCGCGGTCGCGGCGCTCGACGAGCCGACCCGGCGCCGGTTGTACGACCACGTCGCCCGCCAGCCGGAGCCGGTGAGCCGTGACGACGTCGCGGCGGCCCTCAGCCTGCCCCGGGCGACGGTGGCTTTCCACCTCGACCGCCTGGTGGACCACGGGCTGCTGGCGGTCGGGCACGAGCGCCGGACCGGCCGCAGCGGGCCGGGAGCGGGCCGGCCGGCCAAGCTGTACCGGCGCGCGGACCGGCAGGTGAGCGTCTCCCTGCCCGAACGGCAGTACGAACTCGCTGGTGAGCTGCTCGCGGCGGCGGTGGAGGAGGCCGACGAGACGGGCGCCTCGCCCCGGGAGGTCCTCGGGCGGCGCGCCCGCGAGCGCGGGGCCGAGCTCGCCGCCGGCGCCGCGGAGATCATCGGCACGCTCGAAGAACACGGCTTCGAGCCCCGCGTCGACGGCCGCGAGGTGCTGCTGGGCAACTGCCCGTTCCAGCGGCTCGCCCGGACGCACGCCCGCCTCGTCTGCGAGATGAACCTCGGCCTCGTCGAAGGCATGCTCACCGGCGCGGGCGAGCACGGGCGGCGCGCCCTGCTGGTGGCGAAGCCGGGCTTCTGCTGCGTCCGGGTGGTGCCCGCCTAGCCGCGGCGGGCGGTGGCCCGCGGTCCGCGCCCGACCGCGTGGTGGGCGAGGGTCTTCCGGCTGTAGACCGGGTCGAGCAGGATGCCCTCGGTCCGGGCCGGCAGCAGGATCGCGTCGAGGCACGCCTCCGTGGAGTCGCCGTACTCGAGGCGGTGAGGTCGTCGCGCTTGAGCAGCAGGCGCGGGCCGAGCCGGGTGAGGACGTCCCTCCTTGCTAGCGCGGGAGGAACGGCAGCACGAAGAGGAAGGCGCCGAATACGACCAGGGCCGCGGAAGCGACGCGGTGCAGGTGCTGCCCGTGCAGCCGCCGGGCCAGCCGGGTGCCGAGGAACGCGCCGGCGCCCGCCAGCACCCCGAGGACGCTGCCGAGTCCGAAGTGGACGTTGCCGTGCGCCGCGTAGCCGATCGTCGCGAAGCCGACGAGCGGGAGCTGGATCAGCTGCCCGGCCGCGATCGTCGTCAACGCCGGCACGCCGAGCGCGAGCAGCACGGGGACCAGCAGGACCGGGCCGCCGGTGCCGGTCAGCGCCGAGCCGAACCCGACCACCGCGCCGACCACGACGGCCGCGGGCGCCGGCAGCTCCCGGGTTTCCCTGGGCTTGGCCCAGAGGTTGTAGGCGCCGGAACCGGCCGTCACGACGGCCAGGACGAGCCAGAGCGCCGTGGCCGGGACGACGCCGTTGACGAGGGCGCCGGCCGCCGCGGCCGGCGCCGCGCCGAGGGTGAGCAGGCCGCCGAAGCGCCAGGGCATCGCCTGGTGCCGGGCGTAGCCGGCGGTGCCGACGATCCCGGTGAAGAGGAAGCACCAGCTGCTCGTGCCGGCGGCCGCGTGGATGTCGAGCCCGCCGAGCCAGGTCAGCGCGGGCGGCAGCAGGACCCCGCCGATGCCGACGGTCCCGATGAAGACCCCCACCGGGAACGCGAGGACCAGAACGGCTAACACGACCCGAAGTGCTCCCGGAGCCGGCGCAGCCGCCGCAGCTGCGACGGCGGCAGCCCGGCGCAGGCCGCGGCATTGTCCACAGCGGACAGCAGGTGACGGCGTGACACGGCGGCCGCGGTGCCGGCGTCACCGCGGGCGAGGGCGTCGACGATCTCGCGGTGGTCGCCGGTCCAGGCGTGGGCCTGACGCGCCCCGTCGGCCCAGGCGGCGGCCTGGGTCTCCCGCCAGACCGGCCCGGACGCGCGTTCCAGCAGCGCACCGACCTGCTCGCGCAGGTCCGGGTTCCGGCAGACCCCGGCGATCGCGGCGTGCAGCCGGTGGTCGGTGTCGGCGGGCAGAGCGTCGCCGCCGGTCACCAGAGCCATGCCCGCGACGGCGTCGTGGGCACGGTCGAGCGCCGCCGGATCCGCGTCGGCCGCGGCGAGGGCCAGCACCGCGGGTTCGAGGACGAGCCGCGCTTCGAGCAGGTCGACGACGTCGGCGAACGACTGCGCCGCACGGACGTGCCGCGGGGCGGTGGGCACCGGCGAGCCGCCGAGCACGACGGTGCCGCGCCGCCGCCGCGGTTCGACGTACCCGGCGAACTGGAGCGCGCTGAGGGCTTCGCGCACCGACGGCCGGCTGACCTCGAACTCGCGGGCCAGCTCCAGCTCGGTCGGCAGCACGGTGCCCGCGGGCCACCGGCCGCCGTCGATGCGGGCCCGCACCTCGGTGGCGATCCGCAGCCCGGCGGAGGCTTCCACGGGCCGACCGTAGCACGGATATGTCAGACATATCCGTGGCGATGTCGGACAAACCCGCCGGGCTACCGGGCCGGGGCCACGCCGAGCCGGTCGGCGACCCCCGTCGTGATCGCGCTCGAGCCGAGGTCCGTGCCCGGCTTGATCCAGGACTGGTCCGGCTCCGCGCCCGCGACCGTGCGCTCGCCGATGAACTGGCCCGTCACCGGGTCGACGATGAGCTGGCGGATCTCGTGGCGGTCGTCCAGGCCGAGGGCGACGCCGGTGCGGCCGTCGAGGTTGGTTTCGGCCGCCAGCACCGTGATGCCCGGGATCTTCGCCAGCGCGCGGTACCACTGGGCGCGCAGCTCGGCGGGCATCAGCCCGGCGCGCAGGATCTCGATGCCGAAGTGGAACATCACCGTCGGCGTCGAGCCGCGGCCCTTGGTCAGGTTCTGCAGTTTCGCGTAGAGCTGGGCCGGGTCGTGCGGCAGTGTCGCGTAGTACGCCGGGCTGTCCCAGTCGGCCGGGTCGTCGCACTTCTTGGCCGGCTTGGCCTTCGGGAAGAAGTCGCCGCAGCGGCCCTGCCACTGTCCCTGGTCGGTGTCGGTGATCTCCGGCTCGGGCGCCTGGGCCTGCGGCATCGAGCCGCCCAGGAACTTCCCGGTGCTGAGGATCTTGCGGTTCTCCTGCCAGACGTCGTGCGTGTCGGCCGGGATCCAGCGCTCGAGCCGCTGCTCCCACAGGTAGGTGTAGCCGGTCGTCTCGCCGGTGTTGACCCCGCGCCCGACCCACGTGTGCTCGTCGACGTACCGGAACTGCCCGGGCCCGAGGGGCTGGTCGACCGCGCCGACGCTGAGGTCGGCCGCGCGGTTGAGCACCTGCGCCGCCGACATCAGCTTGATGTCCGGCCAGTGCGCGGTCGGGTTCGTGCTCGACGCGGGGGCGGCGGCCGCCGGCCCGGCGGTAGGCCCGGACGAACCGGTCTGCGTCACGACGACCGTCACCGCGACCACCCCGGCCACGGCGGCGGCGACCGGCAGGGCGAACCGGCGGGCCCGCTTCGGCCGCAACGGGATCACGGTGGCTTCGGGTGCGAGCTCCGCCATCAGCCGGGCGCGGGCCGCGGACAGGTCGGCCGGGGCCGTGCGGGCGTCGCGGTGGAGCAGCTCGAGGGTCTCGTCGAGCTCATTCATGGGTGTTCTCCTCGATGGGGACGAGCAGGGCCTGGAGGCGGTGGCGCACGCGGTGCAGCCGCGAGCGCACCGTGCTGGCGGGAACGCCGAGCGCCTCGGCGACTTCGGCCGGTTCGAGACCGGCCCAGGAGGTGAGCAGCAGGACGTCGCGGTCCTGTTCGGACAGCCCGGAGAGCTCGCCGGCGAGCAGACGCAGGCGGGCGGCCGCATCGACCCGCCCGGCCACCGCCGTGTCGTGGCTCTCGGCCGGGCGGTCCTCGGTCCCGGCCTTCGCGGTCAGCTGGAACCCGCGGACCTCCTGCCGCACGTGGTTGCGGAGCAGGTTGGTGGCGATCCCGTAGAGCCAGCCGCGGATGGGCGCCTTGGCGGGGTCGTAGCTGGCGCGTCTTCGCAGCGCGACGACGAAGGTCTCCGCCACGAGGTCGTCGGCGACGTGCACGCCCACACGGCCCGCGAGGTATCCGCGCAGGGGGTGGGCGTACTCGTCGAAGAGCCGCGCGAAGACCTCCTTCGGATCCCGCGCGGCGAGGTCGGGCCGATCGAGCCGTTCGACGATTCTGGTCACGGTACTGGTTGTCGCGACCCCGCATCCGCGTCCCCGATCACCCGGCCGGATGAGACGCAGGCCACATTCCGGCCCGTCCGGCCGAACAGTCGCGGCGGCTGCGGACAAGAGCCGGTATGCACCGAGGGAACGTGATGCTGGCCGGCTCGTGCGCCGGAGCGGTGGTGGCGATGCTGGTCGTCGCCGCGGCGATGCGGGCGCCGGGACCCGCCGTCGCGGCCGGGCCGGTGCTGGAAACCGGGCCGCCGCTGACCACGAGTGTGGCGACCACGGCGACGTCGGCCCCGCCGGAAACCTCGGCCTCGGCGCCGGCGAAGCCGCACCTGCCGGCCGGCGCCGAGCTCGCCGCGCTCGTGCCCGGCAAGGTGAGCGTGCTCGTCCACGACCGCAAGAACGACCAGGACCTCGTGTCCTACCGGCCGGACGCGACCTACACGTCGGCGTCGCTGGTCAAGCTGCTCATCGCGCTCGAAGCGCTGAAGCGGGGCGAGCCGGCCAGTGAGGTCTCGGAGATGCTCTCGCGCAGCGACGACGACGTCGCGAGCCGGCTCTGGTCACAGCTGGGCGGGCCGACGATCGTCACGTCCTGGGCGAAGCGGGCCGGCATGACCTCGACCCGGCCGCCCGCCGACGCCAACCACTGGGGCGGCACCCTGGTCACGGCCACCGACCTGATCCGCTTCTACGACTACCTGATGGACGACGCGCCCGAAGCCAGCCGTCAGGTGATCCTGCGCGCCCTCGACGGCGCCACCGAGCACGGCGCCGACGGCTTCGACCAGTTCTTCGGCATCCCGGGTGCGGTCACCGCGACCGACTGGGCCGTCAAGCAGGGCTGGTCCTGCTGCGACCCGGGCCGGAACCTGCACACCAGCGGGCTCGTCGGCGGCCGCCGGTACGTGGTCGTCGTGCTCAGCGCCCAGCCGGCCGCCACGAGCTGGGGGAAGGCCTCGCAGAACGTCACGGCCGTCGTGAAAGCGCTCTCCGGGCCGCTCGGCTGGGGCTGACGCCGCCCGCGCGGCGCGGGACGACCGGTGCGCGGCGGTTCGGCGGTACCGTCTCCCAGGTGGCGAAGCGCGAGGTGGAGGGGGCCAGGGTGGCGGACCGGGCGAAGCCGGGGGAGCAGGCCAGGACGTCGTTCCCCGGGCCGCGGCAGCCGAGCCTGGCCGACGTCGCCGGCATGGCCGGGGTCTCGCACATGACCGTCTCGCGCGTGGTCAACGAGAGCGGGCCGGTGCGCCCGGAAACCCGCGAACGGGTCCTCGCCGCCGTCCGGAAGCTCGGGTACCGGCCCAACTCCGCCGCGCGGACGCTGGTCACCGGCCGCTCCGGCACCCTCGGCGTGGTCGCGCTGGAGTCGAACCTCTACGGCCCGGCGAGCACGCTCTACGGCATCGAGAACGCCGCGCGCGAGGCCGGCTACGGGATCGCGATCTGCAGTGTCACGCGGCCGGGGCGCTCGTCGATCGGCGACGCGGTGGAGAGCCTGCGGCGGCAGGCCGTCGAAGGCATCGTCGTGATCGCCCCGCACGTGACGGCCGGACGCGCCCTCGACGCGGCCCCGTCGGACATCCCGCTGGTGGCCGTCGGCGGCGGGGAGGCCGCGCCGGTGCCGGTGATCTCGGTCGACCAGTACGACGGCGCCCGCCGGGCGACCGAGCACCTGCTGGCGCTCGGCCACCGGACGGTCTGGCACGTCGCGGGCCCCGAGGACTGGCTCGAGGCCCGCGACCGCGAACGCGGCTGGCGGGAGACCCTCGAACGGCGGGGCCTGCGGGTGCCCGCGCTCGTGCGCGGCGACTGGAGCCCGCGGTCGGGGTACGAAGCCGGCCGCGCGCTCGCCGGCAAGCGCGGGCTGAAGGCGGTCTTCTCGGCCAACGACCAGATGGCGCTGGGCCTGCTGCGGGCGTTCACCGAGGCCGGCATCCGGGTGCCGGAGGACGTCCACGTCGCCGGGTTCGACGACGTGCCCGAGGCCGCGTACTTCACCCCGCCGCTGACCACGGTGCGCCAGGACTTCATCGAGGTCGGCCGCCGCACGTTCGGGCTCCTGGAGGACCGGATGGCGGGCGGCGACGTCGGCGCGCGGCACCTCGTGCCGGCGGAGCTGATCGTGCGGGAGAGCACCGGCCCCCGCTGATGTCCCGTGCCTGGCTCGTTCGAGACACCGGAGCAGGACAGTTAGCGTTAACACGACGTCGGCACTGATCCATCTCGGTGTTGCATCTTGACCGCTTCTGTGCGGTTGCCAAAGGATCGTGTGCGGTTCAGTGCCGTTCCAGGAGGTCCCCGCATGCGTGCTTCGTTCCGGGCCCTGCTCGTCGCCCTGCTCGCGCTGGTCGGCGTGGTCGTCCCCCAGGCCGCCGCGGCGCCACCGAAGGCGGCCCACACCGTCACCTACGACGGCTACTCCTTCCTGGTCGACGGCAACCGCACCTACCTGTGGTCCGGCGAGGTCCACTCCTACCGCCTGCCGAGCCCCGACCTCTGGCTCGACATCTTCCAGAAGATGAAGGCCGCGGGCTTCAACTCGACGTCGCTCTACTTCGACTGGGGTTACCACTCGCCGCGCCAGGGTGTGTACGACTTCAGCGGCGTCCGCGACCTGGACAAGCTGCTCGACGTCGCGCAGCAGGCCGGGCTGTACGTCATCGCGCGGCCCGGGCCCTACATCAACGCCGAGGTCGACGGCGGCGGGTTCCCGACCTGGCTGTCCACCACCCCCGGCCACACCCGCAGCGCCGACCCCGTCTACCTGAAGTACTCCGACGAGTGGCAGACGCAGATCGACCGGATCATCGCGCGCCACCAGCTGACCAACGGCACCGGCAGCGTGCTGGCCTACCAGGTCGAGAACGAGTACTACAACGGCAACACCGACGGCCGCGCGTACATGAAGCACCTCGAGGACAAGGCCCGCGCTGACGGCATCACGGTTCCCCTGGTGGGCAACAACAACGGCACCTTCAACGCCGGCGAGGCCGCGCTCGACGTCGACGCCGCCGACTCCTACCCGCAGGGCTTCGACTGCTCCAACCCGACGCGCTGGAACGGCGTGCCGGACATCAGCTACGACCACGTGCCCGGCAAGCCGCTGATCACCGCCGAGTTCCAGGGCGGCGCGTTCGACCCGTGGGGCGGCCCGGGCTACGAGAAGTGCGCGCAGCTGATCAACGACCAGTTCGCGAACGTGTTCTACAAGCAGAACATCGCGGTCGGCGCCACCGGCCAGAGCTTCTACATGCTGCACGGCGGCACGTCCTGGGGCTGGAGCGCGATCCCGCAGAACTACACCTCCTACGACTACGGCGCCGCGATCACCGAGGGCCGTCAGTTCGACCCGAAGTACAACGAAGACAAGCTGATCGGCTACTTCACGCAGTCCGTCACGCCGCTGACCAAGACCGACGGGCTCGCGGGCGCGCCGCTGACCGACCCGGCGCTGACCGACACCGCGCGGATCAACCCCGACACGCGCACGCAGTTCCACACGCTGCGCCACACCGACTCGACGTCGACCGCCGCGAACACCACGAGCCTCGCGCTCGACCTCGCGGCGCACGCCGGCTACACCTACGACGACCGCGCGACCGAGGTCGGCTACACCGGCACGTGGACCCACGCCGGCCCGGAGGTGGACTACACCGGGGGTGACTACCAGCACACCGAGTCGTTCTCGGAGGTCACCGGCGACAGCGTGAGCATTCCCTTCACCGGCACCGGAATCCGCTGGGTGACGTCGAGGGACCCGAGCCACGGCGTCGCGGACGTCTACCTCGACGGGTCCAAGGTGGACACCGTCGACCTCTACGCGGCGAGCAAGCAGAACCAGGTCACCGGGTACGAGGCGCGGGGCCTGACCGCCGGGGCGCACACGCTGAAGATCGTCGTCACCGGGCAGAAGAACCCGAAGGCGACCGGGCCGTTCGTCGTGGTCGACGCCGTCGACCTGCTGTCGGACAGCGCCGACTACTACCCGGTCGTGCCGCAGCAGCCCGGCACCGGGATCACGCTGAACGGCCGCCAGTCGAAGATCGTCGTCGCCGGTTACGACCTCGGACGGACGCGGCTGCAGTACTCGACGTCGGAGATCATGACGTCGGCGGCCATCGGCGGCCGTGACGTCGCGGTCCTCTACGGGGACAAGGGCGGGCTCGGCGAGACGGTACTGCGGTTCGCCCAGCAGCCGTCGGTGCAGGTGCTCGGCGGCACCGCGACGTCCACGTGGGACGCCGCCCGCGGCGACCTGCGGCTGAACTACACCCACGACGGCCTGGCCCGCGTGCTCGTCACCGCACCCGGTCAGCGGCCGCTGCTCCTGCTGCTCGCGGACAAGGCGACGGCGGCGACCTTCTGGCGCCAGGACACCGCGGCGGGCCCGGTGCTGGTCCGCGGCACGCACCTGGTGCGGACCGCGGCCGACGACCACGGCACGCTGAACCTGACCGGCGACACCGGCACGGACGGCGCGTTCGAGGTCTTCGCCGCCGAGAAGTCGGTGTCCTGGAACGGCTCCCGCGTCGCGACCCAGCCGACGTCCAGCGGCAGCCTCACCGCCGCCGCACCGACTGCGAAGGCTGTCACGCTGCCCGCCTTGAGCGGCTGGAAGCACCAGCAGGAGTCGCCGGAGAGCCAGCCCGCCTTCGACGACTCGGCGTGGCCGGTGGCCGACAAGGACACCTCCAACAGCTCGACCGCGCTCGGCACCAAACCGGTGCTCTTCGCCGACGACTACGGCTTCCACACCGGCAACACCTGGTACCGCGGCCACTTCACCGGCGACGGCAAGCAGAGCGGGATCACGCTGTCGAGCCAGAGCGGCGGCCCGGCGGGCGCGTTCTCGGCGTGGCTCAACGGGGTCTTCCTCGGCAGCTCGAAGGACCCGCAGCACACGTTCACCTTCCCGGCGGGCACCCTGCGCGCGGGGGACAACGAGATCTCCGTGCTGACCGTGAACATGGGGCACGAAGAGGACTACGGCGCGAACAACGGCAACAAGGCCGCGCGCGGGCTCACCGCCGCCCGGCTGACCGGCGCGCCGCTGACGTCGGTGACCTGGCGGCTGCAGGGTGTCCGCGGCGGCGAGACCGGGCTCGACCCGGTCCGCGGCCCGCTCAACACCGGCGGCCTCTACGGCGAGCGCGCGGGCTGGTCGCTGCCCGGCTTCCCGGACCAGCACTGGGCCCCGGCGACGCTCCCGGCGACGGACACGACTCCCGGCGTCTCGTGGTACCGCACGACCGCGGACCTCGACCTGCCACGCGGCCAGGACACCTCGCTCGGCCTCACGATCACCGACGACCCGGCCCGGCAGTACCGGGCGCTGCTGTTCGTCAACGGCTGGCAGCTCGGCCAGTACGTCAACTACCTCGGCCCGCAGCACAGCTTCCCGATCCCGACCGGCGTGCTGAACCCCAACGGGCACAACACCATCGCCGTCGCGGTGTGGAACCTCGACGGCAGCACCGGCGGCCTCGGCAAGCTCGCCTGGACGAACTACGGCAGCTACCGCTCGCCGCTGACCGTGCGGCAGAATGCGTCCCCCGGTTACGACCCGGCGCGGTACACGATGCCGCCGGCGCCGACCGCCGCGGTGTCGCTGACCGCGCCGGACACCGCGTCGGGCGGACAGCGCTTCACCGCCTCGGCGACGGTCCGGGTCCCTGCGGGCGCGGCTCCGGCCTTCGACGTGAAACCGGTGCTCACCGCGCCGGCCGGGTGGACGGTCGGCCCGGCGTCCCCGCCTTCGGTGGCGCGGATCGACGGCGGGCGTTCGGCGACGTTCTCGTGGCCGGTCACCGCTCCCTCCACAGTGGACACCGCCGCGCTGAAGGTGGCGGTGGCCTACCGGCAGGCCGGGCGGCCGGGGTCGGTGTCCGGCGAACGGATCGTCGGCGCGGTGCCGCCGGCGCCACCCGCGGGCCAGGTCGCGGTGAGCTCGCTGCCCTTCCTGACCGCCACGAACGGCTGGGGCCCGGTCGAGCGCGACACGAGCAACGGCGAGGCGGGCGCGGGGGACGGCAAGCCGATGACCATCGGGGGAGTGGCGTACCCGAAGGGCCTCGGTGTCCACGCGGCGAGCGACGTCCAGCTCTACCTGGCCGGCGCCTGCACCCGGCTGACGGCGTCCGCGGGTGTCGACGGCGAGACCGGAACCGGCGGCAGTGTCGCCTTCAGCGTCTCGGTCGACGGCGCGACCCGCGTCACGACCCCGGTGCTGCGCGGCGGCCAGGCGGCCGTCCCGATCGACGTCGACGTCACCGGGGCCCAGGTCCTGGACCTGCTGGTGAACGACGGCGGGGACGGCAACGGCAACGACCACGCGGACTGGGCGCTGCCGACGCTGACCTGCGCTACGCCGCCTGCCGGGTGAGCTCGGGCAGCGGGCGGAGGAGGAACGTGGCGCGGATTTCCCGGCGTTCCTTCCACAGCTGGTAGAGCGCCAGCCCGAAGATGATCGACCCCATGACGTTGGCGATGAAGTGCCACCAGACGCGGTAGGTGGTGAGGCCCGGGCCGGCGTCGATGAGGCCGAAGAACGTCGAGACGCCGATGGCGCGCGACCCGAACGCGACCGAGAGGGTGAGGACCAGGTGCTCGAGCCCGTGCAGGCCCTGCAACCAGACGCCCATCTTCCCCCAGCGGCGGGCGCGGGTGTCGGTGGCGCGGCGGGTGATCACCATGACCCCGGCGAGCCCGGCCAGGAAGATGAAGTTCCCGGTGAGGTGCAGCAGCTCCATGCCGAACGTCGGCCGGTTCGGCAGGACCATCTGCAGCCCGTTCGCCAGGCCGGTGCCCCACGGGGTCATCCACGCCGGGGCGTTCGGGTGGCCGAGCCAGTACCCGACCTGCGCGATGTGCTCCTGGACGTGCCCGAGCTGCCCGAGGACCCCGATGCCGATCACCGCGAGCGAGCCGCGGTACACCCAGGGCCGCACCGGCCCGCGGTTCGCGTAGGCCAGGATCCCGACCGCCGCCCACATGGCGAGCGCCCACAGCACGATCAGCACCGCGCCGGCGGTGTCCCAGCCGGACATCGACGTCATCGGCATGTTCATGATCGCCTCCCGTGTCGTCCCTTCGACCCTAAACCCGGACCGGGGGCCTTACTTCTCCCGTCGTGCGGCCGGAAATCGGGACGAATCGTTACGGGACAACGGTTTTCCGGTCAGGAGAGGACAAGTCGGACGGCCAGCGCGGTGATCACCGCACTCGACACGAGCGCCGTCGCCAACCGGCCGCGCGCTCCGGTGAGGAGCCGCCCGAGCAGCGCGCCACCGCCGGCGAGAAGGGCCTGCCAGCTGGCGGAGGCGGCGAACGCGGCGAGCACGAAGACGGTTTGTTCCGGCACCGCGACGGCGGCGCCGGCCCGGTCGCCGACGACCAGCGCGGTGAAGTAGACGACGGTGGTCGGGTTCACCAGCGTGACCCCGAGCAGGGTGACGTAGGCGCGGCCGGGCGCGAGCGGCGTCACGGGCCGGGTGGCGGTGTCGCGGTGCTCGCGCAGTGCCGAGACAGCGCCGCGGAGTGCCAGCAGGACGAGGACGCCGGCCGAGGCGTATCGCAGGGGTTCGGCGACCGGCGTCAAGATCCCGGCGACTGCGGCCCCGGCGAGCACGGCGACCAGCGCGTACACGCCGTCGGCGCTCGCGACGCCGAGCGCGGCGGCCAGGCCGGTTTTGAGGGAGGTGCGGGCGGTGAGGGCGACGAGGTAGGTCGAGACGGCCCCGACGGGGATCGCGATGCCGTAGCCGGCCAGCAGCCCGGCGACCAGCGCGGTGATCACGACGCGGTGGTGCTCGACCCCCGCGATCGGCCCGGCTGCTGCGTGACCGGCGCGAGGGTCGCGGCGACGGTCGGCAGGAGCGGGGTGCGGTGCGTGGTCATGCGCCGATGGTGTCGGTGCGGTGCGCGTGGCGGCAACCGGATTTCCGGGATCGGCTCAGCCGGTGCGTCCCGGTCACCTGTGCTTGAATCGGCGCCGAAGCACCGGCCGACGCGAGAAAGGGCTTTCACGATGCGGGTCGACCTGAGCGGGAAGACGGCGCTGGTCACCGGGTCCACCCAGGGCATCGGCTCGGCGATCGCGGCGGGGCTCGCCGCCGCCGGGGCACGGGTCGCGATCAACGGCCGGAGCGAGACGGGCGTCGCGAAGGCCATCGCGCGGCTCAAGGAAGACCTGCCGGATGCCGACCTGGTGCCCGCCCCGGGCGACGTCTCGGAGGAGGCCGGCGCGGCGCAGGTCGTCGAAGAGGTGCCCGACGCCGACATCCTCGTCAACAACCTCGGCATCTTCGGCGCGCAGGAGCCGCTGGAGATCACCGACGCCGACTGGCGGCGCTACTTCGAGGTCAACGTCCTGGCCGCGGTGCGGCTCACCCGCGCGTACCTGCCCGGCATGACCGGGCGTGGCTGGGGCCGGATCCAGTACATCGCCAGCGACTCCGCGGTCGTGATCCCGGCCGAGATGATCCACTATGGAGTGTCGAAGACGGCGCTGCTCGGTGTGTCCCGCGGGTTCGCCAAGCACGCGGCGGGGACCGGGGTCACGGTCAACGCCGTGATCGCCGGGCCGACGCACACCGGTGGTGTCGAGGACTTCGTCTACGAGCTGGTGGACAAGGACCTGCCGTGGGACGAGGCGCAGCGGGAGTTCATGAAGAAGCACCGGCCGCAGTCGCTGCTGCAGCGGCTCATCGAGCCGGAGGAGATCGCGAACCTGGTGGTGTACCTCAGTTCGCCGTTCGCTTCGGCGACCACCGGCGCGGCCGTGCGGGTCGACGGCGGGTACGTCGACTCGATCGTCCCCTGAGGTCCCGCTCCCGCCCGGAAGCACGGGGGAACCTCTGGCGGGAACGGGAGTGGGAGGTGGCGGGCTTCGCCTCGCCGACACCTGTAAGAACGCTGGAGTTCACCTGGAGTTCCGCACCGGGGAGTGACGTGCGTCGCCGGGGTACCCCGCGCAGGGGTCGCCCGACCGGGCGCGCCGGGTGTCGGGATCGGCGCGCGTGGTTCATGATCGAATTCATGGACCACATCGAGACACCGGCGAAACCCGCCCGAGGCCTCCGGCGAGTCCTCCTCGCGGCGGCGACGGGCGCAGTGCTCGCCGCCGCCGCGTGGGTGGCCCTGTGGCTGGCCATGCACCTCTGACTACGGCGTGACGGGGATGTTCGTCAGCCCGGACTTGGCGTTCGTGACCGTGTTGGACGCGTACACCACGTTCGGGTTGGCCGCGCACTTGGAGACCGAGCTGATCTTGATCGCGTAGTCGCCGACGCCGCCGAGGTCCGACTTGTTGCCGCGCCACACGTTGCCGCAGCCGTTGTCGAACGACGGGGACGTGCTCGTGTTGTGGTTCTCGTAGCCGTTCGCGAACACGCCGGGCGAGGCGAACGTGCCCGTGTTGTTCTCGATCGTGTAGCCGATGCCCTTGACGTCGATCCAGGAGTCGGCCGAGTTTTCGCCGGAGATGCCGCGGCCGTCGAACGTGTTGCCGCGGATGACGCCGTTGAACGTGCCTTCCTTGACGTCGATCGGCTCCGCCGCGATGAACGGGCCGATGTGGTTGTCCAGCACCTGGATCCGGTCGCCGCGGTCGACGCCGCCGGAGTTGCCGTGGCAGGCCCAGTTCGAGTTGGCCGAGCCGAGGTAGACGCCTTCGCCGTACCCCGGCTGGACCAGGCCGGTGTAGGTGATCGTCGAGTTCTTCAGCACGCTGTCGGCCGACGAGCGGCGGAAGTGGACCGCCTCCTCGTCGACGTGGTTGACGTTCACGCCGTCGATCACCGTGTGCGGGGAGTTGTCGGCGACGATGCCCTTCTTCGACTCCTGCACCGTGAAGCCGGTCAGGTTCCAGTACGGCGCGCCCGAGAGCCACAGGCCATAGCCCGAGTCCCAGCCCGCCGTCGGCGCCGGGCAGTCCGGCGCGTCACCCGACGGGCCGTCGTTGATCAGGATCGCGTTCGACGGCCCCGAGAGCGTGATCGGCTTCGCCGCCGTCCCGGCCTTCGTTGTGACGAACGAGCCGCGGTAGGTGCCCGCGGCGAGCTTGATCGCCTGGCCCGGGGCCGCGTTGGCCAGCGCCGCCTGCAGCTGGGCGGCCGTCGAGACGTTCACCGTGTCCCCGGCGGGCGGGGGAGTCGTGGTCGTCGTCGGGGGTGGAGTCGTGGTGGTCGTCGGCGTGGTGGGTGTCGTGGTGACCGGGCCGCCGCCGGCGCACGGGAGCCCGTTCACCGTGCAGCCCGCGGGCAGCCCGGACCCGGCGACGTTGAAGCCGAAGTTCGCGGTGGCGCCCGGTTTGACCGTGCCGTTGAACCCGGCGTTCGTGAACTTGTAGTGCTGCCCGGACTGCGTTTTCACCGAGTTCCACGAGCTGCTCACCGAAGTCCCGGCGGGCAGGTCGAACTCGACGGTCCAGCCGGTGGCGGTGGCGTCACCGCGGTTGGTGATCGTGTACCCGGCCCCGTACCCGCCGGTCCAGACCGACGTCTGCGCGAACGCGGCGGACAGGTTCGCCGCCGCGGCCTGGGCGGTGACGGCGCCGGTCAGCGCGAGGGCGGCGGAAACGGTGGCGGCGCCCAGCAGGACGGCACGGCGGAGCGGACTTCGTCGGAACACCCGAGACCTCCGGGAAGGGGGACTACAGCGGAGGTGTTGCGGCGTGACACCCGGACGCCCCTTTATAGGTCACACTCGTGACACGCGTCAACAAACTGAACGCCGGTCACGTATGTGAAAGATCAGCCCGTGACGCTCGGCGCGCCGGTCTCGACGTGGCCGCTGAACCGGCGCAGGAACTTCGGGTCGGCGTCGAGCGTCGCCGAGAGGTCGTACCAGCCGGAGCCGTAGGAGACGGGGTTCCAGTCGTCGGTGATCGTCTGGCCCGCCGCCAGCGGGTACGTCCACGGCCCGTCGGTGCGGTAGTGGTTCGCGGTCACCGTGATCTTGACCGCCGTCGTGCCGCCGTTGCGCATCGTCAGCCGCAGCTTGTTCTCGGTCGTGTAGCCGGCCGTGACGTCGACCGCCGCGCCGGCGCTGTTCGCGTCGCCGGCGAAGACCCAGCGGAACCGGTTGGGCCCGTGCACGGCGACGCCGTACTTCCCGCCGCCGTAGAGCTGCACCCGCCAGGTGTCGGCGACCTGCGCCCCCGGGGCGACGTCGTAGGGCCACGGCCCGTCGGCCTGCCCGTCGTTGCGGTAGGCCATCAGCTGGACCGCCGCGCTGCCCTGGTTGGCGAACGTCGTGGTGAGGATCTGGCGGTCGGCGCTCAGCGACGTCGTCACCAGCGGCCGGTAGGGCAGCGGCCGGGCGGGCCGGGTGCCCGCCTCCTGCGCCGGAACCTGCTGCTTCCCGGTCGCGGGCGGCGCCGGCTTCGGCAGCTTCCGCTGGGTGTCGTCCGCCTGCTTCCGCAACGCCGCGGTGTCCGGCAGCAGCGGGATCTGCACGTTCGCGGCGCCGAAGTCGAAGCAGCTCATCAGGTCGCCGCAGAGCGCCCGGCGCCAGGCGCTGATGTTCGGTTCGGCGACCCCGGTCCAGCGTTCGAGGAACCGGATCACCGACGTGTGGTCGGTGACCTCGGAGCTGACCCAGCCGCCGCGGCTCCACGGCGAGATCACCGTCATCGGCACCCGCGCGCCGAGCCCGATCGGCTTGCCGCCGATGTACTCGCCCGCGGTGCCGGACGGGGCGATCGGCGGGGCGACGTGGTCGAAGAAGCCGTCGTTCTCGTCGTAGTTGATGAGGACCACAGTGGACTCCCAGAGCTTCGGGTTGGCCCACAGGGCGTTCAGCACGGTCTGGGTGTACGCGGCGCCGTCGACCGGGCGGGCTTCCGGGTGCTCGCAGTAACCGTAGGGCGCCACGATCCAGGACACCTTCGGCAGTGAACCGCTCGCGCAGTCGGCGGTGAACTCGGCGAGGACGTGGTTGACATCCTTGCCCTTCCCCGAATCCGGGCCCCAGGTCTTGAAGACGCTGGCGCGCTTCGAAAGGTCGCTCGAGTAGTCCTGATGGTAGGCCTTGAACAGCCAGAGCGGGTTGTCGCCGTAGTCGCCGACGAACGAGCCGCCCGCGTCGCCGACCTCCTTGTTGGCGTAGACCTTCCACGAAACCCCGTGCTGCTGCAGGCGTTCCGGGTAGGTGGTCCAGCCGAAGACCGGCTTGTAGTCGGCCGGGTTGTAGTTCGCCGGGCCGCCCGCCTGGCCCGCGGCGTCGATCGTGCCGGTGAACAGGTAGAGCCGGTTGGGCGTGGTCGGGCCCTGCACCGAGCAGAAGTAGTGGTCGCACACCGTGAACGCGTCGGCGAGCGCGCGGTGGAACGGGATGTCGCCCTGGCCGAAGTACCCCATGGTCATCTCGCCCTTGGCGGGCACCCACGCGTTGTTCGCGCCGCTCGCGATCGCCTGGTGCTGGTCGGCCCAGCCGTGGCCGAGGTCGCCGAGGTCCTGACCGTCCACTTTGGTGGTGTCCACGCGGAACGGCAGCAGGTACTTGCCGTCGCTGCGGCCGGAGTCGGGCTGGTGGAAGACGTCCTGGCCGTTCGGCTGCACGATCGCCGACCGGTCGCCGAACCCGCGGACACCCTTCATGGTGCCGTAGTAGTGGTCGAACGACCGGTTCTCCTGCATCAGGACGACCACGTGCTGGACGTCGGACAGGCTGCCGGAAACCCGCGGTTCGGCGAGGGCTTCGGCCATTCCCGGCGGCAGGGCGCCGAGCGCGCCGGCGGCGGCGACCCCGCCGAGGAAGCTGCGGCGGGTGAGTCGGTTCGGATCGGCCATCACGGGAGCCTCCAGGGGGACCTCGGGCGGGCAGCGATCAGCCTAGGTGATCGAAGCTGTTCGTAACTACCGACGTTCGGACGTAATCGAGCAACAACTGTTCATGTGCTGTTCGATCGCCGGTCCCGCCGCGTGACACTTTCCGGTGACGCGGAGCTGAACGGGCGGACGGCGGGGAACTCCTCCCTGCACAAACCCCTGGGAGACCGGGGATTCCGGGAGGAGAGCACCATGAAGACCCGCATCGCCGCGCTCGCGGCCGCGCTCACCCTCGCCTCGGCCGTCGTTACGGCGGCCCCCGCGTCGGCGGACCCGGTGCCGGGCAACCCGAACCAGTTCTACGCCTACTGCTCGGTCGACCTGCTCGGGGTGCTGGTCGGCTGCACGGAGACCGACGAGGCGCACGCGTCGCACCTCTGCCAGTACCTGGCGACCCCGGTCGGGGTCGGGCTCGACTGCATCCAGCGCTGAGCCGTTGCCCGAAAGTACCCGGTGGTCCGGACCATCGGGTACTCGTCGGAAAATGTCCGACCGGATAGTCTTGTTCTTCGCCACCGGCCCGTTCATACTTTGTTGCGACGCACAACAAATAGGGTGCCGGTGATCCGCCAGCCCGTCGCCCGCGGAACGGAAGAGGCGACAATGATGTCGACCAGGAACTCCGCCCGGTGGTGGCGGACGGCCCGGCTGCTGGCCGCGCCCGCCGCCCTGCTCGTGCTCGGCGCCGTGGTGGCCGCCCCGCAGAGCCAGGCCGCGCCCGCCGCGCCCCTCGCGAGCTTCAGCGACGACTTCGACGGCCCCGCCGGCGCGGGCGTCGACGGCTCGAAGTGGGTGCACGAGACCGGTGACAACGTGAACAACCACGAGCGCCAGTGGTACACCGACGGCACCGCCAACGCGGCGCTCGACGGCCAGGGCCACCTCGTGATCACCGCGAAGAAGGAGAACAGCGGCAACAACTGCTGGTACGGCCCGTGTGAGTACACCTCCGCGCGGCTCAACACCTCCGGCAAGTTCACCGCGTCCTCCGGCCACATCGAGGCCCGGATGAAGCTGCCGCGCGGGCAGGGCATGTGGCCCGCGTTCTGGATGCTGGGCTCCGACATCGGCAACGTCGGCTGGCCGCAGTGCGGCGAGATCGACATCATGGAGAACGTCGGCTTCGAGCCGAACACCGTGCACGGCACCATCCACGGCCCCGGCTACTCGGGCTCCGGCGGCATCGGCGCGGCCTACAACGGGCCGAACTTCTCGGACGACTTCCACACCTACGCGATCGACTGGTCGCAGGACCGGATCGTGTGGTCGGTCGACGGCAACGCCTACCAGACCCGCACGCCGGCCGACGTCGGCGGCAACCAGTGGGTGTTCAACCACGACTTCTTCGTGATCCTCAACCTGGCGGTCGGCGGCTACTGGTCCGGCGACCCCGACGGCAGCACCCAGTTCCCGCAGCAGCTCGTGGTGGACTACGTCCACGTGAGCTGAGGGGGCCAGACCAGCGGGACCGGCTCTCCTCCGCGCGCGGCGGAGGGGGGCCGGTCCCGCGCCATGTCCCGGCCCGGCCGGCTTTGGTACAGAACCGCGACATTCCTGGTTCAGACCTGTCGAACAACCCCGACGGACCGGCGATCTTCCCCGGACAGAGTGACGGCGTGCGCTCGACCAGCGCACCCCGGCACCCGGAGGAGAGTCATGGCCCGTACCCGCATCCCACCCCTCGTCGGCGGGCTGGCCGCCGCCGCGGCGGTGGCGCTCGCCGCGGCCGTCTGGGTCGTCTTCCCGCCCGAGGTCGCCGGACGGGCGAGCGCCGCGCGGCCGGACGTCGACCTGCCGCTGCCGTGGCCCGCGGAAGGCCAGGCCAGTGCCGAGGTCCAGGGGCTCGGCTCGCTCGGCAGCCGCGGTGAGCAGCAGCCGGTGCCGATCGCCAGCGTCACCAAGGTGATGACCGCCTACGTCGTGCTGAAGGACCACCCGCTCGCCGAGGGGGACGCGGGCCCGGAGATCACCGTCGACGACCAGGCCGAGGCGGAGTCCACCTCCGCCGACGAGTCGACGGCGCCGGTCCGCGCGGGCCGCCGGATCAGCGAGCGGGACCTGCTGGCCCTGATGCTCGTCCCGTCCGGCAACAACGTCGCCCGCCTGCTCGCGCGCTGGGACGCGGGCAGCCAAGACGCCTTCGTCGAGAAGATGAACCGCGAGGCCGGCGCGCTCGGGATGACGAGCACGACCTACACCGGCGCCAGCGGGGTCGAGGACTCGACCACCAGCACCGCCACCGACCAGCTCCGGCTGGCCCGCGAGGTGATGAAGAACCCCGTCGTCCGCGCGATCGTCGGCACCCCGAGCCTGCGCGTAGACGGTGTGCCGGGCACCGTCGTCAACACGAACACCCTGCTCGGCCGCGACGGCGTGATCGGGCTCAAGACCGGGTCGTCGACCGCGGCCGGCGGCGCCCTGATGTGGGCGGCGCAGAGCCGGGACGGGGCGCTGATCCTCGGGGTCGTGCTGCACCAGAGCCCGGGCGGGAGTCCCGCGGCCGGGCTGCGCGCGGTGCTGGACAACAGCGCGAAGCTGATCTCCGCGATCCAGCGGGAGCTGCCGGCGGCGACCCGATGACCGCGGTCACCGAGCCGATCACCGTGCCGAAGCCCGGCCGCCCTCGCGCACGCCGTGGCCGCGTCATCGCCGTGTTCTCGGTGCTGACGGCGGTGCTGCTGCTCGCGCATTCCCTGGTGCCCAACTGGATCGGCAACGCGGGCAGCCTGCTCGAGACGGTCCTGCCGTGGACCGGGCTCCTGCTCGTCCCGCTGCTCGTCGCGGCACTGGTCCGGCGCTCGGCGCTCGCCCTCGTCTCGCTGCTGCTCCCGGGCCTGGTCTGGGCCGGCTTCTTCGGCGGGCGGGTGTTCGACAAGACCGAGGCCGGCGGCGACTTCACGATCGTCTCGCACAACGTCAACGACGAGAACCCGGACCCGGCCGGCACCGCCCGCGCGCTGGCCGCCTCGGGCGCGCAGGTGATCGCGTTGGAAGAGCTGAAGAGGTCCGAGATCCCGAAGTACGAGGACGCGCTCGCCGCGCGCTACCCGCACCACTCGGTGCAGGGGACGGTGGGTGTCTGGAGCTCCTACCCGCTCGGCGACACGCGGCCGGTGGCGATCATGCCGTGGACCCGCGCGCTGCGGACCACAGTGGACACTCCGAAGGGGCCGGTCGCGGTGTTCGTGGCGCACCTGCCGTCGGTGCGCGTGCGGCTCGACTCCGGGTTCACCGCGAACGGCCGCGACACCGCGATCGGCCTGCTCGCGGACGCCGTCGAAGCGGAATCCGCGCCGCGCAAGGTGCTCGTCGGCGATTTCAACGGCACCACCGACGACCGCGCGCTCACCCGGGTCACCGACCGGATGCGGGTCGCGCAGGACGAAGCCGGTGACGGGTTCGGCTTCAGCTGGCCGGCTTCGCTGCCGTTGGCGCGCATCGACCAGATCTTCACCGCCGGGCTCCGGCCGACGGCGGCCTGGACGTTGCCCGCGACCGGCAGTGACCACCTCCCGGTGGCGGCCTCCCTCGCGCTCTGACGCCCGGCCCGCGTGACGAGACCGTTACGCAGGCCGGGTTGACCGCGCGGGTGTTATCGCTAACACTGACTCCTCGCCGTCACCGGAACGGGTGACGGGCGCCACGTCGAAGCGGACGGAAGGGGACGCCGGTGGTCGAACGATCCCGGGCCGGTGGTCCCGTCAAGGTGACCGCGGCCGGCACCCGGCAGCCCAGCCTGACCGACGTCGCCGGGGTCGCCGGGGTGTCCCACATGACCGTGTCCCGGGTGATCAACGGGACCGGCCCGGTGCGGCCGGAGACCCGCGCCCGGGTGCTCGCCGCGATCGAAGAACTGGGCTACCGCCCCAACTCCGCGGCCCGCGCACTCGTCACCGGGCGGACCGGCACGCTCGGCGTCGTCGCCCTCGAGTCCAACTTGTACGGTCCGGCGAGCACGCTCTACGGCATCGAGAACGCCGCCCGCGAAGCCGGCTACGCGATCACGATCTCCAGCGTGAGCCGCCCGGGCCGGTCCTCGATCGCCGACGCGGTGGAGAACCTCCGCCGCCAGGCCGTCGAAGGTGTCATCGTCATCGCCCCGCACGTGACCGCCGGCCGGGCCCTGGAGGCCGCGCCCGCGGACTTCCCGGTGGTCGCCGTCGGCGGCGGGGAGACCGCGCCGGTCCCGGTGATCTCCGTCGACCAGCGCGACGGCGCCCGCCGCGCCACCGAACACCTGCTGGCGCTGGGCCACCGGACCGTGTGGCACATCGCCGGCCCGGAGGACTGGCTGGAGGCCCGCGACCGCGAGCTCGGCTGGCGGGAAACCCTGGAACGCCACGGTGTTCCGGCGCCGCGCGTGGTCCGCGGCGACTGGAGCTCGCGCTCCGGCTACGAGGCGGGGCGATCCCTCGCCGGGGAACGCGACCTCGATGCCGTCTTCGCCGGCAACGACCAGATGGCGCTCGGCCTGCTCCGCGCGTTCGCCGAGGCGGGCATCTCGGTGCCGCGGGACGTGCGTGTCGCGGGCTTCGACGACGTGCCCGAGGCGGCGTACTTCACGCCGCCGCTGACCACCGTGCGCCAGGACTTCATCGAGGTCGGCCGGCGCACGTTCGGGCTGCTGACCGAGCGGCTGGGCGGCGGCGACCGGCACGCCCGGGCCTTGGTCGTGCCAGAGCTGATCGTCCGCGAGAGCACCGGGCCGCGCTAGCGCGGTCGCCTGCGGCGGAGGCCGTGAACCACCTCCGAATGTTAACGCTAACAGAATTGATCACCGTCGATCGAGGAGTGAACGTGCTGAAGAAGCGATGGGCCGCCGCGGCGGCCGCGGCGGCGGGACTCGTGCTGCTCACCGCGTGCGGCGGGGGGAGCGGCTCGGGGTCAACCGACGGGAAGATCACGCTCGGCTTCGCCCAGGTCGGCGCGGAGAGCGGCTGGCGGACGGCGAACACGAAGTCCATCCAGGACTCGGCGAAGACCGCCGGGATCGAGCTCAAGTTCTCCGACGCGCAGCAGAAGCAGGAGAACCAGATCTCGGCCATCCGCTCCTACATCCAGCAGAAGGTCAAGGTCATCGCCTTCTCGCCGGTGGTCGAGTCCGGCTGGGAGACCGTGCTCAAGGAGGCCAAGACGGCCAACATCCCGGTCATCCTCACCGACCGTGCGATCGACTCGCCGGACAAGTCGCTCTACAAGACCTTCCTCGGCTCGGACTTCATCGCCGAGGGCAAGAAGGCCGGCGAGTGGCTGACCAAGGAGTTCGGCAGCGCCACGGGCCAGGTGAACATCGTCGAACTGCAGGGCACCACGGGTTCGGCGCCGGCGAACGACCGCAAGAAGGGCTTCGCCGACGTCATCGCGGCGGACCCGAAGTACAAGATCGTCGCCTCGCAGACCGGTGAGTTCACCCGCGCCAAGGGCAAGGAGGTCATGGAGGCCTTCCTCAAGTCCCAGCCCAAGATCGACGTCCTCTACGCGCACAACGACGACATGGCCCTCGGCGCCATCGAAGCGATCCAGGCCGCGGGCAAGGTGCCGGGCAAGGACATCAAGATCGTCTCGGTCGACGGCGTGAAGGACGCCTTGCAGGCACTGGCCGACGGCAAGATCAACCACGTCGTCGAGTGCAACCCGCTGCTCGGCCCGCAGCTGATGGACCTGGTGAAGAAGGTGTCCGCCGGCGAGCAGGTGCCCGCGCGCATCGAGACCCAGGAGACCGAGTTCGACCAGGCGTCGGCCAAGGCCGCGCTGCCGCAGCGCCAGTACTGAGGGGTGCCGCATGTCCGCCGAAATCCTCACCATGACCGGGATCCGCAAGGTGTTCCCCGGGGTCACCGCCCTCGACGACGTCGGCTTCCGCCTCTTCCCGGGCGAGGTCCACGCGCTGATGGGCGAGAACGGCGCCGGCAAGTCCACCCTGATCAAGGTGCTGACCGGCGTGTACGGGGTGGACGCGGGCACGATCACCCTCGCCGGGACCACCGCCGCCTTCGGTGGTCCCGGCGAGGCCCAGCGGGCGGGCATCAGCACCGTCTACCAGGAGGTCAACCTCTGCCCGAACCTGTCGGTGGCGGAGAACGTCTGCCTCGGCCGGGAACCCCGCCGCTTCGGCCGCATCCAGTGGGGCCCGATGCGGCGGCGGGCCGAGGAGCTCCTCGCCCGGCTGGACGTCCACGTGGACGTCTCGGCCGAGCTGGGCACCTGCTCGATCGCCGTCCAGCAGCTGGTCGCGATCGCCCGCGCGCTCGACGTCGACGCGCGGGTGCTGGTGCTCGACGAGCCGACGTCCAGTTTGGACACCGGCGAGGTCGCGAAGCTGCTGGAGGTCGTGCGGTCGCTGCGGGCGGAAGGGATGGCGATCCTGTTCGTCTCCCACTTCATCGACCAGGTCTTCGCCGTCGCCGACCGGATGACCGTGCTGCGCAACGGGAAGCTGATCGGTGAGTACCGCACCGAGGAGATCACGCCGGTCGAGCTGGTCACGAAGATGATCGGCAAGGAGCTCTCCGTTCTGGAAACGCTCGAAGACTCCGGGCCGAGCCGCGCCGAGGTCGCGGACGCGCCGGTGCTGCTGGCCGCCGAGGGCCTCGGCCGCAAGGGCGGTGTCGAGCCGTTCAGCCTCGGCATCCACGCCGGTGAGGTCGTCGGGCTGGCCGGGCTCCTGGGCTCGGGACGCACCGAGCTTGCCCGGCTGCTCTTCGGCGCCGACCACGCCGACACCGGTTCCGTTCGGGTCGACGGGGAGGTCACGACCCTGCGCACACCGCGCGCCGGGCTCGACCACCGGATCGCGTTCTGCTCGGAGAACCGCAAGACCGAAGGCCTGGTCGAGGAGCTGACCGTCCGGGAGAACATCGTCCTCGCGCTGCAGGCGTCCCGCGGCTGGGCACGGCCGCTCTCGCGCCGCCGCCAGGACGAGCTCGCCCGCAAGTACGTGGCGCTGCTCGACATCCGCCCGGCCGACCCCGAGGCGCCGGTCGGCACGCTGTCCGGCGGCAACCAGCAGAAGGTGCTGCTGGCGCGGTGGCTGATCACCGAGCCGCGGCTGCTCATCCTCGACGAGCCGACCCGGGGCATCGACATCGGCGCCAAGACCGAGATCCAGCGGCTGGTGACCCGGCTCTCCGCCGACGGCGTGGCCGTGCTGTTCATCTCCGCCGAGCTCGACGAGGTGCTCCGGCTGAGCCACCGCGTCGTGGTGCTGCGCGGCCGGAAGGTGGTGGCGCAGCTGGACAACCGGGCGCTCACCGCGGACGAGATCATGGCCACGATGGCCGAGGGAGCCGTCTCATGACCAAGCACCGCCTGTTCTGGCCCGTCGTGGCGCTGCTCGCGCTGCTGGTGGGCGACCTCATCGCCAGCCCGGCGTTCTTCTCGGTCGAGCTGCGCGACGGACACTTCTACGGGAACCTCGTCGACATCCTGAAGAACGGCGCCCCGCTGATCCTCATCGCGATCGGCATGACGCTCGTCATCGCCACCCGCGGCATCGACCTCTCGGTGGGCGCGGTCGTCGCGATCAGCGGATCGCTGGCCTGCCTGTGGATCGCCGATCACCCCGGTGGTGTCGGCGCCACGCTCGTCGCCGTCGGGCTCGCGCTGGGGCTGTCGCTCGTGCTCGGGGTGTGGAACGGCTGGCTCGTCGCCGCGCTGGGCATCCAGCCGATCATCGCCACGCTCATCCTCATGGTCGCCGGCCGCGGGATCGCGCAGCTGATCTCCGGCGGGCAGATCATCACCATCAACTCCGGCCCGTACGAGTGGATCGGCAGCGGGTTCGTGCTGACGCTGCCGAGCGCGATCCTCCTCGCGCTGGCCGTGTTCGTGCTGGCGTCGGTGCTCGTCCGCCGGTCCGCGCTCGGCCTGCTCGTCGAAGCCGTCGGCGGCAACCCCGAGGCCAGCCGGCTCGCCGGGTTGCGCTCGGCGCGGCTGACCTGGCTCGTCTACGTCTTCTGCGCGCTGTGCGCGGGCCTCGCCGGGCTGATGATCAGCGCGAACGTGCACAGCGCCGACGCCAACCACGCCGGGCTGTTCATCGAGCTCGACGCGATTCTCGCCGTCGTCGTCGGCGGCACGCAGCTGACCGGCGGCCGGTTCTCCCTCGGCGGCGCGGTGATCGGCGCGCTGCTCATCCAGACGCTCACCACCACCGTCTACGCCCTCGGCATCCCGCCCGAGGCGATCATGCTGTTCAAGGCCGTGGTCGTGCTCGCGGTGTGCCTCCTGCAGTCGCCCGCGCTCCGCCGCAAGCTCCGCCGCCGGACGCCGCCACCCGGGCAGCCGGCCCCCACCTCCGCTCCGGAGAAGGTCGAGGTCACGGCATGACCACCCTGGCCCGCGTCCGCGGTTACCGGCCGAAGCAGCGGCACCTGCCGATCCTCGCGACGATGGCGCTGCTCGTCGGCGCGTACCTCTTCGGCGCGTCGAGCTACGAGGCGTTCGGCTCCGGGCAGGTCGTGCTGGACCTGTTCATCAACAACGCCTTCCTGCTCGTGGTCGCCGTCGGGATGACGTTCGTGATCCTCACCGGCGGCATCGACCTGTCCGTCGGGTCGGTCGTCGCCCTGTCCACAGTGGTCTCCGGCGACCTGCTGCAGAAGCACGGCTGGCCCGCGTACGCCGCGATCGCCGTGGTGCTGGTGATCGGCGCGCTGCTCGGCGCCGGGATGGGCGCGCTCATCCACTTCTTCGAGATCCAGCCGTTCATCGCGACGCTCATCGGGATGTTCTTCGCCCGCGGGCTCTGCTACACGATCAGCACGGAGGCGTACTCGATCGACAACCCGACGATCGCCGGTCTCGCCCAGACGCAGATTCCGTTGGGCGGGGAGCTGCACATCTCGATCAGCGTGGTCGTCGCGCTGGTCGTCGTCGCGGTCGCGGCGTACGTGCTGGCCTTCACGCGGTTCGGGCGCACGGTCTACTCGATCGGCGGCAACGCGCAGTCCGCGATGCTGATGGGCCTCAAGACCGGCCGCACGAAGATCGCGGTGTACACGGTCAGCGGGTTCTGCTCGGCCCTCGGCGGGCTGCTGCTGGTGCTGTACAAGTCTTCCGGCGACCCGCTCAACGGCGTCGGCCTCGAACTGACCGCGATCGCCGCGGTGGTCATCGGCGGCACCATCCTCACCGGCGGCTCCGGCTACGTGCTGGGCACCGTGCTCGGGATCATGGTGCTGGGCATCATCCAGACGCTGATCACCTTCGACGGCACCCTCAACTCGTGGTGGACCTCGATCATCACCGGCGCCCTCCTGTTCGTCTTCATCGTCCTGCAACGCCTCGTGACCCGAGGGAGCCACCGATGAACACCCGCATCCTGGCCGTGCTCGCGGCCCTGACCTTGTTCTCCACCCTGCCCGCGACGGCCACCGCGGCCGAGCCCGCCTCAGCGCTCGCCGGGCACTGGACGTTCGACGAGGGCAGCGGGACGACCGCCGCCGACACCGCGGGCGACCACCCCGCGACCCTGAACTCGGGCGCGGGCTGGGGCCCGGGCATCCGCGGTGGTGCCCTGACCACCGACGGGTCAAGCGGATTCGCCGATGCCGGCGCCCCGGTGCTCGACACCGCGAAGAGCTTCTCAGTCAGCAGCTGGGTCAAGCTCGACAAGACGTCGGGCTACCAGACGTTCGTGAGCATCGACGGCACCCAGGTCAGCAACTTCTTCCTGCAGTTCCGCGACGACTCCCGCCGGTTCGCCTTCACCCGCCTGGCCGGGGACGCGCCGGCCGACGGCGTCGTCGCGTCGGCGAACTTCGACCCCGTCGCGGGCCAGTGGTACCAGCTCACCGGCGTGTTCGACGCGGCCGCGTCAACGCTGTCGTTGTACGTGGACGGCACCCGGCAGGCCACGGTGGCCGCGCCCGCGGGCTGGGCCGGCACCGGGCACCTGGTGATCGGCCGCGGCAAGTACGGCGGCAACCCGGTGGACTACGTCGACGGCTCGATCGACGACGTTCGCGCCTACAGCGGCGCGCTGACCGCGGCCGACGCCTCCCGGCTGGCCATCGCCGGGCACTGGAGCCTCGACGAGGGCACCGGCGCCACCGCGGCCGACGACTCTCTCGACGCCCGCACCGCGACCCTGACCGGCGGCGCGACCTGGGGCGACGGCGTCGTCGGCCCGCACGGCGTGGTCCTGAACGGTACCGACGCCGCGGTCGAGACCCCGGCCCCGGTGGTCGACACCGGCCAGAGCTTCTCGGTGTCCGCGTGGGTCAAGCCGACAACGGCCACCGGCTTCCGGACCGCCGTCAGCGTCGACGGCTCGGCGATCAGCGGCTTCTACCTCCAGCGCGCCGCCGACGGCCGGTTCGCCTTCACCCGCCGCGCTTCCGACGGCGACACGGCGTCGTCCGCGGCGGTGTCCGCCCTGCCCGCCCAGGCCGGCCAGTGGCAGCACCTCGTGGGTGTGTACAACCGCGCGGCGGGCACGCTTTCCCTATACGTCAACGGAACCCTGCAGCAGAGCGTCCCGTTCACCACGCCGTGGACCGCGAGCGGGCACCTGGTCATCGGGCGCGGGAAGTGGGCCGGAAACCCGGCCGACTGGTTCGCCGGGGGAGTGGACGACGTCCGCGCGTACCCGGCGCCGTTGACCGCGTCCGCCGTCGCCGCGCTGGCCGCGAGCGGGTCGTGGCACTTCGACGAAGGCGCGGGCACGGTCGCCCGGGACTCGAGCGCGAACGCCGCCGACGGCACCCTGCGCGGTGCCGGCTGGACCGCGGGTGCGGCGGGCAAGGCCGTCCAGCTCGACGGCAAGTCCACTGTGGACCTGGGGACCTCGCCCGCGTTCGACACCGGGACCGGCTCGCTCTCCCTCGCCGCGTGGTTCCGCACGACGGCGGACGGCACGCTCGTGGACCACGGCGACGGGTACGCCCTGGGCGTGACCGGCGGCAAGCTCACCGCCCGCGTCGGCACGATCCAGGTGACCACCAGCGGCGGCGGCCTGGCCGACGGCGCCTGGCACCACGCGGCCGTCGTCCTCGACCGCGCGTCGCAGCGGCTCACCGTCTACGCCGACGGTGACGCGGCCGCGGTCACCA
The DNA here is from genome assembly GCF_055582965.1 of Amycolatopsis sp. NPDC104863. Classification (NCBI taxonomy): domain Bacteria; kingdom Bacillati; phylum Actinomycetota; class Actinomycetes; order Pseudonocardiales; family Pseudonocardiaceae; genus Amycolatopsis; species Amycolatopsis sp. NPDC104863. The sequence goes on from NZ_JBVJOW010000001.1 coordinate 1,012,295, forward strand.
GCACCTGCGGCACCCCGACGGGCACCACCCTCGACGTCTCCGCCTGCCCGGCCTCCGGGACCGCCGCCGCGCCGCTGACGGTCGGCGCGGGCTTCACCGGCACGATCGACGAACTCGAACTGCGCCGCTTCCCGCTCACCGCGGCCCAGATCGGCACCCTGGCCGGAGCGAACCAGCTGGCCGTGGACGCCAACGTCGTCCGCGCCAACACCCGCCCGACCACCTACGGCTCGATCCTCGAGGACATCAGCCACTCCGTCGAAGGCGGGCTCTACGCCGAGCTGGTCCGCAACCGGACCTTCAAGGAGGCCTACCAGCGCGGCAGCGGCGCGGGCGACACCCCGGTCCCGTACTGGTCCCTGCTCGCCTCGCCGGGAGCGACCGGCACGTACACGATCGACGGCGCGACCCCGCTCAACACCGCGCTGGACCGCTCGCTGAAGCTGCACGCCGACACCGTCCCGGCCGGCGGGCGGGTGGCCGCCGCGAACGTCGGCTTCTACGGCGTCGCCGCGAAGCCGTCCACCAAGTACACCGGCAGCTTCTTCGCGCGCGGAACGTGGACCGGCGCGGTCCGCGTCAGCCTGGAGAAGCCGGACGGGACCGTGCTGGCGAGCAAGGACCTCCAGTCTCCCGGCGCGGCGTGGGCGCAGCAGACGTTCAGCTTCACGACGCCGTCGACGATCACGACGTCCACCGACAACCGGATCGTCGTCTCCCTGGTGAACAAGGGGAAGAAGGCACTCGCCGGGGACGCCTGGTTCCAGCAGGTGTCGCTGTTCCCGCCGACCTTCAAGAACCACGGCGTGCGCCTGGACCTCGGGCAGAAGCTCGCCGCGATGAAACTCGGCCTGTTCCGCGTCCCCGGCGGCAACTACCTCGAAGGCAACACCCTCGACACGCGGTTCGCGTGGAAGAACACCATCGGCAAGCCGGAAGAACGGCCCGGCCACCAGAACACCGCGTGGGGTTACTGGTCCACCGACGGCTTCGGCATCCTCGACTACCTCAAGCTGTCCGAGGACATCGGCGCCCAGCCGCTGCTCGCGCTGTTCGCCGGCTACACGCTCAACGGCCAGCACGTCGACCAGGCCGACTACCCGCAGTACGTCCAGGAAGCCCTCGACGAGATCGAGTACGCCATCGGCGACGCCTCGACGACATGGGGTGCGAAGCGGGTCGCCGACGGGCATCCGGCGCCGTTCGACCTGCACTACGTCGAGGTCGGCAACGAAGACTGGTTTGACGGTTCCGGCTCCTACTCCTGGCGCTTCACCGACATGTACAACGCCGTCAAGGCGAAGTACCCGCAGCTGACGGTGATCGCCACGACCGGCGGCCTGCAGGGCGGGGCCGCGTCGAGCACCCCGACCGGCGTGCGCCCGGACGCCGCGGACGACCACTACTACCAGTCGCCGCAGTGGTTCACCGACAACTCGACCCGGTACGACACCGCGGACCGCAGCGGCCCGGAGATCCTCGTCGGCGAGTACGGCGCCCAGGACGGCCGGCCCACCGGCACCCTGGCCGCCGCCATCGGCGAGGCCGCCTTCCTCACCGGGCTGGAACGCAACAGCGACGTCGTCATCGGCTCGATGTACGCGCCGGTGCTGGTGCAGGAGAACCAGTCGAACTGGCCGGTCAACCTGATCGGCTTCGACGCCGGGAGCAGCTACGGCTCGCCGTCGTACTGGGTGCAGCAGATGTTCTCCAGCACGCTCGGCAAGCAGATCGTGTCCAGCCGCCTCAACCCGGGCAGCTCGCTGCGTCAGGTGGTGAACGTGACCACCAAGGGCGGCAAGAAGACGTTCACCGTCAAGCTCGTCAACCCGACCGGGCAGGTGCAGACCGCGCGGCTGGCGCTCACCGGCGTCACAGCGGTCGACGGCACCGGGACGCTCACCACCCTCACCGGCGACCCGGCGGGGCGCAACAGCCTCGTCGCGCCGGCCGCGATCGTGCCGCAGACCAGGGAGATCAGCGGGCTGGCGGCGACCTCGAAGCTCACGGTGCCGGCGAACTCCGTGACCACGCTCGTCCTCACCGCCCGGTGAACCACCCCAGAAAGGACCCAGCAGTGTCAGCAGAACCCCTCGTCGTCGGTGTCGACTTCGGCACGCTCTCCGGGCGCGCGGTCGTCGTGCGGGTGGCCGACGGCGCCGAGCTGGGCAGCGCGGTCTTCGCGTACCCGCACGGCGTGCTCGACGAGACGCTGCCCGCTACCGGCCGCGCGCTGCCGCCGGACTGGGCGCTGCAGGTGCCCGCGGACTACGTCGGCGTGCTCCGCAATGCCGTCCCGGCGGCGCTGCGGGACGCGGGCGCCGACCCGGCCGCCGTCGTCGGCATCGCGACGGACTTCACCGCGTGCACGATGGTCCCGACGACCGCCGACGGCACACCGCTGTGCGAGCTGCCGGAGTTCGCGGCCGAGCCGCACGCCTACGTCAAGCTGTGGAAGCACCACTCGGCCCAGCCGCAGACGGACCGGATCAACAACCTCGCCCGCACCCGCGGCGAGAAGTGGCTGCCGCGGTACGGCGGGCTGATCTCCTCGGAGTGGGAGTTCGCCAAGGGACTCGAGGTGTTCGAAGAGGCCCCGGCCGTCTACGCGGCGATGCGGCACTGGGTCGAGGCGGCCGACTGGATAGTCTGGCAGCTGACCGGCGGGTACGTCCGCAACGCGTGCACGGCGGGGTACAAGGGGATCCTGCAGGACGGCCAGTACCCGAGCCGCGACTTCCTCCACGAGCTCTCGCCGGGCTTCGAGTCCTTCGTGGCCGACAAGCTCGAACACCCGTTGGGGCAGCTGGGTTCCCGCGCGGGCTCGCTGTCGGCCGAGGCCGCCGCGTGGACCGGGCTGCCCGAGGGCGTCGCGGTCGCCGTGGGCAACGTGGACGCGCACGTGACCGCGCCCGCGGCGAACGCCGTCGAGCCCGGGCAGATGGTCGCGATCATGGGCACCTCGACGTGTCACGTCATGAACGGCGCCGAACTGCGTGAGGTCCCCGGCATGTGCGGGGTCGTCGACGGCGGGATCGTCCCCGGGCTCTGGGGCTACGAAGCCGGGCAGAGCGGTGTGGGCGACATCTTCGGCTGGTTCACCGAGCACTTCGCGCACGAGGGGCACGAGCAGCTCACCCGGCTCGCGCAGCAGCAGGAGATCGGCGAGCACGGCCTGGTCGCGCTCGACTGGCACAGCGGCAACCGCTCGGTGCTCGTCGACCACGAGCTGTCCGGCGTGATCGTCGGGCAGACCCTCGCCACCCGCGCCGAGGACGTCTACCGCGCGCTGCTGGAAGCCACGGCCTTCGGCACCCGCAAGATCATCGAAACCTTCGGGGAGGCCGGGGTCCCGGTCACCGAGCTGATCATCGCGGGCGGCCTGATGAAGAACACGCTGCTGATGCAGATCTACGCCGACGTCACGAACCTCCCGCTGTCGGTCATCGGCTCCCAACAGGGACCCGCGCTCGGCTCGGCCATCCACGCGGCCGTCGCCGCCGGGTCCTATCCGGACATCCGCGCGGCCGCCGGGGCCATGGGCTCGGTCCAGCGAGCGGTTTACCGGCCGATCCCGGCGAACGTCGTCGCCTACAACGAGCTGTACGCCGAGTACACGACGCTGCACGACTACTTCGGCCGCGGCGGCAACGATGTCATGCACCGCCTGGCCGCCCGCCGCCGAACCGTCGCGAAAGGACGGTCCTGATGTCCCTGACCGACGAAGTCCTCGACACCGTCGCCGAGCTCCGCGAGACGGTCGCGAACCTGCACGGTGAGCTGACCCGCAACGCGCTGGTCATCTGGACCGCCGGCAACATCTCGGCCCGGGTCCCCGGGCGTGAGCTGATGGTCATCAAACCCTCGGGCGTGTCCTACGACGAGCTGTCCGCCGACACGATGGTCGTCACCGACCTGCACGGCGAACTGGTGCACGGCGAGCTCGCGCCGTCGTCCGACACCGCCGCGCACGCCTACGTCTACCGGCATCTGCCCGAGATCGGCGGGGTCGTGCACACGCACTCGACGTACGCGACGGCGTGGGCCGCGCGTGGCGAGCCGATCCCGTGTGTGCTCACGATGATCGCCGACGAGTTCGGCGGGGAGGTGCCGGTCGGGCCGTTCGCGCTGATCGGCGACGACTCCATCGGCCGTGGCATCGTCGAGACCCTCCGCACCAGCCGCTCCAAGGCCGTGCTGATGCGCAACCACGGCCCGTTCACCGTCGGCCGCACAGCCCGTGACGCGGTCAAGGCCGCCGTGCTGGTCGAAGACGTCGCCCGCACCGTGCACAAGGCCTTCGAGCTGGGCACCCCCGAACCCCTCCCACCCGACGACGTCGACCGGCTCTACGCCCGGTACCAGAACGTCTACGGCCAGCACTGAACGCTTCCAGGAGAAACGATGACCCGCGCGTCGAAACCCCAGCTCTGGTTCCTCACCGGGAGCCAGGCCCTCTACGGCGAGGAGACCCTCGAACAGGTCGCCGGCCAGTCCCTGCGGATCCAGCAGCTCCTGGCCGCCGCCGGCGGGCTCCCGGCCGAGATCGTCGGTAAGCCGGTGCTGACCGAGGCTTCGTCGATCCGGCGGGTCCTGCAGGAAGCCAACGCCGACGCGGCGTGTGTCGGCGTGATCGCGTGGATGCACACCTTCTCGCCGGCGAAGATGTGGATCACCGGCCTGGACGCGCTGCGCAAGCCGTTGCTGCACCTGCACACCCAGCTCAACGAAGCCCTGCCGTGGTCGACCATCGACATGGACTTCATGAACCTCAACCAGGCCGCGCACGGCGACCGCGAGTTCGGGTTCGTCCAAACGCGGCTCGGCGTGCCGCGCAAGACGGTCGCCGGGCACGTGTCGGACCCGGTTGTCGTCGCGCGGATCGACGCGTGGGCGCGTGCTGCCATCGGCGCCGACCACCTGCGCAACCTCCGGCTGGCCCGCTTCGGTGACAACATGCGCGATGTCGCGGTCACCGAGGGGGACAAGGTCGAGGCCGAGCTGCGGTTCGGCGTCTCGGTCAACACCTACGGCGTCAACGACCTGGTCGATCTCGTCGACCAGGTGTCCGATGTGGACTCCCTGGTCGCGGCTTATGCGGAGGACTACGACGTCGTTCCGGACCTGGCGGCCGGGGGAGCGCGGCACGAGTCGCTGCGGTACGCGGCCAAGATCGAAGCCGGGATGCGGAAGTTCCTCACCGACGGCGGCTTCGGGGCGTTCACCACGAACTTCGAGGACCTCGGCGGGCTGCGTCAGCTGCCCGGCCTCGCGGTGCAGCGGCTGATGGCCGACGGTTACGGCTTCGGCGGCGAAGGCGACTGGAAGACGTCGGCGCTGCTCGCGGCGGTGAAGGCGATGGGCACCGGCCTGGACCGCGGCACGTCGTTCATGGAGGACTACACCTACCACTTCGGCCCGGGCACGCCGAAGATCCTCGGCGCGCACATGCTGGAGGTCTGCCCGAGCATCGCCGCCGCCCGGCCGTCGTGCGAGATCCACCCGCTGGGCATCGGCGGCCGCGAAGACCCGGTCCGGCTCGTGTTCGACGCGGCGCCCGGCCCCGGCGTCACCCTCGGCCTGGTCGACCTCGGCGACCGCTTCCGTCTGGTGGCCAACGAGATCGAGGTCGTCGCGCCGGACGAGCCGCTGCCGAACCTGCCGGTCGCGCGGGCGGTGTGGGAGCCGGCGCCGTCGCTGTCGACGTCCGCGGAGTCGTGGATCACCGCGGGGGGCCCGCACCACACCGTGCTCACCCAGGCCGTCGGCACCGAGACCTTGCGCGACTTCGCGAACCTCCTCGGCGTCGAGCTGCTGGTCATCGACTCCGACACCACGCCGCACGGTTTCACCGACCGCATCCGCTGGAACCAGGCCTACCACCGGCTCGCTCAGGGTTTCTGAGAAAGGAAGAAGGAACAATGAAGTTCACCAGAGGAATCGCGGCTTTCGCGGCCGCGGGACTCGTGCTGACGCTCTCCGCGTGCGGTTCGAGCGAGAAGACGGCCGACCAGGCGGCGGCGTCGAGCGCGGGCGCGGCGGGCGGCCTCGTCGGCGTCACCATGCCGACCAAGTCGTCGGAACGCTGGATCCACGACGGCGACAACATCAAGTCGGCGCTGGAGAAGCTCGGCTACAAGGTCGACCTGCAGTACGCCGAGAACGACATCCCCACCCAGGTGAACCAGATCGAGAACCAGATCACCAAGGGCGCGAAGCTCCTGGTCATCGCCTCGATCGACGGCACCGCCATCACCACCCAGCTGCAGGAGGCGGCCGACCGCAAGATCCCGGTCATCGCCTACGACCGGCTGATCCGCAACTCGCCGAACGTCGACTACTACGCGACCTTCGACAACTTCAAGGTCGGCGTCGAGCAGGCGAACTCGCTGGTCAAGGGCCTGGGTGACGGCGCGGGTCCGTTCAACATCGAGCTGTTCGCCGGCTCGCCCGACGACAACAACGCGACCTTCTTCTTCAACGGCGCGATGTCCGTGCTCAAGCCGCTGATGGACAGCGGCAAGCTCGTCGTCAAGAGCACCCAGACCGACTTCGCCCGCGCGGCGATCCTGCGCTGGGACCCGGCCACCGCGCAGCGGCGCATGGAAGACCTGCTGACCAAGACCTACACCGGTGGCGCCAAGGTCGCCGGCGTGCTCTCGCCGTACGACGGCCTGTCGATCGGCATCCTCTCGGCGCTGAAGAGCAACGGCTACGGCACCGCCGGCCAGCCGTACCCGGTCGTGACCGGGCAGGACGCCGAGGTCGCGTCGGTCAAGTCCATCATCGCCGGCGAGCAGTACTCGACGATCTTCAAGGACACCCGCATCCTCGCCGACACCACGGTGAAGATGGCCGACGCCGTGCTCAAGGGCGGCAAGCCGGAGGTCAACAACACCAAGGACTACGACAACGGCAAGAAGGTCGTCCCGTCGTTCCTGCTGCAGCCGGTCACCGTGGACAAGGCGAACTACCAGAAGGAGCTCGTCGACTCCGGCTACTACACGGCGGGTCAACTGAAATGACCGAACTGCTCGGCATGCGCGGGATCACCAAGACCTTCCCCGGGGTCAAGGCGCTGTCGGACGTCACCCTTTCCGTGCACAGCGGCGAGATCCACGCGATCTGCGGGGAGAACGGCGCCGGGAAGTCCACCTTGATGAAGGTGCTCTCCGGCGTCTACCCGCACGGGACGTACGACGGTGAAATCCACTTCGACGGGCAGCGGTGCGAGTTCGGTTCGGTGCGCGACAGCGAGCGGCGCGGAATCGTGATCATCCACCAGGAGCTCGCGCTGTGCGGGCAGCTTTCGATCGCCGAGAACATCTTCCTCGGCAACGAACAGGCAAAACGCGGCTGGATCGACTGGAACCGCACCAACCACGAGGCTGGCGCGCTGCTGCGGCGCGTCGGCCTCGCCGAAAACCCGGTGACGCCGGTGCAGGAGCTCGGTGTCGGCAAGCAGCAGCTGGTCGAGATCGCCAAGGCGCTGTCCAAGGAGGTCCGGCTGCTGATCCTCGACGAGCCCACCGCGGCGCTCAACGACGAGGACTCGGCCCACCTGCTGGAGCTGCTGCGCGAGCTGCGGTCCGACGGCGTGACCTGCGTGATCATCTCGCACAAGCTCGGCGAGGTGACCGCGATCGCCGACACCGTCACGATCCTGCGGGACGGCCGGACGATCGAGACGCTCGACGCGGCCGGGCTGACCGAGGAACGGATCATCACCGGCATGGTCGGGCGCGACCTCGAGCACCGGTTCCCGCCCCGGGAGCCGGACATCGGGGAAGAGGTGCTGCGGATCGAGGACTGGACGGTGCACAGCCCGACCCAGGCCGGCCGGGTCGTCGTCGACCACGCGTCGCTTTCGCTGCGGCGAGGGGAGATCGTCGGGCTGGCCGGGCTGATGGGCGCGGGCCGGACCGAGCTCGCGATGAGCGTGTTCGGCCGCTCCTACGGCAAGGACATCTCGGGAAGGATCCTCAAGCACGGCGAGGAGATCGACGTCCGGTCGGTGCGTGACGCCGTCCGCCACGGCATCGCCTACGCCACCGAGGACCGGAAGCGCTACGGGCTCAACCTGATCGAGGACATCCAGCGCAACGTGTCCGCGGCGGGGCTGGGCAAGCTGGCCAAGCGCGGCTGGGTCGACGAGAACGCCGAGCACGACACGGCTGCCCGCTTCCGGCGTGACCTGCGGATCAAGGCGCCGACCGTGCGCAGCGTGACCGGGAAGCTCTCCGGCGGCAACCAGCAGAAGGTCGTGCTGGCCAAGTGGATCTTCACCGACCCGGACGTGCTGATCCTCGACGAGCCGACCCGCGGCATCGACGTCGGCGCGAAGTTCGAGATCTACACGATCATCAACGCCCTCGCCGCGCAGGGGAAGGCCGTGCTGGTCATCTCCTCCGAGCTGCCGGAGCTGCTCGGGCTCTGCGACCGGATCTACGCGCTGTCGGCCGGGCGGATCACCGGCCAGGCGACCCGCGAGGAAGCCACCCAGGAACTGCTCATGCAGTACATGACGAAGGAACGGGAATGACCACGACCGAAGCGCGGCCCGCCGCGCCCCCGGTTGAGCGCTCCAAGCGGAGGATCTCGATCAACCCGCGCCAGAGCGGCATCTACGTCGCGTTCGCGCTGATCGTGGTGCTGTTCGAGGTGCTCACCGGCGGCGCGCTGCTGGAGCCGCAGAACATCTCCAACATCATCGTGCAGAACAGCTACGTGCTGATCCTCGCGATCGGGATGATCCTGGTGATCATCTCCGGGCACATCGACCTCTCCGCCGGGTCGGTGGTCGCGATGACCGGCGCGGTGTCGGCGGTGCTGATGGTGAACTGGCACCTGCCGTGGTTCTGGGCGGTGCTGGTCACCCTCGTCGTCGGCGCGGTGATCGGCGCGTGGCAGGGCTACTGGGTCGCCTACTTCGGGATCCCGGCGTTCATCGTGACGCTCGCCGGGATGCTGGCGTTCCGCGCGCTGACCCTCACAGTGCTGGGCAACCAGGGCATCGGGCCGTTCCCGGACGCGATCCGCACGCTGTCCAACGGGTTCACCGACGGCTACCTCGGCAACATCGGCCTCGGGCCGTTGGGCGGAGCCGACCTGGTGTCGCTGCTGGCGGGTGTCGCCGCGGTGGCCGGGATCGCGTTCACGCAGTGGCGGAAGCGTTCGGCACGGCTGGGGTACGGCCAGGACGTCGACCCGTTCCCGATGTTCGTGCTCAAGATCGCCGGGGTCGCGGTGGTGGTCCTCGCGCTGGTCGTGCAGCTGGCGCGGTTCAAGAACCTGCCGTGGGTGCTGATCCTGCTGGCCGTCCTGGTGCTGGGGTACTCCCTGGTGGCCGGGAAGTCGGTGTTCGGGCGGCACATCTACGCCGTCGGCGGCAACCTGCAGGCCGCGACGCTGTCGGGCGTCAAGGTCAAGTCGGTGACGTTCTGGATCTTCGTCAACATGGGTGTGCTCGCTGCCCTGGCCGGGATCATCTTCGCGGGGCGGCTCAACCAGGCGGGCCCGACGGCCGGCGTGAACTTCGAGCTGGACGCGATCGCGGCGGCGTTCATCGGCGGCGCGGCGGTCCAGGGCGGCGTCGGCAAGGTGGTCGGCGCGATCACCGGCGGCCTGATCATGGCGGTGATCAACAACGGGATGTCGCTGATCGGCGCGCCGAGCGAGCGGGTGATGCTGGTGAAGGGCGTCGTCCTGCTGGCGGCGGTGGCCTACGACATCTGGACCAAGCGCCGCGCGGCCTCCTGACCCCGGCCGGAAGGGGCTGCCGCCGGGCGCCCCTTCCGGCCGTTTTTATTGAATGTGAAGGAAGTTCACGTCTGCCGGTGTGATCGCTAACATCACTGACATGCCCGTGGACGACGCAGGTCCCGCGTTCCCCGTCCGAGACCTGACCCTCCGCCGCGGCACGCTGGGGGTGATCACGACCACGGCCACGGCGGCCGACCCGGTGCTGCACGGTCTCCGCGCGGCGGCGAGCGAGGCCGGCTACACGCTGAGCGTCTTCAGCATTCCCCGGCAACGCGCCGGCGCGCCCGCCGCGGCGGTGGCCGGTCTGCGCCTGCAGGGGGTCGCCGGGATCGTGGTGCTCGACCCGCACGTCGTCACGGACATGGCGCCGGTCACGGGAATCCCGCTCGTCCCCGCGGTGTCGGCGGACCAGCACGAGGGCGCGCGCCGGGCCACGCAGCACCTGCTCGACCTCGGGCACGACACCGTCTGGCACGTGGGCGGTCCCGAGAACCTCGCGGTCGCCCGCGCCCGCGAGCGCGGCTGGCGCGAAACGCTGGAAGACTGGAACGCCGAGATCCCACCGGTGGTCCGCGGCGACTGGTCGGCCCGCTCCGGCTACCGCGCCGGGCAGTCCCTCGTGGGCGAACCGCGGCTGTGCGCGGTGTTCACGGCCAACGACCACATGGCACTTGGCCTGCTGGCGGCGTTCGCGGAGGCGGGCATGAGGGTGCCCCGCGACGTCCACGTGGTCGGCTTCGACGACGTTCCGGAGGCGGCGTACTTCGCACCTCCGCTGACGACGGTCCGCCAGGACTTCGTGGCGGCGGGCCGGCAGACGCTGGCGGTGCTCACGGCCCGGATCGACGGCGTGGCGCCGCCGCCCCGCGGCCGTGTCGAGGCCGAGCTGGTGGTGCGGGAAGCAGCCGCTCGACGCGGTTCTGAGGCCGGGCTAGAGCGTCAGCCGGTCACCCAGTGCGCGGATGTGGTCGGCGTTGCCGCAGTCGAGGCCCAGCTGACGGCGCCGCTCGGCGGCGAACGCTCGGCCGAGGCCCGTGCGGTCCGAAGTGGACATCGTACGGCGCAGGTCGTTCAGCAGCCCGCGCTCTTCGCCACGGACGTGCGCGTCGACGACGTTCTCCAGGCGCAGCAACGCCTTTTCGGAGTCCGACGTCTCCAGGACCGCCAGGAGGTCGTTGGCGAAGGACAGCCCGGGGGAGTCCGGGCGCACGATCCGCTCGGTCGCCGTCGCGTGGGCGACCAGCAGGCCCGCCAGCTCCGCGACCAGCGCCGGGCGGTCGGCCTCGGTGTTACGCAGGTCGCGGAACAGCTGCTCGAACCGGCGGTGGTCGGCCAGCAGCACCTCGACCAGGTCCGAGCCGGGCGCGACCGCGGCCGGGCCCGGGCGCATCCAGCCGAACGTCAGCTCCACCGCCTGGCGCCAGTGCCCGTACTCGCTGTCGCGGCGCGCCGGGTCCATCGCCGGCAGCCACTGCCCGGCGCGGTGCCAGTTGCGCCGCAACCCTTCCAGGTCCGGCCAGTAACCGACGGACAGCCCCGCCGCGTAGGCCGCGCCGAGGGACACCGTCTCCGCCACCATCGGGCGGACCACCGGCACGTCGAGCACGTCCGCGACGAACTGCATCAGCAGGTTGTCGGCGGTCATCCCGCCGTCGACCTTCAACGTGGACAGCGCCAGGCCCGAGTCGGCGTTCATCGCGTCGACCACCTCGCGGGTCTGCCAGCCGGTGGCCTCCAGCACCGCCCGCGCGAGGTGGCCCTTCGTGATGTACGACGTCAGCCCGGCGATCACCCCGCGCGCCTCGCTGTGCCAGTGCGGCGCGAACAGCCCGGAGAACGCGGGGACGATGTAACAGCCGCCGTTGTCCTCGACCGTCTTGGCCAGGGTCTCGATCTCGGGGGCGCTGCCGATCAGCTCGAGGCCGTCGCGGAACCACTGCACCAGCGACCCGGTGACCGCGATCGAGCCTTCCAGGGCGTACACCGCGGGCTCGTCGCCGATCTTGAACCCGACCGTGGTGAGCATGCCGTGGGTGGACAGCACCGGGGTCGGGCCGGTGTTGAGCAGCAGGAAGCTGCCGGTGCCGTACGTGCACTTCGCCTCGCCGGGCGCGAAGCAGGTCTGGCCGAACAGCGCGGCCTGCTGGTCACCTAGGGCCGCGGCGATCCGGATCCCGGGCACCACCCGCGACGTCGTCCCGTACACCTCGGTGGAGGACCGGATCTCCGGCAGCATCGCGCGCGGGACGTCGAAGAAGTCGAGCAGCTCCTTGTCCCAGGCGAGGGTGCGCAGGTTCATCAGCATGGTGCGCGAGGCGTTGGTGACGTCGGTGACGTGCACCCCGCCCTCGGCCCCGCCGGTGAGGTTCCAGATGAGCCAGCTTTCGATGGTGCCGAAGAGGACGTCGCCGCGCTCGGCGCGCTCGCGCAGGCCCGGGGTCCGGTCGAGCAGCCAGCGGATCCGCGGCGCCGAGAAGTACGTCGCCAGCGGCAGCCCGCACAGCTGCCGCACCCGGTCGGCGCCCGGCTCGCGGGCGAGCTGTTCGAGCATCGCGTCGGTGCGGGTGTCCTGCCAGACGATCGCGCGGCCGACCGGATTGCCGGTGTGCCGGTCCCACAGGACGGTGGTCTCCCGCTGGTTGGCGATCCCGAGGCCGACCACCTGCTCGGCGGTCGCGCCGGCGTCGGCGAGGGCCTGCGGGACGATCCGCGCGAGGTTCCGCCAGATCTCGGTCGCGTCGTGCTCGACCCAGCCGGGCCGCGGGAAGTGCTGCTGGTGCTCCCGCTGCACGACGGAGACGAGCCGGCCGCGCGCGTCGAACAGGATGCACCGGGTCGAGGTGGTGCCCTGGTCGACCGACATCACGTACCGCTGGACCACCCGGACACCTCCTTCACCATCGGGACGCGCCCAGGTCGCGGGACACCGCGCGCGCCGCGTCGCGGACGTGGCCGAGCAACCGGGGGCTCGGCGCGCCGTCCGGCTCGCAGATCCGCTCCACGGCGCCCGACACCCCGATCGCGCCCACGACGATGCCGCCGTGGCCGCGGATGGGGGCCGCGATGCCGGCCTCGCCCGAGATCATTTCGCCGTTTTCGACCGCCCAGCCCGCTTCGCGGACCTTGGCGCAGGCCCGCTTGATCGCGGTCTGCGTGGTCAGCGTACGGCGCGTGTACAGCTCCGGTGTCGCCTTCAGCGTGGTGTCGTAGGCCAGCAGGACCTTCCCGAGCGCGGTCGCGTGCAGCGGCAGCAGCGAGCCGACGTCGAGGGTCTGCAGGCTGTCGTCGGGCCGGAACACGTGGTGCACCACCAGCACCCGGCCCTCCAGGGGCGCGCCGATCCGGACGGCCTCGCCGCTGCGCGCGGCCAGCGCGTCCGCCCAGTTGATGGCGCGGGACCGCAGCTCGTTGACGTCGAGATAGCTCGTCCCGAGGTGCAGCAGCGCCGCGCCCAGCTGGTACTTGCCGGTGTCGCGGTCCTGTTCGACGAACCCGACCCCCTGCAGGGTGCGCAGGATCCCGTGCGCGGTGCCCTTCGCCAGTTCGAGGGACTCGGCGATCTCGCCGACGCCGAGCCGGCCCGAGCCACGCGCCAGCAACCGCAGGATCGCGGCGGCGCGCTCGATGGACTGGATCGGACCGGGCACCCCCTGACGGTAACCTGACCGGCCCTGATTCGACAATGTCGAACATCCACTTCGGCCGTTCGACAATGCCGACCGGTGTCCGTTGACCCCCCGGAAACCCGAACTTAACTTTCACTCACCAGGGGGAACGAACGGTCCTTTGTGGAGGAAGCAATGGTGCGAAACCTCAAGGCCCACGGGCTCGGCGGCGAGATGGCCGCGGAGTTCGTGGGAACGATGATCCTCATCCTCTTCGGGTGCGGGGTGGTGGCGCAGGTCGCCGCCGCGGGTATCGGGGACCACGACAGCATCGCCTGGGCCTGGGGGCTCGGCGTCACGCTCGGTGTCTACGTCGCTTCGCGGATCAGCGGCGCGCACCTGAACCCGGCCGTGACCATCGCGCTCGCGGTGTTCAAGGGCTTCTCCTGGCGCAAGGTCGCCCCGTACGCCCTCGCGCAGACGGCCGGTGCGTTCCTCGCCGCCCTGCTCGTGCGCTGGAACTACACCGAGGTGCTCACCGCCAAGGACCCCGGCCTGACGATCAAGACCCAAGGGGTGTTCTCCACCCTGCCGGGTAACGGCACGCTGCCCGTGGGTGACTGGGGCGCGTTCCGCGACCAGATCATCGGCACCGCGATCCTGCTGATCGTCCTCTTCGCGATCACCGACCTCCGCAACACCTCGCCGGGCGCGAACCTCGCCCCGGTCGTCGTCGGCTTCCTCGTCGTCGCGATCGGCATGGCCTGGGGCACGAACGCCGGCTACGCGATCAACCCCGCCCGCGACTTCGGCCCGCGCCTGGCCTCCTGGCTGACCGGCTACGACACGGCGTGGTCCGACCAGTACGGCTTCCCCTACTGGTGGATCCCGATCGTGGCCCCGGTGCTCGGCGCCCTCGTCGGCGGCGCGATCTACAAGTTCCTCATCGAGCGCTTCCTCCCCGCGGGGGAACCGCTGGACGCCATGCCCGCCAAGGACCTCGAGCCCGCCCACTGACTGAGGAGAACCCCCATGCCTGACTACGTCGGCGCGGTTGACCAGGGCACCACCAGCACCCGGTTCATGATCTTCGACCACGGCGGCAACGAAGTCGCCCGCCACCAGCTCGAACACGAGCAGATCCTGCCGAAGCCCGGCTGGGTCGAGCACGACGCCACCGAGATCTGGGAACGCACCCGCTCGGTCATCGCCACCGCGCTGAACAAGGCCAACCTGACCTACCGCGACCTGGCCGCGCTCGGCATCACCAACCAGCGCGAGACCACCGTCGTGTGGAACCGCCGCACCGGCCGCCCCTACTACAACGCGATCGTCTGGCAGGACACCCGCACCGACCGGATCGCCTCGGCGCTGGAGCGCGAGGGCAAGGGCGACGTCATCCGCCGCAAGGCCGGGCTCCCGCCCGCGACGTACTTCTCCGGCGGCAAGCTGCAGTGGATCCTCGAAAACGTCGACGGCGTGCGCGAGGACGCGGAAAAGGGTGACGCCCTCTTCGGCACCACCGACTCCTGGCTCATCTGGAACCTCACCGGCGGCCCGGACGGCGGGGTGCACGTCACCGACCCGACCAACGCCTCGCGCACCATGCTGATGGACCTCGAAACCCTCGACTGGGACGACGAGCTGCTGTCGTTCTTCGACGTCCCGAAACGGATGCTCCCGGCGATCCGGCCGTCGTCGAACCCCGGCTTCTTCGGCGTCACCCGCGCGGACGGCCCGCTCGGCGGCGAAGTCGCGCTCACCGGCGTCCTCGGCGACCAGCAGGCGGCGACCGTCGGCCAGGTCTGCTTCCGGCCCGGCGAGGCCAAGAACACCTACGGCACCGGCAACTTCCTGCTGCTCAACACCGGCCACGAGCTGGTCCGCTCGAAGCACGGCCTGCTCACGACGCTGTGCTACCAGTTCGGCGACGAGAAGCCGGTCTACGCGCTGGAAGGCTCGATCGCCGTCACCGGGTCGGCCGTGCAGTGGCTGCGCGACCAGCTCGGCATCATCAGCGGCGCGTCCCAGAGCGAAAGCCTGGCCCGCCAGGTCGAGGACAACGGCGGTGTCTACTTCGTCCCGGCCTTCTCCGGCCTGTTCGCGCCGTACTGGCGCTCGGACGCCCGCGGCGCGATCGTCGGGCTCACTCGCGCCACGACCAACGCTCATCTCGCGCGGGCCACCCTGGAGGCGATCTGCTACCAGACCCGCGACGTCGTCGAGGCCATGCAGAACGACTCCGGTGTCACGCTCGACGTGGTGCGTGTGGACGGAGGGGTGACCGCGAACGAGCTGTGCATGCAGCTGCAGGCCGACATCCTCGGCGTGCCGGTGTCGAAGCCGGTCGTCGCCGAGACCACCGCGCTCGGCGCCGCGTACGCGGCCGGCCTGGCCGTCGGGTTCTGGCGCTCGACCGACGAGCTGGAGCAGAACTGGAACGAGGACAGGCGCTGGGCGCCGTCGTGGACCGGCGAGCAGCGCGCCGAGGGCTACGCGGGCTGGCAGAAGGCCGTCGGCCGCACGCTCGACTGGGTCGACGTGCAGTGACCATGAGGAGGAACACCGTGACACCGCTTTCCCCGGCCTACCGGGCCGAGACACTGCGCAAGCTCGCTCGCGAAGAGGTCGACGTCCTGGTCGTCGGCGGGGGAGTGACCGGCGCCGGCGTCGCGCTCGACGCGGCGTCCCGCGGGCTGTCGACCGCGCTGGTCGAGGCCCGCGACTTCGCCGCCGGGACGTCCAGCCGCTCGTCGAAGCTGATCCACGGCGGCCTGCGGTACCTGGAGCAGCTGGACTTCAAGCTGGTGCGCGAGGCGCTGAAGGAACGCGGTCTGCTGCTGCAGACCCTCGCGCCGCACCTGGTCCGGCCGGTGAAGTTCCTGGTCCCGCTGACGCACCGGGTGTGGGAGCGCGGGTACATCGGCGCCGGCGTCACGCTGTACGACACGCTCGGCGGTGCCCGCGCCCTGCCGCGGCACCGGCACCTGTCCAAGCGCGGCGCGGCCAAGGTCGCGCCCGCGCTGGCCGACGACGCGCTGATCGGCGCGATCCAGTACTACGATGCCCAGGTCGACGACGCCCGCCACACGATGACCATCGCGCGGACGGCGGCCGAGCAGGGCGCCTCGGTGCTGACGCGCGCTCGCGTGACGTCGTTGCTGCGCGAGGGTTCCCGGGTGGTCGGCGCGAAGGTCGTCGACCGCGAGAGCGGGGTCGAGTTCGAGATCCGCGCCCGCACGGTCATCGCGGCCACCGGCGTGTGGAGCGACGACATGGCGGAGGCGGCCGGGATTCCCGCGCCGTTCACCGTGCGCGCGTCGAAAGGCATCCACCTCGTGGTGCCGCGGGAGAAGATCGACCTCGACACCGGGCTGATCCTGCGCACGGAGAAGAGCGTGCTGTTCGTGATCCCGTGGGGCAAGCACTGGCTCGTCGGCACGACGGACACCGAATGGTCCCTCGACCGCGAGCACCCGGCGGCGAGCCGCGCCGACGTCGACTACGTGCTGGAGCACCTCAACAAGGTGCTGCGCACGCCGGTGACGCACGACGACATCGAAGGCGTGTACGCCGGACTTCGCCCGTTGCTGGCGGCGAAGGCGGCCGCGACGACGAAGCTGTCGCGGGAGCACGCGGTGGCGCATCCGGTGCCGGGCCTGGTGATCGTGGCCGGCGGCAAGTACACGACGTACCGGGTGATGGCCGCGGACGCGGTCGACGTCGCGGTCGAAGAGGTGGGCAAGCCGACCCCGCCGTCGTGGACCGACCGGCTGCCGATCGCCGGCGCCGAGGGGTACCACGAGCTGTGGGCCGACCGGTACTCGGTCGCTTCCCGGACCGGGTTGTCGGTGGCGCGCGTCGAGCATCTCCTGCAGCGGTACGGGACGCGGATCTGGAACCTCGTCTCCCTGATGGAGGAGGCCCCTTCGCTGGCTTCGCCGATCACGGAGACCTCCGAGTACCTGCGCGTGGAAGCGGTGTACGCGGTTTCGCACGAAGGCGCGTTGCACCTCGAGGACGTCCTGACGCGGCGGACGCGCATCTCGATCGAGGAGCGCGACCGCGGTGTCGCGGCGGCTCCGGTGGTCGCGGAGCTGATGGCTCCGCTGCTGGGCTGGGACGCGCACCGGACCGAGCGTGAGGTGACGAACTACCTCGCGCGGGTCGAGGCGGAGCGCTCGGCGCAGGAGGCCCCGGACGACGAGGCCGCCAACGCCACCCGGCTGACGGCCCCGGCGCTGCTGCCGAGCTGACTCGGCCGGCGGTGCTGACGGCGCTGACCGCGGTCCCGGCGAGTGCGGACGAGCCGGGCGGTCCGATCGACCTGGGCAGCGCGCTGGTGCGGGCCTGCCCGGGTGGGTACTTCGTCCTGGGGGCTCGCGCGGCCAGACCACGGCCGACGAGGCTTCCTGCCTGGTGAACGACCTGAACGACCGCGGCAGCGTCACCGGTACATGTCACATCCACCACGCCGTCCGAGGCGCCCGCCGGTCCTCGGCGACCAGTGACCGAACCCCGGGGTGGGGGGGCCGCCGCCTGTGGGGCGGGGGCCCAGGACTGTACAGGGACGTGCAGACCTGCACGCGCCCTCTTCCGTTCACAGTGTTCCCTTCT
>NZ_JBVJOW010000001.1:1030288-1169917 GCF_055582965.1 Amycolatopsis sp. NPDC104863
CCTCCCCCCCCCACCCCCCCCCCCCCCCCCCCCCCCCCCCCCCCCCCCCCCCCCCCCGGGGCACCCCGGATTGCACGACGATGCATAGCCGTGCATAATCATTCGCATGTCCAAGGTGCTCACTTCCCTGCCCGTCGGCGAGCGTGTCGGTATCGCCTTCTCCGGTGGCCTCGACACTTCCGTAGCGGTCGCGTGGATGCGCGACAAAGGCGCGGTCCCCTGCACCTACACCGCCGACATCGGCCAGTACGACGAACCCGACATCGAGTCGGTGCCCGGCCGGGCCGGGCAGTACGGCGCCGAGATCGCCCGGCTGGTCGACTGCAAGGAAGCCCTCGTCGAAGAAGGGCTCGCGGCGCTGACCTGCGGGGCGTTCCACATCCGCACCGGCGGCCGCAGCTACTTCAACACCACCCCGCTCGGCCGCGCGGTCACCGGCACGCTGCTGGTGCGCGCCATGCTCGAGGACGACGTCCAGATCTGGGGCGACGGCTCCACCTACAAGGGCAACGACATCGAGCGGTTCTACCGCTACGGCCTGCTGGCCAACCCCTCCCTGCGCGTCTACAAGCCGTGGCTCGACGCCGACTTCGTCACCGAGCTCGGCGGGCGCAAGGAGATGTCGGAGTGGCTGCTGGCCCACGACCTGCCCTACCGCGACAGCACCGAGAAGGCGTACTCGACCGACGCCAACATCTGGGGCGCGACGCACGAGGCGAAGTCGCTGGAGCACCTCGACACCGGCATCGAGATCGTCAAGCCGATCATGGGCGTGGCGTTCTGGGACCCCGAGGTCGAGATCGCCGCCGAGGACGTGACCGTCGGCTTCGAGCAGGGCCGGCCGGTGACGATCAACGGCAAGGAGTTCTCCTCCGCCGTCGACCTGGTGCTGGAGGCCAACGCCATCGGCGGCCGGCACGGCCTGGGCATGTCCGACCAGATCGAGAACCGGATCATCGAGGCGAAGAGCCGCGGCATCTACGAGGCGCCGGGCATGGCGCTGCTGCACGCCGCCTACGAGCGGCTCGTCAACGCCATCCACAACGAGGACACCCTCGCCAGCTACCACAACCACGGGCGCCAGCTGGGCCGGCTGATGTACGAAGGCCGCTGGCTGGACCCGCAGGCGATGATGCTGCGCGAGTCGCTGCAGCGCTGGGTCGGCACCGCGGTCACCGGCGAGGTCACGCTGCGGCTGCGCCGCGGCGAGGACTACTCCATCCTGGACACGACCGGCCCGGCCTTCAGCTACCACCCGGACAAGCTGTCGATGGAGCGCACCGAAGACTCGGCGTTCGGCCCGGTGGACCGGATCGGCCAGCTGACCATGCGCAACCTCGACATCGCCGACTCGCGGGCGAAGCTCGAGCAGTACGCAAGCATCGGCATGGTCGGCGGCAACTCGCACCCGAAGCTGATCGGCGCCGCGCAGGCCGCGTCGACCGGCCTGATCGGCGCGATGCCCGAGGGCGGCGCCCAGGTGATCGCCTCGCGCGGCAAGGCCGACGACGCCGAGCTGCTCGACAGCGCCGCGATGGAGTTCGGCACCGACTGACCCCCGCGTAGCCCGAAGGCCACCACGTTCTCGCGTGGTGGCCTTCGGTGTTTTCAGGGGACGAGCACAACCTTGCCGGTGACCGTGCCGGACTCGGCCAGCGTCAACGCCTTCGCGGCCTCGGTCAGCGGGATCCGCGCGGCCACCTGAGCCTTGAGCTGGCCCTTCGCCGCCAGGGCGAAGACGGCCGTCAGGTCCTCGGTGAGGCGCGCGCGGAACCGGGTGAGGTTCCGCTTGCCGCCCCAGACGTTGTAGAAGTGCGTGCGGCGCCGGTTCGGCAGCGCCTGCCACCACAGCAGCCGGGCGAAGAGCTTGAGCACCGGGAGCCGCGGGTTGCCGCCGGTGTCCTTCGTGGACGCGCTGCCGTAGGCGACCAGGGTGCCGCCGGGGGCGAGCAGCCGGAACGAGTCGACGATGCCGGGGCCGCCGACGTGGTCGAAGACGGCGTCGACTCCGCGGGGCGCCAGCTCGCGCACCCGCGCCGGGACGTCACCGCGGTAGTCGACGGCGGTGGCGCCGAGCGCGGTCACGACGTCGAGGTTGCGCGCCGACGCGGTGCCGATCACCTTGATGCCGGCCGCCTGGGCGAGCTGGACGAGCGTGGTGCCGACGCCGCCGCTCGCGCCGTGGACCAGGATCGTGCCGCCGGTCCCGACCTTCGCGATCCGGTGCAGCATCTGCCAGGCCGTGATGCCGTTGACGACGAACGTCTCCGCTTCGGCGGCGTCCAGGCCGTCGGGCACGGGGACCAGGTCGGCCGCGGGGACGACGAGGTGGCTGCTCCAGCCGCCGATCTTGGTCATCGCCGCGACGCGGCGCCCGACCAGCGCGCGGTCCTCGGCTTCGAGCACCGTGCCGACGACGTCGTAGCCGGGCACGAACGGGAACGGCGGCTGGTCGTAGTACTTCCCGCGGCGCATCTGCTGCTCGGCGAACGAGATCCCGCTCGCCTCGACGCGGACGAGCGCTTCGCCGGCGCCCGGGGCGGGCAGCTCGCGACGTTCGACGCGCAGGCCGTCCGGCTCGACGAGGCCGGGGAGGACGATTTCGGTGGTGGTGGTCATGGTGCTTTCCTTCCGATGTGTGAGTGACTGGTCAATCACTCGATGGGCGTGAAAAAGGGGGAACGGGGCTGGGTGGTTCAGTTCTTGCCGGGGTGGCGGATGCCGGCGGACAGGATCGCGGCCCAGTCGCCGGTGTGGTCGTCGAGGTCGAGGGTGGCGATGAGGTGGCAGAGCTGGCCGTAGGCGATGAAACGCTGGACCTGCTCGCCGGCGGCGCCGGAGCGGTCGCGGGCGAGTTCGGTGACCTTCGCGAGGCCACGCCGCAGGGCTTCGGCGATCTCGGGTGTGTCGGCCGCCGACTGGGCGTGCACCTGCAGCATGAGCAGGCTCCGGTCGGCGATCAGCTCGGCGTAGGCGCCGCCCATCTCGTAGAGGATCTTTTCGGGGTCGGTGCTGTCGGCGCGGGCGGCCCCGTTCGACAGCGCGTGCGCGACGAGCTCGTAACACCGGTCGAGCGCGGCGACGAAGAGGGAAACCTTGCCGGGGAACAACTTGAAGACGTAGGCGGGGGAGATCTCGGCCTTGGTGGCCACGGCGCTGATCGGCGTGCTGTGGTACCCGGCCCGGGCGAACTCGGTGATGGCCGCGTCGACCACGGCGTCCCGCCGGGCGTCGGAGGTGGAGAGGGTGGCACCGCGCTTCGTCATGTGAGTGACTGTACACTCACTCTTCTCGGCGAAGCAAGCCCCCGGGTCCCGGGGGCTGCTCGCGGAAGGCTCAGACGCCCGCGGTCTGGGAGATCCAGTCGCGGTACTTCGTGATGTTGATGTAGGCGGTGTAGGACTGGCGGTCGCTGGTCGAGGCGACGCCGACCTGCTTGCCGTTCGCGTACATCGGGCCGCCGGAGTCGCCGCCCGCGGTGATGCCGTCGCCGCGGTTCGCGCACACCGAAACGCCGGCCGCGCCGTCCGGGCAGTCGATCGAGGTGACGCTGACCTTGGCGACCTTCAGCAGCTGCGACTGGCACTCGATCTCCGGCTTGTCGGTGCAGGTCGCACCCCAGCCGTAGACCTCGGCCTGGTCGCCCACCTTGACGTCGCCCTCGCTGCCCAGCGGCGCGTACTCGGTCTGCACCTGCTGGTCGATCTGCACCAGCGCGATGTCGGAGTCCGGCGCCTCGTGCACCGAGGTCGCGTTGACCGTGGTGCCCTTGGTCTGGTCGAGGTCGCCGACGTGGAAGCTGATCGGCTGGCCGTCGGCGCCCTGCGTGCAGTGGCGCGCGGTGAGGATCCAGTCCGGGGCGATGATCGTCGCCGAGCAGATCTCCTGGCCGCCGGCGAACATCCGGGCCGCGGAGTGGAGCGAGTCGGCGTTGCCGCCGTCGATGATGGCCGGCTCGGCCGCCAGGGACGGCGCCGCGGCCGCCAGAGCCGAGAGAAGCACACCGGAGACGACTACGCCGGTTCGCGCGATACGCACTTTACGATCAACCTCCAGCCGCGGACCGGGGTCTCGCGGTGACGAGTGGTCAAGGACACGCTTACCGTCACCGTTGTGAGTGAATCCCGGAACCCGACGATGGTCGGTTGATCGAAAACACGACTTTCGTCGTGGGCTGTCCGGCGCAACCGGGAAACGGCTTCCCCTCGCGCCGCGTCGCAGTGCCGATACTGTCCGCGTGCAGGATTCACCCGCCTGGGGGCGGGCTCCGGAACGGGGGGCTCGATGGGGTCTGACGTGCGCTTTCACCTGCTCGGGCCGCTGCGGGTGACGGTCGGGGACCGGCCGCTGCCGCTCGGCGGGACGAAGCAGCGGGCGCTGCTGGCCCACCTGCTGCTCAACGCGAACCGGACGGTGACCCCCGGGCAGCTCGTCGACGTCGTCTGGCCGCGCGAGCCCCCGACGTCGGCCACCGCCAACCTGCAGACCTACGTCTGGCGGCTGCGCCGGCTGCTGCCGGAAACCGCGCTGCGGACCCACGGCCCGGGGTACTCGCTGGCCGTCGAGCCCGGCGCCGTCGACGCGCACCGGTTCACCCGGCTCGTCGCGGACGCCGCGCGGGCGGCCAAGGACGGCTCGCCCGAGACGGCGCTGACCCTGCTGGCCGAGGCGGAGGCGCTGTGGCGCGGCGACCCGCTGGAGGACCTGCCCACCGCGCCCGCCTGGGACGCCGAGCTCGGCCGGCTCGTCGAGAACCGGCTGGCCGCGGTCGAGGAACGGCTTTCGCTGCAGGTGCGTCTCGGCCGGCACGACGCGGCGATCGCCGAGCTCACCGTGCTGCTCGCCGAACACCCTTACCGCGAACGGCTGTGGCAGCAGTACCTGCTCGCGCTCACCGGCGCCGGACGCCGCGCCGAGGCGCTGCGGGCGTTCACGACGGCGCGGGAGCGGCTGGTCACCGAGCTCGGGGTCGAGCCGGGGCCGGAGCTGCGGGCCCTGCAGGCCGCGATCCTCACCGGCGACCCGCTGCCCGGGCCGGTCCCGGCCGCCGTCGCGGCGCCACTGCGGCAGCTGCCGGCCGACCTGTCCGACTTCACCGGCCGCGAGGACCACGTCCGGGAGCTGGAGGCCGCGCTCGGCGCGGGACCGGCGCCGGTCGTGCTGACCGGCGCGCCGGGAACCGGCAAGACGGCGCTCGCGATGCACGTCGCCCACCGCGTCGCCGGCCGGTTCCCCGACGGCCAGCTCTACGTCGACCTCGCGGGCACCGGCGCACCGCGTGACCCGGCCGAAGTGCTCGCCGACTTCCTGCATGCCTTGGGCGTCACCGGAAACACCGTGCCGGCCGGGCTCGGCGGGCGGGCCGCGCTGTTCCGCTCCCGCCTCGCCGGCCGCCGGGTGCTGCTGGTGCTCGACGACACCGCGACCGCCGCGCAGGTCCGCCCGCTGCTGCCCGCCGACGCCGGGTGCGCGGTGCTGGTGACGACCCGCGGGCGGCTGCCGGAGCTGGCCGGCGCGAAGCACGTCGAGCTGCCGGTGTTCGGCGAAGCGGAGGCCGAGCGGCTGCTGGCCGGGGTCGCGGGCGCCGACCGCGTGGTCGGCGAACCGGCCGAAGCCGCCGCCATCGTGCGCTGCTGCGGCTACCTGCCGCTGGCCATCCGCATCGCCGGCGCGCGGCTGGCCGGGCGGCAGGCGTGGAGCCTGCGCACCCTGCACGACCGGCTGGCCGACGAGTCGAGCCGGCTGAGCGAGCTGCGTGTCGGCGACCTCGGTGTCCGGCCGAGCTTCGAGCTGAGCCTGCGCCAGCTGCCGGCGGCCGCGCGGACCGCGTTCTGCCGCTCGGCGGTGCTGGGCGCGCAGGACTTCCCGAGCTGGGTCTTCGACGCGCTGCTCGGGCACGGCGGCGCCCACGAGGTGCTCGACGTGCTCGTCGACGCCAACCTGGTTTCCCTGGCGGGCCGCGACTCCGCCGGGCACCCGCGGTACCGGCTGCACGACCTCCTGCGCTGCTACGCGGCGGAGCTCCTGGCCGAAGAGCCGGCTTCGACGCGGCGGGAGACCTTGGTGCGGGTGCTGTCGGTGCTGCTGGCGCTGACCAAAGCCGCGGCGGCGGGGCTGCCGCCCGCGTTCGGCGCGATGACCGGGCCGCCGCTGGGCGCGGAGCTCCCGACGACGCTTGTCCGGCTGGTGGCCGACCCGCTCGGCTGGTTCACCGCCGAACGCAAGCTGCTGGCCGGCGCGGTCCAGCTCGCCGCCGACGCGGGCCTGGACGAGCTCGCCTGGCAGCTGACCGCGGCCGCCGTCCCGTTCTACGACCTGCGCGGCGCCTACGACGACTGGCGCCGCAGCCACCTGGCCGCGCTCGCCGCCGTGGAAGCCGCGGGCAACCGGGCCGGCGCGGCGGTGCTGTGCCGCGGGCTCGGGCAGGTCCGGCTCTACCACGACGAATACGCCGCGGCCGCCGACGACATGGACCGCTCGGCGCGGCTGTTCGCCGAGCTCGGTGACGTCCGCGGCGAGGCGCTGGCGGTGGCCGGGCTCGGCACCGTGTATCGCGTCCGGGACCGGCCGCGGGACGCGCTCGGCTGCTACCGCCGGGCCCTCGACGGGCTGGAACGGGCCGGCGACCGCAGCGGCGTCGCCCAGATGCGCAACTCGATCGGCTCGACGCACGTGCTGCTCGGCGAGTTCGCCGAGGCCCGGACGTGGTTGCAGCGGGCCAGGGACCTCGCGCGGGAGAGCGAAGACCCGCACCGTGAGGCGAAGGTGCTCACCGAACTCGGGACGCTGCACCGGGATTCGGGCCGGCTGCCGGAGTCGCTGACCTGCCTGCGGCTCGCGCTGAGCATCCTGGAGGAGCTCGACGACGAACGGTGCAGCGCGTACGCGTTGCTCGGCATCGGCCAGACGCTGCTGGCCGCGGGGGAGCCGATCCAGGCCCGCGGGGTCTGCGACCGCGCGCTGCGCGTGTTCCGGGAAACCGGGAACCGGCAAGGCGAAACGACCGGGCTGGCGTTGCTGGAGCAGGCCCGGCGATGGCGGCGCCCGTCGTCCGTGCGGGCGTGACGCGGGGAGGGGCCGCCCCGCGTCACGCCGGCCCGGCGATCAGTTGCTGTTGCCCGGCTTCCAGCCCAGGTAGCTGCCGAAGTAGCTCTGCTTCGCGTGGCCGATCGCGCCGTTGACGCTCGTCGCCCAGACCCCGCCGCTGCCGTCGGCGATGCCGACGTGGCCGTAGGCGGAGATGTCCCAGAACACGAAGGCGCCGCGCGGCGGGGTGCCGGTGGTGTGGCGGGCGCCGTCGGAGGAGCGCCAGTGCTCGATCGCGCTCGCGTGGTGCGTCGTGCGGTTCCACGACAGGCGTGCGGCCTTCTCGCAGTAACCCTGGTAGGCGGTGCTGCCCTGGCGGCTGGAGTACCAGGAGATCGCCTGGGCGGCGGTCCGCGCGGCGGCCAGCGCGGCCGGCGAGTCGGTGATCACCGCGCCCGGGTCGGCGATGTCGGCGGCGGTGACCTCGGCGTAGACGTCGGTGGGCGCGGGGGCGGCCGTGGCGGCGGTCGCGCCGCCGACGAGCAGGGCGGCCGAGAGCGCCACCGCCGGGTAGATGCTGCGCATGGGTTTGTCTCCCTCAGTGGACAAGTGCTTGCCGGGGAGGACCCTGGCCGCGGCCCCTACACCGCCACTACACCCGCGCTCTCGTGGTGCTGACGCGCGTGAGTGCGCGTGCGTCGAAAATTGTCATATCCGAACGGGCGCGTCACAAAAAACAAAACCCGTCCCCTCGAACCGCGTGACAAATTCCGGGACCGCCGGAAAGCGCATTGGCCGGTTGGGAAGTTTCCACCTAGGATCCGAAATGCCGTTCAACGACGAAAGGACGTGACATGACGGAAACCCTCATGCGGAAAACGAGCCGCCGTTTCCTCGGAATCGGTCTGGCCGCGCTGCTGGCGGGCGCGGTGGCCGTCGTTTCCGCGGGACCGGCCGCCGCGGCCGAGAAAACGCTCACCTACCGAGGGGGCTTCCCGCTGATCGGCGACCAGCAGGTGTCCGTGGTCGTCAAGGCGGACATCCCCGCGACGGCCACCGCGGGCACGCCGGTTTCGGTGCCGTTCAGCCTCGACGTCGACGCCGGACAGGCGGCCGGGGACGGGCTCCGGCTCGTCGGCGCCACGAAACTGTCCGGCACGATCAAGTCCAAGGTGAACGTCGCGATCAGCGGCCAGACGGTCGCCATCCCGATCGAGCTGCCGATCCCGGAGACCCCGGTGCCGGCCGAAGGCACCCTGAAGTTCACCGCGCAGGGCCAGGTCGACTTCACCGTCCCGGCGGGCACCCCGGCCGGCGACGCGACGAGCAGCGTCGACCCCGCGGCGACCACGCACGTGGTGACCGACAGCAGCCTCGGTGAGTTCGACGTCGAGCTGGCGCTCGACCCGCCGGACCAGGACGCCACCCTGGGCACGACGACGGTCGGCTGACCCGGCCCGGCGGAATCCGTCCGGCGGGCCGGGGCCGCTGCCGGATTCCGGCACCCGGGAACTGCCGGGATCCGCCGGAAGTCGTTCCCTCCCAACGTGATCCTCCCTTAGTAGGTACCGGATCGACGGGCCGGGCGCGGAGTATTCCGTGCCACCACGTCGCATCGTCACCGGCTGGAGGACCACTTCGTGAAAACCACTTCAGGAGTCCTGCGTGGACTCGCGGCGGTCTCGGCCGCCGCGGCCGCCGTCGTCGCGCTGCAGGCGCCCGCCGCGGCGGCCGCAGCGCGGACCGATCTCGGCATCACCATGCAGGCGCAGCAGAAGGACCAATGGTGCTGGGACGCCAGCGGGAACACGATCGCCGGCTACTGGGGCCACTCCCTGACCCAGACCCGGTTCTGCCAGGTCGCCCACAACGAGTCGGGCAGTGACTGCGAGAACAACCAGGGATACCTCTCCGACCAGCAGCGGGTGTTCCGCTGGCTCGGGTTTTCCAATGTCGGGTCGTACAACTCGAACGGGCAAGTGCTTTCCTTCGCCACCATCAAGAGCCAGATCGACGCCGGGCAGCCGATCGGCACGCGCATCGGCTGGCGTTCCGGCGGCGGGCACATGCACGTGCTCTACGGCTACGACAATTCCGGCGGCGCGACCCGCGTCGAATACGGCGACCCGTGGCCGAACAACAGCCGGTACAACTCGATGAACTACGACACCTACCGCTCGAACAACCAGTTCCAGTGGACCCACACGCTGTACGGGATCGAGGGATGAGCATGCTGAAGAAGATGCTGGGCGCGGCCGTGCTGGCCGGCGCCGCGATGCTCACCACGACCGGCGCCGCGAGCGCGGCCGGCGGCCCGGACGGCGTCCCGACCGCGGCCGACACCGCCGCGATCGGGCAGGTCACCGGCGGCTCCGCCACGCTCGCGCGGCTGGCGTCGACGAAGTTCCCCGGAGCGCACGCGGCCGCGGCGGCGACCGCCGAGCCCCGGACGCAGATCGCGGTCTACGAGCCGACGGCGGCGTTCGTCGCCGGCCGGTCGGACGTCCCGGCCGCGCTGGCCTACGTCGCGGTGCCGGCGCGGACCGGCGACGGCAGCACCGCCACCGTCTGGGCCGAGCGGCAGGGCGCGGCCTGGACGGTGGTGAACGTCGCGTCCGGCGACTACGAGCGCAAGTTCGCCGGGGCCGCGGCCGGCGGTTACCTCCTGCACGAGCCGCAGGTCAACGCCTGGTACGCGGTGCGCGGTGACGCCGTGACGGTGCTCGACGGCTCGGTCACCGGCCTCGCCGCGGGCACGAAGCTCACCCTCGCCGACTACCGCGCGGCGCTGCACCAGCGCTACGCCGACAAGCTGCCGGGCTCGGCCTACGACCGCGACGGCGCGGGCGGCGGGTACGGCGGCCGGGAGCGCGCCGTCCCGGCCGCGGACCCCGCGGAGACCCCGGTGCTGCCGTTCGTGCTCGGCGGTGCTCTCGTGCTGGTCGCGGGCGCGGTCGTGGTGCCGCGGCTGCGCCGGCGGTAAGACCGCGAAGGGGCTCACCGGCCCGTCCGGTGAGCCCCTTGGCAGAAGATCATGACCAGGTCACAATGCGCCATGCCCGTTTCCCCCGGTGCGCAGGTGGAACCGGCGCGCCCGGGCCTGAGCGCCTCGGACCTCGCGCTGGTGGAGGCGCTGCAGCGCGACCCGCGGGCGCCGTGGACGCGGATCGCCGCCGCGGTGGGCACCGACGCGACGACGGCGGCCCGCCGCTGGGACCGGCTGCAGGCGGCCGGGCTGGCCTGGCTGACCGCGTACTCCACCGCCCCGACGACCACGGTCGGCTACGTCGACCTGGCCTGCCGCCCGGACGTGCTGAGCGAGCTGACCCGCGAGCTGTGCGGCTGGCCGTCGGTGTTCAGCGTCGAGCGCACGACCAGCCGGTTCGCGCTGTTCCTCAGCGTGGCCGCGCGGGACCTCGACGCGCTGGACGCCCTGGTCACCAGCCGCATCGGCGCCTTGCACGGGGTGCGCGAGGTCCGCTTCGCCGTCGCCACCCGCGTCTACCGCGAAGGCAGCGGCTGGCTGGTGAACGCGCTGGCCCCGGAGCAGCGGGCGGTGCTGGACGAGACGGCGGTGCAGGCCCGGCTGGTCGTGCCGCAGCAGTGGAACGACCGGGACCTGCGGGCGCTCGTCGAGTCCCTCGGCGAGGACGGCCGGCGCAGCTACGCCGAGCTGGCCCGCGACTGCCGGATGAGCGAGTCGGCGGTGCGCCGCACGCTCGCGCGGATGCTGCGCAACCACGAGCTGGACTTCCGGTGCGACCTCGCGCACGTCCCGGCGGGCTGGCCGGTGATCGCGGGGTACCGCGTCGACGTCGCCCCCGGCGGGCTCGAGCGGGCCGGGACGGCGATCGCGCAGCTGCCCGAGACCCGCCTCTCGGCCGCGGTGGTGGGGGAGGGCAACCTCGTGGTGTCGGCCTGGCTGCGGGTGCCGGCCGACTGCACCGGCTACGAGGCGCGGCTGGCGGCCGCGGCGCCCGGCGCGCGCATCCTCGACCGGGCGATCACGCTGCGGATGCCGAAGCGGATGGGCCGGCTGCTCAGCCCGCACGGCCTCGGCGGCACCCACCAGGCGATCATCCCGGCCCGCTGAGCGGGGTAGGGTCGGGAGCGGGATCCGGCGCGGGGAAAGGACATTCGGTGGGCGAGTCGAACTGGGCCGGGAACCACACCTACGCCGCCGACGAGGTGCTCACCCCGCGCACGGTCGGCGAGGTCCAGGCCGCCGTCGCGGCCGCGAGCCGCGTCAAGGCGCTCGGCAGCCGGCACTGCTTCAACACCATCGCGGACGCGCCCGGCGGTGTGCTCCTCGACCTGCGGTCCCTCGCGATCCCGGTGGAGATCGGCGACGGCACCGTGACGGTCGGCGGCGCGGCGCGCTACGGCGACTTCGCGGCGCAGCTGCACGACGCCGGGTTCGCGCTCGCCAACCTCGCGTCGCTGCCGCACATCACGGTGGCCGGCAGCGTCGCCACCGGCACCCACGGCTCCGGACGGCGGCAGCCGGGTCTCGCCGCGGCCGTCTCGGCGGTCGAGCTGGTCACCGCCGACGGCGAGGTCCGGACGTTCACCCGCGCCGACGACGTGTTCCCCGGGGTGGTCGTCGGCCTCGGCGCGCTCGGCGTCGTCACGCGGCTGACCCTCGACACGGTGCCGGCCTTCGATGTCCGCCAGGACGTCTTCGACGGCCTGCCCTGGGACGCCGTGCGCGAGCACTTCGACAGCATCGAGGACGCCGGGTACAGCGTCAGCCTGTTCACGAACTGGGCGAACGACGTCGTCGACCAGGTCTGGGTCAAGAGCCGCGTGGACGCCTTCACCGAGCGGTCCGGGCTGTACGGCGCAATCCCGGCGGACGGGCCCCGCCACCCGGCGCACGCGGCCGGGATCCCGGCCGGCAACGGCACCCCGCAGCAGGGGGTGCCGGGCCCGTGGCACGAGCGGCTCCCGCACTTCGCGCTCGCGTTCACGCCGAGCGTCGGGGACGAGCTGCAGTCGGAGTACTTCGTGCCCTACGCGGACGCGCCGGCCGCGATCGAAGCGGTCCGCGGGCTCGGTGACCGGCTGGCGCCGCTGCTGCTGGTGTCGGAGATCCGCGCGATCGCGGGGGACGACCTGTGGCTGAGCCCGTGTCACGGCGGTGACCGGGTGGCCCTGCACTTCACGTGGCAGCCGCGCCAGGCCGAGGTCGAAGCGGTGCTGCCCGTCCTCGAAGAACGGCTCGCCCCGTTCGGCGCCCGCCCGCACTGGGGCAAGCTCTTCCACGGCGGCGAGGTCGCGGCGCGGTACCCGAAGCTGGCCGGCTTCCGGGCCCTGGCGGGGAAACTCGACCCCGCCGGCAAGTTCCGGAACCCGTTCCTGACGCGTCACGTCTTTTCGGAGTAACCATTCTTCGATGATTTCGAAGAATGAATTCGCACGTTGACACCATTGTCGCGGACCCCCTACCGTGGATCGCCGGGCTTGAGGTAAGCGCTTTCTCGATTCTCTTGGCGAGAGCGCCTCCGGCACCTTCCGATCGGACGGAGAGGTTCGATGCGTCGGACGAAGGGCAGCTTGCGCCGGATGGCCGCGGTGCTCCCGCTGCTGCTGACCGGGGTGGCCGCGTGCGGCCCGGGCCCCGGCGCGGGCGGCGACGTCACCCCCACGTTCGTCTGGTGGGGCAGTGAGGGACGGGCGAACCTGACGAAGCAGGCCGTCGAGCTGTTCCAGCAGAAGAACCCGAAGATCAAGGTGCAGACGTCGTTCTCGGCGTACGCGGCCTACTGGGAGAAGCTGGCGACGCAGACGGCGGGCGGCAAACCACCGGACGTCCTCACGATCGACACGCGCTACCTGGCCGAATACGGCGGACGGAACGTCCTGGCCGACCTGAACTCCGGTGTGGGGAAGGCGATTTCGCTCGCCGACGTCAACCCCGAGCTGGCCGCCACCGGCGTCTACCAGGGCAAGCGGTACGCCGTGCCGTGGGCGCAGAACACCCCGGCGATGCTCTACGACCCCGCCGCGTTCACCGCGGCCGGCGCCGACCCGGCGAAGGGCCTGACCTGGGACCAGTACGCGGCCGTGACGCAGAAGATCGGCGCCACCGGAACCGCAAGCGGCACCACCGACTTCGGCATTCTGGACACGACCCTGGAGATCTGGCTGCGCCAGCAGGGCAAGCAGTTCTACACCCCGGAGGGCAAGCTCGGCTTCACCGCCGACGACCTGCGCCGCTACTGGGAGCTCGCGAACCGGTTCCGCGAGACGAAGGCCGCGTCCCCGGCCGACGTCACGGCGTCGTACAACACCTCACCCGAGCAGTCGCCGCTCGGCCGGAAGCTGACCAGCTCCGAGTTCGCCTACGACAACCTCCTGCCCGCGTACCGGAAAGCCAACGGGAAGCCGCTGAACGTGGCGCCGTACCCGACCGGCACGGCCGGGGACACCGGGCAGTACCGGCGGCCGTCGATGTTCCTCGCGGTCTCGGCGCGCAGCGCGCAGCAGGAGGCGGGGGCGAAGCTCGTCGACTTCCTGGTCAACGACCCCGAGGTGGGCAAGATCGTCGGCACCGACCGCGGGCTCGCACCCAACCTCAAGGTCCGCGCGCAGCTCGCGGGGTCCGCGACCGGCGACGACAAGACGCTCTACGACTACGAAGCCGCCCTCGAACCGCGGCTCGGGGCCGCGCCGCCGGTGCCGCCGAAGGGCGCGGGCGCGATCCAGAAGCTCCTGCAGCGCACCTACGAGGAGGTCGCCTTCGGGCGGATGAGCATCTCCGACGCCGTCGGCCGGTTCATGTCCGAAGCCGGGAAGGGGCTCCAGTAGCCGATGGCGACCGTGCGCACGCCGGACCCGCCGGTCGCCGCGCCCGTGGCGGCCGCGCGCGCCCGGCCGGCCGGGCGTCGCCGCAAGACCCAGGCCGAAGCCTTCGTGTTCCTCACGCCGTGGCTGCTCGGGGCGGTCGCGCTGACCGTCGGGCCGATGGTCGTCTCGCTGTACCTGTCCTTCACGGACTACGACCTGTTCACCTCGCCGAAGTGGGTCGGCTTCGGCAACTTCGCGCACATGGTCACCGACGACGACCGTTACCTGCAGTCGGTGAAGGTGACGCTGATCTACGTCCTGGTCTCGGTGCCGCTGAAGCTCACGGTGTCCCTGCTGGTGGCGATGCTGCTCAACACCCGCCGCGGCGGAAGCGGCTTCTACCGGGCCGCGTTCTACGCGCCGTCGCTGCTGGGCGCGAGCGTCGCGGCGGCGCTGGTGTGGCGGGCGCTGTTCATGGGCGGCGGCCCGGTGAACGAGGTCCTCGCCGCGATCGGGTGGCACACACCGAGCTGGGTCGACGACCCGCGGTTCAGCCTCGCCTCGATCGTGCTGCTCGGGGTCTGGCAGTTCGGCGCGCCGATGGTGATCTTCCTGGCCGGCCTCAAGCAGATCCCCGCGGAGCTGCACGAGGCGGCGGCGATCGACGGCGCCGGCGCGTTCCGCCGGTTCCGCCACATCACGCTGCCGATGCTGTCGCCGGTGATCTTCTTCAACCTCGTGATGGAAGCGATCCACGCGTTCCAGGCCTTCACCCCGGCGTTCGTCATCGGCGGCGGCCGGGGCGGACCGGCCGACGCGGACCTATTCTACACGCTCTACCTGTTCGAGGTCGGCTTCCAGGACTTCCGCATGGGGTACGCGTCGGCGATGGCGTGGGTGCTGCTGGCAGTGATCGCGATCGTGACGGCGATCGTCTTCCGCACCGCGAAGCTGTGGGTGTTCTACGACGATGCCGAGGAGCGCCGATGACCGTGCTCCCGCGTTCCGCGCGCTCGTTCGGCCGGCACGTGCTGTGCCTCGTGCTCGTCGCCGTGGTGCTGTACCCGCTGGTGTGGCTGGCGTTCGCGTCGGTCAAGCCGCCGGACGAGATCCTTTCACGGCTGGCGCTGCTGCCGACGCGGTTCGTCTTCGACGGCTACACGAAGGGCTGGGAAGGCGCGGCGGACGTCGGGTTCGGCCGCTTCTTCCTCAACTCGTTCCTCGTCGCCGGGCTGTCGGTGGTGGCCAACGTCGTGTCGTGCTCGCTGGCCGCGTTCGCCTTCGCCCGGTTGGACTTCCGGTTCCGCGGCGCGCTGTTCGCGTTCATGATCACGACGTTGATGCTGCCCTACCACGTGACGCTCATCCCGCAGTACGTGATCTTCCAGCAGGCCGGGCTGGTCAACACGTTCGTCCCGCTGATCCTGCCCAAGCTGCTGGCCACCGAGGCGTTCTTCGTGTTCCTCATCGTCCAGTTCATGCGCGGCATCCCGCGCGAGCTCGACGAGGCCGCGACCATCGACGGGTGCTCGGTCTACCGGACGTTCTGGCACGTCGTGCTGCCATTGTCCAAACCGGCGCTCGTCACGACGTCGATCTTCACGTTCATCTGGACGTGGAACGACTTCTTCACGCAGATGGTGTACCTGAACGACACCGAGAAGTTCACCGTGCCGCTCGGCCTGCGGCTGTTCGTCGACACGAGCAGCGAGTCGAACTTCGGCGCGATGTTCGCGATGTCGGCGCTCGCGCTGGTCCCGATCGTGCTGTTCTTCCTCGCCTTCCAGCGCCTGCTCGTCGAAGGCGTCAGCACCAGCGGCCTGAAGGGGTGAGGTGATGCGGACCCAGCGGCGATCGACCCAGTGGCGAACCGGGCTCGGGGACTTCTCCGACTGCCTGCTGACCGGGCTGCTCGTCGCGCTCGCGTCGGTGCCGGTGGTGACCGCGGCCCCGGCGTTCGCCGCGGGCTGCCGGGCCGTCGACCGGACGCGCCACGGCGTCGGCGGTCCCTTGTGGACGACGTTCTGGGCGGACTTCCGGCAGGCCGTGCGCGGTGGGGTGGCGTTCGGCCTGCTGGGCCTCTTCGTGGCGCTCCTGCTGGTGGTGGACCTCGAGGTGACCCGCGCGATGCCGGGCGCGGGCCTGCTGCGTCCCGCGGTCGCGCTGCTGGCCGCGGCGGCCTTGGTCGTCGCCGTGCGGACGTGCGAGGTCGTCGCGACCCGGGAGCAGTCGTGGCGCCGGGCCGTGGTGATGGCCGCGCGCGAGACGGTGGCCTCGCCCCGCAACGCGCTGCTGACGGCGACTGCGCTGGCCATGTCCGTCGTGCTGGTGTGGATGCTGCCGATCCTGGCGCTCGTGATGGCCGGGCCGCTCGCGCTGGCCGCGGTGGCGACCGGCGGCCGCCGGTGATCCCGCGGGTGGTCGTGTTCGGCACGGCCGGCTACGCGGCCACCCACCTGCGCCGTGCCCGCGCGCTGCACGACCGGAGCGAGGTGGTGCTCGCCGGCGCCTGCGACATCCGCGAGCCGCCGGACGACGTCCTCGCGCTGGTGCCGGTGGTCACTCGTGACCCGGCCGAGCTGCTGGCCCGGACCACCCCGGACATCGCGGTGGTCGCCACCCCGCCGCACACGCACCTGCCCCTGGCGCGGCTCGCGCTCGCCGCGGGCAGCCACGTGCTCCTGGAGAAGCCGCCGGTGCTCGACCTCGCGGCGTTCGACGAGCTGACGCAGTGGGCCCGCGGCCGGGCCTGCCAGGTCGGGTTCCAGAGTTTCGGCTCGCCCGCGGTCCCGGCGATCCGGGCCGCGCTGGCCCGCGGGGTGATCGGGACGGTCACCGGGATCGCCGCCGCGGGCGCGTGGATCCGGCGTGACCGCTACTTCGCGCGGGCCGCCTGGGCGGGCCGTCGCCGGCTCGACGGGCGAGCGGTCGTGGACGGCGCTCTGACCAACCCGTTCGCCCACGCCGTCGCGACCGCCTTGCTGCTCAACGGCACGGCCGAGGCGCGGCCCGAGCGCGTGACCGTCGAGCTGTACCGCGCCCGCGACATCGAGGCCGACGACACGGCGTGCGCCCGGCTGCGTTTCGCCGGCGCACCGGACGTCGTCGCGGCCGCGACGCTCGCCGCCGAAGCCGACCACGAGCCCTACGTGCTGATCCACGGCACCGAAGGCCGGATCCGGTGGCACTACAAGACCGGCCTCTTCCTCGTCGGTGGTGAGCCGGTGCCGGTCGGCCCGCCGCGGGACCTGCTGACGAACCTCGTCGAGCACCTCCGGGACGGCGTGCCGCTGCTCGCCCCGCTCGCCGCCACCCGCGCGTTCACCGCACTGGTCGAGGCGGTCCGCGACGCGCCCGAGCCGAGACGGCTGCCGCGGGCCCGCGCGGTCGGCGCCGGGCTCGAGCGCCGGTTCGTCGTGCCGGGTGTCGACCAGGCCGTCGACGCCGCGGCCGAGCGGCTCGCGCTCTTCTCCGAGCTCGCCCTGCCGTGGACCCTCGCCCGAGAGGAGCGGTGATGGTGGTGCGCCGCCACGCGATCGTCGGCCTGGGGTCGCGGGCCCAGCTGTTCGCCCGGGCGCTGGCCGGGTCGCCGCGGGCGGAGCTCGTGGCCTTCTGCGACCACAGCAAAACCCGGATGCGCGTCCACAACGACTGGCTCGGCGCCGCGGTGCCCGGCTATCCGCCGGCGGACTTCGTGGCCATGCTGGCGAAGGAACGGGTCGACGTCGTCATGGTGTGCACCCCGGACCACACCCACGCGGACTACGTCGTCGCCGCGCTGCGGGCCGGCTGTGACGTCGTCACCGAAAAGCCGATGACGACCGACGTCGACGGCGCGCGCCGCATCCTGGCCGCCCGGCGCGAGACCGGCCGCGCGGTGCGCGTCGCCTTCAACTACCGGTACAACCCGGTGCACCGCCGGGTCCGCGAGCTGCTCGCGACCGGCGCGATCGGGGAGATCGGCTCGGTCGAGTTCAGCTGGCTGCTCGACACCGCCCACGGCGCCGACTACTTCCGGCGCTGGCACCGGGAAAAGGACCGCTCCGGCGGGCTACTCGTGCACAAGTCCGGGCACCACTTCGACCTGGTCGACTGGTGGCTGGACAGCGAACCCGAGACCGTCTTCGCCCTCGGCGGCCTGTTCTTCTACGGCGACGGCAACAGCCGCCGCGCCGACGACCGGTTCGCGCTCGACCTCGAAGCCTCGCCCAGGCTGCGCGCGCTCTACCACGACGCGGCGCGGGAAGACGGTTACGTCCGGAACCAGGACGTGTTCGCGCCCGGCGTCAAGATCGAGGACGACGTGTCGGTCCTCGTCCGGCACCGCGGCGGGGTGGTCCTGAACTACCACCTGCACGCGTACTCGCCGCGGGAGGGCTACCGCGTCGCGTTCTCGGGCAGCGAGGGCCGGCTCGAGCTCGACGTCCGGGAAAACGAGTACACGAACGGCCCTTCCGAGCCGGGGTGGGCCCGGCTGACCCGGCAACGGCTTTGGGAACCGCCGGAGGTCGTCTGGGACGGGCCCCTCGGCGAAGGCCACGGCGGTGGCGACGAGCGGATGCTCGCCGAACTGCTCGGCGAGGCCGGGCCGGACCCGCTCGGCTGCGCGGCCGACCACGGCGCGGGCCTGCGGGCCCTGCTCACCGGGCTGGCCGCCAACCGGTCGCTGGAGACCGGCCGGGCCGTGGCCGTGGCCGGGCTGCTCGCCGAGATCGGCGAGCAGCCCTGAGCCCCGGTTCCCTTGCGGGCTAGGTGATCGGCACCGTCGCGGTGCAGGACGCCGCGCCGCTGTCGAACGTCATCGCAGCGGTGCCGCGCCCGGTGACCGGCAGCGCGAGCCCGGTCGGCAGGAACTGCACGCCCTGGCTGGCCGGGCCGGTCTGGGAGTAGACGGTGTGGGGGTTGGGGCCCTCGAAGTACGAGATCCGCAGTGTCTGGGTGCCCACGTCCCCGATGTAGGGCCCCGAAACGGTGTAGGTGTTCAGCGGGCGGTGGTACCCGCCGGACGTCTCGTACCGCAGGGTGAAGGTGCCGCTGAAGGCACCGGAACGGCAGACGCTCGTGACCTGCTTGCCGATGTCCGCCTGCGCCGGGGGCGCGAGCACAACGGCGGCCGCGAGCACGGCCGGGACGACGATCCTCATCGTTTTCACCCGGTACATCCTGCCGTGGATCGCCCCGGTCCCGCTCCGTTTTCGGCAAGCCCGCGCGGATTCAGGAGACCGTGCGGACCAGGAGCACCGGGCAGGCCGCGTGGTGCAGGAGCGCCTGGCCGGTGGACCCGAGCAGCAGGCCGGGGAACCCGCCGCGGCCGCGGTCGCCGAGCACGACGAGCTGGGCGTCGGCGCTGCGCTCGACCAGCTCCCGTCGCGGGTGCGCGGCCACCACGACCTGCTCGACGTCGACGCCGTCGGTGTCGTGCGCGAGAACCCGTTCGTCGAGGAGCCGGTGCCCGGCATCGGTGACGCAGCGCGGGTCCCGGTGGGAGGGCGGGGTGTCCGCCCACGCGTGCAGCACCACGAGGGGAGCGCGGCGGGCGCGGGCTTCGGCGAGCGCGGTCGTGAGGACGCGGGTGCCGCTTTCGCTGCCGTCGATGCCGGTGACGACCGGGCGGGCGGCCGCGGCGGGCTCGTCCCAGCTGTCCCCGCGGACGACCACGGTGTCGCAGCGCGCGTGCGTCCCGATAGCTCCGGCGACCGACCCGGCGAGCAGGCTGGTGAGCCGGCCGTGCCCGGTCGAGCCGACCACGAGCAGCGCGGCGCTGCGGGACGCTTCGATGAGCGCCTGGGCGGCGCGGTCGGGGTCGAGCCGGGTCCCGGCGCCGGCGAACCCTTGCGCGGCGGCCAGTTCCGCCGCGGTCCGCAGCGCCCGGCGGCCCCGCGCGCGCAGGGCGTCGACCATCTCTTCGGGCGGCGGCACGACCCCGCTCGCGACGAGCGCCGGGACGTCGAGGGCGTGCACGATCTCCAGCGGCGCGTCCCGCAGGCAGGCGGTCCGCGCGGCCCACCGCACGGCGTCGAGGGACTCGGCCGAGCCGTCCGCTCCGACGACGATCGGCGCCCCGGGCACGGCTGTCATGGTCGCCTCCTGACGCGGCTGTCGTCTTGACGACTGTAGGCCCGCGCCCGGGATCCGGCGGCGGTTCGGGTCAGCCCGCGCCGAGCGTCCGGCGCGCCGACCAGCCGAGCAGGGCCAGCTCCAGCACCGCGAACCCGGCCAGCACCACCGCGCCCGGCGCGACGAGCATCGCGAGGCCGATCAGCAGCACCGGGAGCACCAGCCCCGCGTAGGCCGCGAGGAACAGCGCGGCCAGGACCTCACCGCGGGTCAGGTCGTCGGCCAGCGCGGCCACCGTGCCGACCGACGCCCGGAAGCCCAGGCCGAACCCGGCGCCGGCGAGCACGCTCGCGCCGAAGAACAGCGGCAGCGCGGCCGTGAACGCCGAGCCCGCCAGCAGCACCAGGCCGACGCTCATCAGCACGTACCCGGCCCGCAGCTGCGGGCGGGTGCCGACCCGGGCCAGCACGACCTGGGCGAGCGCGGCGCTGCCGAGCATCGTGAACGGCGCGATCCCGGCGAGCAGGCGGGACGGCTGGTGCAGCTCGTGCGCCAGCAGCGCCGGGGCGAGCGCCATGACCAGGCCGCTGATCGCGAAGGCGGCGAACGCGCCGAGGGCGGCGCCGGTGAACTCCGGGCGCGCGGCCGGCGGCAGGGAAAGCCGCTGCGGCCGGTACGCCGGACGTTCCTCGCGGCGTTCGACGGTCTCCGGCACCAGGCTCACGGCGATCGCCTCCAGCAGCAGCACGACCAGGAACACGGCGAAGGGTGTGCTCAGCGGGTGGCCGGCGAACCGCGCGAACAGCCCGCCCACGAGCGGCCCGAGGGCGAGCCCGCCGGCGTTCACCACGGTCGCGACCAGGCCGGAGCGCCCGAGACCGGCGTCCGGGCGGGACACGGCGTGCAGCTCGGACAGGTGCGCGGTGGCCGTCGCCGTGATGACGCCGATGCCGGCGCCGCTGACCAGCCGCGCGACGATCAGGCCGGGCACCTCCGGCCAGAGCAGGAACAACGCCGCCGCGAACGCCTCGGCCAGCAGCCCGGCGAGCAGGACCCGGCGGCGGCCCAGCCAGTCGCTGAGGTGCCCGGCCAGGTAGAGGCTCAGCATCACCCCGACCGCGTAGGCGGCGAAGATCACGGTCACGAGGAACGCCGGGAAGCCGTCGCGCTGCTGGTAGAGCGCGTACAGCGGGGTCGGCACGGTGGAGAACGCGAGCGCCGTCGTGAACGCGACCGCGACCACGCGGAAGCCCAGGCCGTGGCTGAGACGCAGGCGGGCGGCCGGGGCGGTGAGGACGGACATCGGGACCTTCCGGGGTTCGGGGAGCTTCCGATCTCCACGATCACCCTCCCGACTCAGCAAGTCCAACGAAAAGTCCTGGCCTGAGTTATCGGTATGAGCGATAGATTGGCCGCATGGAGACGCGTCAGCTCGAGTACTTCGTCGCGGTGGCCGAAGAGCTCAGCTTCACCCGGGCCGCTCAGCGGCTGTTCGCGGTGCAGTCCACGGTGTCCGCGGCCGTCCGGGCGCTCGAGACCGAGCTAGGCACCCGGCTGTTCGACCGGTCGACCCGCCGGGTCGCGCTGTCGGCGGCCGGCGCGGCGTTCCTGCCCGAGGCGAAGGCCGCGATCGAAGCCCTCGAGCGGGCGCGCGCGACCGTCCAGGAGGCGTCGGAAGGGCTGCGCGGCAGCCTCCGGATCGGCACGCTGACCTCGATCGGCACGGTGGACCTGCCCGCGCTGCTCGGCGCGTTCCACCGGCGCTACCCGCTGGTGGACATCCACGTGACGGTGTCGATCACCGGCTCGACCGGGCTGGCCGACGAGGTCCGGCAGGGCCGGCTCGACGCCGCGCTGGTCGGCCTGCCCGAGGCCGACCTGCCCGGGCTGAGCGTGCTGCGGCTCGACACACGGCCGTTCGTGGGGCTGCTGCCGGCGTCGCACCGGCTGGCGGGTGAGCGCGCGCTGCGGCTCGCCGACGTCACCGGCGAGGCGTTCATCGACATGCCGCGGGGGTTCGGCAACCGCGTGGTCACGGACCGCGCCTTCGACGCCGAAGGCCTGACCCGGCGGGTCACCGTCGAGGTCGCCGACCTGCGCACGGTGCCGGGGTACGTCCGCGCCGGGCTGGGGATCGCCGTCATCCCGGACACGCCGATGCCGGCGGAGCCCGACGTCGTGGTGCTGCCGCTGGCGGGCGCGGGCCTGGACTGGCCGCTCAACCTGGTGACCGCCGCCGCGCAACCGCCGAGCCGCGCGCTGCGGACGCTGCTGGACCTCGTCGAGAGTATTTGAACACGTTCAACTCCTCCGGTACCGTGGGTTCGGGGCGGACCGGCGAGGGGGACTTCCATGAAGATCGTGATTCCGGGCGGCACCGGTCATCTCGGCCGGGTGCTGAGCCGCGTGCTGGCCGCGCGCGGGGACGACGTCGTCGTGCTCACCCGGCGGGAGGCCGCGCCGGAGCCGGGAGTGCGGCACGTCCGGTGGGACGGGCGCAGCGCCGGGCCGTGGACCGCCGAGGTCGACGGCTGCGACGTGGTGCTCAACCTGGCCGGCCGGTCGGTGAACTGCCGGTACACCCGGGCGAACCTGCGGGCCATGTGGAACTCGCGGATCGATTCCGCGCGGGTCGTCGGCGGCGCGATCGAACGTGCGGCGCGGCCGCCGCGGGTCTGGCTGCAGATGAGCACGGCGACGATCTACGCGCACCGCTTCGACGCCCCGAACGACGAAACCATCGGCGTCATCGGCGGCCAGGAGCCGGGTGTGCCGGGCTACTGGGCCTACAGCGTCGACATCGCCCGGGCGTGGGAGCGCGAGCAGCGGCTGGCGGCGACCCCGCACACCCGCAAGGTCGCGCTGCGGACGGCGATGGTGATGAGCCCGGAGCCCGGCGGCGCGTTCGAGATGCTGCTGCGGCTGGCCCGCCTGGGCCTCGGCGGCCCGGTCGCGGGCGGCGGCCAGTACCTGTCGTGGATCCACGAGGACGACCTGGTCCGGGCGGTCGACCTGCTCGTCGCGCGCGACGACCTGAGCGGGCCGGTCAATCTGGCGGCCCCGGAACCGTTGCCCTACAAGGACTTCCTGCGCGAGCTGCGAGCGGCGGCGGGTGTCCCGTTCGGACTGCCCGCGACGAGGTGGATGGCGACGCTCGGCGCGTTCGTGCTGCGCAGCGACACGGAGCTGCTGCTGAAGAGCCGGCGGGTGGTCCCGGGCCGGTTGCTGGAGGCGGGGTTCGAGTTCGAGTACCCGGACTGGGCCTCGGCGGCGGAGGATCTGGTGCGCCGGACACGGAGTCCATTGAGGACGGTCAGCTGAGGACGGTCGGAGCTCCGGTGCTCAGCCGAGGTCGCCGTTGTCCCGCACCCGCCGCAGCATCAACGCCAGGTGCAGCCGGAAGCGGCCCGCGGGGGAGTCGACGTCGAACCCCAGCACGGCTTCCGCGCGGGCCAGCCGGGCGGGCATCGTGCTGTGGTGGCGGTGCAGCAGCGCTGCCGCCTTGCGAGCCGAGCCCGTCGCGCACAGCGCGTCGAGCGCCGCCAAGGTGTCTTCGGTCGCCAGGCGGTCGAGCGCGCGGACGTCGGACAGTTCGGCCAGCTCCGCCGGGCCGAGCCGGTCGGCGACCGCCGCGAGGCTGCCCAGGCGCTCCCACCACACCGCCGGCTCGAAGGCCGAGGTGAACCGCAACGCCGTCCGCGCGGCCGTCCACGAGCGGGCCACCTCGAGGGCCGGGAGCTCCGGTCCGATGCCCGCCCGGGCACCGGGCGGGAGCGAGCCGGGGACCGCGTCCGCGGTCAGCACCGCCCGGACACTGCCCAGCCGGGCCGAGCGGCCCGCGAGCGTGTCGACGCCGGTGCCCGCCAGCACCCGCAGCCGGGCCGCCGGGCCGAACCCCAGCAGGTGCAGGGCGCGCGCCCGGTCCGCCGTGCCGACGTCGTCCGACAGCACCAGCTCGACGAGCGCCGGGTCGCCGAGCTCGGGCCGCGGAACACCGTTGTGCTTCAGGAGGATCGCCGTGGCGATCGCGAACCGCTCCAGCAGCATGTCGTCGAGCGGGACCGGCGCGCCCGCGCGCGCCACCCAGACCGCCACCCCGCCTTCGAGCGCGCGGACGGCGGCGCCCGGTGGTGCCGCGCCGGGCGTGGTGACCTCGCCCGCCGGGTCCGCGCGCAGCGACATCCCCTGGCCGGGCGCGTGCACGCCGACCGGGCAGCCGGCGAGCTCGGCCGTGCTGCGCACCAGGGCGTCCAGCCCGGCGTGCCCGGTGATCAGGCGGTCGAAGAACCCGATCACCCGGACGGCGTTCTCGGCGTCGGCGTCGAGCCCGGACAGCCGCAGCAGCAGGCCTTTCATGCCGTCACGATAGGCGCGTCCGCCGCCGGATGGCGAGGTCCGGGCGAGGAACGCCCGCCGCGTGGCGGTGGCCGGGGCACCGGTGGCGGTCGATGATCGGAGCATGACCTACGCGATCGATCCCGAGCTGCTGCCCTGGCTGGACATGCTCCCGGCGGTGGTCCTGTCCGACTACGACTCCCTGCTCGCCGCGCGCTCTTCGATGGCACAGCTGGGCGACGTCATCCCGGCCTACGAGCCGGCGAACCCCATCGACGTCCGGGACACGTCCGTGCCCGGCCCGGCCGACGCGCCGGAGGTCCCCGTGCGCGTCTACAGCCCGGCGAACCGCACCGGCGCCGTGCCCGGCCTGCTCTACATCCACGGCGGCGGGTTCGTCGTCGGCGACCTCGACATGTTCCACGCGTCGCTGCTGCGCCTGGTCGACGAGCTGGGCATCGTGATCGTGTCGGTCGACTACCGGCTCGCGCCCGAGCACCCGTTCCCGGCGCCGGTCGAGGACTGCTACGCGGCCCTGCAGTGGGTCGAGGCCAAGGCCGCCGAGCTGGGCATCGACCCGGCCCGCCTCGGCGTGGGCGGCGAAAGCGCGGGCGGCGGCCTGTCGGCGGCGGTCGCGCTGCTGGCCCGCGACCGCGGCGGCCCGGCGCTGAGCTTCCAGCTGCTCGGCATCCCGGAGCTGGACGACCGCCTGGACACCCCGTCCATGCAGGCCTACACCGACACGCCGATGTGGAACCGGCCCAACGCGGTCTACAGCTGGACCAGCTACCTCGGCGCGGAACCCGGCGGTGCCGACGTCTCGCCGTACGCGGCCCCGGCCCGGGCGGCGGACCTCGCCGGGCTGCCGCCCGCGTTCGTGACGACGTGCCAGTTCGACCCGCTGCGCGACGAGGGAATCCAGTACGCGCAACGCCTCGCGCACGCGGGCGTCGCCGTCGAGCTGCGGCACTACCCGGGCACGTTCCACGGGTCGGCCCTGGTCGAGACGGCGGAGATCTCGCGCCGGATGTTCGCCGACGAGGTCGACGCGCTGCGCCGGGGCCTGCGGGTCTGAGCGGCGGTCACGCCCGGGGCAGCTTGCCCACGAGCGCCTTGGCGAACGCCGTCGCCTGGTCGCAGGCGCCGCCGGTCTTCTGCGCGCGGACCCGGACGTGTTCGGCCTCGCTCGCGGACAGCGGCCGGTGGCTCCAGCTCACGACGCAGCTGTCGCCGGTCGCCAGCCGGGTCGCGGTGACCCCGCCGAGGTCGACCGGGCTGCCGGTGTCGGGCACGGTGAGCGGCTGCTGGTCGAAGGTCAGCGTCAGCGCCGTCGGGGCCGTCCAGTCGCACTCGCGCAGCCGGGTCGGCTTGACCTCGCGGACCGGGCCGATCGCCTGCGCGGTCACGGTCTTGTCGACGACCGTGCACGGGTCGAGCGTGAGCAGGGTCCCGGCCGCCAGGGTGTATTCGGTGCCGCCGCGGATGCGCTCGAGGACCTTGCCGAGCGTGGACTTCGCCAGGCCGCAGGTCTCGGCGAGCGCCGTCACACCCAGCTCCGGGTGCACCGGGACCTGGACGCTCGCGTCGCACGTGCTCCCGCTGACCTCGGTGAACAGCACCAGCCGGCCGTCCAGGTCCTCGGTGGGCCGGCCGCCCTCGATGTAGATCGGATCGCCGAGGTGGACGGAGATCTTCTCGCCGGCCGTCGTCCGGTAGTCGCAGCGGCCGAGGTACAGCGAATCGGTGTCGGCGCGCAGCTTCCCGGCCGAGGGCACGGTCACGGCGTCGAGCACCCGGCAGGGATCGGTGCGCCGCAACGTCTCCAGGCTCGTCGGGTCGAGGTTCCGGCCGGCAGTCGGCGGGTCCGGGTCGCGGGCGGTGATCGTCACCGCGAGCAGGCCGCCGAGGGC
The DNA here is from genome assembly GCF_055582965.1 of Amycolatopsis sp. NPDC104863. Taxonomy (NCBI): domain Bacteria; kingdom Bacillati; phylum Actinomycetota; class Actinomycetes; order Pseudonocardiales; family Pseudonocardiaceae; genus Amycolatopsis; species Amycolatopsis sp. NPDC104863. The sequence goes on from NZ_JBVJOW010000001.1 coordinate 1,056,406, forward strand.
GAGCGCGGCCACGGCCGACAGCGCGGTCACAACCGGCAGCCAGCGGCGACGGCGAGGTGTCGGGGCCACCGGCACCGGCTCGGGCACCGGCCACGACAGCGCGGTGCGGACCGCGGCCTCCTGCGTCCCGATCAGCCGGTGCACCGCCTCCGGCCACGGCCGGGTCCCGGGCGCCACCGGGCCGAGGAAGTCGAGGATCCGCTGTGGCGCGGGCCGCCGGGCGGGGTCTTTCGCCAGGCAGGGTTCGACGAGCGCGCGGATCTCGGGCGGCAGTCCGGTCAGGTCCGGGACGGCGTGCACGACGTTGTAGAGCATCTGCGCGGTCGTCGAGCCGGTGAACGGGCCGCGCCCGGTCGCGGCCATGACCAGCAGCCCGCCGAGGGAGAAGACGTCGCTCGCGGGGGTGAGCGGGCGGCTTTCGGCCTGCTCGGGCGACATGAACGCGGGGGAGCCGACGATGCCGCCGGTGCCGGTGAGGTCCGAGCCGCCCTCGGTGGCGCGCGCGATGCCGAAGTCGATCACGCGCGGCCCGTCCGCGGTCAGCAGGACGTTGCCGGGCTTGAGGTCGCGGTGGATCAGGCCGACCCGGTGGATCTCGATCAACGCCGTGGCGAGCCCGACGGCGAGCCGGCGGACCGGCTCGACCGGCAGCGGCCCGGTCGCTTCGACGGCCTCCTTCAGTGACGGCCCGGTGACGAACACCGAAGCGAGCCAAGGGGTCTCGGCGTCGGGGTCGGCGTCCATGACCGCGGCGGTGAAGGCGCCGGAAACCCGTTGTGACGCCTGCACCTCCTGCTTGAACCGGCTGCGGAAGCGGGCGTTGTGGGCGAACTCCGGGTGCACCTGCTTGAGCGCGACCAGCCGGCCGTCGGGGGCGACGCCGAGCAGGACGCGGCCCATGCCGCCCTCGCCGAGCGCGGCGACCAGCCGGTACTTCCCGGCCTGCCGGGCGTCCCCCGGCTCCAGCGGCTTCACGGCTTCGGCAGCCCGGGCCGGACCGCCTTGGCGAACTCCTGCGCCTGGCGGCAGATCTCGTCGTCGGTGAGCTTGCTGGCGGACGTGCGGTAGTCGACGATGACGTTCTCCGAGGTGTCTTCCCCGAGCGGGCGCTGCTGCCAGGTGAAGCTGCAGGTTCCGGTCGCGGGGTTGAAGCGCTTGGCGGCGAAGTAGGCGGTGACACCGCCGAGGTCGGCGCTGCCGGTCGAGTCCCAGTACGGGTCTTTCGCCTCCTTCGGCCGGAAGCCGCGGGCGAGGGACACGACGACTTCACCGCCGACCTGCCAGTGGCATTCGTGCAGCCCGCGGGGTTCGACCTTGGTGACCGGGCCGACGATCCGCTGCGCGGTCGCGGTGGCGACCAGGCCGCACGGGTCCACCGGGGCCAGGCTGCCCGGCGCCGCGGGCGAACCCACGCTCCCGGCGCGGAGGCGCTTCAGCGTTTCGGCGAGGGCCGCCTTCGCGGAGTCGCACGGCTTGGCGAACTTCGTGGCTTCGACGCTGATGGTGGTGTCGGGCCGGTCGACGACGGGCACCGAGGCGGTGCAGCGGCCCGCCTTGTCGTCGAGGGCGAGCGGGAGGCCTTCGAGCTCCCCGGAGACCGCGCCGGCGGCGGTCACCGGGCCGCCGACGGTCAGGTCCAGCCCTTGGCGCTGCGCGGTCTCGTAACCGCACTCGAAGAAGTGGACGTCGGTCTCGGGCGTGAGCTTCCCGACTCCGGGCACCGACGGCAGCACCTGGCACAGGTTGACCCCGCGCAGCTTGTCCGGGCCGAGCGGGTCCGGGTTCGGCGGGGCCGTGCTCGTCGTGACCGGCGGCGGCGCCGGGGTGTTCGCCGGGGCGGCGGTCGCGCCCTCGTCGCCGTTCAGCACCGTGACCGCGGTGATCGTCCCGGCCGCGACGACCACGGCCGCGGCGGCGGCGAGCACGGCCCGGCGGCCCCGCCGCCGGGGCTTCGGCGGCTTGGTGACGACCGCCGCGACGTCGGCCTGGTGCCGCGCGATCAGCGCGTGCACGGCGGGCGGCCACGGGCGCTGGACCGGCGGCAGGGGACCGAGCCGCTCGAGGACCTGCGCGGGCGTCGGCCGCCGCGCCGGGTCCTTGGCCAGGCACGGTTCGGCGAGGGCGCGCAGCTCGGGCGGGAGGAACCGCAGGTCCGGGTGCGTGTGGACGACGTTGTAGAGCGACTGCGGCGCCGAGGAGCCGGCGAACGGGCTGTGCCCGGTGGCGGCGAGCAGCAGCAGCGCGCCGAGGGAGAAGACGTCGCTCGCCGGGGTCAGCGGCCGCCCGTCGGCCTGCTCCGGCGACATGAACGCGGGCGAGCCGAGGATGACGCCGGTGTGGGTCAGGTCGGCGCCGCCCTCGGCGGCGCGCGCGATGCCGAAGTCGATCACCCGGGGGCCGTCGTCGGCCAGCAGGACGTTGCCCGGCTTGAGGTCCCGGTGCACCAGCCCGGCGCGGTGGATGCCGATGAGCGCCGACGCGAGCCCGGCGGCGAGGTGCCGCACGGCGGCCGGCGGCAGCGGCCCGGTCTTGTCGACGGCCTCCTGCAGCGACGGCCCGGCGACGAACACCGAGGCCAGCCACGGAGTGGGCGCGTGCGCGTCGGCGTCCATCACCGCCGCGGTGTAGGCGCCCGAGACCAGCCGGGAGACCTCGACCTCCCGGCGGAACCGCTCGCGGAACCCGGGGTCGCTCGCGAACCCGCGGTGGACCTGCTTGACGGCGGCGAGCCGGCCGTCGGGGGCGACCCCGAGCAGCACCCGCCCCATCCCGCCCTCGCCGACCGCCGCGAGCAGCCGGTACCGCCCCACCTGCGCCGGTTCCCCCGGACCCAACGGCTCCACGCCCACCTCCCGCGGGCGATCGTAGAGCGTCCAGTGGCCACGGTGGGGCCGAACGGCCCAGCCCGGCCCGGTGCTCTCCGCCACCGGGCCGGACCGCGCTCCCCGGTCAGGGCACGACGTCGGTGACCGTGTCCTTCACGACCTGCCACCGGCCGTGGTCGCGCACCAGCGTCAGGCTGATCGTGTAGTGGCGGTCGATCCCGTGGGCGGGCTCCAGGTAGTGCGCGTCGAGGATCGCGAAGCCCATCTGGCAGTTCTCGACGACGGTGTGCACCACCGTCCACGGCATCGAGTACTCGTAGGGCACCTTGAACTGCTCCAGCACCGGGTTCACGTTCGCGTCGTACCCGAGGTAGAGGTTGCCCTTGCGGCCCACCGTGACCATGTCGCGGTGGATGATCGCGCGGTAGCGGGCCGCGTCGCGCTTGTTGTAGCTGTCCATGTCCTCCCACACGGCGTGGTCGAACGCCCTCCGGCAGTCCTGCCCGCCGCCGCCCTGTTCACCGGCCGAAGCCGCGACCGGGGCGGCGACCGCCGCCGCGGCCAGCGCCGTCCCCAACGCCGCGTAAGCCCACTTGCGCATCCGGTTTCCCTTCTTCGTGGTTCCGGCCGGGACCCTGCTCCGGCGGCGCATCACAGCTGCATCACTTCCGCACCGGCGCCGCCCGGCGGCCGGTTAACCTCGCCCGCGGGGTGAGCCATGGAGTTCCGGGTCCTGGGTCCGGTGCGGGTGCTGGCCGGCGGGCGGCCGATCGGGCCGGCCGGGCCGCGGCAGGAACGCATCCTGGCCGCGCTGCTGCTCGGCGCGGGCCGGGTGGTGCCGGTGACGCGGCTGGTCGACGTCGTGTGGGACGGCGAGCCCCCGGCCACCGCGGTGCGCCAGGTCCGCAACCTGACCACGGCGCTGCGCCGGACGCTCGTCGCGGCGGGCGCCGGCGAAGACGTCCTCACCGCCGACGGGCCCGGCTTCACGCTGCGGCCGGGCACGTTCGACCTCGACACCTTCGAGGACCACACCGCCCGCGGTGAGCTGCGCGAGGCGCTGGCCTGCTGGCGCGGGCCCGCGCTCGCCGGGGTGGACAGCGCCGCGCTGCGCCCCGACGCCGAGCGCCTGGCGGAGCGGCGGCTGGCCGTGCTGGAGCAGTGCTTGGCCACCGAGGTCGACGCGGGGTCCGCCGACGCCGACGCCGTCGCCGAGTTGACCGCGCTGGTGGCCGAGCACCCGCTGCGCGAAGGCCTGGTCGGGCTGCTCATGCGCGCCCTGCACCGGGCCGGGCGGCAGGCCGACACGATCGACGTCTACCAGCGCGCGAAGCGGCGGCTGGCCGACGACCTCGGGATCTCCCCGGGGCCCGCGCTGCGCGCGCTCTACGAACGGCTCCTGCGCGAGGAGCCCGCGCCCGGGCGCTGTTTCCTGCCTTACGACGTGCCGGACTTCACCGGCCGCGCGGCCGAGGTCGGGCACGCGCTCGAAGCGTTGCGTGGCGGGCAGCCGGTGGTCGTCGACGGGATGGCCGGGGTCGGGAAGACGGCGTTCGCCGTGCATGTCGCCCACCGGGCCGCCGGGGGCTTCCCGGACGGGCAGCTCTTCGTCGACCTGCACGGCCACACCCCGGGCCGCGACCCGCTCACGGCCGAGGCCGCGCTGGCGGCGCTGCTGCTGCAGGCGGGGGTGCCGGCGAGCCGTCAGCCGGACGGGCTCGACGAGCGGGCCGCGCTCTGGCGCTCGCGGGTGGCCGGGCGCCGAGTGCTCGTGGTGCTGGACAACGCCGTGGCCGCCGGGCAGGTGATGCCGCTGCTGCCCGGCGACCGCGGGGTCGGGGTCGTGGTGACCGGCCGGCGGCGGCTCGCCGCGGTCGACGGCGCGGCCGCGCTCAGCCTGGACGTGCTGCCGCCGGCGGAAGCCGACGCCCTGTTCACCGCCGCGGCCGGCCGGTCCGGCGCGGGGGTCGCGCGGCTGTGCGGGTATCTGCCGCTGGCCCTGCGGATCGCCGCCGCCCGGCTCCAGGCGCGTCCACAGTGGACGGTGGTCGACCTGGTGGCGCGCCTGGGTTCCGAGCACCGGCGGCTGGGGGAGCTGCGCGCGGGCGGCCGGGACGTCGCGGCGGCGTTTTCGCTGTCCTACCGGGATCTCACGGCCGCGCAGCGCCGGCTGTTCCGGGTGCTGGGGTGCCATCCGGGCGGGGACTTCGGGGTGCCGGCCGCCGCGGCGCTGTCCGGCGCCGGCGTCGCCGAGACCGAGCGGCTGCTGGAGGACCTGCTCGACGTCCACCTGCTCCGCCAGCCCGCCCCGGGCCGCTACGGCTTCCACGACCTGCTCGCCGAGCACGCGCGGGAGGCGGCGGACCCGGCGGAGGCCGCGCCGGCGCTCGACCGGCTGCTGGACCACTACCGCGACGCCGAGTTCTCGTTCGCCGAGGAGCGCGCGAACCTCGTCGCCGTCACCGCGCTCGCGGGGCACGACGAGCACGTCTGGCGCATCGCCGACCGCGCGGTGGCGGCGTTGCGCGAACGGGGACACCGCGACGAGCTGACGGCACTGGCCCACGCGGGGGTCCGGGCCGCGGACCGGCTGGGTGATCCGCGGGCCCGTCAGCTGAGCCTGGCGAACCTCACGACGGCGCACTGGGAGACCGGCCGGCTCGCCGAGGCCGTCGAGGCGACGGCCGAACGGCTCCGGCTGGTTCGCGCGACCGGTGACCGCCCGGCCGAGGCCGCGGCGCTGGCCCGGATGGCGGCGCTGCACGCCATGCTCGGCCGGTACCCCGAGGCGGTCCGGCTGTACCGGCGGACGCTGGTGCTGGCCGGCGAGACCGGCAGTCACGCGGTCGCCGCGCAGGCCTGGGGCAACCTCAGCAACGCCCAGGAGGTGCTCGGCGAGCTGGAGGACGCGCTGACGTCGGCGTCGCGCGCCCGGGCGATCCGGACGGAGCTCGGCGACGGCGACGGCGCGGTTCTGGCGACGGCCCAGCTGGGCTTGGTGCTCGCCCGGCTCGGCCGGACCGCCGAAGCGCTCGAAGCGACGGAGAAGGCGGTGGGCGCCGCGGTCGAGCTGGGGTACGCGTTCGGCGAGGCGTGGAGCCGGATTGACTACGCGGAGGTGCTGCTGGTGGCTGGCCGCGCGGAGTGCGCGAGGGACCAGGCATCCCAGGCGTGTTCGATCCTCGGGCGGCTCGACCACCCGCTGCTGCTGACGATGGCGGCGAACAGTCTCGGCGCGGCGTGCCAGGCACTCGACGATCCGCCGGGCGCGCTGGCGGGGTACGGCCTCGCTCTGACGACCGCTCGGCGCATTGGGTATCGCGCCCAGGAGGCCCGCGCATTGGCCGGTCTTGGTGCGGCGCATGAGGCGTTGGGGCAGGAGGTGGAGGCGGCGAGGTGTGAGCGTTTGGCGGGGGAGTTGTCGGTGGAGCTGGGGTTGCCGGTGTCGGCGGATCGTTGAGCGCTGGGCGCGGCCCGGGTGCGGCGCGCGCGATGCGGAGGAGGCGGCGCGGGCGCTGGGCTGCCGCTGCCGCCGGATCGCCGAGTGCCGGGCGCGCGGGCCCAGGCGGGGCGCGCGCGATGCCGAGGCCGTGTGGTCCGCGCTAGGAAGGACTCATGCACACCGCGAAGACCACCGTCGGACTCCTCCACCCCGGCGCGATGGGCGCCGCGATCGGCGCTCTCCTGACCGCCGGCGGCACCGAGGTCCGCTGGGCCTCCGCCGGCCGCGGGCCCGCCACCCGGCGCCGGGCCGACGAAGCCGGGCTCACCGACGTCACCGACCTCGCCGCCCTGCGAAGCTGCGACGTCCTCCTCAGCGTCTGCCCGCCCGCCGCCGCGCTCGATGTCGCCCGCAGCGTCAACGGCTTCGGAGGCCTCTACCTCGACGCCAACGCCATCAGCCCCCGGCACGCCCGGGCGGTCGAGGAGATCCTGGGCACGACGGCCACCGTCGCCGACGGCGGGATCGTCGGCCCGCCGCCGCGGTCGGCCGGGACCACACGGCTCTACCTGTCCGGTCCGGCGGCCGCGACGACCCAGCTGGCGAGCCTGTTCGCCGGTACCCACCTCCAGACCGTCGTGCTCGACGGCCCAGTCGGCACGGCGTCCGCGCTCAAACTGGCCTTCGCCTCCTACAACAAGCTCACCTTCGCCCTGGCCGCGCAGTCCCACGCCCTCGCGGAGCGCCACGGCGTCGGCGGCGAGCTGCGTGAGCTCGCCGCCGACGTGCTGCCGCACACCCCGCTCGGCTCGCCCGACGGGATCACCTCCGCCGGACGACGGGCGTGGCGGTGGGAAGGCGAAATGGCCGAGATCGCCGAAGCCTGCGCCGACTCCGGGCTGTCCCCGGCGCTGCTCTCTGCCGCGCAGGAGCTGTTCGGCCGCTGGCGCGAGCACCGCGACGACACCGGCGTCACCCTCGCCGAACTCCTTCAGGCGCTGGTCACCCCGCCGGGGTGACGTCGATCAGCACCTTCCCGGTGACGCCCTTCTCCGAGGCGATGTGGGCCTCGGCGGTGTCGGCCAGCGCGAACCGGTGGATCGGCACCCCGCGGTCCTCGCCGAGCCGGAGCGCGCCGTCGGCCAGGGCCGCGGTGACGTCTTCGGCGCCGACGCGCAGCTTGTCCGCGCCGACCGTGTAGAGCACCAGGAACTGGTACCGCGTGTTCAGCCACAGGTTCGCCCCGAAGTCGAGGCTGACGGTCCCCGTGCCGCGGTCGTCGCCGTACACCGCGACCGTGCCGCGCGGGCGCAGCACCTCGGTGTGCAACCCGGCGTTGACCCCGACGGCGACCTCGACGACCAGGTCGACACCGTCGGGCGCGACCTCGCGGACCCGGGTGGCGAGCTCCGGGTCCGGGTAGCGCAGCACGTGCTGGGCGCCGGCCGCGCGGGCGAGCGCGGCTTTCTCGTCGCTGCTGACGGTCGCGATCACCGTCGCGCCGGCCCAGCGGCCGAGCTGGATCGTGGCGTTGCCGACCGCGCCGGCGCCGCCGCTGACCAGCACCGTCCGGCCCTCGAGCGCGCCGGGGGAGAGCCGGGACGGCCCGTCTTCGGCGACGGTGAGCGCGCGGTGCGCGGTGAGCGCCGGGACGCCGAACCCGGCGCCTTCGTCGAAGCCGGCGCCGTCGGGCAGACGCACCAGCTTCTCCGCCGGGAGCACGGTGTACTCCTGGGCCGTCCCGGCCGCCGGACCGTGGGTGCCCGCGAGGATCAGCCACACGCGGTCGCCGGGCGCGAACCCGGTGACCTCCGGGCCGACCGCGTCGACGACGCCCGCGCCGTCCTGGTTGGGCACCGTGTCGGGCGTTTCGGTCCCGGCCTCCGCGCCGCGGCCGAGCCGGGCCTTCCAGTCGGTCGGGTTGACCGCAGACACGACGACGCGGACACGGACCTCGCCCGGCCCGGGGTCGGTGAGGGCACGTTCCGCCAGCGACAGCACTTCGGGCCCGCCGTGGCGGCGGTAGACGACTGCTTTCATGTCCGGTGCAATCCCGCCCCACCCGGGGTTATTCCCCACCCCCGGAATTGAATCCGCGGTGCTTTTCCCCGCCGGCGACCGGAAAAACCGCGCCACGCGGGTGATCCCCCGGCCGGGCGATTTTCCGTGCTGCCCGAGCGAAATCGACCGCCGTCGCAGAAACTGGGCGCGTGGGAGAGGAAAAGCGCAGTCCGGGGGACGAGCGGCCGAAGCGCGACGACGGGGAACCGACGCCGATCTTCGACGCCGTGTTCAGCGCCACGCGCGCGCGGGCCACTACGAAGAATCCGCCGGGGGAGCCGGAGAAAACGGGACGCTGAATCACCATCGGCCGTGACGTACGCGCTGGTCCCGGCGGCGCAGGCCACCTCGCGAGCGGGGTCGCCGCCGACCTGAAGCACTTTGTTCGACGTCCGCAGCGAACATGTAGCATTCCGCGTGCACGTGCAGCCGCAGAGGAGGAGTGAGGCATGGCGGGAGTCGTGAACAGCATGATCGCCGCCGAGCACGCGGCGGGCGCCTCGATCTCCGAGCTGGCCGAGCGCTGGGGCATCGACCCGCGCCAGGTGGTCGAGCGGATCTCCGCCGCGCGCGGCTGACCGGCGTCAGATCGCCCGTTCCCCCTTGCCGAGCACCACGATCCCGCCTTCGCTGACGTGGTAGTGGCCCCGGTCGCGGGCCAGGTCCACCCCGATGTGTGCCCCGGGCGGGACCACGACGTTCTTGTCCAGGATCGCCCGCCGCACGACCGCGCCGCGGCCGACGCGGGCGCCGTCCAGCAGCACCGAGCCCTGCACGACCGCGCCCTGCTCGACCAGGACGTCGGGGGAGAGCACCGAGTCGACGACCTGCGCGCCCGAGATGATGCAGCCGTTGCTGACGATCGACTGGTTGGCCGAGCCGCCCTCGACGAACTTGGCCGCCGCGCGCTGGCCCGGGTGGGCCAAGATCGGCCACTTGCGGTTGTAGAGGTTGAAGATCGGGTGGGTCGAGATCAGGTCGGTGTGCGCGTCGTAGTAGCTGTCGATCGTCCCGACGTCGCGCCAGTAGCCGTGGTCGCGCTCGGTCTCGCCGGGCACGACGTTGCCGCTGAAGTCGTAGACCGCCGCCTCACCCGACTTGACCAGCGCCGGGATGATGTCGCGGCCCATGTCGTGGTGCGACGCCGCGTTCTCGGCGTCGGCGTGCAGCGCCTCCAGCATCACCTTGGTGGTGAAGACGTAGTTGCCCATCGACACGTACGACTCCTCGGGGGAGTCCGGCAGGCCCGGCGGGTCGTCGGGCTTCTCCATGAACGCGTCGATCATCAGCCCGTCGGTGGTCCGGATGACGCCGAACGAGCTCGCCTCCGCCCGCGGCACCCGGATCCCGGCGACCGTGACCCCGGCGCCCGAAGCGACGTGCGCCTCGAGCATCTGGCGCGGGTCCATCCGGTAGATGTTGTCCGCGCCGAACACCGCGATGTACTCGGGATCCTCGTCGTAGACCAGGTTCAGGCTCTGGTGGATCGCGTCGGCGCTGCCCTGGTACCAGCGCGGCCCCAGCCGCTGCTGGGCCGGCACCGGCGTGACGTACTCGCCGGTCAGCGCCGAGAGCCGCCAGGTCGTCGAGATGTGCCGGTCGAGCGAGTGCGACTTGTACTGCGTCAGCACGCACAGCCGCCGGATGCCGCCGTGCACCAGGTTCGACAGCACGAAGTCGACCAGCCGGTGCACACCCCCGAACGGCACCGCCGGTTTGGCGCGGTCGGCGGTCAGCGGCATCAGCCGTTTGCCCTCGCCGCCCGCGAGCACGATGCCCAGCACGTCGGCTCCAAGATTCACGACGACCTCCCGCACGCCTCGTAAAGGGCGACCGTCCGCTCGGCGATCGCCCTCCAGCCGAACTCGCCGACCGCGCGCTCGCGGCCGGCGGTACCCATCGCGGCGGCCCGGTCCGGGGAGCCCGCCACCTCGTTCAGCGCGGCGGCCAGGCCCGCCTCGAACGCTCGCGCGTCCTGCTCGTCGTAGTGCACCAGCAGCCCGGTCCGGCCGTCGTCGACGACCTCCGGGATGCCGCCGACGTCGCTGGCCACCACCGGTGTGCCGCACGCCATCGCCTCCAGGTTCACGATGCCGAGCGGCTCGTAGACCGACGGGCAGGCGAACACGGTGGCGTGGGTGAGCAGCTGCACGACCTCGGGCCGCGGCAGCATCTCGGGGATCCAGCGGACGCCGGTGCGCGTCTGCTCCAGCTCGGCGACCAGCCCGCGGAACTCCGCGTCCAGCTCGGGGGTGTCCGCGCCGCCCGCGCACAGCACCAGCTGGATGCCCGGGTCGAGCGACGCCGCCGCGCGCACCAGGTGCGGCACGCCCTTCTGCCGGGTGATCCGGCCGACGAACAGCACGTACGGCCGGTTCGGGTCGACGCCGTGCTTGACCAGCGCTTCGGTGCCGGGGTCGGGGCGGTAGAGAGTCGTGTCGATGCCGTTGTGGATCACGTGCACCCGCTCGGGCGGCACCGCCGGGTACGCGGCGAGCACGTCCCGGCGCATCCCGCCGCTGACCGCGACGATCGCGTCCGCGCTCTCGTAGGCCTCGCGCTCGATCCACGACGAAACGCGGTAACCGCCGCCGAGCTGCTCGGCCTTCCAGGGCCGCAGCGGCTCCAGCGAGTGCGCGGTGACGACGTGCGGGATGCCGTGGGTGAGCTTCGCCAGGTGCCCGGCCAGGTTCGCGTACCAGGTGTGGCTGTGCGCGAGGTCGTGACCTTCGAGCGCGTTCGCCATCGACACGGCGATGTCCATGGTCGTGAACGCGGGCTGGCGGTACCCGTGCGGATCCGTGTGCCCGGTGGCGTCGGGCCGGTCCGCGCCCCAGCAGTGGACGTCGAGATCGACCAGCGGCCGCAACTCCCGGGCGAGGAACTCCACGTGGACCCCGGCTCCGCCGTAGACCTCCGGCGGGTACTCCCGGGTGAGCAGGCCGACCTTCATGACCGAACCCTATGGCCTTCCCCGCCCGCCGCGCAGTCTGGCGTCCAGGGGAAATCCCGTGAATTTCCCGTGACTGCTCAGTTGAGCGCGGAGATCACGGCTCGCGCGTGAGCGTGAAGTGGCCGACGCCCTTCGCCGCGGAGGAGACCTGCCAGCTGTCCGGTCCGGTCGCGGGGCCCGTGGCGTACTGCAGCCGGTACTCGGGCTTGCGCGGCGCGACCGAGGTGTCCAGCCAGTGGTAGTTCACCCGCAGTGCGAGGCTCATCAGCGGGTTCGCCGTCGCGATCCGCTGCTCGACCAGCGTCACGGCCTGGCCGCGGTCGGAGAACTCGTCGATGATCGCGCATTCGCAGTAGTACGCCAGGGTGCCGATCTCGCCGGGGCTGGCCACGCTCGCGCCGTTCAGCCGGGCGCGCAGCTCGGTCCCGACCCGGGCGTAGTCCCGCGCGCTCGCCCAGTTGCCGAAGATCACCGGCGACGGCCACGGCACACCCTGCGCGACGTCGACCGCCGCGCCGCTCAGCACCAGCACCCCGGTGAGCCCGAGCGCCACCGCGGGCGGCCCGGTCCGCAGCGGCGGCCGCTCCCGGGTCTGGGCGTACCAGGTCCCGAAGGCGGCGACGGCGAACGTGCTCGCCGCCGTCACCGGGGCCACGTAGTACCAGTGGAACGGGCCGACGCCGATGAACGAATACGCGACGTAGTACAGGATCCCGCCGCCGCAGAGCGCGGCGAACGGGCCGAGCGCGGGGAAGTCCGGCCACCGGACGCCGAAGCGCGCCGCGGCCCACGCGGCGAGCGCGACCACGCCGACCAGCGCCGGGACGAACGACACGAGCACGGTGACCGGCCAGCCGAGGTAGTACATCATCGGCCCGGTGCTGTAGCTCCACGGCGCGAACAGCCCCGCCTGCAGCTGCTTGATCACCAGCGTGTCGGGCACGAACGAGCCGAACGCGACCCAGCTGACGACGAACCACGGCGCGGCGGTCAGCACCGCGGCGGCCGCGACGGGCAGCAGCCGCCGCCGGATCGCCGGGGCGCTCACCGCGATCACCACCACGAACACGACGAGGTCGAGCCGGGTCAGCACGGTGAGCCCGCCGGTCACGCCGAACCAGCGCGGCCGGCCTTCGAGCGCGAAGACCGTCAGCACCAGCAGCACCGCCGGGATCAGCAGCACTTCGAGGCCGATCGCGGACAGCACGAAGGGGTTGAGCAGCACCAGCGCGATCCCGAGCACCCCGGCCGCGGGCGGCAGCGCGAGCACGCGGCCCGCGCGCTGCCACGCCCAGCCGAGCGCGCCGCCGCACAGCACGGTGAGGATCCCGAGCGCCACCACCGGGTGCGGGCCGCCGGCGATCCGCGTCACCAGCGTCAGCGCGCCGAGGAGCAGGACGTTCAGCGGCGACGTCGCGGAGTTCGCGGGCGAGCCGGGGATGATGCCCCATTCGCCGTGCACCGCGAGGTTCTTCGCGTAGGCGAGGGTGATGTAGCTGTCGTCGGTGAGGCTGCCCCGCACCAGCAGGAAGGCGACGGCGCCCAGCACCGCCCCGAAGACGGGCAGCCACCACCGGCCGCGCGTGGTCGTCGTCGCCGTCTGCTCCGTTTGAGTTTCCGCAAGCACCTTTTCACCTTGCGGATGCGCCATCGGCGCGGGATCCGCCCTCTGCCCGATCACCATGACCCGAGGACCGTAGGGGCGGCGGATTACCGGGGTGCTACACCCGTGTCACGTCCGCCGTTCCCGTTCGGTCTCACCCGATGGTGTCACGCCCCGCGTGGTCCCGCAGTGTGGCCGGGGTCCCTTGTGGACACGCGGGACGGAACGGTCAGCGGGTCCGGCGGCGGATCGTGAGGAGCACCAGCGCGCCGCCGCCGGTGAGCAGCAGGGCGCCGAGACCGAGGACCGGGCCGACGTCGACGCCGGTGTCCGGCAGGGTGCCGGTGCCGCCGGGCGTGGTCGGCACGGGCGGCGGGACGGCCGAGGTCGACGACGTGGCGGTGCTGGTGGAGGTGCTGGTGCTCGTCGCGGTCGAGGTGGTCGGGCCGGTCGGGCTCGTCGGTGTGGCCGTGCTGGTGATGGTCGAGGTCTGCGTGGTGCCGGTCGGCTCGGTCGTGGTGGTGGGTTCGGTGGTGCCGGTCGGTTCCGTGGTGGTCGTCGGTTCGGCGGTGCTGGTCGGCACGGTCGTGCGGGTCGGTTCCGTGGTCCCGGTCGGCGCGGTGGTGCCGGTGGGCGTGGTGGTGCTCGTGGTCGGTTCAGTCGTGCTCGTCGGCGTCGTGGTGCCGGTGGTGGTCGTCGTGGTCGGGGTGGTGCTGGTGGTCGTGGTCGGCTCCGGCTTGCCGCACGAGGGCAGGTCGCCGGTGAACGGGTACGCGTGGAACTCCTGCCCGCTGCCCTGGCCGGCGCTGGAGCCGTGGACCAGGTCGCCCGCGGTGAAGAAGCGGCCGTTGGTGCCGGGCAGGGTGACCGTCGTGGTGCCGGCCGGGTTGCCCGCCAGCACGCTGCCCTGGAACATGCCGCTGCCGGTGAGGTGGACCGCCGTCGCGGCCGGGAAGTTCCACAGCAGGCGGGGGCGCAGCCGGTTGAGCGGGTCGCGGTCGTCGAGGGTGCCGCTGTAAGTGTTGATCGTCCGGACCGCGCCGGTGAGGTTGACCAGCACCGTCGCGCCCTCGGGGATGCCGGTGAACTCGATGCCCTGCGCGCCGCCGCCGGGCGCGGCGATGTCCTGCGTGACGGTGAAGACCTGCAGCGCGGACTTGTCGTCGCCGGTGAAGAGCGTCCGGTGGTTCTGGTTCTGCACGGTCCCGGTGGCGGCGGCGGCCGCGTAACACTCGCTGGCGGCCGTGAGCTCGGCCCGCAGCCCCGCGTACGGCTTCATCGCCGCCGGGTCGTGGACGAGCTCGCCGATCACGGTGCCGGTGACCGTCCCGGCGTGGCGGACCACCCCGCCGGCCGAGTCGCCGACGGCGTCGAGCCGCTGGCGTTCGGCGACGGTCAGGTCCCCGCCGACGGTGAGATAGTCGGCGCCGTCCGGCGGCGGCACGCGGGAGCCGACCCCGGCGACCCCGACGTTGTAGATCGAGGAGCCGGCGGTCTTCCGCAGCGTGAAGTCCCCGCCGACGACCACCCGCCCCTCGGCTTCGGCGGCGCTGCCGGTGACGCGCATGCTGCCGCCGACGAAGACGTTGATGCCGTTGTCGCGCCCGGCGAACGCACCGTTGCCGACCGGCGGATAGGTCCCGGGGCAGGTGCCCGGCACGCACGGCCCGAGGCCACCGGGCAGCGGGTCGGCCTGCGCGGACCGCACGAACGGCACCGAAAGCACCACGAGCCCGCAGGCCGCCAGCGCCGCCAGTGCGGCATGGGTCACGCGCACGGAACCTCCCCTGGTCCACTGTGGACTCTCGGGGTCGGACGATAGTGCCAGGTCACGCGGGTAGCCCGCCGATCCACCCGATCGGTGGCGCGCCGGGGACTGCCGGTGTTCACCGCCCGGCGGCCACAGTGGACCGACCTGGGCCGATGAAATCCGGATGACCGCGACACTCCTCCCGGGGCCGGATGCGCCGCCGGCGCGGGCTTCCTAGGCTGGTCCGGTGCGGGCGAGGGTGGTGAGCGGGCTCCGGGCCCGGATGGAGGCGAGCCTCGACCGGGCGGGCATCGCGCTGCCCTGGTGGGTGCCGGTCGCGGTGAGCGCCTTCGGGACCGTGCTGGCGGTCACCGCGGTCGTGCAGCGCGGGGCGCCCGTGCCGGCTGTGCTCGCCGGGCTGCTGGCGGTCGTGACGGCGCTGGGCTGGGCCGTCACCGGGGTCATCGCGCCGCCGTGGCTCAAGGCGCTCACCGTGCTCGGGGCCGTCGCGATCCTGCTGGCCGACCCCGTCGTCCCCGACTTCGCCCCGGTCGTGCTGGCAGTGCTCGCCGCCGAGACGGCGTCGATCGCCCGGCCGGTGCTCGCCTTCGCCGTGAGCGCCGCGAGCGTCGTGCTGCTGAGCGTCGCCACGGCTCGCGTCGGGCTCGTCGGCTTCCCGGTCTACGTCGCGGCCGTGCTGCTCGGGCTGGCCGCCGGGTTCATGCTCCGCTGGTACGTGCGGGCGCTGGCCGCCGAGCGCGCGGCGCGGGACGCCGTGCGCGACCAGGCCGTGCTCGCCGAGCGGCAGCGGATCGCCCGCGAGGTGCACGACGTCGTCGCGCATTCGCTGAGCATCACGCTGCTGCACCTGACGGGCACCCGGCACGCCCTCCGCCAGGACCGGGACGTCGAGGAGGCGCTGGAAGGGCTCGAGGAGGCCGAGCGCGTCGGCCGGGCCGCGATGGCCGACATCCGCCGGACCGTCGGGCTGCTCGCCGAGGCGCCCGCCGCGACCCGGCCGCTGCCGGACGCCCGTGACATCACCGCGCTCGTCGAGCGCACCCGCGCGGCCGGCCTGGCCGTGGACTACGAGCAGGACGGCGACCCGGCCGCGGTGCTGGACCTGGCCGGGCTCGGGCTGTACCGCATCGCGCAGGAGTCGCTGGCCAACGTCGCCAAGCACGGCGCCGGCGCGCCCGCGCGGATGCGGCTGGCCGTCGAGGCGGGCGAAGCGCGGCTGACCGTCCGCAACCGGCTCCCGGCCGGGGCCCTGCCGCGGGCCGCGGGCGGGTCCGGGCTCACCGGGATGGCCGCGCGGGCGGGACAGCTGGGCGCGCGGCTGAGCGCCGGACCGGAAGGGGCGGACTGGGTGGTGGCCGTCAGCGTGCCCGCGGGTGTCGCGCCGTGACCGGCGAAGAGCCGGTGCGGGTCCTGCTCGTCGACGACCAGGAGCTCGTGCGGTCCGGGCTGCGGCGGATCCTGCGCCGCCGCGACGGGTTCGTCATCGCGGGGGAGTGCGGCGACGGCGCGGACGTCCCCGCGGCGCTGGCCGCCGCCGAGGTGGACGTCGTCGTGATGGACCTGCGGATGAAGCACGTCGACGGGATCGAGGCGACCCGGCGGCTGCGGCGGGCCGGTCCTCGGCCGCCGGTGCTCGCGCTCACCACGTTCGACGACGACGAGCTGCTCGCGGGCGCCCTGCGGGCCGGCGCGGTCGGCTACATCCTCAAGGACTCGCCCGCCGAAGACCTCATTCGCGCCGTGCGCGCGGTCGCCGCGGGGGACGCCTGGCTCGACGCCGCCGTGACCGCCCGGGTGCTCACGACCTACCGCCGCGCGGCCGCCGACGGGTCCGCGGGCCCGCCGCCGGGTCTGCTGACCCCGCGCGAGCTGGACGTGCTGCGCGCGGCCGGCCGCGGCCTGAGCAACACCGAGATCGCCGCCGCGCTGGTCGTCTCCGAGCTGACGGTGAAGAGCCACCTGGGCCGGATCTTCACCAAGCTGGGCCTGCGCGACCGGGCCGCCGCCGTGGTCTACGCGTTCGACCACGGCATCGTCAGCCCGCGCGGTCCGGCGGTCGACGACGCGCCGGTGCGGCTCGCGCCCGAGCCGGATCCGGTGCCGGGACTGCGGTTCTCGGTGCTCGGCCCGCTGCGCGCGTGGCGGGGCGGCAGCCCGCTCGACCTCGGACCGGTGCGCCAGCAGGCGCTGCTGGCCGCGCTCGTGCTGCGCCCCGGGGTCACGGTCAGCCAGTCCGAGCTGCTGGACGGCGTGTGGGGGCTGGAGCCGCCGGGCACCGGGGGCCGGGTCGTGCCGGTGTACGTGCACCGGCTGCGCAAGTGCCTGCGCGGGCCCGGCGAGCGGACCCCGGACTCGGTGATCGGCCGCACCCGCGGCGGTTACCGGTTCGCCGCCGACGGCGTGCGGCTCGACGTCGCCCGGCTGGCGGAGCTCGACGCGGACGCGGGCGCGGCCGAAGAAGCGGGCGACCTGCCCTCGGCCGCCGCGTGCTGCGCCGACGCGCTGGCGCTGTTCCACGGCGAGCCCCTCGCCGGGCTGCCGGGGCCGTTCGCCGAAGGCCAGCGGCTGCGGCTGGGCGAGCGCCGGAACACGCTGTGGACCCGGCGCGCCCGGCTGCAGCTGAAGCTGGGCCGGGCCGCGGAAACGGCCGACGAGCTGTCCGCCGTCCTCGCGCTCGAACCGTTGCGGGAGCCGCTGGCCGTGTTGCTCATGCGGGCTTTGCTGGCCACTGGCCGCCGCGCCGAGGCGATCGCGGTGTACGGCCGCGTCCGCGACCGGCTGGCCGGAGACCTGGGTGTCCAGCCCGGCGAGGAACTGCGGCGCACCTACCGGGCGGTGCTCGGTGACGCCCCCGCGTAGGTCCGGTTCAGCACGCGCGGCGGCGCGGGTCCGGCGCGACGGCGGCCTGGGCCTCCGCCGAGGTGGAGTGCAGCGGCAGGTCCTCGTCCAGGCCGAGGATTTCCAACGGCCGGGCGACGGACTCCGCGTCGGCCGCGATGGCGAAGGGGACGTCACGCGCCCGGGCGTCGCGATGGGCTTCCACCAGGACGCTGAAGATCGTCGAGTCGCAGAAGGTGACTCCGGCGAGGTCGGCGACGACGCCGCGGGAGCGGCGGCGGATCGGAGGCAGGAGAGCGCGGCGGAAGCGCGGCGCGGTGTCCAGGTCGGCGGGGCCCGCGCACCGGACGGTCACGATCCCGGCGGCGGTGGTGGTCTCGAGCGCGGTGGGGTGCTCTGTCATGGGTTGTCCTCCTGGATAGCGGGTACCCGTAGCCGCGTGAGATCACTCGTCCGGCGCAGGTCCGCTGCGGCATCCGAGGGATAACGATGCACAAGCGATGCGTTTGCGGTATAGCGTGGCCGCGCAGCACCGTTTCCCCGGCACGTCGCCGGCCACGGCGGGTGCCACACCCCGCGGCCGGCGGGATCCGGCTGACGCGGGCCGGATCACCGGCGCCGGGCGGCGCCGAAGGGGACGCGGCAGGCCGACGCCCCGCCGCCGCGTCCCCCCGCACGCCTCCGCCCGGCGAGGTCCCGGTTGCGCGCGGGCGGCGGTGACCCGGCGGGTCGGTCGGTCGCCGCCGGGTGCGGCGGGCTTCGCGTCGCTAAGCTTCGGCCCACTCCGGTGAGGTGAAGGGACACGGTGGAACCCGAGAACGTCGACCCGCCGCCCGTCTGGGCGCCCGGCAAGGTGGCCGAGCTGCTCGGCGTGTCGCCGGTGACCCTGCGCAGCTGGAGCGCGCGGTACGGGATCGGCCCGCCGGTCGGCGAGGGGCGCCATCGCCGCTACTCCGACGCCGACGTCCGGCGCCTGCAGCACATGCAGCGGCTCGTCGCGCGGGGGATGCCTGTGCGGGAGGCCGCCGCCGCGGCGTTCGCCGGCCCCGCGGCGACGACGTCCGGGGTGCCGGCCGCCCGCCGCGTCCGCGAGCTCGCCGACGCCGCCGACGAGCTGCAGTTCGCCTCGGTCGCCGGGCTGCTCGACGAAACCCTGGGCACGCTCGG
This sequence comes from Amycolatopsis sp. NPDC104863, assembly GCF_055582965.1. Classification (NCBI taxonomy): domain Bacteria; kingdom Bacillati; phylum Actinomycetota; class Actinomycetes; order Pseudonocardiales; family Pseudonocardiaceae; genus Amycolatopsis; species Amycolatopsis sp. NPDC104863. Next base: position 1,075,066 of record NZ_JBVJOW010000001.1, read on the forward strand.
CCCGGCCGCCGCCTGGACCGAGGTCTTCGCGCCGGTGCTGCGCGGCCTCGGTGACCGCTGGCAGAGCGGCGACGTGTGCTTCGCGTCGGAGTGGGCGCTGACGAGCGAGATCTCCCTGGCGTTCGAGCGGTTCAGCCGCCGCTTCCCGGCCGCCGTCCCGGGCCGGCCGGTGCTGCTGGCCTGCTGTCCCGCCGAACGGCACTCCCTCCCGATGGAAGCGCTCCGGGCGGCCTTGGCCGAGGCGGGGGTGCCGGTCGCCTACCTCGGCCAGCTCGTGCCGGCCGAGACGGTGGCCGACCTGGCGGAGCGCCTCGACCCGGTGCTGGTCCTGCTCTGGTCCCTGGCGCCCCCGACGGCCGACGACCTGCTGGCCGCGCGGGTCCGCGACCTCGGGCGCGCGGTCGGTGTCGCGGGCCCGGGCTGGGCGCACCTCGGCGACCGCGGGTTCCCGCGGGTGGCCGACCTGGCGTCGGCGATGGAGCTGGTCGTGGCGTACGCCCACGCCTGATGGCGGTCGAAAGCGTCAGCGCAGCCTGCCGAGCTCCCGGGTCAGCTCCGGCACGACGTTGTCGCCGAGCCGCTCGAACTCCCGCTTGAGCAACGGGCCCGCCAGTTTCGCCAGGCCGTGGAACTCGATCGTCGCCTGGTACCGGACCTCGGTGCCGTCCGGGCCGGAGGTCAGCGTGAAGTCGTCGGTGGACGTCGCCGTCTTGTTCTTGCCGACGAAGGTCACCCGGCCCGGGTCGCGCCGCGTGAGGCGGTACTCCAGCTCCGTCTTCTTGCCGCGGAACTCCGACACGTTGTGCCACACCGCGCCGACTTCCAGCGGGCCCGAGTCGGTCCGGGTGCACGTGACCGTGCCCGGGTCCCAGTCCTCGGTGTGCGCGAAGTCCGCGAGGTAGCCGGCGACGAGCTCGACCGGCGTGCGCACGGTGACGGTGCGTTCGACCTGGACCATGGGGCCTCCCGGGACCGGTTCGCTGCGGAGTCGATGCAACCGTAGCGGTGCCCGCTCAGCGGGGCACAGCGGCGACGCGCGCAGACATCGATGTCATTATTCCTAATTCTTGTCTTCCTTGTCGTCTTGACGACTCCCGCGACCACCGTCGAAGCTTCGTGGCAACGTTGTCAGCCAACGGCGCCGACTCCCCGCGAGGTCCCCGCGTCCGTTCACGGCTGCCGCTTCGAGAACGGAGTTCGCATGGCTGAGGAGTACGGCGCCGGCCCGGACGTCGAGCCCGCGGAGGTGGCCGCCGTCTCGCGGCGGCACGTCCTCGCCGCCGGGACCGGGCTGCTGGCCGGGTTCGGCCTGGCCGCCGTCCTGCCCGGGGTCGCGTCGGCGGCGCCCGCGGTCGCCGAAACGGCCCCCAAGACCGACCTCGCGCTGTTCCGGCCGGTGCAGGTGTCCTCGACCGACTACGCCGCCACGCCGGCCGAGTTCGCCGTCGACGGCCTCGCGCGGCCCGGGGTCGGCGGCTCCGGCTGGCGCGCCGCGCCCGGGGACAACCAGTGGATCGTCGTCGACCTGCAGGCGCCGTGCCGGATCGAATCGGTCGTGCTGACCTTCGAAGCGAAGCCCGGCGACCCGGCCTTCGACGCCGGCGCGTCCCGCACCCACACCAGCGGCTTCGAGATCCAGTCGAGCTACGCGACCGTGTTCGACCTCGACGTCTCAGGTGACGGCAAGGCCTGGCGCACGGTCCACCACAGCGACTCCGGCGCCGGCGGGGTCGTGACGATCCCGCTCGCGGCCGTCACCGCGCGCTGGGTGCGGTTCTCCGCGTCGAGCCGGTCGACGACGAACCCGCTGGGCCTCAACGGGTTCCAGGTGTTCGGCACCGGCCCGCGCGACCGCCCGGCGGTGCACGGCTGGACGAGCTTCCCGGTGCGCCCGCACGACGACCCGCCCGCGCTCGCCGTCGCTCCCGACGGCACCGTGCCGCTCGAGTCCGGCTGGGTGCTCACGATGGACGACTGGGCGCCCACCGGCGACGGCAAGGCCCTTTCGGCGTCCACAGTGGACACCCGGGGCTGGCTGCCGGCGACCGTGCCCGGGACCGTGCTGGCTTCGCTCGTCGAGCAGGGTCAGCTGCCGGATCCGGTGTCCGGCATGAACAACCTGCACGTGCCGGAGGCGCTGTCCCGGCACGCCTGGTGGTACCGCCGCCGCTTCGGCCTGCCGCGCGGCCTCGACACCTCGCCGGGCCGGCACGTCTGGCTCGAGTTCGACGGGGTGAACCACGAAGCGCAGATCTGGCTCAACGGCGCGGAGATCGGCACCCAGAGCCACCCGTTCGGCCGCGGCGCCTACGACGTCACCGCAGCGCTGCGGCGCACCGGCGAGCAGGCCCTCGCCGTGAAGATCTCGCCGATGCCGCGGCCGGGCAGCCCCGGCGACAAGGGGTCCGCGGGGTACGCGTTCGTGGACGCCGGCAGCACGATGTTCGACAGCTCGCCGACCTACCTCGCGGTGTCCGGCTGGGACTGGATGCCCGCGGTCCGCGACCGCGCCTCGGGCATCTGGGACCACGTGCGGCTGCGCTCGACCGGGGCCGCCGTGCTCGGTGACGTGCGGGTCGACACGAAGGTGCCCGACGCCGGCACCGCCGAGGTGACACTCACCGTGCCGGTGCGCAACGCCGCCGCGACGGCCCAGCGCGTCAAGGTGAGCGCCGCGTTCGGCCCGGTGAACGTCTCGGCCACGGTCACCGTCCCGGCCGGGCAGAGCACCGACGTCGTGTTCCCGAAGCAGCAGGTGAAGAACCCGAAGCTGTGGTGGCCCAACGGGTACGGCGACCCGAACCTCTACGACCTGACGCTCACCGCGGCGATCGGCGCGGCGACGAGCGACCGGCGGACGGTCAAGATCGGCCTCCGGCAGATCGGCTACCAGTACGACCTGCCGATCGTCATCGCCGACGGCCGTGCGACGCAGACCGTCGACCTCGCACCGCAGACCGCCCGGTACGTCCGGATGCAGGGCCTGAAGCGCGCCACCGGCTGGGGTTTCTCGCTCTGGACGATGTCCGTGGTCGACAGCAAGAACCCCGCCGCCGACCTGGCGCAGGGCAAGACCGCGACGGCGCAGTCGGTGGCCGACGGCAACCCGCCCGAGCGGGCCTTCGACGGCGACCCGAACACGCGCTGGACATCGGCCTACGAAGACAACCAGTGGCTGCAGGTCGACCTCGGCGCCGCGACCGCGTTCGACCGGGTCGTGCTGACCTGGGAGACGGCCTACGCGGCGACCTTCAAGATCCAGGTGTCGCAGGACGGTGAGACCTGGACCGACGCCGCCTCGGTCGACAACAGCCCGAAGCCGCTGACCTTCCTCGTCAACGGCGTCAAGGTGTTCGCCCGCGGCGGCAGCTGGGGCTGGGACGAGCTGCTGCGCCGGATGACGCCGGAGCGGACCGACGCCGTCGTCGCGATGCACCGCGACATGAACTTCACCCTGATCCGCAACTGGGTCGGCTCGTCGTACCGCCAGGAGCTGTTCGACGCCTGCGACAGGTACGGCATCCTGCTGTGGAACGAGTTCTGGGACGGCTGGTCGACCGACCCGGCCAACCACGACATCTTCCTCGCGCAGGCGAAGGACACCGTGCTGCGCTACCGCCACCACGCCTGTGCGACGGTCTGGTTCGGCTGCAACGAGGGCACCCCGCCGCCGGTGATCGACAACGCGCTGCGCGAGATCGTCACCGGCCACACCGACCTGCTCTACCAGGGCAACTCTGCGGGCGGCGTGATCACCGGCGACGGGCCCTATCGCTGGCTGGACCCGAAGCAGTACTTCACCGGCGAGGCGACCGGCGGCAAGGCCGGGTTCTGGAGCGAGATCGGGCTGCCGACCGTCTCGGTCGTGGAGAGCATGCGCAACCTGGTCGGCAAGGACGACCCGGGCTGGCCGATCGGCGCGTCGTGGTTCCACCACGACTGGTCGGGCAACGGCAACCAGGCCCCGCAGACCTACCTCGCGGCGATCGACGCGCGGCTCGCGCCCTCGACGAGCCTGGCGGAGTTCTGCCGCAAGGCGCAGTTCGTCAACTACGAGAGCATGCGCGCGATCTTCGAGGCGTGGAACGCGAAGCTGTGGAACGACGCCACCGGCGTGCTGCTGTGGATGTCGCACCCGGCCTGGCACAGCACGGTCTGGCAGACCTACGACTACGACCTCGACGTCAACGGCAGCTACTACGGCGCGCGCAAGGGCTGCGAGGCCCACCACGTCCAGGCCGACCTCACGACGTGGCAGGTCCGGGTCGTCAACCACACGCCGGCGGCGCTGAGCGGGGTGACGGTCAACGCCCGGCTGTACGGTCTCGACGGCGCGAGCCTGGGCCCGGCGAAGGAGCAGAAGCTCGACGTGGCCCCGATTTCGGGCGCGGCGGCGTTCACGGTGCCGTTCGACGCCGGGCTGCCGCCGCTGCACCTGCTCCGGCTGACCCTGACCGACGCCCGCGGTGCCGTGCTGTCGGAGAACACCTACTGGCGCTACACCACGGACACGGCGATGCGGGCGCTCAACCAGCTGCCGGGCGCCCGGCTCACCACGTCGCTGCGGCCCGACGGCGACGCGTTCACCGCGACGGTCCGCAACGACGGCCGGACGGTCGCGGCGATGATCCGGCTGTCGCTGCGGGAACGCAACGGCGTCGACCGAGTGCTGCCGACCCGCTACGGCGACAACTACTTCTGGCTGCTGCCGGGGGAGAGCCGCACGGTCCGCGTCGAGCCCCGGCGGCGGGTGCCGGGCGCCAAGCTGCTGGTGGAGGCCTACAACGTGGCGGCGAAGCTGGCCGGCTGACCCACCTCGGGCACCCGAGTTCGTCGTCGTGGACGAACTCGGGTGCTGAATTCGTGGCCTCCGACGAACTAGGCTGGGGTCGGCCCGCCTAGCTTCGGGAGGTGCTCGTTTCCGTGAACCTGCGCCCGCACGCCAGCCTCGGCCGTGTCCTCGACGACCTGGGCGGCACCCTCCTGGACCTGGTGCTCGGGGACGGCGACCGGCCCGGCGGCATCGGCGGGGTCGCCATCCACGACCCGCTCGACGAGCCGGCGCTGCCGCAGCACGCGCTGGTACTGGGGGTCGGCCTCGGCGAGCCCGAGGAAGTGGTGCGGCAGCTGCGGGCCCTGGCCCGCCACGACGCGGCCGGGCTCGTGCTGCGGGCGCCGGTCACGGTGACCCCCGCCGTCACGGCCGCCGTCGAAGAGACCGGCGTCGCGCTGCTCGGGTTCGCGCGCGGCGCGTCGTGGGCGCAGCTCGCCGCCATGCTGCGGTCGCTGCTCGCCGAGGGCGACGTCGGTGACGCCGAGCCCGAGACCCTGGCCGGGCTGCCCTCGGGTGACCTCTTCGCGGTGGCCAACGCGATCGGGGCGTTGATCGACGCGCCGGTCACCATCGAGGACCGCCGTTCCCGCGTGCTGGCGTTCTCGGGACGGCAGGACGAAGCCGACCCTTCGCGCGTCGAGACGATCCTCGGGCGGCAGGTGCCGGAGCGGTTCGCCCGGATGCTGGCCGACCGCGGGGTGTTCCGGGAGCTCTACCGCACCGACCAGCCGGTGTTCGTCGACCGGCCGCCGGAGAGCCCCGACGGGTTCTCGCTCCCGCGGGTGGCCGTCGCGGTCCGGGCGGGGGACGAGATCCTCGGCTCGATCTGGGCCGCGGTGCGCGAACCCCTGACCCCGGACCGAACCCAGGCGCTCTGCGACGCGGCCCGCCTGGTGGCGCTGCACTTGCTGCGCGTCCGGGCGGGCGCCGACGTCGAACGGCGCCTGCGTGCGGACCTGCTGAGCACGGCGCTGGAAGGCGGGGCGGGCGCGCGCGAGGCGTTGAGCCGGCTGGGGCTGGCCGACCAGCCGGTCGTCGTGCTGGCGCTGGCGGTGCTCGACACGGCCGACCCCCGAGCGGCCGAGCTCGCCACCGAACGCCAGCGGCTCAGCGACGGCCTCGCCATGCACCTGAGCGCGGTGCACCCGCGGTCGGCCGCGGCGCTCGTCGGCGACACGGCGTACGGGCTGGTGCCGGTGACCCGCGACGCCGATGGCGAGCGGCGGGCCCTGCGGATCGCGAAGGACTTCCTGGACCGGGTCGGCGACCGCGTCCGGGCCGTCGTCGGCATCGGGCCGGTGGCGCGCAGCGCGGGGGAGCTGCCGGAAGCCCGCGACAGCGCCGATCGCGCGTTGCGGGTGCTGCGGTCCGGCAACGGCGCCGGCCGCCGCGTCGCCCTGCTGGCCGACGTCCACGTCGAAGCACTGCTGCTCGAGCTGCAGGACCTGGTGGCCGCGCGCGGCGACCGCCCGACCGGCCCGGTCGCCCGGCTCCTGGACTACGACGAGCAGCACCACGCGCACCTCGTCGAGACCCTGCGAGCCTGGCTCGACGCCTTCGGCGATGTCATCGCCGCTTCGGCCGCGGTCCACGTCCACCCGAACACGTTCCGGTACCGCCTCCGCCGCCTCGCGGAAGTCGGCGGCTTCGACATGACCGACCCGGAAGCCCGCTTCGCGGCCATGCTCCAGCTCCGAGTGGTGGCCCCACCCGCCCCCTGACCGTGCGCCAACAGCCGACACGCGTGATCAGAGGGTCAACACGCGTGATTAGAGGGTCGACACGGCTGGGGCCTCGATGTTCGCCGTGTCGACTCCTCAATCACGCGTGTCGACCCTTCAATCACGTGTGTCGGCTCCTTGATCACGCGTGTCGACTGCTTGATCACGCGTGTCGGCTCCTGGGTCACGTCTGGGTCGTCCGAAATGTCGGTGATTAACTACCGGTTGCCCGACTCCAGATGGTCAGTTACCTACTTTCGACCGGTGTGCGACCCCTTCGGGGCATGTGACTCTGCACGGACTTCACGTCAGGTGATCAAGCTTCCACGGAGGTGTACCGGGTGTCACGCAAACGGGTCATCGCGGGGGCGGCGACGGTGAGTGCGGCCGTCGTCGCGGTGTCGCTGGCCACGATCAGTTCGCCCGCCGAGGCGACCATCGCGCAGCCGTCGATGCACGCGCTGAGCTCGCTCGCGATGCCGTTCGGCAGCGTGCAGCGGCAGCAGCAGGAGATCGGCGGGGTGCCGGTGTTCGGCGGCCAGCTGGTCCAGCTGCGCGACAAGGCCGGCGCGGTGCTCGCAACGCACGGCCGCACCACGAAGAAGACCACCGGCGCCTTCCCGAAGAGTGACGCGGGGGCCGCCGACGCCGCCATCGCGGACGTCGCGAAGCGCACCGGCCTGCCCGCGAACACGTTGAAGGCCGACGCGCCCCGCGCGTACTGGTACGACGCCACCCTCGGCGGCGCGAAGGGCGACGGCGTCGCGGTGCCGACCTATCAGGTCACCGTGCACGGCAAGAAGTTCCAGGACAAGTGGACCGAGGTCGTCAAGGCCGGCACGGCCGACGTCCTGACGTCCTGGTCGGAGGTCCGCGAGGCCAACCGCGACGTCTGCGACGCCAACCGCAAGGTGGTCAGCGGCACGACCGACTCGGTCCGCTGCGGCGCCGCGTTCGACGTCACCCGCAAGGAAGGCGGCGCCGAGTCGAGCGTGCCGGACGTCAACAACGTCTACACCTTCTTCGGCCAGGCCTCGGACTTCTACCAGAAGTACGTCAACGTCGACCTGACCGGCCTCATCGGCGCCGACTACGGCGACGGCACCGGCAAGGCCCTGCGCGGCACCGTCCGGATCTGCGTCGACGGCGAATGCCCGTTCGCCAACGCCTTCTGGGACGGCGAGCAGATGGCCTTCGGCGAGGGTGTCACCACCGACGACATCACCGGCCACGAGCTCACCCACGGTGTCACCCAGCACACCTCCGGGCTGAGCGGCGGCCAGGCCGACTCGATCAACGAAGGCCTCTCGGACGTCTTCGGCAAGTTCATCGGCATCACCTCGAACGACCCCAACGACACCGGCGACAACCGCTGGCTGCTCGGCGCGGGCTCGTCGCTGGGCGCGATCCGCAACATGAAGGACCCGCGCTCGTCGCTGTCCCCGCAGCCGGACATGGTCAACGGCCCGGGCTGGCAGACGAACAACCCGGACGAGCACATCAACGACGGCGTCGTGAACAAGGCCGACTACCTGATCACCGACGGCGACACCTTCAACAACCAGACCGTGCGCGGCCTCGGCCTCGACAAGTCGGTCCAGATCTGGTGGGGCGTGGAGAACACGCTCACCCAGAGCGCGACCTTCAAGGACGTCGGCGAAGCCCTCAACTCCTCCTGCGCGGCGCTGGCCAAGGCGGGCACCGCGGGCATCACCGACGACGACTGCACGCAGGTCGCCAACGCGGTGAAGGCGACGCAGCTCGATCAGGACCCCAGCTGATCCGAGCCCGCGCGACGGCCACCCCGGGACGACTCCCCGGGGTGGCCGTCGGCGTTCAGCGGGGGAGCGACGCGACGCCGGCGAGCAGCCGGTCGACGTCGGCTTCCGTGGTGTACGGCGCGATCCCGGCCCGCACCGCGCCGGTGTCGCCGAGCCCGAGGTGCCGCGCGCACTCGATCGCATAGAAGCTTCCCGCCGGCGCGTTGACACCCTGGGCGCCGAGGTGCTCGTAGACCGCCTGTGGCGTGACGCCGTCGACGGAGAACAGCGCCGTCGGCGTGCGGTGCCGGTCCGGTGCGCCGTGCCGGGTGACGCCGGGCAGCCCGGCGAGGCCGGTGTCGAGCCGGCTGAGCAGCGCGTTCTCGTGTTCCTCCAGCGCCGCCAGGGAGCGGAGGAGACGCGCTCGCCGCGTGCCCTCGCCGGGGACGAGCCCGGCGAGGAAGTCGACGGCCGCGGTGGTGCCGGCCAGCAGCTCGTACGGGAGCGTCCCGAGCTCGAAGCGTTCCGGGACGGCGTCGGTCGAGGGCAGCAGCTTGTCCGGGTGCAGGGTCTCCAGCAGCGCGGGTGACGCGGCGACCAGCCCGAGGTGCGGGCCGAGGAACTTGTACGGCGAGCAGGCGTTGAAGTCGGCGCCGAGGGCCGTGACGTCGACCGCCGCGTGCGGGGTCAGGTGCACCCCGTCGAGGTAGAGCAGCGCGCCCGCGTCGTGCACCGCCGCCGCGATCGCCGGGACGTCCGGGCGGGTGCCCAGCAGGTTGGACGCCGCCGTCAGCGCGACGAGCCGGGTCCGCGCGGACAGCAGTCCGGTGACCGCGGCCGGGTCGAGCAGGCCGGTCGCGGGGTCGAAGTCCGCCCAGCGCACGGTCGCGCCGGCGGCCGCCGCGGCCTGCACCCACGGCCGGATGTTCGCGTCGTGGTCGAGCCGGGTGACGACGACCTCGTCCCCGGGACCCCAGTCCTTGGCCAGCGCGCGGGAGAAGTCGTAGGTCAGCTGCGTCATGCTCCGGCCGAAGACGACCCCGGCCGGGTCGGCGGCGAGCAGGTCGGCGACGGCCTGGCGGGCTTCGGTGACCACTGTGGCCGCCCGGCGCTCGGCGGCGGTGACCACGCCGCGGTTGGCGATCGCCGCGCACAGCGTGCCGGCCACCGCCTCCCCGACGACGTCGGGAACCTGCGAGCCGCCCGGCCCGTCGAAGTGGGCGGCTCCCTCGGCGAGGGCGGGGAAGTGCTTGCGGACCGTCTGCACGTCGTAGCTCATGGCTCCAGCGTGCCAGGTGAGCGTCACCGCCCGCGGTTGCGCGCGTGGTCGCGGGCCTGCCGTTCGTTGCCGTGCTTGTAGTTGCCGGTCGCGCGGGCCATCAGCAGCTGCGCGTCGTCCCCGCGGTCGAGTGCGGCGAGGAAACGCGCGGCGGCGCCACCGCGGAGCGTCCCGGCGGGACGGCCGTGGTGGGTGATCGTCACGGTGCCGCGTGCGTCGACGCGGTGGCCGAAGCCGTCCGGGGTCCCCATCCGCCCAGGGTGGCACGGGCGGCAACCGGTTTTCCCCGGGTCGGTCCGGGGGTTTCCCGGATGGCGCCGGCGCGGGGAGCCGACAGAATGCGTGAGACGACCGGAGGGGGACGAGGGGTGCGGGCGAAGCTCGGGAACAAGTACGTGCTGCTGGGCGCGCAGGTGCTCGTGCTGGTCGTGCTGCTGGTGTCCTACAACGACGGCCGCCTGCGGTTTCCTGCCTACCGTGTCGACCTGGACGTCTACCGGCTCGGCTCGGCGGCGCTGCTGCACGGCCAGGCGCTGTACGGCACGCTGCCGCCGACCGGGGACGGCCAGCTTCTGCTCTTCACCTACCCGCCGTTCGCGGCGATCGTGCTGGCCCCGCTGACGCTGCTGCCGTACTGGGCCGCCTGTCTCGCGCTCACGCTGCTGTCCCTCGGTCTGCTGGCCGCGGTGCTGACGACGGTGCTGCGCGCGCTCGGCGCCCGCTGCGACTGGCGCCGCGTAGGGGCGCTCCTGCTGGTGGCCGAGGTGCTGGAACCGGTGCTGCGCACGGTGTACGCGGGCCAGATCGACGTCCTGCTGCTGGCGCTGGTCGTGCTCGACGTGCTCGTCGACCACCCGAAGTGGCCGCGCGGCCTGCTCATCGGCCTCGCCGCCGCGATCAAGCTCACGCCGGCCGTGTTCCTGCTGTACTTCCTGCTCCGCCGCGACACCCGGGCCGCCGTGACGACCGTGGTGACGTTCCTGGCCGCGACGGCGCTGGGTTTCCTGCTCGCCGGCGCGGACTCGGTGCGGTACTGGACCGGCGCCCTGTGGGACACCGGGCGGGTCGGGGAGCCGACGTACGCCGGCAACCAGTCGCTGCTGGGGCTGCTGGCCCGGGCCGGGGTGCCGGCGGACGCGCGCACGGCGTGGTGGCTGCCGCTGGTGGCCGTGGTGCTGGTGCTGACCGCACTGGGCGTGCGGCGCGCGCTGGCCGCGGGGGAGACGACTGTCGCGCTCGGGGTGAACGCCGTCGGCGGGCTGCTGGTCTCCCCGATCTCCTGGACGCACCACTGGGTCTGGGCCGTGGTCGTCGTGCTCGGCTGGGCGGTGCTGGCGCGACGCACCCGGCGGCGTGGCTTCACGATCCTGGCCGGAGCGGGCGCGGTGCTGTTCGTCGCCGGCCCGCAGTGGTGGTGGCCGCGCGGCGGCGAGGTCGAGAACCGGTGGAACGTTCTCCAGCAGTTGACCGGGAACGGCTATGTCCTCTTCGGACTGGCGGTGCTCGTGGCCGCCGCCGTGGTGCGCTTCCCCCGGCCCGGCGACGACGTCGTCAGCGGTGGCGTCCTGGCCCGAGCCGGAGCCAGCCCAGCCCGAGGATGAGCATCGCCGTGCCGAGGCCGAAGCTCAGGCAGATCGCGGCGGTGTTCATCGGCAGCAGGTCCTCGACCGCGCCCGGCAGCGGCAGGAGCCCGGCGAGCCCGAGCACGGCGTACAACCCGCCGGCCCCGACGAGGAACCGGGCGGACAGCGCGGACGAACGGGTGCAGAAGACCGCGGCGGCGCCGGTGAGCAAATGGAGCAGTGTCCATACCCCCGAAACGGCGAAGACGCCGAACAACCGGCTCGGCTGCTCGCCGATGGTGACCCCCGGAATCAGTTCCAGCGCACCGAGCACGAGGAAGAGCAGGCCGATGAGCATGCCGATGCCCTGGATCGGAGCCGGGCCCGGTTTCGGCACCCGGGCGACGGGTTCGGTGCGTGCCATGGCATCCGGGTTCCCCGCCGGGCGCCTTTTAAAGCACCGGCGCGGGATTGTGTCCGGGCCGGGTGGGTAACCCGGGCCCGACCGGTCCGCCGACGAGGAGCTGACGATGACCCAGTACCGCCACACCGCGACCGCCGACGTCCCCGCGGACGAGCTGTTCGCGTTCCTGAGCCACCCCGAGAACCTCCCGCGGTACTTCCCGGAGATGAAGCTCGCCCAGCCGACGGGCGGGGACAGTGTGCACGTGGAGGCGGAGGTGCACGGGCACCGCGTCGCGAGCGAGGCGTGGCTGCACACCGACGCGGCGAACCGCTCGCTTTCGTGGGGCGCCGAAGGCCCGGACGACTACCACGGCGAACTGCGGATCGCCGACGCCGGACCGGCGTCGTCGGAGATCACGGTGACCCTGCACAGCGTGCGCGAGGCGGACGACGACGAGGTCCGGCAGGGCCTCGAGCGCACCATCGCGGCGATGACCCACGCGGTGACCGCCGACGCCGACGTCGCGGCGGCCGAGGGCCAGGGCGGCTGGAGCTCCTACGACAAGAGCGACTCGTCCAGCTGAGGCGGGAACGGGCCGTAGGCGTTGCCGCGCGCGCCGCGGGCGCGCACCGCCGGGATCGCGAACAGGAACTTGAGCAGCGCGGGTGGCGCGGTGCCCCGGCCGCGGGCCCGGGCCGCCGCGGCCCGCCGCTCGACGCGCACCTGGTCGGCCTGCACCCGTTCGATCGCGCGGATCCGGTCGGCCTGGACCGCGGCGAGGTCTCCGTCGGTGAGATCGCCCCGCCGCAGCGACGGAACCAGGCGGTTCGCCGCGGCGACGGCGTCCTGCACCGCCATGAGGATCCCGTTGCCGCCGACCGGGGAGATGACGTGCGCGGCGTCGCCGAGCAGCAGCAGCCCCGGGCGGTGCCAGCGCTCGACGCGGGAGATGTCCACCGAGAGCAGCGTGGTCTGCGCGAAGTCGGTGAGCAAGTGTGCCCGGTCGGCCAGCCACGGGACGCGCTCGCGCAGGAACGCGCGGATCGGCTCGACCCCGCCTTCGCGCAGCGCCGGGTAGGAGCCCTTCTCGATGCTGTAGCCCACCTGCCAGTCGCGGACGCCGCCGAGGACACCGACGTAGGCGTCCCGCCCGAAGTAGAGGTCGAGGTCGGCGTCGGGCGGGTCGCCGGGGGAGCGCGGCAGCCGGAACCACAGCAGGTCGGTGGTCGCGCCGAGCGGTTCGGCGGGGAGCCCGGCCAGGCGGCGCACGGTTGAGAACCGGCCGTCGGCGCCGACGACGAGCGACGTCTTCAGCTCGCCGCCGCGGTACCGGACGCCGGTGACGGTCCCGTCGTCGTCTTCGAGCAGCCCGGTGACCTTCGCGTTCGTCCGGAGCGTGAACGTCGGGAGGGCGCCGGCGCGTTCGGCGAGGAAGTCGAGGAACCGCACCTGGGGCATCAGCGCGACGTAGCCGAACGGCGTGTCGAGCCGGTCGTAGTCGGCGCAGCGGTAGACGCCGGCCGGGGTGTGGAAGCGGAACGAACGCGCCTTGAAGTGGTCGAGCCGCAGCAGGTCCTCGGCCAGGCCGAGCCGGTCGAGCAGCTCCAGGGTGTACGGGTGGAGGGAGTCGCCGCGGAAGTCGCGGTCGAAGTCCGACCGCGACTCCAGCACGGTGACCTCGATCCCGGCGCGGGCGAGCAGATAACCGAGCAGCAGGCCCCCGGGCCCGCCACCGGCGACCGCGACGCTCACGCCGTGTCCACTGTGGACAGCCGGAACACCGCCATGCTCGGCAGGTGCTCGCGAATCAGGTCCTCGGAAGCGTCCTGCGGGACCGGGAAGGCCTTGACCGCCCACGGCACCGACATCGCGGCCAAGTACGTCGCGACCACGCCGGCGGCCTCCGGGCCGTCGACGGTTTCGGCGCGGCAGTCCTGGCGTTCCCCGGCCGAAAGGAGTGCGCACTCGGGCGCGTCGAGGAGGTTCGCCACCCAGTCGCGGTCGCGGACCGGCGAGACGAGGTAGTGCCCGCCGTCCCGTGCGACGACGGCCAGCGGCACGCGCCGCGGTTCACCGGTGCTGCGGCCGCGGGTCTCGACCACCCGCAGCGCGTACCCGCCTTCGGGTGGCGGCTCCGCCGGGGCGCCGATCAGCCGGGCGGTCATCTGCGCGTTCATCGCTCGGACATCCACCGGGCCCACGGTAGCAAAACTAGCTAGATTGTCTAGCTACCGTAGAATGGGCCGGTGGAAGACAGCGTCGCGCTCCGGGTGAACCTCGCCCTGCGGGACCTGCTGGCGCTCGCCCACGACGTCCAGCTGGCCCTGGCCCGGCGCCTGGACCTCGGCGCGACCGACGTGCAGGCCCTGCAGCACCTCGCGGCGGGCACACCGATGGGCACGGTCGACCTGGCACACGCGCTCAAGATCCGCTCCGCGTCGGCGACGGTCCTGGTCGACCGCCTGGAGGCGGCCGGCCACGTCCGCCGCGACCGTCACCCGAGCGACGGCCGGCGCGTCACGCTGGTCATCGCCGACACCGCGCGCGCCGAGGTGCGGGCGGCGCTGGCGCCCCTGGTCGCCGCGATGACCCGGCTGACGGCGGAGCTGGCGCCGGGGCAGGCCGAGGTGGTGGCGAAGTTCTTGGGAGACACCACGGAAGTGCTGCGCGCGTACGCTGCGGAGCCGCCGGAAGCGGGTTAGCGTTCGGCCCATGGGAGACAAGCCCGCGCTCTGGCTGTTCGCCGACCAGCTCGGGCCGCACTTCCACGGCACGCCCGAGCTCCGCGACCGCGACGTGCTGCTGATCCGCTCGGCCGCGGCCTTCGCCGGAAAGCCGTTCCACCGCCAGAAGCTGCACCTCGTCCAAGCCGCCCTGTACCGGCTCGCAGCCGACCTCGGCGACCGCGCCACGCTCCTCGACGCGCCGGACTACCGCACCGGGCTGCGGCGGTTCGGGCGGCCGGTGGTGGTGCACGAACCGACGTCGCACGCGGCCGACGCGTTCGTCCGGCGGCTGCGTGACGAAGGCGTCGTGACGGAGATCCTGCCGACCCCGGGGTTCGTGCTGTCCAAAGCGGACTTCGCCGAGTGGGCCGACGGGCGCACCCGGTTCGTCATGGAGGACTTCTACCGCGACCAGCGCCGGAAGTTCGGCGTCCTGCTCGAGCCCGGCGGCGACCCGGCCGGCGGCCGGTGGAACCTCGACCACGACAACCGGGAACCGCCGCCGAAGACGACCCGGCTCGGCGTCCCCGCGCCGTGGCACCCGCGCGAGAACCCGATCGACGACCGCGTCCGCGCCGAGCTCGACCGCGCCGAGCGCGCGGGGGAGATCCACCCCGTCGGCGTCGACGGGCCGCGCCGGTTCGCCGTCGGCCACGACGAGGCGGAGCGGGCGCTGCGGCGGTTCCTCGAGCACCGGCTGCCGGACTTCGGCCCGCACCAGGACGCGATGCTCACGCACGACTGGGCGATGGCGCACGCGCTGCTTTCGGTGCCGCTCAACCTCGGCCTGCTCGACCCGCGGGACGTGATCGAGAAGGCCGAAGCGCGTTACCGAGCCGGGGAAGCGCCGCTGAGCAGTGTCGAAGGGTTCGTCCGGCAGGTGCTGGGCTGGCGTGAATGGGTGTGGCACCTGTACTGGCACCAGGGGCCGGACTACCTGCGCCGCAACGCTTTGCGGGCGCACCGGGAGCTGCCGCGGTGGTGGCGCGAGCTGGACGCCGACGCGGTCGAGGCAGCCTGCCTGCGCACCGCGCTCGCGGGGGTGCGCGACCGCGGGTACGCCCACCACATCGAACGCCTGATGGTGCTGGGCAACCACGCGCTGCAGCGCGGGTACGACCCGGGCCGCGCTCACCCGGTGGTTCGCGACGGCGTTCGTCGACGGTTTCGCCTGGGTGATGCCGGCGAACGTGATCGGCATGAGCCAGTACGCCGACGGCGGGCTCGTCGCGACCAAGCCGTACGCGGCGGGCGGGGCCTACATCAACCGGATGAGTGACCACTGTCCCGGTTGTGCCTTCGACCCGAAGAAGCGGACGGGGCCGGACGCGTGCCCGTTCACGGCGGGGTACTGGGCGTTCCTCGACCGCAACGCCGAACGTCTCCGCGGGAACCACCGGATGCGGCAGCCGTTGCGGGGCCTGGAAAAGCTCGCGGACCGTGACGAGGTCGTCGCCCGGGAGGCGGACCGGGACCACTTCTGAGTCCACCCCATCAGGTGGCTAGCCGGGGCGAGCGCGGTCTCTTACGGTGGTTGTCTCCCTTTCCCCGGCGAAGGCGATCCCCTGATGCCCGAAGCAGATCCGCGCGGCGCCGCCCGCGCGGGGGTGCTGTCCAAGCGTGCCCTGGTGACCGCGTCCCACGCGGTGGAGCGGGCGGCGCTCGCGGAGGGCGCGGGAGCCGACACCGTCGTGTTCGCGCTGTTCCAGCGGCTGCCGTACTTCGACCGCGAGCGCGAGGTCTACGCCCGGATCGCGCGGCGGGCCGCGGTGACGGTCGTCGGCATGGTCGACTCCGGCCGGCCCGACCTGCCGCACGGCGTCACGCCGGTGCTGCTGCGCGCCGACGAGCCGATGGCGCGGGAGTGGTCGGTCGCGGTGCTGTCGCCGACGTTCGGCGCTTCGGTCGTCGCGCAGGACCTGGACGAGGTCGACCCGCGGGCGTCCTCGGTGGAGCGGGCGCGGCTGTTCCGCGGGCGCTGGGGCCTGCGCCGCGACGAGGCGTACGCCGAGGTCGTCCGGCTCCGCGACGCGATGGGCGACCGGCTGCCGCCGTCGGTGCGCCGCCGGGTCGACGACGTCCTGGCGTCGGTCGACACCCCGGCTGCGCTCGACATCGAGAGCCGGGCCGAGGCGGCGTTGCGGCACGTGGCGGCGAAGCTGGACTCGGCCCGCGCGGCGGAGCCGTCGCCCACCGGCCCGCCGGTCGACCCGGACACCGGCCTCGACACCCTGGCGGGCATCACGTCCTGGCTCGGCGACGCGACCGACACGGTCCCGCTGGGCCTGGTCCTGGTGGTGGTCGACGACCCGGCCGCGGTCGAGCGCCGCCACGGCGTCCGGGTCCGGATGCACACGGAGCAGAACATCGCCGACCTCCTCCGCGACGGCCTCCGCCCCCTCGACCGCGCGGTGCGGCTCGGGCCGGGCGAGTTCCTGGTGGTCCAGCCGGCGGTCCCGGCGGGGGAGCTGGCCGAGCGCAGCCGCCGGCTCGAGAACCGCCTGGCGGCGTTGCACACGACGTACCCGTTCGTGGATCTCCATCCCCGCACGACGACGATGCTCACCCGGCGGCGGCCCCTGCCGTTGGCCGGTTTGCGGGCGCAGGTGCGCGACGTCCCCGCGGTGACGCTGTGGCCGCCGAGCCAGGGGTCGTTGCCGATTCCGCCGAAGTCACGCGGCCCGGTCATGCGGTCGGGTGCGGGGAGTTGGTTCCGGTAAGGGTTGTGTATAACGGCCTATACTGCGGGCGTTGAGTCAGTTCGCTACGTCCCGACGCGAAAGCAACACCACGGCAGCGACTGCCGCTCAACCTCCAAAGCGGCGAGGCGCCACATGCGGCTGATTTTGAGTCAAGTCACCCTGCCCCGGCGCACAAACGACACCACGGCAGCGATCGCGAACAGTCCACAAGCGACTCCCGCCGCCACCTGCACCCCGTCCGCGCAAGCCGCCCGCGCCGCCGCGAGCAGCTCCTCTGCCGCCGCCAACCCTCGTGCCGCCGTCTCCGCCTGCGCCGGACCCGCCGCCGCGAGCTGGGCAGCCGGCGAAGGCACTCCAGGCGGCACCACCAGCCGCGCCGCGTACACCGCCGCCGCCAGGGAACCGAACACCGTTGTCCCGAGTCCCGCTCCCAGCTCGTAGCCCGTCTTCTCGACCGCCGCCGCGCCACCCGCGCTGTCCGCCGGGGCCGCCGACAGGAGTGTGTCCGTGCTCGACGTCAGCGCGAGCGCCATGCCGAACCCCGAACCCACCAGCGCGCCGCCCAGCCACCACGGCGAACCGGACGCGCCGGCGGCCGGGATCAGCAACGCCACCGCCGCCACCGCGAACCCCGCCGTCCGGACCCGGACGTTGCCGAACCGCGCGAGCAGGCCCGGAGCCACCACGCTCCCGGCCGCCGACGCCCCGAGCACCAGCAGCAGCCGCGCCGCCGCGGCCGTCGGGGAGAGGCCGAGCACCACCTGCAGGTACTGGGCGAGCAGCAACCCCAGCCCGACCAGCGTGCTCATCACCAGCAGCACCCCGCCGACCGCGCCCGGCACGCCCGGCCGCCGGAACAGCCCGAGGTCCAGCAACGGCTCCGGCGAACGGCGCTGCCGCCGGACGAACAGGCCGAGCAGAACGCACCCGGCCGCGCCCGCCGCGAAGCCGCCCCCCGACGGCCCGATGGCGGACGCGACCCCCAGCACCCCGCCCGCGGCGAGCGCGGCGCTGAGCGCGTCCCACCGGCCCGGCCCCGGCGGTGTCCGCGGCAGCCACCGCAGCGCCGCCACCACCGCGGCCAGGATCACCGGCGGGTTGACCAGGAACGTCGCCCGCCAGCCCCACGCCTCGACGAGGACCCCGCCGAGCACCGGCCCGAACACCGAGCCGGCGCCGGCGATCCCGCTGCACACCGCGATCGCGGTGCGCCGCTGCCGCCGCTCGGGGAACAGCTCCCGCAGCAGCGACATCGTCACCGGCATGATCATCGCGCCGCCGCAGCCGAGCGCCGCCCGCGCGGCGAGCAGTGCCGGGACGCCGGGGGCGAGCGCGCAGCCGAGGGACGCCAGCCCGAACACGACGTAGCCGGTGACCAGCACCCGCCGCCGCCCGAAGCGGTCGCCGAGGGTGGCGAACGGCAGCAGCAGCGGCGCCGCCGTCAGCGGGTAGATCGCCACGATCCACACCTGGGCGGCGGCGCCGGGCCGCAGCTGCCGGACGACGTCGGGCAGCGCGACGTGCAGCACGGTCGCGTCGACCGCGACCAGCAGCAGCCCCGCGCCGAGCACGGCCAGCAGCGGCCAGGCCCGGACCAGGGTCACGGCCACAGCAGGCCCGCCAGGTGCCGCGCGACGACGTCGACGTGCGGCGGGTCGACCACCGAGAGGTGGTGCGCGGCGACGGGCACGATCTCCAGCCGCGGGCACAGGTCCGCCCAGCCGGCGGCGAGGTCCGTGCGGGAGTACCGCGGCTCCATCGCCAGCCCGGCGGCGTACGGCTCGGTGGCCCGGTAGAGGACGACCCGGCCGTCGTAGCGCCGGGGCGTCCCGCGTTCGGCGGCCAGAGTGTCCAAAAAGGACTGACGCTGGTGCCGCAGCACCCCGGGACTGAGCAGCCCGGCTTCGGCGACGCGGCGCATGGTCAGCTCGATCTGCTCCTCTTCGGGCAGCGGCGCGAGCTCGTCGTGGCCGAGGGCGACGGGCCGGCCGTAGGTGCCTTCGACGTAGCCGGTGAACCGCAGGAACCGCCGGGCCGATGACGCCCGCGGGTCGAGGTCCGGTTCCGGCAGCGGCAGCATGGTGTCGACGAGCGCCACGAGTTCGACCTCGTTGCCTTCGTCCGCGAGCCGCGCGGCGACGCCGTAGGCGAGCGCACCGCCGAACGACCAGCCGGCCAGGCGATACGGCCCGTGGGGCTGCCGCGCCCGCACCAGCGGGAGCAGGCGGTCGACGCGCTCTTCGATGCTCGTGCCGGGCACCCGTTCGAAGCCGACGCACGGCACACCCCCGGGCAGCCGCTCCAGCAGCGGCCGGTAGACGGTGCAGGTGCTGCCGCCGGGGTGGAACAGCAGCAGCGGCGGGGTCCCGGCGTCACCCGGTGAGAGCAGGTGCACGGGCCCGCGTTCTTCCCGCGTGTCCAGGACGGCGCGCGCGACGTCGGCGATGGCCGCGAGGGAGTCGTGCCGCAGCAGCTCGGCCGGGTCGACGGGGGTGTCGAGCTCGGTGGTGAGCCCGTCCGCGAGCAGCCGGGCGAGTGGCTCCGGCCGGGCGGCGCCGGACAGCCGGACGTGCGTGCCGCTCGCGTCGGCGCCGGTGTGGTCCCGCCACAGCCGCAGGACCAGCCGGTCGGCGGCATCCCACGCGCGGCCGCGGGCAGGGCGCGGAATCTCGTCTTCCCGCGGCGCGAGATCGCGGTTGAGGTCGGCGAGGGTGGCGCCGCGCAGGACGGCGGCGGCGTCGGGTTCGGCGCCGAGCTCCCGCCGGACGGCCTCGCGGATCCGGTTCGCCATCAAGGAGTCCAGCCCGAGCTCGACGAGCGGGACGTCGGCGTCGAGCCGGTCGGGGGACAGGCCCATGATCGCGGCGACGATCTCGGTGAGCCGGTCACCACCGGCGGCCCGAGGCGCCGCACTCGCCGGACTCCGGCGAGCGGGGGCAGGCTCGGGATCGGTGTACCAGAACCGTTCGTGCCGCCAGGGCATCGGCGGGACGTCGGTGAGCCGCGCTCCGTCGTCGGGGTCCGCGAGACTCAGCCCGATCCCCGCGCAGTACACCGCCGCGGCGGCCGCGCCGAACGCGCGGACCTCGTCCTGGCCGCGGCGCACCGTCCCCGTCACCACCGCGTCCGCCACTCCGGCGGCCGCCAGCGTCCGGGCCACCGAACCCCGCAGGATCGGGTGCGGGGACACCTCGACGAACACGCGGTGCCCGTCCGCGGCCGCCGCCGTCACGGCCTGCCGGAACCGCACCGGCCGCCGCAGGTGCGCCGCCCAGTACCGCGCGTCGAAGTCCGGCAGCTCCCGCGGGTCGGTCAGGACCGTGTCGTACCAGGGCACCAGCGGCCGCCGCCCGCCCAGCTCGGCCAAGGCGTGCCGCAGGTCGCCGAGCACCGGCTCGACGCCGGCCGAGTGCCCGGCCACCGCCACCGGGAGCCGCCGCGCGGTCCGGCCGGCGGCTTCCAGCTCCGTGACGAGCCGGTCCAGCACGTCGGCATCCGCGGCCACGGTCAGCTGCCCCGGCGCGGAGTCGACGGCCAGCTCGACCCCCGGGTACGCGGCGAGCTCGCCGGTCGTCAGCTCGACGGCGGCCATCGCGCCGCCCGGCCGGACCGTGCCCAGCAGCCGAGCGCGGGTCGCGACCAGGTGGACGGCCTCGTCGGCGGTCAGCACCCCGCTCACGACGGCCGCGGCCGCCGACCCGAGCGAATGCCCGAGGACCGCGGCGGGCCGGACGCCGAGCGCCTCCCACCGGGCGGCCAGCGCGACCTGCGTCCCGAAGATCGCCAGCTGGGTTTCGGCCAGCGAAAACGGGCCTGCGGAGCGCAGCAGCGCGCGCAGCGACCGCCCGGTGTGCTCGGTGAACGGGTCGCCGAGCTTGTCGACCTGCGCGGCGAACGCCGGTTCGGCGGCCAGCAGGCCGCGGCCCATTCCCGGCCACTGCGAACCGTGCCCGGAGAACACAAAAACCGGGCCCTCGCCGGGATTTGCGCTCCCGGTCACTGCGCCCGCGGGCAGCGGGTCGGCGCCTGCGCCGACGGCCCGCAGCAGCGTCGCCAGCTCGGCTCGGTCCCCGGCGACAACGGCGGCACGGTGCCGGCCGCCGTTGTCACGCCGGAAGAGCGTGTGCGTGACGTCGGCGAGGGAGCCGGCCGCGGGGGAGTCCAGCCAGTCCGCGAGCTGCGTCGCCCGCTCGGCGAGCCGGTCGCGGGTGCGGGCGGACAGCAGCCCGATCCGGACGCCGGCCGCTTCCGCGGGAGCCGCCGGGAGCGCGGCCTGCTCGACGACGACGTGCGCGTTGGTTCCGCCGAACCCGAAGGCGGACACGCCGGCGGTGGCCCGCCCGCTGTGCCGCGGCCACGGCGTCGGCTCGGTGACCACGCGCAGCCGCAGCTCCTCGAACGGGATGTGCGGGTTCGGCGTGGTGAAGTGCAGCTGCGGCGGCAGCTCGTCGTGGGTCATCGCCAGGACGACCTTGATCAGCCCGGCGATCCCGGCCGCGGCTTCGGCGTGCGCGATGTTCGTCTTCACCGATCCGATCAGCAGGGGCGCGTCCGCGTCGCGGCCCGCGCCCAGCACCGCGCCGAGCGCGCCGGCTTCGATCGGGTCGCCGAGCAGGGTGCCGGTGCCGTGCGCCTCGACGTAGTCCACAGTGGACGGATCGAGCCCGGCGCCGCGGTAGGCGTCCCGCAGCATCGCTTGCTGGGCCGCGGGATTGGGCGCGGCGAGGCCGTTCGAGCGGCCGTCGGAGTTGACCGCCGAGGACCGGATCACCGCGAGCACGCGGTCACCGTCGACTTCGGCGTCCGCGAGCCGCTTGAGCACCACGACCCCGCAGCCTTCGGCCCGCGCGATGCCGTCGGCGCCGGCCGAGAAGGTCTTGCACCGGCCGTCGTCCGCCAGCAGCCCGGCGGCGGCGAACGCGGCGGTCGGCCCGGGCAGCAGCATGAGGTTCACCCCGGCGGCGAGCGCCAGGTCCGCCTCGCCGTCGCGCAACGCCCGCACCGCGTGGTGCACCGCGACCAGCGAAGACGAGCACGCGGTGTCGACGGCCATGCTCGGCCCGCGCAGGTCGTAGAAGTACGACAGCCGGTTCGACGCGATGCTGCCCGCCGCGCCGGTCGCCGTGGCGAGGTCGGGCTCGGCACCGGCCATGGTCAGGTGGCCGTAGTCGTGCGTGGCGATTCCCGTGTAGACACCGGTGCGGCTGCCGCGCAGCGACGCCGGCGCGATCCCGGCGTGCTCCAGCGCCGCCCAGGTCACTTCGAGGAGCATGCGCTGCTGGGGATCCATCGTCGCGGCTTCGCGCGGGGTGACGCCGAAGTGCTCGGCGTCGAACCCGGCGACGTCGTCGAGGAACCCGCCGACGACCGGCGCCGCGTCACTGTGCCAGCGACCCGGCGGCGCGGTCCGGACGGCGTCTCGTCCGCTGCGAAGCAGTTCCCAGAACTCCTCGAGCCCGTCCGCGCCGGGCCAGCGGCAGCCGAGGCCGACCACGGCGACCGGGTCGGTCCGGCGGCGGTCCGTGGCCCGGGTTTCCGGCTCGGGCTCGTCGTCCGGGGCGAGGCTGCGGGCGAGGTGCTCGACGGTCGGGTTCTCCCACAGCAGGGTCGCGGGAAGCCGGGCGCCCAGCAGCTCTTCGAGGTCCGCGGTGATCCCGACGGCCTGACGGGAGGACAGGCCGTAGTCGGCGAGCGGGCGGTCCGGCTCGACGTCGGCGCCGAGGTGCTCGGCGAACAGGTCGAGCAGCCGCCGGCGCAGGGTGGGGTCGTTTCTCATCGCGCCAGGGCCTTTCCGTAGTCACCGGCGAGGTAGCGGTCGCGGCAGGCGGCGCGCGCGATCTTGCCGCTGGAGGTCCGCGGCACCCGGCCGGCCGGGACGAGCAGGACGTCACGCAGCGCGAGACCGTGAGCGTCGGCGACGAGCCGCCGGATCGTGGTGACGAGGTCGCGTTCCGCCTGCTCGCTCAGCTCTTCGTGGGCGCGGTGCTCGGCGACCACGACGACGGACTCGGTGTCGGCGCCGCCGACCGCGAACGCGGCGGTGCTGCCGGGGCGGATCGCGCCGTGGGCGGCCGCGGCGGTCGCCTCGACGTCCTGCGGGTAGTGGTTGCGGCCGTCGACGATGATGAGGTCCTTGATGCGGCCCGCGATGTAGAGCTCCCCGTCGTGGCGGAGGCCGAGGTCGCCCGTGCGCAGCCACGGCCCCTCGGGCAGCCCGCCGGCGGGCCGGGCACCGAAGGTTTCGGTGCTCTCCAGGGGTTTCCGCCAGTAGCCTTCGCCGACGTTCGGGCCGTGCACCCAGATCTCGCCGACCGACCCGTCGGGGACCGCGACGGCGGTGTGCGGGTCGACCAGGGCGACGTCCTGACCGGCCGGAACCCCGCAGGCGACCAGCCGGACGCCGTCGCCGGCCGGGCGCACGGTGCCCGTGGAGAGGGCGTCCCGGTCGAACGTCGTGACGCGCGGGGCCGCGGCGGGGCCGGTGGTGACGAAGACGGTCGCCTCGGCCAGGCCGTAGGCGGGCCGCGTCATCTCCGGCCGGTACCCGGCGGCGGCGAATGCGGTGTGGAAGCGGTCGAGGACGTCCGGGTTGATCGGCTCGGCGCCGTTGACGATCGCGGCGACCCGCCCGAGCCGCAGCCGGGCGCGGTCGGCCTCCCGCACCCGGGTCGCGCAGTAGTGGAAGGCGAAGTTCGGCGCGGCGCTCCAGACGCCGGCGTGGTCGCCGAGCAGCTCCAGCCAGCGGACGGGCCGCTCGATGAACGCGAGCGGGTCCATCAGCACCGACCGCAGGCCCAGCGCCAGCGGGGTGACCAGGCCGAGGACGAGGCCCATGTCGTGGAACAGCGGCAGCCACGACACCGTGGTGGCCGCGCCCGGGTCGAGCCCGAGCCCGCGCACGACCTGGCCGACGTTGCTGAGCACGTTCGTGTGGGTGAGCACCACGCCGGCCGGGCTGCGCGTCGAACCCGAGGTGTACTGCAGGTACGCGACGTCGCCCGGGGCCGCTGCCGGCGCCGGCCAGGATTGGGCGGGACCCGGCCGATCGGCCGCGACGACCGGGACGTCGACGAACTCCTCGACCGCGGCCTGGACGGCTGTCGTCGTGACGACCGCGGCGGGGGTGCAGTCGGCGAGCACCGCGGCGAGCCGTCCCGCGTGGCCGGGCAGGCCCGGGTCGAACAGCGGCACCGCGATCGCGCCCGCGGTGATCGCGGCGAGGAAGCCGACGACGTAGTCCGGGCCCTGCGGGCAGAGGACCGCGACCCGGTCGCCGGGACGCACCGGGAGCGCGGCCGCTGCGGTGTCGACGCGGTCGGCCAGCTGCCGCCAGGTGAGGGTGCGCCGCCGCCCGTCGCGTTCGGTGCTGAAGTCGGCGAAGGTGAGCGCGGCCTCGTCGGGCCTCGCGGCCGCCCAGTGCCGCAGGCAGGCGGTCAGGGTGTCGCCGCCGGTGTGCTCCAGGGACATCGGGTTCTCCTCTTGCTTCAACGGGGTCAGCGACCCAGCCGCGGCAGCGCGTGCTGCCACGCGGCGACGGCCAGGGCGTCGAGGTCGACATCGGTCGCTCCGGCGTCGCGGAGCAGGACGAGCACGGTGCCGGCGGCGATGGCGACGGTGCGCAGGCGCAGTCCCGGCAGCCCGGCCTGCCGGCCGGGAAGGGTCAGGACCTGCTGGTAGGAAAGGGTTTCCGCGCCGGGGACGGCGGGCGCGGTGCGCAGGGTGAGGGTCGAGACCGTGGGGAGGTCCTGGTCGTCGACGGTGACTTGGGCGCACCGGCGGACCTGCGCGGTCCAGCCGGCGAGGTCGGGCGGTTCGGGGGTGCGGGCGACGAGTTCGGACACCTGACCGCCGGGCACCGCGGCCTGGAAGCCCTGCCCGGTCGTGGTTCCAGGGCCGAGCAGCCGTCCGTGGGTCACGTTCGCGCATCCGTCTTGAGGCTCCGGCGCCGATCGCGCGGTGGCGGCGAGGTCGAAGACATCGCGCGGGCCGCTCCCGGGGACCGACTCGGCGGGCAGCAGCGCGGCCGGCGGGACGGCCGGTTTTCCGGCGGCCCCGGAAATGGTGGTCGCGGCGGCCGCGGCGATCAGGAGAGCGGCGGCGCGGGCCGGGGGAAAGCGAATTCGGGCAGGCATGAAAAGCCCTTTCGGGGGAGTGTTCTCGAGGGTTCGCGGTCCCCGCGCTGGGACCTTCGCCGGGGGACGGGGTCAAGGGGGTCCGAGCCCGGCGGCAGGGGAAGGCTACGACAGGAAATCGGTTACCGGAAGCCCGTCAAGAAAACGTAAACGGTCTTCGTGTACGCGGGGTGACCTGCTGATTTTCAAGTTACTGGCGAGTTTGGTGCGGGGGTGTGGCACGGCCGTCCGACTCTGGTGACGGTCGGTGACCGTACCCTCACCCCGACGGGGGAGGAAAAGCGTGGTTTTGTTTGCCTGCGCTTCACATTGTCCGGTGGGACCGTCGACCGGACAATTGCCGGGCGGGCCGTTCTTCCTCTAGGTTGACCGCGCATCCGATGTGGTTTCCGGGTGATCGCCGTCACTTTTCCGGATTCGATCGACCGACCGGGGAAAGGAATACGTATGCGCATATCTGGGAGGTGGCTCGGCGCCGCCGCGGTGGTGGCCACGGTGGCCTTGGTGGTGCCGGTGGTGCCGGCGCGGGCCGCGACCGGCGTCCCGGACGCCCGGGCCGACGACGGCTCGCACGTCGTCGCGGAGTCCACTGTGGAGGGTGACCCGCGGGTGCTCGACCTGACCGTGCGCTCGACCGGCGTCGGCGCCTACACGATGGTCCGGCTGATCCTGCCGCGGGACTGGGCCGCCGAGCCGGACCGGAAGTGGGCGGCGGTGTACCTGCTCGCCGGGGAGACCCGCCTGCAGGACTACCGCGGCTGGAGCGCCAACACCGACATCCGGGCGCTGGCCGACAACGCCGGTGTCCTGGTCGTCATGCCGGGCGCCGGGCCGGCGGGGTTCTTCAGCGACTGGTGGAACTACGGCAAGGACATCGCGCTGAACCAGTGGGAGACGTTCACGGCCGCCGAGCTGCCCCAGCTGATCGACCGCGGCTACCGCGGGGACGGCCGGCGGGCCGCGGCCGGTCTTTCGCTCGGCGGTTACGGCGCGATCGAACTGGCCGCGCGCCGCCCCGGCGTGTTCCGCTACGCGGCGTCCTACAGCGGGAACCTCAACCCCACCGGCCCGACGGGGGAGCTGCTGACCGACGCGATCGTCAGCTCGGCGCACCTCGACCCGGAGGCGCTGTGGGGCGATCGGCGTCGGGAGTCGGCGCGCTGGGACGCCCACGACCCGCTGGTGAACGCCGAGCGGCTGCGGGGGACCGAGCTCTACCTGTCGGCGGGCAACGGCCTGCCGGGACCGCTCGACTCGAAGCTCCCGATCGACGTCCTGCCGGGCGCGATGCTGCTGGAGTTCCTGTGCGGCGGCCAGACCACGGCGATGGCCGGCCGGCTGCGCGCGCTCGGCGTCCCGGCGACGGTGGATCTCTACGGGCCGGGCACCCACCAATGGGCGTACTGGCAGGAGCAGCTGCACAAGACGTGGCCGCGGATGCTGCAGGTGCTGGCGTCGTGAGGGCGTCCTATGTGGTCACGGGCGCGTCGAGCGGGATCGGCCGCGCGTGCGTGGCGGAGCTGGTCCGCCGCGGCGCGCACGTGTGGGCGAGCGTCCGCACCGACGGCGACGAGAAGGAGCTCGAACGCGCCTACGGCGAGGCGGTCACGGTGCTGCGGATGGACCTGCGCGACGCGGCGTCGATCGAGGAGTGCGGCCGGCGCGTCACGGCCGGCGGCCCGCTGCGGGGCCTGGTGAACAACGCGGGCCTGGCCCGGCCCGGGCCGCTGGAGTACGTGCCGCTGGAGGCGTTCCGCGAACAGCTGGACGTGAACGTCACCGGGCAGCTCGCGGTGACCCGCGCGATGCTCCCGGCCCTGCGGATAGCCTCGACGGCGCGCGTGGTGACGGTCGGCTCGATCGGCGGCCGCATCGCGGGGCCGATGATCGGGCCGTACCACACGTCGAAGTTCGCGCTGGTGGGGTTGACGGACAGCCTCCGGGCCGAGCTGGCGCCGGAGGGGATCGAGGTGGTCCTGGTCGAGCCGGGCGCGGTGGCGACTGCGATCTGGCCCCGCGCCCAAGCGGCGGCCGAGGAGGTCCGGTCGCTGCTGCCACCGGCGGGGCTCGAGCGGTACGGCGCGCAGCTGGCGGCGGCGGAACACAGCGCCGCGCGGTCGGCCAGGACGGGAGTGCCGCCGCGACGGGCGGCCCAGGTGGTGGTCCGCGCGTTGACGGCCCGACGCCCGGCGCCGAGATATTTGGTGGGAGGGGACGCCCGGGTGGCGGCGGTGCTGGCCAGCCTGCCGTTCCGGCTCCGGTACCGCCTGACGGCGGCCAAGCGATGAGCCGACTCGTGGTGATCCTCGCGCCCGGGTCGCGCGGTGATGTCCAACCCTGCGTCGCGCTCGGCCAGGGGATCACCGCCGACGGCGACCGCGTCCGGATCCTCGCCGCCGAAAGATTTCGCTCCCTCGTCACCGCGCACGGCCTCGCCTTCGCGCCCCTCTCCGCCGATCCCGGCCAAATCCTCGGCTCGGCCGCCGGCCGCGCCTGGACCACCGGCCGCAACCCGCTCAAGTTCCTCTCCGGCCTCCGGGAAGTCCTCACCCCGCTCCTCGACCGCCTCCTCGCCGACGTCCACACCGGCACGAAAGACGCCGACCTCGTCCTCGCCCCGACCCTCGGCTTCCTCGGCACGCACCTCGACGTCCCCAACGTCGAACTCCACTACCAGCCCGGCATCCCGACGCGCGCCTTCGCCCACCCCCTGCTGCCCCGCGCCCGCCACCTCGGCCCGTGGGGACGGCAGCTGAGCTTCACCGCGGTCGACACCCTGGCCTGGCAGCTCCTGCGGCCCGAGATCGACCGCTGGCGCACGGCCACCCTCGGCCTCCCCGCCGCCGGCCGTCGCGGGCCCCGGCGGAACGGGCCCGTGCTCTGCGGATTCTCCGACGCCGTGGTGCCCCGCCCACCCGACTGGCCCCCACGAGTGCACCTCACCGGCTACTGGTTCCTCGACGCCGACGACGGCTGGCGCCCGGACCCGCGGCTGCGCGACTTCCTCGCCGCCGGACCGCCGCCGGTCTACGTCGGCTTCGGCAGCATGGAATCCGGGGATGCCGCCGGGACCGTCCGGGAAGCTCTGCGGCGAGCCGGACTGCGCGGCCTTCTTGGCATCGCGGGAGAGGACTCCGACGACATCCTCACCGTCACCGACGTCCCGCACTCCTGGCTGTTCCCGCGCACCGCGGCGGTCGTGCACCACGGCGGCGCCGGAACCACCGCCGCCGCGTTGCGCGCGGGGGTGCCGGCGCTCGTCTGCCCGGTCTTCTCCGACCAGCCGTATTGGGGCGACCGCGTCTCCCAGCTCAGCGCCGGGCCGCAGCCGCTGCCTCTCGAGCAGCTGGACGTCGACGTGCTGACCGCCCGGCTGCGCGAGCTCACCGGCAACCCGCTCTTCCGCCGGGGCGCGCAGTACGTCGGCGCACGGCTGCGGGCCGAGGACGGCGTGGCGCGGGCGTGCGGTGTCCTGCGGGAGATCAGAGCGTGAGCAGCACCCCGGCCGCCACGACCACGACACACGCGGCGATCGTCGTGCGGCGGTAGTGCAGGATCAGCGCCGCGAACTCCCGCAGCAGCGCGCTCGGCAGGAAGTACCGGGCCGTCGGGGAGCCGACCGCGTGGAACGGCAGGTGCAGGCGGCGGCACTCGACCGCCGCGCGGAACACGTGGTAGTTGCTGGTCACCGCGACCACCCGGCGTGCGTCGTCCGGCAGGAGCGCGGCCGAGAACCGGAGGTTCTCCTCGGTCGTGCGCGCCCGGTCTTCGCGGCGGATCCGGTCGTCCGGCACCCCGCGCTCCAGCAGGTAGGCGTGCATCGCCTCGGCTTCGGTCACCTTCTCGTCCGGCCCCCGTCCACCGGACACCACCAGCAACGGCGGGGTGGACTCGCGGGTGTAGAGCCGGAGCGCGCGCTCGAGCCGGCCGGCGAGCAGTGGCGGCACCTCGTCCCCGGCGAGCCCGCAGCCGAGCACGATGACGGCGTCCAAGCCACCGCGCCGGCCGATCCGGCTGTACAGCACCGAATAGACCAGGAGCGAGAAGAACAGGAACCCGAAGTACCCGGCGAGCACCGCCGCGATGGCCACGGCCGCCGCGCCCCATCGGCCGAGCGGGACGAAGAGCAGCGCCTCGAGGAGGATCATCCCGGCACCGAGCGCCAGCGACAGCAGGTTCCCGGTGGAACGGCCTTCGCGGCGCCACATCTGGGCGCCGTTGACGAGCAGGGCGACCGGTAGCGCCAGCGCGACCAGGGCGATCACCCCGAGCACGACCGGTGTCAGCCAGTCCAGGTGCAACGCCTGGCGCAACAGCCACAACCCGGTCAGCAGGAGCGCGACGCCGAGCCACACGGCGTTGCCGAGCCGCCGCGGCTCGTGCGCCAGGCGCACGGCGAACACGAGCAGCGCCACCGCGGCCGCGACGGGCAGCACCCCGTCGGCAAAACGCAAGCGTGGCCTCCCTGATCGGTCCCCGAGGAAGCCAACCTAGCCGAACGCCCGCGGCGGTCTCCGCCCGCCCGGGAGCGGAGACCGCCGCGAGTCGTCAGGCCTTGTGCTGCATGCTCGACCGCGCCGGGTTGCCCTGGTCGGCGGCCTTCGGGTCCTTCTCGTCCTGCTTGGCGCGCACGCCCGACTCGATCCGGTCGCCGACGTCCTTGTCGACGTTGCGCCAGTAGTCGAACGCCCGCGCCAGCACGGGCTCGCTCACCCCGTTGAGCAGGTGCCCCACGACGTTGTCGACCAGCCGCCCGCGGGCGTCGTCGTCCAGGACTTCGCGGACCATCGTGCCGGCCTGCCCGAAGTCGTCGTCCTCTTCGCGCAGCGTGTACGCCGTGCGGACCATTTCGCCGTCGGCCTGCCAGCCGGACGGCTGCCCGTAGCGGGCGACGTCGGCGTGCGGGCCGCCCTTCGAGTTCGGCGCGTAGACCGGGTCGGACACCTTCGTGTACCGCATCGCGCCGTCCTTGCTGTAGCTGTGGACGGGCGCGACGGGGGCGTTGACCGGCAGCTGCTTGTAGTTCGCGCCGATCCGGTAGCGGTGCGCGTCCGGGTAGGAGAACAGCCGGCCCAGCAGCATCTTGTCCGGGCTCACGCCGATGCCGGGCACCAGGTTGCTCGGCTCGAACGCGGCCTGCTCGATCTCCGCGTGGTGGTCGGTCGGGTTGCGGTCGAGGGTCATCCGGCCGACCTCGATCAGCGGGTAGTCCGCGTGCGGCCACACCTTCGTCAGGTCGAACGGGTTGAGCCGGTAGGTCTTGGCGTCCTCGAACGGCATCACCTGCATCTTCAGCGTCCAGCTCGGGTGGTCGCCGCGCTCGATCGCCTCGTAGAGGTCACGCGTGTGGTAGTCGGTGTCGGCCGACGCCATCTGGTCGCCTTCGTCCTGCGTGAAGCACTCGACACCCTGGTCGGACTTGAAGTGGTACTTCACCCAGAAGCGGTCACCCGCCTGGTTGACCCACATGTAGGTGTGCGAGCTGTAGCCGTTCATGTGACGCCAGGTCCGCGGCAGGCCGCGGTCGCCCATCAGCCAGGTGACCTGGTGCGCCGACTCCGGGGACAGCGTCCAGAAGTCCCACTGCATGTCGTGGTCGCGCAGGTTGTTGTCGGCGCGGCGCTTCTGCGACCGGATGAAGTGCTGGAACTTCAGCGGGTCGCGGATGAAGAAGACCGGGGTGTTGTTCCCGACCATGTCGTAGTTGCCCTCGGTGGTGTAGAACTTCACCGCGAAACCGCGCGGGTCGCGCCAGGTGTCGGGGCTGCCCCGCTCGCCGGCGACGGTGGAGAACCGGACCAGCAGGTCGGTCTGCACGCCCGGCTGGAAGACGGCGGCCTTGGTGTACGCGCTGACGTCGCCGGTCACCTCGAACCGCCCGAACGCGCCGCTGCCCTTGGCGTGCGGCTGGCGCTCGGGGACGCGTTCGCGGTTGAACTGCGCCATCTGCTCGATGAGGTAGTTGTCCTGCAGCAGGATCGGGCCGTCGGGGCCGATCGTGAGGGAGTGCTCGTCGCTTTCGACGGGGACGCCGGCGTCGGTGGTGGTCGGTTCGGGTCGGATCTGCGTCACAACGTTCCTCTTTCCGCGGGGCGGGCGGCGCACCCGGGGCAGATGCCCCAGAACACCACTTCCGCCTCGTCGATGGTGAAGCCGTGCGCGGTGCCGGGGGTGAGGCAGGGCGCGGCGCCGGTCGCGCAGTCGACGTCCTCGGTCCGCCCGCACCGCCGGCACA
The DNA here is from genome assembly GCF_055582965.1 of Amycolatopsis sp. NPDC104863. NCBI lineage: Bacteria > Bacillati > Actinomycetota > Actinomycetes > Pseudonocardiales > Pseudonocardiaceae > Amycolatopsis > Amycolatopsis sp. NPDC104863. The sequence goes on from NZ_JBVJOW010000001.1 coordinate 1,106,423, forward strand.
CGACGTGGTGGTGGTTGTCCCCGGCCCGGCGCTCGAACCGGGCGGGGTGGCCCGGCAGCTCGATCCGCCGGACCAGGCCGGCTTCCGTGCACGCGCCCAGCACGTCGTAGATCGCCTGGGTGGACACGGAGTCCAGCAGTTCCCGGACGCCGGTGCCGATGGCGTCCACAGTGGAATGAGGATGCTCGGTCAGCCACGTCAAGACGGCCCGGCGGGGCGCGGTGACCCGCAGACCCGCCGCCCGCAGACTCGACGCCGCATCGCTCATGACTCCCCACCGTGCGCCCTTCTCTGGAACCGGTCAAGTCCACGGATGGACGGTTTTGCGGGCGCGAAAACGGGTATGGGCGCCCGGTCTGGCATCGTGGGGGAGTGAGCGAGCGACCGGCGTTCGTGCTGCACGAGCACTGGCGCCCCCGGCACCACTTCGACCTCCGCCTGGAGGAGGACGGCGTGCTGCGCTCGTGGGCGGTGCCCCGCGGAATGCCCCCGGACGCGGCGGGCAACCGGCTCGCGGTCGCCGTGCCGGACCACGCGCTCGATCATCTGGCGTACGAGGACGAGACGAAGAAGATCGCGGACACCGGCTGGTGGGAGGAGCACGACCGGACGGAGAAGCGGATCCTGTTCACGCTGCACGGCCGGGCGGGTGCGGTGCGGTATGCCCTGATCCGCACGGACCGGGACTGGCTGCTGCATCGGACGCGGGATCAGCCGGGGCAGGTCTCGGTTCAGGCGTAGCAAATTCGCGGGTCGGCGCGACTCTTCACGACTTCACGGGCGAGAGCGACCGCGAGCTGGCCGACGCCACCTCCGCGTCAACGTCAAGCCGCCGCTGGTTGTGCTCGCCGGGGGCCCGGCGCCGGTGCGTGGCTCGCGCCGCAGTCACCTTGGCCGCGGTCGCCGCCGGAGCCATGCTCTCCGGCAGCGCGTACCGGTTCCTGGAGAGCCTCGGTCAGGCCGCCGACGAAACGCGCACCTGAGAAGGCTTCATCGCGCGGTGCGCCCACTGGCCCAACACCGCCAGCAGCGCGATCTCCAGCACCATCATCAACCGCTCCACCAGCCCGGTCGCCACCGTCGGCAGGTGGCCGCCGAGGATGACGTTCACCGCGAACGGGACGATGAACGGCAGGTAGAACGGGATCGCGGCCAAGGCGAGCCGCCGCGACCAGGACGCGAAACGGCGCCAGCGGGGGTCGTCGCGGTGGCGGCGGCCCAGGGCCCAGCCGACGATAGGCAGGCTCAGGCACGTCACCGCCGACGCGTACAGGTGGATCTTGCCGGTCGCCGTGATCGCGCCGCCCTGGGGGTCCTTTGCGAAGATCGCCACCGCCACCAGGCTCACGCACCACAGCGCCTTCGCCGCCACGAGCGCCGGGTTCGCCAAGAGGCCACGGCGATAGAGCGCGACCAGCAGCAGCGCCGAGCCGGTGCTGGTGAGGATCAGCGCGCCGTCCCACAACCCGCGGCCGGGGCTCAGCGCGTAGTCGCTGAGCATCGAGCTGACCGGGTCGAGCTGCGCGAGGCTCCGGTCGAGGTGCAGCACGACGAGCAGGACGACGGCGACGGCGAACGCGGCCAGCGCGCCCGGCACGAGCAGGCGGGCGCGGAGGCGGGGACGGACCGGTGAAGGGCACAGCATGCGTTAAGACACTCCGGGACGGCTCGGCTGGTTCAGGCGCAAGCCGCGGACGCTACCGTGACCGTTCCGTGACCAGTGTGAAGCCCGGCCGAGATGTGACGCAGGCCTCAGTGCTCGCCGTCCTGCGGGATCTCCGCCGAGTCCGTCAGCCGCAGCTTGCGCCGCGCCCGCTGGTAGAACGTCGTCATCCCGAGCCGGACGACCCGGGCGGCGCTGGGCCGGCCGCGCAGGTCGAGGCGGTCGCCGGGGGAGACGTAGCCCGCGACCTGGCCGTCGACCTCCACCGCCAGCCGCCCGCTGGTCGGCAGGATCTCCAGCGACACCTCGTCGTGCACCGACAGCACCACCCCGCGGCTGTACGCCGAGTGCGGTGCCGCGGGCGTGACCAGCAGCGCCTCCACCGCCGGGCTGGTGATCGGCCCGCCCGCGGAGAAGCTGTACGCCGTCGAGCCGGTCGGGGTCGCGACGACCACCGCGTCGGCCGAGTAGCTCACGAACGGCTGGCCGCCGACGCGCACCGCGACCACCGCGCTGCCGTCGCCGGGCACGCGGACCACGGCGATGTCGTTGAACGCCGTGATCTTCCGGCCCTCCAGCACGGCGTCCACGGCCAGCCGCGGCTCCACCGTGAACTGGTGGTCGTCGATGGCCGAGAGCGCGCCGGGCAGGTCGGGGACGTCGACCTCGGCGAGGAAGCCGAGCTTGCCGAGGTTCACCCCGAGCACCGGCGCGCGCTGCCCGTCGGCCAGCCGCATGGCGCGCAGCATCGTGCCGTCGCCGCCGAGGCTGACCACCAGGTCGGAGCGGCGGCCGAGCTCCTCGGGGGTCACCCCGATCGCCGCGCAGTTGAGCCGGACGATCTCGTCGGCGATGCCGAGGATCTCGATGTTCCGGTTGCCCGCCCAGCCGAGCACGGCGTCGACGGCGGCCGCGGAGTCGCGGCGGGGATGCAGGACCAGGCCCGCGGAGTGCATGTCAGCGGGCCGAGTCGGGAGCGAGCGTCATGCGCCCAGTCTGCCCGCTCCCGCCCCGCGCCGCGAGAACCGGAGCGCGCCGTCGTCGATCCGGCCGTGCCGGAGCTTGACGACGTCGTGCGCGTAGCTCATGCCGAGCGTCCACGGCGCCCGCGACCCGGCCTTCGGGAACTCGTCGATCGACCGCAGCACGTACCCCGCGTCGAAGTCCAGCAGCGGCCGCTCGGTGACGGCCGGGTCGTCGTTGACCGGCACGCACTGGTCGAAGCCCTGCCGGTCGAGGTGACGCAGCAGCCGCACGAAATACTCGCCGACGAGGTCGGCCTTCAGCGTCCACGACGCGTTCGTGTACCCGATCGTGAACACGAAGTTCGGCACGCCGCTGAGCATCATCCCCTTGTACGCCATGGTTTCCGGCAGCTTCACCGGCTCGCCGTCGACCACGAGCTCGATGCCGCCGAACGCGAGCAGCTTCAGCCCGGTGGCGGTGACGACGACGTCGGCTTCGAGCTCGTCACCCGATTCGAGGCGGACTCCCCGCTCGGTGAAGGCGGCGATCCGGTCGGTGACGATCGAGGCGTCACCACGCTTGATCGAGCGGAAGAGGTCGCCGTCCGGCACCAGGCAGAGCCGCTGGTCCCACGGCTGGTACCGCGGCTTGAAGTGCGTGTCGACGGCGTACCCCGGCGGCAGCTGCTTCATCGCCGCCTTGCGGATCATCGCCTTGACCACGCCCGGGCGGCGCCGGCTGAGCTGGTAGATCAGCGTGCTCACGGCGACGTTCTTCCAGCGCGCGATCGGGTACGCCAGCTTCGCGCCCAGCAGCCCGCGCAGCCGGTTGGCCAGCGCGTCTTCCGACGGCAGCGAAAGGATGTAGGTGGGGGAGCGCTGCAGCATCGTCACGTGCTCCGCGCGGTCGGTCATCGCCGGGACCAGCGTGACCGCGGTCGCGCCGCTGCCGATCACGACGACCTTCTTGCCGGTGTAGTCGAGGTCCTCGGGCCAGTGCTGCGGGTGCACGACGGTGCCGCCGAACCGCTCCAGCCCCGGGAACTCCGGCGTGTGGCCGCCCGCGTAGTCGTAGTACCCGCTGCACAGGTAGAGGAACTTCGCGGTGAGGGTCACGGGCTCGCCGTCGTGCACGGCGTCGACCGTCCACAGTGCGTCCTCTGTGGACCATTCCGCGCGGACGACCTTGTGCCCGAACCGGATGTGCCGGTCGGTCCCGGCCTCGGTTGCGGTGTCGCGCACATACTGCAGGATCGACGGCCCGTCCGCGATGGCCTTGTCACTGGTCCACGGCCGGAACCGGTACCCGAGCGTCTGCATGTCCGAGTCGGACCGCACGCCGGGGTAGCGGAAGAGGTCCCAGGTGCCGCCGATGGCGTCACGGGCCTCGAGGATCGTGTACGTGCGGCGCGGGAACGCCGTCCGCAGGTGGTGGGCCGCGCCGACGCCGGACAACCCGGCGCCGACGATCAGCACGTCGACGTGGTCGGTCATCTCAGGCGGCCTCCGTTCGCCGCAGGCGCTTCAGCAGGAGCGAAAGCACGGCGTTGTAGTGGGTGGGGGTGACACGCGCGAGCGCGTCGAAGAGCCGAGCGTCGGGCCCGACGAGGATGCGGGCCTTCCCGCGGTCGACGCCGGTGTGGATGACCTCCGCCGCCTTGTCCGGCGACGTCATCGTGACGGCCTCGAACTGCGCGGCCATCTGCTCCTTCGTGCGGCCCAGGCCTTCGGGGTCCTGCCGCATCCGGGCGTTGCGCGCGATGTTGGTCGTGATGCCGCCCGGGTGCACGGTGATCGCGCGGACCGCCGAGCCGCGCAGCTCCTGGCGCAGCGACTCGGTGAACCCGCGGACGGCGAACTTCGCCGCGCAGTAGGCGCTCTGGTGGGCCACCCCGAGCAGGCCGTAGACGCTGGAGGTGTTCACGATCGCGCCTTCGCCCTGCTCGACGAGGATCGGCAGGAACGCCCGCGTCCCGTGCACCACGCCGTGGAAGTTGATGTCGTGCAGCCAGTCGTCGTCCTCGGGGACGGCGTCGAGCACGGTCGAGGTCACCGCGACGCCGGCGTTGTTGAACACCGCGGCGAGCGGCGCCGGGAGCCACTCGCGCACCTCTTCGGCGAACCGGAGCTGGTCGGCGGCGTCGCGGACGTCGAGGACGCGGGTGAGCACCTTGCCGTGCAGGGCCGCGGCGGTGGCCTTGAGCCCGTCCTCGTCGACGTCGGCGAGGGCCACCGGCGAGCCGAGCCGCGAGAGCCGCGTGGCCAGGGCCCGGCCGATGCCGGACGCGGCGCCGGTGATCACCACCGGCCGGCCGCTGATGCTACGGGGCCGTGACATCGCTGCTCCTCACGTGCTTGTCGATGAGGTCGAGGACGGTCGGCCATGCGCCTTCGGGCAGGTCGTGACCCATGCCGGGGACGGTTTCGAGGCGGGCGCCGCGAATCGCCCGCGCGGTGGCCGCGCCGCCGGTCGGGTGGACCATCCGGTCACGGTCGCCGTGGATCACCAGCGTGGGCGCGGTGATCCGCTTCAGCCACGCCGTCCGGTTGCCGGACTTGAGGATCGCGCCGAGCTGACGGCCCACGCCGCCCGCCGTCGGGTCGCGGTCCCAGCCCGTCCCGGCCGTCTCGCGGACCCACGGCTCGTCGAAGGGGAAGCCGTGCGAGCCGATGTGCCGGAACATCGTCACGGCGCTTTCGATCGCCTCTTCACGCGACTTCGGCGGCTTCGCGCCCATCAGCCGCAGCGTCGAGAACGCCGGGCGGCCGATCAGCCGGGAGCCGGTCGTCGACATGATCGACGTCAGGGTCCGGACGCGCTCGGCGTGCAGCGCCGCGACCGTCTGCGAGATCATGCCGCCCATCGACACGCCGGCGATGTGGGCGGTCTCGATGTCCAGGGCGTCGAGCAACCCGACGGTGTCGGCCGCCAGGTCGGTCAGGTCGTACTGCTCCGGCGGGAAGCGGCCGGCCAGCATCGCGGGCAGGCTCGCCGGCCGGAACCGCGGGTGTGTCGAGCGGCCCGCGTCGCGGTTGTCGAACCGGATCACCTCGAAGCCGCGCTCGGCGAGCCGGGCGCAGAACGCGTCCGGCCAGCTGTGCAGCTGCTGGCCCAGCCCGGCGACGAGCACGACCGGCTCGGCGCCGGCGTCCCCGATCCGTTCGCAGGCCAGGGAAATCCCCCGGCCGGCGTCGGCGATCTGTTCGGTCACGAATCTCCTCCGGTGCTCCGGCGGCGCACGACCGCGCGGCCGCCCTTGGCCGGGGCGTACGCGACGCCCCGGGAGTGCCAGCGTTCGTCCGGCTCCGCCGTCGGAACGAGCGTGAAGTCCCGCAGCAGGGTGCGCAGGACGACGGACATCTCCATGGTCGCGAACGCGGCCCCGAGACACCGGCGGGTGCCACCGCCGAACGGGATCCACTGGTAGAGGTCCGGGCGCGCGCCGGCGAAGCGGTGCGGGTCGAAGGTGGCCGCGTGCGGGAAGACCGCGTCGTCGTCGTGGATCAGCGCGATGCTGACCAGCACGTTGTAGCCCTTCGGCAGTGTCCACCGGCCGAGCTGGAAGCCGTCCTGCTTGACCTGCCGGGCGGTGAGGTCGATGACCGGGCGGGCGCGCTGGACCTCGAGGATCGTCGCGTCGAGGAGCTTCCCGTCCGTCGCCTCTTCCAGCTCCTTCAGGAGCGCGGGGTGACGGCGGAGGCGTTCGACGGCCCAGGCCAGCGTGGTCGCGGTGGTCTCGTGCCCGGCGGTGAGCAGGGTGAGCAGCTGGTCGGCGATCTCGTCGCGGCTCAGCCCGGACCCGTCGTCGTAGCGGGTCTGCAGCATCATCGAGAGGACGTCGTCGCCGTCCGGGCGCGCCTTCGCGATCAGCCGGTCGACGATCGTGTCGTACTCGCGGCGCATCGCTTCGAAGCGGCGCCAGGGGTTGAACCGGCCCTTCTTCGGGATCGGCGCGACCGCCAGCCGCGAGCCCAGGGTGACGAACGGCGGGAGCAGTTCGCGCAGTTCGGCGAACTCGGCCCCTTCAGCCCCGAACACCGCGCGGAGGATGGCGTTGAGGGTGATCCGCATCATCGACGGCAGCGTCGCGAACGCGCGGCCTTCGGGCCAGGTTTCCAGCTCCCGGACGGTTTCTTCCTCGACGATCTTTTCGTACGCGGCGAGCCGGCGGCCGTGGAACGGCGGCACCAGCAGCTTGCGCTGCCGTTTGTGCTCGTCGCCGGACAGGGCGAACATCGACCGCGGGCCGAGCACCCGCCCGAGGTTGACCTCGAGGTTGTCGACCAGCTCCGGCCCGGAGGTGAACAGCTGCTTGATCTCGGCGGGGCCGCTGATCACGACGGCGTTGCCGAAGATCGGCACGTTCACCGTGAAGGCGTCGCCGTAGCGTGCCCGCAGGCGGCGCATGCCGCGCAGCGGGAACGTCAGCGCGTAGGCGCCCTGGACGGCGCGCGGTGCGGTGGGGCCCGGCGGCAGCGCCACCGGCCTCGTCATGGTCGTCATCGACCCTCCCGGAAAGGTGGTACGCGAACGTACCGTCGGTACGGTACGCCGGTGTACCATTCGATTTCAAGAGGAGGGGTATAGCGTGACGACGGTGACGACAACGGCTCCCGTGGCCGGCGGGTTCCGGCAGCGGCTGCTCGACGGCCTCGCCGCGGCCATCACCGCGGACGGCTTCCGCGACACGACGGTCGCCGACATCGTGCGCCAGGCCCGCACGTCCCGCCGGACCTTCTACGAACACTTCGCCGGCAAGGAAGAATGCCTCGTCGCGCTGCTGGCCGACGCCAACCGCGAGATGATCCGCCAGATCTCCGAAGCCGTGGACCCGCAGGCCCCGTGGGCCGACCAGGTGCGGCAGGCGATCGAGGCGTGGATCGCCTGCGCGGAGTCCGAACCGGCGATCACGCTGAGCTGGATCCGCGACGTCCCGGCCCTCGGCGCCCCGGCCCGCGAACTGCAGCGCGACGCGATGGAAGGGTTCATCGCGATGACGCACCGGCTGACCGACACACCCGAGCTGCGCGCGGCGGGGATCAGCCCGCCGTCCCGGCAGCTGGCGATCATGCTCCTGGGCGGCCTGCGCGAGCTGATCGCCACGACGGTCGAGGACGGCGGCCGCGCCGGCGACGTCACCGAGGTGGCGGTCCGGGCGTCCCTGGCGTTGCTGGGCCCGGCCTAGTGCTCGACGCCCGCGCACCAGACGCGGGTGATCGCGCGGGTGGCGTGGATGTCCGCGACCGGGTCGCCTTCGACGAGGACCAGGTCGGCGCGCAGGCCCGGCTCGATGCGGCCCCGGTCGGTGAGGCCGAAGTTTCGGGCGGGCAGCTCGGTGGCCGCCCGCAGCGCGTCCACTGTGGACAGGCCCGCCTCGACGAGCAGGGTCAGCTCGGTGTGCAGGCTTTCGCCGTGCGCCACCTGGGAAGGCAGGCCGGGCTGGGTGTGGGAGTCCGTGCCCGCGAGGATCGGCACACCCGCGCGGTACAGCTCGCCCACGGACAGCCGCGCGCCGGTGTACGCCTCCGGTGAGCCGAACCCGGACGCCAGGCCCTGCATCATGACCAGGGTCGGGACGACCACCCGCTCCGCGGCGACCGCACGTTCGACGTCGTCGGCTGCGACGGGAGCGCCGAGCGGCGCGTGGGTCAGGATGTCGGCGCCCGCGTCCAAAGCCATCGTGTACGCCCCGGCCGAAGCGGCGTGCGCGACCACCCGCAGCCCGGCTTCGTGCGCGGCCTCGACCAGCGCCCGGGCGGCGGGCAGCTCGGGCCCGCCGTCTCCCGGCGCTTCCAGGACGATCTTGAGGTAGTCGGACCCGGCGGACACCCGCGCCGCGACGAACTCCGCGGCCCGGGCGGGATCGGTGACGATGGCCTCGGCGGGCAGGCCGAGCACGCGGGCGTGGGGTCCACCCGGGCCGATCGCGGGCAGCCCGGCGCTGCGGATGTCGGTGAGCCCGGGCTGGTTCCGCAGGGACGTGAGGAGCTCGATGTCCGCCGTGGCCATGTCGAGGGCGGTCGTGACGCCGTGCCGGGTCAGCCGCTCCAGGTTGTCGCGGCTGTCGAGGTGGATGTGGGCGTCGATGAGCCCGGGCAGCAGGACGTGCCCTTCGCCGTCGACCGTCCGCGCGCCGGAGGGATCGGTGCCGAGGACGGCACCGTCGATCACGACGGTCCGCGGCTCGGTGAGCCCGGCGCCGTCGAACACCCGGACGTCGGTGATGGCGGTCTTGGTCATGGACACTCCCACGTTAAGGAACGATACTGTTCACTATAGCGGAAGGAGCGGACGATGACGGCGACGCGGCGGCGGGGTGACGCGCTCGTGCGGGCGATCTACGAGACGACACTGGCCGAGCTGGCCTCGACGTCGTTCGAAGAGCTGAGCTTCGAGAAGATCGCCGCCCGCGCCGGCACCGGGAAGGCCGCGCTCTACCGGCGCTGGTCGGCGCCGGCGGACCTCGTGCTCGCGGCGCTCACCGACCCGGTCGCCGGGTTCGAACAGACTCCGCCGCCGCGCACCGGCTCGCTGCGCGGTGACCTCGTGGTGCTGCTCGGCGGGCTGGCCCGGGTGCTCGACGAGCCGCACGGCCGGGCGCTGCGGCCGCTGATCACGCAGCGGGACCGGCACCCGGAGCTGTTCGAGCGCATCCGGGCGCTGGTGCTGCGCCCGCGTCAGGAGCTGATCGTGGCGGTGCTCGCGGAAGCCGTCTCGCGCGGGGAGGCGCGGCCTTCGGCGGTCACCGCGCGGTCGGCCGCGGTCGGGCCGCGCCTGGTCATCGTCGAGCACATCGAGACCGGCGCCGTGCCGGCGGCGGAGGTCGAGGCGATCGTCGACGAGGTCCTGCTGCCGCTGTACCGGCGGTAGGTTGCGGTTCATGGAAAGCGACAACAGCCAGAGCGTGTTCGACGTCCACGCCGAAGCCGCGGCCCTGCCGGCCACCGCGACGACGATGCTGGTGGACAAGTACTTCGTCGACAAGCCGTCGGCGAGCGCGCGGATCTTCCGGATCTACCGCGAGGTTCCGCTGCACTACCACGAGGAGTGCGACGAGCACCTGTACGTCCTCAGCGGCGGCGGCACGTTCCACCTCGACGGCGAGGAGTTCGAGGCGCGGCCGGGGATGTTCCTGTGCTTCGAGCGGCGGAAGGTCCACGGCTTCCCGGTGGTGGCCTCCGAGCCGCTGGTGGTGCTGGCGATCGACGTGCCGCGCCGCCGCCCGGACGACATCGTGTTCGTCGACCCTTCGGCCGGGGACGCGAAGACCTTCATGGCCCGCAACACCTGAGCCGCTGTCTCGAATTGCGACAGCCGGACGGCGGTGGCGGTCCTACCGTCGGTGGGCGGCCGTGCCCGGACGCCGATGCCGGGCGGCACGCCGGAGGCGACGATGAAGGCGCTGGTCTACCACGGTCCGGGCGCGAAGGCCTGGGAAGACGTCCCGGACGCCACCGTCCAGGAGCCCACCGACGTCGTGGTGCGCGTCGACACAACGACGATCTGCGGCACCGACCTCCACATCCTGCAGGGCGACGTCGCCGCGGTCACCGACGGCCGGATCCTCGGCCACGAGGCGGTCGGCACGGTGACGGCGGTGGGCGACGCGGTCCGCGCCTTCGCGGTCGGCGACCGGGTGCTCGTCCCGGCCATCACCCAGTGCGGGCGTTGTGAGTACTGCGGCCGCGGGATGCCGTCCCACTGCCAGACGGTCGGCGGGATCGGCTGGATCTTCGGCCACCTCATCGACGGCACGCAGGCCGAGCTGGTGCGCGTGCCCTACGCGGACACGTCGCTCTACGCGGTACCTGACGACGTCACGAACGAGCAGGCGATCTTCCTGGCCGACTCGCTGCCGACGGGCTACGAGGTGGGCGTCCTGGCCGGCCGCGTCCGCCCGGGCGACACGGTGGCGGTGGTCGGCGCGGGCGCGGTCGGCCTGGCGGCGATCCTGACCACGGGCCTGTGGGGCGCGTCGAAGGTGATCGCGGTCGACTCCAACAAGTTCCGCCTGGAGAAGGCCCTGGAGTTCGGCGCGACGGACGCGTTCGAAGCCGGCCCCGGCGTCCTGTCCGACGTCCAGGCCCTGACCGACGGCCTCGGCGTGGACGTCTCGATCGAGGCGGTGGGCTACCCGGAGACCCTCCTGACGGCGGCATCGCTGGTCCGCCCGGGCGGCCGCATCGCGAACATCGGCGTGCACGGGGTGCCGGTCGAGCTGCCGATGCAGGAGATGTGGATCCAGAACCTGACGCTCACGATGGGCCTGGTCGACACGGTGTCGATCCCGACGCTGCTGAAGATGGTGTCCTCGGGCCGCATCCCGGCCGAGCGCATGGGAACCCACCGGTTCACGTTCGCTCAGATGGACGAGGCGTACGAGGTGTTCGCCAACGCGGCGGCGAACTCGGCGCTGAAGGTGGTCATCACTCCCTGAGTGGGGCCCGCAGGATCCGGTCGTCGACGGTGCTGTGGAGGAGGACAAGCGGATTTCCGTCGCTGGAGCCGTTCTCCCACACGTAAGTCGAACTGGGCGAGCGTGCGGTGATGGTCCACGGTTGTCGGCGCCGCTCCGGCACTACTGGCGGCGGGCCTGTTGGACGAGCTGGAGCTGGTGCGGCACGTCGTACGGCGTTGAGCCGTCCCGCGGCTCCGGTCTCGGCCGGAGCCGCGGGGGAAGCGTCAGTCGGCGTCGGGGAAGTGGATGTCGGTGATGTGGACGTCCACCAAGGCGACCTCGAGGCCCAGGTACTGCTCGACCGCCTCGATCACCTTGATGCGGATCTGCTCCGCCACCGTCTTGACCGAGCGCCCGAACTCGAGGACCACCGCGACCGTGATCGTGGCGACGTCGTCCAGGATGTCGACCAGGATGCCGGACTCGTCGAGGGCGTGGACGCCTTCGGCCTTCGCCGTGACCTTCGTGACGATCTTGGTCACGACGCCGTCCGCGACCGTCGTGCTGCCGCGGGTTCCGGCCGCCTGGCGGGATTCCGCGGCCTCCGGCTCGGTGACCGCTTCCTCGGTCACGGCCGGCTCGGTCTCCTCGGCTTCTTCGGCGGTGTCCTCGTCGCTCTCGGCCGTCACCACGACCGGCTCGGCGACCTCGTCGGTGTCCTCGTCCTCTTCCACGACGGCGTCCTCGTCGGACTCGGCCGAGTCCTCGTCCTCAGCGGAGTCCTCGGTCTCGACCGCCTCGGCGCTGTCCTCGGCCTCTTCGGTGTCGTCGTTCTCGGTCAGGTCACCGTCGGCCGCGTCGGTCTCGACGATTTCCTCGGCCGAAGCCGTCTCGGGAGCGGATTCCGTTTCCTCGGTGGCGGGCTCGACGACGGCGGTCTCGGTGGCGACCGGTTCGGGGGAGCTGTAGCCGTACCCGCCGGAACCGGCGGTTTCGTTCTTGGGGCGGCCGAAGATGCTGTTGATGACGTCGGACATGTTTTCCCTTTCCGGGAGCGACGACTTCGGGTGGGGGGACGAGCAGACGGGCGAAATGATAGGGGCATCGCCCGGCTTTCGATCAGCGGCCCCCGCATCGAGACTTGCTTGTGTCCCAACGGATAACGCGCTCACTGTGCGTCAGGTCGCGATCAGCGATCAGCTACCGCGGTGGCCCGTTGTTGTCCCGGAGTTGTCCCTCGCCCGGCCAGTCCACAGTGTTATGTCAGCGTTCCTCGAACAGCCGGGCCGGCACGCTCGAACCCAGCGCCCGGTATCCGGCCGGGTTGAGGTGGAGATGATCACCCACGTCGTACGCCGGCAGCAGCCGCGAAGGCGCCGCCGGATCACGGACCACCCGGTCGAAGTCCAGCACCGCGTCGAAGTGGCCGTCGCCGCGGATCCATGCGTTGACCGACGTCCGGGCCGCCTCACGCTCGGGTGCGTCGTAGCCTTCGTTGCCGCCGAACGGTGTGAGCGTCGCGCCGTAGACCTGGATTCCGGCCGCGTGGGCTCGGACCAGGATCTGGTCGTACGCGTCGATCAGGTCCGACGCCGTCCGGGCTGCCGCCGCCGGGGGCGCGGTGCCGAGGTCGTTCACGCCCTCGAACACGATCGCCCGCGAGACTCCGCTCTGGGCGAGCAGGTCACGATCCAGGCGGGCCAGGACGTTCGGGCCCAGGCCGTCCTGCAGCACCCGGTTGCCGCCCGCCGCCTGGTTCACGATCGCCGTCGGCACCCGTGCGGCCAGGACGTCCGGCCAGCGGTCGTTGCCGTTGGTCGTCGAACCGCGGCCGTCCGAGAGGGAGTCGCCGATCACCGCCGCCGCCGACGCCGGGGACAGCACCTCGATGCCGCTCAGGAAGTACCAGTGGTCCACCGGCGTCGCGCCGGGCAGCTCGAGTGAAGCCACCTGGTTGCCGGACATCAGATAGGACGTCGTCCGTGAGCCCGGGTGCGATGTGATCAACAGCGAACCCTGTCCCGTGGCCAGATACGCCGTCACCGTGACGTTTTCGAACGCGCGCACCGGGAACGGCAGCGGGTCCGACACGACCTGCGCGCCCGCCGGGACCGTCGTCGACGGCTTTCCGTGGAACGTCACCGGGAGCACACTGCCCGGCACCACGCCGGACACCCCGGCCCGGCCGTCGACGGGACGCGCCACCGTGACGGCGGTCAGCGGCAGGGGAGCGCCGCCGAAGGCGTTCGAGAAGCGCAGGCGGATCCGCGGCCCGCCCGCCGACACGTGCGCGGTTTGGCGCAAGGAAGCGTTTTCGAAAACGCGGTCAACACCCGTGAACGGCACCGGAGGCAGGTTCGACGGTTCCGTCAGCTGCGGCATCGAGGTCCAGGTCGCGACCCAGCGCAACGACGGCGGACGGCCCGAAGCGCCCACGAACAGCGCTGTCAGGACGGCCAAGAGCAGGATCAGCAGTGGCCGTCTCACCCGGAGAACTCCGGGGAGAGCACCCGGTCGAAGCCGACGAGACGGCGCGGGCCGGTCAGCGTGCAGTGCAACGTCGTCACGATCTGCTCGCTCGAGGTCCCCACCCGCAGCTCGACGTCGCCGGGGTCGACCTGGCGCCGGCCCGCGCGGCCCGTGTACGACGTCAGGTCGGCGTGCAAACCGATCTCCAGCACGGAAGTCGCCCCGGCGGCCAGGGTGACCCGGCGGGCCGCGATCAGCTGACGCTCGGGCCGCGCGACCTCGGCGACCGGGTCGTGCAGGTACACCTGGACCACTTCCGTGGTCTCCCGCGAGTGGTCGTTGCGCAGGGTCACGCGCACGCGGCACACCCCGTCCGTCGGCCACACCGAGCCCGTCGCGCTGACGTCCAGCCAGGTCGCCGGCGCGTAGGAGAGCCCGTGGCCGAACGGGAACAGCGCGGACGGGTCGACCGTGCTCACCTCGCTGCGCCGGCCCAGCGGCGCCGCGAGGTAGGTCGACGGCTGGCTCGCGCCGGCCGCCGGGAAGCTCACCGGCAGCCGGCCCGAGGGGTTGATCCGTCCTTCGAGGACACCGGCCAGGGCCGCGGCGCCCTCCTCACCGGCGTAGAAGCCGCAGACCACCGCGGCCAGCCGGGAGATCTGCCGCGAGAGCTCGTACGGCCGTCCGGAAAGCAGGACGACGACCACCGGGGTGCCGGTGGCCAGCAACGCTTCCAGCAGCTCCTCCTGCCGGCCGGGCAGCCGCAGGTCGGCCGCGTCGCAGCCTTCGCCGGACGTCCCGCCGCCGAACAGCCCGGCCCGGTCGCCCAGCACGGCCACGCAGACCGAAGCGGAAGCGCACGCCGCCACCGCTTCCGCGATCGCGTCGTCGTCCCCGCCGGTCACCGGGCAGCCCAGCGCGTACGCGACGTCGTGCGACGAGCGCAGCGCTTCCAGCACGGTCGGCACCGAGACGCCGAACGGGACGTCGGGGTGGTGGACACCGACGTGCAGCGGAAACGAGTAGCAGCCCAGCATCGCGCCGGGGGCGTCGGCGCGGGGGCCGACCACGGCGAGCCGGCCGCCGGGGGAGAGCGGCAGCGTCCCGTCGTTGTGCAGCAGCACGATCGACTCTTCGGCCACTTCGCGCGCCAGTGACCGCGACGCGTCGTCGTCGAGGTTGATCTCCTCGGGCACGTCCGGCGCCCAGTCCGCGTCGAGCAGCCCCAGCTCGCACTTCTGCCGCAGCACCCGCTCGAGGGCGCGGTCGACGACGGCGGCGTCGACCGCGCCCCCTTCCACCGCGGCGAGCAGCGGCTCGCCGTAGCAGTCCATGGTCGGGAGTTCGACGTCGATGCCCGCGGTCAGCGCCTGCCCGGCGGCGTCGGCGCGGTCGGCCGCGACCCCGTGCAGCCGGTGCAGGAACGCCACGGAGAAGTAGTCGGACACCACGGTGCCGGTGAAGCCGTAGGTGTCCCGCAGCAGTTCGGTCAGCAGTGCCGGGTCGGCGGCGCCGGGCACGCCGTCGATGTCGGTGTAGGTGTTCATCACCGAGCGGGCGCCCGCGCGCAGCGCCTGCTCGAACGGCGGCAGCAGGACGTCGGCGATTTCGCGTGGCCCCGCCGAAACCGGTGCGAGGTTGCGGCCGGCACGCGAAGCGGAGTAGCCGACGAAGTGCTTCAGAGTCGCGACGACGCCGGCCGATTCGAGACCCGCGACGTAGGCGCTGCCGATCGTGCCGACCAGGTACGGGTCCTCGCCGATCGTCTCCTCGACGCGGCCCCAGCGCAGGTCGCGCGCGACGTCGAGCACCGGCGCGAGCCCCTGGTGCACCCCCAGCCCGCGCATCGTTTCGCCGATCCGCGCGGCCATCCGGCGGACGAGGTCCGGGTCGAACGTCGCACCCCAGGACAGCGGCGCGGGGTAGATCGTCGCCTGCCACGCGGCCAGCCCGGTCAGGCATTCTTCGTGCACCACGGCGGGAATCCCGTACCGGCTGCTCGCGACGATCTGCCGCTGGGTGCGGGCGAGGCTGCGCGCGCCGATCACCGGGTCGACCGGGCGGGTGCCGAAGGCGCGGGTCAGCTGCCCGATGCCGTGGCGGGCCAGGTCGTCGAGATCGATCGAGGCGTCCACGAAGTCGTGCTGGTGCGGCGCCATCTCCCCGCCGGAGTCGATGCCGACCCAGACGCCGTAGAGCTGGGCGATCTTCTCGCGGAGGGTCATCCTGGCCATCAGGGCGCGGACGCGCTCGGCCGGGTCGGCCGCGGGGTCGCGCCACGGCTCGGGAGCCGTCGCAGGCTGCGTGGTCAAGGCTTTCCGCCCTTCTTCAAGAGAGGCTTTCGGGGGTTCCGGGTGGCGGAGCCCCCGGCCCGGGGCGAAGCCCCGGATGTCACAGGAGGGCGCGGGTCGAGTGCCGCACCACCAGGCCGGTCTCGAGGGTGACGTGGGTGCGCTCGACGGCGTCGCCGTTGATCAGCGCGATGAGCATGCTGATCGCGCGGTGGCCCATCTCGCGGATCGGCTGGTCGACGGTGGTCAGCGGCGGACTGCAGAGCGCCGACTCGGGCACGTTGTCGAAGCCCACCACGGAAAGGTCGTCGGGCACCGAAAGACCCAGCTCGCGCGCCGCGCCGACGGTCGCGATGGCCGAGATGTCGTTCGCGGCGAAGACCGCGGTCGGCCGGTCCGGGCCGGTGAGCAGGTCGTGGGCCGAGGCCGCGGAGATCTCCGGGTCGTAGGCGCCGATCCGGATCAGGTCTTCGTCGGCCGGCACGCCCGCGGCTTCCAGCGCCCGCAGGTAGCCGGTCTTGCGCAGCGACGCCGATTCGAGGTCGGGCCGGCCGGAGAGGAACCCGATCCGCCGGTGCCCCAGCTCCAGCAGGTGCTCGGTGGCCAGTTGCGCGCCGCGCAGGTTGTCGGAGTCGATGGTCGGCAGGTGGGACGGCCCGGTGTGCGGGTCGACCGCGACGACCGGTGTCCCGGGCACGGCTTCCAGTGAGACGGCCGGCGTGACCAGCACGGCGCCGTCGACCAAGGTGCCCGAAAGCCGTGACAGGTAACGCTTTTCCCAGCCCTTCGGGTCGCCGGTCCGCCCGCCCGCGGAGTAGACGACCAGCTCGAAGCCGCTGCCGCGGATGGCGTCGGCCGCGCCCTTGAGCAGCTCCGTGGAGAACGGTTCGAGGTCGGCGACCAGGATCCCGATCACGTTGGTCCGGTGGTTGCGCAGGCTCTGCGCCACGAGACTCGCCTCGTAGCCGAGCTCTTCGATCACCGCGCGGACCTTCGCGAGCGTTGCGGCGGAGACGCCGTAGCGCTCGTTGATCACTTTGGACACCGTGGCCACCGAGACGCCGGCACGGGCCGCGACGTCACGGATGGTCACCCTCGAACTGGGCTGCATCGGCTCAGACTAACCATGGAAAACGTTATCGACAACGATTGACATCCGATTTGCCCGGGAGCAAACTCTTCGCCAACCCGGGCGCTGTGACGCCCCGTCCTACTCGGCCGAAGTCGTCAGGAGTGGACCCACGATGTTTGCGAAACGCAGAATCCCCGTTCTCGCCGCGCTGGCGGCGATCGTGCCGCTCGCGCTCTCGGCGTGCAGCGGGGGGAGCGAAGCACCCGCGCAGCCGAGCGGGCCGGTCACCCTCACCTGGTGGCACAACGGCACCACCGACCCGATCAAGTCGATCTGGGAGAAGGTCGTCACCGACTACCACCAGGCGCACCCGGACGTCACGATCAAGGCGCAGCCGCTGCAGAACGAGGACTTCCCGACCAAGGTCCCGCTCGCCCTGCAGGGGGCCACGCCGCCGGACGTCTACCAGTCCTGGGGCGCGGGTGAACTCGCCTCGCAGGTCACCTCCGGCAAGCTCGCCGACATCACCGAGGCGACCAAGCCGTGGATCTCGCAGGCCGGCAAGTTCGCCGAAAGCTGGCAGGTCGACGGCAAGCAGTACGGCGTGCCGTTCGAACAGCACTTCGTCGGCTTCTGGTACCGCAAGGACCTCTTCACCCAGGCCGGGATCACCGCGCCGCCGAAGACCATGGACGAGCTCAACACCGCCGTCACCCAGCTGAAGGCCAAGAACATCGCCCCGGTCGCCGTCGGCGGCAAGGACCGCTGGCCGGACGCGTTCTACTACAACTACTTCGCCGTCCGCGAGTGCTCCGCCGACGTGCTCAAGCAGTCGGTGAAGGCCGTCAAGCTCGAAGACCCGTGCTGGACGAAGGCCGGGCAGGACCTGAAGAACTTCCTGGCCACGCAGCCGTTCCAGACCGGGTTCGCCGGCACCCCGGCGCAGCAGGGCGCGGGCAGCTCCGCCGGCCTCGTCGCCAACGGCAAGGCAGCGATGGAGCTGCAGGGTGACTGGGAGCCGGGCACCATGTCGTCGCTGACCGACGACAAGCAGCTGGACTCGAAGGTCGGCTGGTTCCCGTTCCCGTCGGTGGCCGGCGGGCAGGGCGACCCGGCGGCGGTGCTCGGCGGCGGTGACGGGTTCGCCTGCACCTCCCGCGCGTCGAAGGCGTGCGCGGACTTCCTGCAGTACCTCAACACCGAGCCGGTGCAGACGCAACTCGCGGCGCAGGGGGCGGGTCTGCCCGTCAACAGCGCGGCCGCGAAGTCGCTGAAGACCGACACGCTCAAGGCGGTCTACGACTACGGCGTCAAGGCTCCCTACCTGCAGATGTACTTCGACAAGGCGTTCCCGACCGCGGTCGGCGCGGCCCTGAACGACGCGGTGGCCAACATGTTCGCCGGCCAGGGCACCCCCGAAGGCATCGTGGCCGCGGTCAACCAGGCCGCGGCGGGCAACAAGTGACAACGACGACCAGCCCGGTGCGGGCGGCGCGACCGCCCGCACCGGCGGCGCCGGTGCGGAAGCGGCGCTCGAGCCTGCGCAAGCGGCTCGAGCTGGCGTTGCTGCTCGGCCCGGCGCTGCTGCTGTTCGCCGGGTTCGTCCTGGTGCCGATCGGGATCGCCGGGTTCTACAGTCTCTTCCAGTGGAACGGGTTCGGCCCGCTCGAGGACTTCGTCGGCTTCGACAACTACGCCGACGCCTTCGCCGGCGACGTGTTCCAGGGCGCGATCGGGCACAACCTGATCATCGCCGGGCTGTCGATCGTGGTGCAGCTGCCGCTGTCGATCGGGCTGGCGTTGCTGCTCAACCGCAAGCTCCGCGGCCGCGCTGTGCTGCGCGCGCTGGTGTTCGCGCCGTACGTCCTGTCCGAGGCGATCACCGCGGTGATCTGGGTGCTCATGCTGCAGCCGAACGGGTTCGCCGACCAGGTGCTGCAGGGCGCCGGGCTCGGCGGCCTGGTCCGGCAGTGGCTGGCCGACCCGGGCATCGTGCTCTACACGCTGTTCGCGGTGATCACCTGGAAGTTCATCGGCTTCGGCATCATCCTGCTGCTGGCCGGCCTGCAGGGCGTGCCCGCCGAGCTGCGCGAGGCCGCGGCGCTGGACGGCGCGTCGGCATGGCAGACCACCCGGCACGTCGTGCTGCCGCTGCTCGGGCCGACCATCCGGATCTGGGTCTTCCTGTCGGTGATCGGCTCGCTCCAGCTGTTCGACATCGTGTGGATCATGACGCTGGGCGGCCCGGCGAACGCGTCGACGACGATGGCGACCTACCTCGTCGACCACGGGTTCAAGCGGTACGAGTTCGGGTTCGGCTCCGCCGTCGCGGTGATCCTCTTCGTCATCTGCTTCGTGTTCGCCCTGCTGTACCAGCGGTTCGCGCTGCGCCGCGACACCCAGGGCGCCCTGACGAGGATGGTGGGCTGATGCGCTCGCGCCGGTTCGGGCTGTCGATGGGGTACCTCGCGGCGATCGTCGTGGTCGGCGTGACCCTCGTGCCGCTGCTGTTCGTGGTGCTCGGCGGGTTCCGCAGCAACGCGCAGATCAACTCCGACCCGGCGGGCCTGCCCGGGCCGTGGGTCACCGGGAACTACGCCTCGGTGCTCGGGTCGGGCGCGTTCTGGACGTTCCTCGGCAACAGCGCGCTGATCGCGGTGATCGCGACCGCCGTCGCCGTCGGCCTGGGCTCGATGGCCGGGTTCGCGCTGTCGCGATACCAGTTCAAAGGCCGTGAAGCGCTCTACACGTTGTTCACGCTCGGCCTGCTGTTCCCGCTCACGGTGGCGACGCTGCCGCTGTACCTGTGGCTGCGGCAGCTGGGCATGCTCGAAAGCTTCTGGGGCGTGGCGATCCCCGAGGCGGCGTTCTCGCTGCCGGTGACGATCGTGATCCTGCGCCCGTTCATGCACGCCATCCCCGGCGAGCTGGAGGACGCCGCCGTGCTCGACGGCGCGAGCCGGCTCGGGTTCTTCTGGCGCATCCTGCTGCCGCTCTCGGCGCCGGCACTCACCACGGTCGGCGTGCTCGCCTTCGTGACCAGCTGGAACGCCTACCTGCTGCCGCTGCTGGTGTTCAACGACACCGCGCACTTCACGCTCCCGCTCGGCGTCGCGACGTTCCAGTCCCAGTACTCCCAGGACACCGCCCGCGTGCTCGCGTTCACGGCGTTGTCGATGGTCCCCGCGCTCGCGTTCTTCGTGCTCGCCGAACGGCGCATCGTCGGCGGGCTGACCGGATCCGTGAAGGGCTGACTCAGGAGGTCTGCCGTGCCGTCCGAGGTCCACCGTCGTGCCTTCCTGCAGTTGCTCGCCGTGGCCGGGGCGGGGTCGGTCGCCGCGCCCGGGCTCGCCGAAGCCGGGACCGGGTTCCCGCTGGTGTCGCGGGGGAAGGCCGCGACGATCGTGGTCGACCCCGGTGACCGGCCGGGCGTCCGGCGGGTGGCCGCCGACCTGGCCGCCGACGTCGAGCGGGTCACCGGGATCCGGCCGGTCGTGGCGGACGCCGTCCCCGCGCACGGGCCGGTGGTACTGGTCGGCACACTCGGGCACAGCCCGCTGGTCGACTCGCTGGTCGACGCCGGCCGCCTGGACGTCCGCGACATCGCCGGGAAGTGGGAGACGTCGCTCAGCCAGGTCGTCGACGGACGGCTGGTGCTCACCGGCAGCGACCAGCGGGGCGTCATCTACGGCGTGTACGAGGTTTCGCGGCGGATCGGCGTTTCGCCGTGGTACTGGTGGGCCGACGTCCCGCCCGCCCGGGCTTCGGAGCTGCACCTTCCGGGCGAGCGGTTCAGCCTGGGCACCCCGCACGTGAAGTACCGCGGGTTCTTCATCAACGACGAGAACCCCGCGCTCGGGACCTGGGCGCCGGCGTACTTCGGGCCGGGTCTCGCCCCGGGTTATCCCGGCGGGTTCAACCACAAGTTCTTCGCCAAGGTCTTCGAGACGATGCTGCGGCTGCGCGCCAACTACCTGTGGCCGGCGGTGTGGGGGCGCGCGTTCGCCGAGGACGACCCGCTCAACCACGCCACCGCCCAGGAGTACGGCGTGGTCATGGGCACGTCGCACGAAGCGCCGATGATGCGCGGGATCGAGGAGTGGAACCGGCACGCGTCCCCGGGGCACGACCCGTACGGC
This sequence comes from Amycolatopsis sp. NPDC104863, assembly GCF_055582965.1. Lineage (NCBI taxonomy): Bacteria > Bacillati > Actinomycetota > Actinomycetes > Pseudonocardiales > Pseudonocardiaceae > Amycolatopsis > Amycolatopsis sp. NPDC104863. The sequence continues at coordinate 1,127,421 of NZ_JBVJOW010000001.1, forward strand.
GGCACGGGGGAGTGGAGCTTCCGCCGCAACGGCGAGGCGATCAAGGCGTACTGGACCGACGGCATCCGCCGGATGGCCCGGGAAGGCTTCGAGGGCGTGGTCACGCTCGGGATGCGCGGCAACGGCGACGTCAGCCTGCCCGACGGTGACGGCATCGAGCTGATGCGGGAGATCATCGCCGCGGAACGGGAGATCCTGGCCCGTGAGCTGAGCACGGACGTCCCGCAGGTGTGGACGCTCTACAAGGAGGTGCAGCGGTACTGGGCGCAGGGCCTGCGGCCGCCCGACGACGTCATCGTGGTGTTCACCGACGACAACTGGGGCAACATCCGCAAGCACCCGGACCTCTCGCTGCCGCCGCACCCCGGCGGGTACGGGCTGTACTACCACTTCGACTACGTCGGCGGCGGCCGCAACTACAAGTGGGTCGACACGGCGCTGATCGCGAACACGTGGGAGCAGCTGAACCAGGCTGTTTCGTACGGGAACGACCGGCTGTGGGTGGCCAACGTCGGCGACCTGAAGGGCAACGAGCTGCCGCTGCAGTTCTTCCTCGACTTCGCGTGGGATCCCTCGGCGCTGCCCGCATCGCGGCTGTCCACTTGGGAGCGGGGCTTCGCGGCCGAGAACTTCGGCTCCGCCCTGGCGTCCGACATCGCGTCGGTGCTCCACGACTACGGACGGCTGCAGTCCCGGCGGAAGCCGGAGCTGCTGAACCGGCTGATCACGCTCCTGCCGGACGGCACGATCGTCTACGACGACCAGGCGTCGCCGTTCAGCCTGGTCAACTACGGCGAGCTGGACCGGGTCACGGCGGAGTGGCAGGCGTTGTCGGCGAGAGCGTCGCGGATCTCGGCCCGGCTGCCGTCCGCCTGGCGTGACGCCTTCTACGAACTGGTGCTCTACGAGGTGACGGCGACAGCGAACCTGTATGCGCTGCGACGGGCCGAGTTCACGAACCTGCTCCACGCGGCCCAGGGCCGGGCTTCGGCGAACGGGCTCGCCGCCGTCACCGAGGCCCGGTTCGCCGACGACCTGGCGCTGGCGGAGAAGTACAACACCGGCATCGCCGGCGGCAAGTGGCGGGGGTTTCAGACCCAGCCGCACATCGACTACGGCGACGTCGAGCGGTACGGGCCGAACGCGCCGTGGCAGCAGCCGGAGAAGGACAACGTGGCGCTGCCGGACGTGATCTTCCCGGCGGTGAAACGGCTCTCGGTGCCTTCGGCCGCTTCGCTCGGTGTCGCCGTGGACGGCTCGGCTGAGGCGTGGCCGGGCGCCGCGGGGCGGCCGGCGCTGCCGGAGTTCAGCCCGTTCCAGACGGCGCCACCGCAGTACATCGACGTCTTCAACCGCGGCCGGACGGCGTTCCGCTGCACGGTTTCCGCTGGTGTGCCCTGGGTCGTGGCCGAGCCGCGCGGCGGCCGGGTGGAGGAGGAGCTGCGCGTGACGGTGCGGATCGACTGGAGCCGGGCGCCCCGAGGCGTGACGACCGTGCCGGTGACGGTTTCGGGCGCGGGGGCTTCGGTGGTGGTGGACGCGGTGGTGCGCAACCCGGTCGTGCCGCCGTCGTGGCGGCGCGGGTTCGTCGAAGCCGGGGGATATGTGTCGATGGAGGCCGGGGGGTGCACCGCGAACATCGGCGCGGCGGGCGTGACCTGGCGGCGCATCCCGGACCTCGGCATGACGCCGTTCCCGGTGACGTCCCCGAGTCACGCGGCGGGCGCCGGACCGCGGCTGGAGTACCGGATGACGCTGTTCACGGCCGGTCCGGTGACGGTGTGGGCGTACCTTTCGCCGCGCAGCAACGTCCTGCCGGGGGACGGGCTGCGGTACGCGGTGTCCTTCGATGACGCGTCGCCGCAGGTCGTGAACATCACGAAGGCCACGGGCGCGGACGACATGACCATGAACCGCCAGTGGGAGCGGACCACTTCGGACAACGTGAACCTGACCTCGACGCGGCACGAGGTGAGCGCGGCGGGCCCGCACGTGCTGAAGGTGTGGATGGTCGACCCGGCGGTGGTGGTGCAGAAGCTGGTCGTCGACACGGGCGGGGTGCGGCCGAGCTATCTGGGGCCGCCGGAGAGCCTGCGGTGGCCGGGATGAGGGCTGCCGCGGAATCGAGGCGGCCGATCGCCCGCGGGGGCGCTCCCCGTCTTCCACTCTACCGGCGGGTACCGACAGTTCCGGCGCCCGGAAGCCCGCCGGCGGCCGGTTATCCCGGGCCCGCCGGAACCACCTCGATCGCCGGGGTCGCCGTGCTGTGCCGGACCACCAGGCTTGTCGCCAGCTGCACTCGGTTATCCCCGGCCCGCCGGAACCACCTCGATCGCCGGGGCCGCCGTGCTGTGCCGGACCACCAGGCTCGTCGCCAGCTCCAGCCGGTGGCTCTCTGGATGCGTCCCCCTCGCCAGCGAAATCGCCAGCCGGGCACCCGCCGCCGCCATTTCCTGGAGGGGTTGGCGGATCGTGGTCAGCTCCGGGGTCAGCCAGCGGGCGATCGGGAGGTCGTCGAACCCGACCACGCTCAGGTCGTCCGGGATGCGCAGCCCCGCGTCGCGCGCGGCCTCGTACACCCCCAGCGCCTGCAGGTCGCTGCCCGCGAAGACCGCCGTCGGGCGGTCGGGGAGGGTCAGCAATGACGCCAGCTCGCGATAGCCCGACCGGGTGTGGAAGTCGCCGCGGCGGACCAGGGCCGGGTCGAACGCCAGGCCGGCCGTCTCCAGTGCCGTGCGGTAGCCGTCGATGCGAGCGCGGCTGCACAGCACGCCGTCCGGGCCGCCGATCATCGCGATCCGGCGGTGGCCCAGCTCCACCAGGTGCCGCGTGGCCGTCAGCCCGCCCTGCCAGTTGGTCGCCCCGATCGAGGGCGTCTCCGGGCCCGGCGCGCCGGCCGGGTCCACCACCACCAGCGGGATGTCGCGGGCACGCAGCTTCGCCAGCTGCCCGCCGGTGAAGTCGGAGCACACCGACACGATGCCGACGGGCCGCCGGGCGAGCACGCTCTCCAGCCAGCTCTGCCCCGGCGTGTGCCGGCCCGACGATTCGGCCAGCACGACCGCCATTCCGTTTTCGCGGGCGACGAACTCGACCCCGCGGATGATTTCCAGCGCCCACGTGCTTTCGAGTTCGTGGAACATCAGTTCCAGCAGCCGGGAACGGCGGGAGCGCTCGTCCGCCCGGCGGCGGTATCCGTATTTCCCGATGACCGCTTCCACCCGCGCCCGGGTGCTTTCGGCGACGTCGGGACGACCGTTGAGCACCTTCGAAACAGTCGGGACGGAAACCCCGGTCTCGGCGGCGATCCGGGCGATGGTCACCCGGGACGCCACGGGCTCGAGGTCCTCGGACTTCGTTGTCATGAAGGAGATTCTAGGTCATCGAAACCCGAATTGACACTCGTCGAAACTTTCGGAAAACGGAGGAAAGAGATGCTGCGAAGTATTCCTATTAAACGCGCTCTGGTGACGGTCGCGGTCGTCGCTGGTTTTGCCGCATGGCAGGCGCCCGCGGCGTCGGCCGCCGTTCCGTTGAAAGACATCACGCACCGCTACGTCGGCAGCGCGGTGGCGGCGGCGTACCTGGCGGACGAAACCGATTACCGCGCCGTGCTCACCCGCGAATTCGACAACGTGACCCCCGAGAACGAGATGAAGTGGGGCACCGTCGAGGCGGTGCGCGGGCAGTACGACTGGTCCGGCGCGGACGCGATCGTGCGGTACGCGCAGGCGCACCACAAGACCGTCCGCGGTCACACGCTCGTCTGGCACTCCCAGCTCCCGGACTGGGTCGCCGCGCTGCCCGCCGACGAGCTGAGACGAGTCCTGCGGGACCACATCACGACGGAAGTCAAGCGGTACAAGGGAAAGGTCCGCGCCTGGGACGTCGTCAACGAGATCTTCAACGAGGACGGCACCCGCCGCGACACGGTCTTCCGGCAGAAGCTCGGCGACGGCTTCGTCGCCGACGTCTTCCGCTGGGCGCACGCGGCCGACCCGAAGGCGACCCTCTACCTCAACGACTACAACATCGAAGGCCGCAACCCGAAGAGCGACGCGGTCTACGACCTGGTGAAGACGCTGCGGCGGCAGGGCGTGCCGATCGGCGGAGTCGGCGTCCAGGCGCACCTGTCGATCCAGTACGGCTTCCCGGCCGGGTACCGGGCCAACCTCGACCGCCTGACGAAGCTCGGCGTGGACGTCGCGATCACCGAGGCGGACGTCCGGATCCCGACCCCGCCCGACGCGGCGAAGCTCGACATGCAGGCGAGCTACTTCGACCGGCTGTGGGACGGTTGCCAGGCGGTCCGGCGGTGCGTCGAGTTCACGACGTGGGGCTTCACGGACCGGCACTCGTGGGTCCCGGACGTCTTCCCGGGCGAGGGCGCGGCCTGCCTGTTCGACGAGAACCTGCGGCCGAAGCCGGCCTACACGCGGATCAACCCCTGACCGGACGAAGGCGCCTCCGCGGCCGTCGAGGCCGCGGAGGCGGGTCCGGCAAGGGGATCAGCGAGCGAGGGCGGCGAGCCGCTTGGCCGTCGGCCAGCGGACGTTCCACGCCCAGCCGAGCTTCTCGAACAGCCAGATGACCCGCGCCGAGATGTCGATCTGCCCGCGCTGCGCGCCGTGGCGGGCCGAGGTCGGGTCGGCGTGGTGGGTGTTGTGCCAGGACTCACCCATCGACAGGATCGCCAGCGGCCAGAAGTTCGCCGAGCGGTCCCGGCTGGTGAACGGGCGTTCGCCGATCATGTGGCAGATCGAGTTCACCGACCACGTCACGTGGTGCTGGAAGGAGATCCGCGCCAGGCCGGCCCAGAGGAACGCGGTCAGCGCGCCCCACCACGAAAGGGTGATCAGGCCGCCGAGCAGCGGCGGGACCAGCAGGCTCACCACGACCCAGAGCGGGAAGAGCCGGTCGACGACGCGCATGTCGCGGTCGGCCGCCAGGTCGGGGGCGAAGCGGTCGATGTTGGTCTTGTCGCGCCCGAAGAGCCAGCCCATGTGGGCGTGCCAGAAGCCGCGCGCCAGCGCCATCGGCGACGTGCCGAACAGCCACGGCGAGTGCGGGTCGCCTTCCCGGTCGGAGAAGGCGTGGTGCCGGCGGTGGTCGGCGACCCAGCCGATCACCGGGCCCTGCGCGGCGAGCCCGCCGGCGACGGCCAGCGCGATCCGCAGCGCGCGCTTGGCGCGGAACGCGCCGTGGGTGAAGTAGCGGTGGTAGCCGACGGTGATGCCGAGGGTCGACAGCACGAAGAACGCGCCGCCGATGGTCAGGTCGAGCCAGCTGACGCCCCAGCCCCAGAACACCGGGACGGCCGCGGCGAGCGCGAGGAACGGGACGAGGAGGAACGTGCGGATGGTGATCAGCTCGGCCACGGTCTGACGGCCGGAGAGCACGGGTTTGGCGACGGGACGGGGAGCCTTCACGGAGGCTGTCATGCACTACTCGTTTCGATGTCGTTCGCGCGCGGAGCGGGGGCCGGGCTCACGCACGGGTGGCCGGGGAGCGGGAACACCCGGCGGTCAGCGGTCTGTGGTGGGCCGGACTCGTCGCCGCTCCTGCCGGCGACCGGGTTCGGCCGGGGGTCGGGAGCGGGGCCGGCGGGGAAGCCGGCATCCGAGGGGCTCTCGACTTCTCCCACGGTACAGGACCGCTGTGAACCCGCAGTGTGGCGCGAACGAGAAAGGCCCCCGCCCCGGCAAGTGCCGGGGCGAGGGCCTGGGTGCCTCGTGGCTCAGATGACGCTGACGCGCTGGGCCTGCGGGCCCTTCTGGCCCTGGCCGATTTCGAACTCCACGCGCTGGCCCTCGTCGAGCGACTTGAAGCCGCTGCCCTGGATCTCGGAGTAGTGGACGAACACGTCCGGACCCCCGCCGTCCTGCGCGATGAAGCCGAAGCCCTTTTCGCCGTTGAACCACTTGACACTGCCCTGAGCCATACCCATACCTACTCTTTGTAGTGAGCCTGGACGTCCCGTTCGGACACCCGGTCTCACGACCATCCTCCCATTACCGGTCCGGACGGGCTAGCCCGGTCGTCAAACTCCCCAATCGGGGCGCAGCGGCATGCCCATTCCGCCCTCGCTGTCGGTCCGCACCCCGAGGATGTGGTGCAGTTCGATCTCCCGCCGTTCGAACGCCAGCCGGCAGGCCGCGAGGTAGAGCGCCCACACGCGGCTGCGCCCGGGGCCGGCCTCGGCGACCGCCTCGTCCCAGTGTTCGTCGAGGTTGGCGCACCACGCCCCCAGCGTCGTCGCGTAGTGCTCGCGCAGGTTCTCGGTGTGCCGGACCTCGAGGCCGGCGTCGTGCATCGCCGTGACGAGCTCGCCGGGCGACTCCAGCTCGCCGTCCGGGAAGACGTAGCGGTCGATGAACCCGCGGGAGCGGTGGGCGACGCTGCTGTCGGGGTTGGTGATGCAGTGGTTGAGCAGGCGTCCGTGCGGCTTGAGCTTGCCGGCGAGGAAGCGGAAGTACCCGGGCACGTTGCGTGCGCCGATGTGCTCGGTCAGGCCGATCGACGAAATAGCGTCGAACCCCGTCTCGGTGACGTCCCGGTAGTCGAGGTGGCGGATCTCGGCGCGGTCGGCGAGGCCGAGGGCGACGACGTTCTTCTGCGCCCACTGCGCCTGTTCACGCGAAAGGGTGACACCGAGCGCTTCGACGCCGTAGTGCCGGACGGCGTGCGCGACCATGCCGCCCCAGCCGCAGCCGACGTCGAGCAGCCGCATCCCGGGCTTGAGGCCGAGCTTGCGGCAGATCAGGTCGAACTTGTTGGCCTGGGCCTCCTCGAGGGTGGCCTCCGCCGACGGGTAGACGGCGCACGTGTAGGCCATCGACGGGCCGAGGACCAGCTCGTAGAACCGGTTGGACACGTCGTAGTGGCTGGCGATGGCCTCGCTGTCGCGTTCCTTCGAGTGCCGCAGCGCGGTCATGCCGCGGCGGAACCGGCTCGGGTGCTCCTCGGCCGGCGGCTTGACCAGCCGCAGGTGGCGGGGCCCGAGCCGGCGCAGCAGCCACACGCGGTCGGCCGTCGAGAGCTGGTCGACCTGGGCCGAGAGGGCGTGCAGCGCCGTGTAGAGGTCGCCGGTGACGTCCAGCGCGCCGGCGACGTACGCGCGGGCGAGGCCGAGGTCGCCGGGGGAGGACATCAGGTAGTCCAGCGCCAGCGGCGAGCGCACCTCGATGGCCACCGGCGCGTCGGCCGGGCCGCTGCTGCTGCCGTCGTAGGCGGTGATCGACACCTGGGCCCGCGGGCCGAGCAGGCGCTCGAAGACGGCGCCGACGGAGGTGTTTTCCTGGGTCACGATGGTTCCTTTCACCGGCGGCGGACGCATTTTTCGTAGAGGCCGAGCAGCCGCCCGGCGGGGTCGTAGGTCCGCTTGAGGTCCCGGTAGACGTCGCCGTTGTAGAGCCGCCAGAACTCGTCCTCGGCGTAGAAGCTGTCCGAATAGAGCGACTTGTGCCCGCCGAGCCGGGTGACCTCGGCTTCGATCATCCGGTTGTGCACGCCGTCCCGCTCGCCGGGGTCGAGGGGCACGGCCGACCAGAACCCGAAGTTGACGTACAGCTCGTCCGGGTTCAGCTCGTAGAGCGGCCACCGGACGCCGCCGGGGCGCTGGCGCAGCGGGCAGATCCAGACCGGGCTGATCGGGATCTCCCGCTCGAAGAACTCGAGGAAGTCCGCGGCGCGCGCGAGCGGCACCTCGATGTCCTGGACGATGGTCTCCTCGGGCGGCATCCGCCGGAGCTTGAGGAGCTTGTCGGCGATCTTGAACCGGCGGTCGAGCGCCACGGCCTTCCAGTACACCGACGAGCGCAGCAGCCGCCGGCCGAGCAGCAGCCGCGGCAGCCGGTGCTGCACGCCGAACGCGCGGGAGCACCAGAACCAGTCGGTGTCCCAGCGCCAGAGGTAGTCCCGGACGGTCAGGTGGTCGGTCTCGCGCCGCTGGATCGAGCGGTAGTAGATGTCCAGCCAGGTGTAGTCGCTCGTCGCCGGCGCGTGGTCGGTGAACGTGCCCAGCGTGAGGTACAGCTCGTCCGGGCCGAACACCGTGCCGTCCACGAAGTCGACGCGCGCACCCTCGAACTCGCTGGTCCGGCAGATCTCGCCCAGCGCGGTGAAGTAGGTCTCCCGGTCGTGGTGGCGGACGTGGCGCACCTGCACGAACGGCTTCACCGGCTCCAGCAGGATCCGCAGCCGCAGGGCGTAGCCGAGGGAGCCGTAGGAGTTGGGGAAGCCGTGGAACAGCGCGCTGTGCTCGTTGTCCGGGCGCGCGACGACGATCCCGCCGTCGCCGGTGAGCACCTCGAGCTCCAGCACCGACTCGTGCGGCATGCCGTTGCGGAACGACGAGGACTCGATGCCGAGCCCGGTCACCGCGCCGCCGAGGGTGATCGTCTTCAGCTGCGGGACGACCAGCGGCATCAGGCCGTGCGGCAGCGTCGCGTCGACGAGCTGCTCGTAGGTGACCATGCCTTCGACGTCGGCGGTGCGGGTCTCGGGGTCGACGCGCAGCACGTGGGTGAACCCGGACACGTCCAGGCCCGGGTGTTTCGTCCGGGTTCGGGCACGGAAGAGGTTGGACGTCCGTTTCGCCAGTCGGACGGAGCTTTCGCCGCCGAGGGCGGTGAGCTGCCGCCGCAGGGCGTCGACACGGGCTTCGTGGTCGGGGAAGGCCGGGGCTTCGGGGGCACCGGCCCGTTGGGTGGTCACCACCTGATCCTGCCTCACGGGAAGAGCGGGCGCACCGTGCCTCCGGCGTGAGGAAGATCCGGGTGTCCCGCGAGGTGGGATCTTCGCGGTTGATCGCCCCGGGGCGGGGTATCCGGCGCTCGGACCGCGGGGATCCCGCGGCGGCACGGGGAAAGCGGGGCGGCGTTGAGCATTCTGATCGACTTCGGGCGCGACACGGAGTTCTCGTTCGAGCGGCGGCTGCGGAGGTACCTCGGCGCCGTCGCCCGGGCGGTGGGGGTGGGACTGGAGTCCTGCACGCTCGACGCGGGCACGCCCGCCGCCGCGTACATCGCCCTCGACTGGCGGCTGGACCGCTTCCCCGGCCACGACCTCTCGCTCGTCTGGGACGAGGTGCACGGGTGGGCGGCCGCGATCGAGGACGCCGGCGGTGACGCCTCGACCGTCCTGGTGTACCTCGGCCGCGAGGTGCACCAGGAGCCCCGCGCGGTCGTCCGCTTCCTCGCGGCGGTGCGTGCGGACGACCCGGCGGCCGGTCTGCTCGAGGCGCCGAAGCTGCGCGAAGCCGGCGACCACGAGCAGCTGCTCACCGAGGTGAAGCCGGTTTAAGGCCGCGCACCTTGCCCGGGGAGCTGGCATGATGTCGCGCGGTTCCCCGCCCCCTCCCGGATCGGACACTGGTGAGCAGCCCGTCCCCGCTCGGCCCCGCGCCCCGGCGCCTGACCGTCGACGTCGACCAGGTGCGCCGGCTCGTCGCCGGGCAGTTCCCGGAGTGGGCCGGGCTCCCGGTGCGGCCGGTGGCCCGCGGCGGCTGGGACAACTGGACCTTTCACCTGGGTACGGACAAAGTGGTGCGGCTGCCCAGCGCGTCCGAATACGCCCTGGCCGTCGCGAAGGAACAGCAGTGGCTGCCGGTGCTCGCGCCGCGGCTGCCGCTCCCGATCCCCGTCCCGCTGGGGGCGGGCCGGCCCGGCGCGGGGTATCCGCACCCGTGGTCGGTCTACGCCTGGCTCGACGGTGAGCCCGCGCGAGCCGACCGGATCGCCGACCCCGTCCGGTTCGCGCACGACCTGGCCGGGTTCCTGGCCGCCCTGCAGAGCGTCGACCCTGCCGGCGCGCCCGCGCCGGGGAAGCACAACTGGTTCCGGGGCGGGACAGTGCGCACGTACGAAGAAACTGCCGAGCGCGCGCTCGCGAAGCTGGAAGGCCACGTCGACGCCGCCCGGGCCCGTGAGGTCTGGAAGACGGCGGTGGACGCCCCCTGGGACGGCGTGACGCGCTGGTTCCACGGTGACGTCGCCGCGGGAAACCTCCTGCTCGACAACGGCGAGCTGGCCGCGGTTCTCGATTTCGGGACCTGCGGCGCCGGTGATCCGGCCTGCGACGTCGCCATCGCGTGGACGCTGCTGACCGGCGACGCCCGCGAGGCGTTCCGCGAGCGGCTGGCCGTCGACGACGCGACCTGGGCGCGCGGCCGCGGGTGGGCCCTCTGGAAGACCCTCGTCGCCTGCGCGCAGGCCCTGGGCCGGGACGACGCCGACGCCGTGGCCGCCCGGCGCGTGCTCGGCGAGCTCCTCGCCGGGCAATAGTTCCGTAGCCGTACGGGGTGGCTCCCCGGTTGTTCTCACACCCGGCGTCACCGGAAGGTGACCGGCAGCAACCTAAGGAGCTGCCGTGAACTCGAGACAACGCTTGCTGGGGGCGTTCGCCGCCGTCCTCGCCCTGCCGCTGTTCGCCGTCCCCGACGCCGGCGCGGCCGGGAACCCGCCCGCGGTCACCCCGCTCGGCGGAACCCCGCTGCCGGCCGGGGTTTCGCCGTCTTCGGTCGGCGGGTCACCGGCTTCGGTGGCCGACTACCCGTTCATCATCGCGGGCCTGCGCGAGGGCGGCACCCGGCCGCTGGGGCAGACCTGCACCGGTTCGGTGGTCGCACCGCGGAAGATCCTCATCGCCGCCCACTGCAAGGCCGCCGAAGGGCAGAAGTCCTTCCTGTACGGACTGGACGACCTCAACGCCGGCGGCGGCACGCCGATCGGCGTCACCAGCTACGACACGCACCCCAAGTACGTCAACTTCGACCAGGGGTACGACGTCGCGGTCGTGACCACCGACCGGGACATCCCGGTGCCGGGCGGGAAGTACGCCAAGGTGGCGACGTCGGCCGACACCGACCTGAACAAGCCGGGCAAGACCGGGCTGGGCCTCGGGTACGGGAAGAAGGACTTCAACGACAACACCCGCGACGTCACGCTGACGAAGTTCAGCCTGCCGGTCGTGGCCGGGAGCAACTGCAGCGGCGTCGGCGCCGGCTTCCAGGAAGCCACGATGATCTGCAGCGGCTATTCCGACGGCCACGTGACGATCCTGCCCGGCGACAGCGGCGGCCCGCTGATCGTCGACGGCAAGGTCACCGGTGTCGCTTCGTGGAGCCGCAGCGACTTCAAGTGGTACAGCGTCTACGGCCGCCTGAACAACGACATGGGCGACTGGGTCGCTCAGCAGATCGGCGACGTCACCCCGCCGCAGACCTTCGGCCTCGGGGTCACGCCCGGCAACGTCAAGGTCGACCCGGGCAAGTACGTCTCGGCCACGGTCACCAGCACCGCGGGCCAGAACGGGAGCGAGAAGGTCGACCTGACCGCGTCGGGTCTGCCGGCCGGGGCGAAGGCGACGTTCCAGCCGGCGACGATCACCTCCGGCGAGTCGGCCAAGCTGACCATCGAGACGGCCGCGAACACCCCGCAGCAGGACTACCCGGTCACGGTCACCGGCACCGGCCCGAGCGGCACGGCGACCGCGAAGCTGACCCTGACCGTCGGCACCGGCCAGCCGCCCACCGGCGACCTGAAGGTGAGCGTCAACCCCGGCAGCGGGACCGTGCAGCCCGGCTTCTTCACCACCGCGACCGTCACCGTGTCCGGCGGCACCGGCACCGTGACGCTGTCGGGCACCGGCCTGTCGTTCGCGCCGTTCTTCAACCCCTCGACGGTGAACGGCGCCGGGACCTCGCAGATGCAGGTGGTCGGGCCGTTCCAGCGCGGGACCTACCCGGTCACCGTGACGGCGAAGGACTCGACCGGCAGGACGGCGACGGCCAGGTACACCCTGACCGTCCAATAGGGACGAACGAGCGGGAGGCCGCCGCGCCACGGCCTCCCGCCCGGCCCGCGTCAGAACGTGATCGTGAAGCCGTCGATCGTCCCCGTGTCGAACCGGTAGACGTCCTGCACCCGCAGCTGCCAGGTGCCGTTCGCGGTCTCGCTCGCCGCGTTCACCGAGTAGGTGGTGTGGACGCCCGACGCCGTCCCGGAGCCACCGGCCTTCTGCAGTCCGAAGACCGCGCCGCCCGGGCCGACGAGGTCGATCACCAGGTCACCGGGGTAGGAGTGGCTGATGTCCACCTTCACCGCCAGCGACGCGGACGCCTTGCCGTCACAGCCGTCCTGGGTCACCGAGCTGGTCACCGCGGCCCCGGCGTCCGGGATGGCCACCGGGGTGGTGTTCGACTTCGCGCCGCACCGGGACGGCGGGGTGCCGCCGCCGATGAACGACACGTTGAGCAGCTTGTTCGGTGAGCCGGTGCCGGCGTTCTTGACCACGCCCGAGGTGGCGCCGCCGACGAGCGCGTCCCGCACCTGCTGGGCCGTCGCGCCCGGGTTGGCGGCCAGGTAGAGCGCGGCCGCGCCGGTGACGTGCGGGGTCGCCATCGAGGTGCCGCTCATGTTCGCGCTGCTGCCGTTGGACAGCCCGAGCGAGGTGATGTTGTTGCCCGGCGCGAAGAGGTCGGTGCAGGTGCCGTAGTTGGAGAACGACGCCCGGTTGTCGTTCTCGTCGGAGGCGTTCACCGTGATCGCCTCGGGCACGTGCGCCGGGCTGGTGTTGCAGGCGTCGGTGGAGCTGTTGCCCGCGGCCACCGAGTAGACGATCCCGGCCGCGATCGAGCGCTTGATCGCGTCGTCGCCGACGCCGACCTGGTCCATGGTCAGGCTCATGTTCGCCACCGCGGGCTTGACGGCGTTGGCCGTCACCCACTCGATCGCGTCGACCGCGGCGGAGTCCGGGCCGTTGCCGGAGCAGTCGTTGCCGAGCACCTTGAGCCCGACGAGCTTGACCTTCTTCGCGACGCCGTAGGTCTTGCTGCCGATCGTCCCGGCGGTGTGCGTGCCGTGGCCGTTGCAGTCGCTGCCGTTCCCGCCGACGAAGTCCTTGCCGATCGAGGCGCGGCCTTCGTACTCCGGGTTGTCCGGCTTGATCCCGGTGTCGAGGTCGTAGGCCGTGACGCCTTCACCGGTGTTGGGGTAGGTGTAGGACTTGTCGCGGGGGAGGTTCGCCTGGTCGATGCGGTCCAGGCCCCAGGTCGGGTTGGCCTGGGTGCCGGCGATCGTCGCCGTGCCGTCTTCGTAGACCGCCGCCACCGCCGGGTCGGCCGCCAGCCGCCGCGCCTGCGCCGCGGTGAGGTGCCGCGCGGAGAACCCGTGCAGGACGCGGCTGTAGGTCGACCGGACTTCGCCGCCGTACCGCCCGGCCAGCGACGCCGGGTTCGCGAGCCCCTGGGCGTCCTTGAGCACGACGATGTACTGGTCGCCGTAGTGCCGGCCGGCCGCGACCACGCTGCCTTCCGGCTGGGCGGCGGCGGCCGCGCCGGTCGTGGCCAGGGTGGCCAGGACCGCCGCGGCGAGGACGACCGCCTTCCGATGAACTGTGCGCATGCTTCAGCTCCACTCACTCGAACAGGTGAATCGGTGCGCGGCGCGGCCAGGTGACCGAGAGCCACCGCCGTCTCACTCTCGGGGGTGATCACCTGCACTAACAAGCGAGGCAGCGCCCCGTAGGGCTACGTAACTAATGGCTCCGGCGGCGCCCCTACGAAAGTTCCGTGCCCGCTCGCGCGGGTTCCGCGCGCCCGAGCGGCGGACCTAAGCTCCGGACCATTCGGACAGGGTGGTCCGGGTGGGCGTGCCGCTTTCAGGCGGGGGACGGCGATGACGGACGGGATCGTGGCCAGGACCAGTTCACCGGTCCTGATCGGGCGGGCGGACGAGCTCGCCGCGCTCGTGTCCGCCGCCGTGCGCCCGCCCGCGGTGCTCGTGCTCGAAGGGGAGGCGGGGGTCGGCAAGACCCGGCTGACCGGCGAGCTGCTGGCCCGCCCGGAGCTCGCCCGGACGCGCGTGCTGGCCGGCTGCTGCCAGCCGCTGCGGGAGCCGTTCCCGTACGGCGTCGTCGTCGAAGCGCTCGGCGACGCGGGGAAGTACCTGCCGGCCGCGGCGCGGCTGAGCCCGCTCGCCGGTGTCCTCGGCCGGTACCTGCCGGAGCTGGCGCCGCAGCTGCCGCCGGCCCCGGAGCCCCTGGGTGACGGCCGCGCCGAAGCCCACCGCTTCTTCCGCGCCGTCCGCGAGCTGCTGGACCTGCTGGGACCGCTGGTGCTGGTCGTCGAAGACCTGCACTGGGCCGACGACGGGTCGCGGCGGCTGCTGCGGTTCCTGATGAGCGACCTGCCGCCCGGGACGGTCCTGGTGGTGAGCTACCGGCCCGAGGACGTGCCCGGCGACCTCCCGCTGGGCCGCGCGCACCGGCCCGCGCCGGGCAGTTCGACCACGCTGGTGCGGCTGGGCCCGCTCGGTGTGGACGGCGTGCGGCGGCTGGCCGGCGCCCTGCTCGGCGAGCCCGGCGTGTCCGCCGCGTTCGCGGCGCGGCTGCACGAACGCACGGCCGGGATCCCGTTCGTCGTCGAGGAGACCCTGCACGCGCTGCGCAACCCCGCCGGGGCGGTGCACGCCGACGGCGCGGCCGCGCGGCGGCTGCTCGACACCGCCGAGGTGCCCGCGCTGCTGCGGGAAGCGACGGTCGAGCGGCTCGCGACACTACCGCTCGCCGCACGCCGGATCACCGAAGCCGCCGCGGTGCTCGCGGAACCCGCGCCGGCCGAGCTGCTCACGACGGTCGCGGGACTCGGTGCGGCTCGCGGGCGGCACGCGCTGGTCCTGGCCCTCGAACGCGCCGTGCTGGTCGAGGTCGCCGAGTGCCGCTACGGCTTCCGGCACGAGCTCGCGCAGCAGGCCGCGTACGGGACGATCCCGGGACCCTCGCGCCAGGAGCTGCACCGGCGGGTGGTCCGCGCACTGGCCGGACGCCGGCCGGCGCCCCTGGTGCGGCTGGCCGAGCACAGCCGCAAGGCCGGTGACACCGCCGACGCCCTGCGGTACGGCGAGGCCGCGGCCGACCGCGCGATCGACGTCGGCGACCCGGCGACGGCCATCGGGCTGGTGCGGGCGCTGCTGGCCGCCCCGGACCTCGAACCGTCCGATGTGGACAGACTGGCCGCGAAGCTGGCTTCGGTGGCCAACAACGACGTCTCCCAGGCCGAGGTCGTCGCGACGCTGGAGGCGCTGCTGACCGACGACCGGCTGTCCGGCCGGCTGTCGGCGGAGATCCGGCTGAGCCTGGGGCTGCTGCTCGTCCGGCAGGCCGGCGGGCTGGAGGCGGCCCGGGCCGAGATCGAGGTGGCGCTGGCCGGCCTCGGGCACCGCCCGGACCTGGCCGGGCGAGGCATGGCGGTGCTCGCCCAGCCGTGGATCGGCGCGACGCCGTTGCGTGTCCACCGGCCGTGGCTCGACCGGGTCGACACGCTGATCGAGACCGCGGCCGACGCGCGGCTGCGGCTCACCCTGATGGCCAACAACATCCCGTCCCGCCTGCACACCGGCGACCCGCGGGCCTGGGCGTCGCTCGACGGCGCCCCGGCCGTCGCCGGGACGGCCGAGGAGCAGCGCCAGCTCGCGCGCCTCTACTGCAACGCCGCCGACGCGGGCGCGTGGACCGGGCACCACCGCCGGGCGCGCGGCCTGCTGGAACGCGGGATGCAGCTCGCGGCCGACTCCGGGACGCCGTACGTGGTCAGCACGGCGCGGACCACCGGGGTGCACATCGACTGGCTCGGCGGCGCGTGGGCCGGGCTGGACGAGCGCGCGCTCGCGCTGCTGGCGGAGTACCGCGACCTGCTGCCGGTCACCAGCGAGCTGTCGCTGGTCCTGGGCCTGCTCGCTACCGCGCGGGGCGCCTGGGACCGCGCGGCGGCCTGCTTCGCGGCCACCGGCGTCGACCGGCCGGAGAACGCGTTCACCCCGGTGGTGGTCGCCGCGCACGGCGGGATCGCCGGGATGCTGCTCGCGCAGGACGCCGTCGACGCGGCGGCGGCCGAGGCCGCGCGCGGGCTGGAGCTGTTGCGCACCAAGGGAGTCTGGGCGTGGGCGGGGGACCTGGTCCCGGCCGCGGCGGAGGCGTTCTGCCGGACCGGCCGCGCCGGCGCGGCCCGCGAGCTGCTGGCCGAGCTGGAGTGCGAGACGAGCCTCCTGGACGCGCCGATGGCGGCCGCGGTCCTCGCCGAGGGACGCGGGATCGTCGCCGCGCACGACGGTGAGGTCGCCGACGCGGTGAAGGCGTTCGAAGAGGCCCGTGACCGGTACGAGCGGCTCCCGGCCCCCTACTCGGCGGCGCTGGCGGCGGAACGGCGGGCGCGGTGCCGCCTGGAGAGCGGCGAGTCGACGGCGGCCGCGGAGTTCGGCGACCTGGCGGACGTCTTCGCGGCCCTGGGCGCGACCCGGGACGCGGCCCGCTGCCGCCACACGTTCCGCTCGACGGGGGCGACGGCGCCGTCCCGCCGCGGCCGCCGGGGATACGGAGACGAGCTCTCACCCCGCGAGCGGGACGTCGCCCGGCTGCTGACCGACGGGCACACGAACCGCGAGATCGCGGAGGTGCTGTTCCTGTCCCGGCGGACGGTCGAGCAGCACGTGGCCAACGTGCTGCGGAAGCTGAAGGTGCGGTCGCGGGGTGAGCTGCGCACGGGCTGAGGCCGGCGGGCTCAGCGTTCGAGGAACGTCCGGTTCGGCACGAGCGCCCACACGACCTTGCCGGCCGGGGTGGTCCGGACGCCCCAGCCGTGCGAAAGCTGGTCCACCAGCCGCAGGCCGAACCCACTGCCGGCCGCCACCGGTTCGATCGAGCCGTCCTCGTCGGCCACCTCCACCAGCAGGCCGCCGCGCTGCCTCGTCACCTGCAGCCACGACGGCCGGGAGGAGTGGCGATAGGCGTTGCTCACCAGCTCGTCGACGACCAGCAGGAGCGCGCCGAGGAGCTCTTCGCGCGGGCGTCCGAAGGCGAGGCAGTCGGCGACCGTCGCGCGGATCCGGCGCGGTGGCGGCCGGGTGCTCAGGTCGAGCTTCAGCTCCGCCGCCGTCGCGACGCGCAGGCTGAGCCACTCCACGGCCTGCTCCCAGTCGGGCGGCAGCTGACCACCGACGTCCATCCTGTCGCTCCCTCGCACCGGACTCCCTCGCGAGGTGTTCGGTCTCACCCGCCGGTTGGATGGGCCTGGCAGACTGGTGCCACCGGAACGGGGGTACTGCGTGGGGGAGCTGACGGCGGAAACCGTGGTGGACCGGGTCGTGCCTCGCACACCGCGGATCTCCCCGGACGGCCGGTGGGTCGTGTACGTGACCTCGCGCGTCGGCGGGCACCTGGTCAGCGGCCTGTGGCTGGCGCCGGCCGACGGCAGTGCCCCGCCGCGGGAGCTCGCGCCGAGCCCGGCGCGGGACCACGAGCCGCGGTGGTCCGGGGACACGGTGCTCTTCCTTTCCGACCGCGGCGAGCGCGGCATCTCGCAGCTCTACCGGATCGGCCTGGCGGACGACGAGCCGTCGCGGGTGACCGACCTGGCCGCCGGAGTGACCGGGTTCGCGCCGCTGCCCGGCGGGGACTCGGTGGTGCTGATCGCGCCGGGCGAAGAGGAGCCGGCGGATCCGCGCGTCCGGTCGGTCGGGAGCGCCTCACCGCGGTGGGACACGGCCGTGGCCCCGGACCGGCTCCGGCTGGCCGACCTCACGACCGGCGCCGTCCGGCCACTCGGTGACCTCGGCGAGCGGCATGTCGATCAGGTCGAGCCACGGCCGGACGGGCGGACCCTCGCGGTGCTCACCTGGTCGTGCGCCGACCGGGAGCCCGGGGTCTTCGAGCCCGGGCTGCACCTCGTCGACCTCACCACCGGTGCGACCGAAGACCTCGGTGTCCCCGCGCTCGAAGCGTCCTCCCTCAGCTGGTTCCGCCACGAAGACGAATGGCGCCTGACCTACCTCGGCCTCACTCCGCCCGGGCTGATCGGCGGGAGCGCCGTCTTCGCCGTGCCCGGGCACCACAACCTGACCGCCGGGATGACCGTCTGCCCGCTGGAACTCGCACCGGGCGGGCTCGCGTTGTTCGCCGAAGGCCTCGACACGAGCGTCCGCCGTCTCGACCCCGCCACCCGGACCTACGTGAAGCTCGCGGAAGCACGAGGTTCCCTGTCCGGCCTCTCCGCGAGCGACTCGGGCGACATCGCGGTGGTCGCGAGCACCGGGGCGGAGCCGGACGAGGTCTGCGCCGGACCGCCGGAGAAGCTCGTCCGGCTCAGCGAGACCGGCCCGGAGGGCATCCGCTGGGGCACCCAGCACCGCCTGCACTACCGCGCCGAGGACGGCCTCGACCTCGACGGCGTCCTGGTCCTCCCGCCCGGCAAGACCCGCGGCGACGGGCCGTTCCCGCTGGTCACCGTCGTCCACGGCGGACCGTACGACCGGAACGCCGACCGGTTCCACCTGGGCTGGCACGGGTCGGGGCAGTGGCTCGCGCCCGCCGGCTTCGCCGTGTTCCTGCCCAACGCCCGCGGCGGCGTCGGCCACGGGCACGCCTTCGCCGAGAGCGTCGCCGGGGACGTCGGCGGCGCCGAGCTCACCGACGTCCTCGGCGGGATCGACCTGCTGGTCGCCGAGGGGGTCGCCGACCCGGACCGGCTCGGGATCGGCGGCTGGAGCCACGGCGGGTTCTTCGCCGCCTGGGCCGTGACGCAGACCGACCGGTTCAAGGCGGCCGTGGTCGGCGCGGGGGTCGTCGACTGGCCGTTGCTGGCCGCCACCGGCGACCACAGCCGGTTCGAAGCCGGGCTCGGCGGCGCGCGCAACAGCCCGATCACCCACGCCGCGAAGATCCGCACGCCCGTCCTCATCCTGCACGGCGAGGACGACACGAACGTCCCGCTGTCCCAGGCGGAACTCCTGCACTGGGCGCTCGGCGACCAGCCCCACGAGTTCGTCGTCTACCCGCGCGAGGGCCACTCGATCCGCGGACGCGCGCACCAGATCGACGTCCTCAACCGCACGCGCGCGTGGTTCTCACACCTGCTCGCCTAGCTTGAACTCGGCCTCGCCGGTGCTGAAGGAGAACCCGTCCGCGCCGATGGTGACGTCGGCTTCGCGCGGCTCGGCCCGTTCGACGACCGGGCGCACCTCGCCGTCGAGGTCCAGGACGACCGACGCGTCGGTGTACCAGCTCGGCACCACCGGGTTGCCCCACCAGTCGCGGCGCTGGTTGTCGTGCACGTCCCAGGTGATCACCGGGTTGTCCGGGTCGCCGGTGTAGTAGTCGTGGGTGTAGAGCTCGACGCGGTGGCCGTCGGGGTCCCGGACGTAGAGGTAGAAGGCGTTCGAGACGCCGTGGCGGCCCGGCCCGCGTTCGATCATCCTCGACCGGCGCAGCGCGCCCAGGTGGTCGCAGATGTGCAGGATCTGGTGCCGTTCGTGACTGGCGAAGGCGATGTGGTGCAGCCGCGGCCCGTCACCGCCGGTCAGCGCGACGTCGTGCACGGTCGGCTTGCGGAACAGCCAGGCCGCGTACACCGTGCCTTCGTCGTCCTGGATGTCCTCCGACACGCGGAAACCCAGGCCCTCGTAGTACTTCCGGGCCGCCGGGACGTCCGGGGTGTCGAGGTTGAAGTGGTCCAGCCGCGCCAGCGCGCCCGCGCCGTGGACGTCGTAGCGCTGCGTGAACCGCTCGACGTGCTCGGCCTCGTGGAAGAACTCCACCGGGAACCCGAGCGGGTCCTCGACCCGGACCGCCTCGCCGATGCCGCGGGTCGCGCCGGCCGCCCGGCGCTCCACCCGGCAGCCGAGCTCGCGGTAGTACGCCTCGGCGAGGTCGAGGTCCGCCGCGCTCCGGACGCGGTAGGCCAGCACGGCCAGCGCGGGGGTGGATCCCTTGCGCAGCACCAGGGAATGGTGCAGGTACTCCTCAAAGGCGCGCAGGTACAGCGCCTCGGCATCCTCGTGGGTCACCACCAGCCCGAGCACGCCGACGTAGAAATCGCGGGACGCGGCGAGGTCGGTGACGACCAGTTCGGCGTAGGCGCAGCGGAGGACGTCCGGCGGGGTGGCGGTCATGACTGTCCCTTCTGGACGCTGCCGAAGCGGGCCGTGTGCACCGGCCCGAGCGAGACGTGGATCGCCTGCTGGTGGGTGTAGAAGTCGAGTGAGCGGTAGCCGCCTTCGTGGCCGAGGCCGGACGCCTTGACCCCGCCGAACGGGGTGCGCAGGTCGCGCACGTTGTGCGAGTTCAGCCAGACCATCCCGGCTTCGACCGACTGCGCGAAAGTGTGCGCCCGCCGCAGATCCGACGTCCACAGGTACGCGGCCAGCCCGTACTTGACGTTGTTGGCCAGCGCCAAAGCCTCGGCCTCGGTGTCGAACGGCGTCAACGCGACCACCGGCCCGAAGATCTCCTCCTGGAAGATCCGCGCGGACGACGGAACATCGGCGAACACCGTGGGCGCCACGTAGTTGCCGGTGTCCGAACCGGACGGACGCCCGCCGCCCGCGAGCAGCCGGCCCTCGGTCTTGCCCAGCTCGACGTAGCTCATCACC
This sequence comes from Amycolatopsis sp. NPDC104863, assembly GCF_055582965.1. NCBI lineage: Bacteria > Bacillati > Actinomycetota > Actinomycetes > Pseudonocardiales > Pseudonocardiaceae > Amycolatopsis > Amycolatopsis sp. NPDC104863. Next base: position 1,147,841 of record NZ_JBVJOW010000001.1, read on the forward strand.
TTGTCGTAGTGCTCGGGGTGCACCAGCGCGCCGACCTCGGTGGCCGGGTCGTGCGGGTCGCCGACGACGATGCTGCGCGCCCGCTCGGCGTACCGCTCGCAGAACTCGTCGTAGATCGGGCGCTCGACGAGGATCCGGCTGCCCGCGGTGCAGCGTTCGCCGTTGAGGGAGAAGACGCCGAACAGCGTCGAGTCGAGCGCGGCGTCGAGGTCGGCGTCGGCGAACACGATCGCCGGGGACTTGCCGCCCAGCTCCATCGACATGCCCTTGAGGCCGGTTGCGCAGTTGCGGTAGATCGTCTGGCCGGTGGTGGTCTCGCCGGTGAAGGAGATCAGCGGGACGTCCGGGTGCTTGACGAGCGCGTCACCCGCTTCCTCGCCGAAACCGTTGACCAGGTTGAACACACCGTCCGGCAGCCCGGCGCCGGCGAAGATCCCCGCCCACAGGCTCGCCGACAGCGGGGTGAACTCGGCCGGCTTGAGCACCACCGTGCAGCCCGAAGCCAGTGCGGGCGCGAGCTTCCAGCTCTCCAGCATGAACGGCGTGTTCCACGGCGTGATCAGCCCGGCCACCCCGACCGGCTTGCGGTGCACGTAGTTCACCTGGCGGCCGGGCACCTGATAGGTGTCGTCGGCTTGGGCGACGACGAGGTCGGCGAAGAACCGGAAGTTCTCGGCCGCGCGCTGGGCCTGCCCGAGCGCCTGGGTGATCGGCAGGCCGGTGTCGAACGTCTCCAGCTCGGCGAGCCGGGCGTCCTGCGCCTCCACGGCGTCGGCGATCTTGTTGAGCACCCGGGCACGGGCCCGCGGCAGCATCCGCGGCCACGGCCCGTCGGTGAACGCCCGGCGCGCCGCGGCCACCGCCCGGTCGACGTCCTCGGCCTGCCCCGCCGCGGCGGTCACGTACGGCGTGTTGGACACCGGGTCGAGCACGTCGAAGGTCTTGCCGGAGACGCTGTCGACGAGCTCACCGCCGATGTGGTGCTTGAGCTCGCCCGGCAGTCCGTCCGGGACGTAGTGGGTCATGCCTTCCCCTCCACAGTGAAGCCTTCGGTCGGCGACAGGTACTTCGCGCCTTCCGCCATCAGGTCCTTGATCCGGGCGAGCCCCGCTTCGGTGGGCGGGATCAGCGGCGGCCGCACGTGCCCGGACGCGAGCAGCCCGCGCTGTTCCAGGACCCACTTGCCCGGCGCCGGGTTGGTCTCGACGAACAGCAGGTCGACCAGCGGGTGCAGGCCGTAGTGGATCTCGCGGGCGCGTTCGTGGTCGCCGGACTGCCACGCCGTGTACAGCTCGGCGCAGGCCGCCGGGGCGATGTTGGCCGTCGCGCTGACGAACCCGGCGCCGCCGAGGGCCAGCAGCGGCAGGCAGAGCAGCTCGATCCCGGACCACACCAGCAGCTCCCGGCCGCAGAGGTGCAGCACGCGGGAGAAGTGCTCGAAGTCCTTCGTCGTCTCCTTGATCCCGACGAAGTTCTCGCACGAGCGGTAGAGCTTCGCGACCGTCTCCGGCGCGAGGTCGACGGCGGTCCGGCTCGGCACGTTGTAGGCGACGATCGGCAGGTCGGGGAACTCGCGGCAGACCGTGCGGTACCAGACGAACAGCGCGTCCTGCGTGGGCCGCGCGTAGTACGGCGTGATGACGAGCGCCGCGTCGATCCCGGCGTCCCGCGCGGCCGCGGTCAGCTCGAGGGTCTCGTCGAGCTTCGCCGAGCCGGTGCCGGGCACGAACGGCACCCGGTCGCCGACCGCCGCGGCCACCGTGCGGATCGCCTCCGCGCGTTCGGCGACGGTCTGGGAACCCGGTTCGCCGGTGGACCCGCCGATCGAGATGCCGTGCGAGCCGGAGGCCAGCTGCCAGCGCACGAGGTTCTTCAGGCCGTCGTGGTCCACCGCGCCGCCGGCGGTGAACGGCGTCATCAGCGGCGCGATCGACCCGCGGATGGCCTGGGGGTCGGAGCGGAAGCGCATGGGGTGCCTTTCTGCGTCAGGGGTGGCGGTAGGCGAGGTACGCGTCGAGCGTGGCCAGCCGGTGGTCGCGGACGGCCCGCTCGACCTCGGCGGCCGGCGCGCCGTCGCCGAGCAGGGCGAGGATGTGCTCGTGCTCGGCCACCGACTCGCGGGCGCGGCCGGGCACGAAGCTGAACGTCGAGGTGCGCAGCCCGCCGAGGCGGTCCCAGCCGCGCCGGACCAGGTCGAGGACCTGCGGGTTCGGGCAGGCGTCGAACAGCACGGCGTGGAAGTCCCGGTTGAGCGCGGTGAACCGCGCCGGTTCGAAGTGCCCGAGGCAGCCGGCCAGATCCGCGTTGAGCGCGCGGGCCTTGTCGAGCGTGCCGGGGGCCAGGTGGGGCGCGGCGAGCGCGGCCGCGTACCCCTCGACCAGCGCGAGGGTCTGCATCGTGTGCTGGTACTCGCTCTTGTCGACCATGGCGACCTGCGCGCCGACGTTGCGTTCGAACGTCACCAGGCCCTCGGCCTCCAGCAGCCGGATCGCCTCGCGGATCGGGACCACGCTCACGCCGAGCTCCTGGGCGAGCTGGCCGAGGACGAGGCGGTAGCCGGGGGAGAAGGTGCCGTCGCCGATCCGGGCCTTGATCCACTGGTAGGCGATCCGCGACTTGCTCATCGCGGCGCCGTTCACCGCTTCGCGAGCCATTCGGCGTACCTCCCGCGCCAGTGCTCGTCCATCGGGTAGAGGCCTTCGACCCGCTCGCCCGCGGCGACCTGCTCGGCGATGAACGTCTCCTGCCGCTCCTGCTCGATCGCCGCGTCGACGACCTCCTCGACCTGGTCCGGCGGGATGACCAGGACGCCGTCGCCGTCACCGACGATCACGTCGCCGGGGCAGACGGCCGCGCCCCCGCAGGCGATCGCGACGTCGACGTCCCACGGCACGTGCCGTCGCCCGAGCACCGCCGGGTGCGGCCCGGCGTGGTAGGTGGGAATGTCCAAAGCGGACACTGCCGCGAGGTCGCGCACCCCGCCGTCGGTGACGATCCCGGCCGCGCCGCGGACCTGCGCCCGCAGCGCCAGGATGTCGCCGACGGTGCCGGTGCCGTGTTCCCCGCGGGCCTCCATGACGAGGACGTCGCCGGGCCCGAGGCTGTCGATCACCCGCTTCTGGGCGTTGTAACCGCCGCCGTGGGACTTGAACAGGTCTTCGCGATGGGGGAGGTAGCGCAAGGTCCGGGCGCGGCCGGTCAGCCGGGCGCCCGGCCGGGTCGAAGTGAGCCCTTCGACGAAGACGTTGCCGAGCCCGCGCTTGCGGAGCTGGACGGACAGCGTCGCGGTGCCGACGGACTCGAGCTTTTCTCGCAGCTCTGCGGTCAGCTCGAAGTCTTCGGAAGTCCCGTAGGCGTCCGCCCGTTGCTGCTCGTCGGCGCGGGGGAGCGCGCCGTACGGTCCGAACGGGACGGTCCCTTCGGTGATCGTCGTGACCAGCCGGCCGGTGGTGTGCCCGGCCGTGTCGACCTCGACCTCGACGACGTCGCCGGGGACGGCGACCGACGCGCCCGCTGGGGTGCCGGTCAGGACGACGTCGCCGGGCTCGAGGGTGATCAGCTGCGAGAGGTCGGCGACCAGCCGGCCGAAGCCGAAGAGCAGGTCGCCGGTGGTGTCCTCCTGGACGAGCTCACCGTTGAGCCAGGTGCGCAGGCGCAGCGCGGCCGGGTCGACGTCGGCGGCGGGCAGCACCGCCGGGCCGAGCGGGGTGAACCCGTCACCGCCCTTGGACCGCAGGTTGCTGCCCTTGTCGGCGTAGCGCAGGTCGTACACGCCGAAGTCGTTGGCCGCGGTGACGCCACCGACGTAAGACCAGCCGTTCTCCGGGGTGACGCGGCGGGCGGTGCGGCCGATGACCAGCGCGATCTCGCCTTCGAACCCCAGCAGCTCGGTGCCCGCCGGGCGTTCGAGCACGTCCCCGCTCGCCGCCACCGACGTCGGCGGCTTGAGGAAGTACGACGGCTGCTGCGGCACCCGGCCGCGCTGGGCGGCGCGGGAGCGGTAGTTGAGGTGCAGCGCGATGATCTTGCCGGGCCGCCCGATGCTGGTCATCCGTGGTTCCTGCCTGCCGGTACGAGAAGATATCCCAAATAATATACGATCTACGGCACGATCAGTAGCCGTAGTGCAGCCAGACGGACTTCGTCTCGGTGTACGCGTCCAGGGCCCAGGGGCCCATCTCGCGGCCCCAGCCGGACGCCTTGTAACCACCCCACGGCGCGGCCATGTCCGGGACCGGCGGCATGTTCACGAACACCGCGCCGGCCCGGATCCCGTCGGCGTAGCGCTGGGCGGTGCGGATGTCGCGGGTCCAGATCGTCGCGGCCAGGCCGTATTCGGTGTCGTTCGCGCGGGCCAGCAGCTCGTCGCCGTCGTCGTAGGCGGTCACGGCGAGCACCGGGCCGAAGATCTCCTCACGCATGATCGCCATCTCGTCGGTGACGCCGGCGAAGAGCGTCGGGGTGTAGAAGTAGCCGTCGCCGTCGACCGGGCTGCCGCCGGTGACCAGGTCGGCGCCCTGTTCGCGGCCGGTGCCGACGAGGAAGTCGACGTGTTCGCGGTGCTTGGCCGACACGAGCGGGCCGAGCTGGGTGTTTTCGTCGGTGCCCGGCCCGATCCGGAGCCCTTCGAGGCCGCGCGCCAGCTTGTCGACGAACTCCTGCTCGCGCTTGCGGTCGACGTAGAAGCGGGTGTAGGCCGCGCAGACCTGACCGGTGTTGAGCGTCGCCCCGGCGAGGTTGCCGGCCACGGCGGCGGTGATGTCGGCGTCGGCCGCGATGATGCTGGGGGCCTTCCCGCCGAGCTCGAGGGTGAGCCGCTTGAGGTTGGACGCCGCGCTCGCCGCCGTGATCAGCTTCCCGACCGCCGTCGAGCCGGTGTAGGAGACGTGGTCGACTCCCGCGTGCTCGGTCAGCAGGGCGCCGACCGCGCCGTCACCGGTCACGAGGTTGACCACGCCCGCCGGGAATCCGGCTTCGTGGGCCAGCTCGACGAGCCGGATGCTGGTCAGCGGCGTCACCTCGCTGGGCTTGATCACCACTGTGTTGCCGGTGGCCAGCGCGGGCGCGAGCTTCCAGGCGAGGATCATCAGCGGGAAGTTCCACGGCGTGATCAGCGCGTTCACCCCGACCGGCTCGCGGCGGGTGTAGTGCAGCGTGTCCGGGAAGGACACCGGGTTCGTGGTGCCCTGCAGCTTCGTGACCCAGCCGGCGAAGTAGCGGAAGTGCTCCGACGCCCCGGTCACGCTCACCTGCCGCGAGACGCCGATCGGCTGGCCCTGGTCGAGGGTTTCCAGCCGGGCCAGCTCTTCGTGGTGTTCCTCGACGAGGTCGGCCAGCCGGAACAGCAGCGCGGCGCGCCGGACCGGGAGGAGCCCGGCCCACCCGGGCGCGGTGAGCGCCCGCCGGGCGGCCCCGACGGCGGCGTCGACGTCGGCCTTCGACGCGGTGCCGACCTCTTCGAGCACCCGGCCGGTGGCGGGGTCGCGCGTCGGGATCGTCCCGCCGCCGGCCTCGGTCCACTGTCCGTCGATGCACAGGCGTGTCGCCATCCCGGGTTCCTCCTCGGCCTTGGATGAGGCGAGTATCGGGTTCCGGGGCGGGGCGGGTCTTGTCCGCTCACGCATGCCCGTTGACCGACGGCGAAGGGATGGTTCCCGCCTCCCGGCGCACGCCCCAGGCTGGACCGCATGGACGTGATCGTGGTGGGCGCCGGTTCGGCCGGCTCGGTGGTGGCCCGGCGGCTGGTGGACGCGGGCGCGGCGGTCACGCTGCTCGAGGCGGGCGGCCCGGACGCCAACCCCGCCATCCACGACCCGGGCCGGGCGGCGGAGCTGTGGCACGGGCCGGAGGACTGGGATCTGTACACGGTTCCGCAGCCGCACGCGGCCGGCCGGCGTCTCCACCTGCCGCGCGGCAAGGTCCTCGGCGGCTCGCACGCGCTCAACGGGATGATCTGGGTCCGCGGCGCGCCCGCCGACTACGACGGCTGGGGCCTGCCCGGCTGGACGTGGGCGGAGGTGGCGCCGGTGTTCGAGCGGATCGAGAAGGACCTCCTCGACGTCGTCCCGAACGAGCCGCTGCACCCGATCCAGCAGTCCATCATGGACGCCGCTGTTTCCGTGGGCTTGCCGCTGGATCCGGATGAGGGGGTGTCCGTTCAGCGGATCACCGTGCGGGACGGCCGGCGGCTCACCACTTGGCGGGCCTACGGTTTGCCGGTGGCTTCGCGGATGACTGTCCACACGGGAGCGGAGGTGCACCGGCTGCGGTTCTCCGGTTCGCGCGTGACCGGCGTCGTGGCGTCCATCGATGGCGCGGTACGAGAGCTCTCGGCGGACTTGGTGGTCCTGGCGGCGGGCGCGCTCGCGTCGCCCGCGATCTTGCTGCGCAGCGGCGTCGGCCCGGCGGACGAGCTGGCCGCGCTCGGCATCACCGTCGTCGCCGACCTGCCGGGTGTGGGGCGCAACCTCCACGACCACCTCCTCTCTCCGGTGATCTTCGCGACGGACCGCGAGGTCACGCCGTGGCCGGGCCGGCCGGTGACGCAGGTGCACTGGTTCTGGCGCAGCCGCCCGGGTGTCGCGGTGCCGGACACCCAGCCGATCTGTTTCGGCGTGCCGATGTACGAGTCGTGGATGTCCGGGCCGCCGACCGGGTTCTCGCTGATGGCGGGGATGGTGTCGCCGGAGAGCCGGGGGAGCCTCCGGCTGGCGCCGGACGGCTCACCGCTGATCGACCTGAACGCGCTCGCGTCGCCGGCGGACTTCGAGAGCCTGGTCGCCTCGGTGGAGCAGTGCCGGGCGGTCGGCCGGGCACCGGCGTTGGCCGCCGAGTGGGGCGCGCGGCCGCTGTACCCGGCGCCGGAAGACAACGTCCGCGAGTACGTCCGCCGGACGGCGATCACCTACCACCACCAGGTCGGGACTTGCCGGATGGGCACGGACGGCGACGCGGTCGTCGACCCGGCGCTGGCGGTGCACGGCTTTGACGGGCTGGTCGTCGCGGACGCGTCGGTCCTGCCGCGGGTCCCGACGGGCAACACCAACGCCCCGGCGGTCCTGGTCGGCGAGCAGGCCGCGAAGTTCATTCTGGGCGGTTGAGCAGCCGCCGCAGCCAGGAGGAGCGTGCCGCCAGTGCCGCGCGGGTCACCTCCGACTCCGGGGCGAAGCGGTCGAAACCGTGGTGCGCCCCGGCCCAGACGTGCAGCTCCGTCGGCACTCCGGCCTGAGCCAGCCGCTGCGCGTACGCCACGTCCTCGTCGCGGAACAGCTCCGCCCCGCCCACCTCCACGAACGCCGGGGGCAGCCCACCCAGGTCCGCCATCCGCGCCGGGGCGGCGTAGGGCGACGTCTGCCCGGCGAGGAGGCTGCGCCAGCCGAAGTTGTTGGCTTCGCGCGTCCACACGAGATCGGGGAGGTCAGCCGCCGTCCGGTCGTCGAGCATCGGGCACAACAGCAGCTGACCGGCCAGCTCCGGGCCGCCGCGGTCCCGGGCGAGCAGCGCCACTCCTGCGCTCAGCCCGCCGCCCGCACTGCCGCCGCCCACGATCAGCCGTGAGAAGTCGAACGCCGAAGCGAACCAGACCAAACCCGCGTAACAGTCCTCCAGCGGCGCCGGATGCGGGTGCTCCGGCGCGAGCCGGTACTCGACGGTCGCGCAGACGAACCCGAACTCCTCGATCAACGCCACCAGCCGCGGCAGGTCGGCGAACCGGTCGTCCATCACCATGCCGCCGCCGTGGATGCTGTACAGCCCGGGCGCGCCGGGCCGGGGTGCGCGCGGCCGCAGCACCGTGAGCACGACCCCGTCGTCGAGGACGTGCTCCGACCACACGATGTCCCGGTCTCCGATCGCCTCCGCCGGAGTGAGGTTGCGGAACGAGGCGCGGATCGCGGGCAGCGTCGAAGCGGACAGCTCGGGAGTCACGGCCCCTCCGGGTCAACGGCGTCACGGTCGGCCCAGAACGGCTCCACGAGGGAACGCAGGGTCGCAGCCCCGACGCGGTTCACCAGCGCGACCGCCTCGAGGTTCTCGGAAAGCTGCTCGACGCTCGTCGCGCCGAACAGCGTGGTGGTGTTCGCCGGGTGGGTGAGCGTGAAGGCCAGGCACAGCTGAGCAGGTGTCGCCCCGACGCTCGCCGCGACCTTCGCGAGATCCGGCGCCGAGTCCGCGATCCGCTGCCGGACGTCACCGGGGTCCCGGCCCACCTGGCGCCCGCCCTTGCCGAGCAGCACGCCGCCCTCGAACACGTCCGAGGACTGGAGCGAAATGCCGAGGGAGAACACCGATTCGAACGGCGCACCGTCCGGAATGGACCGTCGGGCGACGCTGTACTTCAGCTGCGCGATCGCCGGCCCGGGCGCGCCTTCGGAGAGCGAGAAGTCGTGGATCGCCCGGATCGTCCCGGCCGACCAGTTGTTGACGCCCCACTGCCGGATCAGCCCGGCCGAACGCAGCTCGGCGAGCTCGCCGGCCAGCGCGTGCAGGTCGGTGTCCTCGCGCCGCAGGTCACCCAGGATCACCAGGTCGGCGTGCGAAACCCCGGCCCGGAAGAACGCGTTCTCCAGCTGCGCGCGCAGGCTCTGCGCGGGATAGCCCTCCAGCCACAGCTTCGCCGAGAGCAGGTAGTCCTCCCGTCGCAGGCCCGCGGCCCGCACCATTGCGGAGAACAGCACATCGGTGAAGACCGGCGGGCTGCCGGGAAAGCCGTACACGCCGACGTCGAACAGCGTGACGCCGGCGTCGACCGCGGTCCGCACCAGCGTCACCGCCTCGCGGAAGTCCATCCGGTCGTAGGTGTGCCAGGAGCCGAGTGACAGGACGCCGGTCTGCGGGCCGTCACGGCCGATGCGGCGCTGGGGGATGGTCACGGAAGCCCTCCTAGGGCAGTCGGGGGTCGATGACGGCTTTGAGCTCGCCGAGCCGCGCCATCGACTCGACGGCGGCGGACGCGCCGGCCAGCCCGACCGGCGGGCTGAACAGCTCGGCCCACGGCAGCCGGCCGGCGAAGGCGCGGAAGAACTCGACCGAGCGGTGGTAGTCGGCGATGTCGCCGTTGAGCGAGCCGGCGATCGCCAGCTCCTTGCCCATCACCGTGCCCAGCGGCACGGGGGAGGGCGCCGGCCCGGTCGACCCGACGATCGCGATCGTCCCGCGTTGCGCGGCGAAGGCGACGGCCTCTTCGCCGATCGTCGGGCCGCCCGCGAAGTCGAAGACGTGGTCCGCGCCGCGTCCGCCGGTCAGCTCGCGCACCCGCTCGACCCGTTCGTCCGGAGTGGACTCGACGGACACGGTCGCCGTGGCGCCGAACCGCTCCGCCACCTCGAGGCGGGAGGACGGCCCGCCCACGGTGATCACCACGCCCGCCCCGCAGAGCCGCGCGACGGCGGTGGCGAACACTCCGAGGGCGCCCGCGCCCTGGACGACGACCGTCGCGTTCGGACGGATGCCACCGGACCGCGCCACCGCGCGCAGCACGGTTTTGCCCGCGCAGCCGGACATCGACGCCCACGTGTCCTCGACGTCGTCCGGGAGCAGCAGTTTTGCCGCGCCGGGTGTGACGTAGCAATGACGCGCGAGGCCGCCGGTGGCGTACGGGAACCGGTCGGCTCGTTGGAGAAAGCCGTAACCACGGCTCTCGCAGGCGACCGGCTCACGCAGGATCGTGCAACCGTAACACTTTCCGCACGTCGACTCCGACCAGCCGAGGCGGTCGCCGGGACGGATTTCGCGGCCGAGCGTGTCCGTGGTGCCCGGTCCGACGGCGACCACTTCGCCGACCATCTCGTGACCCAGCACCATCGGCAGCATGCCGGGGAGGCTCATCTGCCCGGACCAGAGGTGGACATCGGTGCCGCACAACGTGGTGCAGGTGAGCCGGACGAGGGCCGCGCCGGGTTCCGGCTCGGCGGGCAGGGGAAGTTCCCTCAGTTCGAGGGGTGCGCGGTGGCCGGTGAGCACGGCGGCCTCCGTGTGGGTGGGCAGAGCCATCTTTTTAGTCTACATTCGTGGAAGAAAAAGTCCAGGTCCGGGAGGAAACCATGACAGCACAGCGGATCCGCCCGGCGGACCTCGTCGTCCGAGGGGGCACGGTGCTCACCTTCGACGCGGCCGGCGCGGTGGCGAGCGGCCTGGCCGTGCGCGACGGCCGGGTGCTCGCGCTGGGCGACGTCACCGGCCACATCGGACCGGACACCGAGGTGCTCGACCTCGCCGGGCGCACGGTCCTGCCCGGCATCAACGACACGCACCTGCACGCGACCTGGCTCGGCGCACGCTGGCCGCACCCGCTGCTCGGGCCGTCGCACGAGGAAAAGCCCGTCACGACGGCGGCCGAGCGCCGCGCGGCGATCCTGCGCGCGGCTGAGGTCTGCGCGTCGCTCGGCATCACGAGCTACACCGAACCCGGCCTCGGCCCCGGCGAGACCGGCTGCTTCTCGGCGGAGGTTCTGGAGGAGTACGCGGCTCTGCAGCGCGAGGGGCTGCTGCGCGCGCGAGTCACCGTCCTCCGGCTTTTCGGGCTCCTCGACGGACGGTCGGCCCTGGCGGAGTTCGAAAGCGGGCTCGCCACGCCGGTCCCGGACACCGATCCGGACTGGCTGGCGGTCACCGGGGTGAAGATCTTCGCCGACGGGATCCCGCCGATGCGGACGGCCTGGACCCACCACTGCTACGCCGACGGCACCCACGGCGCCCTGCTCGTCGACGGTCCCGACGACCCTGCCCGCGCGGCCAACCTGGCGTTGATGATCAAGCTGGCACACGAACGCGGGTACGTCGTCGGCGTGCACGCCACGGGGGAGCGGAGCATCGAGACGGCGCTTGCCGGCCTTCGCCCGGGCGACCACCTCGTCCACGGCGACCTGGTGACCACCGCGCAGCTGCGGCGGATGGCGGCCACCGGGATCGGCCTGACCACGCAGCCCGTCATCGCGACTGCGATGCGGCCGATGGTCGCCGCCGCCCTCGGCGACGACGTCGCCGCGCAGGCGTGGCCGCTGCGGAAGATCCTCGACGCTCGCGTGCGGCTCACGCTGAGCAGCGACGCCCCGGTCGTGACCCCCGACTGGCGCCTGCACCTCGCGGCGGCGGGTGAGCTGCTGGACGCGCGAGGCAGCACACCCGGCCTGACCGCACGGCTCCTGCGTTGCTACACGACCGAGGCGGCCGCGCAGGACGGCTCCGCGCGCTGGAAGGGCTCGCTCGGGCTCGGCCGGGCCGCCGACTTCTGCGTCCTGGCCGCCAATCCGCTGGACGTGCCGCTGGCCGACCTGCCGTCGGTCGCGGTCGAGCTGACCGTGACCGGCGGCCGGATCGTCCACCGGGGATGGTCAGGTCAGCAGCTGGCCGCCGTCCACCGCGAGGCTCACGCCGGTGACGTGCCCGGCCGCGGGTGAGGCCAGGAAGAGCACGGCGGGCACCACGTCCTCGACGGCCGCGATCCGGCCGAGCGGGATCCGGGACTCCCAGGCCGCGCGCGCCGCGCTGTCGGCGGCGAACCCGGCGGTCATCGGGGTGAGCACCGGGCCGGGCGCGACGGCGTTGACGCGGATCCCGTGCGGCGCCAGCTCCAGCGCCGCGGACCGGGTCAAGGCGTCGACCGCCGCTTTGGTGGCTTCGTAGTGGCCGAGCCCGGGGGTCGGTTGCCGGGCGCCGATCGACGAGATGGTGACGATCGCGCCGCGGGTCCCCGCCGCGACCATGTGCGCGCCGACCGCGCGGGTCATCAGGAAGGTGCCGCGGAAGTTGACCCGGACGCACCGGTCGAACACCTCGACGTCGAGGCCGGTGAGCGGGCCGCCGCCCCCGGCCAGCCCCGCGTTGTTGACCAGCACGTCGACCGGGCCGAACCGGGACGTGACCAGGTCAAGCGCGGCGTCGACCGAAGCCGGGTCCGCGATGTCGAGCTCGACGTGCTCGGCGCCGAGCACGCGAGCGACGTCGTGGGCCGCGCGGGCGTCGACGTCGGCGACGACCACCCGGTCGCCCGCGCCGAGAAATCCTTCGGCGATCCCTCGGCCGATGCCGCTCGCCCCGCCGGTGACCACCACGATCCGTGTTTTCATTCTACAATCGTAGACGTAAGATGCGCTGCGACGAAAGGAAAACTCGTGAGCCTACTCGGAAAATCGGTGTTCGGCCTCGGCTCGTGGAACACCTGGGACCGGATGGACTTCGGTGACGCCGTCCGGCTGCTGAGGACCGCCGTCGACGCCGGCGTCACGCTGTTCGACGTCGCGCACTACGACTTCGGCCCGCACGCGGAGAACTCGCGCACCGACGTCCTCTTCGGCGAAGCCGTGCGGGAAGCCGGGATCGCCCGCGAGGACTACCTGCTGTGCGGGAAGCTCTGGCTCTGGGACTACCCGCGCACCGGCTTCGCGGAGCAGCTCGAGACGTCGCTGGGGCGGATCGGCACCGGGCACGCGGACCTGGTCGTCGTGGGTGACTACCGCGACCGCCCGGACGTCCCGCGGGTGGTCACCGAGGTGGCCGAGCAGGTGCGGGCCGGGCGGGTCGGCGGCTGGGGGGTCAACAACTGGCTCGCCGCCGACCTCGACCTCGCGTGCGAGTTCGCCGACCGGGAAGGCCTGCCCGGTCCGGAGTTCGCACAGCTGAAGTACTCCATCGCCCGCCGCTCGATGGCCGAGGGTGAGTTCTACGCGAGGCACTTCGCGAGCGGACGGCTGGTGCTGCAGGCCTCCGACGTCTTCGAAGGCGGGGTCCTGCTCGGCACCGCGGCGCCCACCCGGAAGATCGGCGCCGACGTCGGCGGGATCCGCGAGTCCATAGTGGACGCTTCCGGTGCGCTCGCGGCCATCGCGGCGGAGTTCGGCGTGACCCGCGCTCAGCTCGCGCTGGCGTTCTGCCTGGCGTACGAACCGGTGGCGAACGTCCTCTTCGGAGTGAGCCGGGCCGCGCAGCTCGCCGACAACCTCGGCGCCCTCGAGCTGGCCCGCGACCACGGCGCCGAGATCCGCGCGGCCGTGGACCACCTCTGGCTGGACCGTGACGTCAGCCCCGACGGCTCCTGGTGACGCCCGGCGTCAAGGAGTGTCGAGGAACGTGAGCGCGGCGGTGCGGAAGGGCGCGCCTCGCAAAGCCGCACCGTGGTCGCCGGGCACGCGCAGCAGGTCGCTGCCCGGCACCAGCGGGACGAGGGTTTCGACGCCCGCGCTGACCGGGTCGTCCCGGCCCGCGACGAACCTCGTCGGCACGCCGACCGTCCCGATCCGGGGCGCGAACGGCTCGCGCCGCAGCCCCTCGATGCAGCGGGCCAGGGCGGCCGGGTCCCGGCCCGGCGCGGTGATCATCCGGGCGATCACCGCCGTCAGCGTGTCGCCTGGGAGCTTTCCGCCGGCCGCGAAGGCCAGGGCGGCCTCGACGTCGACCGCGCCGAACGGCTCGTAAGGGCTGAGCCCACCGAGGACCAGCCGCCGGACCGGCAGCAACGCGGGCAGCTCCCACGCCAGCCGCGCGCCCAGCGAGTACCCGACAACGTCCAGTTCGGACACTTCGCCGACCGCGAGCGCCAGCTCTTCGGTGATCGCCTTGGGGGTCGGGTCCCCGGGGGCCGGGCTCGACCCGTGACCGGGGAGGTCGGGCACGATTGCCTCACGGCCGGACGCGGTCAAAGCCGCCGGCCAGCCGGTGCTCACCCAGTCGGTGGCGCCGTCGGAGGCGAAGCCGTGCAGGAGCAGCACCGGCGGGCCGGAAACCGGGCGGGCCGGGGCGAACCGGCGCACGGCGAGGGACGTCGGGAGCGTCAAGGAAAGGCCTTTCTCAAGAGCGGGAGCGGACGCGCAGGCGCTGCAGCTCGCCGAGCGTGCGGGCACGGGCGTCCACGGCGATCCGCAGCGCGGAGCCGATGAGGTTGAGCAGGAAGACGCAGAGCATGATCGTCACGCCCGGCACGACGACCAGCCACGGCGCGACCACGAGGTACGAGCGGCCCTCGGCGATCATGTTCCCCCAGGTCGGCGTGGGTGGCGCGATGCCGAGCCCGAGGAAGCTCATCGCACCGTCGACCAGCATCGCGGCCGCGGCGAGGATGACGACCTGGACCAGCGCCAGCGGCAGCACGTTGGGGAACACGTGCACCAGCAGGATCTTGCCGCGGCTCATCCCGGACACGCGCGCGGCGCCGATGTACTGCCGGCCGGCGATGCCGAGCACGCGGCTGCGGATGACCCGCGCGGTGAACGGCGTGAAGATCACCGTCAGCGCGATCAGCTCGGTCCAGATGCTCGCGCCCAGCGAGATGGCCAGCGCCATCGCCAGGATGATCGCCGGGAACGACATCCACGCGTCCATCAGCCGCATCAGGACCGCGTCCGCCGTCCGGTAGAAGCCGCTGACCAGGCCGATCACCATGCCGGAGAACGCCGCGCAGAGCGTGATCAACGCCGAGAGGCCGAGCGACGCGCGCCCGCCGGAGACCAGCCGGGCCAGCACGTCCCGGCCGAAGGAGTCGGTGCCGAGCGGGTGCGCGGCCGACGGCGGCAGCAGCCGGTGCACCGGGTCGGTCGCGCTGACGCTCGGCAGGAAGAACGGCAGCACGACCACCGCGAGCACGACCAGCCCGAGCAGCACCGAGCAGATCACCAGGGTCCGGTTCCGCCGGAACACCCGCATCGCGCGCCGCGGCGGGGGAGTGTCCACCACGGACGGCTGGTCGGCGACGGCGAGGCTCATGCGACACGCACCTTCGGGTCGAGCAGCGCGTAGGAGAGGTCGACCAGCAGGTTGACCACGACGAACAGCACCGCGACGAACAACGTGACCCCCTGGATCAGCGGGAAGTCGCGAGTGGACACCGCGCCCATGAGCAGGTGCCCGAGCCCCGGCACGACGAAGATCGACTCGATGATCACGATCCCGCCGACCAGCATCGCGAAGTTGCTGCCCAGCTGCGTCACCAGCGGCATCAGCGCGTTCGGCAGGACGTGCTTCAGCATCACCCGTCGCTCGGGCAGGCCCTTGACCCGCGCGGTGCGCAGGTAGGCCAGCGGCAGCTCGCCGAGCACGCTCTCGCGCAGGGTCAGCACGAACAACGCCGTCTGCCCGATCACGAGCACGGTCACCGGCAGCACCAGCGCGGGCACCGCGGCGACCGGGTCGGTCAGCAGGTCGTGGTAGCCGCTGGAGGGGAACCACCGCAGGGTCACCGAGAAGATCAGCACGAGCACGAGCGAGATCCAGAAGTCCGGCATCGCCATGCCGAGCGAGGACAGCCGGTCGAGCGTGCGGGCCACCGGGTTGCGCGGTGACACCGCCTGCCACGCCGTGATCGCGACCGACAGGAAGAAGCTGATCACGGTGGACAGCACGGCCAGCGTCAGGGTCGGCACGATGTGGCTCGCGACGACGTCGAGCACCGGCTGGTGGTAGGTGATCGACGTCCCGAAGTCGCCGCGCAGCACATGCCCGGCCCAGGTCAGGTACTGCTGCCCGAGCGAGCCGTCGAGGCCCATGCTCGACCGCAGCGCCGCGACGTCGGCCGGGCGCGCGGTCGGGCCGAGGATCGCCTGGGCCGGGTCACCCGGGATCAGCCGGATGACGAAGAACATCATCGTGCCGACGATGACCAGGATGATCACCAGGTCGCGCAGCCGGCGCAGCAGCACGCCGGTCATGCGGCCAGCCAGGAGTTCCAGAACACGCGGTAGAAGTCGCCGTAACCCTTGAGCCGCGGGGTGTAGGCCGCCCAGAGCTTCGACTGGCTGAGCGTGATCACCGACAGCTGCTTCCAGGTGAAGGCCTGCATCTTGTCGATGACGGTCTTCGCCTGCTCCGGCGTGGTCGAGGCGTTGAACTCGGCGAGCAGGCCGTCCATCTCGGCCGACGACGAGCCGTTGAGCGTGCCGAGGGTGAGCGCCGGCATCTGCGCGGGCGAGGTCAGCGACGAGTCGAAGAACAACGTCGTGATGTCCCAGCCCGCCGGGTCCTTGGTCAGCGTGCCGAGCATGGTGGCGAAGTCGTAGGTGTCGATCTTGGTCTTGAGGCCGATCTTGCCCAGCTCGTCCTGGACGAGCACCGCCCACTTGCCGAACTCGGGGTAGGAGTTCGTGGTGACGATGTGGATCGTCGACCCGGCGGGCACGCCGGCCTCGGCGAGCAGCTGCTGGGCGCGGGCCGGGTCGTGCTGCCGGTAGACGTCTTCGCCCGCGGTGGAGTACGACGCCTTGTTGTCCGGCGAGGCGAACGCGCCGGTCTCGATCGTCAGGTCCTTGCTGCCCCCGGTCGCGGCGTTGATCGCGGGCTTGTCGAGCAGCAGGTTCAGCGCCTGGCGGGCCCGCGGGTCGGCGAACTTCGAGCCCGGGGTGAAGTTCGGGATGATGACGTTCTGGTTGCCGCCGGGCAGGTTGCGCACCACCAGGTTCGGGTTGGCCTTGAGCGTCTCGTACTGGTCGTTGGCCGGCATCGCGTGGTCCCACTGGCCGGTCTGCAGGCCGTTGACCAGCGCGTCCTGGTCACCGACGATCTTGTAGATGACCGTGTCGAGGTAGGCGTGCTTGGCGCCGGCTTGGCCGCCCCAGTCCTCTTCGGACCGTGACTTGTACCCGGCGTAGCGCTCCAGCACGAGCTGTTGGCCGATGTCCCAGCTCTTCAGTTTGTACGGGCCGGTGCCGATCGCCTTGTCCTGGCCGAACCCGGTGGCGGGCAGGCCGGCGAGGTTCTTCGCCTCGTAGATCTCGGTGCCCGCGCCGGCCAGCTCGTCGATCAGCGGGTAGCGCGGCCGCTTGAGGTGGATGGTGACGGTGCCCGGGTCGGGTGCGGTGATCGTGTCGATGTCGGGGGTGACCAGCTGGCCGGTCCGGTGGCTCTTCTGCCAGCGCTGGAGGCTCGCGACGACGTCCCCGCCGGTCAACGGGTTGCCGTCCTGGAATGTGACCCCCTGGCGGAGCTTGAACGTGTAGGTCAGCCGGTCCGGGCTCGTGGTGAACGTGTCGACCAGCATCGGCCGCGCGACGAAGTGCTGGTCCACTTCGAACAGCTTCTCGTACATCATGTTGCCGATCTGCGCGGTCACCTGGCCGGGGTTGGCGACCATGTCGAGCGACTGCGGATCGGTGGGGACGGCGACGGTGAGGTTGCCGCCGCGGACGGGCGGGCCGTCGGCGGCGGCCGTGGTGCCGGCACTTCCCATGCAGCCGGCGAGCAGTGTGGCCGCGGCGGCGAGGGCGGCGAGCAGAGGAGTTCTCTTCATGGGCGCGTCGATCCTGTGTGGGGGAGGGCGGGCAGGTCGGGGTTGGCGGCGAGCAGCCGCCGGGTGTAGCCGTGACGCGGGGAGAGGCGGATCTCGTCCGGCGTGCCGGTCTCGATCAGCTCGCCCCGGTACATCACGCCGACCCGGTCGGCCACCGACAGCACGAGGCTGAGGTTGTGGGTGATGAACAGCAGGCTGAGCGTGCGGGTGCGGCGCAGGTCCAGCAGCAGGTTCATGACCTGGCCCTGCACCGAGACGTCGAGGGCGGACGTCGGCTCGTCCGCGACGATCAGCTCGGGCCCGGCGGCGATCGCGCGGGCGATGGAGACGCGTTGCCGTTGCCCGCCGGACAGCTGCGAGGGCAGCTTTCCGGCGGTGTCCTTCGGCAGGCCGACTTCGTCGATGAGGTCGGCGACGCGGCGGTCCAGCTCGGCGCCGCGCAGCGGGGTCAGCTCCTTGAGCGGTTCGGCGATGATCCGGGCCGCGGTGTGGCGCGGGTCCAGTGAGCTCTGCGGGTCCTGGAAGATCAGCTGGACGCGGCGGCGGAACGCGCGTTCGGCGCCGGCGAGCCCGGCGGGCGTGATCCCGTGCGCGCCGAAGGCGATCGTGCCCGACGTCGGCGGTTCGAGCGCGCTCACCAGCCGGCCGAGGGTGGACTTCCCGGAGCCGGATTCGCCGACCAGCCCGAAGAACTCGCCGGGCGGGATCTCCAGGGAGACCTCGCGCACGGCGTCGACCCGCCGTCCTTTTCGTCCGTACACTTTGGACACCGCGGTGATCGTGAGCGGAGTGCCTTCGTGGTCCTTGACCGGGCGCGGCTTCAGCGTCCGGGTCTCGACCGCTTCGGTCGCCTCGCCGGTCATCGCGGATTCGAGCAGGGCGGGGGAGATGGTGGGGAAGCCGTCGCGGCGGCTGACACCGAGCTGCGGCACGCAGCCGAGCAGCGCCCGCGTGTACGGGTGGCGCGGCCGCGTGAGCACGTCGTCGCGGGAGCCGACCTCGACCAGGCGGCCCCGGTACAGCACCGCGATCCGGTCGGCGACCTGCGCGGCGACCCCCATGTCGTGGGTGATGAACACGCAGGCGGTGCCGTGGTCGCGGCGCACCCGGTCGAAGAGCGTGAGGATCTCTGCCTGCGTGGTGACGTCGAGGGCGGTGGTCGGCTCGTCGGCGATGAGCAGGTCGGGGTCGGCCATCAGGGCGAGCGCGATCATGACGCGCTGCTGCATGCCGCCGGACAGCTGGTGCGGGTACTGGCGCAGGATCCGGTCGGTGTCGGTGAGCCCGACCTCGGACAGCAGCCGGCGGGCCTTGGCTTCGGCCCGCTTCCGCAGCGGGCTGCCACGGCGGGTCGCCTGGCCGGGCAGGGACCCGGGTTCGCGGTAGGCCTCGACCAGCTGCCCGCCCACCCGGCGGCCGGGGTTGAGCGAGTCGAGGGCCTCCTGGAAGATCATGCCGATCCGCGGGCCTCGGTAGGCGCGCATGGCGTCGGCGGGCAGCTTCGTTACGTCCACGCCGTCGATCGTGATCTCACCGCGGGTGTGGACCGGCGCGACGAACTCGAGCAGCCGGATGATCGACAGCGCGGTGACGGTCTTGCCGCTGCCGGACTCGCCGACGACGCAGAGCGTGCGGCCCTGCGCGAGGTCGAGGGACAGCTCCCGGACGAGTTCGCGCTCGCTGTCCTCGGTGACCACGCCGACGGTGAGATCCCGGATTTCGAGCAGCGTCATGGGTTCCCCTTCCTCGCGCCCGCCGCGAAGGGGCGGGCCGGACTGCCGGGCACCGGCAGGGGTAGTTCTACGCATGTTGACACTCGCCGCCGACCGTGTCAATGGTTTTATTCTACGAACGTAGGAAGTTGAAATACGACAGTTTTTCGTTGCTGCGCGTGGAAAATCGGCACTGGACTCTTTTATCTACGGATGTAGAGTGTCCGGGTCGGACAGAAGGAGGACACCGTGACGAGAACCCCGCCCACGCCGGAACGCATCGTGGACATCGCCGTGGGGTACATGGCGGCCCAGCAGCTCTTCGCGGCCAACCGGATCGGGCTGTTCCCGGCGCTGGCGGCCGGTCCGCTGAGCGCCGGGGAGCTGGCCGGCCGGACGGGCCGGCCGGAGAAGACCACCCGGATCCTCGGCGACACCCTGGCCGGCCTCGGCCTGCTGTCCCGTGTGGACGGCCGGTACGCGCTCACCACCGACACGGCCGCGTACCTCGGCGGGGAAGGTCTGGACCTCGCGCCGTTCCTGACCTTCCTCGAGACCATCAGCTACCCGCACTGGACGCAGTTCGCGCACACCACCGACACCGGCGAACCCGGCGACCTCGACCTCGCCGGCGACCGCTGGACCACCTTCCTCGGCGGGGTGATGGTGTATAACGCCCTACACGCTCGGCTGCTGGGACAGGCTTTTGACTTCAGCGACTACAAAAACCTCTTGGACCTGGGCGGGCTTTCCGCGGCCTTCGCCCTGGAGGCGCTGCAGGCCAACGACGTCCTGCGCGCGACGTTCGTCTACGACCCGCGGTCGGTGCCGTCGGTGACCGAAGCGGTCGCTTCGTTCGCGGACCGCACGAGCGTGGTCGGCGCGGCGACCCCGGACGCCGAACCGGAGGGCGAGTTCGACCTGGTGATGGTGAACCACGTCGTGCACCGGTTCTCCGTCGACGAGAACCGGGCGATCCTGCGGCACGCGCGGGCCGCGGCGGCGCCGGGGGCGCGGCTGCTGCTGCTCGACTTCTTCCTGGACGACGACGCCGAACCGCGTCCGCTCGACGCGCTGCACGCGGGGGAGTACCTGGTCATCGACGGCACGGTGGTCTACCCGGAGGCCGACGTCCGGGGCTGGCTGTCGGGTGCCGGATGGCGGCCGGTCGACCGGCTGACGCTGCCCGGTTCGCCGCGTGTGCTCGTCGCGGAAGCGGTGTGAGCATGAGCCTCGACCCCGCGGTGCGCGAGCTGCTCGCCCGCAGTCCCGAAGGGCCCGAGCGGCCGCTGACCGCGGTCGAGCTGCGGGCCGCGTTCGCGGCTTCGCGGCCGCAGCCGGGTGCGGTGGCGCCGGTCGCGTCGGTGACCGACCACTGGCTCCCCGGCGATCTCCGGGTCCGGCTGTACCTGCCCGAGGCGCCGGGCCCGGTGCCGGTGTTCCTCTGGATCCACGGGGGCGGCTGGACGATCGGCTCGGTCGACGAGAACGAGGTCGCCTCCCGGGCGGTGTGCGCGGCGGCGTCGGTCGCGGTGGCGGCCGTCGAGTACCGGCTGGCGCCCGAAAACCCGTATCCGGCCGCGCCTTCCGACTGTTACGCGGTGCTGGAATGGCTGGCCGCGGGCGGCGCGGGTCCCGCGGTGACGCCGTCACGGATCGCGGTCGGCGGGGAGAGCGCAGGCGGCAACCTGTCCACTGTGGTCTCACTGATGACGCGGGACCGCGGCGGGCCGGAGATCGCGGCGCAGGTGCTGATCTGCCCGGTGTTCGGCCACCCCGACGACGGCCGCGAGTCCTATGTGGACTTCGCGACCGGCTACGGGATGACGGCGGATGCGATGCGGTTCTTCTTCGCGCAATACGCACCGGATCCGTCCCTTTTGGACGACGCCTACCTGCTGCCATCACGCGCGTCCGACCTCTCGGGCCTGCCGCCGGCGCTGGTGCTGACGGCGGAGTACGACGTCCTGCGCGACGAGGGGGAGGCGTTCGCCCGGCGGCTGTCCGACGCGGGGGTCGCGGTGGATCTGAGCCGGTACGCGGGGCAGATCCACGGGTTCTACGGGCTGTATACGGACCTGCCGGCGTCGCCGCGGTCGCACGCGGAGGTGGCGGCCTACCTGCGCGGGGTCTTCACGGGCGGGTGAGCCGGTCCAGGAGGGAGCCGAGGTGGCGGTGCTGCAGGTCGACGGTGGAGAACTCGCCCGCCACCAGGCTCATCACGTTCGCGCCGGCGTTGAGCAGGACGATCTCGTCGACGAGCTGCTCGTCCGGGGTCTTGGTGACGATTTCGCCGTCTTCGCGGCCTTCGGTCAGGAAGCGGTGCAGCAGGCCGCGCCACTCGCGGACGTGCTCGAGGTACTTGTCGTGCATGCCGGGGTTGGCCAGCGACATCTGCCAGAAGATCAGCAGCACACGCCCGGCGGTGATGCGCTCGTCGTCGATCGGCATGGACGACACGCAGAGCTCGCGCAGGGCGGCCATCCCGCGCAGCCCGTCGAGCTCGACGTGCCGGCGCATCATGTCGAGCGCGCGCTCGTAGGTGGCGGCGATGATGTCTTCCTTGCTGGGGAAGTAGAGCTTGAGCGCCCCATTGGCAAACCCCGCCGCGGCGGCGATCTCCCGCATGGTGGCGGCCTCGATCCCGCCCCGCACGATCAGGTCCCAGGTGACGTCAACGATGTCACTGCGCCGCTGGTCGTGGTCGATGATCTTGGGCACCGGGCACCTCCCGCACTGGTTTCTCTACCAGTGTAGGAGAAACTACCGGCGAGTACAGCCCCGGGTCAGCAGGTGGGTACGCGCCGCCCTGCGAAGAGGTCCTCGCGAGGTGGCGCGCGGAGGCGGGCAGCGCGCGGCGCGGTCGGTTGGCGGAGGCGGAGCGCTCTGGCCCGCCTCCGCCAATTCGCCTCGGGGCAGGGGCGGCCGAGGCCGGCGAGCGGATACACGCCGCCCCGCGAAGCAGCCCTCGCGAAAGCGGCGTGCTGCCCACCAACCAGGCTTCGCAGCGGCCGAGATTAGCGAGCGAACACCCGCTGCCCCGCCCCGTCAACCAGGCTTGGCAGCGGCCGAGATTAGCGAGCGAACACCCGCTGCCCCGCCCCGTCAACCAGGCTTGGCAGCGGCCGAGATTAGCGAGCGAACACCCGCTGCCCC